>CAVRUF010000006.1:0-135882 GCA_963724315.1 uncultured Actinomycetes bacterium | reverse complement strand
GGGGCGTCCTGGCGGAAGCTCCGCGTCATCTCGTCCGGGTTGAACTGGAAGACGATCAGGTTCGTGGGCACGGGGACGGGAGCGCCGAAGACGACGAGCGCGCCCTTCAGGAGCTTGGGACTGCCTGGGAACTCGGACATCGGTAAGCCCGCTCAGTACGCGACCGAGAAGGAGAGACCACCTCCCGAGAAGTCGGTGAAGAGGACGAGGTCGAGCTGGTAGGACGGGCCGCCCGCCCCGGTCGAGCCGGACACGCTGCTCGTGATCTTCCGGGCGAGATCCGGCGCGATGTGCGTGGAGAAGATGCCCCAGACGGCGCCGGCGAGCTGGGCCTTGTCGATCGCGTCCCAGCCGCGCGGGACCTGCCCCGTGAGCATCTCGTTCATGACCTGCGCCCGCCGGAGCGACTCGGAGAGCGCCGAGGCCGGCGCTCCGGGGATCGTCTTCGCCTCGGGCTCGGGGAAGCCGAGCCTGAGGCCCAGGCTGAAGCTCCCGCTCGAGGCGACCGAGAGCCGCGACGGCGCGGTCGAGGCGGCCGGCGCGGGCGGCGTTCCGGTCGTCGACGGCGTGGTGAGCGGCGGGAGGACCGGCCCGCCCGGAAGGGTGGGCGTCGGGAGCAGCACGGGCGGCATGGGGCCGAGCGTCAGCTGCGGGACGCCGAGCGAGAAGCGGTTCGAGCGCGCGAACCGGCTCCAGTCGAGCGTGAAGGCCGACTCGACCCTGGTCGGGCGCCGCTCCTCGTCGTCGTCGGCGTGGAAGCCGGGCGCCGCGGCGCCGAGGCGGCTCGGGGAGATGGAATCGGCGCGCTCCGCGAGCCGGGCGCCGCGCTCGGGGTCGCCGGCCGGGCCGCGCCGCTCCTGCTGGACGACGTGCGCGAGCTCGTGGGCGAGCAGCCGCTCGTCGTGCGGATGACCGAGAACGACGTCGCGCCCGACCGCGAAGCCGCGGGTCCCGAAGGCGCGCGCCGCGAACGCGGAGCGCTCGTCGTCGTGCACGCGGACGTCCCGCAGGTCGTGGCCGAGCCGCCGCTCCATCTGGAGGCGTGTGCGCCGGTCGAGCGGGCGCCCCGAGCCGAGGAGCGCAGCGACCCGCGCCGCCTCGGGCGCGGCCGTTCTCCGGCTGTGGACGAAGGCGCTCATCACAGCGGGTTGGAGATCTCGATCCGCGGACTGACCTGGATGATGTCGGGGAGGCGGCCGCAGGCGTTCTTCGCCTGGTCGCCGATGTCGTGGTCGGCCTGGCCGCAGACGTGCATCAGCTCGTGGATGAAGCTCGCGGCCATCGCCCACCGGCCGATGCGGAACGCGAGGCCGGTGTAGCCGATGTTCTGGCCGCCGAGCCCGGCCGTGACGCCGCCGCGCGTCGGCGGGGCGCCCTCGTTGAACCAGATGACCGCGCGGTTGAACGAATCGGTCAGCGACGTCGCCGTCCCGCCGGGGCAGTTCGTCTCGAAGAAGCGTGGGCACCCCGGGAAGTCGCGCGGGTTGTTGACGACGCGCGAGACGATCGCGAGCGCCGCGTCCACGCGCTCCTGGTGCGCGGCCGGCACCGGGACGAGGCGGTCGGCCCCGCCGAAGCTCGGCCCGACCCCGCTCCCGAACGTGAACCGCTGGATCCCGTCGCTCTCGAGACGCCGCACGCGCACGGGCGCCTTCGCGGGCGGGCCGTCGACGACCTGGCGGGCCACCGCGTCTCCCTCCCGTTCGAACGAGTCGCCCGCGGGCCGAACGGCGAGCGTGCCCCCGCCGGATGCAGCTCCATCCTGCTGGAGGACGTGCGTCAGCTCGTGCGCGAGCAGATGCCGCCCGGCGCGCGTCTCCGGCTCGTACCGGCCCGCGCCGAACACGACGTCGCGCCCGACCGTGTACGCGAGCGCGCCGACCGCCCGCGCGGACTCGGCGGCACGCGCATCCGTATGCACCCGCACCCGGCCGAAGTCGTGCCCGAAGCCCTTCTCCATCGCGGCCCGTGTCGGCGCATCGAGCGGACGACCCGGCGCGCGGAGCGCCTCGCCCACCACGCGCGGCGCCGCCGTCGGAGCCGGCCCGGCCGCCTTCCGCTGCAGCCGCTTCGCCTTGCACGCCGCGCACTCGCCGTCCGGGCCCGGGGTCCCACCGCACGCACACCGACGCTGGAGGACGGCGTGGGTCATGGGCCCACCACCGCCGGAAGGCCTGCCGCGATCCTCGCCTCCCAGGTCGTCTGCTGGCCCGAGTTGCAGCCGTTGCCGGTGTCGTTGTCGTACGCCGTGTTCCGCGGCTGGACGTGGGTGTTCAGCCAGGTGCGCACGGTCGCGAGCGGCCGGCCCGCCGCCAGCGCGTCGTCGGCGCGCCCGACCAGCTTGCAGGCGATGTCGAAGTGGCCCTGCTCGTGGCGGAGGAGCCGCGCCGACTCGGCGATCGCGTCGGCGTCGCACGCCGCCCCGACAACGGTGTCGCACTCGTTCGCGTTCGTGGCCTGTGCGGGCGTGAACACGGTCGCGGCGCAGCCGACGCCGGGCGTGCGGCTCCACGTGGCGCCCGCCCCGGCGGCCGCCAGGTCGCTCTGGCACCGCGTGACGAGCGGCGCGCACCGGTTGGTGGCACGCGCGCCCGCCCCGGGGTACTCCGGCTTCACCCAGGACGCCGTGTTGTTCAGGACGGCGCGGAACATCACGTTCCCCTGGACGTCCTCCTCGGCGACGTCGGCCATCGTCCACGCGGCGAACCCGGCGCCGGGCGCGCCCTGGAAGTCGCCCCAGCCGAGCGGGCGGTCGGGGACGCAGCGCGAGACGGAGATGAAGATCGCCGGCGTGAACGGAGCCGGGCCGACGAGCGGCGTGTCGAGCACGCGCGGGAACCGGTCCCGCGGCGCGAAGAGGGTCGGCGGCGAAAGCCTGATGACGGGCGGCGCCGGCAGGATGTACGTCTCGCGGATCGAGCCCGGCGGGAAGAGCATCGGCGGCGGGGGGCCGCGAAGCTCGGGCACGGGAAGCAGGTGCGGCCGGTCGGGCTGGCGCTGCACCGCAACAGGCATGCGGGCTGTCACCGTGCGCGCGGCCCGGTCCGCCTCCGCCTCGGCGGCCGGGGCGTCGACGACCCGCAGCGGCCCGGACGGCGTCGCGCCGGCCTGCTGCCGGACGTGGGTGAGCTCGTGCGCCAGGAGGCGCCGGCCGGCCTCGGAGCCCGGGGCGTAGCGGTCGGCGGCGAAGACGACGTCTCGCCCGACCGTGTAGGCGCGCGCGCCGATCGCCTCGGCCGACTTCGCCGCCCGCTCGCCCGTGTGCACGCGGACGGCGCCGAAGTCGTGGCCGGTCGTTCGCTCGAAGTCCGCCCGCGTCGCCGGCTCGAGCGGCCGGCCGGCCTCGCCGAGCGTCTCCCCGACGAGGGACGGGACCTGCGCGAGCCGCTTCGCCTTGCACGCGGCGCACTCTCCGTCGGGCCCCGGCGTCCCACCGCACGCGCAGCGCTGCAGGAACGCGTGGCTCACGAGAGCCCCTTCGCGATCGCGCGCGCCACGGCGGGCCCGACGGGCCCGGACGGCAGTGCGACGGTCCGCCGCTCGGCGGCCTGCGGCGAGGGCGGCCGGGCGGTCAAGAGCCGGGCGAGCTCGGCGCGCACCTCCGACTCCACGGCCGGGCCGGCCTCCACGCCGTCGAGGACGAGCTCGTCGATCCGGACGGAGACACGGCGCGTCACCAGCTCCCCACCCCCGTCTCGATGAGCGGCTTCTCGAGCTTCGCGTACTCCGTGCGCGCCGCCCGCGCGAGGTGGGACATCCGCACGGGCTCCCCCGCGTCCGCCGCGAGGAAGGCCGCGTTCAGGGCGATCGAGCGGATGTTCCCGCCCGCGAGGTTCAGGCGCGCGAGCTCCTCGATCCGCAGGCCCTCGGTCGGCGTCCGCTCCGGGAAGATCCTCCGCCAGATCTCCGCCCGTTGCGCGGCGTCCGGGAACGGGAACTGGACGACGAAGCGGAGGCGGCGCATGAACGCGGCGTCGAGCGCCTCCTTCATGTTCGTCGTGAGGACGGCGAGGCCGCGGTAGGCCTCCATGCGCTGGAGGAGGTACGAGACCTCGATGTTGGCGTAACGGTCGTGGCTGTCCTTCACCTCCGTCCGCTTGCCGAAGAGCGCATCGGCCTCGTCGAAGAGGAGGATGGCGCCGCCCCCCTCCGCGGCGTCGAACACCCGGCGGAGGTTCTTCTCCGTCTCGCCGATGTACTTCGAGACGACGCTCGAGAGGTCGACGCAGTAGAGGTCGAGGGCGAGCTCGCCGGCGAGGACCTCCGCGGCCATCGTCTTGCCGGTGCCGCTCGCGCCCGCGAAGAGCGCGCTGACGCCGAGGCCGCGCGACGCCTGCGCGCCGAAGCCCCAGTCGTCGTAGACGGTCGCGCGGCGCCGCACGTGGGCCGAAAGCTCCCGCAGGATCTCGCGCTGCCGCTCCGGAAGGACGAGGTCGTCCCAGCCCGCGGCCGGCTCGATCCGCCGGGCGAGCCCGTCGAGGCCCGGCCGCGACCAGGCGCGGCAGGCGTCCCAGAGCACCGTCTCCGCCCGCTCGGGCTCCTCGGCCGCGGCCGCTGCCGCCGCCGACCGGATCCCGTTGGCGCCGATGTCGAACTGCGACGCGAGGGCGTCCACGGAGCCGTTCAGGCTCGTCGCCGTCTCCCCGAGCGCCGCCCGCCAGAGATCGGCGCGCTCGGCGGCGCTCGGCCGGCGCGGCTCGAGCCGGACGACCGGACGGCGCCGGGTCGCAAGGGCCGCCCGGCCCGAGATGAGGAGGGGCCCGTGCACGCCGTCCACGAACGAGGCCGCCGAGCGGAGCTCCGGCTCACCGTCGGGCTCGCCCAGCTCGAGCAGGAGGACGCCGCCGCCGAGGACCGCCTCGCGCTCCCAGAGGCGCGCGAGCCCGTCCCGCTCCGAGGCGGTCGCGGGGATGTCGGCGCCCTCGAGCGCGACAACGCGCAACCCGATCGACGCGCACGCGGCGACCGCGACGGCGCGTGCGGCCCCAACGTCGCGGGTATCGAGCTGGAGCGTCGCCTCGGACGAGCGCGCAAGTGCCGCGGCCATCCGGTCGGCGAGCTCCTGGTGCCAGGCGGGCAGCTCGGGCAGCGCGTCGACCGGCGCCAGGAGGCCCTGGAGCCGCTCGTCCGTGTACGACACGCCCGTGAGGTAGTGCAGCACGCGCTCCTCCGCGCGGAGCGGGCTCTCGGCCAGCGTCGCCCCCGCGCCCACCTCGACGAGCCGCCACCGCCGGAGGGGAGCGGCGGGCCCGAGGGCGGTCCAGTGCGCGTCGGGCAGCCGGGCGAGGGCGAGGCCGAAGGTCGGCGCGGAGCGAAGCGGGAACGAGGCGTCGAGCTCCGGCCCCGCGCAGAGGAGGACGATGTCGCGCTCGAACGGCGAGAGTCCGAACCCGGCCGCAAGCGCCTCGAGCGCCGGGGGCGCGGGCATCGCGCCGGCCGCGGCGCGCAGCTCGGCCTCCGCCTCGTCCGACGGGGTGCCCTCGATCGTCGCCGCGAGCACGGCGAGCGCCGCGCTCAGGTGGCGCTGGTTCGCGGCCTGCCAGTCCTCGCCCGCGCTCATGTGATGGTCACCTTCTGGCTCGGGTCGAAGACCGCCGGCGAGACCGTGCGGTCGACGAGCAGGCTGTCCACGCCGTCCACCCGGAGGCGCAGCCAGTGCTCGCCCGGCGCCGCGTCCCGCACGACGAAGGTGAGCGTCCCGGTGGACGTGTCGTGGTCCTCCGCCGGAACCTCCCGGCTGCCCAGGAGAAGCGAGGCGCGCTGGGCGGGAAGGACGTCGGGCCGGCAGGTCACGGTCAGGGTCACGTCGCCGTCCGGATTGCGCGCCGCCGGTGACGGCGCGACCGTGAGGAGCTCGGGCGCGACCGCGAGCGGGACGTCGTTCGTGCGGCGCTCGGGCTCGCCCGTCTGTGCGACGACCGCCGTGGCGGCGTAGAGGCCGGCCGGGAGCGCCGCCGGGTCGGCGGGGAGCCGCGCCTGGAACTCGTGCGGCCCGCCGCCCGCCTCGGCCGTGAGGGTCACCGGCGTCTCGATCCTCATGGTCGAGAGGCGGGCGACGACCGACGCGCCCTCGAGGTGGTGGCCGATGAACCGAACCAGCTCGTCCAGGCGCGCGGCCTCCTGCCCGCTCGCCGGCTCGGCGCGCTCGAGCGCCGGGTACGGCGGGACCGGCTCGGGCACGACGTCCACACCGACGTCGCCCTCTCCGCGCGTCAGCACCGGGAGCGGCGTGCGCGCGGGCCGGTCGCTCTCGATCAGGACGACCGAGACGTGGTACGCGGTGGACATCCGGTACTCGCGCTGGAAGGACGTCCAGAGCTTCGACATCTCGTCGAGCGTCAGCGGCTGGGGCGTGATCCGCACCCGCTCCACCTGGTCGCCGAGGTCGTTGCCGTCGAGGGCGTTCCGGATCTCGTCGCGCCCGAGGACGGGATGGTCGTGGAGGATTCGCATCGTCCGCCCGAGCAGCCGGTGCGCGACGACGTCGTCGTCCGCCTTCCCGAAGACCGTCACGAGGTAGTGGAGGTCGAGCGCGAGCGCCGGGCGGGACTCCTCGCCCGGACGCGCCGACGGCGGGTCGCCGTTCATCCAGCCGGTGTTCGGCGAGGCCCCGTAGAGGAAGAGGTTGACCTGCGGAAGGGCGTCGTTCTTCGGCGTCTTGTCGAGCGGCGCGGTCGAGATCTCGGCATCCACGAGCTCCGCGTCGGCGTGGATGCCCTGCGTGAGGAGGTCGCGGAGCGTCGCGGTGACCGCCGAGATGGCGAGCGAGTTGCTCACTCAGTACCACCTCCGCTCGAGTCCGCGACGCGCCAGCGCGAGATCGCCGAAGCCCCGCTCGGCCGGCGGCGGCGGAGCCGGCGCGGGCTCGGGCACCCGGGGCGCGCGCACCTCGACGCGCCCGATCCGGATCTCGACGGGCGGCTCGGACGCGGGCGCCGCCCTGGGCGCTTCGAGCCGGGGCCGTTCGACCGGCCTGGGCTGCGGCGCCGGGCGGGCTGCCGGCCGCTCGCGGGGAACGCCGGGCGTCGCCGCTCGGGGCACGTCGGTAGGCCGCACGGCTTCGGGCGCCCGTGGAACGGGGGGCTCCTGTCGGCGCTCGGACGGACGCGGCGGTGGAGGCGGAGCCGGGCGGTCCGCCTCGGCCGGCGCCACGCGCGCCGCACCCTCGACGGCGGCCGGTCGCGGCGTCTCCGGAACCGGCCGGAGCTCGTCCTCGACCTTCGGCGGGACGATCGGCGACGCGGGGACCTCGACGCGCGCGGGAGGCTCGGGTGCGCGATCCACGCGCGCCGCAGGCTCGGCCCGGACCGGTGGAGCGTCCGCAGGCTGGTCCTCGCGCGCCGGCTCGACGCGAGCAGGCGCCTCGGTCCGCGCCGCAAGCGGCGGCTCGCCGCTCGGCACGTCCGGCATCGAGATCCCGGCGGGGCGCTCGACCTCGGGCTCCGCACGCACGGCCCGCTCGGCCGGCTCGGGGATCCCGGTCCGGGCCTCGCGGGTCGTAACCGCCGGCGGCTCGGCCGCGGGAGGCCCACGCTCCGAGTCGAGCGACTCGATCGTCGCGGCCTCGGTCGCGGGTGGCCCGAAGACCGGCAGTCCGCGCGGAGGCCGGACCGGCGTCTCCGCGGAGAGCCCGGCGCTGCGCCGCACGAGGTTGCGGAGGAAGCTCACTGCGCCAGGGCCTCCACGAGGTGGTTGACGTAGCGGCGCCGGCGCGTGGTCGTCATCGCGACGAGCTCCGATTCCTGCCACCCGTAGTGCAGGGCGAGGAGGTGGATCTCCCGGAGGAGCGCGTCCCGGTCATCGCCGATCTCGCGCGCGACGTAGTCACCGGCGTCGAACGGCACCGAGGCCGTCTCGCCGCACGCGGCGCAGGTCAGCTCGAGCACGATGTCGGCCTGCGGGTCGAGGTCGCCCATGAGCTCCCCGAGGGCCTCCGCCAGCTCGCCGGAGATCGCCGGCGGCCGGGCGACGCAGCGCTCGAGGAGCGCCGCGACCGCCGACTCCGCGTCCTCCTCCGCCACGGCCGCGGCCGCCTCCTCGTCCGCCCCGGTCGGAAGCCGGAAGCGAACCCGGACGCCGTCGATCTCGGCGTCGAGCTCGAGCGGGCGCTCCGGGTACGGGGCGACGAGGAGATCCTCGACGCGCAGGTCGAGGTCGAGGTCCTCGCCGCAGAAGGGACACGTCAGCACGCACTCGAGGCGGTCGCCGAACGTGAGGCGGCGGAGGTGCAGGAGGAGCGCCTGCCGGTCGCCGGCGCCGAGCTCGCGCACGGCGTCCGCGTCGACCGGCTCGTGGGGCCCAAGGCGCACGAGGCAGCGCTCGAGGAGCGCCGTCACGCGGTGCGCCGGAGTCCGGCCGGAGGTCGCGTCGTCCAGCATGAACGCCTCGTCCTCGCCGGTCAGCGGCCGCAGGGCGGCGTCCCGACGGCGCTCGCCGCCGACCCAGAGCCCGCCGGGGAGCAACACGTCGAGCGCGGTGGCCACTATGTCGGGGGCTCCGTGAACGTGGGCTCGACCGGCTCGACGACGTCGAGGTCGCGCTCCCAGCCCTCGTTCTCGAGCTTGATCGTCTGGATCGCGACCGCGTTCGCGTTCGCGTCGAGGTCGGGCAGGGCCTGGTACTCGGAGACCCAGGCGCGGAAGACGTTGTAGCCGAGCACCTTCTGCCCGGCCTCGTTGTAGACGTCGATGGTCAGGTCCTTGCGGAAGTCCTTCAGGGACACCTCGGACCCGAGGCCCGAGCCGAAGTTCCAGACCTTGTTCGCCCACCTCTCGAACTCGGTGTCGTGCGTCACCCCGCGCTCGAGCGTGATCGCCTCGAACTTCGTGCGCCCGGGCGACTTGTTGCTGGTGGACGGGTTGCCGCCCTCACGGTGCTCGACGAGCTCGGTCGAGCGCTTGAGCGCCGAGACCTTGCTGATTCCCGCCACATAGCGGCCGTCCCACTTGATCCGGAACTTGAAGTTCTTGTACGGATCGAGCCGGCTGGCGTTGACGTTGAACTGCGCCACGAGTCGCCTCCTTACGTCTGGATCTGTCCGGCGATCTGCTGGATCTTCAAGACCACGAACTCGGCCGGCTTGAGCGGAGCGAAGCCGACGACGATGTTCACGATCCCGCGGTCGATGTCGTTCTGCGTCGTCGTCTCCTTGTCGCACTTCACGAAGTAGGCCTCGCGCGCCGTCGTGCCCTGGAAGGCGCCCTGGCGGAAGAGGCCCTGCATGAACGCGCCGATGTTGAGCCGAATCTGCGCCCAGAGCGGCTCGTCGTTCGGCTCGAACACGACCCACTTCGTGCCGCGGTACAGGCTCTCTTCGAGGAAGAGCGCGAGCCGCCTGATCGGGATGTACTTCCACTCGGACGCGAGCTGGTCGGCGCCCACGAGGGTGCGGGCGCCCCAGACGACCGTCCCGAAGACGGGGAACGTCCGGAGGCTGTTCAGCCCGAGCGGGTTGAGCGCGCCGTTCTCCGCGTCCGTCAGCGTGTACGCGAGTCCCTGCGAGCCGCGGACGACCGCCTCGGTTCCGGCCGGCGCCTTCCACACGCCGCGCTCGGTGTCGGTTCGCGCGTAGAGGCCCGCGACGGCCCCGCTGGCCGGGAACGCCCGGACGCGGAAGTTCTGGAGCGGGTCGGGGGCGAGGAAGCGCGGGAAGTACGCCGCCGCGTTCTTGTGCCGGAGGCTGCCGTTCGCGCCGAGCCACACCTTGGCGTCCTCGAGGTTGTCCGTCGTACCGGGCAGGTCGATGATGAGGAACGCGCGCCGCTCCTCGACGTACGCCGTCGCCTCGGCGAGGAGGCCCGCGTCGTCCTGGCCCGGGAAGCAGAGCAGGTTGAAGATGTCCACGTCCTCGAGGGCGTAGAACCCGGTCTTCGCGGAGCGGCTCCCGCGCAGGTCGCCGACGCCCGGCGCCGACCCGTCGGCGCCCGGGGCCGCACCCGTCTGCGCCTGGCCCGTGAGCCCGACGCCGAGCGAGTAGTCCGCGACGTTCGCGAGGCCGCCCTCGGCCGCGGAGAGGTTGATCCCGTCGGCCGTCGTGCCCGCGAAGGTGAGCCGCGCGTTCGGGTCGCTACCCGCCTGCACCCGGAGCCGGTCGTCGGCGAGCGACACGCGCGCGCCCGCGAGCTCGGGCTGCGAGGCGCCGGTGAGCCCCGCCTCGAGCTTTCCGCGGAGCTGCTCGAGCGTCGTCGGCCGGTCGGCGGCGACCGACCAGAGGTTGCGCGAGATCGGGCCGATGTCCGTCGCTCCCTCGACCTCGATCGTCACGTCCACGGAGGCGTTCGCCGGGAGGCTCGAGAGCGTTACGCCGGCGAGCGAATCGCTGACCGTCCCCGTCTGCGCCGGGCGCATGAGCGAGGCCGCGTCGGTCTCGCGTCCGCCGTTCGCGACACCGAGCGCGAGGAGGCCCGCGGCATTCCGCAGGCTCGCGTTGGTGAACCTGACGGAGGACTCCTCGCCCGTACCGCCGGATGTGGCCACGACCTGCGAGCCGTCCCGTGCGGCGGTGAAGGCCGAGAACGACGTGTCGGCCGGCTTGAGCGCACGCACCTTCGTCTGGATCGCCGTCGCGAGCGCGTCGATGCGCGCGTTCTGGTTTCCCCCGGTGATGGAGCCGCCCGCGTCGAAGAGGTCGAACTCGAGCGGACCCTCCCCATCCACGGTGATCGCGAGGCGCCGGTGGTCGTCGTCGAGCGTCGTGAAGTCGAGAGCCGAGAGGTCGCCGCTTCGGCTCGTGCCCTTCGTGGATCCGAGGAGCCCGGTGGCCGCGGCGTTGCGCTCGAGGCGGATGAGGTCGGACGCGGCGTTCACCGTGTCGACCGCGTAGTTCGGCGCCGCCGAGTTCATCGTGAGGTTGCGGTACGTCTCCGTACGAACGGGCGTCAGAACGCCGTTCTGCTCCTCGAACTCGGTCGCGGTCAGGTTGAAGAGGCTCGCGGGGTTGGCCGTGTCGAAGTCGACGTCGAGCCGGATCCTGTTCCCCCACGCTCCCTCGCTCGCCGCCTCGACGTCGAGCACGTCGGCGCCGCCCGAGACCGCCGAGCGGATGGTGACGGAGGCGCGCTGGGCGCCCGCCGCGACGCGGACGATCCACGCCTCGCTCCCTCCGTTTTGGAAGTAGTGCTGCACGGCGTGGCCGAGGTCGTCGTCAGGCGAGAGGCCGCCGAACGCGCGCTCGAAGTCGGCCATGCTGAAGATCTGCCGGGCGCTGTTCGTCGCGCCGCGGCCGGTGAAGCCGACGAACGCGGTCACCGAGGTGCTGACCGGTGTGATCGTCCGGACGCCGCTCGGGATCTCCTCGACGTAGACGCCTGGATAAGTGAGTGTGGCCGGCATGCGTTCTCCCTTCTTCAGCTCGTCGCGCGGCGCGTTCCCCGGATCGCCTCGACGATCGTCTGCGGCGAGACCTCGCCCAGGGGCGTCCTTGTGGGTCGCAGCTCGTAGAGCGTGGCCTCGCGCCCGTCCTCGACGACCGTGAGCAACGCGGAGGCGCGGGCGCTCGTCCAGGACGGCGCACACCTCCGCGAACTCGTAGTCCCGGCCCGAGATCACGAAGTCGGGCTCGCTCCGCTCGACTGCGTCAGCGAGCGACGCGTCAGCGGCGAAACCATCGACAATCACCATGTCAGGCTCGGCACCGACCGCTTGCTCGATGATCTCACGCGTAATGCGCGGCAGGTCGAAGAGGACAATTTTGCTCGGTTCCACACCAACATCCGAGTGCGACGACGAGAGTCTCCAGGCAGTTCCTGCCACGCGGAATAGGCCAGAGGATCCCTCTTGGGTTCAGGTGAGGATGCGGTCCCTGTCGTGCGTGAGAACTAGTCCGCGGCCTGCCGGACGCGCGCCGCGGCCTCTGCTCGCCGGTTGACTTCGAGCTTCTCGAGAATGCTGTGCACGTGGTTTTTGACCGTCGCGACCTCGATCGTCAGCTGCCGCGCGATTTCCTTGTTCGAGAGACCGTCGTCGATCAGCCGCACGATCTCGGTCTCACGCGGCGTGAGTCGGGCCGCAGGCCCCGGACGCGCCGTCGCCCTGACGCGGCGCAGGAGAAGAGCGGCAATGCGGGGGGAGAGGAGACTCTCGCCACGGGCGACGCTCTCCACGACACCGACAAGCTCCTCGAGTGATGAGTCCCGGGTCACGTAACCAGCGACACCAGCCTCGGCGTACTCGATGATCTCGTCCTCGCGCTCCCGGACGCCGAACACGACGACCGGCACTCCAACGCCGGCGAGGGCTCGTACGACCTGTCGCGATTCCGCCATCGCCAGGTCGATGAGCGCGACGTCGGGCTGAAGCTCGGTCGCGCGCTCGAGGGTCGATGAACGGTCGGCGGCCGTCCCGACGATCTCGCACGGTCCCGTCCCGCCGAGGATGCCGACGAGTCCTTCGCGGTAGAGCCGTACGTCGCTCGCCACGAGGAGCCGGATCACTCTCGACCGGCCTTCGGCGGGAAGCCACGGTCGATGACTCCGCCGTGGATGAGAGCGAGAGCGACGACATGCAGCCGCTCGACGATACCCCCGCATCGATCAGGGAAAGCTGCCGCAGAGTCCCGAACCCGGCGTCCATTGCGCACGGGAGACTCCTTTACGGTTCGGCCGCGATGCTCGCACGCACCGCGAGTACCTGTCAAGCCTCGACCGCGGAGGAGCGGGCCACGGACAGTGTCGCGGCGCCGCCATGTTGCCCCCGGCGTTGCCCTGTCCCGCTTGCAGCGGGGCGCGGGGACAAGAGCTGGCCGGAGCGGGGGCTTTCGTGAATGGGCCCGCCTGGATTCGAACCAGGGACCAACGGATTATGAGTCCGCTGCTCTAACCAGCTGAGCTACGGGCCCCGCGCTTCGCAGGCTACTGCTTGCGTCCCGAGGAGGTTCACGAATCCGTCCCGACGGGCAGGCCGTACTCCAGACATGCGACTTCTTACTCTCATCCTCATAGCGCTTGCGCTCCCCTTTGCCGCCGCGTGCGGTGGAGGCAACGACTCGTCGTCGAACACATCCGCTGCAACCGGCGGCGGCGGAGGCGGCGGTCAGACCGTCGACCTGACCGCGACCGACTTCCACTTCTCTCCTGCCACCGTCACCGTCGACGCGGGCACCGTCACGTTCGTGCTCACGAACGACGGCGGCTCGCCGCACGCCCTCACGATCCAGGGCAACGGGATCGACGAGTCGAGCGACACGGTCGAGTCCCGGCGACTCCACCGAGCTGACGGTCGACCTCACCGAGGGCGAGTACCAGATCTTCTGCCCGGTCGGAAACCACAAGGCCATGGGCATGGTCGGGACGGTCACGGTCGGCGCCGCCAGCGCCGGCGGAGGCGGCGAAGACGACGACGACGCCTCGCCGACGATGGGCTCCGGGTACTAGCCGGACGCCTACTTCGACACGACGCGCGCCGAGTCGCAACAATACGGTCCGCACTGTGAGTCGAGGCGGGCCGCCCGGCCCGCTGGAGGAGGAGAGCGTTGAAGGTCTTCCAGCTGGAGCGGAGCTTGCGAACCAAGGGCGGGCTCGAGATTCGCGACATCACCGAAGAGGTGCAAGAGGCGGTCACCCAGAGCGGCGTCACGGACGGCATCGCCTGCGTCTACTCGCCCCACACGACGTGCGTCGTGCGCGTGAACGAGTTCGAGACCGGGTTCCTCGAGGACTTCGTGCGGATGGTCCGCCGCCTCGTCCCGTCGGAGAAGTACTACGCCCACGACGACTGGGACCGGCGCACCGAGAACATCTGCCCCGAAGACATGGAGGCCGGGAACGGCCACTCGCACTGCATGGCGATGCTGCTCGGGCCCGCGGGCGAGTCGATTCCCGTCCGCGACGGCGAGCTCTGCCTCGGCAAGTGGCAGCGGGTGCTCTTCATGGAGCTCGACCGCTCGCGCGACCGGCGCTGGATCGTCCAGGTCGTCGGCGACTGACCTCGCCCGACCCAACCGTTAAATGAAAACGGGGCCGCCGCTGACCCCGTCTCCGATTTTTCGACCGTTGCCCCCGCCGCATCGGGGCCCCCGGTCGTATGTGGACACAGTCTGGGGTCTGGGGGAGCTTCCGTCCCCCCTCTGAGGGAGTTGATTCTCTCCCCTTTTCGTGCTTGACGCGGCTAGTTCACTCGTTTCCCCCGTGCTTGCGGCGGTGATCAGCGCCCAGGACATGTGCGCGGCGAGAGCTGCCGCAACCAGAATCCAGCCCGCGAGCTCCGCTCCCTCCTCCACCGCCACCTCGAACGTGTCGTAGGTCGACCCGTCCTCGTAGCCCCACGAATGGGTCAGCGCCGACGACGACTCGGCCGCGACCGCGAATACGAGCAGGCCCAGACCGACATGGATAAACCGACGCGTTCGAGCGTCCGTGTCGCGGGCGAGCGCCGCCAGCACCGCGAACGCAAGCACGAGCAACGGCAGGTAGAGCACGATCCACACGGCGCGGCGAGAGTACTCGGCCAGGTCGAGAACGTTCTCGGCGCGCAGGGCCAGCCGCTCGTGGAACGCGGCGACGTCGTCGAGCGAGAAGAACGCGAGGGCGAGCGCCAGAAGCAGCAGGCTCCACCGGCGCCGGAGCCCGTACAGGACGAACGCCGCGAAGGCCGCGCCGAAGATCGCGACCGCGCTGGCCCACGCGAAGGCATGTTCGCGTCGCGATCGGCGTTCAGGAGGTCCACCGAGGGGAAGGCGTACGCCCCGAGCAGGTGGGCGGTCGTCTGCACGGCCACGCCGGCGACCGCGAGCGCGAGCCCCACGGAGAGCAGCCAGCCGGGGAGGCTCTCCGGATCGCGCTCCGGCATCTAGGCCGCTTCGGCGGACGCGAGCGTGGCGAGGAGATCGTCCCCGTAGCGGTCGAGCTTTGCCGGCCCGATTCCCGGGACGGCCGCGAGCTCGTGCTTCGTCGAGGGTCTGAGCTCGGCGAGCGCGACGAGGGTCGTGTCGTGCATGACGACGTACGCGGGGACGCCGTCCGCCTTCGCCCGGTCGCGCCGCCACCGGCGCAGCGCGTTCGTGGTCGGCGTGTCCTCGACGATACGGCGTTCGCGCCTGGGCGTCGGCGGCGCGGCGACGCCGAGCTCGCCGAGGAACCGGCTCGGTTTCGCCGACTCCGACCACGTGAGGTAGAGGCGCCTCTTGGCTCTCGTGAGTCCGACGTAGAAGAGCCGGCGCTCCTCCGCGATCTCCTCGGGCTCCTTGGCCTGGCGGATCGGCAGCTCCTTCTCCTCGAGCCTGGGCAGGAACACCGCCTCGAACTCGAGTCCCTTCGCACGGTGGTACGTGAGCAGCTGGACTCCGGCCTGCGACGTCGCCGCCCGGCCGAAGCGCTCCTCGAGGTCGGCGAAGAAGTCGGCCACCGTCCGCTCGCCGTCGTCGAAACGCTCCGCGAGGTCGACGAGACGCGCGAGGTCGGCCTGGCGCACGCGCTCCTGCTCGCCGAGCTCCTTCGGCGGCGCGGCGAGCAGCCCCTCACGGGAGGCCGCCTCGCGGATGCTCGCCGCGACCACGACCGACTGCGACTCCTTGAGCCGCGCCCGGATTCGCCTCGCCGCCTGGCGAGTGAGGAACCCGCCCTCGCGGACCTGGAACGGGATCTCCGCCTCGGTGAACGCCTGCTCGAAGCCGGCCGAGCGCGCGTTCGTCCGGTAGAGCACGGCGATCTCGCCCAGCGGCACGCCTTCGGCCGCCACCTCGCGCACGCGCTCCACGACGAAGGCGGTCTCCTCGGCGCCGTCGAGCGCGAGCACCGCCGGCGCCGGCCCGGGCGGCCGCGCGGCGCGCAGCTCCTTCTCGGCCCCTTCGAGCCGAGGGACGAGCCGGTTCGCGAGCTCCAGGATCTCCGGCGTCGAGCGGTAGTTGGTCTCGAGCCGCACCACGGTCGCCCGGGGGAACCGCTTCGGCACCTCGAGCAGGTACCGCGGCGTCGCCCCCGTGAAGCCGTAGATCGACTGGTAGTCGTCGCCGACGACGGCCAGCTCGTCGCGGTCGCCGAGCCAGAGGTCGAGCAGCGTCTGCTGGAGGAGGTTCACGTCCTGGTACTCGTCGACCGTGAACGCGGCGAACCGCTCGCGAAAGCCCGCGCGCGCGTGGTCGTCCTCCTCGAAGAGCGCGATCGTGCGCTCGAGGAGATCCTCGAAGTCGATCCGCCCCGCCGCGGCCTTGCGCCGCTCGTACTCGCGGTAGACGCTCCCCATGAGGTCGGGAGGAAGAGGCGCCTTGTGCGCGCCGAGCGACGCCTCGTAGTCCGCGGTCGAGATGCGCCGGTTCTTCGCCCACTCGATCTCGGTCGCGAGATCGCCCACCGGACGGAACCGGTACGGCCGCGGGAGCACGCGCGCGATGTTCACGAGCATGACCGCCTTGGACGGGAGGATCTGCCCCGGCGGCCCGCCGTTCGCGTGCAGCTGCCCGAGCGCCGCCGCGTGGAACGTCTGAGCGCGAACCCCGGTCGCGCCGAGCGCGGCCAACCGGGCACGCATCTCCCCCGCCGCCTTGTCCGTGAAGGTCACCGCGAGGATCTCCTCCGCGCGAAACGCGCCGCTCAGGACCTGGTTCGCGATCCGCCGGGTGATCGTCGTCGTCTTCCCGGAGCCGGCGCCCGCGAGGATGCACACCGGCCCGCGCACCGCCTCGACGGCGCGCCGCTGCTCGGGGTTCAGGTCGGCGAAAACGGCCTCGCGATTCACGTATCCGAGGCTAGTCGGGCGACCGGTCGGCGCAGGCGCGAAAGGACATGTCCGACGTCGGTCGTCACACATTTGGCACATTCGGCGCTCGCTCGTGACCCAGACTCTCGGCAACCGCGCTCTGAACCGCGCCCTCCTCGCCCGTCAGCATCTGCTCGAACGCTCCACGCTCGGCGCGGACGCGGCGATCGCGCATCTCGTCGGCCTGCAGGCCCAGCAGCCGCTCGCGCCCTACGTCGGGCTGTGGACTCGGATCGCGGACTTCCGGCCAACGGAGCTGGCGAGCCTGATCGAGGAGCGGAAGGTCGTGCGGATCGCGCTCATGCGCTCGACCATCCACTCGGTGACGGCCGAGGATTGCCTCGGCCTGCGCCCGCTCGTCCAGCCGGTCGTCGAGCGGAGCCACGCGGGAAACCACGGCAAGCTCCTGGACGGACTCGACCAGCGCGAGATCGCCGAGGCGGGACGCGCGATCGTGGACGAGGAGCCACGCACGTTCGCCGCGCTCGCAGCCGCGCTCGCGGAGCGCTGGCCCGACCACGATCCGCAGGCGCTCGCGATGGCGGTTCGGACGTTCGTGCCGCTCGTGCAGCCGCCGCCGCGCGGACTCTGGGGGCGAAGCGGAGCGGCGCGCCACACGTCCGCGGAGCACTGGCTCGGGCGTCCGCTCGCCGCGGGGCCCGTCGAGGAGATGATCCGGCGCTACCTCGGCGCGTTCGGCCCGGCGAGCGTCCGCGATGTCCAGACGTGGTCGGGCCTGACGAGGCTCGGCGACGCGGTCGAGCGGCTGCGCCCGCAGCTCGTCACCTTCGAGGACGAGAACGGCGTCGAGCTCTTCGACCTCCCTGACTCGCCGAGGCCCGACCCCGGGACGCCCGCCCCGCCGCGGCTTCTCCCCGAGTACGACAATGCTCTCCTCGCCCACGCCGACCGCACGCGGATCGTCACGCCTGAGCAGGGCAGGCGGATCTTCACGCGCGGCGCGCTTCTCGTGGACGGCTTCGTCCGCGGCGTGTGGCGCTTCGACCGGCGGCGGGAGCTCGAGCTCGAGCTGTTCGAGCCGCTCGCCCGCGAAGACGCCGCGGCCGTGCGAGCCGAGAGCGAGCGGCTGGTCGAGTTCGCCCGTTCCTAGGAGGGTTCAGCCGATCGCCAGCGTGACCGTGGTCAGGTTCCCGGCCACGTCCCAGACACGCAGCAGATGCGGGCCCGGCGCCAGCGGTCCGAGCCGGAACCAGTGCTCGCCCCGGCACGACCCGGTCGTCCGCATGCATGCGTCGGCCGTCAGGTCTCGGAACGCCCGGTCGCCGAACGTGTGGTCGTACGCCACACCGGAGCCCGGGCCGATCCGCCGCAGGTCCACGGCGACCCTCCCGTCGATCGTGATCAGGTTGGGCGCATGGTCTTCGTAGAGCCTCGGAACCTCGTCGAACCAGCCGCGGAACGAGTCGGGATCCTCGATCCGCACCTGGTAGCCGCCCGAGTCCAGCTCGACCCTCTCGACGACCGGCGCGGCGGTGTCCTCGTACGGATAGAGCACGCCCCCCTTTCGCAGCGGATTGACCTGACGCCCTTCGGGATCGCGCTCGGAGACGTGAACGTGCCAGAGCGTCGGGCACGTCCGGGCGATCATCTGTCCGCGTAGGATCCGCTGGCCCACGTGGACACGCACCGCGCTCACGTGGCCGAGCTCGACCCGGCCGATCGTGATGGCGGCGCAGGGGTGCGCGGGCGTGACGGTCACCTTCTTGACCCGGCCGGTGACGAGCGAATAAACCTTGCGCGTCGCCTGCGTCCGCTCGTCGACGGCGACGTCGACGCCGCCGTGGAGCTGCCACTCGTGGGCTCGTCCGTTCCAGCGAGGGTCGGCGAATCCGCCGCGGATCGGATGCTGCTGGTTCGTCGGCCAGACGGGCCACCCGGCGGACGCCGCCGCCGGCCACACGGTCCCCAGGGCGCAGACGGCAAGTCCGATCCCGGCAAACCGCAGCGAACGTCCCTGCACCGCTCCAGGCTAGCGCCTCGCGCGGCTGGCCACCTGCGCCCGCGCGTGATCGAATGGGCGCAGGATGATCGTCGACTGCGCCATCTACGAGCAGGGCAAGCGCCAGCACGCCGAGCCCGGCGCGGTCGAGGGCGTCCGGAGCCGCAAGCCGTCCGAGAACGCGTTCGTCTGGATCGGCCTGCTCGAGCCGACCAAGGAGGAGTTCGAGGCGGTCCGCCGCGAGTTCGATCTCCACGAGCTCGCGGTCGAGGACGCCGTCAACGCCCACCAGCGCCCCAAGCTCGAGCTGTACGGCGACACGCTCTTCCTCGTCCTCAAGACGGTCATCTACAAGGGCCACGAGGAGGTCGTGGACATCGGGGAGGTCATGATCTTCGCCGGAGCGGACTTCCTCATCACCGTGCGGCACGGCGAAGGAGGCGGGCTCGGGGAGGTCCGGGAACGCCTGGAGAAGCGCACCGACGTCCTGAGCCACGGCCCGGGCGCGGCGATGTACGCCATCGTCGATCGTGTCGTCGACGCGTACGAGCCGGCGAGCGCGGCGATCGCCGAGGACATCGAGGAGGTCGAGGCGCAGGTCTTCTCGGACACGCCGCGAGAACCCGGTTCAGCGCATCTACAAGCTTCGGCTCGAGGTGCTCGACTTCTACCGGGCGGCCGCCCCGCTCGGCGCGGCGCTCGAGCGGCTCGCCACGGATGACCTGCCGCACGTGCCCGCCAAGATCCGCGACTACTACCGGGACGTCGCCGATCACCTGACCCGGGTGGTCGAGCAGCTCGACTCCTTCCGCGAGCTGCTGAGCAGCACCCTCCAGGCGAACCTGACCCAGGTGAGCGTGCGCCAGAACGAGGACATGCGCCGCATCTCCGCCTGGGTCGCGATCATCGCCGTCCCGACGGCGATCGCCGGCATCTACGGGATGAACTTCGAGCACATGCCCGAGCTGCGGCTGGCGCTTCGGCTACCCGCTCGTCCTCGGGGTGATCGCGATCGTGTGCGGGTACCTGTACGTGCGTTTCCGGAAATCCGGCTGGCTCTAGGCGCCGGGGCGGCGGGCGCGACCGACATGGCGGGCGCGTCTCACGCTGGCGTCAGGGTAGGACTCCCGAAGGAAATTGCATGTCCCCGGAACGGGGACGAGATTTCCTTCGGCGTAACTCCCCGGGTTGGACTCGAACCAACAACCCTTCGGTTAACAGCCGAATGCTCTGCCAATTGAGCTACCGGGGATCGCTTGGCGGGTCGGATTGTAGCCGAGGAGGGTTTGGCGAAATACGCCTCCCGCCGGGGTGCGATGGGCGGTGTGAGCCAAGGACGCAGGGCGCGCCCGTACTGGCAGTACGGGTGCAACCGAGGACGCCGGATCACGCCGTTCAGCGCGGCCCGGTGGCTCAGGCTTATTTCGTCAGACCCTCCGTAACTAGGCCAGGAGGCTAGCCGCGTCGCGAACCCTGGCCAGCTCGGCCTGGAGCTCCTTCGCGTGCTCGGCGTCGGCGGTCGCCAGATCGCGGCGCAGGCGGCGTTCGCGCAGGCGCAGGAGGAGCTCCCGGGCGGTCGTCTCGTCGATCGCCTCGGCGACGGCGCGGGCGTCGAGCTCGGCGACCATGCTCACCAGATCGTCGCCCGAGGACGGCTCGAGCAGGTACTCGCGGAGCCGCCGGTTCGCCTCGGAGTCGAAGTGCTCGGGGCCGAGCTCGGCGAGCGCCGGCTTGAGATCCGGATGCGCGCGGACGCCGGCGAGCGCGCTGCGCTCCAGCTTGTCCGCGGCGTCGACGAGGCGGGGCGAGAGCGGAGCGCCCGCCCGTGCGGTGCCGCCGCGCAGCTCCACGGTCAGGCCGAGCCGGTCGTTCGCGAGCCGCCAGGCGTCGTGGCGCTCGGGCGACTCAGGGATGCCGTTCAAGACCTCCTGCACGCGGAGATAGGCCAGCTGGCGGTCTCGCGCGCGGTCGAGCTCGAGGCGCACGCGGTGCACGGCGTACGGCTCGGCGGTCTCGAGCCGAGCCTCGAAGCCCGCCGGATCGTCCGCGGGATCGGCGCCCTTCGGGCAGCGCGACCACGCGCACGTCGAGGGACTGCGCGATCGCGAGCTCCATCCCGCGCAGCGTCGCGTCCTCCCCGGCCGCGTCGGCGTCGAAGCACAGGTACACGCGCGAGGTCAGCTTCTTCAGCTCGCGGAGCTGCTGCTCGGTCAGCGCCGTCCCCATCGACGCGACAACCGGCTCGAGCCCGGCCTGGCGCAGGGCGATGACGTCGGTGTTCCCCTCGACGACGACTGCGCGGTCCTGCTTCGCGATCGCCGCGCGCGCCAGGTGGAAGCCGTAGAGCACGTGCGACTTGCGAAAGAGCTCGGTCTCGGGCGTGTTCACGTACTTGCCGCGCAGCGGATCGTCCTCGCGCAGCTTCCGCGCCTGGAACCCGATCACGCGCCCGCGCGCGTCGGCGAGCGGGAACATGAGCCGGCGCTGGAAGTAGTCCGTGCCGCGGCGGGTGACCAGGCCGGCGGTGGCAAGCTCGGCCGCGGTGTAGCCCTTCTCCTTGGCCTTCGCCGTCATCCGCGCCCCGGCCGGGGAGAGACCGAGCCGGAACTCCTTCGCGATCTCGTCGCCCGAGCGAGCGCGACTCCAGGTAGTCGCGCGCGTGGGCGCCCTCGTCGGTCTCCCAGAGCAGGCGCTCGTAGTAGGCGGCGGCCTGCTCGAGCAGCGCGTAGAGCCGCTCGCGGCGGCGGCGCTCCTCGTCGGCGTGCGGCGAGGTCTCCTCGTACTCGAGCGGCACGCGGAACCGGTCGGCGAGCCACTCGACCGCGCCGACGAAGTCGAGGCCCTCGGTCTCGCGGACGAACGAGATCGCATCGCCCCCGACGCCGCAGCCGAAGCAGTGGTAGGTGCCCCGCGCGGGCATGACCGAGAACGACGGCGTCTTCTCGTCGTGGAACGGGCAGAGGCCCTTGTAGCTCGCACCCGCCTTGCGAAGGCGCGTCTTCGCCTCGACGACCTCGACGATGTTCGCGGCGGCGCGGACCGCATCGACCGACTCGTCCTTGATCCGCGCCATCAGAGCCTCGCAGCGTAATCGAGCGCGAACCGGTCGGTCATCCCGGAGACGTAGTCGACGATCTCCTCCGGATCCGAGCCCTCGGTCGCGAGGTGCTCCACGATCTGCCGGACGACCAGGCGCGCCCGCTCGTGCTCGGCGCGCGTGTGCGGCCCGAGGTAGACGCGCTCGAACATGAAGGCGCGCAGCGAGAGCATCGCCGCGCCGACCTCATCGCTCTGGCGAATGTCACCCGCCCGTGCAGAGGTCTCCACGAGGTCGTGGACGAGCCGGTCGATGCGCCGCGAGCCGCGCGGGCCGAGGATCTCGATCTCGTCGTGGGGAAGATCCTCGGTGCTCAGGATCCCGAAGCGGATCGCGTCGTCGATGTCGTGGTTGATGTAGGCGACGCGGTCGACGATGCGGACGATCTTCCCCTCGAGCGTCGCGGGCTCGTCCGGACCCGTGTGATGGAGGATGCCGTCGCGCACCTCGGCGGTCAGGTTCAGAGACTCGGCGACGCGCAGCGACTGCTCGTTGTGGCGAAAGCCGCGGTTGAAGCGCTCGCGCAGGCACTCGTCGAGCGCCTCCTCGCCGGCGTGCCCGAACGGCGGGTGGCCGGTGTCGTGGCCGAGCCCGATCGCCTCGGTCAGATCCTCGTTCAGCCGCAGCGCCCGGGCGACGACGCGGGCGATCCCGGTCGTCTCGAGCGTGTGGGTCATCCGGGTGCGGTAGTGATCCCCGGCGGGGTCGATGAAGACCTGCGTCTTCCCCTTGAGCCGGCGGAACGCCTTCGAGTGGACGATCCGGTCGCGGTCGCGCTGGAACGGCGTGCGCAGGCCGCACTCCTCGTCGGGCCGCGCGCGCCCGGCGGTCTCGTACGAGCGCACGGCGAGCGGCGACAGGCGGCGCTCCTCGTCTTCGCGCACACCGGCCTCGAAGGCTTCTGCGACGGTTCCCGTGACCTCCACGAAGCCAGGCTAGATGATGATCGGGACGCTGCCGCCGTCGACGCTCCACGCGGCGCCGGTCACGTACGAGGAGCGGTCGGAACACAGGAACGCGATCACGGTCGCGATCTCCTCGGGTTCCGCGAGCCGGCCGAGCGGACGGCCCTTGCCGACGCCTTCGAGCACCTCCTCGCGGGTCTTTCCGGACCGCTCGGCGGCCTGGTCGGCGAGCCCGCCGGGCGCGAGCCACGCCGGCGAGGCGGTTGGGCCGGGCGCGACGGCGTTGCAGCGGATCCCGGCGCCTGCGTACAAGTCGGCGACGAGGCGGGAGAGGGAGAGCACCGCCGCCTTGGTTACGCTGTAGTCAGGCATTCCGGTCGAGGGGCGCTTTCCCGCCGTCGAGCTCACGTTCACGATCGCACCTCCCCCTGCCTCACGCATTCCCGGGACCGCCGCGCGAATCGTCCGCACGTAGCTCATGACGTTCAACTGCCACATCGCCGCCCAGTCCTCCTCGGTCAGCTCCTCGAACGAGCGCTGGTACGCGACGCCGACGTTGTTCACGAGGACCGCGACCGGGCCGAGCTCTTCGGTCACACGCGCGACCACGTCGCCCGGCGCGGCCGGATCGGCGAAGTCGCAGGCGATCCCGAGCGCCGCGTTCGTCTCCGCGCGCGCCTGCTCGACCCGCCCCTCGTCGCGGCCGGTGACGACCACGCGCGCGCCCTCGTCGGCGAGGATCCGGGCGGTCTCGAGCCCGATCCCGGCGGTCGAACCGGTGACCAGGCAGACGCGATTCTCGAGGCCCAGGCGCATGACAAGACCATATCCGGGGTAGAGACGGGGCTTCGCATGGTCGATACACGTCACATGGCTCGCCGCGCTGCCGTCCTCATCTGTGCCTTGCTCACGCTGGTCGCACCCGCCTCGGCGACCGCTGCGGTCGAAGGTGACCGACGCCGACAAGCTCGAGCGCGCGATCGTCGAGCGGATCAACGCAGTGCGCCACGACAAGGGCCTGCGGGCGCTCGTTTCGCGGCCGAGGCTCAAGAAGGCGGCGACCCGCCACGTGAAGAACATGGCCTCCGAGGGCTACTTCGACCACACCTGGTCGGACGGAACGCCGTACGGCCGCTGGATCAGGCGCTTCTGGCCCGGGCCCGGCTACAACGGCTGGTCGGTCGGCGAGAACCTCTACTGGGAAGGTCCGTCGACGTCGGCGAAGCGGGTCGTCACGGCCTGGATGAACAGTCCGGGCCACCGCAAGAACATGCTCGCGCGCTCGTGGCGCTACATCGGCGTCGGCGCCGTGCGGATCGACGAACGGGATCGGCGACTACGCGCGCGTGAACACGGCGTACCTCTTCGCCGTCGAGTTCGGGTCGCGCTCCCAGTAGGCTGGGGCGCGTGGACGACTACACCGCGAAGTACCAGGGCGAGCCGGTCGAGGTCGCGCTCTTCGGCGGCGAGTACCAGGAGGGAACGCTCACGGCGTACTGCCTCATCGCCGACGTCGTGCACCTCGAGCTGAACGGCCACATCCTGATCCCGCTCCAGAACGTGGCGTCACTCCACTGCACGAGCCGCTGCGACGCGCCCGAGCCCGACTGGCCGCCGCAAGGGCTCACCGACGCCGACCCGGAGAACGGCGGGCCGTAGCGGTGCGGCCCGCGCTCCGCGCCGCGCGGAACATCGCCAAGGCGTTCCTCCTGCTCGGAGGCTTCGTCGCAGTGCTGACGGCGCTCGGCTGGTGGCTCGGCGGCATCCAGCTCGCGAGCCTCTTCTTCGTCGCGACGCTGCTCATGGCGGCGACGCTCCACTGGTACGGCCCGCGGATCGTGCTCGCCTCGCTGGGCGCGCGCGAGCTGACGCTCGCCGAGGCGCCCGTATTGGCCGCAACGGTCGAACGGCTCGCGCTTGCGGCCGGCGTCGAGCGGCCGAAGCTCTATCTCCTCCCGGACGGGCACCCGCGCGCGCTGTCGGTGGGTCGCGGCGCCTCGAGCTCGGGGATCGCGGTCTCGAGCGGGCTGGTGACGCTGCTGCCGCCGGCCGAGCTCGAAGGAGTCCTGGCGCACGAGCTCGCGCACGCGCGCTACCGGGACGTAACGCTCGTGACGCCGATCGTCGTCATCGCCGGCTGGCTGATCGAGGCGAGTCGCGTCGGCGGCTTCCTCGAGCGCTGGCTGCTCACCGTGCTCGGCCCGGTCGCGGCGAGCCTCGTCCACCTGTTCCTGTCGACGCGCCGCGAGTTCGCCGCGGACGCGTTCGCCGCGGGGGTGTGCGAATCGCCGCACGGCCTCGCCGACGCGCTCGTCCGGCTCGAGCAGGCACAAGAGCTCCTGTCGTTCAGCGCAAGCCCGGCGACCGAGCCTCTCTACACGCTCGATCCGTTCGCGGACGAGGGACTCGCCCGCCTCTTCTCCACGCATCCGCCGGTCGGCGAGCGAGTCGAGCGCCTGCGGGGTCTCGATCCCGAGTGGCGCGACCGGCTCCGCGCCGCTTAACGACGAAGAGCCGCTCGAGGCGGCTCTTCGAAAAATAACCGGCGGCGTCCTACTCTCCCGGGAGGTTGCCCTCCGAGTACCATCGGCGCTGGCAGGCTTAACTTCTCTGTTCGGAATGGGAAGAGGTGTTTCCCTGCCGCTATGACCACCGGAATTGTGAGTTCAGCGCGCACATGCGCGCACCCTCAAAGCTCCATAGCGACCTCACAGTATTCAAATCAAGACCTCGGGTAATTAGTACGGGTCCGCTTCACGCATCGCTGCGCTTGCACGTCCCGCCTATCAACGTGGTGGTCTCCCACGACCCTTACTCTCTCTAGGAGATGGGAGGCCTCATCTTGAGGTCGGCTTCCCGCTTAGATGCTTTCAGCGGTTATCCGATCCAGACGTGGCTAATCAGCAGCGCCGTTGGCACGACGACTGATACACCAGAGGTCTGTTCATCCCGGTCCTCTCGTACTAGGGACGACTCCTCTCAAGCCTCCAACGCCCATGGTGGATAGGGACCGAACTGTCTCGCGACGTTCTGAACCCAGCTCGCGTACCGCTTTAATGGGCGAACAGCCCAACCCTTGGGACCTACTTCAGCCCCAGGATGCGACGAGCCGACATCGAGGTGCCAAACCCTCCCGTCGATGTGGACTCTTGGGGAGGATAAGCCTGTTATCCCCGGAGTACCTTTTATCCGTTGAGCGACGGCAATTCCACTCTCAACCGTCGGATCACTAAGACCTGCTTTCGCACCTGCTCGACTTGTCAGTCTCGCAGTCAAGCTCCCTTCTGCCTTTACACTCTGCGCACGATTTCCAACCGTGCTGAGGGAACCTTTGTGCGCCTCCGTTACACTTTAGGAGGCGACCGCCCCAGTCAAACTGCCCACCTGACGCTGTTCCCGACCCGGATCACGGCATCGGGTTAGAAGCCCAAAACACGAAGGGTGGTATCCCAAGATTGCCTCCACAAGGGCTGGCGCCCCTGCTTCAAAGGCTCCCACCTATCCTGGACAACGTGCTCCAAACTCCAACATCAAGCTGCAGTAAAGGTTCACGGGGTCTTTCCGTCCAACCACGGGTACTCGGCATCTTCACCGAGACTGCAATTTCACCGGATCCCTCGTTGAGACAGCGCCCAAGTCGTTACGCCATTCGTGCAGGTCGGAACTTACCCGACAAGGAATTTCGCTACCTTAGGACCGTTATAGTTACGGCCGCCGTTTACCGGGGCTTGGCTTCAAGGCTTTGCCCGAAGGCTAACCTCTCCGCGTGACCTTCCGGCACCGGGCAGGCGTCAGCCCCTATACGTCGTCTTACGACTTCGCAGAGACCTGTGTTTTTGTTAAACAGTCGCTTGGGCCGTTTCACTGCGGCCCCCTCGAGCTCCAGTCCGCGAAGGACTCTCACTCTACCGGGGCGTCCCTTCTCCCGAAGTTACGGGACCATTTTGCCGAGTTCCTTAACGAGGGTTCTTCCGATCGCCTTAGTATTCTCTACTCACCCACCTGTGTCGGTTTAGGTACGGGCACGCCCAACCTCCCTAGAGGATTTTCTTGGAGGCATGGCTTCAGGAACTTCGCTCCTTTCGAAGCTCGGCATCCCGTCTCAGGCTTAACGGCCGGCGGATTTACCTACCAGCCACCCTACGCGGTTACCCCAGGACGACCAGCGCCTGGGTTTCCTTAGCCTACCCCGTCCCCCCTTCGGTGGTAACGGTTGGTACGTGGTACCGGAATATCAACCGGTTGTCCATCGCCTACGCCTTTCGGCCTCGGCTTAGGTCCCGACTAACCCTGAGCAGATTAGCTTTACTCAGGAACCCTTGGGTATTCGGCGGAAGAGTTTCTCACTCTTCTTTCGTTACTCATGCCAGCATTCTCACTTCCCAGCGCTCCACGGCTAGCTTGCCGCCGCCGCTTCACTGCCCTGGGAACGCTCCCCTACCACTCCAAGCAGAGCTTGAAGTCCGTGGCTTCGGTTCCTGACTTGAGCCCCGTTACATTATCCGCGCCCGAACACTTGACCAGTGAGCTGTTACGCACTCTTTTAATGGTGGCTGCTTCTAAGCCAACATCCTGGTTGTCTGTGCATTCGGACATCGTTTACCACTTAGTCAGGAATTAGGGACCTTAGCCGACGGTCTGGGCTGTTTCCCTTTCGAGCACGAAGCTTATCCCCCGCACTCTGACTGCCGTGTTCTAGAACGATGGTATTCGGAGTTTGCATGAGGTCGGTAAGCTGGTAGGCCCCCTAGCCCAAGCAGTGCTCTACAGCCATCGTTGAACACACGACGCTATACCTAAATATATTTCGGGGAGAACCAGATATCTCTGAGTTTGATTAGCCTTTCACTCCGACCCACAGGTCATCCGCTCAGTTTTCAACCTAAGTCGGTTCGGCCCTCCACGGGGTCTTACCCCCGCTTCAGCCTGCCCATGGGTAGATCACTCAGTTTCGGGTCTGCATCCCACGACTAAAACGCCCTATTCGGACTCGCTTTCGCTACGGCTCCGTTTCCTTAACCTTGCCGTGGAACAGCAACTCGCTGGCTCATTATGCAAAAGGCACGCCGTCACAGAACAAGTCTGCTCCGACCGCTTGTAAGCGCACGGTTTCAGGTACTATTTCACTCCCCTTCCGGGGTGCTTTTCACCTTTCCCTCACGGTACTAGTTCACTATCGGTCGCCAGGGAGTACTTAGCCTTACGGGGTGGTCCCCGCAGATTCCGACCGGGTTTCACGTGCCCGGCCGTACTCAGGTACTCGTCCAGGAAGATCGGCGCGCTTTCACCTACAGGGCTATTACCCTCTATGGCGTGAGTTTCCACTCACTTCGGTTAGCACCCGATTTTGTAACTTCCCGATCCGCCGGCAGACGGATCCAGACGAGCCCTACAACCCCCACGCAACAACGACTGCCGTCTATCACGTTGCACGGGTTTGGGCTCTTCCCCTTTCGCTCGCCACTACTCAGGGAGTCGAGGTTTCTTTCCTTTCCTCCGGTTACTAAGATGTTTCAGTTCACCGGCTTGCCGTCATAGCCCTATGTATTCAAGCTATGACATGCGCGCATTACCACGCATGGGTTTCCCCATTCGGAGACCCCGGGATCAAAGGTTGGTCAGCACCTCATCCGGGATTATCGCAGCCGCCCACGTCCTTCTTCGGCTCCTGGCGCCAAGGCATCCACCGTACGCTCTTGTTCTCTTGATCATGAAGAACACCGTGTATGTCGCTATGGAGTTTTCAAAGTGCGCGCGAGCGAACTCGCAGTGAGACAACCGGCGAGGCCGGTCTCTCAAAACTCAACAGCGTAGAACGTCGAGGTCGACGTAATTTCTAGGCGAGCCCGATCTCGGACGGCGCTTGCGCACCATCACGAGCCAGGCAGCCCCCGGAGTAAGAGCTCCGGATTCCCTAGAAAGGAGGTGATCCAGCCGCAGCTTCCGCTACGGCTACCTTGTTACGACTTCACCCCAATCACCAACCCCACCTTCGACGGCTCCCTCCCTTGCGGGTTAGGACACCGGCTTCGGGTGTTGCCGGCTTTCGTGGTGTGACGGGCGGTGTGTACAAGGCCCGAGAACGTATTCACCGCGGCGTTGCTGATCCGCGATTACTAGCAACTCCGCCTTCATCGAGGCGAGTTTCAGCCTCGAATCCGAACCGGGACCGGCTTTTTGGGATTCGCTCCCCCTCACGGGTTTGCAGCCCTTTGTACCGGCCAATGTAGCACGTGTGTAGCCCTGGACATAAGGGGCATGATGACTTGACGTCATCCCCACCTTCCTCCGGTTTGTCACCGGCAGTCTCCCTAGAGTCCCCGACATTACTCGCTGGCAACTAAGGACAGGGGTTGCGCTCGTTGCGGGACTTAACCCAACATCTCACGACACGAGCTGACGACAGCCATGCACCACCTGTGCATCGGCCCCGAAGGGCTGCCGAATTTCTTCGACATTCCAATGCATGTCAAGCCCAGGTAAGGTTCTTCGCGTTGCGTCGAATTAAACCACATGCTCCGCTGCTTGTGCGGGCCCCCGTCAATTCCTTTGAGTTTTAGCCTTGCGGCCGTACTCCCCAGGCGGGGTGCTTAATGCGTTAGCTTCGGCACGGAGGGAGTCGACACCCCCCACACCTAGCACCCATCGTTTACGGCGTGGACTACCAGGGTATCTAATCCTGTTTGCTCCCCACGCTTTCGCGTCTCAGCGTCAGTACCGTCCCAGAGAGCTGCCTTCGCCATGGGTGTTCTTCCTGATATCTGCGCATTTCACCGCTACACCAGGAATTCCACTCTCCTCTTCCGGACTCTAGCCGTATGGTTTCCAGTGACCTCTCGAGGTTGAGCCTCGAGTTTTCACACCAGACCTATACTGGCCGCCTACACGCGCTTTACGCCCAATAAATCCGGACAACGCTTGCCCCCTACGTATTACCGCGGCTGCTGGCACGTAGTTAGCCGGGGCTTCTTCTGGAGGTACCGTCACCCTCTGGGCTATTAACCCGAGTGGCTTCGTCCCTCCTGAAAGCGGTTTACAACCCGAAGGCCTTCTTCCCGCACGCGGCGTCGCTGCGTCAGGCTTTCGCCCATTGCGCAAGATTCCCCACTGCTGCCTCCCGTAGGAGTCTGGGCCGTGTCTCAGTCCCAGTGTGGCTGGTCATGCTCTCACACCAGCTACCGATCGTCGCCTTGGTGAGCCATTACCTCACCAACAAGCTAATCGGCCGCGGGCCCATCCTCGGTCGGAGGCCAAAGCTACCTTTTCTCAAATGTCCGTAGACATCGGAGGCCATCTGGTATTAGCGCCGGTTTCCCGGAGTTATCCCAGAACCGAGGGCAGGTCACCCACGTGTTACTCACCCGTTCGCCGCTCCGTGCTCCGGGCAAGCCCGGAGTCGATCGCTCGACTTGCATGTGTTAAGCGCGCCGCCAGCGTTCGTCCTGAGCCAGGATCAAACTCTCCGTGAAGGTTGGTTGTCACTTCGGCCGGCAGGCGAACCTGCGCGACCGGTTGGACAGTTACTTCGCGATGAGCTTGGAGCTCAAAGTGTCCGCCTTCCCCCAGAGGGAAAGACGAGACGGGATTACTAAGACCTCCCTCACCGTGGCATGCAGCCGCGGCTCGAGAGGGTCTCGACGTTTACGCTGTTGAGTTTTCAAAGACCGCGCCTGCCCAAGCTCGGACAAGAAAAAAGCCTCCGACGTCACACATGGAGGCCCTGGAGAGATTCGTACTGCCGCACTGTGGAGTTCTCTCGAGGACGCTCCGTTTCGTAGGTTGGCTCTTGCCTTGCCCGCCCTGTAAAAGCAGCCGAACCATAGTAGCAGTGCCGAAAAGGCTGTCAAGGAGTGCGGGGGCCGACAAAAACCCGTGCAAATCGGCGCTTTCCTGCCTGGACGATCTGCCCGTTCAGCCGTGAGGCGGCCAGATCGGTCTCCGTGATCGCCTCGTCCCCCACTTTCACCGCTCCCTGAGCCAGCAGGCGCCGGGCCGCGCTCGTCGACTCGACGCCCAGGTGATCGACGAGGAGCGCAGGCAGATGAACCGTCTCCGTGCCGGCCTCGAGGACGACCTCGGGCACCTCGTCCGGCGCCTTGCCCTCGCGCACGACGCGCGTGAAGTGCGCCTCGGCCGCCGCGGCCGCCTCCTCCCCGTGCGAGCGCGTCACGATGAACCGCGCCAGGGCGAGCTTGGCCTCGAGGGGGTCGGCGCCGGGCGGCGGCGGATCGGTCTCCATCACCAGGCGGTAGTACTCGTCGAGCGCCTCGTCCGAGATGCGCATCGTCTTGCCGAACTGCTCCTCGGGCGGATCGGTGAGACCGATCGTGTTGCCCTTCGACTTCGACATCTTCTCGCCGTCGGAGCCGAGGAGGAGCGGCGTCGTCAGCGCGACCTGCGGCTCGAGGCCGTACGCCTCCATGACGTCGCGGCCGGTGAGGAGGTTGTAGAGCTGGTCGGTGCCGCCGAGCTCGACGTCCGCTTCGATCGCGACCGAGTCGTACGCCTGCATGAGCGGATAGAGGAGCTCGGACACCGAGATCGGCGCCTGCGCGGCGAAGCGGTTCGCGAAGTCGTCGCGCTCGAGGATGCGCGCGACCGTGATCGTCCGCGTCAGCTTGAGCACGGCGGCGAAGTCGAGCTGGGCGAGCCACTCGCCGTTGAAGCGCACCTCGAGCTTGGACGGATCGGTGTCGATCACGAGCGCCGCCTGCTCGACGTAGCGCTTCGCGTTCGCGTCGATCTCCTCGTCCGAGAGCACCGGGCGCTCGCTCGAGCGGCCCGAGGGATCGCCGATCCGCGTCGTGTAGTCGCCCACGATCAGCACCGCCTTGTGGCCCGCGTCCTGAAACGCCCTCATCCGCTGCAGCGGGATCGCGTGGCCGACGTGCATGTCCGGGGAGGTCACGTCGATGCCGAGCTTCACGCGCAGCGGACGTCCCTTGGCGAGCTTCTTCTCGAGCCCGCCCTCGGGAAGCACGTGCACGGCGTTCCTCGTCAGCGTTTCGATGTCCATCGCGCGCCGAGTCTAGACCGCGCTCGGACGAGAACGCGCTGGGGACGCCTCTCGCTCGGAACGTCGCAGGGCTCGGTCTACACTCTTCCGGTTGCCCTTCCGCAGACGAGAGAAGAAACCCAAGACTCGCAGGGTTCGCAAGCTTCGCCTTCTCGGTCTGCTCACGATCCTCGGGCTCGTATGCGGCGTCGCGTTCGTCTACGGGCTCGTTACCGCGATCGCGAGCGAGATTCCGAAGCTCAGCCCGATCCGACAAAGCGCCCTGGAACAGGACGGGTTCATCTATGCGTCCGACGGCAAGACCGTCCTGACCCGGCTGCGCGGTGACGAGAGCCGCGTGCTCGTCGAGTCCGACGAGATCAATCCCTGGATGAAGCACGCGATCGTCGCGGTCGAGGACCGGCGGTTTTGGGAGCACCGCGGCGTCGACATCCGCGGCATCGGGCGCGCCGTCTGGGCCGACGTGCGCTCGAAGGAGCTCGTCCAGGGAGGCTCCACGATCACGCAGCAGTTCGTGAAGAACTCGCTCGACCGCGACGACCGGACGATCAGCCGCAAGCTCAAGGAGGCCGCGCTCGCCTGGCAGCTCGAGCGCAAGTGGTCGAAAGACCGGATCCTGACCGCGTACCTGAACACGGTCTTCTTCGGGAACGGCGCCTACGGCGTCCAGATGGCCGCGCGCGTCTACTTCAACAAGAAGGCGTACGAGCTGACGCTCGCCGAGGCCGCGCTCCTCGCCGGAATTCCCGCCAACCCGAGCCTCTACGACCCGGTCGTCAACCCGAAGACCTCACGCGCCCGGCGCTCGACCGTGCTGCACCTCATGTACGAGCAGGAGATGATCACCGCGGGCGAGATGGCCGCGGCCGATCACGCGCCGTTGCCGAAGCCCGAGGACGTGCACCTCCCCGGGAGCGGCGGGCCGGCCGCCTACTTCGTCGAGTACGTGAAGCAGCAGCTCATCGACACGTACGGGCCGGCCGAGGTGTTCGGCGGCGGGCTCAAGGTGACGACGACGATCGACCTCGACCTCCAGGACCTCGCGCGCCGCACCGTGGACGAGGTGCTCGGCGAGAAGGGCATGCCGTCCGCGGCGCTCGTCGCGATCGACCCGCGCGACGGCCGCGTGCTCGCCATGTACGGCGGGCGGAGCTTCCGCGAGAGCCAGTTCAACCTCGCCGTCCAGGGCGAGCGGCAGCCCGGCTCGTCGTTCAAGCCGTTCGTGCTCGCCGCCGCGCTCCACGAGGGGATCTCCCCGCAGACCACGTTCGTGTCGGAGCCGCAGCTCATCAACATGGGCGACAAGCTCTGGTCGGTGCACAACTACGAGGGCGCCTACCTGGGACGCATCAACCTCTTCGACGCGACCACGCACTCCGACAACTCCGTGTACGCGCAGCTGACCGCGCTGGTCGGGCCGAAGAAGGTCGCGCAGATGGCGCACCGGCTCGGAATCACGAGTCCGCTCGACGAGTACTTCGCGATCGGGCTCGGCGTCGAGGCCGTGAACCCGCTCGAGATGGCCCGCGCCTTCTCCACGTTCGCGAACGGCGGCAAGCGGGTCGACGGCCGCATCCTCGGAAACCGCCCGCGCGCCGTCGTCAAGGTCGCAGCGCGACAACAAGACCGAGGTGAACGCGCCCGTCGAGAACGAGGCGATCGGCGAGAACGACGACGCGATCCTCACCCAGATGCTCGAGAACGTCGTCGACGACGGAACCGGGAAGCGCGCCGCGCTCGACGACCGTCCCGTCGCGGGCAAGACGGGCACGACCGAGAACTACGGGGACGCCTGGTTCGTCGGCTACACGCCCCAGCTGGCCGTGGCGGTCTGGGTCGGCTACCCGAACAAGCTCGTCTCGATGGAGAACCAGTTCGAGGGCGGGCCGGTCGCGGGCGGCACCTACCCGGCGGTGATCTGGAACTCCTTCGTCAAGCGCGCCCTGCGCCGCATGGACGAGGAGCCCGAGGGCTTCCCCGTGCCGACCTACGGCTCCATCAGCCCGGTGCAGGTCGTCTACCGCGACAACCAGTGGCTCGTCGACAACGGCAACTGCCGCACCACGCGCGAGGTGCTCTACGTGACCGGCTTCGAGCCGGACAAGCGCGCCCAGTGCAAGCCGAACGAGGTCGACGTTCCGCCCGTCGTCGGTATGACGATCGACGAGGCCGAGACGCGCCTCTACGGCATGCCGCTGACGCCCGAGCTGATCACGCGCCCGGCCAAGACCGGCGAGCGGGTCGGCGTGATCGTCGAGCAGTTCCCCAAGAGCGGCGACGCTCTCGACCTGGTCGAAGGTGCGCATCGTGACGGCGCAGGCGATGCACGGACGCGTTCCGAGGCTCGTCGGGCTGACCATCCAGCAGGCCCGCAAGCGCCTGCTGAAGCGCGGGTTCGTGCCGGAGATCGTCGGCGGTGGAAGCCGCGGCGAGGAGGGGCTCGTCGTCCGCGCGCAGCATCCCAAGCCGGGCCGGGCCGCCGGCAAGGGAATGACGATCCGCCTGACGTCGGGCCGCGCTAGCTGCGCTTCTTCCGGCTCAGGTACTTCGAGCCCGCGAGGCCGTAGCGCCACGGCAGCTCGACGGCCTGCGTGATGCCGACGCGCACGCCCGCGACCACCTCGGCGTCGCCGTCGCGCGAGAGCGCGAACGGCGCGCGGTCGAGACGGCGTCCGTCGTGCTCGGGCCCCACGCCGAGCGCCTGGCAGAGCTTCCCGGGCCCGGAGCGAGCAGGCGCGCATCCCAGACGCCGCGCCGCTCCTGCATCTAGTCGAACCCTTCCGTCGGCTCGAGCGCGCGGATCAGCACGGCCTCGGCCGTTCCCTCACCGCCGCAGACGAAGTTGAGGCACCAGTGGACGCCGTAGGAGCGGTAGACGTAGGCGCGGCCGGGCGGGCCGAACATGGCCGCGTTGCGCGGGGTCTGGCCGCGGAAGCCGTGGCTCGCCGGGTCGTCGGAGGCGTACGCCTCGACCTCGACGATCGTGCCGCCGACCCCGTCCACGAGGAAAAGGGCGCCGACCAACTCGGGCGCGACCTCGTGGACGCTCCGGTCGAAGAACTCCGGGCCGAGCCTCAAAAGAGCTGGTCGGAGTCTCCGGGGCGCGCCGTCGCCTCGAGCAGGTGGCGGGCGCGGCGCGCGAGGTCGCCGAGGTCGACCCGTCCCTTCTCCGCGTCCTCGACGATCCGCTCGGCGAGCGCGACGGCCTCGTCCACGAGGGCGCCGCCGGATTCGCTCGAGCCCATCTCCGCGAGGATCGCCCGCTCGGTGCGCGAGGCGATGATCGCCTCGGCGATCGCCCTCGATCCAGACGCGCGTCCGGCGGCCGTCGCCGCGCTCGTCGCCGGTCAGCGGCTCGAGCGCGTAGATCCGGTCCGCGCGGGCGTACTTGCCGAAGCCGAGGAACACCATGCGCGGCGCGTCGGTCACGCGCGATTATTGCCGGGGACGCCGTCACGTGCCGGAGATCGCGGAGAAGTTCGGCACGCGATCGAGCCAGTGCGCCCACTGCTCGCGCCTGCCGCGCACCGTGTCCATGTACGCCGACTGGATCTCGCGCGTGACCGGGCCGGGCTCGCCGAGCGCGCGGTCGTCGATCTCGCGCACCGGCGTCACCTCGGCGGCGGTGCCGCACATGAAGACCTCGTCCGCCAGGTAGAGATCCGAGCGGATCAGGTTCTTCTCCGCGACCGTGTAGCCGAGGTCCTGCGCGATCTGGATGACCGTGTCGCGCGTGATGCCCGGGAGGATCGACGACGAGAGGTCCGGCGTCGCGATGCGGCCGTCCTTGACGATGAAGATGTTCTCGCCGGAGCCGTCGGCGACGTAGCCGTCGCGGGTGAGCAGGATCGCCTCGTCGTAGCCCGCCGCGGTCGCCTCCTGCACCGCGAGCAGCGAGTTCAGGTAGACGCCGGTCGCCTTGGAGACGTGCGGGATCACGTTCGGGCCGATCCGCTCCCAGGAGGAGATCATCACGCGGATGCCGTTCTCGAGCGCGCCCTCGCCGAGGTACGTGCCCCACGGCCAGCTGATGATCGAGACCTCGACCGGGCAGTCGCGCGGCCGCACGCCCAGCTCGCCGTAGCCGTAGTACGCGACCGGCCGCAGGTAGCACTCGGGCAGCCCGTTGGCGCCGATCAGCTCGTTGCACGCCGCCTGGATCTGCTCGGCCGAGTACGGGATCTCCATCTGGATGAGGCGCGCCGAGTTGTGCAGGCGGTGCAGGTGGTCGGTGAGGCGGAAGACGGCGGGACCGGTGTCGGTCTCGTAGCAGCGGATGCCCTCGAAAACGCCGGTGCCGTAGTGGAGCCCGTGCACGCCGATGTGGACCTTCGCGTCGGCCCAGTCGACGAGCTCGCCGCTCATCCAGATCTTCTCGGTCGCCTTCATGTGGAGCCCCTCCTCAGTCGGTCAGTGCGGCGTTGATGCGAATCTCGATTCCGCCCCGCAGCGCGTTGGAAACGGGACAGCTGCGCTCGGCGTCCAGGGCGTGCTGCTCGAACTCTGACTGATCCAGCCCCGGAACGCGACCGGAGACGGTCAGCTCGCTCGACCTGACGTGCAACCCGTCGTCGCCGAGCTCGGCCGAGACGACGGCGGAGACCTCGAGCTGCTCCGGCGTGTGCCCGGCGCCGGCGAGCATGTTCGAGAACGCCATCGCGTAGCAGGTGGCGTGCGCGGCGGCGATCAGCTCCTCCGGGCTCGTGCGCTCCGTCGGACGACTCGACTCGCGCCGACCAGCTGACCGGGAGACCCGTAAGCGCGCCGCTCCCCGAATCGAGCGTGCCGCTTCCCCTCGGGGAGGTCGCCTTCCCACACGACCTTCGCGCTGCGTTCGAATTCGGCCATGTCTCCTCCTAATTCTCGCTGACGAGGTCAACGGTACGCGCCCGGGACACCCGCACGAGGTCCGCGGGCGTGAGCGCCGCGACGTGGCGGGGCGAGCCGGCGCCGATCCAGACGACGTCGTGCGAGAGCATCGTCTGCTCCATGAAGACCGCGTGGACGCCCGGCAGCGGAAACGGGGCCACGCCGCCCGGCGGATAGCCGGTCACGCGCGACACGTCGCCGGGGCCGGCGGTCGAGGCTTTCCCGGCGCCGACCAAGGCAGCGATCTTCACGCGGTCGGCGCGGCGGTCGCCCGGCACCATCGCGAGCACCCACTTGTCGTCGCAGGAAAAGAGGAGCGACTTGACGATCTGCGCGAGCCCGCAGCCGACCGCCTTCGCCGCGTCGGCGGCCGTGGCGGTCTGCTCGTCCATCGCCTCGATCCGCGACTCGACGCGCGCGTCGCGCAACGTCTGCGCGACGCGCTCGACCTCGGGCGGCCAGTCGCTCACGGCTCCGGGAGGACGATGAAGCGAACCTCGACGAAGCCCGGCTCCGCGGCCAGCGTGTCGAGCGCCTCGTCCGGCACGGGGCTGTCGAGCGAGAGCGCCATGAGCGCCCGCGCCTCCTGCCGGTTTCGCGACACGGTCATGTTCGCGATGTTCACCTGCGCGGTGCCGAGGATCGTGCCGAGCCGGCCGATGATCCCGGGCGTGTCGTCGTTCACGACGAAGAGCATGTAGCGGTCGAGCTCGACGTCGATCTCGTAGCCGAGGACGCGCACCAGCTGGCGCCGCTCGTCGCGGCCGATCGTCGTGCCCGCGACCGGGAACGTGCGGCCGTCCGCATGGGCGGTCACGCCGACGAGGCTCATGAAGTCCGGCGACGACGTGGTGGAGGACTCGCGCACCTCGATGCCCCGCTCCCGCGCCAGCAAGGGCGCGTTCACGAAGTTGACCGGCTGCTCGACGCGGCCCTTGAACGCGCCGTTCAGCGCGGCCGCCGTCAGGAGGCGCGTGTCGCGCTCGGCGAGGCGGCCCTGGTAGATGAGGTCGATGCGCGACGGATTCCCGCCGGCCAGCTCGCAGGCCAGCGCGGCGAGGTCGGCTGCGAGCGGCATGAACGGGCCGAGCACCTCGAGATCCTCCGCGCCGACCGACGGCATGTTGACCGCGTTCGTGACCATGCCGCCGTCGAGCGCCGCGGCGACCTGCTCGGCGACGATCACGCCGGCGCGGTCCTGCGCCTCGGCCGTCGACGCCGCGAGATGGGGAGTGACGATCACGGTGTCGAGCGCGAGCAGCTCGCCCGAGTACGGCTCCGCGGAGAAGACGTCGAGCGCGGCGCCGGCGACCTGGCCCGACCGCAGCGCCTCGGCCAGCGCGGCCTCGTCGATCAGCTCGCCGCGGGCCGCGTTGACGAGCCGCACGCCCTGCTTGGCCTTGGCCAGCGCGTCCGCGCCGATCATGCCGCGCGTCTCCGAGGTCAGCGAGACGTGCAGCGAGAGGAAGTCCGCCTCGGCGAGCACCTCGTCGAGGCTTCCGGCGCGCTCGACGCCGAGGGCGCGGAAGCGGTCGGGCGCGACGTGCGGGTCGTACGCGAGCACGCGCATCTCGAGCCCGGAGGCGCGGCGCGCGACCTGCTGGCCGATGCGCCCGAACCCGACGAGGCCGAGCGTCTTCCCGGCCAGCTCGAGCCCGCCGTAGCGCGAGCGCTCCCAGCGCCCCTCCTTCAGCGCGGCGTGCGCCTGCGGGATGTTGCGCGAGAGCGCGAGCAGCAGTCCGATCGTGTGCTCGGCCGCCGAGATGACCGTGGACTGCGGCGCGTTCGCGACGATGATCCCGCGCTCGGTCGCCGCGTCGAGATCCACGTTGTCGACGCCCACGCCCGCGCGGCCGATCACCTTCAGCCGCTCGGCGCGCTCGATCAGCTCCCGCGTCACCTTGGTCGCCGAGCGGACGATCAGCGCGTCGTAGCCGCCGATCATCTCCGCGAGGTCGCCGTCGGCGGTGACGTCCACGTCGAAGCGCTCGCGGAGGATGTCGAGCCCGCGCCTCCGCGATCGGCTCGCGCACCAGAACCTTGGCCGGTCGCTCATGCGTAGGCCTCGAGCGCCGCGTTCGCCGCCGCGTCGCCGTCGGCCGAGATCACGTCGGCGAGCGCGCGGAGGCCGGCGACGACGTCCTCGATGGAGATGTAGCCGACGTGCCCGATGCGGACGATCTTCCCGGCGAGCGGGCCGCGGCCGCCTTCCAGCGTGATCCCGTGCCGCTCGGCGACCGTGCGGATGACGTCGGCGCCGTTGACGCCGTCCGGCATGCGGATCGCGGTGACGACGGCCGAGCGGTCTTCGTCCGGCGAGAACAGCTCGAGCCCCAGCGCCTTCACGCCCGCGCGGGCCGCGCGGCCGAGGCGCACATGGCGCGCGAAGACGTTGTCGAGGCCCTCGTCGAGGAGCAGTCCGAGCGCGGCGTCGAGGCCGTAGACGAGCGAGATCGCCGGCGTGAACGCCGTCACCGGCGGCTCCTCGGCTGCGCGGTGCGCGCCCGCGCCCAGTCGAAGTAGAAGCGCGGCGAGGTCGAGCGCTCCGGCGCGGCCCAGGCGGCGTCGGAGACGGCCGCGGTCGCCAAGCCGGGCGGCGTCATCAGCGCCTTCTGGGAGCCCGCGACGACGACGTCCACCCCCCACGCGTCGGTCTCGAGCGGCACGGCGCCGAGGCTCGAGATCGCATCGACGACGAGCAGCGCGTCGGTCCCGATCACGCCGGCGATCGCCTCGACGTCGGCGACCACGCCGGTGGAGGTCTCGCTCTGCGTCATGAACACCGCGGTCGCGCCGCTCGAGCGCCGACGCGACGTCGGCCGCCCGCGGCGTCTCGCCCCACTCGTAGCGAACGTGGACGACGTCGCAGCCGTACGCCTCCGCGATCGCGACCCAGCGCTCGCCGAAGTTCCCGGCCGAGACGACCACCACCCGGTCCCCGGGCGAGCAGGTGTTCGCGACCGCGCCGTCCATCGACCCGGTTCCGGAGGCGGTGAAGAGCGAGCACCTCGCCGCTCGTCCGGTGCACCTGCGCGAGCCGGTCGAGCACCCGCGCGAACATGAGGCGGAAGTCCTTCGTCCGGTGATGGACGAGCGGGCCCGCCAGCGCCGCCGCCACCTCGGGCGGCAGCGGTGTGGGACCCGGTGTGAGAAGTCTCGGCGCGCCGCCCATCGCGAAGCGGAGGTTACCCGCGCCGTACGATGCGGGAATGGAGGCCCTTCTCGCGTTCGGGGCGGCGCTGCTCGCCTTTCGCTTCGCCGGGCGAGCTGGCCGGCCGCTGGCGCCGGAGCCGCGCGCCGGAGATGGCCGCGTGGTCGGCCTCGCTGGCCGCGTATGCGATCGCCTCGGCGCGCGCTCGCCTGGGGCGCGGCCTACGGGTGGACCGACATCGGCTTCAAGGTCTACTACCTCGCGGGCGGGCTCCTCACCGCACCGCTCCTCGGCGTCGGCTCGCTGCTTCTCGCCGGCAGGCGCTGGGCCGCGCCCGTCGGCCTCCTCTACACGGGCCTCGCCGTCGGCGTCACGCTCGCGATGACGCTCACCGCGCCCGTGTCGGGAACCGAGATCCCGGAGGCGCAGGCGCACCTCGACCTCTTCCCGGAGCGGCTGCTCGCGATCGCCGGGAACACGCTGGGCACGCTCGCGGTCATCGTCGTCGCGGTCACGACCTTCCGGCGGCACCGGCTCGGCAACGCGCTCATCGTGGCCGGAACGGCGACGGCGGCGGCGGGAAGCGCGGTCGCCGGACTGGGCGCGGCGCCGACGGCGCTCTTCATCGCGCTCGCCGTGGTGCTGCTCTACGCGGGCTTCCTCGCGGCCTCGGGGGCGCGAATCCGGCTACCCAGGCTGGGCGCAGCCGACGGGCGAGCCTACTTCTTGACCTTCCACGAGTAGCTCACCGGCGTCTTGTCGTACCCGCTCGCGTTGCCGACGCGGACGCGGAAGGTGTGCGTGCCGGGCTTCAGCTTCTTGTACGTCTTGCCGGGCCTGCAGGTCGTCCAGGCCTTCGCCTTGTCGAACCGGCACTGCGACTTGAACGAGGACACGAACGTGCCGGCCGCGTTCTTCGCGCCCCAGTAGAACGTCGCCGACTTGCTCTTGGTCGTCTTCGTCGGCTTCGACAGCATCACCGTGTTGAGCAGCGGCGGAGGAGGCGGTGCACCTGTGAACGTCGCCGTCACGGTGTATTCGATGCCGGACGCCACCGTCCAGGTGCACGTCCCGGTCCCGGGCAGGTGACAGGCGGAGGCGCCGAGGGAGGCACGTGATCAGATTTCCGGTAACGGGGTCGACGCAGGGGGAGCTGACGCTCCAGCCGCGTGAACGTCGCGCCCGTGCGACGGGATCGCGGTCAAGGTGACGTGCGTGCCGGTCCCGAAGTGCTTCTGGCAGACGGGGACGCCGGTCACGTTCCGACGTTGATCACGGCCGGAGCTGCTGGTGACCTTGCCGGATCCGGGGCCGGTCTTCTTCACCACGACATTGAGCGGCGGCGGCGTCTGGGGAACCTCGTCGCAGGGGTTCGGTCAGCCGGCGGCGTATCCGGCTCGAAATGGGCCTTGACGCAATCGATGCTGTCCTGCGACTCGGACGCGGCACTGAAGGCCGTCGACTCCTTCGACGCTCGGGCAGTTCTCCCAGCCCTTGAAGACCTGGCCGCCGGTCAGCGTCGCCTGAAGGATCACGGTCGGGTCGCCGTCGAAGCCCCAGTTGAAGTAGAAGTTGCAGTCCCACAGGCCGAGTGCCGGACAGTCGATGTGCCCATTCGGATACTCGTCGAGCCCGGTCGCGCCTGGAACCGCCATTGGGGCGATGGAGGTCACCCGCCCGTCGCCGAAGACGTCGAACCGCGAGGATGAAGCACGGCCCCTCGGTCGCGGTGCGCATCACGACGCTCTGACTCGAGCGGCAGTGCTGCGCCGTCCGCTCGCTTCCGCCGCGCAGCGTCGAGCCCGACCAGGCGAACGCGGCATCGGCGGACTGCGCACCCGCCAGCGCCACCGTCACGGCGGCACAGGCGATCGCGAGAACTCGCACCGGTCGGGAAGGGACGTGCATCCTCGCTCCAAATAGTACCGCCAACGTTGAGGCGGAATCGCGCATGGCGCCTTTGCTTACGCGGCGCTTACACGCTGCTGCGTTTCGAGCCCGAGAGCGCCGTGACGACGCCCAGCCCGATGAAGATCGTCCCCGACACCCAGCGCTGCACGCCCAGGTAGCCCCGGCTCTGCTTGAGCCAGCGCCCCGCGGTTCCCGCCACGAGCGCGTAGCAGGAGTCGCTCACGAACGCGATCGCGACGAAGACGAGTCCGAGCAGGGCGATCTGGATGCCGACGCGCCCGGCGTCCGGGTTCACGAACTGCGGCAGGAACGCGAAGAAGAAGAGCGCCGTCTTCGGATTGAGCACGTTCACGACCACGCCCTGGCGGTAGAGCCTCCACATGGAGCGCTCGTGGATCACGTCCGGGCCGAACTCGACGTCCTTCGTCAGCAGGCGGCGGATCCCGAGCACGATCAGATAGACCGCGCCGGCGTACTTCACGACCTCGAACGCGACCGCCGAGCGAAGAAGCAGCGCCGAGAGCCCGACCGCGGCGAACGTGACGTGGACGAGCCCGCCGGTTCCGATCCCGAGCGCCGAGACGAGCCCCGCCAGGCGCCCGCCGTCGATCGACTGCGTGACGATGTAGACCACCGCCGGGCCCGGGACGACCGCGAGCAGGAACGCGGCCACGGCGAAGAGCGCGAGGGCGTGCGGCTCGGGGATCACGAGAGCTTCTCGCGCACGCGCTCGCTGACGACCTTCGGGTTCGCCTTCCCGCCGGTCTTCTGCATGACCTGGCCGACGAAGAAGCCGAGCAGGCCTTCCTTGCCGCCCTTGTACGCGGCCACCTGGTCCTCGTTCGCGGCGAGGATCTCGTCGATCAGCGGATCGAGCTCGGACGCGTCGGTGATCGACGTCTCCGCGAGGTAGCGGTCGGCCTTGAAGCCGTCGTCCCCGCTGGCCGCGATCGCCTCCGCGAACGCGGCGCGTGGGATCGACTCGCGCGCCTCGACGAGCTTCGCGAGCTCGACGGGATCGGGCGCGTCCGGATCGACGCCGGCGGCGACGAACTGGTTCGTGAGCACGTTCGCGGCGCCCTTCGCGTCGGCGCCCGCTCCGACGACGCGCTCGAAGAGCCCGGCCAGCGCGGCCGAGCCGTTCAGCACCTCGGCGTCGTAGAACGACAGGCCGTACTGCGACTCGAAGCGGCGGATCCGCGCGCCGGGGATCTCGGTCAGCTCCGCGCGGGCGGCCTCGACCAGCTCGGCGGGCGGCTCGAGCGGCACGAGGTCGGGCTCGGGGAAGTAGCGGTAGTCGTGCGCCTCCTCCTTCGAGCGCAGCGGCGTGATCTCGCCGCTCGACGGGTCGAAGTGCAGCGTCTCCTGGACGACCTCGCCGCCCGACTCGTAGAGCGCCGTCTGGCGCGCGACCTCGGCCGCGATCCCGTCCGCGACGAACTTGAAGGAGTTCATGTTCTTCAGCTCGGTCTTCGTGCGGTAGCCCTCCTCCCCGGCCTCGCGCACGGACACGTTGGCGTCGCAGCGCAGCGAGCCCTTGTCCATCTCCGCGTCCGAGATGCCGAGCTCGACGATCGTCTGGCGCAGGAGCTGGAGGAAGCGGCGCGCCTCCTCCGGCGAGCGGATGTCGGGCTCGGCGACGATCTCGACGAGCGGCGTGCCGCCCCGGTTGAAGTCGACGAGCGTCGAGCCCGAGCCGTGGATGCGCCCGCCGGTCCCGCCGACGTGGATCGGACTTGGCGGCGTCCTCCTCGAGGTGCGCGCGGACGATCCCGATCGCGCGGTCGCCGTCCGGGCCCGGGACGACGAACGTCCCGCCCGACGCAGAGCGGCGAGTCGTACTGGGAGATCTGGTAGCCCTTGGGCAGGTCGGGATAGAAGTAGTTCTTGCGGTGGAAGATCGAGTGCGTCGCGATCTCGCAGCCGAGCGCGAGGCCGAGCTTCACGGCCCAGTCCACGGCCTGGCGGTTGAGCACGGGCAGCGCGCCGGGATGCGCGAGGCAGACCGGGCAGGTGCGCGTGTTCGGCTCGGCGCCCCACTCGTTCGCGCAGCGGCAGAACATCTTCGTGCGCGTCTTCAGCTGCACGTGGATCTCGAGCCCGATGACGGCTTCCCAGCTCACTGCGAGCCTCCCGGGGACGAAGTCGAACCCGAGCGCGCGTCTCGAGCGCGTGGCCGACCTCGAAGAGCCGGTTCTCGGAGAACTGCGGGCCGAGGATCTGCAGGCCGACCGGCAGGCCGTCGGAGAGCCCGCACGGGATCGAGAGCCCCGGCAGCCCGGCCATGTTCGGCGGGATCGTGAGCACGTCCGCGAGGTACATCGCCAGCGGGTTCTCGGTCTTCTCCCCGAAGCGGAAGGCGACCGTCGGCGACGTCGGGCTGAGCAGCACGTCGAAGTTCTCGAAGGCGGCGGCGAACTCGTGCTTGATCATCGTCCGCACCTTCTGCGCCTGGCCGTAGTACGCGTCGTAGTAGCCGGCGGAGAGCGCGTAGGTGCCGAGCATGATGCGGCGCTTGGGCTCCTCGCCGAAGCCCTCCCAGCGGGTGCGCTCGTAGAGCTCCGTGAGGTCGCCCTCGACCTCGGCGCGATGGCCGTAGCGCACGCCGTCGTAGCGGGCCAGGTTCGCGCTGGCTTCTGCCGGCGCCACCAGGTAGTAGCACGCCATCCCGTACTCGACCGAGCGCGGCAGCGTCGTCTCGCCGATCTCGGCGCCGAGCTCCTCGGCCAGGCGGATCGCGGCGTTCACCGACTCGGAGATGCCGGGCTCGATGCCCTCGGCCTCGTTCAGCTCCTTCGGGATGCCGATGCGGATGCCCTTCAGGTCCTCGCGCTCGGGCAGCGCGACCGGCTCGGGCAGCTCGACCGTCGTCGAGTCGCAGGGGTCGTGGCCGGCGACGATCCGGTAGAGCCAGGCGTTGTCGCGGACGGTCTTCGTCATCGGGCCGACCTGGTCGAGGCTCGACGCGAACGCGACGATCCCGTGCCGGCTGACCGTGCCGTAGGTGGGCCGCAGGCCGACGATCCCGCACAGCGCCGCCGGCTGCTTGACCGAGCCGCCCGTGTCGGAGCCGAGCGCCCACGGGGCGAGGCCGCCGGCGACCGCGGCCGCCGAGCCGCCCGACGAGCCGCCGGGAACGCGCTCGGGATCCCACGGGTTCTTCGAAGGCCCGAAGGCGGAGTTCTCCGTCGAGGAGCCCATCGCGAACTCGTCCAGGTTCGTCTTGCCGAGGAGCGGCAGGCCCGCGTCCTTGACCCGCGCGGCCACCGTGGAGTCGAACACCGGGATGTAGCCCTCGAGGATCTTCGAGGCGGCCGTGGTCGGGACGCCCTTGGTCGTGATGACGTCCTTGAGCGCGATCGGCACGCCGTCGCCGGGCGCCTCGCCCTCGGTCACGTGGAGGTAGGCGTGCAGCTCGGGGTCGCGCTCGCCGATCGCGGCGCGGTAGGCGGCGACGAGCTCGGCGGAGGAGACCTCCCCGCGCTCGATCAGCCCCGCGGCCTCCTCGGCGGTCAGCCTGAGGGTGTCGATGGTCATGGCGTCCTTCCCCATGGGGGAGTTCCTGGACCGAGGTCCCCCGCGTGCCGAAGAAGGGCCGCGGGGATGGTCCCCCGAGAGCGCTGGCACGATCATCCGACCGCCGGCACGCGGAAGTGGCCGTCCGAGGGGTCGGGCGCGTTCGCGAGCGCGTCCTCCTGCGAGAGCGACGGGCGCGGCTCGTCCTCGGCCCAGACGTTCACGATGTCGAGCGGATGCGAGGTGGGCTCGACGTCCGACAGGTCGAGCTCCGAGACCTTGCCGACCGCCTCGAGGATCGCGCCGAGCTGCGCCTGCACGGCCTCGACTTCCCCCTCGGGAATCTCGAGCCGCGCCAGGCGCGCTACGTGCAGGACGTCTTCGCGGGTGATCGCCACTTCGCCTCCAGTCTATGAGCCGTCGTCCAAAAAGGACGGGCCCCAATTCGGGGCCCGTCAAGGTGGTCACGAGAAGGTCCCCGGTTACTGGAGCATGTGGACGTTCGTGGCCTGGAGGCCCTTGGGGCCTTCCTCGACCTCGAACTCCACCTTCTGCCCCTCCTGGAGCGACCGGTAGCCATCCATCTCGATCTTCGAATGGTGGACGAACACGTCGTCCCCGCCCTCGCGCGAAATGAAGCCGTAGCCCTTCTCGTTCGAGAACCACTTGACGGTGCCCTCTGCCAACACTTCCTCCTTCACACGAACGACGGCCGGGAAGGCCGCCGTCTGAGCTTGCAACTAGTACCGACTGTAGCGCCTAGTGCAGGGGAAAGGCAAGGTCTCCCAGCTGGTACCGCGCGGCGCGAACGGTGTTGCGCAGAAGGGCCGCGATCGTCATCGGCCCGACGCCTCCCGGCACCGGCGTAAGCAGCGCGGCCACCTCGGCGACTTCGGGCGCGACGTCGCCCACGAGCTTGCCGTCGACGCGGTTGATTCCGACGTCGATCACGGTCGCGCCCGGCCTCACCATCTCGGCGGTGACCATCCCCGCGCCGGCCGACCGCGGCGACGACGACGTCGGCCTCGCGGACGAGCGCGCCCAGGTCGCGCGTGCGGCTGTGCGCGAGCGTGACGGTCGCGTTCTCGGCGAGGAGCAGGAGCGCCATCGGCTTCCCGACGATGTTCGAGCGTCCCACGACGACGGCGCGGGCGCCTTCGAGCGAGACCTCGTAGTGGCGGAGGATCTCCATCACGCCGGAGGGCGTCGCCGGCGCCAGCGTCGGACGGCCCTGGAGCAGGAAGCCGGCGTTCGACCGGATGGAAGCCGTCCACGTCCTTGATCGGGTCGATCGCGTTGATGACCCGGTCCTCGTCGATCTGCTCCGGCAGGGGGAGCTGCGTGAGGATCCCGGTCACGCGCGGGTCGGCGTTCAGGGTGGCGACGAGCGCCAGCAGGTCGGCCTCGGACGTGTCCGCGGCGAGCTCGTGGTGGATCGACTCGATCCCGGCCTCGGCGCAGGCCTCGCGCTTCCGGCGCACGTAGACGGCCGAGGCGGGGTCGTCGCCGACCAGCACGGTCGCCAGGCCGACCGGAACGCCGAGCGCGGCCACGTCGCGGGCCACCTCGGCGCGAACCGTGGCGGCAAGCGCCTTTCCGTCCATCAGGGTCGCGGTCACGGCCGGGAGCCTACCTCGAACGAGTCACCCCATTTGGGGACTTGCGAGCGGTAAGTGCGGATCCATACTCAGACCATGCCGCGTTGTGACGCCTACTACAGGCTCGAGAATCGCCGCTGCAACCACGAGGGTGAGCGCCTTGCGCTCGCTTCGGATCACGAGCTCTACACCGTCTGCCCGTCCCATGCCGCCTCGGTCTGGACGACCACGGTCGCGCACTGGAACGGCGAGACGGACCTGCGACGCACGTCGCCGGTCGAGCTTCGCTCCGCAGCAGCCCCCGTGCGCGAAGTGGCATTCGCCTAGCCGCTCAGAGAAGACGAGTTCGTAAGGTCGCGCCCGTGGGCGCCGAAGCCACGTGCACGCTGACCTACGCCGGCGAGACCGCCGAGGTGAAGGCGCTGCTCGAGACCGACGAGCTGATCGTCCGCGGGCCGGTCCGCCTGAAGATTCCGCTCGCCGGACTCGCCGGCCGAGGCCGTCGACGGGCGGCTCGAGCTGGCCTGGGCCGACGAGCGAGCGACGCTCGAGCTGGGCCCCGCGGCGGAGCGCTGGGCCGAGCGGATCCGCAACCCGAAGACGCTCCTCGACAAGCTCGGCGTGAAGCCCGGGATGCGCGTCACGCTCGCCGGCATCGAGCTGGACGGCGTCGAGGTCGTGGAGAGCGGCGCCGACCTGGTGTTCCTCGCGGCCGACTCGCTCGCGGATCTCGACCGGATCGAGCCGCTCGCCGAGACGATGGCCCGCGACGGCGGGATCTGGGTCGTCGCACCGAAGGGCGGCGTCGAGCCGCGCGAGGCGCAGGTGCTCGAGGCGGGCCGCGCGGCGGGGCTCAAGGACGTGAAGGTCGCCCGCTGGAGCGACACGCACACCGCGCACAAGTTCGTCATCCCGCTCGACGAGCGGTAGCGCAGACGTCGAAGGCGCGAACCGGATTCGAACCGGTGTACGAGGCTTTGCAGGCCTCTGCCTAACCACTCGGCCATCGCGCCGCTCGCGGCATCGTAGCTTCGCGCAGGAGTCCGCCCCGCGCCGCCGAACATTGCGCGACACGCCGATCGAGCCGCCTTGTCCCGGGGCTAGATGCACGGTCGGCCAGGAGCCCAGGATCAACCCCTTGACCTGGGCTCCGCTCTCTGGTGGGACCCGCGGGGGCCGCAGTCGGACGCGGCCCTCGCGGCATATCTCCCACCGAGATGACTAGTGCGTGACGCGCAGCGAGACGAACTGGACGAAGCACTCCGCTCCCGAGCGCGTCGCTCGCGACCTGGCACCTCGCGTCAGCGAGGCCCGGCCGGGCCGCCCGTGCGGATGAACCAGAGCGCGTACGACGGGTGCGTGGTCGCGTCGCCGAGGTCGCCGCCGGCGGTGCCGGGACGTAATGACGCGGAAGACCGCGTCTCGGTGCTCCGTCGTGCCGTTCCCAGACGGTCGCGTCCGAGCCCGTCGTGTTGCGGAAGCGGTGGTTCGACGACTGCCGGCCTCTGCGCAGTCCACCTCGAAGCCGGCCGGTGCTCGGGATCGTGAACGCCGGTGCATGAAGCCGTTCCGGTGCCAGCGACCTTGTTGCCGGCCCGCCGCGAGCCGCCTTGCCGAGCACGACGCCCTTGAGCGACGACTCCTTGATGTCGGTGCCGTTCAGCGAGTTCGGCTTCACCTGCGCCGACCCGACGCTGTTCTTCGCAGCGTCCGGCCGCGTACCTGACCCCGCCGAGCGTGATCGCGAGCGCGACGCACGCGACGACCAGCGCGGGACGGTCTCCTCGGCTTCAGCATTTCTCCTCCTTGAGTGGTCTAGGCTGCGCCGTAGCCTATGGCGGACACGCTCGTCTTCATACCTGCCTGGAACGAGGAGGCCAATCTGCCCGACGTCCTCGACGACCTGCGGGCCGAGCTGCCGGACGTGGACGTGCTCGTCGTGGACGACGGCTCGACCGACGGAACCGCCGCGGTCGCGCGCGATCACGGCGCCGAGGTGCTCTCCTTCGGGGTGCAACCGCGGCCTCCCGGTGGGGATCGCGGCCGGCTACCGCTACGCGCTCGAGCACGACTACGCGTTCTGCGGGCGCGTCGACGCCGACGGCCAGCATCCGCCGCCGAGCTCGCGCGGCTCCTCACGATGGTGCGGGAGGACCGACTGCGACGTCGCGGTCGGGTCGCGCTTCGTCTCGGGCGAGGGCTACGAGCCGTACCGCTACGCGCCGAGCGGCGCGCGCCGGTTCGGGACCGCGGTGCTGCGGCGCGCGATGGGGCTCGTCCTCAGAGCGCCCGTTCGGCGACGCGACCAGCGGCCTCTACGCCGTGAACGCGAAGGCGCTCCCGTTCCTGGCGGAGGAGTTCGCGAGCGAGGCGCCCGAGGTCGAGGCGCTCATCCGCATCGTCGACGCCGGCCTGCGCCTCGAGGAGGTGCCGGTGAACATGGCGCCGCGCGCGAGCGGCGAGTCGAAGCTGCGCGGCGGCAAGGCCGTGAAGGTGGTCGTCACGGTGGCCGGCGCGCTGGCGCTCGCGAAGTACCTGCAGGTTCGCCGGCGCCGCTAGAGGCCCGAGCTTGTCCCAGATCCGGCGCTCCCAGGCGCGCGGCGGGAGCAGCCGGTCGCGGTGCCGGATCGACACGACGACGAGCGAGACGGTCAGCGCGAGGATCCCGAAGAACGTGAAGACGTCGGCGAGGTTGAACGCGATTCCGCGGTCGTCGTAGTCGCCGATCAGGATCGGATTCGGCACGTTCCCGCCGTAGACGAGCGCCGAGACGAGGTTCCCGAGCGTGCCACCGGCCATTACTCCGGCCGCGACCGCGACGCACCACGAGGGAAGGCGAAGCAGCGGAATCGCCGCGGCGATCAGGACGATCGAGCCGAGCGCCCAGGCGAACGAGCGCGGGTGCAGCCCGACGTCCGGCGTCGGCACGTACTCCTTGGTCGCCATGTCCGCGGCCGCGAGCGAGAGCGCGAGCGCCCCGAAGGCGAGCAGCCGCTCGACGAGATGCCTCGGCGGCGCCACCGGAACTTCGGCATGCAGAACAGCAGGAACGGAGGGACGCGCCACGGGCTCAACGTATCGGCGCCGCGGCGGCTCGGCCTCCCCCTTTTCGGTGGCGCACAGCCAGGACTTCCGGCCGCGCGACGCGAAGCTCCCCGGATGGCGGAGCCGGCCTTCACGCCGATCGGGCTCGACGCCCTCCCCCCGGCCGACGTCGCGCGCAAGGCCGAGTCCGTCGGGGTCAGCGAAGGCGAGTCTGCCGCGTCGCTCGAGCTCTTCATCCTCGGAGTGCTCGCCGGCGCGTTCATCGCGCTCGGCGCGATCTTCGCGACGACCGTCGCCGCCGGCGGAGGCACGATGCCCTACGGCGTCGTGCGCCTCCTCGCCGGGCTCGTCTTCACGCTCGGCCTGATCCTCGTCGTCGTCGCCGGCGCCGAGCTCTTCACGGGGAACAACCTGATCGTCATGGCCTGGGCCAGCCGCCGCGTCTCCACGGGCGGCTGCTCGGGAACTGGACGATCGTCTGGATCGGCAACTTCGTCGGCGCGATCGCGACCGCGGTCCTCCTCTTCGTCGCCGAGCAGTACACCTTCGGCGACGGCGCGCGTCGGGCAGACGGCGCTCGCGATCGGAGACGGCGAAGACGAGCCTCGGGTTCGTCGAGGCGATCGCCCTCGGGATGCTCTGCAACGCCCTGGTCTGCCTCGCGGTCTGGCTCACGCTACGGCGCGCACACGACGACCGACAAGATCCTCGCGATCGTCCCGCCGATCGCCGCGTTCGTCGCGGCCGGGCTTCGAGCACTCGGTCGCGAACATGTACTTCATCCCGATCGCGCTCCTCATCAAGACGGACGACGCCTTCGTCGCGAGCCTCGACCCGCCGCCCGACCTCTCGAGCCTGACCTGGTCGAACTTCTTCGTCGACAACCTGCTGCCGGTCACGATCGGCAACATCATCGGCGGCGCGATCATGGTCGGCGCCGTGTACTGGTTCGTCTACCTGCGCCGCCGGCCGGTCAGCGACCCGGCGTGACGCTGAGCAGCTCGGTGCGGTCGGAGCCGCCGGTCACCGTGATCTCGAGCCCCCGAACCCTCCAGGGTTCGCTCAGCCGGGCGTGAGGCCCCACTGCGCCGTGACCGAGTCGCCCGGGTCGAGCGTGATCACGGCCTCGCCGGTGCGGAACGCCTGCGGCGGACAGGTCATCGGCTCGACGGCCATGCTCCGCCTTCTCACATCCGGCCGGTCGTCGCCCGTGTACACCATCAGGTAGGGATAGCTCTCGCTCGTCCAGAGCACGACCCTCGTGGCGCCGTCCGCGCTCGCGAGCTCGACGTGCGCACGCCCGTCGTCGTCGCGCTCGAGATCCGTGAAGCAGGTGTCGAGCTGCGTCGCGCCGACGGTCGCGCCTCCCTGAAGTCGAACTCCGTTCCCTCCACGGGCTTCGCACCGGTCGGAATGCCCTGAGCGTCCACGCTGAGCACACTGCGGGCCGGGAGGTGGAGCGTCGCCGTGTCGACCGTCGGGGTCCCTGCGAAGAGGTACGGATGCGCCCCGGCGCCGTACGGGCACGGATCCGCCCCGACATTCGTGGCCGTCGTACTGACGCTCAGCCCGTCGGCGGAGAGCTCGTACTCGATGCGAAGCGCCAGCGCGAACGGGTAGCCGGGCTGCGGGTGCAGGTCGTGCTCGACGACCACGCGGTGCTCCTCCCGCTCCGCCTCGCGCCACGTCGCCCAGCGAACCAGCCCGTGGATCGCCGACTGCGTGCCGAGCTCGTCGAGCGCCAGCTGGTGGACGCGGCCTCCGAACTCGTAGCTTCCTGCCGCGATCCGGTTCGGCCACGGGATGAGCACCTGGCCGCGGCCCGACGGGCTCATCTCGCCGGCGTCGTAGCCGTCCAGGACCTCGCGATCGCCGACCGAGTACGCGCGAAGACCGGCGCCGACCTCGGTGACCACGACCCGCTGCTCCTCGAACGAGATCCCGAACTGCTCGCCGGATGCGTCGTGCACGCTCATGGGACGACGGTCTTCTCCGCCCGTGTTGCCATCGACCCGCCCTTTCGCCCGGGCTAGTTCAGCCGCTCGAGGAGATGGTCGCCCACGCGGAGCGAGTTCGCCATCGCCGTGAGAGCGGGGTTGACCGCGCCGATGCTCGGGAAGATGCTCGTGTCGACGACGTACAGGTTGTCGAGCTCGTGCGCCTTGCAGTTCACGTCCACGACCGACGTGGCCGGATCGGCGCCGAAGCGGGCCGTACCCGCCTGGTGGGCGCAGCCGGCGATCGGGATGTCGTTCTTCATGTACGCGAAGCGGTGGATCAGGTGGTCCGGGTTCATGTCGAGCGGCCCGAGCATGGACTTGACCTTCGCGTAGAGCCGCTTCTTGGCTTCCGCGTTCGTCTCCGTGTACGTGAGCGTGACCTTGCCCTCGCCGTCGACGGTGACGCGATTCTCCGGCCGTGGGAGATCCTCGGTCGAGAGCCAGAAGTCGATCGCGTGCCGTGCTACCCGCTCAAGCGTCCACTCGGGGGCGAGCTTCGTTTCTCCCGGGCGCTCGCCGCGGAACATCGGTGCCTGCGACTTGCCCACCATCTGCACGTTCCCGAGCGGGTACTCGAAGTCGTCCGAGCCGAAGTAGAAGTCGTTCAGCCCGAGCGTCTTCTGGTACGCGGTCGGGTTCTCCTCGCGCGACAGCGCGAGGACTGCGGTCGAGTCGTGGAACATGTAGTTGCGGCCGACCTGATCCGAGCCGTTGGCGAGGCCGTTCGGGTGCTTCTCGCTCGCCGATTGCAGGAGCAGCTTGGCCGTGTTGGCGGCGCCGCAGGCGACGACGACGACGTCGCCCGCGAACCGCTCCTCGCTCGTCGTCGCGCTCGACGACCACCTCGGTGACGGCCGTGCCGTCGGCGTTCGTCTCGAGCCTGCCACCTTCGCGTTCGTCAGCAGCGTCACGTTCGGATGCTCGAGCGCCGGCCGAACGCCGAGCACCTCGGCGTCCGACTTCGCGTGCACGAGGCACGGGAAGCCGTCGCACGTGGCACAGCGAATGCACGTGCTGAACGGTGGGTTGGACTCGTCGAGCATGATCCCGCACGGCGCGTGGAACGGCCGGTAGCCGTTGGCCGCGAGGTCGTCGGCGAGCTGCTGGATCCGCGGCTCGTGCGACACGGCGGGATGCGGGTACGGCGCGCTCGAAGGAGGCTCGGTCGGGTCCTCTCCTCGAGCGCCGTGGACGTGGTACAGCTGCTCTGCGAGCGTGTAGTAGGGCTCCAGCTCCTCGTAGGAGATCGGCCACGCCGGCGAGACGCCGTCGTGGTGCTGCAGCTCGCCGAAGTCCTCCTTGCGGAGCCGGTACAGCGCCGCGCCGTACATCTTCGTCGCGCCTCCGACGAAGTAGTGCACCCCCGGCTGGAAGGGCTTGCCGCTCGCGTCGTACCACGTGTCCGGCGAGACGTAGCGGTTATCCACGAACACCGCTTCCGTGACCCAGTTCTCGAGCTCGCGCGGAAGCCAGTCGCCGCGCTCGAGCAGGAGGATGCGCTTGCCGGACGGTGCGAGGTGGCGGGCGAGCGTGCCGCCGCCCGCGCCCGTCCCGATGATGATCACGTCATAGGTCTCCATGTCAGTCCTCCTCAGGCGCCGACGGTCGTAGGCTCGTCCGGTCCCGACCGAGAAGTCGCCGTGATCGGTTTCGTCACGTCCTCGAGTGACTTCCCTTCCGCCTCGGTCCCGATCGCGAACTCCTGTCGTTCGAAACTGTGTCGACGCTCACGTGATCTCCTCGACCAGCTCGGCGAGGATGATCCGCCCGGCTGCCTCGATGAGCGCAAGGTGTGAGAAGGCCTGCGGGAAGTTGCCCAGGTGCCGGCCCGACGCGACGTCGAACTCCTCCGCGTAGAGCCCGAGCGGCGACGCGATTCGCAGCAGCCGCTCCATCAGGTCGCGGGCGCGCTGCTTCTCGCCGACGATCGCGAGCGCCGACACGAGCCAGAACGAGCAGATGAGGAACGTTCCCTCCTCGCCCGAGAGGCCGTCGTCCGTCTCCTCCGTCCGGTAGCGCAGGACGAAGCCGTCCTGGGTGAGCTCCTCCGCCACGGCGAGCACCGATTTCCGGAGGCGCTCGTCGTCGGGCGGCAGGAATCCGAAGATCGCCGCCAGCAGCGTGGAGGCGTCGAGCGCCTCGGTCGCGTAGTGCTGGCGCAGGACGCCGCGGTCGCTGATGCCGTGCTCGACGATGTCCTCGTGGATCTCCTCCGCGGTCGCGCTCCAGGTCGCCTGGAGCTCGGCGTCCCCCCGGATCTCCGCGAGCTTCGAGGCCCGGTCGAGAGCGACCCAGCACATCAGCTTCGACGAGACGTAGTGCTGCGGTGCGCCGCGCGCCTCCCAGATCCCCTGGTCGGGCTCCTGCCAGACGCGCGTCGCGCATTCGGCCTGCTTCTGCACGATCGGCCAGAGCGCGCGCGGCAGGCGGTTGCTCCGCCGCGTGTGGAGGAGGAACGAGTCGAGGACGGCGCCGTAGACGTCGTTCTGACGCTGGTCGAACGCCCCGTTGCCGATCCGCACCGGACGGGCGCCCGCGTAGCCGGAGAGCTCGTCGAGCGTCCACTCGGTGAGATCGCGCCGGCCGTCGATGCCGTACATGATCTGGAGCGAGCCGTCCTCGTTCGGCTCGATCTCGGCGACGAACTGCATGAACTCGTCGGCCTCCCACTCCAGGTTCAGGTAGTGGAGCGCCTGGAGGGTGAACGTCGTGTCGCGCATCCACGTGTAGCGGTAGTCCCAGTTGCGCTCGCCTCCCGGCGTCTCGGGCAGCGAGGTCGTGAGCGCGGCGACCGTCGCTCCGGTCGGCATGTACGTGAGGCCCTTGATCGCAAGCGCGGAGCGCTGGATGGGGTCGCGCCAGAGGTGATCGGGGATGCGCGCCCGCCCCAGCCACGCGCGCCAGTAGCGCACCGTCGCTGCGATCCGCGACTCGGCGTCGGCGGCATCCTCCGGAGTGGCGAGCTCCTCCGCCCACGAAAGGGCGCAGTAGGCGCGCTCGCCCGGACGCAGGACGTGACGCCCTCGCACGCGGCCGCCCTCGATGCCGAGCGCGATGTCGGACCGAAGGCGGATCGTCTGGCCCTTGCCGCGGGCGTCCGCCGCGTTCGTGCCGCCGTCGACGAGCTCCCACTCCGCAGCGGCCCGGCCGTAGTCGAAGACGGGCTCGCAGACGAGCTCGATCTCCACCGACCCGTCGAGGCACTCGACCGTACGCACGAGCAGGTGCTCGGCGTCGTCGTCGGCCGGGGGCCTCGTGTGCGGCGTGATCTCGTCCTCGTGCGAGCGCGGTCCCATCGTCAGCGCGTCGCGCACGACGATCCAGCCGGCCGGCGTCTTCCAGGTGGTGACGAGGACGTTCGTGCCCGGGTCGTAGTTTCGCGCGGTCGGATGGTTGATCCCGAACGGCCCCAGCCTGAAGAAGCCGGCCTCGCGGTCGAGCAGGCTCCCGAAGACGCTGGGCGAGTCGAACGACGGAACGCAGAGCCAGTCGACCGCCCCGTCGGGCGCAATGAGTGCGCCCGTGTGGCAGTTGGACAGGAAGGCGTAGTCGGCGATCGGCGGGAACGGCGACGGTGCGGCGGCGCTCTGCGGGGCCTTCTTCGCGTCGCTCATGACGCCACCCACGGCGCCTGCCAGCGGCCGTGCCCCGCGACGAGCTTGTCGGCGGCCTCGGGGCCCCACGATCCGGGCGCGTACGGATGAACCGGCGGAGGCTCGTCGAGCAGCGGCTGCATGATCCGCCAGGTCTGCTCGATGCCGTCCTGGCGCGTGAATCGCATGCTGTCGCCGACCAGCGCCGCGTGCAGCAGCACCTCGTACGGCGTTGCGCCCTCGCCGCCCTCTTCGGAGAACTCGACGTCGAACAGGATCGGCGCCGGCGGTGGCGGCGTCGACTCGATGTGCGTCGAGGACGATGCGAGCGCCCGTGGAGGGATCGAGCTTGATCACGAACTGATTGGGCTCCGGCCGGCGTTCGAACGCCGCGAACCCGAGGCGAGGCGGATGCTTGAAGACGAGCCTGACCTCGGTTTGGGTGACCGGGAGCCGCTTCCCTGCGCGGATGAAGAACGGGACTCCCGCCCAGCGCCAGTTGTCGATGTCGAGACGAAGCGCGGTGTACGTCTCCGTGCTCGAGTCCGGAGCGACCCCGTCGATGTCGAGGTAACCGTCGTACTGGCCACGGACGTAGGACGCCGGGTCGGCGGGGGCGATCGCGCGGAAGAGGGAGACCTTCGCTTCCTGGAGCGTCTTCGCGTCACCGCCGGCGGGAGGCTCCATCGCAGTCATACCGACGACCTGCATGAGGTGGTTGACCACGACGTCACGCAGCGCGCCCACCGGATCGTAGAAGTGGCCGCGGTCCTCGACGCCGAAGTCCTCCGCCATCGTGATCTGAACCGACTCGATGTAGTTCCGGTTCCACACCGGCTCGAGCATCGTGTTCGCGAAGCGGAGGTAGATGATCTCCTCGATCCCCATCTTCCCGAGGTAGTGGTCGATCCGGTAGAGCTGCGACTCGTCGATGTACTGGTGCAGCTCGTCGGCGAGCGCACGGGCCGAGGCCGTGTCGTGCCCGAACGGCTTCTCGACGACGACCCGCGCGTTCGTCGTCACGCCCGCCTTGGCGAGCCCGCCGACGACCGTGCCGAAGAGCGACGGCGGCACCTCGAGGTAGAAGACCGGGCTCTGCGCGTCCCCGACCGCGTCCGCGACCTGGGTGTAAGTGGCGTCGTCCGTGAAGTCCCCGTGGAGGTAGGAGAACCGCTTGGCGAAGCGGGCGAAGACCTCCTCGTCGAGTTCCTCACCGGTCGCGACGATCGAGTCGCGCGCTCGCTCGATGAGCTGGTCGAGGTGTCCAGTCGTCGAACGCGACGCCGACGATCGGGCAGTCGAGGAGCCCGCGCTGCTTCGAGCCGGTACAGCGAGTGGAACGTCATCACGCGCGCGAGATCGCCCGGTGATCCCGAAGATGACGAGAACGTCGCAAGGTTTCTGGTCCGTCATTGTCCCTCCTCTTCGACGGCCGGCGACCCGTGTCGCCTCTCGTCGGTGTCCACGCTGATCCGGCCCGGCCGCTCGTGCGCGAACCCGGCCCACGTCCAGTCCACCATCGCCTTCGCGCGGTCCTCGCCGGTCGAGAGCAGCGCCAGATGGACGGCGCCCCACGCGAGGGCGGCGGACTTGCCCTTCAGAGTCCTGCCGTGCTTGAACTGCACGACCGCGGCACCACGGCCGATCGTCGCCATGGTGCCCTTGTCCTTGTACTCGAACGGCTTCGTCGCCTTGCCTGCGACGAGCCGTGCGATGTTCTCCCCGGCGCATTCGCCAGACTGGAGCGCGACCGACCCGAGCTGAGGCAGGATCGTGTCGGAGCCTTCCTCGCCGATCCAGGCGACGTCGCCGGTCGCGAACGCCTCGGGATGGCCCGCGATGCTGAGGTCGGGCCCGACAGGGACGCGGTTCCCGCGCTCGAGCTCGACGCCGAGCGACTGCGAGATCGCGTTCGCCTGCAGCCCCGCCCCCCACACGAGCGTGTGCGCCTTCAGCTCCGCACCCGACTTGAGCGTCACGCGCGTGGGAGCGATCTTCGAGACGGCCTCGCCGGTCATCACCTCGACGCTGAACTCCTCGAGGACCTCGTGGGTGTACTTGCGGAGGTCGGGCTTGAACATCGCGAACAGCTCCGGGCCGGCCTCGACGAGGGTCAGCCGAGCCTGCTCCTGCGGGATCCCCGGGTAGTCCTTGGAGAAGCTGTGACGATAGAGCTCGGCCATCGCGCCGACGCTCTCGATCCCCGTCGGCCCGCCGCCGACGACGACGACGTTCAGCGCCCCGTCCTCGATCAGCGACGGGTCCTTGTCGGCCGCCTCCCACTTCTCGAGCACGTGCCTGCGCAGCCGGAGCGCGTCGGCAAGCGTGTACATCGGGAACGCGTGCGCCTCGGCGCCCTCGGTTCCGAAGAAGTTCACGTCGGCGCCGAGTGCGAGCACCAGGTAGTCGTACGAAATCGGCGCCATCTCCTCGAACTGGACGGTGCGCGCGGCGAGATCGATCCCCGTCACCGTGTCGCGGTGCACGGTGACGTTCGGCTGGTCGTGAAACAGATCGCGTAGCGGATGGCCGACCGCCGTCTCCTCGAGCAGGTCGGTCGCAACCTGGTACAGGAGCGGCTGAAAGGTGTGGTAGTCGTGCTTGTCGACGAGGACGACGTCCACGTCGGCGTCCTTCAGCTTCCGCGCAGCTCCGATCCCGCCAAACCCGCCACCGAGGATTAGCACCGTGCTTCGACGTGTGGCGGCGTCGACCACGGCGCGATCCTAGGAGCTTGCGCGCCAATTCCGCAAGGAGCCGAATGTATCGAAGTGGTCACGCGAGCCGCGAGTGCCCACGGCATCCTCCTCGTGTGGTGGATGTCCTCGTCGAGGGCGCTTCCCTCCACCGGAAGTGCTGAAACCTCCGCGGGCTCGGGCACATCGACGACCGCAAGGTCGTCATCCTCGACGGCCGCTCAGCGACCCGGCGTGACGCTGAGGAGCTCGGTGCGGTCGGAGCCGCCGGTCACCGTGATCTCGAGCACCGGCCCGACGCCGCTCGCGTAGAACTTCTCCTCGACCAGATCGGGCTCGAGCGGGGTGAAGTTCCTCGTCTGGAGGACGTTGTCGAAGCTCCCGTACGGGACGTCGGCCTGCGCCGTGAGGCTGAGGATCTCGGCGGCGTCCTCGGCCTGGCCCGCGTAGTACTCCTCGCGAAAGGTCATCCCGGGCTGCGGGTGGGCCGGGACGATGATGCCCGGCTGCGCCCCGTCGACCCCGGCCTCCCACGACCCTTCCGTCGAGCTCACCTTGCCGTTCTCGTACTCCTTCGTGTCCTCGCCCAGGTACCAGAGGTTGCCCTCGGAGTCCTGCGCGTACCAGTCGTACGTGTCCTCGATGACCTGCCCGTCCTCGGTCACGATGTCGTGCACGACCCTCGCCTCGATGCCCATGATCGTCTTCGTGTCGTTCGTGACGGTGACGACGACGCGCCGCACCGCACCTTCCGCGTCGGTCTCGCGAAAGACACGGCGCGTGCCCGGCGCCATCGGGAAGTACGGGTTGTCGATCTCGGTCGTGAAGTCGGCCGGGTCGAGCTGGACGGCCTCGCTTCCCTGGGAAGCGTGGACGGCGCCGCGCCGGTCGTCTCGGAGCTTCCCCCGCCGCAGGCGGCGAGCGTCGCGGCGAGAAGCGCGGTGGTGATGGCGAGCGTCGTGTTACGCATGTGAACCTCCTTCGGAAGGCTCACCGTAGGAGCCGCGGATTAGATCCCGATGAGAGCGGCGAACGCGTCGGCCCGCATGGAGCCTCGTCCGCAACGCGCCGAGCGCGACGGGGTGCGAGGTCCCGCTCCTACTGAAGCGTCTTCAGGTACGCGACGAGGGCGTCAAGGTTCTCGTCGGAGATGATCCCGCCCCAGTGCGGCATGCTCGTGATCGGCGGCTTGCCGATGACGCTCCCAGAGCGGATCATCGTCTTGATCTTCTCGTCGGTGTTGAACTCCTCACGGAATTCCTGCCCCGACAACGGCGGGATGATCTCATCCTCGGACTTCGGGTTGGGGACGCCGCCGAGGCCGCTCGGGCCGTGGCAGTTGATGCAGCCGTACTTCACGTACAGCGCTGCCCCTGCAACCGCTGGGCCCTGACCGCTCGGAACCGGAACGGGCGTCGCGTCGTTGACCTCGGGCAGCCCGGCCTGGAGGTACTCGACGAGGTCGTTCACCTGGCTCGACGAGATCACGGGGCCCCAAACGGGCATGTACGGCTTATCTGGGTTCGCCGACTCCCCAAGGCCATGGTTGATGATGTCGGTGAGCTGCGTGACGCTGAACTCCTCACCGACGTCCGTCAGCGCCGGGACGTCGGGCGACACGCCACCCTTCCCCTGCTCGCCGTGACAGGCCGAGCACGCGAACTGGACGAAGACGTGCGCCCCCATCGCGACGTGCGGGTCGCTCGGGTTCGTCCCGCCACCGCCCCCGCCACCGCATCCGGCAAGGACCACAAGCCCGAGGAGACCGGCGGTGAGTGAGGCGAATGCCGTCACACTGCCGCGCACCGTGAGAGTATTGCACCAATGCACGCCCGGGCACCTGAAGGCCCGGCCGCCGCGAGCAGGGGGTACGCCGGTGCGAACGATTGGGTTCTTGGCGCTCATCACGCTGGTTCTTGCGGTGACGACCGGCCTCACGGCGTGCGGCGGTGGAGACTCGGCGACGCCCGAGGAGGAGCTGTGCTCGGCGCTCGACGACTTCCGCGCCTCGGTCGACGCCGTGAATGACCTTGTAAATAACCGCTTCTCCCCGCTCGACGACGTCAAAGCGGCCTTCACGAACATGATCAACTCGGCCGCCGACGTCGCGGACGCGGCGAAGGACGTGACCTCGGCGGACGTGAGCGAGCTTCAGGCCGCGGCCGAGTCGCTGCCCGAGTCGCTGCAGACGGCGCTCGCCGACCCCGACCCGCCACCGGGAAACCTCTACCAGGAGATCAAGCCCGGGTACAGCACGATCGTTGAGGCCAGCCAGCAGGCGATCGACGATCTCGACTGTGACACCAGTTCCTAGAAAGGGCCATGCGAGCGCGGCTAGACGGCCGTTTCGGACGCGGCTCGATCGCTCCGAAGCTGACCAGAAGCTGACTCTCCGGAGTCGTCGCGGAGCGGCTGCTCGACGCGATCCCGCATGGTTCCTGCAAGCGGATGATGGGACTCGAACCCACGACCTTCTGCATGGCAAGCAGACGCTCTACCAACTGAGCTACATCCGCGTAGCCGTCCGAGTCTAGCCGAGCGCGTCGAGCGCTTCGTTCACAAGCTGGTCGGCGAGCTCGTTGTGCTCGCGGCGCACGGCCGTGTAGTGGACGCGGCCCACGCGGCGGGCGTTGCGCGCGGCCTCGATGGAGAGATCCTGGAGCGCCGCGTTCTTGATCTTGTAGACGCCCGTCATCTGCTTCACGAGGAGCTCGGAGTCCGAGACGACCTCGACGTCGTCGAGGCCGAGCTCGGCGGCGCGCTCGAGGCCGGCGACCAGGGCCGAGTACTCGGCGACGTTGTTCGTGGCCACGCCGATCGCCTTGCCCTCGGCGGCGAGCACCGTCCCGTCCTCGGCCTCGAGCACGAAGCCGTACGCGGCCGGGCCCGGGTTGCCGCGCGCGCCGCCGTCCGTGAAGAGCTTGGCCTTCACAGCAGCGCGTAGATGTCGTACGCAGGCTCCTCGTAGGGGTGCGCGGCCCGAAGCGCCGCGACCACCTCGTCCTGGAGCTCCTCGGGGAACACCGTCTCGACGCGCAGCTCCGAGACGCGCTGCTCGCGGCCGCGCTCGCCCACGGTCGGGTCGGTTCCCTCGCCGGGCAGGAACGTGCCGGTTCCGGCCGCGTACCAGGAGCAGCGCTCGTAGCCTCCGATCCGCCCCGCGCCGGCCGCGAACAGCGCGTCGCGGACCGAGTCGACCGCCTCGCGCGGAACGAAGACGACGAGCTTGCGGTTCACGCGTTGTCGATCTGCGCGCGCTGGAGCTTGCCCGAGTAGTCCACGTAGACCGACTTCCACTCGGTGTAGAAGTCGAGCGCCGCCTGGCCCGCCTCGCGATGGCCGTTGCCGGTGTCCTTGACGCCGCCGAACGGGAGATGCACCTCGGCGCCGGTCGTGCCGGCGTTGATGTACGTGATCCCGGTCTTCAGGTCGCGGATCGCCTTGAACGCCTTGTTCACGTCGCGCGTGAAGATCGAGGACGACAGGCCGTAGCGGACGCCGTTCGAGATGCGGATCGCCTCGTCCACGTCGCTCGCCCGGATGAGCGAGACGGACGGGCCGAAGATCTCCTCCTGGGCGATGCGCATGCCGGGGTCGACCTCTGCGAACACGGTCGGGCGGTAGAAGAAGCCCTTGTCGAGCCCGTTCTCGGTGGCGATCTCGCCGCCCGTGAGGAGCTCGGCGCCCTCGCCCTTCCCGATCTCGGTGTACGAGTGGATCTTGTCGAGCGCGGCGCGGTTGATGACCGGCCCGACGTCGGTGGCGTCGTCGAGGCCGTCCCCGAGCGTCATGGCCTGCGCGCGCTCGGCGAGGCGCGAGGCGAGCTCGTCGTACACCTTCGCGGTCGCGATCACGCGCGAGGCGGCGGTGCAGCGCTGGCCCGACGTGCCGAAGGCGGACCAGAGGATCCCGTCGAGGGCGAGGTCGAGGTCGGCGTCGTCCATGACGATCACGGCGTTCTTGCCGCCGAGCTCGAGGTGGACGTTCTTGAGGAACGGCCCGGCGTTCGTCTGCACCTGCGCGCCGACCTCGCGCGAGCCGGTGAACGAGATGAGCGGCACGTCCGGATGCGTGACGAGGTGCTCGCCGACCGTCTTCCCCGCGCCGTGCACGATGTTGAGGACGCCCGGCGGCAGGCCGGCCTCCTCGAAGATCTCGACGAACAGCTCGGCGAGGAGCGGCGTGTCCCCGGCCGGCTTGAAGACGACCGTGTTCCCGCAGACGATCGCGGGCGCGATCTTCCAGCTCGGGATCGCGATCGGGAAGTTCCACGGCGTGATCGCGCCGACGACGCCGACCGGGTTGCGGGTCGACATCATGAACTTGTCCGGGAGCTCCGACGGGGTCGTGTGGCCGAACATGCGCCGGCCCTCGCCGGCCATGTAGTACGTCATGTCGACCGCTTCCTGGACGTCGCCCGCGGCCTCGGCGCGCACCTTCCCCATCTCGCGCACCATCTGCTCGGTCAGCTCGTCCTTGCGCTCCTCGAACGTGCGGGCGACGCGGAAGAGCAGCTCGCCGCGCTTCGGCGCCGGCACGAGGCGCCAGTCGACGTACGCGGCCTTGGCGGCCTCGATCGCGCGCTCCATGTCCTCGGTTCCGGAGAGCGGGAAGACGCCGAGGACGTCTCCGTTCGCCGGGTTTCTCGTCTCGAAGGTCTCGCCGCCTGCGGCGTCCACCCACTCGCCGCCGATGTAGTTGCGGTACGTCTTCGCGCTCGTCGTCGCCATCGCTCCCTTTCGTCAGTCGCCGGGAGCGATTCTACGCACGGCCGCTCAGGCCCAGGCGATCAGACGATCTTGACCGCGCGGACGAACTTGTACGCCTTCGAGCCCTTCCGTGTGAAGGTGATCGTGAGCGTCGCCGACACCTTCTTGCCCTTCAGCTTCTTCGCGGCCTTGGCGCTCAGCTTCAGCTTCAGTTTCTTCCCGTCGGCGTTGCACTTCGCGGTGCCGGTGGCGACCGAGGTCCCGAGGCCCAGGCTTTTCGCAAGGCTCTTCGAGAGCGTCAGCACGGCCTTCGCCGACGAAGCGAGGTTGCACGAGAGCGCCAGCTGCTGGCCCGAGGCGAGCTTCGACCGCTGGAGCTTCGCGTTCTTCTTCACGTCGGTGCTCCCCTTCAGCTTCGGGAGCGGCGGCAGGTTGCAGCCCGCCGGGAAGCGGCGGCGGGACGTTGCACTGGTCCTGGTCGTTCGGCCCCGCGAGCGTTCTGAAGTTGGCGACTCCGGTCGCGTGCTTCGTGGTGCCGTCCGTATACGTGAAGTCCCAGGTGATCTTCATCGGCTTGTCCCATTCGGTGCTCTGGTCGTAGTAGAAGGGGACGTAGCCGCCGTTCGGACCGGCATTGACCCCGGTCGCGCAGCACCTGGACCAGCGACAGTCCAGCCGGGACTGTGCCGTTGTACCCGACGTCGTAGAGTCGTCGTCCGCGACGAATGCGTTGTTGTCGGTCCGCCGAATCTCGTAGTGCAGGTAGCCCGGGAATCCGGCCGTGTAGGCGTTGACGAAGAACTCGACCCGGTTCTGCGTTGTCGGCGGCGCAGATGTCGCACCAGAACGGATTCGCGGCCGGTCGTGTGATCGAAGTACACGTACGGGGCCGTGCCGGCGGAACTCGCCGGGAACACGTTCGCCCAGATCTGGCTGCGATCCGGGTTTGCGTAGACGCCGGTGGACGTGGTCAGCCAGTTGAATTCGTCCGGGCCGCCGGCGCCCGCAGAGCGTGCTCGTCGACTTCACCGGCACGAAGATCCAGAAGAACTGCCCGTTCGCGAGCGGCCGGAAGCCGAACTTCTTGCCGATCGGCGCGACCGAGTCGGGCCGGTCGGGCAGTAGCGCCCCGTGTACCCGAGATGGCTCCAGGTGTCGTTGGTGATGTCCAGGAGCGTGTTCGGGTCGTTCCGGGTGGTTCCGAAGCACTTGATCTGGCGGCTCGAGTCGTAGCTCGTGTTCTTCGGGAAGCACGAGGTCGGTCACGACCGCCGACGAACCGCTACCGCAGGGATTCCCGGGGATCGCGATCATCAGCGCGACCCAGTACGGGTCGCCGACCTTGACGACGCCGTTGCCCGGCGCGCCGCCGTAGCTGCCGACGCCCGAGACCATCACCTCGGTGTATGGGCTACCGAGCACCGAGCAGTTCTCGCCGATCTGCTGGATCAAGCTCCCGGAAAACCACTTCGAGCCCGCCCCGCCGACGACGGACCACGGATCGGCGGTCGCATGAGCGACGCCGGGCGCGAGCAGCGCAGCGAGCGCGACGAGCGAACAGACCCCAAGCCTAAGTCGCATCCTCATGCAACTTAGACCAGTCGCCGGTCGGTTACAACGACCCGCCCGGTCAGGCCGCCTCGGGCGGCTCGGTATCCGGGAACGTCCCCGGAACCCGGCCGCGGCGGCGATCGCGGACCTGGCGCTTGCCCCCCAGGAGCTGGCCGCCGGCCGAGCGCCGGTCCGGGCCCGTCCGCCGGTCGATGATGACCGTCACGTTCGGGTTGTCGGCGTAATGCTCGACGAGCCGGTCGTAGAGCTCGTCCTTGAGCTCCGGGGGGACGACGCAGTAGATCACCGTGGTCGAATCGTAGACCCCGGTTCGGAGCCCAGCTAGAAGCGGGGAATATCCGGCCGCAGCAGCGTGTCGGGCTCGAAGCTCGCGTTCCAGTGGCAGAACCGCTCGCCGACCTCGTCCAGATCCTGGCCGCGCTCCTCGAGCCGCACCGGCTGCGACGAGTCGAAGACGACGCGGTACTGGTACCAGGAGATCTCCCAGGCGATCGTGATCACGATCTCGGGGATCGTCCCGGACAGCGGGATCATGCTCACGCGCGCCTCGCCGAGGCTCTTCGCCACGCCCGCGATCGTGCGGCTGTACGGGCTCTTGTTGAAGAGCTCGGCCGCCTCGACGAGATGCTGCTCCTCGGGAGACAGGCGCCGGAGCACCGGCTCGGACACGACCGGCTCCGGCTCGTGCTCGCGCGAGTCGAGCCAGCCGCCGAGCCCGCCCAGCCGGCGGCGCTTCGACCGGCGCGGCTCCTCCACCATGAGCGGCGTCGTCGGGCTCCCCTCCTTCACCCAGCCCCGCTCGTTCGCGAGCTCGATGCAGAGCGGGCACACGTCCACCCACACGTCGCCGCCGGGGCTGTAGCGTGCCGAGCGCTCGCCTTGGAGGATCGTCCTCTCACAGACGGCGCAGACTCGGAAATCCTCCTGCCGCCGGATGAGCATCAGCTTAGTACGAGGAGACGGTCCGGCGGCATCTATGACGCCTTCGCCTCGTCCCTTGCGCGCTTCGTCTCTTCGACGATCTTCTGGGCCACGTGCGTCGGCACTTCCTCGTAGCGGAGGAAGTTCATCACGTAGTCGCCGCGGCCGCCGGTCAGCGACGTCAGCGACTGCGAGTAGGTGAGGAACTCGGACATCGGCACCTCGGCGCGGATCGTGGTCATCCCCGCCGCCGGCTCCATGCCGAGCAGCCGCCCGCGGCGCGAGTTCAGGTCGCCGTTCACCGCGCCGACCGCGTCGTCGGGAACCGTCGCCTCGAGCGACATGATCGGCTCGAGCAGCACCGGGTCCGCGGCCGCGTAGGCCTCCTTGAACGCCATCGAGCCGGCGATCTTGAACGCCATCTCCGAGGAGTCGACCGTGTGGTAGCTGCCGTCCACGAGGAGGACGCGGACGCCCTGCACCGGCGCGCCCGCGAGCTCGCCCGAGTGCATCGCCTCCTGGATCCCCTTGTCCACGGCCGGGCGGAAGCCTTGCGGGATGACGCCGCCGACGATCTTGTCCACGAACTCGTAGCCCTGGTGGCCCTCCATCGGCTCGAGCACGATCGTGCAGTCGCCGAACTGGCCGCGGCCGCCGGTCTGCTTCTTGTAGCGCGAGTGCGCCCGCGACTCCTTGCGGATCGTCTCGAGGTACGGCACGCGCGGCTGGTGCAGCTCGACCTCGGCGCCGAAGCGGCGCTTGATCCGCTCGACGGCGACCTCGACGTGCATCTGCGAGAGCCCTGCGAGGAGCTGCTCGCCGGTCTGCTCGTCGCGGCGGAGCACGAGCGTCGGGTCCTCCTCGACCAGGCGGCGCAGCGCGGTGACGACCTTGTCCTCGTCGCCCTTCGCCTTCGGCGTGATCGCGAAGCTCATGACCGGCGACGGGAACCCGAGCGAGGGCGGCTCGGCCGGCTTGTCCTCCGAGAGGAGCAGGTCGGCGGTCGTCGTCTCCTTCAGCTTCGCCACGGCGCCGATGTCGCCGGCCGCGAAGCCGTCCACCGACGTGTGGTCCTTTCCCTGGAGGAGCAGCAGCTGGCCCAGGCGCTCCTTCCCGTGCGTGCGCCCGTTGACGAGAATCGAGTCCCCCTTCACCTCGCCGGTGAGGACGCGGAAGATCGTGATGCGCCCGGCGAACGGGTCGGCGAGCGTCTTGAACACGAACGCGGAGTTCGCCACCTCGGGCACGTCGATCGCGAGCGGCTTCTTGGCCGGCGACGGGACGCCCTCCACGATCAGGTCGAGTACCGCGGTCGTCCCCAGGTTCTTCGTGGCGGAGCCGCAGGTGACCGGGAAGATCTCGTCGCGCGACACGGCGTTCTTGAGCGCGGCGGCGAGCTCCTCTCCCCCGATCTCCTCGCCCTCGAGGTAGCGCTCCATCACGGCCTCGTCGGTCTCGACGACCGCGTCGATCAGCTTCGTGCGGTACTCGGCGGCCTGCGCGGCGACCTCCTCCGGGATCTCGACCGGCGAGCCCTCGCGCGCGCCGTTCGGGTCGAGGTAGGCCTTCATGTGGAGCAGGTCGACGACGCCCTTCAGCTCGTGCTCGTGGCCGATCGGGATCTGGATCGCGTAGCAGCGGTCGGAGAACTGGGCGCGGACGCTCTCGAGCGCCGCGAAGAAGTCGGCGCGCTCGCGGTCAAGCATGTTCACGAAGATGACGCGGGAAAGCTGGAGCTCCTCGCAGCGATTCCACACGCGGGTCGTCTGCACCTCGACGCCGGCGGTCGCGTTGACGACGAGGAGGACGCCCTCGACGACCCGCAGCGCGGCGATCGCGTCCGCCTGAAACCCGGGATCGCCCGGCGCGTCGATCAGGTTGACCTTGCGGCCCTGCCATTCGAGGTGGCAAAGCCCGGCCGAGAGCGACATCTGCCGCTTGTGCTCCTCCTCTTCCCAGTCGGAGACGGTGGTCGCCTGGTCGACCAACCCGAGCCGGTTGACGGCGCCTGACTGGAAGAGCATCGCCTCGACCAGGGACGTCTTCCCGGTGCCCCGGTGACCGGCGACCGCGACGTTGCGAATCTTCCCGGATTCGTACGCTGCCATAGGTGCGCGAGTCTACCGAGTGAGGCTTGGCCCGAAGAAGCCAACACGCCGCCGCGTTCTGGCACACGCGCGCGCTCTTCCCCCAGGGGGTCCCCCTATTGCACACCCCTTGCGGTCAGCGTATCGCCGCAACTCCTACCTGTCTGTCACGAAAGCGCCGGAACCGCGCCGGTTTTGCGACGACGTCTGAGGCGGGCGCGGGCTAGGCGGACGTCTGCGGCACGGAGCCGCCGAGGCGGGCCTTGAGGCGCAGGATCGCCTTCGTGTGGAGCTGCGACACCCGCGACTCGGTCACGCCGAGCACCTCGCCGATCTCCCGCAGGGTCAGCTCCTCGTAGTAGTAGAGCGTGATCACGAGCTTCTCGCGCTCGGGCAGCCGGGCGATCGCCTCGCCGAGCGCCTCGCGGAGCTCGGTCTGGTTCATCGCCTCCTGCGGCTGCGGCGCCTCCGGGTCCTCGATCGTGTCGATCAGGGCGACCGGGTCGCCGCCGCCCGCGCCCGACCAGAGCTCGTCGAGCGCCGCGATCGAGGAGCGGGAGATCTCGAGCAGCGAATCCTGGAACTCCTCCTCGGTGATCCCGAGCGCCGCCGAGATCTCCTCGTCGTTCGGCGCGCGATGCAGCTTCGCCTCGAGGGAGGCGATCGCCCGCTCGATGTCGCGCGCCCGCGCCCGCACCGAGCGCGGCACCCAGTCCATGGAGCGCAGCTCGTCGATGATCGAGCCCTTGATCCGCGCGATCGCGTACGTCTCGAACTTGATGTCGCGCTCCGGGTCGAACCGCTCGATCGCGCCGATCAGGCCGAGCAGCCCGTAGGAGACGAGGTCGCCCTCCTCGACATGCGCCGGGAGCCCGCTGCCGAGCCGGCCCGCGACGTACTTGACGAGCGGCGCGTACGTGAGGATGAGCCGGTCGCGAAGCGCCCGGTCGCCCGTCCGCTTGAACTCGCGCCAGAGGGCCTGGGTCTCGAGAGCGCCGGCTTCCATGGTCAAAGCATACGACCGCTCACCGGAAGACCCTCCACGCCATCTCTCCCATCCACAGCGCGAGGAGGCTCGACGCGGCCGCGATCACCCACGCGCCGCCGCCCGCCATGGCCGCCGCGACGGCGATCCCTGCGAACCCGAAGGCGATGAGCGCGAAGAGCGCTCCGAGGGCCGGTCGCTTCGTGCGCGCCACACCGCGGAGTCTAAGGAGGAGGCCGCAACCCGCCGACTACAATGACCGCGCCGAGGGCCGTAGCTCAATTGGCAGAGCACCGGTCTCCAAAACCGGGGGTTGAAGGTTCGAGTCCTTCCGGCCCTGTTCCCTCGCGGCGGCCGGCGAGTCGGAACTGCTCGCCGCGCCCTTCCCGGTGACGCCAGTGCGGCTCGATCAGAGAGTCCCCTGCCGGCTACGCGCCGCCGCGATGCGTATCCGAACCCACGGGCTCGACGTTCTTCAAGCGACGGGGTCTGAGGCTGCGGAGCTTCCGGAAGGAGAGCCGGAGGCACCCCGCCTTCGAGGGAATGGGGAGACGGAGTGAGAGGCGTCTGGGGAATCGCCGTGGCGGTCGCGGTGGTGGGGGTTTCGCTCCCCATCGGCGCCGCCGCGGCGCCGAACGCCTCTCATGCCCGCGCGGCCCGCGCAGCCGCGGCCGCTGCGGACGTCCTCCCCATCCCCCTCACCGGCTCCGTCCCCGCGCCCGCGGAAGCGGGCGCGACGTTCGACGATCCCGGCCGTGACGCGCCAGAGCGGGCTGGCACCCGACGTCACCCGCACGACCATCTGGAGCGACGCGGCCGGGATCGTCACCATCGCGTCGAGATCGCGAACGTGCCGGCGATCCGCGACCGCGACTTCTTCGCGCTCTTCCTGGACGTCGACCGCGACGCCAACTCGGGGAGTCCGACCTCCGACGGGGCCGACTACGCGATCGCGATCCGCGGCGCGACCGGCACCGTCGGCCTGGCCCGGTGGCACAACGACGCCTGGGACTTCTCGACGCCGCAGGGCTCGCTCGCGGCGTCGTGGTCGAGCGGGCCGACGATCCGCGTCGACCGGGCCGAGCTCGGCGGCACCGCGGCGTTCCGCTTTTGGCTGGGCGCGTCGTGGACGGACACCGCCGGGCAGGCGGTCCACCGACTTCGCGCCCGACGCCGGCACGTGGGAGCACGTCCTCCCCGGGCTCGAGGCGCTGCCTCCGCCCCCGGCGGACGTCGCCGCGCCGACGGTGAAGGCGCTGCGCACGACCGGGCGCGCCGGCTCCTGGGTCGGGATCCGGTTCCGGCTGCGCGACGACAGCGGCGCCACCCGGGAGCGCATCCGGGTTCTTCGCCCGAACGGCCGCGTCCTCTGGTCGTTCGCGACGGAGCTCGCGCCGAGCCGGCCCGGCCGCGTCTACTGGGTTCCGTGGCAGGCGCCGCGCGGCGTGGGTCTCAAGCTTCGCTTCTGTGTTCGCGCGTGGGACGAGGCCGGGAATGTGTCCCGCCGCAGCTGTGCCCCGCTTCGACTCACGCGCGGCCGCTAGCAGGAATTCATCCCTCGCTCGGGTACGGAGTTGGTGCCGATGCACCTCATGCTCCGCCACCGCGCGCTCGGGCTCGCCACCGCCGTCTTTCTCTGCACGACCGCAGTCGCCGCAGGACTCGCGTTCGCCGGCTCCACGCTGGACGACCGGCGCTTCGCGGTTCCGATTCTCGCGATCCTGATCGGAACCGGCGTCGTGGCGCTGCTCGGCTGGGCCGCCGAGCGCGCGCGGCTCGAGGAGGCGAAGGCCGAGTACGACGAGCGAACGGCCGAGCACGTCGTCCGGCAGGGCCAGGCGCTCGCCGAGACCGAGCGGCTCGGCAGCGAGCTGAGCGCCGCGCTCGCCAAGTACAACACCGAAAAGCAGGAGCGCGACGAGCTCGAGAGCGAGCTCCGCGCCCGGGTCGAAGGACTCGAGCGCGCCATGCCCGAGACGCGCGGCGACTACGAGGCGAAGCTCGACCGGCAGGCCGAGGAGCTGCGCGCCGAACGCCGGCTGCGCGAGGGCGACGCCGACGCCCGCCGCGTCGCGCGCGAGTGGACGAGCAACCTCCGCGCTCAGATCGCCGGATACGAGCGCGACCGCGGGCCGCTCGCCGATCCGCGTCCCCTCCGCCCGATCCTGCTTCGCGCCGCGATGACGCTCGTCGCCGCCGGGCGCGGGCTGCTCGCTTCCCGCGCGGACGACGGGTCCTCGGTCACCGTTCTCTGCGACGAGGGCTTCGGCGGAGGCGCCGAGGCCGCCGCGCGAACCACCCACACCGCGCTCGACCAGGGCGGGCCGATCCGGCAGAGCGCCGAGGCCTCCACCCTTCTGACCGTCCCGTTCCGCCCCGCCGGCGGTCCGGACGGCGCGCTCGTCTTCGCCGACACCGGCGACGGGACTGCCCGAGCATTCCGACGACGCGCTCATGGCGCTCGCCGAGACGGTGGGCGTCGCGCTGCACGACCTGCGGATGCGCGAGGGGCTGCGCGAGGCGTTCCTCGCGACCATCGGCGTGCTGACCGACGCGGTCGAGGCGAAGGACCGCTTCCTGCTCGGCCACGGCGAGGAGGTGGCGACCTACGTGACCGCCGTCGCCGACCGGCTGGGGCTCGAGCCACGCCGCCGCGAGGAGCTCGTCTACGCGGCGCTGCTCCACGACGTCGGGAAGCTCGCGATCAGCGAGGGGATCCTCCTGAAGCCGTCCGAGCTCACGGCCGAGGAGCGCGGCGTGATCCAGCTGCATCCGCGCATCGGCGCGCAGCTCGTGCGGCAGGTCGCGGCGCTGCGCAACATCGAGCCGGCCGTGCTCCACCACCACGAGCGCTGGGACGGCGGCGGCTACCCCGACGGGCTCTCCGAGGACGCGATCCCCGTCGAGGCGCGCGTGCTCGCCGTCGCGGACGCGTTCAGCGCGATGACCGCCGACCGGCCGTACCGTGCCGCTCTGTCGTTCGACGAGGCCTGCGAGGAGCTCGAGAAGTGCGCCGCGACGCAGTTCGACCCCGTGTGCGTGCGGCTGTTCGTGGAAGAGGTCCGGCGGCGCCCACCGCACGGCCTCGAGGCGGATGCGCTCGGCAACGCGCTCGACGTGGTCGCGCCCGGTGCGCGCCGGCGCGTCGGGCGGCTCGCCCGGCTCGCCCGCTCGCCGTTCGCGGCGTAGTGCCGGCCGCCTGTCACAGAGTTGTCACAAAGCCGGCACAGCTCCGGCGCTTTCGTGACAGACACGTATGAGTTTCGGCGATACGCTGAAAAGCGAGGGGTGTGTCCAAGGGGGTCCCCGGGGAACGAGTTCACGCACCCGAGTGCATTAACCGAGGTGCGAAGCGACCCGCGGAGTACACTCGCGCCGTGTCCGGGCTGAGCCTCGACCGCCGCCGCGCTCTCACCCTTGCGGCCTGCGTGATCGGCTCCTCGATGGCGTTCATCGACGCCACCGTCGTCATCGTCGCGATGCCGACGATCGAGAAGGATCTCGGCCTCGGGCTCTCGGGCCAGGAGTGGCTCTTCCTCAGCTACTCGCTCGCGCTCGCCTCGCTCTACCTCTTCGCCGGCGCGGTCGGCGACCGCGTCGGGCGGCGCACCGCGTTCAGCGCCGGCGTCGCGGCCTTCGCCGTCGCCTCCGCCATCGCCGGCGCCGCCCCCGACGGCCCCGTGTTGATCGCCGCGCGCACGCTGCAGGGAATCGGCGGCGCGTTTCTCACGACCAACTCGCTCGCACTCCTCCGCGCCGTCTACGGCGAGCAGGCCGGCCGCGCAATCGGGCTCTGGACGGCCTTCACGAGCGTCTCGACCATCATCGGGCCGCCGGTCGGCGGCGCGATCGTCGAGTGGACGTCGTGGCGCTGGATCTTCTACCTCAACCTCCCGCTCGCGGTGGTCACGATCGGGCTCGCGCAGCTCGGCCGCTGCGAGGAGCGCGGCCAGCGCGGCACGCGCAAGCTCGACATCCCCGGCGCGATCCTTGCCGCGACCGGCTTCGGGCTCCTCACGTACGCGATGGTCGAGGGCGCCGACCAGGGCTTCTCGGGGTACTGGTGGGCGTTCGCCGGCGGCACCGTCGCCCTCGTCGCGTTCGTCTTCGTGGAGCGCCGCGTGCCGGAGCCGATGCTCCCGTTCGCGCTCTTCCGAGGCGGCAACTTCGCGGCCGCGAACGCCGAGACCTTCGTCGCCTACGCGGCCATCTACGGCTACCTCGTCTTCTTCACGCTCTACCTGCAGACGCTCGGGTTCAGCCCCTTCGAGGCCGGGCTCATCTCGACGCCGTCGAGCATCATCCTCGTGCTCTTCGCGACCCGGTTCGGGACGCTCGCCGACAAGCACGGGCCGCGGCTCTACCTGACGATCGGGCCCGCCCTGATCGGCGCCGGAGCGCTCCTTTCGATGGGCATGGACGAGCAGTCCGACCTCTGGACGTTCGGCGTCGCGTCGCTCCTCGTCTTCTCCTTCGGGCTCGCCGTCCTGGTCGCGCCGATCACGTCCACCGCCCTGAAGTCGGCGCCGACCGAGTTCGCCGGGATCGCGTCCGGCGTCAACTCGACCCTCTCCCGGCTCGGGAGCCTGACGTCGATCGCCGTGATCGGGCTCGTCATCTCGCTGGTCTTCGCCTCGTCGACCGACACGGACGCCGACCCGCTCTCGATCGGCCAGACCGGCGAGGCGCTCGCCGGGTCGATCGACGGCTACCGCGCCGGGATGCTCGTCGTCGGCGCCCTCGGGCTCGCCGGCGCGCTCATCGGCGCGTTCGCGATCTCGAACCGCGAGGCGCTCGGCGAGCGGGCTACGCCGCCACCTCCGGTTCCGGCGGCCGAAGCCGGAAGCTGAGCGCCGCGGCGCGCTCGCGGAGGTCGTGCACGGCTTCGTCGCGCGTCGCGGCGGCGCCGTAGAGGATGGCGAGGCGGTAGCTCTCGACGTCGTTCGCTCCCTGCGAGGAGAGCAGGCGGCCCGGCTCGACGAGCACTTCGAGGTCGTCCTCGGGATCGGGCACGGCCTCGACGTACGCGTCGGCGAAGACGCGCAGCACGTAGCTGACGGCCACCCCGGCGGGCGGGCTGGGGTTCCAGCGCGGATCGTCGCCGCAGGCGAGCTCGAAGAGCGCGTCGTAGGTCGAGCGGCCGTGCGTGGCGAGGACGAGCGGGGCGAACTGGGAGGCGAGCCGCGCGTTCACCTCGACGATCCCCGGCGGGCCCTCCTCCGGGACGAAGAACTCGACGTTGAAGAACGCGTCGTCGAGCTCGTGGGCGAAGGCGAGACGCCCGGCCAGCTCCGCCAGCTCGAACTGCCGCGCTTCGGGGAGCGCGGTCGGATACTCGAACCGCTCGAAGCTGATCGTGCCGGGATACATGACGGAGTCGGTGATCCCGATGACGGTGGGCACGCCGCCGTGGACGTACCCCTCCACCGTCACCTCCGAGCCGTGCAGAAGCTCCTCGGCGACGAGTCCGTCCAGCTCGCCGACATCGGCGTCCGACTCGGCCGCGATCGCCGCGTGGCGTTCCGCGTAGGCGCCGGCAACGGGCTCCGGATCGATCGTGTCGCCGTCGATGCGTCGTGCGCCCTCGGACAGCCGGCCCACGCTGGGCTTCACGAAGTACGGGAGCGGAAGCGGCTCATCGCGTCCGAGGACCGAAACAGCGGGCGTCGACTCGGGTGCGACCGCGCGCTGGATCGCCCGCGACGTCGGCTTGTGCTGGCAGGCGAGGACCGAGCGCGGCGACGGGCCGGGCAGGCCTCGGCGCGCCGCGAGAATCGAAGCGAGGAGCGCGGACTGATCCTTCGTCGCGACGATCGCATCGGCCTCGACCTGCTCGTACTCGGCGAGAAACGCCTTCGCGTCGAACTCGGTGAGCCGGTCGAGGTCCTCGCCGGCATAGGTCACGCGGTAGCGGGAATCGAGACCGGCCGCGGTGACGGCCTTCCGATCCCGGTCCTGCGGACAGAGGAAGAGGACGTTGCGCATCGCGGCGGTCGAAGGGCGAGATCCTATCCGGGCCGCCCGTGCGCCAGAATGGAGGCATGCCCGTGCCGACTCCGCTCGAACGCGCGCCCGAGGAGCTCGGGGGCGGCCGGCCGATCTTCCTGAAGCGCGAGGACACGCACGACCTCGGCGCCTTCAAGTGGCGCGGCGCGCTTCCGACGCTCGAGCGCTACCGGGCCGAGGGCGCGACGGCGGTCTACACCGCCTCGACGGGAAATCACGGCGCCGCGACCGCCTGGGCCGCCCAACGGCTCGGGCTGCGCGCCGTCGTGTACGCGCCCGAAGGGGCGACCCGGGCGAAGCTCGCGCACATCGAGCGGCTGGGGGGCGAGATCCGTCTCGGCGCCGGCGATCTCGACACGGTGAAGGCGGAGGGCCAGGCCGCAGCGGCGCGCGAAGGGGTGCCGTTCTTCGAGGACGGCGCCGAGCGCGAGCAGTACGAGGGCTACGGCTCGATCGCACGCGAGCTCGCGGAGCAGCTCGACGAGGCGCCCGCGGCCGTGGTCGTCCCGGTCGGGAACGGGGCGCTCGCCGGCGGGATCGGGCTCGAGTCGACGCGGTGCTGGCCGGAGACGCTGGTGATCGCCGTGGCCGCGCGCGAGGCGCCGGTGATGGCGGACAGCTGGGCGGCGGGCCGCGTCGTCGAGTCGGATCGCAGCGCGACGTTCGCGGACGGACTCGCGGTTCGCGTGGCGATTCCGTTCGCGGTCGATGTGCTCGGCGAGATCGTGAGCCGCTTCGTCACCGTGAGCGAGCGTGCGATGGCCGAGGCGATGGGCGCGCTCTGGCGCTTCGGGATCCGCGTGGAGGGATCGGCCGCGGCCACGCTGGCAGCGGTGCCTCAGCTGGAGGACGTCGACGGGCCGCTGGTGCTCATCGTCACCGGTCGGAACGTGGACGACGATCTCTTCAACCGGGCGGTGGAGCGGCCGGAGTCCTTCCCGGACTGAACGGCTCGAGCCACGGCTGCGGGTCTCCGAGCAGCGCCGCCGCGACCGCCTCGCCGCACGCGAACCCCAGCACGTTGCCGTGTCCGGAATACCCGGCCGAGACCCAGACGTTCTCGCGCCCCGGCAGCGGGCCGACGAGCGGGAGATAGTCCGTCGTGAAGCCCATGATCCCGGCCCAGCGGTGCGTGATCGGCGGCGTCGCGCCGAGGAGCTCGGCGAGAAGCGCTTCGAGACCGCCCTGGATCAGGTCGTTCGTGGCCTCCTCGAGCCCGGTCTCGCCGTCCAGGTCCAGGTCCCGCCGTCCGCCGGCCACGACGCGGCCGTCGGGAAGCTGCTGGACGTAGTCGTAGCCCCACCGTCCGTAGCAGCGGGCAGGGGATCACGTCCGGCTCCACCGGTTCGGTCGCCACGACCTGGCCCCGCACGGACGTCAACGGCGGCGGCGAGCTCCGGGACCAGCCCGTCCGTGTAGCCGTCGGTGGCGACCAGGACCACGTCCGACGTCACGACGCCGTGCTCGGTCTCGACGCGTGCGCCGTCGAGCGCCGTCACGCGCGTGTCCTCGGCGATCGCCGCGCCCGCCTCGTGCGCGAGGGCGGCCAGGCGGCGGATCCAGGCTCCCTGGTCGAGGGCGCCGTCTCCGGGGTGGAAGATCCCGCCGAGGGACCAGCCCTGGACCACGGGCGGAAGCTCGCCCGGCTCGCGCCACTCGACGGAGAACCCGTCGGCGACGAGCGCGTCCGCTTCGGCTCGGACCGCGGTCAGCTCGTCTTCGGTGTTCGCGACTCGAAGGCTGCCGACGCCTCGGAACGACTCGCCGGCGAGCGCGCGGACGCGATCGAGGGCGGCCTCGGTGGCCCGCATGACGTCCGGCAGGGGTAGACGTCGTACGGCGCGGCGGTGCCGCGCACGGCGAAGCCGCCGTTTCGTCCGCTCGCGCCGCTTCCGGCGCGCCGGGCTTCGATGACGCGGGTGCGCTTCCCGGCGGCGGCGAGCGCGCGGCCGCACGCGAGACCGGTGACGCCGGCTGCCGACGATCGCGACGTCGACCGTCTCGTCGGCGGGCAGCGGGCCGTAGAACGGAGCGGAGGCGTCGAGCCAGTAGGGAGTTCCCACGGCGCGATCGTACGGGCTCGGCGGCGGGTCGAACGCGAACACGCGTCATCGCCCCGCCCGGTAGCGCCCGTCGGCCTCGAACGCGAGACCGCCCAGCTCGAGCTCGACGAGCGCGCCCGCGATCTCGGCTGCGCCGAGCGCCGTGAGCCGCGTCAGCTCGTCCGCTCCGCGCGGCTGGTCGGCCAGGAGCTCGAGCACCCGCCGCGCCGGCTCCGACACCGCGGCCGCGGCGCGCGCGACCGACGGCGGCTCGATTCCGAGCGCGTCGAGCACGTCCTCGGCGCCGAGCAGCGGCGCCGCGCCCTGGCGGATCAGCCGGTTCGTCCCGGCCGAGAGCGCCGACGTGATCTCCCCGGGGACGGCGAACACCTCCCGGCCCAGTTCGAGCGCGAAGTCCGCGGTGATGAGCGCGCCCGAGCGCTCGCGCGCCTCGACGACGACCGTGGCCAGCGCGAGGCCCGCGATGATCCGGTTCCGCGCGGGAAAGCGCCACGGCGCAGGCTCGACGCCGGGCGGGTACTCGGAGACGATCAGGCCGTCCTGGGCGATCCGCCGCGCCAGCTCGGCATGGCGGGCCGGGTAGTCGCGGTCGATGCCGCAGCCGAGCACGGCGACCGTCGTCCCGCCCGCGTCGAGCGCGCCGCGGTGCGCGTCGGCGTCGATCCCGCGGGCCATCCCGCTCACGACCACGAGGCCCGCAGCGGCCAGCTCGCGGCCGAGCATGCGGGCGATCTGCGCTCCGTACGGCGAGGCGCTGCGCGCGCCGACGACGGCGACGGCAGGCGCGAGCGAGCACCTCCGGCCCCGCGCCGCCCCGCAGGTACAGCCGCTTCGGCGGGTCGTGCAGCTGCGCGACGAGCGGCGGAAATCCGGCGCGGCCCCGCTCGACCGTGGGAGCGCTCATGCGATCGAGAGCTCCGACGGGGAGCGGTAGGAGAGCGCCTCGGCCACGTGCTCCGGCGCGACCTCCGACGCGTCGGCCAGGGCCGCGATCGTCGCCGCAACCCGCCCGACCCGGGCATGGCCGCGCGCCGACAGGCCGAGCGAGTCCACCGCGCGCGCGAGGAGCGCCTTCGACGCGGCGGTCTGCGAAGGAGGGCCGTCCCGAAGCCGGGCCGCAGCCTCCGCCACGCGCCCGGCGACGCGCGCCGATGGCTCGCCGCCCGGCCCGGCCACCTCGCCGGACCGCGCGCGCGGCACCGTCAGGACGAGATCGAACCGGTCGAGGAGCGCGCGCGAGAGCTTCTCCCGGTAGGCGGACAGCCGTCCCGGCGAGCACGAGCACTCGACCGCCGGGTCGCCGCGCGCGCCGCACGGGCACAGGTTCATCGTCCCCACGAGCAGGAACCGCGCCGGGAAGACGATCCGGCCGCTCACGCGCGCGATCGCGACGAACCCGTCCTCGAGCGGCTGGCGCAGCCCCTCGAGCGACGGGCGCGGGAACTCGCCCAGCTCGTCGAGGAGCAGGACGCCGCGGTGCGCGAGGCTCGCCTCGCCCGGGCGCGGGCCCGGCCCGCCGCCGATGATCGCCGGGGTCGACGCGGTGTGGTGCGGCGCGCGAAACGGCGCGGTTTCGACGAGCGGCTGCCCCGCCGGGAGCACGCCGGCGACCGAGTGGATCCGCGTCACCTCGAGCGCCTCGTCGCGCGTGAGCGCCGGGCAGGATCCCGGGCAGCCGCCGCGCGAGCATCGTCTTCCCCGTCCCCGGCGGGCCCGCCGAGCAGCAGGTTGTGCCGCCCGGCGGCGGCGATCTCGAGCGCGCGGCGCGCCCGCTCCTGGCCGCGCACGTCCCCGAGGTCGGGCGGCGGCGGCGCGACGCCGCGCACCGAGCTCCGCGACCGGCTCGGGCTCGCTTCGCCCGCGCAGGTAGGACGCCGCCTCGGCGAGATGCCGCACCGGGATCGCCTCGACCCCGGCCAGCGCCGCCTCGGGCGCCGACTCGGCCGCGCAGAGGAGCCGCGTCAGGCCCGCGCGCCGTGCGGCCTCCGCGGCGACGATCGCCCCGGGAACCGGACGCACGCGCCCGTCGAGCGCGAGCTCCCCGAGCGCCGCGTGCTCGCGCAGCCGTCCCACCGGAACCTGCTGCGACGCCGCCAGGACCGCCAGCGCGATCGGCAGGTCGAAGCCCGAGCCCTCCTTGCGGACGTCCGCCGGCGCAAGGTTGACCGTGACGCGCCGCAGCGGCCACTCGAGCTCGGCGCTCGCGATCCCGCTGCGCACGCGCTCCTTCGCCTCCTGGCAGGCGCGGTCCGGAAGCCCCACGATCGCGAACGCCGGGACGCCCCGCTGGAGATGGGCCTCGACCTCGACCGGCCTGGCCTCGAGGCCGACCAGCGCATGAGTGGTGGCGCGCGCGAGCACCTTCCAACGTAGGCGGCGAAAACGCGCGAGACACAGCGGTTTGTGCGAAGACTGCGCCGCGTCTGTGCCGAATCGTGCCTCGCCCTAGAACGGCACGCGCTCGATCCGCCTGCCTCGCACGGCGACCGCCTCGAGCGCCACGTCGCAGTCGCGCAGCTCGGGATGCGCCGCCAGCCACGCCTCGGCCGCGCGCTGCACCCTCCGCGCCTTCTCCTCGGTGACCATCTCCCGCGGATCGCCGAAGCCGTCGCCCGACTTCGCCTTCACCTCGCAGACGAGCGACGCGGTTGCCGCGGCGGACGACGAGGTCGAGCTCGTTTCCTCCCGCCCAGGCGTTCGCGGCGAGGATCCTGTAGCCGCGCAGGCGGAAATGAAGGCGGACGCGCCGCTCGGCGTCAGGCCCGAGACGCCGCGGCTTCGAGCTCATGCTCGTAGCAGAGCGCCTGGAACGACCGCCGATGCTGGACGCTCGGCCCGCGCTCGCGCACCACGGCGGAGTGCCGCGGCGTGATGTAGCCGACGTGGGAGGCGAACCCGTAGTGCGGAAAGAGCGCGTCGAGGCGCCGCATGGCGCGGTCGCGGCAGACCTTGGCGACGATCGAGGCGGCGGCGATCGCGGCGCTCTTCGTGTCCCCGTCGACGATCGCCTGGTGCTGCGGGGCGAGCGGGCCGAGCCGGAAGCCGTCCACGAGGCAGACCTCGGCCGGCGGAGTCAGGACGGCGAGCGCCTCGCGCAGCGCGCGCAGGTTCGAGCGATGCAGGCCGTCGCGGTCGATTCCCTCCGACGGGACGACGCGCACGACGACCTTCGACGCGCACGCGGCGATCGCGTGGAAGAGCGCGCTCACGATCCTCGGGCGCGACCTGCTTCGAGTCGTTCAGGAGCGCCAGCGGCCGCACGGCGTGGTCGCGCAGACGCTCGTAGTCGAAGAGGACGCCGCCGATCACGAGCGGCCCGGCGAGGCTTCCCCGGCCCGCCTCGTCGACGCCCGCGACATACCGCGCACCGAGCTTGCGGTCGAACGAGAGGAGTCTGGCGCCGCTTCGTCGCACGCCGTCCACGATACTCGCCGCCGCCGACGCGTCCAGGGGATCGCGCCGAGTCGGCACGAAGTTGTGACGCTTGCGCTACTTGTCCGCGGGAACGGGCGCTGCTTCGGCTTCCGGCTCGGCCTCGGGGGCCTCGTCCGCAGGAGCCTCGTCCGCAGGAGCCTCGTCCGCAGGAGCCTCGTCCGCAGGAGCCTCGGCCTCGGGGCCTCGTCCTCGGCGACCTCGTCCTCGACGGCCTCGGGCGCGTCCTCGGCCTCAACGTCCAGCGTCTCCTCGGCCTCGACCGGCTCGGCCTCCGGCTCCTCCGCCTCGACCGGCTCGCCCATCACGGCCGGGCCCGGACGCGCGTTCAGCTTCTCGCGCACGCGCGCCTTCTTGCCGACCTTGTCGCGGAGGTAGTAGAGCTTGGCCCGGCTCACGTCGCCGATCGCCTTGACCTCGATCTGCTCGATCTTCGGGCTGTGCACGGGGAACGTGCGCTCGACGCCGACGCCGAACGAGTTCTTGCGGACGGTGAACGTCTCGCGCGCGCCGGGGCCCTGGCGCTTGATGACGATCCCCTCGAAGACCTGCACGCGGCGGCGCTGGCCCTCGATCACCTGGAAATGGACGCGCACGGTGTCCCCCGCCTTGAACCGCGGGATCTTGCGCAGCTGGCGCTGCTCGATGCGTTCGATGGAGTTCGCCATGAGAGGAATTCCGGCCGGAAAAGCCGGCGAGCAATGCTAGCGAATGCCGATTCGCTGCGGCGGCCAGTAGATCGCGAACACCTTGCCGATGATGTTGTCGCGCGGCACCGAGCCCCACACGCGGCTGTCGCACGACTGCGCCTCGGTTGTCGCCCATCATGAAGTACTGGCCCTCCGGGACGACGCGCTCCTCGAAGTCCGCGTCCTTCTTCGCGGCCGCGGTCAGATACGGCTCGTCGAGCGGTTTCCCGTTGATGTAGACGACGCCCTTGCGCGCCGAGATCCGGTCGCCCGGGAGCCCGATCAGCCGCTTCACGAACGTCCCGCCCGCGCCGCAGCTCGCGGCCGCCGGCGGCGTGTCGAAGACGATGATGTCGCCGCGCGCGGGGTCCGTGAAGTGGTAGATGAACCGGTTCGCGAGCACGCGGTCCGAGAAGCGCGCCTCGCAGCCGTCGTCCTCGAGGGCGTGCGCGCAGTGCAGCGTCGGCTCCATCGACGAGGACGGGATCCGGTACGGGTTGACGACGTAGGCCTTGATCGCGAGGACCGCGGCGATCGCGATCACGATCGTGAGCACCCAGTCGATCACCGAACGCCACGGGGCCGGGATCCGCCCCATGAAACGGTCGATCGGATTTCTCAACGGATCCCCTGGAGCACGCGGCGCGTGCGCTCGCCCTCGGACCGTTCGCGGCTCCGCTCGAGGCGCCACTCCTCGACGAGGCCGTGGTTGCCGGAGAGGAGCACGTCGGGAACGCCCCAGCCGCGATATTCCGGGGGACGCGTGTAGTGCGGGTACTCGAGGCCGCCGCCGAGCGCCTCGGAGAAGCTCTCGTTCTCGCCGCTGCCCTCGCTGAGCGCGCCGGGCAGGCGGCGCGCGACCGCGTCGAGCAGCACCATCGCGGGCAGCTCGCCGCCGGAGAGGACGTACGGGCCGATCGAGACGGCGTCCGTCGCGACGTGCTCGATCACGCGCTCGTCGAAGCCCTCGAACCTGGCCGAGAGCAACGTCAGCGACTCCTCGCCGGCGAGCTCCTCCACGAGCGGCTGGTCGAGCGGACGGCCGCTCGGGGTGAGCGCCACGATCCGCCGGTTCGCTCCAGTCGCCGTAGACCGCGTCGAGCGCGGCGCAGACGACGTCCACGCGCAGCACCATGCCCGCGCCGCCGCCGTAGGGCTCGTCGTCCACCTGGCCGGCGCGCAGCGGCGTGAAGTCGCGGTAGCTCCAAAGCCGCAGGTCGAGCTCGGACCCGAGCACGCTCGCGAGCGGACGGTGCTCGGTGAGCCAGGCGAACGCAGGCGGGATGAGAGTGAAGACGTCGATCTGCATCGGGCGGCCTCTGAGATTAGCCTTCGCCCGCGAAACCGGGCGCAATGACGATGCGGCCGCCCTCGAGATCGACCTCCAGCACACACGCTTCGACGAGCGGGAGCGCGATGCCCGAATCAAGCCGCAGGACATCGTTCGCGACCCCCGGCTCGATCTCCTCCACGCGGCCGAGATCGCGGCCCCCTTGCTCCGCCACGGCGAGCCCCCGAAGCTGGAAGGCGTAGTAGCTGTCGGGGTCGGGCGGCGGCAGCTCGGACTCCGGAAGCTCGAGCTCGCTGCCGCGGGCGAACGTCCCGGTCGAGCTTCACCACGAGCCGCCCGCCGGAGCGTTTCGACGCGATCACCTCGGCCGGCTCGCGGTTCGCGTAGACGCGTGCGCCGACGGCGAACCGCTCGGGCGACTCGCTCGGACGCTCGACGACGAAGTCGCCGCGCAGCCCGTGCGGCCGGCCGACGCGGCCGACCGAGACCCAGGACTCACCCAACGATCTCGAGCTGCCGGCGCTCGCCGGCCTTCGCCCCGCTGGCGCGCACGAGGATGCGCAGCGAGCGCACGATCCGTCCGCCGCGCCCGATCACCTTGCCGAGATCCTCCTGGGCGACGTGCAGCTCGTAGACGACGGCGTCGTCGCGCTCGATGCGCTCGACCTTCACGCGCTCCTCGTCGTCGACGAGGCTCTTCGCGAGGTAGGTGAGCAGCTCCTCGACGCCCGCCTGAGCCACGATCTAGCTCGCGGAGGCCTTCATGAGGCGCTTGACCGTGTTCGACGGCTGCGCGCCCTTGGAGATCCACTCGTCGATCTTCGGGCCTGGTCGAGATCGATCGTGGAGGGGTCGGTCTGCGGGTTGTAGCGCCCGACGATCTCGATGAACCGGCCGTCGCGCGGCGAGCGGCCGTCGGCGACGACGACCCGGTAGATCGGATTCTTCTTCGAGCCCACCCGGGCCAGCCTGATGCGTGTAGCCAATTCGTCTCCTCTAGTTAGCGCCGCTGCTCAACGTGGGGAACCCGTGGTGCCCCCGACGCGGCAATGTCTGGAACTGTTTTCGATCCGACATGATGCCCGCTCGCAACGGCCGGCGCTGAGCTATCGCCGTGCCTGCTTCGCGAGCGACTGCAGGTTGGGCATCTTGCCCTTTCCCATCTGCTTCATGAGCTTCTGCATCTGCGTGCGGGCGGCCATGAGGCGGTTGACCTCCTGCACCGTGGTGCCGCTTCCGGCCGCGATCCTGGCGCGCCGCTGGCCGTTGATGATCTCGGGCCGGCCGCGCTCGCCGGGCGTCATCGACAGGATGATCGCCTCGACGCGCCCCAGCTCGCGGTCGTCGATGTTGACGCCGCGCATCTCCTTGCCGAGCCCGGGAATCATGCCGAGCACCGACGAGACCGGGCCCATCTTGCGCATCATCCGCTGCGCCTGGAGGAAGTCGTCGAACGTGAACTGGCCGGCGCGCATGCGCTTTTCCATCTCGGCCTGGTCGTCCTCGGTCGCGGCTGCCTCGGCCTTCTCGATCAGGGTCATGACGTCGCCCATCCCGAGGATCCGCGAGGCCATGCGGTCGGGGTGGAACTCCTCGATCTGGTCGAGCTTCTCGCCGATCGAGACGAGCTTCACCGGCTTGCCCGTGACCGCGCGCACCGAGAGCGCCGCGCCGCCGCGGGCGTCGCCGTCGAGCTTCGTCAGCACGAGCCCGTCGAACTGCGGCGTGCTCGGCGAACGCCTCCGCGACGGCGACCGCGTCCTGGCCGGTCATCGAGTCGAGCACGAGGAGCACGTTCATCGGACTGGTCGCCTTGCGCACGCGCGCGAGCTCGTCCATCAGCTCGGCGTCCACGTGGAGACGGCCCGCGGTGTCGACGATCACGACGTCGCGGCCCTGCGCCTTCGCCTGCTCGAGGCCTTCCTTCGCGACCGCGACCGCGTCGGTCGTGCCGCGTCTCGCGTACACCGGAATCTGGATCTGCTTGCCGAGCTGCTCGAGCTGGTCGATCGCGGCCGGGCGCTGGAGATCGGCGGCAACGAGCGCAGGCGTCTTCCCCTGCTTGCGCAGGAGCAGCGCGAGCTTCGCGGCGAAGGTCGTCTTGCCGGAGCCCTGGAGGCCCGCGAGCAGGATCACGGTCGGCGGCCGCCCGGCGAACGCGAGCTTCGAGCCGCCGGTGCCCATGAGCGCGGTCAGCTCCTCGTGGACGATCTTCACGACCTGCTGGCCGGGCGTGACGCTCTTCATCACGTCCGCGCCGAGGGCCCGCTCCTTCACGCGCGCGACGAACTCCTTGACGACCTTCAGGTTGACGTCGGCCTCGAGCAGGGCGAGGCGAATCTCGCGCGCGGCCTTGGCGACGTCCTCCTCGGACAGGCGTCCGCGGCCCCGGAGATCGCCGAGCGTGGCTTGCAGTTTGTCGGAAAGCGTGTCGAACATAGGCGGGCCGGAAAGTGTAGCTATGCACTTTCGTCCGGATTCACGACCGAAGGGAGCACGAAATGGCGAACATCGCGAAGGTGATCCGCGTCATCGGCCAGTCCCCCGAGAGCTTCGCGGCGGCGGCTCAGGTAGCGGTCAGCGAGGCGTCCGAAACGGTGCGCGGCATCAGCGGCGCGCACGTGATCGAGATGAGCGCGGTCGTCGAGGGCAACAAGATCACGATGTACCGCACCACCGTGGACATCGCGTTCGGGATCGAGCGCTAGCGTCGGTCACGCGGTCGACCGCGACCTCCCAGGTCTCGGTCGGCGAGGGGATGCCGGTCATCTCCTCGTAGTGGTCGAGGTGCTTCTGCACGGCGGCTTCGCTCGCCGCGGCCGTCTCCTCGTCGCGCCACAGCGTGAGGCTGATCACGTTCCCGCGCTTGCGGTCGACGAGGAGCAGCGCGCCCTGGAAGCCCTCCGTCTGCTCGGCGATCGGCAGGTAGTCGTTCTCGAACCAGCCGCTCCCGACCTTCCACTCGGCCTCCGTGATGCCGTCGTAGCGGATCGTGCGTGCGTACATGGCGCCGAGCCTACGCCCGGACCAGAGCCCTCGCAAAATCGCCCGCATCGAACGGTTGAAGGTCGTCGAGCGACTCCCCCACGCCGACGAGCTTCACCGGGATGCCGAGCTCGTAGGCGATCGCGATCGCGATGCCGCCCTTGGCCGAGCCGTCGAGCTTCGTCAGCGCCACGCCGGTGACGTCGACGGCGCTGCCGAAGAGGCGCGCCTGCTGGAGCCCGTTCTGGCCGGTGGTCGCGTCGACGACGAGCAGCGTCTCGTGCGGCGCGCCCTCGAGCCGCCGCGCGATCACGCGGCGCACCTTCGAGAGCTCCTCCATCAGGTTCGTCTGCGTGTGGAGCCTGCCCGCGGTGTCGACGATGACGACGTCGCGGCCGCGCGCCACGCTCGCCTCGATCGCGTCGTAGGCGACCGCCGCAGGGTCGCCGCCGCGCGCCGAGCCGACGAAATCGGCCTGCGCGCGCCCGGCCCAGATCTCGAGCTGCTCCTCGGCCGCCGCGCGGAACGTGTCCGCGGCCGCGACCAGCACCGAGCGGCCCGACTCGTGCAGGCGGCTCGCGAGCTTGCCGATCGTGGTCGTCTTGCCCGTTCCGTTCACGCCCACGACGAGGATCACCGCGGGTTTCGCGTCGAGCGCCAGCGTCGTTTCACCGGCCGGAGCAGCGAGGTCGGCGACGACCTCCTCGAGCGCGGCGAGCAGGTCGGCCTGCGTCGCGGGCCGGCGCTCCTCGAGGCGGCGCACGATCTCGACCGTCGCCGGAACGCCGACGTCGGCACCGATCAGCGCCTCCTCGACGCGCTCCCAGCTCTCCTCGTCGGCGGGGTCGAAGAGAACGGAGCTGAGCTCGCCGGCCAGCGCCTTGCGGCTCGTCGCGAGCGATTCCCGCAGGCGTCCGAACCAGCCGCTCGCGGCCTCGGGCTCGGGCGGCGGAGCGTCGCCGCCGAGGAACTCGGCCCAGGTTCGGGTCACGCTGCGACGTCGGCCGCGCGCTCGGCTGTCAGCCGCTTCGAGACGACCTGCGAGATCCCGTCGGCGCCCATCGTGACGCCGTAGAGCGCGTCGGCCGCCTCCATCGTGCGCTTCTGGTGCGTGACGACGATGAACTGCGCCCGGTCGGAGAAGCGGCGCAGGAGCTCGACGAACCGCCCGATGTTGGCGTCGTCGAGCGCCGCCTCGACCTCGTCCAGGAGGTAGAAGGGGCACGGCCGGGCGAGGAAGAGCGCGAAGAGGAACGAGATCGCGCCGAGCGCCTTCTCGCCGCCGGAGAGGAGCGACAGCCTGGTCACGCGCTTGCCGGCCGGTTGGAGCTCGATCTCGATGCCGTGCTCGTCGTCCTCGTCGCCCTCGGTCGCGACGAGCCGGCCCCGCCCGCCCGGGAAGAGCGTCGCGACGACCTCGGAGAAGTGCTGCTCGACGGCCGCGTACGTCTCGGCGAAGCGCTGCTCGACGGTCTGGGTCAGCTCGGCGCGCAGCTTGTCGAGCTCGGCCAGGGAGTTCTCGAGGTCCTCGCGCTCGCCGGTCAGCTCGCGCAGCCGCTCGGTCTCGCGCGCATGCTCCTCGGCGGCGAGAGGATTGACCTGGCCGAGCTGCTCCCGGCGCGCCGCCAGCCGGGCGACCTGGGTGCGGAGCGCGTCGCTCTCCTCGTCGGTGAGCGGCTCGCCCTCGGCGTCGTCGGGGAGCCGCGCCGCGATCTCCTCGCGCTCGCGCTCGAGCCGGGCCGCCTCGATCTGCACCTGCGTCAGCCGCTCGGCGGCCTCGGACGCCTCGCGGCGGAGATCCGCCTCGCGCGCGCCGAGCTCGCGGAGCCGTTCGCCGACCTCGCCCGAGCGGCTTCCGCCGGCGTCGACCCGGGCGGCCAGCGCAGGCTCGAACCGGCGCGCCGACTCGGCCGCGCGCTCCAGCAGGGCGGAAACCTGCTCGGACGCCTCGGCCAAGGTCTTCAGCGGAACCGTGCGCACCGGCGCGCGCTTCGCCTCGGCGCCCGACGCGAACCAGGTCTCACCGCCGGAGGCGACCAGCACGGCGTCGCGCTTCTCCTTCCGCGCCGTCTCCACGAGCTTCGCTCCCGCAAGCGCGTCGTCCACCGGCGTCGTCTGCCAGCCGCGCGCGGCCTTCACGACCTGGTCGTATGAGGGCGGAGCCTCGGGCAGCGGCATCCGGGGACTCGCGAGATCGGCCCGCAAGGTGCGCGCGGTCTCGGTCGCACGCTCACGGCGAAGATCGGCCCGCTCGATCGCGCTGCGCAGCCGGTACAGGGCCGCGGTGGCGCGCTCGTGGCGTCCGCCCGCCTCGCTCAGCTCCTCCTCGGCCAGGCGGCGCTCCTCCAGGAGTCCGCCCAGCTTCTCGTCGCGTGCGCGCCGGTCGGCCTCGGCGGCGGTGCGGCGCTCGGCCACGCCGGCCAGCAGCTCGTCGACCCGCTCGAGATCGGCGGCGGAGAGACGCGCCTCGAGCTCCGCGATCTGGTCGGCCAGTTTCTGCGCGCGCTCGGCCGCGGTGGCCTGGAGCGCGAGCGGACGGATTCGCTTTCGCACCTCGGCCTCGAGGTCGCGGGCGCGGTCGACCTGGTCGGCGACCCTCGCGAGCTTCAGCTCGGCGCGATGGCGCTGGCGCTTGAAGCGGCCCAGGCCCGCGGCCTCCTCCACGAGCGCGCGCCGGTCGGCCGGCTTCGACGCGAGGATCTGCTCGACGCGGCCCTGGCCGATGACGGAGTGCATCTCGCCGCCGATCCCGAGGTCCGCGAGCAGCTCGACGAGGTCGGTGCGCCGCACGGTCGCGCCGTTCACGACGTAGCGCCCCTCGCCGCCGCGCGAAAGCCGCCGGGCGACCGAGACCTCCTCGTACGGGAGCGGCCCCTCGCCGCCCGCATTGTCGAACAGGAGCTCGACCGAGCACGCGTCCGCGGCGGCGCGGCCGGCCGAGCCGGCGAACAGGACGTCCTCGGGCTTCTCGGCGCGCAGCTCGGACGTGCTCAGGCTGCCGGCGGCCCAGCGGACCGCGTCGGCGATGTTCGATTTCCCCGAGCCGTTCGGCCCGACGACGACGGCCACGCCCGGCTCGAGGAGCACCTCGACCGGGTCCGGAAACGACTTGAAGCCGCGCAGCTTGATCGCCCGCAAGAACACGCGCGCGAAGTCTCGCAGCAGCCCCGGCTATCCCGGGAGGGAAGGAAGCGACGCCAGGGCCTCGCGCGCCGCGTTCTGCTCGGCGGCCTTCTTCGAGGCGCCGGTCCCGACCCCGGCGCGTTCGCCGTCGATGACCGCGGCGCACCGGAACGTCCGGTCGTGCGGCGGCCCGTCGATGTCGAGCACCGTGTACGTGACGCTCAGCGAGCGGCGGGCCAGCTCCTCCTGGAGCTCCGTCTTGAAGTCGACGTACGTCGTGAGCGTGTACTCGATCCGGTCGGCGAACGCCTCGAGGATCGCCCCGCGGATCGGCTCGAAGCCGTGCTCGAGGTAGAGCGCGCCGAGCGCCGCCTCGACGAGCGCCGCGAGGACGTTCTGGTTCTCCGCCAGCCGGCCGAGCTCGTCGGGCGACACGGCGTCCCCGGCGCGCTCGATGAGCATCTCCCCCAGGCCGAGCCGCCGGCCGACGACCGCGCAGGCCTGCCGCGAGACGACATGGGCGCGAATCTTCGCGAGCTGTCCTTCGGGATGCTCGGGGAAGCGCTCGTACAGCTCACGCGCGATCGCGAGGCCGAGCACGCTGTCCCCGAGGAACTCGAGCCGCTCGTACGACTGCTCGCGAATCGGCGCCCAGGAGGTATGGGTGAACGCAGGCGCCACCCGGTCCTCGGGCAGCGCGTCGATCAGTTCGCGAAGACTCGGAGACCCGTCGGGATTACTGCTGATGCTTGGAGATGTAATCGACGGCGTTCCCGACGGTCAGGATTCCCTGCGCGTCTTCGTCGGAGATCTTGATCTCGAACTGGTCCTCGAGCTCCATGATCAACTCGACGAGATCGAGGGAGTCGGCGTCGAGATCCTCTTGGAAGGACGCCTCTTCCGTGATATCGCCCTCGTCGATCCCAAGCTGCTCGACCAGAACGTTCTTCACCTGTGTGTAGATCTCGTCGCGCGAAGCGGCCATTTGGCTCTCCAGATCTCCTTGTCGACCTCGATGGACGCGAGATCGTACCATGCCGCCCCGGCTGTCCTACGCGTCCGTCTTCGCCTCGGCCAGCCTGGCCGCGAGCTGGTCGACGACGCCGTGCTCGACGCCGCGCGCCGCGAGCCGGATCGCGTTCGCGACCGCGACGCGCGACGAGTTCCCGTGCGCGATCACGACGAGCCCGCGCAGGCCGAGGAGGTACGCGCCGCCGTAGGTGTCGGGATCGAGCTTGCGTCGCAGCTCCCGCGCGGCGGGCCGGATGAGCAGCCCGCCGACCTTGCTGCGCCACGACGAGCCGATCGCCTCGCGCAGGCCGCCCATGGCCGTGCCGATGCCGCCCTCGAGCGTCTTCAGCGCCACGTTTCCGGTGAAGCCGTCGCAGACGATGACGTCGGCCGAGCCGTTCAGCAGGTCGCGGCCCTCGACGTTCCCGATGAAGCGAAGCGGGCTCGGCGCGAGCAGATCGTGTGCCTCGCGGACGAGCTTGTTGCCCTTCTCCGGCTCCTCCCCGATCGAGAGCAGCGCGACCGTCGGCGAGGCGACGCCCAGCGCGTCCTGCGCGAAGACGGAGCCCATGTGGGCGAACTGGAGCAGATGCTCGGGCCGCGCGTCGGCGTTCGCGCCGGCGTCGAGGAGCACGCTCGGGCCGTTCGGGGCCGGAAGCGGAATCGCGATCGCCGGGCGGTGCACTCCGGGGAGCCGCCCGATCTCGACGAGACCGGCGGCCAGCAGCGCGCCGGTGTTCCCCGCCGAGAGCGCGACGTCGGCCTTGCCCTCCTTGACCGCCCGGCAGGCGGCGAAGAGCGAGCTGTCGCGCTTCGCGCGCACGGCGTCGCCGGGCTTCTCGTCCATCTCCACCTCCTGCTCGGAGTGGACGACCTCGAGCCCGCCCGCGAGCGGCTCGATCCGTTCGCGCCGTCCGAACAGGATCGGCTCGACGGCGTCGCTGCGCGCCTCGAGCGCGCCGGCGACGATCTCCTCCGGCGCCCGGTCGCCGCCCATCGCGTCCACCGCGACCCGGACGGGGCTCATCGGGCTACGGAGCCGGCGTCGAGAGAGGCTCGACCTCGCGGCCGCGGTACGTGCCGCAGGTCGGGCAGACGCGGTGCGGCCGCTTCGGCTGATGGCACTGCGGGCACTCCATCACCACGGGCGTGGAGAGCTTGTAGTTCGCCCGCCGCTTGTCGCGGCGTGCCTTCGATTGTTTTCGCTTGGGGACAGCCATCGCGGCGGCGAAGTCTAGCAGCGCGGTTAGAGCTTCTCGCGCAGTTCCGCGAGCGCCGCCCAGCGCGGGTCGGACGTCTCCTCCTCGTGCGTGTGCGGCTCGACGTTCAGGTCGCGCCCGCAGGTCGGGCAGAGCCCGGCGCAGTCCTCGCGGCAGAGGATCTTCTCCGGCAGCTCGAGCGCGATCGCGTCGCGCGCCCAGGCCGAGAGGTCGAGGCGGTTCTCGACGACGTACGGGGTCTCGAGCTCCTCCGAGTCCTCCGGGTCGGACGCCTGGTACTCGCGGCCGCGGACGGGCGTCGCGATCTCGGTCGGCTGGAGGCAGCGGAAGCACGGCCCGACGAGCTTCGCGTCGAGCTCGAGCTCGAAGAGGAGCCCGGCCGTGGTGCGCGTGATCGTCAGCCGCCCGTCGGGCGTCGCCGGCTCGGGCGCGTAGGTCTGGCCGCCCAGCTCGAAGGGCTCGAGCTGCGACCGGAAGGGTCTCCGTGAACTGCTCCCCGGGCAGGATGCGGACCGAGCGGAGGTCGACGAAGGTCATGTGGCGAGCGTAGCAACGCGATTCGCGCGCTGGATCGGCGGTTTGCCGGCGTCCCGGCGTTCGCACCGGCCGGCCGCCCGACCCGACCCTGTGGAAGAAATCGGCACGGTCCGGACACATTCGCGTGACCCACCCGTGCGCATTTCCGCGAGTAGGCTCGAAGCCAGTGGGCGGGGCTACGGGGCCCCGCCAGTCGTGCGTGTGCCTAAAGAGGGAAGCCGGCTACTCGAGCGGCTCGTCGCCGATGCCGGCCATGACCGACTCCTGCGAGCGCTCGTGCAGCCGTTCGCGGCCTCGGCGGACTGCGCCGAGGAACTTGTCCAGGTTGATCTCGAGCGTCGAGAGGATCGAGTCGGCCCAATCCTCCATCTCGAGCCTCGTCTCCCGCGCCTGGCGCTTCGCGTCCTCGACGATGTCCTGCGCCTGGCGCTCGGCCAGCTTGACGATCTCGGTCTGCGACGCCTCCCGCACCGCCTGCTCGCGGGCCTCGCCGAGAATCCGGTCGCTCTCGCGCTTTGCCTCGGCCAGCATCTCCTGCCGCTCCTTGACGATCCAGCGCGCCTGCTTGATCTCCTCGGGGATCGTCGCGCGCATCTGGTCGAGGATGTCGTAGATCTCCTCGCGGTCGATGCGCACCTGGTCGGTCAGCGGCACGGCCTTCGCGTTGTGCACGAGGTCGTCGAGCTTGTCGATGAGAACGAGTACGTCCATAGACCGGTGAAGTCTACTCCGAGCCCTCGGAAACCGGATGCAGCTCCGCGAAGCGCTTGGCGACCGCAGGGGGCACGAGCCCTTCGACGCTGCCGCCGAACGACGCGATCTCCTTGACGCCGCTCGAGGAGAGGAAGCTGTGCTGCGGGCTGGCCATGAGGTAGAGCGTCTCGATGTCCGGCGCGAGGCTGCGGTTCAGGTGGTTCATCTGGAACTCCCACTCGAAGTCCGAGATCGCGCGCAGCCCCTTGACCAGCGTCGTCGCGCCGATCTCGCGCGCGAACTCGACGACGAGCTCGGAGAAGACCACGACCTCGACGTTGTCGAGGCCGGCGAGCGCCTCCTCGAGGAACGCGACGCGCTCGTCCGCCGTGAACGCCGGCGACTTGTGCTGCGGCTCGCGGACGACGGCGACGACGACGCGGTCGAAGATCTTCGACGCGCGCGCGACGATGTCGACGTGGCCGTAGGTGACCGGGTCGTAGGCGCCCGGGCAGATGGCGACGAGCGGCCGGTCGGTCACGAGCCGGCCTCGAAGAGCGTCACCCGGGCGGCGCCGTACCGCCGGCTCGTGCGCAGCGACAGCGCCGGCAACTCGGGCTCCACCTTGGCGGACGACTCGACCACGACGAGCCCGGCGGGCTCGAGGATCGGCGGGAGGTAGCGGTCGAGAGTGGGCAAAAGGCCTGCAAGCATGGCGTACGGCGGGTCGATGAGCACGAGATCGTAACGCCTGCGCGCCGCCGCCTCGGCGGCGAGGACGCGGCCGACGTCGTCGCGGAGCACCGTGGCTCCCGTCAGGCGCAGCTTCTCGAGGTTCCGGACGATCGTGTCCGCGGCCGCGCGATCGCTTTCCACGAAGACCGCCGAGGCCGCCCCGCGCGAGAGCGCCTCGAGCCCCATCGCGCCCGAGCCGGCGAAGAGATCGAGGACCCGCGCGTCGTCGACGGGCCCGATGAGGTTGAACGCCGCCTCGCGGACTCGGTCCGAGGTCGGCCGCGTGTCGAGCCCCTTCGGCGCCGCGATCTTGGCGCCCTTATGCGAGCCCGCGACGATCCGCATCGCCCAGCATCCGCTCGACCTCGGCGTCGAGCGGCCCGAGGGTGTCGGGGTCGTCGTCGAGCAGTTCCGCCACCCGGCGCTTCGCCCGCGCGATCAGCTTGGAGTCCCGGCCCAGACTTGCGAAACGCAGGTCCGGGAGCCCGGACTGCCGCGTGCCGAGGAGCTCACCCTCGCCGCGCAGGTCGAGGTCGACCTCGGCCAGGCGGAACCCGTCCGTCGAGTCGACGAGCGCCTGGAGCCGCGTCTGCGCCGACTCGGTCAGCTCCTCCTTCGACCGGGAGACGAGCAGGCAGTACGACTGCTCCGCCCCGCGCCCGACCCGGCCGCGCAGCTGGTGGAGCTGCGCGAGCCCGAACCGGTCGGCCTCCTGCACGATCATGATCGTCGCGTTCGGGACGTCGACCCCGACCTCGATCACCGTCGTCGCGACGAGGACGTCCAGCTCGCGCCGCGTGAACGCGTCCATGACGGCGCGCCGCTCGGGCGCCGCGAGCCGCCCGTGCAGGCAGCCGACGCGGAAGCCCTTCAGCTCCGCGCGGCTCAGCCGTTCCGCCTCGGCCTCCGCCGCGCGGGCCTCGATCGTCTCGCTCTCGGACACGAGCGGGCACACGACGTAGGCCTGCCGTCCGTCCTCGAGATGCCGCCGCAGCCGCGTGTAGGCCTCGGCGCTGCGCTCGTGCGTGACCCACGCGGTGATGATCTCCTTGCGGTCGCGCGGCGGCCGGGCGATCTCGGTCACGTCGAGGTCGCCGTAGACGGTCTGCGCGAGCGTGCGCGGGATCGGCGTCGCGGTCATGTGCAGGACGTGCGGGCTGCGCTCCGCGGAGCCGGACAGGGCGCGGCGCTGCTCCACCCCGAAGCGGTGCTGCTCGTCCACGACGGCCACGGCCAGGGACGCGAACTCGACGTGCTCCTGGATGAGCGCGTGCGTGCCGACGACGAGCTGCGCCTGGCCGTTCGCGACCGCGTCGCGGGCGGCGGCGTGCTGCTTGGGCGGGAGCGAGCTCGTGAGCAGGACGGGCGCGACGCCGAGCGGCGCGACGAGCCGGTCGATGGTGACGAAATGCTGTTCGGCGAGTGTCTCCGTCGGGACCATGAGCGCGCCCTGGGCCCCGTTCTCGACCGCGCGCAGGAGCGCGTAGAGCGCCACGACCGTCTTCCCGGCGCCGACGTCCCCCTGGAGGAGCCGCTGCATCGGCGTCGAGCGGGCGAGGTCGAGGTCGAGCTCGGCGATCGCCGAGCGCTGCTCGGGCGTCAGCTCGAACGGAAGCGCCTCGACGTAGCGGGCAACGAGCTCGCCGGGCTCGCCGAGCGCGGGCGCCGTGGCCGCCTCGTCCGATTCGCGCCGCCGGCGCGCGAGGCCGTAGAGCAGGACGAGCAGCTCCTCGAGCGCCAGCCGCTCGTGCGCGGCGGCGACGTCGTCGCGGTCGCGCGGCCGGTGGTAGGCGACGAGCGCGTCGCCGCGAAGCGGAAGCCCCTCCTCGGCGCGCACCCTGGCGGGAAGCGCATCGGGGAGCCAGCGCGCGAGCGGCAGCGCCAGCTCGGTCAGCTCGCGGAGCTTGGCCGCCGAAACCGTCTCGCTCGCGCGGTAGACCGGGACGAGCCCGACCGTGTGCAGGCCGCCGTCCCCCAGTTCGTGCCGCTCGACCTTGAAACGCCCGCCTGCGGCGAGCTCGCCGTGCAGGAGGAGCCGCGTGCCCGGAGCGAGGCGCTCCGCAAGCCAGGACTGGTTGAACCACAACGCGGTCGCGCGGCCGCCCTCCGAGTCGACGACGGCGGCCTCGACGAGCCTGAGGTTCCGGCGGCGCGTGGGCCGAACCTGCGCCTGGCGCTCGACCGTGCACGCGACCGTCGCCTCCTGCCCGGTGCGCAGCGCCTGGAATCCGGTCGCCTGCGCCCAGTCGAGATGCGCGCGCGGGACGTACTCGACGAGATCCTCGAGCGTCTCGATCCCGAGCGCCGCGAGCCGCTCCGCAACCTTCGGCCCGACCCCGGGGAGCGTCTCCACCGAGAGCTCCGGATGACCCCGCCGGCGCCATTCGAGGGCGTCTTGGTCCATGCCAGCGAAGCCGGCCTGCTCGAGGCGCCGAGTCAAGAGCGTGGCCAGAACGAGCCGAGTATCGGTGGCGGTCCGGACGGCACGCGTCCATTGTCGCCCGCGCCGAAGGGCCCGCGGCGCGGCGGGCCGAGTTCCCCCCGATGGGGGACCGGCGGTCCCAACACGAACGCTAGCGAGGTTCGGCGCGCGTGTCTGTCACGGAAGTGCGCCGAATGTGCGCCGAGGAATCCCCACTCACAGCTCGCCGTCCCAGTACTCGAGCGGCTCGATGCGGCCCATCACGCCGAGGCCGCGGAACGAGATCTTCCCCGAGCGCGGGTAGTACGCGAGGTCGCCCGGGTCGCGCGTGCCGTAGGCGAGCAGCGTGAGCGGCCCGTCCCCGGCGCGGAACGCATGGGCGACGCCGCTGCCCGCCGGGCACGACACGATGCTCCCGCGCGCGCACCGGGAACTCGTCGTCGCCGATCAGCGCGACCCCCTCCCCGTCGAGGACGACGAACAGCTCCTCCTCGACCGAGTGGACGTGCGGCGGCCAGTTGAGCATCCCGGGCGGCGTCGTGACGTGCTCGACGCCGCTGCGCAGGGAGCCGGCCGCCGAGCCGAGGTCGCGCCGGACGTGCGCGACCGTGTCGCCCGTGAACTCCTCCGGCTCGACGTCGTCGACGTTCACGATCGTGGAGGGTCGCGGCGAGAGCTCGCCGATCTCGGGCGCTCCGGCCTCGGCCTCGCGCTTCCACGGGTGGTACTCCTCGCCCCCGGACTCGACCCAGCTCGCACCGAGCCAGGAAACGCCGGCGCGCGGAAGGTAGGTCGCGGAGTCGGCGTACGTCCGCATGCCGAACGCGAGCACGTCGATTCCGTCCGGCCCGGCCCGAAGCGTGTGCGCCTGCTCGAGCGCCAGGTGGACGAGACAATCGCCGGGGCCGATCTCGTGCGCGGCTCGCCTCGCCCTCACCGTGCCACAGGAGCGCGGTGCCCGAACCTGCGAGCACGAAGAAGATCTCCTCCTCGGCGCCCTCGAGATGCAGCGGCGTCGACCACATGCCGGGATCGACCTGGATCCGCTGCAGGCCGACCGTGACCGACCCGGCGGCCGTTCGCCGAGGTCGCGCCAGTCGCCCGGCGAGATGGCCCGCGCTCGCGGCGGACCGGCTCGACGTCGTCCCAGTGAGCTACGGGAGGCATGGCTGAAATCTAGTTGTCGGCGAACCAGAAGAGCCCGAGCGTTCCGGGCCCGCCGTGCGTCCCGATCACCGGGCCGAGCACGCAGTCGACGTCGAGCGACGCCTCGGGCCGCGCGCGGCGCACGCGCTCGGCGAGCTTCCGGTTGTCCTCCGGCGCGTTCGCGTGCGCGACGCCGACGTGGAGGCCGGGGCCCTGCGCCGCGTGCTCGTCGAAGAGCCGCTCGAGCTCGTTCAGCGCCTTGGCCCGTCCGCGAACGCGCTTGATCGGCACGACCTCGCCCTCGCGGATCGAGAGGATCGGCTTCACCGAAAGGAGCTCGCCGGCGAACCCCGCCGCCTTGCCGACCCGGCCGCCGCGCACGAGGTAGTCGAGCGTGTCCACGGTGAAGAGGAGCCCCGCCTCGCGCTTGAACCGCTCGACGAGGGCGGCGATCTCCTCGTCGGTCGTGCCGCGGTCGAGCCGCCGCTGGATCGCGTCGGCGAGGATGACCGTCCCGCCCGAGACGCTCTCCGAGTCGATCACGGTGACGCGGTCGTCGCCGCTCGCCTGGACGGCGAGGCGCGCGCTCTCGACCGTGCCGGAGAGCTTTCCCGAGAGGAGCACGCAGAGGATCCGCTCGAAGCCGGCGAGCTCGCCGAACGCGCGCTCGAAGTCGGCGGGAGTCGGCTGCGAGGTCTTCGGCTGCACGGTCGTGGTCTCGAGCCGGCGGTAGAACTCGTCCGGGGTGATGTCGACGTGGTCGCGGAGCGACTCGTCGCCGAAGTTCACCGAGAGCGGGACGAGCCGCCAGTTCGGGTGCCGCGCGGCCGGATCCGGCAGGTCCGCGGTCGAGTCGAGGATGAGCGCGGTCGCGCTAGACGAGAGATGCATCCGCGGCAGCATCGCGGATCGCGCCGACGATGTCACCGACCTCGCTGTCCTTCGTGAGGCAGGCGACGGCCCCGGCGGCGAGGAGCGCGTCGAGCTCCGTGCGGTCCGCGGTGGCCGTGAGAACGACGACGGCCGCATCGCACGTGGCGCGTATGGCCGCGGTCGCCTCGACCCCGTCGAGGCCGGGCAGGCGGTAGTCCATGAGGACGACGTCCGGGCGCAGCTCGGCGCAGCTCGCGACCGCGGCGGTCCCGTTGCCGACGGCGCCGACGACGCGAATGTCGGGCGTGACGCCGAGCATCAGCTCGAGCGCCTCGCGAAAGACATCGTTGTCCTCGACGAGCAAGACGTTGATCACGCCGGTGTCCTCCATCCGCCCTCCAGTATCGGCGAAAACCGCCGGCCGGAACAGCCCCGACCCGCGGTCCCCGGGGGACCCCCATGTAGCGACCGCCTCCGGCGCTCGCTCGTGGGGAAACCATGTTCCCCCACGGACCCCTTCTTCCAAGTCGCCTCGGCTCCGCCGAGGAGAACCAGGTGGGGAACCTCCCGGTTCCCCTGAGGCCCCTCCCACAGCCGTCTTCGACGGCTGGCACCCCCTGGTGGCGACCCTATCGAGGAAACCCCGACGCGTGGGAAACGGAATCGCGCCGACGGCGTGACGCTTGTTCCACAGGCCTACTCCGCTCCGAACAGCAGCGGATAGTGCGGCTGGCCGCCCTCGACGACCTCGAGCTCGAGCTCGGGGTACGCCGCGGCAATCCGTTCCGCCAGGCCGTCCGAGTCGGGGGCATCGGCGCCGCGCAGGACGGTCAGCACGTCCGCCGGCTCCCCGAGCAGTCGCGCGATCACGTCGTCCGCGACCGCGTCGAGCTCCTCCCCGGCCGCGACCGCGCGTCCGTCGACGAGCCCGAGGAACTGGCCCTCCTCCACGCGCGACGCCGTCCACCGTCGCCGTCCGCGACGCCTGCGTGACCGCGCCCGCGCGCACCCGCCGCGGCCGCCTCGGCCATCTCCGCGGAGTTCTCGGCTGACCCGAGCGCCGGGTCGAACGCGAGCACCGCGGCGAGGCCCGCCTGGAGCGTGTGCGTCGGGACGACGACGGTCGGCTGCGACGCGGCGGCCGCCGCCTGCTCGGCCGCGAGCACCACGTTCTTGTTGTTCGGGAGCAGGACGACCTCGTCGGCGGCGACGCTCTCGATCGCGGTGACGAGCTCCGACGTCGGCGGGTTCATCGTCTGCCCGCCCTCGACGACCCGCGCGCCGAGGCTCGCGAAGAGCGTCGCGTTCCCGGCGCCCATGCACACGGCGACCACCCCGCAGCGCGTCGTCTCGGTCGTGAGCCGCTCCTCGCGATCGACGATCTGCATGTGCATGTTCTTGATGTCGACCTCGGCGATCACGCCCATCTCCGTCGCGAGCCCGAGCGCGCGGCCCGGGTCGTCCGTGTGGACGTGCACCTTGACCGCTCCCGGCGCGCCGACGACGAGGAGCGAGTCGCCGAAGCGCTCCAGCTCGTGCTCGAGCGTGTCGGGATCGGCCGCGTCGCCCTCGACGAAGAAGCTCGTGCAGTAGCGGTAGCGCGAAAGCTCCTGGTGGACTGCGTCGACCGGCACGCGAGCCAGCACGAGCTCCCCCTCGGGCAGCGGCTCGCCGCGGACCTGGGCCGCGATCCCGCGCACGAGCTCGAGCAGGCCGGCGCCGCCCGCGTCGACGACCCCGGCCTCGCGCAGCACCTCGAGCTGCTCGGGCGTCCGCGCGAGCGCCTCCTCCGCCGTGCGCGACGAGGCACCAGCGAGCGCCTCGGGGAGCGGCGCCTCCAGTGTCTCGGCGCGCTCGGCCAGTTCCCGCGCGACGGTGAGGATCGTCCCCTCCTGCGGCTCCCGCACCGCCGCGTAGCCGGCGTCCGAGGCGCCTCGCAGCGCGCGTCGGCCCGTCCGTCTCCTCGGCGAGCGCCTCCATCGCCCCGCGGACGAGCTGCGAGAGGATCACGCCCGAGTTGCCGCGCGCGCCCATGAGGCAGGCGCGAGTGACCTCGCGGGCGATCTCGTGCTCGCGCGTCGCCGCCGACGAGGAGGCGAGCGCGTCGCGGACCGCGCGCACGGTCAGCGTCATGTTCGTGCCCGTGTCCCCGTCGGGGACCGGATACACGTTCAGGTCGTCGATCCGCTCGCGGCTTGCTTCGAGCGACGCGAGCGCCGCGCCGACGAGCGCGCGGGCCTCGGCTAGACGGCCTTCTTGACCTTCCCGGCCTTCAGGCATCGCGCGCAGACGTAGCTCCGGCGTGCGACCCCGTTCACGAGGATGCGGACGCGCTGGAGGTTCGGGTTGAAGCGGCGCCTCGTCGCCACCATCGAGTGGCTTCGGTTGTTCCCGAACGACGGAGCTTTCCCGCAGACTGCGCAGACCTTCGACATGGCCGACGAGTGTAGCGGACTACGCCGTGACGACAGCGTCGGAGCGCAGCCGGCCGAGGACGTCGGCCATCTCGAGCGCCGAGCGCGCGGCCTCGGCGCCCTTGTTCCCCTTCGCGCCGCCGGACCTGGCCTCGGCCTGCTCGCGCGTGTCGCACGTGAGCACGCCGAGCGCGACCGGGATGCCGGTCTCGAGCGCGGCGAGCTGAATTCCGCTCGCCGCCTCGCCGGAGACGTAGTCGAAGTGCGGCGTGTCCCCGCGGATGACGACGCCGAGCGCGAGCACGCAGGCGTAGCGCCGCGTCCGTGCCAGGGCCATCGCGCCGAGCGGCAGCTCGAACGCCCCGGGCACCTGCATCACGTCGACGCGGGCGCGGTCGACGCCGGCCTTCTCGAGGAACTCGAGCGCGCCGGTGAGGAGCTTCGAGGTCAGCTCGCCGTTGTAGCGTGAGACGACGATCCCGACCGAGCGCCGGTTTCCGTCCGCGGCGCCCGTGAAGACGCCGACTCCTTCGGGGATCTTGAGGTCGCCCGGCGCGTGCTGGAGCGGGATCCCGGGCTTCGGCTCGGCGGCGGCGCGGCGGAGCCGGAGGCGCAACCGGGGCGGCCGCAGCGGGCTCGGGCTCGGGCCTCGACGGCTTCGGCTCGACGGGCTCGGGCTTCGCGGGCGCCACCGGCGCGGGCGCGGCGGGGGGCGTGACCCCGAACGGCGTCTCCGGAGCCGGCGATCCGGTGAGCCGAAGCTCGTCGGCGCCCTCGATGAGGCGGTCGTCGCTCACAGGCCCGGCTCCTCGAAGCGCTGCTCCTGGTGGTGGAGCTTGTGCCCGAGCTTGTCGCGCTTCGTGTCGAGGTAGCGCTGGTTCTCGGCGTTCGGCTCGACCTCGATCGGCACCTGCTCGACCACGGTCGAGGCCGAAGCCCTCGATGCCGCTGATCTTGCGCGGGTTGTTGGTCAGGATGCGGATGGTCGTGAGTCCGAGGTCGGCGAGGATCTGCGAGCCGATCCCGTACTCTCGCGCATCGGCCGGAAAGCCCAGCTCGAGGTTCGCCTCGACGGTGTCCATCCCGCTCTCCTGGAGCTCGTAGGCCTTGAGCTTCGACAGGAGCCCGATGCCCGCGTCCCTCCTGGGCCATGTAGAGCAGCACGCCCGCGCTCCTCGGCGCCGATCCGCCTGAGCGCCTGCTCGAGCTGCTCGCCGCAGTCGCAGCGCAGCGAATGGAAGACGTCCCCGGTGAGGCATTCCGAGTGGACGCGGACGAGCACGTCCTCCCGGCCGTCGACGTCGCCCTTGACGAGCGCGACGTGGTGCTTGCCGGTGAAGGTCTCCTTGAACGCGACGGCCGAGAACTCGCCGTAGGCGGTCGGCATGCGGACGGTCGTGGCGCGCTCGACGAGCTTCTCGGTGCGGCGCCGGTACTCGATCAGGTCGGCGACCGTGACCATGAGCAGGTCGTGCCGCTTGCAGTACTCGATCAGATCCGGGACGCGGGCCATCGAGCCGTCCTCGTTCGCGATCTCGCAGACGACGCCGGCGGGGTTGAGTCCCGCGAGCCGGGCGAGATCGACGGCCGCCTCGGTCTGGCCGGCGCGCTGCAGGACGCCGCCGGGGCGGGCGCGCAGCGGGAAGACGTGACCGGGCCGGACGAGGTCGCGCGGTCCCTTGCTCGGGTCGATCGCGACCTGGATCGTGCGCGCGCGGTCGTGGACGGAGATGCCGGTGGCGATCCCCTCGCGGGCCTCGATCGAGACGGTGAAGGCGGTGCCGAACGGCGTCTCGTTCAGCGACGTCATCGGCTGGAGGTCGAGCTGGTCGCAGCGCTCGCCCGTGAGGCAGAGGCAGATGAGCCCGCGGCCGTGCGTGGCCATGAAGTTGATCGCCTCGGGCGTCGCGAATTGCGCGGCGATGGTGAGGTCGCCCTCGTTCTCGCGGTCGGCCGCGTCGACGACGACGACGAACTTGCCCTCGCGGATCGCCTCGATCGCCTCCTCGATGGTGGCGAAGGCGGTCGTCTGCGGTGGAGTCGGGGGTCTCGGGCATCCCGGGAATCGTAACCGCGTCAGCCGTCCGTGCCGCGCGCTTCGAGCAGGCGGTCGACGTGCTTGGCGAGGACATCGGTCTCGACGTTGACCTCGTCGCCCGGCTCGAGCGCGCCGAGCGTGGTCGCCGTGAGCGTGTGCGGGACGAGCGCGATCGCGACCCAGCCGGGGCCGAGATCGGCCACCGTGAGGCTGACGCCGTCGAGCGTGATCGAGCCCTTCTCCACGGACAGGCGCGAGATCGCGGGCGGCAGCTCGACGGTGAGACGGGCGCCCTCGCCCTCCGGCTCGAAGGAGCGGACGCGGCCGATGCCGTCGACGTGCCCCTGGACGATGTGACCGCCGAGCGGCTCGCCCGCGCGCAGGGCCGGCTCGACGTTCACGCGCGCGCCCGGCTCGAGGCGGGCGAGGGTCGTGCGGGCGAGGGTTTCGGGGACGGCGTCGAAGGCGATCGAGCCGTCCTCGGCTGCGACCGCCGTGAGACAGACGCCGCCGACCGCGACCGAGTCGCCGAGCTTGGTGCGCGCGGCCGCCTCCGGGGCATGGATCCGCAGGCGCGCGCCGTTCGGGCGTGGCGTCGAGCGCCTCGACGGTTCCGAGCTCGCGGACGATCCCCGTGAACATGCCGGGAACGATAGTCCGGCGGCGCCGTTACAGCCTGCGGGCGCGGACGGCGGTGCCGTAGGCGCAGATCTCGGTCACGTTCGAGCCGAGCTCCGACGTGTCGAAGCGCATGGCGACGATCGCATCGGCGTTCAGCTCCTCGGCCTGCTCGACCAGCCGCTGGATGCCCTGTTCGCGACCGTCGACGAGCAGCTTGGTCATTCCCTTCAGCTCGCCGCCGACGAGCGACTTGAGGCTCGCGCCGATGTCGGCGCCGACGTGCCGCGAGCGCACGGTCAGCCCGAAGACCTCGCCGATCACCTCCTGGATCTCCCAGCCGGGGATGTCGTTCATGGTCGTGATCAGCATCGGGCCTCCCGAGTCTCGGAACCGTCCGGTGCGCGGAGCGTACTCGCGGCCGTGGACGGCCGGGGCAGCGGGTCGCTGTGGACAAATCGGCACGAATTCCCTGCAAATCGCGGCAAGTTCTGCGACCGGTGTCCCGGTATCGTTCGTGTTGGGACGCTCGCGCCCCCATTGGGGGGAAGCGCCCGCAGGCGGGCGCCGGCGGCGCTTGGCCGGTGTCGGCTCGCGCCGGGCTACGGCTCGTTGACGTACGCGGTGAGCACGATGTCCTCGCCCGAACGGCCGGCTTCGAGCGACCCGAGCGGCACCGCCTCGGCCAGCGTCCGCGCGCCCGGCCCGGCGAAGAGCGGCGGCGCGTCGTCGCCGCCGATCAGCTTCGGCGCGACGAAGAGGACGACCTTGTCGATCAGCCCTGCCCGCAGGAACGCCCCGGCCAACGCGGGGCCGCCCTCGAGGAGCAGCGACTGGACTTCCTCGGAGGCGAGCCGGCGCAGCTCGTCCTCCAAGGCCCCTTCGAGGAGCTCGAGCTCCGACCCCTCCGGCAGCGGGCCGTGCCCGAACGCGAGCCGGCGCGGCTGGTGCCGAGCGTCCACGTCGCGCGCGGTCAGCGCCGGGTTCTCGGCGCGCACGGTTCCCATTCCGACCGCGACCGCATCCGAGGCGCCGCGCATCTCGTGGACACGGCGACGGCTCTCCTCGCCCGAGACCCAGCGCGCGTCGCCCCCGGCCGCCGCGAGCCGCCCGTCGAGCGTCGCCGCCGCCTTGTAGGTCACGAACGGCCGGCCGAGCGCGACCCACGTCCGGAACGCCTCGTTCTGCCGCCGCGCCCGCCTCGCGAGCGGCCCCTCGGCCAGCTCGACCTCGATCCCGGCCTCGCGGAGCCGCGCGATCCCGGCCCCGTCCGTCCTCGGGTCCGGATCGCCCGCGCCCACGACGACCCGCGCGATGCCGGCGGCGACCACCGCGTCCGCGCAGGGCGGCGTGCGGCCGTCGTGCGCGCACGGCTCGAGCGTCACGTACAGGTCGGCGCCCCGCGCCTGGTCCCCGGCTGCCTCCAAGGCGCGACTACCTCGGCGTGCGGCCCGCCCGGGCGCTCGTGCCAGCCCTCCCCCACGACCTCGCCGCCGGAAACGACCACGGCACCCACCACCGGGTTCGGCCGCGTCGTCCCACGGCCGCGCTCGGCCAGCTCGAGCGCCCGCTCCAGGTGCTCGCTCACGCGACCAGGCCGGCGAGCTCGCGGTACGCGGCGCCGATGTCCGGCTGCCCGAAGACCGCGCTCCCCGCGACGATCAGGCTCGCGCCCGCCTCGCGCACAGACGCGGCGTTCTCGGCGGTCACGCCGCCGTCCACCTGCACGAGCACCTCGTCCGGCAGCGCCCCGCGCAGCTCGCGGATGCGGCCGAGCGACTCGGGCAGGAACCGCTGGCCCGAGTAGCCCGGGTGGATGCTCATGCAGAGGACGAGGTCGACGCCCTGCGCGGCGGCGACCGCGTCGGACACGGTCGTCTCGGGGTTGAAGGAGAGGCCGACGCCGAGCCCGCGCGCCCGGGCCTCCGCGACGAGCGGCGCCGGATCGGCGACGACCTCGACGTGGAAGGTGACGCTGTCGCCGCCCGCGTCCGCGATCTGCGGGATGTGACGCTCGGGGTTCGTGACCATCAGGTGGCAGTCGAGCACGCCGTCGCGCGCGTGGACGATCGGCGCGATCGCCTCGAGCACGACCGGGCCCGATCGTGACCGGCTCGACGAAGTGCCCGTCGCCGACGTCGAAGTGGAAGATCCGCACGCCGGCGTCGAGGAGCTCCTCCACCTGGGCGCCGAGCCGCGCGAAGTCGGCCGCGTAGAGCGACGGCTCGATCTCGGGGCCGCGCGGCCAGTCCGTCCAGGTCATGCGTGCCTCGCTCGGTGACGTTGCCGTGCTTCCGCCGCGCGAAAAGCAAGCCAGGCAAGGACGCAGGCCGGCGTCGTACTGGACAGTACGGCGCCGGTTGAGGACGCGGCATGGCGCCGCTTTGCAGCCGGGGGAAGTGCGGATGACGTCGCCGGGTGAGGCACTACCCACGCATTCTTGCGACGAAGAAGCCGGACGTGCGGTGGACGCTCGGAAGCGTGAGCAGAAACTCGCGGCGGCGCGGATGACGGAAGCCCGGCCACTCGGCGCCCAGATCGTCCGGCTCGAGGCCGCACGCGTCCACGACCTCCTCGTTCTCGGCGGCGTCGATCGCGCACACCGAGTACGTGACCGAGCCGCCCGGCCGCACGCGCTCGGCGGCGACGGCGAGGAGCGCTCGCTGCAGGTCGGGCAGCGGTTCCGCGCGCCAGCGCAGGTCCGGGCGCGAGGCGAGGACGCCCGTCCCGGAGCACGGCGCATCCACGAGGACGCGGTCGAAGCCGCCGAGCTCCGCGGGGAGATCGAGCGCGTCGGCGTGCACGACGGTGACGTTCGCGAGCCCGAGCCGGGCGGCGTTCTCGGCCAGCTCGCGTGGCGCGGCCCTCGTGCTTCTCCACGGCGACGACCTCCGCGGCGGCCTCGGCGAGCTGGGTCGCCTTGCCGCCGGGCGCGGCGCAGAGGTCGAGGATCCGCTCGCCGGGCTGCGCGCCGACGGCCAGGCCGGCGAGCTGGGAGCCGCGGCTCTGCGGCCACGCGAGGCCGTCGGCGACCCATTCCGGCGGGATGTGGTCGACGGTGAGCGCGGTCTCGATCTGCGGATCGCGCTCGCCGGGAAGGTCGGCGCGGGTGCGGACGACCGTCGGCGGCGGCTCGTTCATCGCCTCCAGCAGCGCGAGCGCGGCGTCGCGGCCCTGCTCGCGCCAGAAGGTCTCGGCGATCCAGTCGGGGTACGAGTGCTTGAGCGCCGCCTCGGCGGGGGTCGCATCGCCGAGCCCGGCGAGCAGCTCGGGCATCCCCTCGGCGAGTCGCCGCATGACGGCGTTCGTGAACGGCACGGCGCGCTCGAGCCCCGACGCGCGGACGAGCTCGACCGACTCGTTCGCGGCGGCGTGCGGCGGGACGCCGTGCATGAACCCGACCTGGTAGGCGCCGATCCGCAGCGCGGCGAGCACGGGCGCATCGAGCTTGCGCGCGGGCCGGCGGCCGAGCGTGTCGATCGCGTGGTCGAGCGTCCGCTTGCGCTGGACGGTTCCGTAGGCGAGCTGCATCGCGAACGCACGGTCGCGAGCGTCGAGCCCCTCGGCCGCCGAGCGGAAGGCCCGGTCGGCGTAGGCCCCGTCCTCGAACACGCGCCGGACGACGTCGAAGGCGACGCGGCGGGCGCTCATTTCGAGCCCCAAAGCCGTGGTCCCCCGGGGACCCCCGTGTTGCACCCCTTGGTGGCGACCCTATCGAGGAAATCCGCACGTGTGTTGCGCGCAACGTGACGACTCTGTGACGAACCCGCAACGACTTCATCGCAGGCCGCGGCGGAACTCCTCGAGCGTCATGCGCCGCTTCCCTTCCGGCTGCACCTCGAGGATCTCCAGCGCGCCGTCGACAAGCCGCGAGCGCCACACGATCACCGGCCGCCCTTCGACCTCGCCGCGCGCGCCGATGTGCGGCGCCAGTGCCCGGATGCGGTTGTGCAGCTCCGCGGCCGGGCGCGACCAGTCGAGCTCGCGGTCGGCGGGCCCGATCTTCTCCGCGTACGTCGCGCCCTCGTCGGGCTGCGGCGTGAACGACGGTTCCGGCAGCACCTCGCCGAGCAGCTCGACGGCCAGCGCCGCCGCCCGCTCGTACACGACCCCCGCATCGTCGTCGGGCCCGATCGCGAAACGCACGCTGCGCCGCGATCGGCCCCGCGTCGAGCTCCGCGGTCGTCCGGTGGATCGTCACGCCGGTCTCCGCGTCGCCGGCCATGATCGCCCGCTCGACCGGGGCCGCCCCGCGCCAGCGCGGCAGCAACGAGGGATGCACGTTGAGCCAGAGCCTGTCCTCCAGCAACTCCGCGGGGATCAGCGCGCCGTAGGCCGCAACGACCACCGGCGCCGACCCCGGAAACGAGTCCAGCCGCTCCGGCTGCTCCACGGGAATCCCCAGCCGCTCGGCGGCGACCTTCGCCGGCGGCGCGCCGACCTTGCGCCCGCGCCCTTGCGGACGGTCGGGCCGGGTAACCACGACCTCGATCTCGTGCCGGGCCGCGAGCCCTTCGAGCACCGCGGCGCCGAGCGGCGCGGTCGCGGCGACGGCCAGCCGCACGGCTACCCGAGCACGGCGCGCGGCCGCAGCTCGGAGAGCGCCGCCTTGCGCGCCTCGTCCGTCGTGCGGTCGAGCGTGAGGACGCCGTTCAGATGGTCGATCTCGTGCTGGATCACGCGCGCCTCCAGCCCTTCGGCCTCGATCTCGATCTTCTCCCCGGCCGGGGACACGGCCTCGACCGTCACGGCCGTCGGTCGCTCGACCGGGACGATGATCGTCGCCGACCCCAGCGAGAGGCAGCCCTCGTCCGCTGTGTCGACCTCGTCGGAGCTCGTCACGACGGTCGGGTTCACGAGCGCCGTCACCGGCCCGTCCTCCTCGGCCTGGTAGACGAACACACGCTGGAGGATCCCGATCTGCGGCGCCGCGAGCCCGACGCCGCGCGCCTCCTGCATCAGCCGCCCCATGCGCTCCGTGAGCGCCTCGAGCGCCTCGTCGAAGACCTCGACCTCGCGCGTCTGCATCCGCAGCACGGGATCGGGGTACTGCCGCACCTGGGCGAGCGCCAGCCGCCGCCGCGCGTCGCGCTCGGCGTCGAGCTCCTCGTCCCGGATCTGGCCTTCGACCTCGCTCATACGGCCAATTGTATTTAGACGCCCTGGGGGTCCACGTCGACGACCGCGGTGAGCCCGTCGCGGCGCATCGCCTTCGCCGCCGTGCCGAGCAGCCGGCCCGCCGGCACGGCCACTCTGCGCGGGTTGTCCGTCTTCGCCAGGAGCTGGGCGCGATGGCGGCCGCGCAGGCGCAGGAGCGGCGCCGGGCCGAGGAGATCTGCGACTCCGAGTCGCTCCAGCTCGGTGCGCAGCTCGCGCAGCGCGGTCATCGGGCCGTCGCGCGTGGGGCCGCTCACGACGATGCTCACCAGGTGCTTGAACGGCGGGTAGCCGAGCGCGCGACGGCGGTCGAGCTCGCCCGCCAGGAACTCGTCCACCGCGTGCCGCGCCGCCAGCGCGATCGGCCGGGCGTCGGGCTGGTACGTCTGCACGAGCACCCGGCCAGGCGCGTCCCTACCTGAGCGGCCGGCGAGCTGCGTGACGAGCTGGAACGTCCGCTCCTCCGCACGGAAGTCCGGGAGCCCGAGCCCCGTGTCGGCATCGACGACCGCGGCGAGCTTCACGCCCGAGAAGTGGTGGCCCTTCGCAACCATCTGCGTGCCGAGCAGGACGACGCGGTCGGCCTCCTCGAAGCGCGCGAGCACCTCGGACAGCCGCATGGGATCGGCGGTCGTGTCCGCGTCCAGGCGGAGCAGCTCGAGCCCCGGCAGCGACGCCGCAAGCTCCTCCTCGAGCGCCTCCGTTCCCGCGCCCAGGCGCGCCAGCTCGGCCGCGCCGCACGACGGGACACAGCGTCGGCGCGGGCCGCACGAGCCCGCAGTGGTGGCAGTGGAGCTGCCCGTCGCCGTGCAGCGTCAGCGCGACGTCGCAGTGCTCGCAGCGCGGCGTCACCCCGCAGGCGCGGCAGTGGATCGCCGGCGCGATGCCGCGGCGGTTCAGGAGCAGGATCGCCTTGCCGCCCTCGTCCTCGATCTCCCCCGAGCGCGGCGAGCAGCGGGGTCGAGAGCGGGTAGCCCGTCTCGCGGCGCAGGTCGACGATCTTCACCGGCGGCAGCGACGCGCCGATCCGCCCGCCCAGGTCGAGGCGCTCGAGCAGCTCCCAGCTCTCCGCGCGCGGCGTCGCGCTGCCGTAGACGACGACCGCGCCCTCGAGCGCGCCGCGCTTGGCCGCGACCGTGCGCGCGTCGTAGCGCGGATCCGAGTCCTGCTTGTAGGACGAGTCGTGCTCCTCGTCGACGCAGATGAGCCCGAGCCGCTCGACCGGCGCGAAGACCGCCGAGCGCGCGCCGACGACGACGCGGGCCTCCCCGGACGCGATCCGCTCGCGCTCGTCGCGGCGCTCCGCCTCCGTCAGGCGCGAATGGAGCACCGCCACGCCGTCTCCGAACCGAGCGCGGAAGCGCGCCGCGGTCTGCGGCGTCAGCGCGATCTCGGGGACGAGGACGATCGCGCCGAGCCCGCGCGCGAGCGCCTCCTCGCAGGCGCGGAGGTAGATCTCCGTCTTGCCGCTCCCGGTCGCCCCGTGGAGGAGCAGGTGTGCGGGCGACGCCGAGCGCGCCGACGATCCGCTCGAGCGCCGCGGCTTGCGCGGGCGAGAGCTCCGAGGGGCGCACCTCGTCGGAGACCGCCTCCGCGGGCCGCGCCCGGCGCTTGGCTCCGGCGCGGCGCGCTCGCGACGGCGGCGCAACCAGGCCGAGGGTGCGCGCGGGCGTCGAGCCGTAGTGGTCGGCCATCCAAAGGCCGAGGTCGACGAGTGCGCCCGGAACCGACCCGAGCAGCTTCTCGACGGCGACCGGATCGACGCCTTCGGGCTTCTCGTCCCCGGTCTCCACGACGACGCCGCGCCGGGTGACCCGCCCGAACTGCACCGACACGACCGAGCCCTTCTCGAGCCCCTCGCCGAGGTAGGTGAAGGGCCGCGAAAGCGCGCGGGCCGAGACGAGGGGAACGACGGAGGCATAGCGCGGCACCCTAGAATCGTCGCATGGCCCAGGGACACTCCGTCGACGACTACATCGAGACGATCTACTTCCTCGCCTTCCCGGTCGGCGAATACCACCCGGTGAAGGGGGGCCCGCCGACGCTGGCGGTGCGCGTCGCCGACATGCTCGGCGTGTCGCGCGCTTCCGCGGGCGAGATGCTGAAGCGCATGGAGGAGGACGGCCTGATCGAGCGCGGCGAGCAGAAGGAGGCGATCCTCACGCCGAAGGGCCGCGCCGAGGCCGAGCGGGTCGTCCGCAAGCACCGGATCATCGAGCGGCTGCTCACCGACTTCATGGGCTACACGGCCGCCGAGTCGCACGTCTACGCGGACGAGCTCGGCGACACGTTCACCGACGACATGATCGAGCGGATCGCCGAGAAGCTCGGCAACCCCGACCGCTGCCCGCACGGCTGGCCGGTCGACACGACGTTCGAGCAGGCCGAGAACAAGGAGCTGAAGGCGCTCGCCGAGCTCGAGCCCGGTTCGCACGCCGAGATCGTCCGCCTCGCGGAGCACGACGGCGACCTGCTCCACTGGTACTACGACTCGGGGCTCGTCCCCGGCACGCCGGTCGAGCTGCGCGCCTCCGACGGCGAGACGTACACGGTCGAGCGCGGCGGCTCCGAGCTGGCCCTCGGCGAGAAGGCCGCGTCCGGGCCTGTTCGTGCGCGCCGCGTAGCCCACGCCGGCCGCGCCGCCCGGAAGTCGCCCGCAACCGACGGCGACGCCACGCACAGAAGGCGCACGCGGCTGCGCCAACTCGGTGCCGATCTTTCCAAGTTGCAGACTGTTACTAAGTCCGGCGGGCGCCGAGCCGAGTGTTCATGCGGGTTCGGAGGGCCGCGCCGCAGCAAGTAACAGTCTGTTACTTGGCGGTGGTCGCCGACATCGGCGGCGGCGGAGTCTCGGCTCGGGCGGGTCGCCGGGGTTGAGGCGCAGCGACGGGCTTCTACAGCGGGGTCGCTACCTCGGCGGGAAACCCGGCGGCTGCCCGGAGCGCGTCGGCCTTGTCCGTCCGCTCCCACGTGAAGTCGGGATCGGGGCGGCCGAAGTGGCCGTAGGCGGCGGTCTTCGCGTAGATCGGCCGGCGCAGCTCGAGGTCGCGGATGATCGCGCCCGGCCGCAGGTCGAAGTGCTCCTGGATGAGCTCCTCGATGCGGGAGACGGGCACGGTCTCGGTTCCGAAGCAGTCGACCTCGATCGAGATCGGGCGCGCGACGCCGATCGCGTAGGCGATCTGGAGCTCGCAGCGTTCGGCCAGGCCGGCGGCGACGAGGTTCTTCGCGACGTAGCGCGCCGCGTAGGCGGCCGAGCGGTCGACCTTGGTCGGATCCTTGCCCGAGAAGGCCCCGCCGCCGTGGCGCGCGGAGCCGCCGTAGGTGTCCACGATGATCTTCCGGCCGGTGACGCCCGTGTCGGAGATCGGCCCGCCCGCGACGAAGCGCCCGGTCGGGTTGACGAGGACGAAGTCGCGCTCGGTCAGCCGCTTCTCGTCGTAGAGGTCGGCCGGCAGGATCGGATGCAGGACGTGCTCGACGAGGTCGGGCTTCAGGAGCGTGTCGATGTCGAGCCCGTCGCGATGCTGCGTCGAGACGAGGACGCGCTCGATCTCGATCGGGCGCTGGCGCCCGTGCTCGTCGATCTCGTAGCGGACCGTCACCTGCGCCTTGCCGTCCGGCCGCAGGTACGGGAGCACGTCGGCCTTGCGGATCTCCGCGAGGCGGTGCGCGATGCGGTGGGCGAGCGTGATCGGGAGCGGCATCAGCTCCTCGGTCTCGGTGCACGCGTAGCCGAACATCATCCCCTGGTCGCCCGCGCCGATCCGGTCGAGATCGTCCTCGTGGGCGTCGCGCTGGGTCTCGTAGGACGCGTCGACGCCCTGGGCGATGTCGGGGGACTGCTCGTCGAGCGCGACGATCACGCCGCAGGTGTCGGCGTCGAAGCCGTACTTCGCGCGGTCGTAGCCGATCGTCCGGATCCGGCCGCGTACGAGCCGCGGAATGTCCACGTACGTCTCGGTCGAGATCTCCCCGGCGACGACGACGAGCCCGGTCGTGACGAGCGTCTCGCACGCGACGCGCCCCATCGGATCGTCGGCGAGGACGGCGTCCAAGACCGAGTCCGAGATCTGATCGGCCATCTTGTCCGGATGGCCCTCCGTCACGGACTCGGAGGTGAAGGGAAACGTGCGCAGTTCCGACATGGCCGGGAAGACTACCGACCCGCGCGAGAGGGATCGGGGGGATGTGCCTCGTCGCAGGGGTGCGCTGGGCGGTGGGAGGCAAGGAGGCATGCCGCGGTCGTACTGGTAGTACGGGGCGCGGCACGCGGACGCCGCATCGCGCCGCTCAGCGCGGCCCTGAGACTCAGGCATGTTCCGCCGAGCCCTCCTAGTCGATCTGGAGGAACCCTTCGAACGACACGGAGTCGTCGCCGGGCTCGTCGCTCCAGAAGAAGAGCGACTTGAGCGGCTCGAGGTTCGCCGAGGCGTCTGGCGCTCCCGGGTACGCCGACCAGCCTCCGCCGTGAATCAAGGCCCGCAAGGGCGGTCACGGCCTCCAGGTTCACGTACGCGACCGCCGCGGCGTCGTCGGGCACTCCGGCGGCGTCGCGCGCGGCCGTGTAGGCGGGATCCTCCGCGAGGCTCGAGCCGCTCGGGAGCGCCTCGAGCGCGGCCTGCGAGTTCGACGCGACGAGCTTGCCGTCGAGGACGCCGAAGTAGGCGACGGGCTTGCCGTCGACCACGACGGCCCGGGCGGTCAGGCCCGCGATGTCCGCGTCGGTGACCGAGAACGGCGCCTCCTCGCCCATGAGCGCCATGAGGCCGCCGGCGCGCTCGGCGATGCGGTCGAGCAGATCCATGGCCTCGTCCTCGTCCGAGACCTCGGTGGCGACGACGACGGCCGGCGCGAGCGACGGGTTCTCGGCCGTGAGCATCGGCGTGTAGACCGCGACGCCCGTGGCGCCGTCGAAGAGCCCGGCGATGTCGCCGTCGATCGTGATGCCGAGGCCGAGCTGGATCTGAGCCAGCGTCTGCGCCGTCTCCGGGTCGGCGGTGGACAGGCACCCGACCACCTGGCGGAGCGTGTCGCCGATGCCCGACGTGGCCGCGAAGGCCAGGGCGCCCGAGCGGAAGAACTCGTCGAGATCGGAGCCGTTGTCGTCACCGACCGGGACGGCCGCGCTGGCGACGTCGCCGGCGATGCGCACGCCGTTCTCCTCGGCGCGGACCGCGAGCGCGAACGAGCCGCTCGTCGAGTCGTCGCGGCCGAGGCACTTCGTGAGCGCATCGGTTGTGCCCGAGGGAGCTCCCGGGACGTTCTCGGTGGCCTGCCCGAGCGCCTTCGTGTCCACGTACGCCGTGGCGAGCGCGTCGTCGAAGAGATCGTCGGTCGCGGCGCGGTACGCATCGTCGTCGGCGAGCGAGCCGTCCGTCTCGCGGGCCTCGTTGAACGCGTCGAGCGCTTGCTGGGACTGGGCCGCGGCCCACCAGCCGTCGTCGAGCTCCTGCGCGACGCCCGGAGTGTCGCCCGACGCGACGAGCTCCTGGAGCTTGGCCGGATCGGCCGGCTGGGTGAGCACGACGAAGCCGTCGGTCTCGAGATCCAGGCCGGCGAGGTCGACCTCGGGACCGAGCGCCGGCTGGATGTCGGTCTCGAAGTCCTTGCCGCCCTGCGTGACGCCGGCGTCGAGGAATTTGTCGATGAGCTGCCGCCCGTCCGGGAACTTCTCGAGAAGCGCCTCCGCGGCCTGCCACTGGTCGCCGCCCGCGTCGGTGTTCAGCGTGACGAAGAACGACGTCGAGGCGGGCGCGTACTCCGCTCCGCCCGCTGCGGCCTGGCCGCTCGAGTTGCCGCACGCGGACGCGGCGAGCGCGAGTCCCAGGGAGAGCGCGAGGAGTGCTGCGGCGCGGAAGAGGCGCACGAGCTGAGAGTACCCCGCGGCCCGGTGGGGCGCTATTCCCCCGTCGGGGCCCGCGCCATCAGCCTCGCGACCACTTCCCGGGGCGTGTCGCCCTCGAGGACGTGGCAGACCGCCTCGGTGATCGGCAGCTCGATTCCCAGCCGGTGGGCGAGGTCGCGGAGCACCGGCGCCGTGGTCAGGCCCTCCACCGCCATCTTGATCTCGGCCCGCGCCTCGTCCGCCGTGGCGCCGCGCCCGATCAGCTCGCCCGCGCGGCGGTTGCGGCTGTGCCGGCTCCAGCACGTGACCATCAGGTCGCCCATCCCGGCGAGCCCGGAGAACGTCTCCTGCCGAGCGCCGGACACCTCGCCGAGCCGCACCATCTCGGCGAGGCCGCGGGTCAGGAGCCCGGCCTTGGCGTTGTCGCCCATCCCGAGACCGTCGACCGCGCCGGCGCCGAGCGCGATCACGTTCTTCGCGGCGGCGCAGAGCTCGACCCCGACGACGTCCGTGTTCACGTAGACGCGGAAGCGCGGCGAGATGATCTCCTCCTGGAGCTCGCTTGCCGAGCTCGGTGTCCTCGCACGCGATCACGGCCGCGGCGGGCAGGCCGAGCGAGATCTCCTCCGCGTGGTTCGGCCCCGACAGCACCGCGACCGCCCGGCCTTCGACGACCGTCGAGAGCCTGTTCCCCGACTCCGGGTCGAGGCCCTTGACGAGGCTCAGCACGGGCGCGTTCCCGGGGAGACCGGCGACGACCTGGCGAAACGCGCCGCTGGGGACGGCGATCGCGAAGGTCTCGGCGTCGGCCAATCCCGGATCGTCGAGCGTCACCGGGTGCACGCCGGAGAGGTCGATCCCGGTCAGGTAGCGCGGGTTGCGGCCCGTTTCGGCGATCGTCTTGGCCTGCTCCGGATCCCGGCACGCGAGCAGCGTCTCGTGCCCGCGCTCGGCGAGGAGCGCGGCGAACGCCGAGCCCCAGGAGCCCCCTCCGACGACCGCGATCTTCATGTGCGTCGCGCGAAGTCGATCACGACCGGGACGCCGGCGAGGCCGAACCGCTCGCGCAGGCGGTTCTCGACCCAGTAGCCGTAGTCGCGCGTCATCAGAGAGGGATCGTTAACGAAGACCTTGAACCGCGGCGGGCGAACCCCGGTCTGCGTGCCGTAGAGCAGGTTCAGGCGGCGCCCTTTCCCCGGCTTGGTCGGGCCGGGACGCTGGGCACGGAGCTCCTGGAGGAAGTCGTTCAGCTCGGGCGTTCCGATGCGCGCGGTGTGCTTGGCGAAGAGCTCGGCGATCTTGTCCAGCATCCGGATCAGCCCGCGGGACGACTTCGCCGAGACGGCGACCAAAGGAGGGCGCTGGCGCAGCCGCTCCTCGAGCACCGGGCGGATGTCCTCCACGTCGATCGTCGTGATGTCCCACTTGGAGAGGACGACGAGCGTCGAGCAGCCGGCCGTGCGGGCCACGTCGGCGACGCGGAGATCCTGGTCGACCATCCCCTCGCTCGCGTCGATGAGGACGAGCGCCACGTCGGCGCGCTCGGCCGCCTGGATCGCGCGCAGCTCCGAGTAGTACTCGATCCCCTGCCGCTGTCTGCGCTTGCGCCGCAGGCCGGCCGTGTCCACGAAGACGAAGGTCTGCTCGCCGCGCTCGACGACGGTGTCGATCGCGTCGCGGGTCGTGCCCGGCTTCTCGGAGACGATCACGCGCTCCTCGCCCACGATCGCGTTCAGAAGGGACGACTTGCCGACGTTCGGCCGCCCGAGGATCGCCACGCGGATCGCATCCTCCCCCACCTCCGCGCGGCCCGGATTCCCGGCGCGCTCGAGCTCGGCGACGATCCGGTCGAGCAGGTCGCCGGTGTTGTGGCCGTGGACGGCCGAGACGGGGACCGGGTCGCCCAGGCCGAGCGCGTGGAACTCGAGCGCGGCGATGTCGCGGCTCGGATCGTCGACCTTGTTCGCGAGCAGCACGACCGGCTTGCCGGAGCGGCGCAGGATGTCGGCGATCTCCTCGTCCCCGGGCGTGATCCCGCTCTGGGCGTCGACGACGAAGAGGACGAGGTCGGCCTCGGCGACTGCGCGGCGCGCCTGCTCGGCCACCTGGCGGGTGAGCGGCGAGGAGTCGGCGAGATCGACGCCCCCCGTGTCCACGAGCAGGAACTTGCGGCCCGACCATTCGCAGACGATCTCCTTGCGGTCGCGCGTGACCCCCGGGGTCTCGAAGACGACCGCCTGGCGCGTGGCCGAGAGGCGGTTCACGAGGGTCGACTTGCCGACGTTCGGAAAGCCCGACGATCGCGACCGTGCCGAGGAGCTCGGCGGTCATTCCGCGGTCTTGACGGAGCGGCGCGGCGGAACCGCGTCGGGCCGGCCGAGCGCATGGATGTCCCGCAGCCACTCCCACAGGCGCAGGATCTCGGCCTCGATCTCGGCCGTCGCCTCCTTGTAGCCCTTCGAGTTCTTCGGCAGGCCGTCGAAGCGCATCGGCTCGCCGAAGGCGATCGAGATCGGCGTGCGGCCGGGGAACTTGAACGCCTCGGAGTTGTAGACCGCCGCCGGCACGACAGGCGCCTCCTCCTGGATCGCGATCATCGCGGCGCCGGGCATCGCCTTGCCGGGGTGGCCGCGTCAGCTGGCGCGTCCCCTCGACGAAGAGCCCGAGCAGGCCGCCGCTCGCGGACGGCCTCGCGGGAAAGGCGGATCGCCTCGCGGTCGGACTCGCCGCGGCGCACCGTGAGCGTGCCGAACGACCTCACGATCAAACCGCCCACCGGCACGTCGAGCAGCTCGGCCTTCGCCATGAACACGATCCGGCGCGGGCAGAGCGCGCCGAGCGCCGGCACGTCGATCCAGTGGAGGTGGTTGATGGCCAGGACGGCGCCGCCCTGGCGCGGAATGCGGTCGAGCCCGTACGCCTTGAGGCTCGCTGCGACGTGCACGCCGGCGGCGAGCACGGTCTTGCCGAACCCCCAGTAGGCGATGTCGTAGCGATCCATTGCCTACGCCTCGGCCTTCGCGGCCACGAGCCGCTCGATGCGCTCGACGACCTCGTCGATCTCCAGGTCGGTCGTGTCGATCTGCTCCGCGTCGGGGGCGGCGCCCATCTGCGCGGCGTCGCGCTCGTCGCGCAGGCGCAGGTCGGTCGCGAGCGCGTCCGCGCCGAGCCCGGGCCGGTCATCCGTGCGCCGGCGGGCGCGCTCCGTCTCGTCGGCGGTGAGGAACACCTTCACGTCGGCGTCGGGGCAGACGACCGCGCCGATGTCGCGTCCCTCCATCACCGAGTCGCCCTCGTAGGCGAGCGCGCGCTGCCGCTCCCGCAGCACCGCCCGGACGGCCTGATGCCTCGCGACCGAGGAGACGACGCGGTCGATCTCGACCGTGCGGATCTCCTTCGTGACGTCGCGCCCGTCGACTCGAACCGCACCGGGGCCGATCGTCACCGGGTTCTCGCGGGCGAGCTCGGCCAGCGCGCTCTCGTCGTCGAGGTCGATGTGGCGCTCGAGCGCGAGCAAGGTGAGGGCGCGGTACATCGCGCCCGTGTCGACGTAGCGGAAGCCGAGCCGCTCGGCGAGCCGCCGCGCGACCGTGCTCTTGCCCGAGCCCGCCGGTCCGTCGATGGCCACGATCATGGGCCGCATCATCGCAGCGCCAGCGAGTCGAGCACGGCGAAGAACTCCGGGTAGGAAACCGCGACGCTCGCCGCGCCGTCGATCTCGAGCCCCTCGCGCGTGACGAGGCCCGCGATCGCCGCGAGCATCGCGATGCGGTGGTCTCCGTGGGCGCTGACGGTCGCGCCGCCGCGCGGCCGGGCCGGGACGCCGCGGACGCGGAAGCCGTCGGCCGTGGTCTCGATCCGCACCCCGAGCGGGCGCAGGACCTCCTTCACGGCCTCGAGCCGGTCGGTCTCCTTGACGCGCAGCTCGGCCGCGCCGCGGACGGTGCTCGTTCCGCGGGCGAGCCCGGCGAGGAGCGCGAAGATCGGCAGCTCGTCCACGAGCAGCGGCACCTCGGCCGGCTCGATGTCGGCGGCGGTCAGCTCGGCGGGCGCGACCTCGATGTCGGCGACCGGCTCCCCGCCGACGATGCGGCGGTTGAAGAGCGAGACGCGCGCGCCCATCCGGTCGAGCACCGCGAGGAGTCCGGTGCGCGTGGGGTTGATCCCGATCCCGTGCAGGCGCACGTCCGACCCTGAGAGGAGCGTCGCCGCGACGATGTACGGCGCCGCGGAGGAGAAGTCGCCCGGGATGTCGAGGTCGAGCGGCTTGAGGCGCGTGACCGGCCAGACGGAGGTCTCGCGGTTCGTTCGGGCGACCCGGACGCCCGCCGCCTCGAGCAGCCGCTCGGTGTGGTCGCGGGTCGGGCTGGGCTCGACGACGGTGGTCGGGCCGTCGGCGGCCTGGATCCCGGCGAGCAGGATGGCTGATTTCACCTGTGCGCTCGCGACCGGCAGCTCGTAGCGGATCGGGTGGAGGCTGTCGCCGGCGACCACGATCGGCGCGTGCCCGTCGGTCGTCTCGACGTGCGCGCCCATCTCGCGCAGCGGCTCGGCGACGCGCTCGAGCGGGCGGGTGGTGAGCGACTCGTCGCCGACGAGCTCGAACCGGCCGCGCTGTCCGGCGAGCAGGCCCGAGAGGAGGCGGATGAGCGTGCCGGCGTTGCGGCAGTCGATCGGCTCCTTGGGCGCCTTGAGACCGCCCAGGCCGACGCCTTCGATGCGAACCGTGTCCCCCGTGATCTCGACGGGGACGCCGAGCGCGCGCATCGCGTCGGCCGTGGCGAGCGTGTCCGCGGAGGCGCCGAACCCGCGCGCCTCGCTCTCCCCGTCGGCGACCGCGCCGACGAGGAGCGCCCGGTGGGAGATCGACTTGTCGCCGGGGACGCGCAGGTCCCCGCGCACCGCCGAGGCGGGCTCTATCCGCATCGGGTTCCCGCCCGGATTGCCCGCGGCACCACGGCGCCGAGGAAGCGCAGCGCAGTTCCGGCCCGGCTGCCGCCGGCGCCCTCCCCCCCAATGGGGGCGCGCGGCGCCCAACACGAACGGTATCGAGGCGCGGCGCACGGGTGGGACACGGAATCGCGCCGGATGTGTGCCAGTTCGTCCACAGGGCGGAGCCTAGCCCGCCCTAGTCGTCGCCAAGCACCGGCGCGACCACGACCGAGTAGCCCTGCGCCTCGAGCAGGGTCGCGCCGCGCTGCGCATCGGCCTCCCCCGCGACCAGGATCGCGAGCGTGCCGCCGCGCTCCGGCGACATGTGCAGGAGATCGAAGTCCTCGATGTTGATCCCGTCCGCGCCGAGCGCCTGCGTGATCCCCGAGAGCACGCCCGGCCGGTCGGGCACGTGCACGCGCAGCCAGTGCAGCGAGCCGGGATCGGGATACGCCTCGGCCAGCAGCCGCCGCCGGTGCTGCGCCGCCTCGCCGATCCAGCGCGCCAGATACCCGGCATCCGTCTCGCCGAGGGCGCGCTCGAGCTCCTCGACGCGCCGCCGGTGCTCGGCCAGGGCCGTGCGCAGCTCGTCGGCGTTCTCGAGGAAGATGTCGATCCAGATCCGCGGGTTCGCGCCGGCCACGCGGGTCATGTCCCGCAGCGACCCGCCGGCGCCGGCGAGCGGCTCGTGGCCGTCCACCCGCACCGACCCGAGGTGGTTCATGAGCACGTTCGCAAGCGCGTGCGGCACGTGGCTCGTCAGCGCGACCAGCTTGTCGTGCGCGCGCGGATCGACCGCGACCGGGACCGCGCCGAGCGCCGACACGAACCCGTGCAGCGCGCGGTAGCGCGCGGCGTCGGTCTCCGACACGGGCGTGAGGAACCACGTGGCGCCCTCGAAGAGCTGCCCGCTCGCGTGCTCGGGCCCGTGCGCCTCGGAGCCGCAGATCGGATGGCCGCCGATGAACCGCGACCGCTCTCCGACCGAGGAGCAGACGCCGCGCTTCGTCGAGCCGACGTCCGTGACCGTGCAGCCGTCGCCCGTCGCGGCCAGCACCGCGGCCACCTGCGCAGGGAGCGTCGTCACGGGAGTCGCGACGAGCGCCAGCTCGGCGTCGGCGACGGCCTCCTCCAGCGAGCCCGCGGCGACGTCGACCGCGCCGCGCTCGTGCGCGACCGCGCAGCGAATCCGCGTCGGCGTCGAACCCGACGACCGAGGCGATCCCGGCCCGCTTCGCGGCGAGCCCCACGGACGCCCCGATCAGGCCGGTGCCGACGATGGCGAGCCGCGAGACGTCACTCGGATCTACCCGACGACTTTGCCCATCAAGGACGCAAGCGCGCGAATCTCGTCCGCGAAGGCGCCGAACTCGGCCGCGGGAATCTGCTGCGCCGCGTCGGAGAGCGCCTGGTCCGGATCGGGATGCACCTCGACGATGATCCCGTCCGCGCCCGCGGCCACCGCGGCCCGAGCCAGCGGCGCAACGAGGTCGCGGCGCCCCGCCGGATGCGACGGATCGACGATCACCGGCAGATGCGTCTCCAGCTTCAGCACGGGAACCGCGCCGATGTCGAGCGTGAAGCGCGTCGAGGTCTCGAAGGTGCGGATGCCGCGCTCGCAGAGCATCACCTGGGCGTTGCCCTCGCGCACGACGTACTCGGCCGCCATCAGGAGCTCCTCGATCGTCGCGGACGGGCCGCGCTTCAGGAGCACCGCCTTGTCGGCGCGGCCGACCTCGGCGAGCAGCGTGAAGTTCTGCATGTTCCGCGCGCCGATCTGGATCACGTCGGCCGCGTCCACGACCGCCTCGACGTCGCGCGCGTCCATCAGCTCGGTGACGATCGGCAGGCCGGTCTCCTCGCGCGCCTCCTTGAGGATGTCGAGCCCCTCCTGGCCGAGCCCCTGGAACGCGTACGGCGAGGAGCGCGGCTTGAACGCGCCGCCGCGGAGCATGGTCGCCCCGGCGTCGCGCACGGCCCGCGCGGCCTCCATCGTCTGCTCGCGGTACTCGACCGAGCACGGCCCGGCGATCAGCCCGAAGTAGCCGTCCCCCACGCGGCGCCCGCGGACGTCGATCACGGTCGGCCCGCGGCGCGCCTCGCGCGACACGAGCTTGTACGGCTTGAGGATCGGGACGACCTGCTCCACGCCCGGAAAGCCCTCGAGCGGCAGCGTCGCGAGCAGCTCGCGCTCGCCGACGACGCCGATCACCGTGGCGTCCTTCCCGGCGGTCACGTGCGCGTCGGCGCCGGCCTCGGCGATGCGCGCGACGACCTCGTCGACCTGCTCGGGCGTCGCGTTCGCGCGCATCACGACGAGAAGCTCTGGGGATCCGGTGACGGCCATGGTGCTCTGAGTGTAGTTTCCTCCGGTCCATGCGGATCTTTTCGGGCATCCAGCCGACCGGCGACAAGCATCTCGGGAACTACTCCGGAGGCTTTCGCCAGTACGCGCGACGCAGGAGCAGGGCGACGCCTTCTTCTGCATCGTCGACCTGCACTCGATCACGGTCGAGTACGACCCGGCCGAGCTGCGCTCGGCGACGCTCGACCTCGCCGCGATGCTGTTCGCGACCGGCCTGGACGCGAACCGCTCCACGGTCTTCATCCAGAGCCACGTGCCCGCGCACACCGAGGCCGCGTGGCTGCTCGGCTCGGTCTCGAGCTACGGCGAGCTGCGCCGGATGACCCAGTTCAAGGACAAGGCCGACCGCCAGGACTTCGTGTCGGCGGGGCTCTTCAGCTACCCCGTCCTCCAGGCGGCGGACATCCTGCTCTACCAGACCGACGCCGTCCCGGTGGGCGAGGACCAGCGGCAGCACATCGAGCTCGCGCGAAACGTCGCCGAGCGCTTCAACCAGCGCTACGGGCAGACGCTCGTGGTGCCGGAGATGATCGCGCCCTCGGTCGGCGGCCGGATCATGGATCTCCAGGAGCCCGAGCGGAAGATGTCGACCACCGGCGGGACGTCGCAGGGGACGATCAAGCTCCTCGACGAGCCCGACGTCATCCGCAAGAAGTTCAAGACGGCCGTGACCGACTCGGGCTCGGAGATCCGCCGGGCCGAAGACAAGCCCGGCATCTCGAACCTGATCGAGATCATGTCGGTCGCGACCGACAAGTCGATGGAGGAGATCGAGTCCGAGTTCGACGGCCAGGGCTACGGCTCGTTCAAGGAGGCCGTCGGCGAGGCGGTCGTCGAGCTGCTCGACGCCGATCCAGACGCGGCACCGCGAGCTGAGCGCCGACCCGCGCGAGCTGCAGCGGCTGCTGGCGATCGGCGCCGAGAAGGCGCGCCAGGCGTCCGAGCCGACGCTGAACGCCATGCTCGACCACATGGGCATCGTCCGCTCCGAGGTCGGCCGCATGTTCGGCGCGGCGCGGCCGCGCGACGGGCTCTAACCGAGCGCGTCGATTTCGTCGCGGGTGAGCTCGCGCCACTCCCCCGGCGCCAGGCCGTCGACCGTGAGCCCCGCGTAGGCCGAGCGGTGCAGACGGCGGACGGGATGGCCGACGGCCTCGCACATCCGCTTCACCTGGTGCTTGCGGCCCTCGTGGAGCGTCAGCTCGAGCCGCGACGGGCCGAGGCGGCGGACCCCGGCGGGCGCGGTGCCGCCGTCCTCCAGGTCGACTCCGGCGGCGAGCCGGGCGATCGTCTCGTCGGTCGGCTTGCCCTCGACGTCGGCCTCGTAGACCTTGTCCACCTCGTAGCGCGGGTGCATGAGCCGGTGCGCGAGCTGGCCGTCGTTCGTGAGGAGGAGCGCGCCGGTCGTGTCCACGTCGAGCCGCCCGACCGGGACGACGCGATCTTTCATGCGTGACCAACTCGACCACGGTGCGGCCGGCCCTGCGGGTCGCGCGCCGTCGTGACGACGCCGGCCGGCTTGTGCAGGAGGACGTAGGTGAGCGGCTCGAGCCGAACCCGTTCGCCGTCCACCTCGACGATGTCGCGGCTCTCGACGAACGTCGCGAGCCCCGCGACCTCGCCGTTCACGGTCACGCGGCCGGCCTTGATCAGCTCGTCGGCCCCGCGGCGGGAAGCGACACCGGCGCGAGCGAGGTAGGCGTTGAGCCGCATCGGTTTCCCGTTGTCCCCCGGGGGACCCCGGCTAGAGCACCCCTACCGGTCAGGTTATCGGGCAATTCGCGCGTGTCTGTGACCGAATCGGGACGATTCAGCGCCGGCCCGAGCGGGCCCGGGCCGGCGCGAGGAACCGAGTGACCGCTACCAGTCCGCGGCTTCTCCGGCTTGTAGAGCCAGACGTTGAAGAAGCGGTCGAGATCGCGGTGGGAGATGTGCTCGGCGAGCGCCACGAACTCGGGCGTCGAGGCGTTCCCGTCCGCGTTGCGCGACGCCCACTCGCGCATGATCCCGAAGAACGCCCAGTCGCCGATCTTCTCGCGCAGCGCCTGGAGCGTCAGGCCGCCGCGGTCGTAGATCGTCCCGTCGAAGAGAAGCTCCGGCCCGCCCGGGTTGCCCGGCGGCGGGGTCCAGAACTCGAGATCGGACGCCGGCGTCGCGTAGAGCTCGTCGAAGATGTCCGCCGCGCTCTCGCCGCCCGTGCGCTCGCTCCAGATCCACTCCGACCAGGTCGCGAAGCCCTCGTGCAGCCAGATGTCCGGCCAGAGCTCGAGCGTGACCGAGTCGCCGTACCACATGTGCGCGAGCTCGTGGACGAGCGTCGCCTCGTCGGGCGGCGAGTCGAACACCGGCTTCGTCTGCGTCTCGAGCGCGTAGCCCACGTCGGGGGCGTCGTCGACGATCGCGCCGACCGCGTTGAACGGATAGCGCCCGTAGATGCCCTCGAAGAACCGGACGATCGACGGGATCTTGTCGAGCACCGGCTGCGTCGCCGAGCGTCGGGTCGACCGCGACGTAGTTCGGAATCCGCCCCGACGCGCGAGATCTTCAGGTCGAACACGCCGATCGTGGCGGTGGCGAGGTACGGCGCCATCAGGTCGTCCTCGTCCCAGACCCAGGTCGTCTTGCCGCCGTGCGTGTCCTTGTCGACGAGCACGCCGTTCGAGAGCGCGGTCAGGCCGCGTGGGACGGTGACGGTGAAGTCGAACGTCGCCTTGTCGCGCGGGGTGTCGTTCACCGGATACCAGCCGGGCGAGCCCTGCGGCTCGCCGACGACGAACGCGCCGTCCGCGGTCGGCACCCAGCCCTCGAGCGCCTCGTCCGGATCGATCACGATCGACGGCTCGCCGACGTAGTCGACGACGACCGTGAACGTACTTGCCCGTCGCGCAGCCCGTGGCGCGGCGTGATCACGAGCTCCTGGCCGAGCCGCCGGAACGAGGCCGGCTCGCCGTCCACGGTGAGGCGCGGGATCGAGAATCCGCGCAGGTCGAGGTCGAAGCGCGAGAGATCCTGCGTCGCCTTCGCCGTGATCACGGCGGTCGAGCGCATCTGGTTCGTCGCGGCGTTCCAGTCGATCGTCAGCGAGTAGTGCTTGACGTCGTAGCCGCCGTTTCCGGCCAGCGGGTAGTAGGGGTCGCCGGCCCCGGGCGAGCCCGGCGAGAAGCCTGCGGCGGCCGGCCCGGCGGCCGCGAGCGAGGCGACGAGAAGCATGAGAAGCGAACGAACGGCGCATGGGTACCCCTTTCGTCGGACCGAGATCGACAGTAGACCTCTCCCCACGGCGATCAAGACCAGTCGCCGCGCGCGTCATAGTCCCGCCATGCCCGTCTACATCTCGCTCATGAAGTGGACGTCCGGCGGTGTCGGCGGCATGCCCGCCTGGCGTGATCGCATCGAGGACGCGGAGCGGGCGATCGAGCAGCGCGGCGGCAAGCTCATCGACACCTTCGTGACCCTCGGCCGCTACGACCTGGTCGAGATCTTCGAGGCGCCCGACGACGAGACCGCCGCCCAGATCCTCCTGACGGTCATGCGGCACGGCAGCGTCACCACGGAGACGCTCCGCGGATTCACCCGCGCCGAGGCCGAAGCGATCGTCCGCGGCGTCTAGCGGCGCTCCGCGACGGCTTCGAGCCGGGCGCGGAGTTCTTCGGCGTCGCCGCCGAGATCGTCCAGCTCCGGGAGCTCGTTCAGGCCGGCGAGCCCGAAGACGCGCTCGAAGAGCGGCGTCGTCTCGTAGCGCACCGCCCCGCCCTCGGCGTCGCGCCCCGCCTCGGCCACGAGGCCCCGCTCGACCAGGCTCGCGACCGCCGAGTCGGCCGCGACGCCGCGCAGGCGCGCGATCTCGGGACGGCTGACCGGTCCGATGTACGCGACCACGGCGAGCGTCTCGAGCGCCGCCTGGGAGAGGCCGCGCGCGACCGGACGGTCGAAGAGCCGCGAGCACGCCTCGGCCGCCTCGTGCGCGGCGCGAAACGCCCAGCCGCCCGCGACCGGCTCGAGCACGATGCCGCTCTTGCCCTCCCGGTAGCGCCCGGTGAGGAGCGCGAGCGCGGTCTCGACGCGGTCGGGATCGGTCGCGGCCGCGTCGGCCAGCTCGTCCACGGTGAGCGGCCGCGAGGCGACCACGAGCAGCCCCTCGAGCACGCGGGCGACCCGGTCGACGGGGTTGTCGATTACGCGGAGATTGGGCTGGTGCATACGGAGATGGGCTCGAAGGGAGCGGCCTGGCGCAGCGTCGCCTCGCCGCGCTTGCGCAGTTCCAGGAGGGCGAGGAACGCGACCGCCTGCTCGACGCGCGAGAGGCCGTCCACCTCGTTGTCGAAGGAGAACGTCCGCCTGCGCTTGAGGAGCGCCCGGAAGCGCTCGAGGAACCGCGCGACCGGCGGGAACGTGCCGAGGTGGAGGAGCGACGGCGCCGGCGGCTCCGCGGCGAGCCGGCGAAACGCGACCGCGAGCAGGCCGGGATCCTGCTGCGGCAGCGGCGCCGGCGCGGGCACGGGCGCAAGCGGCGCGGGCCCGATGCGGAACCAGCGCTCGCCCTCGCTCGCAAGGCGCTCCTCGAGCCACAGCGCCGCGGCGCGGATGCGGCGGTAGGCGGCGAGGCGCTCGGCCAGCTCGTTCGCGGCCTCCTCGGGCTCGAGATCCTCGAGGTCGATCTCCCCGCCGAACAGCTCGCGGGCCTTCAGCTCGAGCAGCGCCGAGACGAGCACGAGGAACTCGCCGCAGGCCTCGAGGTCGAGCTCGTCGCGCTCGGCGAGGCGCTCGAGAAACGCGGGGACGATGCCGGCGATCGCCACGTCGGGCAGCTCCAGCTCCTCGCGGAGGATCAGCGTCAGGAGCAGGTCGAACGGGCCCTGGAAGGCGTCAAGGTCGAGCGGAAGATCGCGAACGACGACCCCGGACATGCGGGCGATGCTAACGCCGGGGACGGACGCGGCCCTTGGGAATGGCCATCGTGCGCTGCGGCTTCGGCGCGGGGTCCGTCTTCCGCCGCCGGGGCCGGCTCTGGCCGCTGCGCCGCTGCGACCACACGAAGCCGACGATCGCGAGGACGAGCATGATCGCGGCCACGAACGCGTTCAGCCGGATCCCGAAGAACTCGTGCGCGGGGTCGACGCGGAGGAACTCGAAGCCGAGTCGCCCGGCCGTGTACCAGGCGACGTAGAGGCAGAAGATCCCGGGCGCCTTGATCGTGAAGCGCCGGTCCACGAGCAGGAGCACGCCGACGCCGAGCAGGCACCAAAGCGACTCGTAGAGGAAGAGCGGATGGAAGAGATCGGTGCCGAGGAAGCCCGCCTGCGTCGCCTTGAGCGTGCTGATCTCGAGGCCCCACGGCAGGTCGGTCGGCTTGCCGAAGAGCTCCTGGTTGAACCAGTTGCCCCAGCGGCCGATCGCCTGCGCGAGCAGCACGCCGGGCGCGCCGGCGTCGAAGAACGCCCAGACGCTCTCGCCCGAGCGGTGCACGACGATCGCCGCCGCGATCGCGCCGCCGGCGACGGCGCCCCAGATGCCCAGGCCGCCCTCCCAGATCTCGAAGACGCCCTGCCACTTCGGGACGTCGACCTCGCTCCACGACGTGACCACGTGGTAGAGCCGGGCGCCGATGATCCCGCCGACGACCCCCCACATGGCGGCGCGCAGGACGAGATCCCAGTCGCCGCCGCGCCGCGTCCACCGGTAGCCGGTGAGGAGCACGGCCGCCGTGATCCCGAGCAGCAGCATGAACCCGTAGGCGTGCAGCGTCAGCGGCCCGAGCTCGATCTCGCCGTTCGACGGGCTGGGAATGGATGCGAGCAGCCTCACGAGACCCGGGACTCTACGGGCTCGGCCGAACGCGCGCGCCGGGTTCTAGCGAGGGCTAGAGCAGGATGCGAAGCGCGATCGAAGCGGGGCAACCGCTGCGGGCAAGGGACACCGCGAAGTGCAGGTCCACATCCGTCCGCTCGGCGAGCTCGAACGCGGCCGGTGCGTCGTACCCGGCCTTTTCGAGTTCCGCGAGCCGCCAGCTGAGGACGCGATCCGCTTCGGTGCCCTGTTCGAATACGAGGGGGCAGACGCCATAGTCCCCCATCGCCCTCAGGCCCCGAGCCTTCGTCCCCGCAAAGGGGGATTTCCGTCCCTGAGACGGGGCAGCGCTCAGCCGAGCGCCTCGGCGATCGAAACGGCCTCCTCGCGCGTCAAATCCCCTTCCAGCCTGAGGATCGCGGCCCCGCGCTGCCACAGGAGCGTCGGACCGGCGAGGCGAAGCTCCGTCTGGCCGAACTCGTCATGCGGATCGCGGTAGCCGAAGGCATGCGGGGCGCCGCCGAGCCACAGCGCCGGCTCGCCGTTCACCTCGAGCTGCTCGATCGTCGTGTCCGGCCCGGTCATCTTCTCCACGTAGTCGCGGTCGAGACCGGCGCGGAACTCGGAGAGCAGCAGCTCGATCTCGCCGGCCTCGTCGCGCCAGATGAACGACACCTGGCCGCCCGGCAGATCGTCGCTGAAACGCACCTCGTCAGGGTCGCCGTCGGGGACGGAAACCCTGAACGTCGCGCGCTCGAGCGCCTCGTCGAGCGTGACGATCGGCCCGAGGCCGAGATCCTCTGGATGTTCGTCCACCTCGGGCAGCGTCGGCACCTGCGTGACCGAGACGCCGTCGAGGCCGAAGAACTCGAGGATCGCCGTGCGCGCCTGCGGGACCGCGAAGGCGGCGGCCAGGGCGGCGACGAGGATCGCGAGCGCGAGGACGAGCCCGCGGCGGCGGCGAGGCTGCGGCGCTTCCAGGCGCGCGCGGATTCCGGTCGCCAGGTCGGGCGTCGGCGGCAGCTCGAGCGCGGCGGCGAGCGCGCGGAGGTCGCGCTCCAGGTCAGTCGCCATGCTCCACCTCCTCGCGCAGGCGCGCGAGCGCGCGGGACTGCCGCGACTTGACCGTGCCGCGGCGGACGCCGAGCGCGGCCGCGGTCTCCTCCTCGCTCAGGTCGAGGAAGAAGCGGCACTCGACCACGAGGCGCTCGTCGTCGCGGAGGCGACCGAGCGCCGCGAGCAGCTCCGCCCTGCGCTCGGTGGCGGCCAGGGTCGCCTCGGGGGACGGGGCCGCGTCCCCCGAGGGCTGTGCGGCGAGGCGCAGCTCGAGCGCCGAGCGGCGTCCCGCCGACCGGCCCCGGTTGCGCGCCTCGTTGCCGACGATCTGGAGCAGCCACGGCCGAAACGGCGCTCCCGCGGCGGAAGCGGCCGAGCGCCCGGTACGCCTTCACGAAGCCGTCCTGGGCCGCCTCCTCTGCGTCCGCGGCATTGCGCGTGACCAGGTAGGCGGTTCGGAACGCGATGCCCTGATGCAGACGCACGAGCTCCTCGTAGGCCGCGGTGTCACCCCGTCTCGCACGCTCGACGAGGTCGGATTCGTCTCGTGGGCGGCCCTCCACGCTGCCCGTTCTACACCGCCCGGGCCGCCGGGGTTCCGTCGTCCGGACCGAGTACCCTCCGCGCATGCGGCTTCCGGATGAGCACGGAAGCGGGTCTTCGCCTGGGAACGGGGAAAGCGACGACCCCAACGCCGGCATCGGGCCCCGCGTCTCCGCGGTCTTCACGGCTGCCGAACGCGCCGCCGACCACATCGTCCAGATGGCCCGCGCCGAGGTGGAGGACATCCGCCGCCAGGCCGAGTCCGAGGCGCAGACGATGCGCCAGCAGCAACGCGAGGAGGCCGAGCAGGAGGCGCGCTCGATCATCGCGTCCGCCCAGGCCGAGGCGGAGGCGATCCGCGCCGACGCGCTCCGCGACACCGCCGACCTCGAGGAGAACGCCCGGCGGCGCGAACAGGCGATCCTCGAGCGTGTCCGCTACATGTTCGAGCGCGCGGAATGGGCCCGGCATTCGCTCACGGACGCGCTCTCGCACGTGGAGGAGTTCGTCGCCCGCACGCCCGCCGACTGGCCGGAGCCCCCGCCCGTTCCCCGCCCGCCGAAGCCGCCCGAACCGGCGCGGCCGCTGCCTCCGGTCGCCCGGATGGCCGCGCCGCCGCTCGAGACCCCGGAGGAAGAACCCGAGGACGAGCCCGAGGAGGAGCCCGAGGAGTCTCCGGAGACCGAGGCGGAGGCCGAGCCCGAGGAAGAGCCCGAGGGCGACGACGAGGCCGAGGATCGAGGAGGAACCGCCGGAGGAGGAGCCGGAGGGCCGAGGACGAACCGCCCGACGAGGACGAGCCGTCGTCGGACGATCCGCATTCGCGGTTTCGCAGACCACGGAGGAGCTAGATGGACGCGTCGGATCTGACCCAGGACGAGCTGGCCGCGCTGCTCCGCGAGGCCGAGCGCGCGCACGCCGAGTACGAGCGGGAGCTGGGCGCCCGCGACGAGGACTGGCCCGGCTGGTACGCCGGCTACATCCTCGACCGCCTCGCCGAGCGCGCGTAGCCGTCGGCGCAAAAAGCGCCCGCTTGCAGGTCTTTTGTGACGGGCCGGCTAGCGCCGGATCGCGGCTTCGCCGAGGATCGCCTTCACCTCGGCGTAGAAGTCCGACTCGGGCCGCACGCGGAACTCGGGGCCGAACGCGTACGTGTGCGCGCCGTCGGAGAGCTCGAGATCGACCACCACGGACGCCTCGCCCGGGTAGCGCTTCGTCACGTCGGCGAGCTCGCGGATAAGGCCGGCGGGCGCCTTCCGCGCGTCCACGCGCAGGTGCACCTCGCGCTCCGACTCGGCGTCGGGCTGGCCTTCGAACGGGACGACGTCGAGCGCGATCAGCTTCGTCTCGCCCTCCTGCTTGTGGTCGACGCGGCCCTTGACGACCAGGATCCGGTCGTCGGCGAGCAGGTCGCGCGCGCTCGCGAGCACCGAGTTGAAGACGACCGTCTCGACCGACCCGGAGAGGTCGTCGAGCCGCAGGAACACCATCTGGTCGCCCTTCTTCGTCGTGATCTGCTTGAGCGAGCCGACGATGCCGCCGACCGTCACGACCTCGCCGTCGCGGCGGCGCTCGAGCTCCGAGATGCGGCAGTCGGCCTTGCGCGCCAGGGCCGCGCGCACCCCGTCCAAAGGATGCTCCGACACGTACAGCCCGAGGCTCTCCTTCTCGAGCCGCAGCAGCTCCTGCTTGGGGTACTCGCCCGCCGGCAACTCCGGGTGATGGCGCTCCGGCACGCCGGCGTCCGTTCCGCCGAGGTCGAAGATCGAGCCCTGCCCGGAGAGGAGATCCGCCTGGTGGCGTGAGCCCCACGCGACGATCTCGTCGAGCATCTGGAGGAGCCCGAGCCTGGTTGCACCCGCCGAGCCGAGCGCGCCGCACTTGGCGAGCGCCTCGACGGCGCGCTTGTTCACGAGCTGCGGGTCGACGCGCTCGGTGAAGTCCCAGATCGACTCGAACCGCCCGCCCTCGGCGCGCGCCGCCACGATCGCCTGCGCGGCCGCCCCGCCGACGTTCTTCACCGCGTTCAGGCCGAAGCGGATCTTCCCCTCGACCACGGCGAAGTCCGCGGCCGACTCGTTCACGTCGGGCGGCAGCACCTCGATCCCCATCTCGTCGCACGCGGCGACGTAGATCGGCACCCGGTCCTTCGTGTTCATGACCGAGGAGATGAGCGCGGCCATGTACTCGGCCGGGTGGTGCGCCTTCAGGTAGGCCGTCCGGTAGGCGATCAGCGCGTAGCAGGCGGCGTGCGACTTGTTGAAGGAGTAGTCCTGCGCCTGCTCCATGTCCTTCCAGAGCTGGTTCGCGACCTGGGGCGTCAGCCCGTTTCCGGCGCAGCCCTCGAGGAACTTGTCCTTGAGCGACGCCATGAGCGCGTGGATCTTCTTGCCGATCGCCTTGCGCAGATCGTCCGCCTCGGCCGGCGAGAACCCGGCCAGCTGCTTGGCGATCTCCATGTACTGCTCCTGGTAGATGCAGATGCCGTACGTGGGGCCGGTGATCGGCTCGAGCCGCGGGTCGGCGAACGCGACCGCCTCGCCGCCGGCCTTGCGGCGCCCGTAGACCGGGATGTAGCTCATCGGCCCCGGCCGGTAGAGCGCGACGAGCGCGATCAGATCCTCGAACTCGGTCGGCTTCACCTGGCGCAGCGCCTCGCGCATGCCCGAGGACTCGAACTGGAAGACCCCGCTCGCGTCGCCGCGGCGGAGCATCTCGTACGTCTTCGCGTCGTCGAGCGGCAGCGTGCGCAGGTCGAGGTCGCCGTCGACGAGGGCGAGCGCCTCGTCGAGGACGTCCAGGTTGCGCAGCCCGAGGAAGTCCATCTTCAGGAGCCCGAGCGCCTCGACGTCGCCCATCGGGAACTGGGTCACGACCTCCTGGTCCGGCCCCTTCTGCTGGAGCGGCACGTACTCGGTGAGCGGCCGGTCGCCGATGACGACGCCCGCGGCGTGGATCGAGTCCTGGCGGACGAGTCCCTCGAGCGGCCTGGCGAGGTCGACGATCTTGCGCGTCTCCTCCGAGGCGTCGTAGTCGGCCTTCGAGCTCGGCGCCCGGCCTGAGCGACTCCTCGAGGTAGACCTTCGGACCCTCGGGGATGAGCTTCGCGATCCGGTCGACCTGGCCGTACGGGACGTCGAGCACGCGGCCGGCGTCGCGCACCGCGGCGCGGGCCATCATCGTCCCGAAGGTGATGATCTGGGCGACCCGGTCGCGCCCGTACTTGTCGGCCACGTAGTTGATGACGCGGTCGCGCCCGTGGACGGAGAAATCGATGTCGATGTCGGGCATCGACTTGCGCCCGGGGTTCAGGAACCGCTCGAAGAGGAGGTCGTAGCGGATCGGGTCGATATCCGTGATTTCCAGGCAATAAGCGACGAGCGAGCCCGCCGCCGAGCCGCGGCCGGGGCCGACGCCGACCCCGTCGCGCTTGGCGAACTGGATGAAGTCCCAGACGATCAGGAAGTAGTCGGCGAAGCCCATCTCCTTGATCGTCTTCAGCTCGAAGCGCAGCCGTTCCTGCAGCTCCGGGGTGGCGCGCTCGTAGCGGCGCAGGAGGCCCTTCTCGCACAGCTCGACGAGGTAGTCGAACGCCTCGCGCCCGTCCGGGACCGGGAAGGTCGGGAGCAGGATCCGGCCGAGCTCCATGGTCACGTTGCAGCGCTCGGCGACCTCGAGCGTGCGGGCGAGCGCCTCCGGGTGGTCCGGGAAGTCGAGCGCCATCTCGCCGGGCGACTTGAAGAAGAACTGGTCGGTCTCGAAGCGCCAGTGGCTCGGGTTCGCGAGCGTGTCGCCGGACTGGATGCAGAGGAGCGCCTCGTGCGCCGCGGCGTCCTCGTGGCGGAGGTAGTGGACGTCGCCGGTGGCGACGAGCGGCAGGTCGAGCGCGCCGGCCAGCTCGGCGAGATCGCGGCACGAGGCCGGGCTGCTGCTCGAGCCCCGCGTTCTGCAGCTCGACGTACGTCGAGCCGGCGCCGAACACGTCGCGCAGCCGCGCGAGCTCGGCCTGGGCGCCCGCCTTGTTGCCGTCGAGGAGCGCCTTCGAGACGCGCCCCGACATGCAGCCGGAGAGCGCGACGATCCCGGTCGAGTAGCGGTCGAGGAGCTCCCAGTCGACGCGCGGCTTGTAGTAGTAGCCCTCGAGGTAGCCGCCCGAGACGAGCTTGATCAGGTTCGCGTAGCCCTCGTTCGTCTCGGCCAGGAGCGTGAGGTGCGCGAAGCCCCGCTCGAGCTTCTTGCGGTCGTCCGCGACGTAGACCTCGCAGCCGATAATCGGCTTGATTCCTTGCTTTCCGGCCTCCCGGTAGAGCTCCACGGCGCCGGCGAGCGACCCGTGATCGGTGAGCGTGACGGCCGGCATCTCGAGCTCGGCGGCCCGCTTCGCAAGGTCCGGGATCCGGCACGCCCCGTCGAGGATCGAGTACTCGGAGTGGACGTGGAGGTGGACGAACGGCGATTCGGGCACGGGGTTCGCATTGTTCCAGTCGCCCGCCCGACGGCTGCGCGTCACGCGGCGCACCCGCTCGACGCGGACGACCCGCGCTCGTCTCGTTCGAGCGTGCGGATCGCGGTCGCGACCGCCTCGGCGAAGCCCGCGGCGGGGACCGAGCACGCGACCGACCAGGCGGTCGCCCACGGTCGTGTACCCCGCCGGAAGATCGCCGGCGGGCCGGTCGAGCACGCAGCGAACGCGTAGAGCTGCCCTCGTGCGGAGGAAGCGCGCTCATCCGGCGCGCGACCGGCTGGATGATCACGAGGAAGAGGTCGGCGACGACGATGGCGCCGACGATCCGGAAGTACCCGGACGAGTCGACCTCCGCGATCGCGGCGTACGAGATCATCGTCGCGCCGGCGAGCGCCGTCACGACGCTCGCCCAAAAGAGCACGCCGATCGTCCGCGTGTCGGCCGGCACGCGCCGCGACGTCATGAGCGCGATCTGCGCCGCGGCGACCGCGAACGACGCGAACAAGGCGAGCGCCTTCGACAGCCCCTCGCCGCCGCCGTCGCCCTGGCTGCCCCAGACGAGCACCATGGCGATCGCGAACGCGCCGACGCAAAGCGCGATGACGATCCAGGCGAGCCACACCTGCCGCCGCTGGTCGAGCAGGACGCCGGCGGGCAGCCCCACGAAGCTGAACGCCGCGACGAGCGCGGTCGTCAGCAGGATCCGCCCCGACGTGTCGTCGAACTCCGAAAAGAGAAGGATCCCGATCGCGAGCGCGGCGGTGATCGAAAGCGAGACGATGAGGCCGCCGAAGAAGAGCCGCCTGCCCAGCGAGAGCTCCATGAAGCCATCCTACGCCCCGCCATTTGGGGGCATGCTTCCGCCGCGATCTGGCGTTATTCTCAGGCGGAAAGGAGGTGACCGAATAGCCACCAAGGAAGAAAAGCTCGAGATGGAAGGCGAGATCGTCGAGGCCTTTCCGAACGGGATGTTCAAGATCGCGCTCGACAACGGGCACGAGGCCCTCGGCTACACCGCAGGGAAGATGCGCCGCTACCGGATCAAGATCTTCCCGGGCGACCGCGTGAAGCTCGAGCTGTCGCCGTACGACCTCTCGCGAGGCCGGATCGTCTACCGCTACAAGTAGACGCGCCATCCCGCGGCAGAGCGCGCGCGAGCGTGCCAGCGGAGCGGCCCGCGCACGAAGACGTCGATGACGCCGTTCGTGTCGTGCGGGACGATCAGCAGGTCCGACTCGAACACGACGAAGCGCCCGTCGGCGGAAATCCCGCCGTAGCCGTTTCCGTTCGGGCCGCCCGTCTTGCCGAAGCTCACGCGCCGCGTTTCCTTCGTCCAACGGTCGTGGACGTAGACGTCGTCCTTCCCGTTCTTGTCCTCGGCGCGAGATTCGAGTCCGGCCCCTGGAAGAGCACGAACCGGCCGGTCGTCGAGATCCCCGAGTATCCACCCCAGTCGGTCGCCTGCGCGCCGGAGGAGGTGACATTTACGCGCGTCGTCCTCCGCGTCTTCCAGTTGCGGACGAAGACGTCGGTCTCGCCGTTCGTGTCGTGGCCGACCAGGTTCGTCGAATCGGACTCGAAGGCGACGAGCGATCCGCCCCCTGAGATCGAGCAGTACGTGCTGCCGCCCTGGTTTGCCTGGGCGCCCGAGCTCGAGACGGACACGCGCCTCGTGACGCCTGTCCTCCAGTTCCGGACGAAGACGTCCTCGCGCACGTTCGTGTCCCCGCTGACGAGGTTCGTGGCCGACGAGCCGAACGCGACATACGTCCCGTCGGTGGAGATGGAAGGGCGCGTACCCGTAACAGATCCCGGAATCGCCGTCCGGAATCGCGCCGCCGGTACCGATCGAGATGCGTCGCGTGATCCCTTTCTTCCGGTCGCGGACGAACACGTTCTTCAAGTTGTTGGTGGCCGTGGCGACGAGGTTCGTCGCGTACGAGTCGAAGGCGACGAAGCGCCCGTCCGCGGAAACCGACGGGAAGTCGCTGTCTCGGTCCGCCTGCTCCTCGGTCGTGCTCAGGCTCACTCGGCGCGTGACCTTCGACTGGCGGTCGCGGATGAAGATGTCGCTCCGGTTGTTCGTGTCCCCCGGAACGAGGTTCGTGGCCGACGAGACGAAGACGACGTAGCGTCCGGTGGCGGAGATCCTCGGGGTGCCCGACGATCCGTTCGCCTGCGCCCCGCTCGTCGCCACGCTCACGCGAAACGTCCTGCCCGTCTTGCGGTCGCGGACGAAGACGTCGTTCTGGCCGTTCGTGTCGTGCCGGACGAGATTCGTGGCCTATGACCGGAAGACGACGAACCGTCCGTTCGCGGAGATGGCCGTATCGCTGCTCGAGCCGTTCGCCTGCGCGCCCGCCGAGCGCACGCTCACGCGCTTCGTGGGCGCAGCCGCCTCGATCGCCGCGGGGACGGCCAGCGGCAGGGCGCACGCGAGCGCCAGGAGCGCGACCGGTCTCGGGCGTCGCGTCATTCGCGCTTCTCGAAGGCGCCGATGTCCGGGTCCGCCGCTGCACGCCGCGCTGGTCGCGCGAGGGGGCGGACGCGCCGGCGCGGTTGAGAGCCGGGCTCTTCGCGAGGAGCGGCACCGTCCTCGTGGGGCCGCCGTGGTTGCCGAGCTTGCCGATCTTCGGGTTCGCCCTGGCACGGTCGCTCGACTTCGAGAACCCAAGGCACAGGAAGCGCGTCGAGAGGAGATTGTGGCCCAGCGACGTGAAGGGATCGACTGACGCGCAGTCGCTCTTGACCGGAGGATCGCCTTGCACGAGCGCCGTGAGCGTGTTGAGGGCGATCAGCGAGTTCTCGACGGAGAAGCTGAGCGAGCCGGTGTCGACGATCCCGCCGCCGACCTCGCTGCCGAGCCCATCCGCGTTGCCGCGATTGCGCACGACCGTCACGGCATTCAGCCGGACGACGTTGCCATCGGCATGGATGCCGCCGCCCTGCGAGTCCGACCGGTTCCCCGCGACCGTCGTGTTCACGGCCACGAACGGATCGGTGCCGTCCACCTCGATGCCGCCGCCGTTGTCCCCTGCCCGGTTCCCGCTCACCGTGCTCCCTGTGATGCGCAGGCGGCCGGAGTCCGTGTAGATCCCGCCCCCCTCGCTGCCCGTCCGGTTGTTCGCGAACGTGCTCCGCGAGGATCGTGGACTGGACGCCGTCGGTGGTCTGGAGGTAGATCCCGCCGCCGCGCCCGACGCCGTTGTCGTTCGTGTCGGCGCGGTTGTTCGAGACGGTCGAGTTCGTGATCGTCACCGCGCCGGAGCCGCCGAAGCAGCTGGCGCTGATGCCGCCGCCGTCAGAGACCGCGCGGTTCTTCGTGACCGTCACGCCGCGGAGGACGAGCGGCGCCCCCGACTGGAGGTGCAGGCCGCCACCGCACGCCGCGGACTTGTTGCCCGTCACGGTGCTCGAGATGAGCGTCAGCTTCGCGTACGACCGGATACCACCGCCGTGACCGGGTTGCCGCCCGTGGCGTTCCCGTTGCGGATGACGATCTTCTCGAACGTCGCCGGCGCCGAAGACCTCGAACACGCGGTCGAGGGCGCCGCCGTCGACGATCGCCTTCCCCTTGCCCGGGTGGACGATCCGCAGGCGGTGGTTCGTGATGTCGAGGTCGCCCGTCATCGCGCCGTCCTCGTCCGTCCCCGCGATCGTCAGCTTGTACGGCTTCGTGCTCGGCAGGACGACCGTGTCGGCGGTCGTCAGCGTCGCATTCGCGGCGCGGATCGCCTCGCGAAGCGTGCAGTCGCCGGCCGTGCAGGCGCCGGGCGCGTGGTCGGAGCGCGTCGTCACCTTGTAGGTCTTCGCCGAGACGGCAGGCGCGAGCGCCAGGGCGATCAGGACTGCCGCAGCCGCTGCGACCCCTCGGAGCATCGTCGAACCGTACGACGCTGCGGCCGCCAGTTCAAGCGAACGCGACCGCGAGCCGCTCGAGCCCGAGGTCGAGCGGCTCGTCGAGCGTCGCGAGGGAGATCCGCGCCCAGCCCTTGCCGGTCGGGCCGAAGCCCTCCCCCGGCGCGAGCGCGACGCGCTGCTCGGCGAGGATGTCGTCCGCGCCGACTCCCTCGGGAAGCCGGAACCAGACGAAGAACGTGCCCTCGCACTGCA
>CAVRUF010000005.1:0-337538 GCA_963724315.1 uncultured Actinomycetes bacterium | reverse complement strand
AGACGGTGTTGTCCGAGGCGAGCGTCGCGCTCGCGATCGGGATGCGGCCCGAGTAGCTGTTGCTGTACGTCGCGACGTCCCAGACGCAGTTCGGGTCGATCGCGGCCGTGCAGGTCGGGTCGGGCTGCCAGCGAAACGGCGCCGAGAGGTAGACGGTCGTGTACGGGTTGATCCCCTCCTCGATCGCCTTGGTCAAGACGAACGTCTTGAACGCCGACCCGGCCTGGCGCCGGCCCTGGGCGGCCAGGTTGAACTGGAGGTTCTTGCGCTGCGGCGCCACGCCGGTCATCGCGCGGATGGCGCCGTTGGCCGGGTTGATCGAGACGAGCGCGGAGGCGGGGTCGTCCGGCTCGTTCAGGTTCGACTTGATCGACTTCACGGCCTCGCGCTGGAAGCGCGGGTCGATCGTCGTGTAGACCTTGAGCCCGCCGCTTCGCACCGTCGAGACGCCGTACTCCTTGATCAGCTCGTCGCGCACGTACGAGAAGAAGTACGGCTCGCGGATGCGCGTGTAGAGCTCGCCGCGCTTCAGCTTGAGCGGCGCGGAGACCGCGTCGTTGTACTGCTTGCTCGTGATCTGGTCGGACTCGTAGAGCGCCTTCAGCACCTCGTTGCGCCGCGCGACCGCCTCGGACGGACGGTTGAACGGGTCGTAGACCGACGGCGCCTGGGGCAGCCCCGCGAGGAGCGCCGCCTCGACGAGGTTGAGCTTCTTCGCCGGCTTCGCGAAGTACGTCTGCGACGCGGCCTCGATGCCGTAGGCGTGGCTTCCGAAGTAGACCTGGTTCAGGTAGAGCTCGAGGATCTCGTCCTTCGACTTGTTCGCGTCCAGCTTGATCGCGAGGCACGCCTCCTTCGCCTTGCGCTTGAACGACTTCTCGTTGCCGATGTAGAGGTTGCGGACGAGCTGCTGCGTGATCGTCGAGCCGCCCTCCACGATCTTCCCGGCCTCGACGTTCTTCACGGCCGCGCGGATGACGCCCGAGACGTCGACGCCGATGTGGCTGTAGAAGCGCCGGTCCTCGATCGCGACCGCGGACTTCGCAATCCACGGGGACATCTCGTCGAGGTGGCGCGGCTGGCGGTTTCGCTCGGCCGGAATCGAGCCGAGAAGCGAGCCGTCCGCGGCGTAGATGAAGGAGTTCTGGCCGACCGTGACCGGCCGGAGCGACCCGAGGTCGCAGGAGAGCGCAGCGGACGTGCCGGTGACGATCCCGGCCGCGATGGCGCCGATGCCCAGGACGACGAAGGCGAGCAGCGCGACGAGCAGCGCGCGGCGCCGGGAGCGCTGGATCTTGCGGCGGCGCATGCGCTCGCGGCGGCTGCCGTGCGCGCGCTTGCGACCCGTCCCGTTGCCGTTCCCGCGGCCGCGCTCGGGGCCGCCGCGCCCGTTCGGGCGGCGGCCTGCCGGCGGCATTAGTAGACCCCCTCGGCCCGCAGACGCCGGTGGACGGCCTGGCGGATCGCGGCCTCGCTCGAGGCCACGTGGCCGGGGGCCACCCAGGCCTGCACGGTGACCACGGCGGTCTGCGTCTCTGCGGGAAAGTCGGTCACGGTTGCCTTCGGCTTTCTGTCCTCGGTGTCCTCGTCGCCGGCGACGGCGCGTGCCTCCTCCTCGGCCAAGGCGACGACCCGGTCGAGATCCGACGTGAGCGGAACGGGGATCGCGACCTGCGCCGTACGGCCGAGGCCCGCGATCGTCAGATTTCTGATCGTGTCGGAGGCCAGTTTTTCGTTGGGTACAAAGTAGCGCGCTCCGCCGGGTGCCCGGATGGTTGTGTAGGTGAGCGCCACCTCTTCGACGGTTCCCGCCGCGTCGGCGAGCTCGATCTCGTCGCCGAGCCGAAGCGGCTGCGTGAACGCGATGAGCACGCCCGAGACGAAGTTCGCGATCGTCGAGCGGGCGGCGAGGCCGAGCACGATCCCGATGAGCGCGGAGGATGCGAGGAGCCCGCCGGCGACCGCGCGCACCTCGGGGATCACGAGCAGGCCGCAGAGAACCCCGACCGTGACGATCGCCGTGGTGACGCTGCGACGGAGCACGCGGTAGCGCGTCAGGCGGCTCGGCGGCAGGTGCAGGTGGCGCAGGATCGCCCGGTCGACGAGCCACGCGAGCACGATCGTGCCGACGATGACCAGCCCTGCGATCGCAAGGTCGTTCCAGTGATGCGAGTCCACGCCGACGAGTTCTCCGGTCCCGGCCGATTGCCTGCCGTCGCGCGTCCATACTGCGGGGATGCGCGCCGCGCTTGCTCTGTCCGTCGTCGTTCTCGCGTTCGCAGCGGCCGGGTGCGGGGAGCGGCCCGAGCCGGAGGCCGCCGAGCTGAGCCTGTATCCGGTGTCGGTGCAGGGCGCGGACGTGGGCCCGATCACGCTCGACGAGCCGCCCGAGCGGATCGCGGTCCTGTCGGCCGGCGCCGCCGAGCTGCTCGAGGAGATCGGCGCCGGCGAGCGGCTGGCCGGTCTCCCGGCGGACGTCTCGATCCCCGAGGCGGCGGGCGCGGTCGCGCTGACCCGGCCGAGCGGGCTCGTCGACGTGGACGCGCTGGCCGCTCTCGACGCCGACCTCGTCGTGTCCTCGCCCCGGACCGACCAGGAGGACGTGGGCCGCGCGCTGCGCCGCTCGCCGGCACCGGTCTACCTCACGCCGGACCGCTCGCTCGCGGACGTGATCCGGATGGCGCTCGAGCTCGGCCTCCTCGTGGACGAGCCGGTCGGCGGGCGCGCGGCCGCCGATGCGATCCGCGATCGGCTCGCCGAGGTCGACGAGCGTCTGGCGGACGTCGATCCGGTCAGCGTGTTCCTCGACACCGGCCTGCTCATCACCGTGGACGCCGACTCGCTCGAGGCCGACATCGTCCGTCGCGCCGGCGGGCAGCTCGTCGGCACCGAGAACGCGGGCGCACCCCTCGACCCGTGCGACCTCGCCGAGCTCGACCCCGACGTGATCCTCGCCTTCAGCGACGCGCCGCCGATCTCGGAGCTCGAGCACGGCGACTGCACCGTCACCGTGTCCGACGACGAGCCGGTCGCGGTGGACGGCGACCTCCTGACCCACGCGGGCCCGCTCGTCGGCCAGGCGGTCGAGCGGGTCGCGCGCATCCTCCACCCGGAGGCCTTCAACTAGGCTCACCGTGCTGTGACGACGCACGGAAAGGGAGTCTCGACGCGCGCGATTCACGGCGGCGAGCGGCCGGCCGGGGCGGGCGTGCCGGTGTCGACGCCGATCGTCACCTCGACGACGTACTCGTTCAGGGACGCGGCCGAGTTCGGGCGCGTGATGAGCGAGGAGGAGTACGGATTCGTCTACTCCCGCATCCGCAACCCGACGGTCGAGGAGCTGAACGGCGCGCTCGCCGAGCTCGAGGTCGCCGACGAGGCGCTCGCGTTCTCCTCGGGGATGGCCGCGATCACGGCGGCGCTTCTGACCACCCTCGCCCCGGGCGACACGCTGCTGTGCGCGAGCCAGCTCTACGGGACGACCTACTCGCTCGCCGAGCGCCGCCTCAGGCCGCTCGGGATCCACGTGGTCTACGCCGACGTGACCGACCTCTCCGCCTGGGAGCGGCCCGCGGCCGTGCGCTACATCGAGACGATCGCGAACCCGGGCTTCCCCGTCGCGGACCTCGCCGCCCACGCCGCGCTCAAGGGCGACGCGCTCCTGATCGTGGACAACACCTTCGCGTCGCCGGCGCTCTGCCGGCCGCTCGAGCTCGGCGCCGACCTCGTCTGCGAGGCCGCGACGAAGTACCTGAACGGCCACCACGACGTGACCGCGGGCGTCGTCGCCGGAAGCCGGGAGCTGCTCGAGCGCGTCCGGGCCTTCCAGCTCGACACGGGCGGCGTGCTCGACCCGTTCGGCGCCTACCTCGTGCGCCGCGGCATGAAGACGCTCGCCCTGCGGATGGAGCGCGCCTCGCTGAACGCGCTCGCGCTCGCCCGGATGCTCGAGGGCCACCCCAAGGTCGAGCGCGTCCACTACGCGGGGATTCCGAGCTTCCCCCAGCACGAGCTCGCGATGCGCCAGCTCGACGACTCGGGCGGGATGCTCGCGCTCGAGGTCGCCGACCGCGCCGCCGGCGAGCGGCTCATGGACGGGCTCGAGCTGGCCCTGCGCGCGACCAGCCTCGGCGGCGTGGACACGGTCGTCCACCACCCTGCGTCGACGAGCCACCGGCAGTTCAGCCCCGAGCAGCTCGCGGCCGCGGGCATCTCCGAGGGCATGCTCCGCGTCTCCGTAGGGTGTGAGGATGCAGACGACATCGTCGCCGACTTCGAGCACGCCCTCTCCCTGGTCTAGGTCGACCGGCGCCCTCGCGGCGTGGCTCGCCGTCGCCGGGTTCATGATCCTCGTGGCCTTCGCGGGGTCGTCGGCCGACACCGGCGACGAGGGCCTGCCGCTGTTCTTTCGCTACGACGTCGCGATCGGCGGGCTGATCGTCTACGCGGTGCTCTTCCTCATCTCGTGGGTCGATCGCGCAGACCGGGTTCGGGAACGCGCGGGAGGCGCTCGGCCTGCGCCGGTTTCCGCTCCGCTACGTCTGGATCGCGCTCGGGCTCATGTTCGCGGCGCTCGTCGCCTCCGCCGTGCTCGAGCCGATCCTCCACGCAGGCGAGGAGCAGGGGCTCGCGCCCGACGAGTGGATCTCCGAGCGCTGGCCCGCCTTCGTCCTGAACGCGGCCGTCATCGTGCTCGCGGCGCCGTTCGTGGAGGAGATCTTCTACCGAGGGCTCGGCGTGCGGGTGCTCGGGTTTCTCGGCGCCTTCGTCTCGATCGTCGGGACGGCGCTCGTCTTCGCCCTCGCGCACGGGATCCTCGTCGCCGTGCCGGCCCTCGGGACTCTTCGCGCTCGCGCTCGGGTGGCTGCGCTGGCGCACCGAGAGCGTGTGGCCCGGCGTGATCGCGCACTCGGCCTACAACTTCCTCGGCGTTCTCGGTGCGCTCCTCTTCCTCTTCGACTGAGGTTTCGTCCGACCGGCTCCCTGCACACAATGCAGGCGTGCGCCGGGGACTCATCGTCGTCATTGCCGCGCTCGCCTTCGCGGGAAGCGCCGATGCCGCGACCACGCTGAGCATCTCGCCGGGCACCGTCGCCTTCGGCACGGACGCGACCTTCAGCGGCGCGGTCACGCCCGCGGCGGGCGGCGTCGTCGGTGCAGATCGTCTCGGCCGCGACCGGCGGCCCGATCGGCTCGACGACGACGGCGCGCCGACGGCACGTTCCACGTCGCAGCTCGCGGTCTCCTACGGCGGCTCCTACACGGCGGTCGCCTCCACCGGAACCTCGCCGGCCGCGTCGCTCCAGATGCTCGCCGAGACTCGTCGCCAAGGTCTCAGGGAAGCGCGTGCTGGGCGGCAAGCTGACGCTGCGCGGGCGACTGCGCCCCGGGGCGGCGAACGGCCAGCTCCGCCTGACCGTGCGCGGCAAGACCCGCACGGTCTCGGTCGGCGCCGGAGGGCTGGTTCCGCACCTCGTTCCCGAGCGACCGGGCCGGTCGCGACGACGTGGAAGCTCGCGCTCGTGCCCGCCGCCGGCTACGAGGCAGCTCGGCCGCAAGGGCGCGCCGCTCCTGCGCGGCCCGCGGCTCGGGTTCGGCTCGCGCGGAGCGGCGGTGCGGCATGCTCGAGAAGCGGCTGCGCGAGCTGCACTACGTCCTCCAGCGGGTCGACTCGGTGTACGGGACGGACACGTTCCAGGCGGTGATCGCCTTCCAGAAGGTCCGCGGCCTCGCGCGCACCGGCCGCGTCGACGCAGCGCTTTGGCAAGCGCTCTCGCGCGCGGGCATCCCGAAGGCGCGCGTCCCTCGTGGAACCCACATCGAGGTCTCGAAGACGACGCAGGTCATGTACGAGGTCGAAAACGGCAAGGTCGCCCGCGTCGTGCACGTCTCGACCGGCGCGACCGGGAACACCCCGGTCGGCAGGTTCCGCGTCTACGGGCTCGGCCCGGGCTACAACGCGAAGGGGATGTACTACTCGCTCTTCTTCCTCCGCGGCTTCGCCATCCACGGCTACCAGTCGGTGCCGGCCTACCCGGCGAGCCACGGCTGCGTCCGCACGCCGATCTGGTTCGCCCGCGGCTTCTACGACCGCTGGGCGCGTGTCGGCACCGAGATCTACGTCTTCGCGTAACCTCGCCCCGATGCCCCCGGACGACGCGAGCGCCGACCCGCTGGTCAAGCAGATCCGCGAGGAGATCTCGGACAACGACCGGGCGATCGTCGAGGCGATCAACACGCGGCTCAAGCTGGTCGCGAAGCCTGAAGGCCTACAAGGCCGAGCGCGGCTACGACTTCGTCGATCCGGAGCGCGAGGAGTGGATGCTCACCTACCTCGAGAGGGCAAATCGCGGCCCGCTCAGCTCCGAGGGCCTGCGCGAGCTCTTCGAGCAGCTGCTCGCGCTCACGAAGAAGGAAGTCAGCTAGGAGTCTTCCGAGGAGAAGTCCTCGGGCGTGACCTCGTCGAGGAAGCGCTTGAACTCCTCGACGACCTCTTCCTCGTTCGCCTCCTGCTCGAACTCGATCCCCGACTCCTCGATCACGGACTCGGCGGCGAAGATCGGCGCGTCCACGCGGACGGCGAGCGCGATCGCATCCGAGGGGCGGGAGTCGATCTCGATCTCGGTGCCGTTCACGGCGACGGTGATGAGCGCGTAGAAGGTGTTGTCGCGCAGCTCGGTGACCGCGATGCGGACCACGCGTGCCTCGAGCTGGGTGAGGAGCTCGGTCAGGAGGTCGTGCGTCATCGGCCGCGGCGTCTGCGCGCCCTGGAGCTTCATGAGAATCGCCGCCGCCTCGGGGTGCCCGATCCAGATGGGGAGGAACTTGTTCCCCTCGGCCGTCTTGAGGAGCACGATCGGCTGCTTGCCGACCATGTCGAAGCTCACTCCGTAGATGACCATTTCTTCCATCAGGCGACCCTGACCTGATGATAGTCGCGACTTGGTAAACGGCCTCCGATGTAGCACCATGTGTCGTTCGGTGACGATGCGAACACGCACGTTCGGAGCGCTCGCGGGGGCGGCGCTCGTGCTCGCCGGGGCTCCCGGCGCCGGCGCAGCGACGTTCAAGGTCAACTGCGGCACCGGCGGCAACCTCCAGTCGAAGCTCAACTCGGCGCCCGGCGGCTCGACGATCCGCATCAAGGGCACCTGCCACGGCGCCTTCACGATCACCAAGAAGTTCACGCTCGTGGGCAACCCGAAGGCGACGCTCGACGGGGACGACGGCGGATCGGTCATCTCCACGACGAAGCCGCTGCGGCTCGTCGACCTGAAGATCATGGACGGAACCGCCGGCGAACGGCGGCGGGATCTTCGCCGGCGCGGGCGCGAAGCTCACGCTCGTGCGCACGACGGTGTCCGGCAACGTCGCCGTGGCCGTCGGCGGCGGCATCGCGGCACTCGCGCCGGTCGTGCTCCAGCACTCGGTCGTCAAGGGGAACAAGGTCGAGCAGACGGCGAGCGGCCCGACGGTCAGCGGCGGAGGGATCGTCGCGAACTCGGTCACGCTGACCGATTCGACCGTGAGCTACAACGTCGCCCGCGCGAACGGCGCGGCGAACCCGACGCACGCGCACGGCGGCGGGATCGCGCTCCTCTCCGGCGGGCTCGTCGCGGTTCGCTCGCACATCGACCACAACACGCGCGCGCGCGAACGGTCCGAGCGGCACGGCCATCGGCGCCGCGATCCTCCAGCAGACCTCCGGAACGGTTGCGGTTAACGGGCTCGACCGTGAGCAGGAACGTTGCAGCCACGAATTCGCCCGTCGGAACCTCGACGATCCAGGGCACGGCCGTGTACGCGTTCAAGCTCGTCGCGACGCGCAGCTCGTTCGTCGCCAACCGCGGAACGCATCGACTCGGCCGGTGGAGCCGTTGGCGTCGGCGCGATCTACCTGAACGACAACGGCGTCTTCACCGCGGCGCGGATCCGCGACACGCGGCTCGAGTTTTCGGAACGACCTCCGCGGTCGGCTACGGCAGCGCGATCGCCCTCCTCACGGCCGGCCATCGCCTGACGATCACGGACTCGACCATCTCCGGCGGGAAGACCACGGTGAGCACGACGTCGAACCAGGCGCAGGGATTCGGCGCGGTCATGACGGCCGCGGCGACTCACGGTCACGCGCTCGACGATCGCCAAGAACCGCGTCACCGCCGTCTCTCAGAACGACGGCGCCTCCGCCTCGGCGGCGGCATCCGCGCGACCGGCAGGACTGACGTCAAGCGCCTCGACGATCAGCGGAAACGCCGTCACCGCCTCCGTCAACGACTCACAGTCGTTCGCACGCGGCGGCGGCATCTCGCTCGGCGGCGCCTGGCCTGAGCACGATCACGAACTCCACGGTGGCGGGAAACACCGCGCTCGGCGACCGCGGTACCGGTCTCCGGGGGCTCCTACGCCTACGCAGCGGGCGGCGGCATCGTCGCGGACTCGAGCGCCCTTCGGCTCGTGAACGCAACGGTCGCAGGCAACCGGCTGGCTCTCGACAGCATCTGGAGCGGCTTTTGAGCTCGGCGCCGGGATCTACTCGAACATCGCGAACGTCGAGCTTCGCGGGACGATCGTCGCCGCGAACCAAGGGGTGGGGCTCGCATTCGACTGCAACGGGCCGATGGCGTCGCTCGGCTACAACCTGGTCGCCAAGACGACCGGGCTGCGCGGGCTGCCCGACGAAGTCGTCGGACAAGCTGAACAAGAACCGCGAAGCTCGGAGCGCTCGGCGACGCACGGCGGCCCGACCGCGACGATCCCGCTCAAGAAGGGAAGCGCCGCGCTGAACGCGATCCCGAAGGCCGCCTGCAAGGTGAAGGCCGACCAGCGCGGCGTGAAGCGGCCGCAGGAGAAGAACTGCGAGATCGGCGCGTGGGAGCGGAAGGCGCCGTGAAGCGCGCCGTCCTCGTCGCGCTCGTCGCCGCCCTCGCCGCGGCCTCGCCGGCGGGCGCCGCGACGCTCAAGGTCAACTGCACGAAGGGCGGGAACCTCCAGACGAAGCTGAACTCGCGCCGCCGGCTCGACGATCCTGATCAAGGGAACCTGCCACGGAACCTTCACGATCGCGAAGAAGGTCACGCTCAAGGGGAACCCGACCGCGACGCTCGACGGGAACGACGCCGGCTCGGTCGTCATCGTGAACGGCGTCCCGGCTCGGTTCGTCGATCTCCGCATCGTGGACGGGGCGGCGACGAACGGCGGCGGCGTGTACTCGGCCGCCGGGAAGCTCACGTTCGTCCGCACGACCGTGTCCGGCAACGTCGCGTCGAACGCGGGCGGCGGCATCGCGGCCACCGCGCCGGTCGTGCTTCAGAACTCCCTGGTGACCGGGAACAAGGTCGTGCAGAGCTCGAGCGGCCCGCAGGTCATGGGCGGCGGGATCTCCGCGACGGCGGTCACGCTCACCCGCTCGACCGTCCGCTCGAACCTCGCGCACGCGATCGGCGCCGCGAACCCGACGCGGGCCTACGGCGGCGGCATCTTCCTCACCGGCGCCGGCTCGCTCGTCGCGACGCGCTCGCACATCGACAAGAACACCGCCCGCGCGAACGGCCCGAGCGCCACCGCGCTCGGCGGCGGCGTCGCCCAGCAGAGCGGCAGCGGCCCGGCGCTCCGGTTCACGGACTCGACGCTGAACGGAAACAAGGCGCTCGCGAACGCGATCGTCGGCACCGGCTTCGCCCAGGGCGGCGCGGTGCAGGCCGGACGCGTGCGTCGCGAAGCGGACCGACTTCGTCGGAAACCGCATCGACCTCACCGCCGCGCTCGGGAGCGGGAACGCGAGTGGCGGCGCGCTCCTCCTCGGCTCCACCGCTTCGACCTTCACGTCGGTCGAGATCCGCAAGACCCGCGTGGAGGTGGATGCGGCGACGAACGCGCTCCTGCAGGGCGGTGGGATCGCGACCGGAACGCCGAGCGCGAAACTCACGATCGCCCGCTCGACGATCTCGGGCGGGACGGCGACCGTTCACTCGACGAACAGCACCGCGACCGCCTACGGCGGCGGGATCCATTCGCCGGGAGATCTGGTTCTCGTCGGCTCGACCGTTGCCGGCAACTCGCTCGCGGCCTCGAGCAGCTCGGGAAACGCGACGGCAGCAGGCGGCGGCGTTCGCGCCGAGGACACGCTCTCGATTCAGACTTCCACGATCAGCGGCAACTCGATCCAGAGCATCGTCGGCAACGCGCAGGCCACGTCTCTGGGCGGGGGCATCGCGCTCGTGACGTCGCCCGAGCTCGCCACGGTCGTGAACTCGACGGTCACGAAAAACAGCGCGAAGGCGATAGCGATCACCGCGGGGCTCGGCCCGATCGCCGTCGGCTACGGCGGCGGGATCTACATCGCGAACTCGACCCTGCGGCTCACGAACGCGACCGTCGCGAGAAACAGCGCGGGCGCCCAGGGAGCGCTCCGAGCGCCGAGGGCGGCGGCGGCGTGTTCGCCAGCACCGCCACCCTCGAGCTGCGCGGCTCCATCCTCGCCGCGAACACCGCCGCGTTCGCCGCGACTGCGACGGGCTCACGACGTCGCTCGGCTACAACCTGATCGGCTCGACCGCCGGCTGCACGTTCACGCCGAAGCCGTCCGACAAGACGAACAAGGCGGCGAAGCTCGGCGCGTTCGGCGACCACGGCGGCCCGACGCTGACGATCCCGCTCCTCAAGGGCAGCCCGGCCCTGAACGCGATCCCGAAGGCGTCGTGCAAGGTGAAGTGCGGACCAGCGCGGCGTGAAGCGCCCGCAGCAGAAGACGCTGCGAGATGGGCGCGTGGGAGCGCCGGCCGTGAGGCGCGTCGCACTCGTGCTCGTCGCGCTCGCGGTTGCGCCTCCCGCGGACGCCGCGGTCGTCAAGGTGAACTGCGCGAACGGCGGAAACCTGCAGTCGAAGCTGAACTCCGCCCCCGCGGGCTCGACGATCCTGATCAAGGGCACCTGCCACGGGGCGTTCACGATCCCCAAGCGCCTGACGCTCAAGGGAAACCCGACGGCGACGCTCGACGCCGACGACACCGGGCCGGTGCTGAACGTCCAGATCGACAAGCCGATCCGGCTCGAGCGCCTCCGGATCGTGGACGGAAGCGCCCCCAGCGGCGGCGGCATCACGGCCCCGTCCGGAGAGCCGCTCACCCTCGTCCACGTGACCGTGGCGGGCAACCGCGCGGTGTATGCGGGCGGCGGCATCGCGTCGAACGGCGCCGTGATCCTCCTGAACTCCACGGTGAGCGGCAACGTCGCCGAGGCGCACGAGAACGGGCCGACCGTTCAGGCGGGCGGGATCTTCGCCGGCTCTGTCCGGCTGACCGGCTCGACGGTGCGCAACAACTTCGCCCACGCCATCGGCGACGTGACGCTGACCTACGCCTACGGCGGCGGGATCGTCTCGAACTCCTCCGACGTCGTCGTGATCCGTTCGCACATCGACAACAACACCGCGAGGGCGGACGGGATCGCGCCCTACGCCGCCGGCGGAGCGATCGTCACGCAGTTTTCGACCGGAGGGCCCATCCGGTTCACGCGCTCCACCCTGAACAAGAACGCCGCGCTCGCCTCGGGCCCGGCCGGCGCGAGCAACGTCCGGGGAGGCGCCGTCTACACCACCGCGCTCAAGGCCCTGCGCACCGACTTCATCGGAAACCGCGCAGGGGCGTTCGCCGAGACGCAGGCGGGGACGGCCATCGGCGGCGCGATCGACGTGCTCCAGGGGGCGACCCTGACCCGGGTTCGGATCCGGAACTCCCGCCTGGACGTCGAGTCGAACTTCACCGCGACGGCGAACGGAGGCGCGCTCTCCGTCGACAATCTCGACTCGAAGCTCAAGGTCACGAACTCGACGATCAGCGGGACCGCGGTGTCCGCACTTTCGAACACCGAGGCGGTCGGGAGCGGCGGCGGCGTCTACTCGCACGGAATCGCTTCGATCTCTCGCTCCACGATCGCCGGCAACGAGATGACCCTCCTCTCCAATGCAGGAAGCGCGCTCGCAGTCGGCGGTGGGATCCGGGCCGACGGCGTGCTCACGCTGCAGAGCTCGACCGTGAGCGGCAACTTCATCGGCGCCCAGGTCAACGATTCGGACGCGACCGCGACCGGCGCCGGCATCGCCCTCCTCTCCCCGACGGAGGACAACAAGATCCTGAACACGACCGTCACGAAGAACCACGCGCGCGCGACGGCGGCGCTCGCCGGGAGCACTCCCCCCGTCGCGAGCGCCGAGGGCGGGGGCATCGCCGCCTCGCTCACCGCGGTGCGCCTGACGAACGTCACCGTGGCGCGCAACAAGGTGAGCGGCGGGGGATCGATCCAGTTCATCCGCGGCGGCGGGCTCGTGTCGAACTCGGCGACCTTCGAGCTGCGGGGCACGCTGCTCGCGCTGAACACGGCCCCGGACGGGAAGGACTGCGCCGGCCCGTTCATGTCGCTCGGCTCGAACCTCTTCGGCTCGACGCAGGGGTGCACGTTCGGCGCGCTCGGTCCGACAAGACGAACAAACCGCCGAAGCTCGGCGCGTTCGGCGCCCACGGCGGGCCCACGCTCACGATCGTCCTGAAGCAAGGGCAGCCCGGCGCTGAACGCGATCCCCAAGTCCGCCTGCGCGGTCAAGCGCGACCAGCGCGGCGTCAAGCGGCCCCAGGAGAAGCGCTGCGAGATCGGCGCCTGGGAGCGGAAGGCGCCGTGAGACGAGCGGCGCTCGCTCACGATCTGTTTGGCGGCCTCGTGGTCGCGCCCCCGGCGCGACGCGGCCACGATCCACGTGAACTGCGCCAAGAAGGCGCTCCAGCCGAAGCTCGACTCGGCCCCCGCCGGCTCGACGATCCTCGTCAAGGGAACCTGCGTCGGCACCGCCGTCATCCAGAAGAACCTGACGCTCAAGGGCAACCCGACCGCGACGATCGACGGGAACAACGCGAACTCGGCCGTCTACATCGTCGGCCAGCCGAAGGTCCGGCTCGTCCACCTGAAGATCACGCGCGGCGCGGGACTCCAGGGCGCCGGCGTGACGAGCTTCGGCTCGGTCACGCTCGACCACTGCACCGTGACCGGGAACCACGCGCAGATCACCGGCGGCGGAATCCTCGCGGCGAACAAGGTGACGCTCATCGACTCCTCGGTCGTGCACAACACGCTCGAGTGGGACGCGACGAACGCGGTCGTCACCGGTGCGGGGATCAGCGCCGGGTCGGTGCGGCTCGTCCGCTCGACCGTCCGCTTCAACACCGCGCACGCGATCTCGGCGGCCTCGACCGCCACAGCGTCCGGCGGCGGGATCGCCGTCTCGAACGGCGTCGTCGCGATCCGCTCCCACATCGACCGCAACACGGCCCGCGCCGACGGCCAGACGGCCACGGCGCGCGGCGGCGGCATCGCGGAGCAGCTTCCCGGGGCGGTCATCCGCCTGACGGACTCGACCGTGAGCAAGAACACCGCGACCGGATCGTCCACGCTCATGGCGGGCACCGCACGGGGCGGCGGCGTCTACGCGAGCAAGGTGGTCGCGAAGCGCACCGACTTCGTCGGCAACCGTCTCGTCGCGGTCTCGCCGACACAGGGCGCGACGGCGACCGGCGGCGGGCTCTACGTGTTGCAGACAGGCCTCGCTCACCGGCGTTCACATCCGAAACTCCGTGATCAGCGCCGACGCGGCCCTGAACGCACAGGCGCGTGGTGGCGGGATCTACGGCGTGTCCGGAACGGAGCGGATCACCGTCACCGGCTCGACCATGTCCGGGAACGCGGCGACGGCGCTCTCGTCCGGGCGGCTTCGCGCACGCGGGCGGGGGAGCGATGGACGTGGAAGGGCCCCTCTCGATGGCACGCTCGACCCTGAGCAAGAACTCGGCGAAGGCGACCGCGACCACGTCGAGCGCGGAGGCGGACGGCGGCGCGATCAGCTCGGACGGCCGGATCGCCATGCAGGCGTCCACGCTCAACGGCAACCTCGCGCGAAGCACGACGGCGAACGCGGGCTCGTTCGCGTTCGGTGGGGCGATCGCGATCGAGGACGTGACCGAGCGAGCGCGGTGACGAACTCGACGCTCACGGGGAACGCCGCGCGCGCGTTCGCCGCGGTGGTGGGCGGAGCGCGGCGGCGACGTCCGGGGGCGGCGGGATCTCCATCCTCGGCGCCCCGATGCGCCTGACGAACGCGACGGTCGCGCGCAACACCGTCGCGAGCCAGGGCGCGCTCATCACGTCGCGCGGCGGCGGCCTGTCGCGAACTCGGCGGCATTCGAGCTCCGCGGCACGCTGCTTGCCGCGAACGAGGCTCCGGACGGGCTGGAGTGCAGCGGGACCGCCGTCGCCTCGCTCGGCTGGAACCTCGTCGGAACGACCTCCGGCTGCAGCTTCGCCGCCCTCGCGTCCGACAAGACGAACAAGCCGGCGAAGCTCGGCGCGTTCGGCGCGTTCGGCGGCCCGACGCGGACGATCAAGCTCCTCAAGGGGAGCCCAGCGCTGAACGCGATCCCGAAGGCCGCCTGCACCGTGAAGCAAGACCAGCGAGGCGTGAAGCGGCCGAAGGAGAAGCGCTGCGAGATCGGCGCCTGGGAGCGCCGGCCCTAGCTCAGCCGAATCTTTCCCGGGCCCGGGCCGGATCTTTACTCGTCCCTGCCCGGCCTTTGCCTGCCGCCTCCTAGCGTCACGAGCGTCAGTACGCAACGAGAGGAGACGACATGAGAGTGCGAGCGATTCTGAGTCTGGCGCTGCTCGGCGCGGTGACGGCGCTTGTGCTGGCCGCGAGCTCCCCGGCCGGCGGAGGTGGACGAGTCGTCGCGACGGGAACGTGCAGCGGCGCGGCGACGTCGAAGCTCAAGCTGAAGCCGGACAACGGCCGGATCGAGGTCGAGTTCGAGGTCGATCAAAACGCGAACGGCAAGCGCTGGCGCGTGACCCTGAAGCGCAACGGCCACCGCTTCTTCCGCGGTATCCGAACGACGCACGCGCCGAGCGGCTCGTTCGAGGTCAAGCGCTCCGCGACGAACGGGCCCGGCAGCGACCGCGTCGTGGCGACGGCCAAGAACCTGGCGAGCGGCCAGACCTGCCGCGCCGCGGCCACGCTCTAGCCGGCGCTCGGAAGGATCCGCCGACGGAAGTGATCGTGCCCGCGAAGCAGGCGGCTTCCGTCGGCGGTGATGGGCGATCCTGGATTCGAACCAGGGACCTCCGCCTTATCAGAGCGGCGCTCTAACCGACTGAGCTAATCGCCCGAGCGGCTGCGGATTGTAGCGAGGCGCGGCGGGTGCGTCAGTTCACGTCGCGCGAGCGCTTGAGATACAGCGCCGCGGCGAGGAGGAAGTTCTCGCTCTCGGCGAGGGCGAGCACCCAGCCGCGGGTCTCCTCGTCGAGCTGCGGAGTCCGCGCGCACGAGCTCGACGAACGGCTCCAGGCGGCCGCAGCGGACGAGGTCGGCCATGCGCAGAACGAGGTCACGGGTGCGCGAGTCCTGGTCGATCGCTTCGACCGTCGCGGCGTCGTAGTGGAAGCGTCCCGGCATCCCCATCGCACACACACAACGAGAGTTGCGGCCGAGAGGTTACGCCGGACGCTCCAACGCTTCAACGATCTCCGCGAGCGCGGTTTCGCTCTCGAAGGAGATCTCGATCCGGCGGGCGCCGACCCGCACCGGCGCTCCGGTCAGACGCTCGAGCGCGCCGCGGGCGCGGGAGGCGAGCTCGGGGTCAACCGGCGCCGAACGGCGAGGCTTCGTGCGGGCGCCGGCCCACCGGGCGGCGCGCTCGGCGGCGCGAACGGACATCCCCTCGCGGACGATCCGGCGGGCGAGCGCCCGGCGGTCGTCGTCGCCCGGGACGGCCAGGACGGCGCGGGCGTGGCCCTCGGTGAGGGCGCCGCGCTCGACCAGGTCGAGCACGTCGTCGGAGAGCTCCAGGAGGCGCAGCCGGTTCGACACGGACGGCTTCGAGCGGCCGACGCGCTCGGAGAGATCGCCGAGCGTGAGCGCGAACTCGTCCTGGAGGAGCGCGTAGGCGCGCGCCTCCTCGATCGGGGTCAGGTCCTCGCGGGCGACGTTCTCGACGAGGGCGAGGATGAGCGACTCGCGGTCGTCCGTCTCGCGGATGAGCGCCGGCACCGTGGCGAGCCCGGCGGCGCGGGCCGCACGCCAGCGGCGCTCTCCGGCGACGAGCTCGTAGCGGCCGTCCCCGAGCGGGCGGACGACGACCGGCTGGATGAGGCCCTGCGCGCGCACCGACTCGGCCAGCGCGCCGAGCGCCTCGGCGTCCACCTTGCGGCGCGGCTGGCGCGGGTTCGCCGAGATCTGGCCGACGGGCAGCTGCGCGAGCTCGCTCGGCGACGGCACCCCGCCCATGAGCACCTCGAGTCCGCGGCCGAGCCCGCGGCGGCGGGGATCAGGCGCCGTGGCCGACATGGGCGAGCTCCCGGTCGTTGGCATGGGTACGGAGGCGGTCGACGAGCTCGCCGGCCACCCGGTAGTAGGCGTCGGCGCCGGCCGAGCGCGGGTCGTAGACCGTGATGGGCAGGCCGTGGCTCGGCGCCTCTGCGAGGCGCACGCTGCGCGGGACGACCGCGTCGAAGACGAGATCGCCGAAGTGGCGCCGCACCTCGGCGGCGACGTCGGCGGAAAGACGCGTCCGCCCGTCGCACATCGTCAGGAGAAGGCCGGCCAGGGAGAGCCTCGGGTTGAGGCCCGCCCGGATCCGCTCGATCGAGTCGAGGAGCTGCGTCAGCCCTTCGAGCGCGTAGTACTCGCACTGCACCGGGACGAGCACGCGGTCCGCGGCCGCGAGGGCGTTCACCGTCAGCGGGCCGAGCGAGGGCGGACAGTCCAGGAAGACGAAGGAGTAGTCGTCGCGCGCGGGCGCGAGCGAGTCGGCCAGGTACGTGTCGGCCTCCTCGCGGCGCGCGAGCTCGACCGCGGTGCCCGCGAGCTCGTGCCTCGACGGGACGAGATCGAGGTTCGCAAAGCGCGTCGGCCGCACGAGCCCCGCGAGGTCGGCGCCGTCGAGGAGGTCGGCCGTCGAGCCGCCGTTCGCGCGCTCACCGAGGCCCGAGGTGGCGTTCGCCTGCGGGTCGAGATCGACGATCAGCGTCCGCTCGCCGGCCTCGGCGAGGCAGGCGGCGAGGTTGACCGCGGTCGTCGTCTTGCCGACCCCGCCCTTTTGGTTTGCGAGCGCGAAAATCTGCCCGGGCATCCGCTCAAGGCTACTCAGGCGAGTGGACGTTTCCTCGCCGTGCCCGGGCGGCGCGGAAAGCGCTCGGGCGTCGGTCCGAGCTTCTCCACGACGAGCAGCCGGCGGCGCTCGGAGCCGGCCACGGGGACGACCTCGGCGAGGCGTCCGGCGACTTCCTCGGCCGCCCGCGCGACCTGTTCGTCGTCCGCGTCGCCGGCGTAGAGGACGAGGCGGCCGCCCGGGCGGACGAGCGGCAGGCACCACTCGACGGCGACCGGCGGCGGGGCGAGCGCGCGGGCGAGCGCGGTCGCGTACGCGTCGCGGCCTGCGGCGGCCGCGTGCTCCTCGGCGCGGGCGCAGACGACCTCGACATTCGGGAAGTCGGCCGTCTGCGCCGCGGAGGAACTCGCACTTGCGGGCGCTCGACTCGAGCAGCGTCACCGCGAGGCCGGGCCGGGCCGCGGCGATCGGGATCCCCGGCGAGCCGCCGCCCGAGCCGACGTCCACGACGGGGCCCTCGGTGACGAGGTCGAGCGCCGCGAGCGCATCGTCGAGGTGGACGCGGCGGGCTTCCTCCGGGTCGTCGATGCTCGTCAGCCCGGGCGTGGCGAGAAGCGCGGCGAGCCAGCGCTCGACGCGCGGGTCGTTCAGACGGTTGATGGCCGTCAGCCGTCCAACTCGGTCGCGGGCGCGACGACGATGCGGCGGTTCGGCTCGGCGCCCTCGCTCTCGGTCGTCACGCCGCCGCGCTCTTGCAGGTACAGGTGGACGAGCTTTCGCTCGACGGCCGACATCGGCTCGAGCGGGACGGGCCGTCCGTCCGCGAGCGCCTCCTGGGCCGCCTGCTCGGCGGCGCGCTCGAGCGTCTGGCGCCGCCGCGCGCGGTAGCCGGCGGCGTCCACGATCGCCGTGAGCTGCGGGCCGTCCTCCGAGCGCAGCACCGCGTTCGCGAGATGCTGGATCGCGTCGATCGTCTGTCCGCGCTTGCCGATGAGGAGCGCCACGTCGCTGCCGGAGATCCGCGCGGTCAGGTCGCCGCCCGACTCGCTGATCGCGACCGTCGCGGGCACGCCGAGCGCGTCGCAGACCAGCTCGACGAGCTCGCGTAGCTGGGCCGAAGGCGTCCCCGGCTCCTCCTCGACGCGAGGCTTCGCGGCCTTCGGCGCCTGGCCGGAAAGCTCGGCGATCACACGGGCAGGCGTGAAGCCGACGCCGAGGAGGCCGCGCTCGCCCTCGGACACGACCTGGAAGCGAACCTGGCTCTTCTCGATCCCGGGATGCCGGCGCTCGAGCTCGCGCAGCGCGGCCCACTTGGCCTCGCCGACCGTCTCGCCGGTGCCTTCGACCTGGTCGGGGCCGAGCGGAAGCTCTTCGCTCGTCATCGCCGGGTCTGCGGGCCGCGCTTCTTGCGCCGCCGGACTGCGTCGTGATCCGGAGGAGCTCGCGGGCACGGCGGCCTTGGCGGTCGCGGGCGCGGGCGCCGGCGCATCCTGCGCCGGCGTGCGGGAGCTGCGTTTTGGCGGGGCGACCGGCTTGGGCATCATCCGCCGCGTCACGAGCCCCTGGCCGACCGTCCACAGGTTGGTCGTGACCCAGTAGAGGAGCAGGCCGACCGGGAAGTTGACGATGAAGAAGACGAACGCGAACGGCAGGACGATGAAGATGATCCGCTGCGTCTTGTCCGTGACCGGCGTGAGGAGCGCGGCGACGAGCTGGCTGACGACGTAGACGACGAGCAGGAGCCAGCCGGACCAGTGCGCGTTCACCGGGTCGGTGATGTTCGGGACGATCCAGAGGAAGCTCAGGTCCGGTCCCGAGGTAGTGGACGTAGACCTCCTTCTCGAACCCGCGCAGGACGTAGAAGAGCGAGATGAAGATCGGGATCTGGAGGAGCAGCGGCAGGCAGGAGGCGGCCGGGTTGACCTTGTTCTCGCGGTAGAAGCGCATGACCTCTTCCTGCTGGCGCTTCTTGTCGGTCTTGTACTTCTGCCTGGAGCGCCTTCAGCTCCGGGGCGAGCACCTGGAGGCGCTGCATCGAGTGGATCTGCTTGACGGTCAGCGGCACCATCACCATCCGCACCATCAGCGTGAGGACGATGATCGACAGCGCCCAGCTCAGGTTGGCCGTCGAGTGCAGCCACTCGAGGATGTCGGTGAGGATGTTCTCGAGCGGCTGGAGGATCGAGGCGAGCGCGATCACGCGGCCGTCTCCTTGCGCCGCCGCTCAAAGAGCGTCTGGTCGCGCGCGTAGTCGACGCCGCCGTGGCTCCAGGGGTTGCAGCGAAGAACCCGCCAGCCCGCGAGGACCGTCCCGCGGAAGAAGCCGTACTCGCGCAGCGCGTCGGCCGCGTAGTGGGAGCAGGTCGGGTGGTACTTGCAGCGCGGCCGCAGGAGCGGGCTCACGGCGCGCTGGTAGATGCGCACGAGGACGAGCGCGATCCGGGTCACGCCGGCGTTCCCCGCTCCGAGGTCTCGGCGAGGCGCAGCGCCTCGCCGACCGACTCGGCGAGCCAGCCGGCGCCGTTTGCCTCCGCCGCCTCGGCGAGGCCCTCGCGGGCCGAGAGGACGTAGTCGTAGGCGGGCGGAAGCCCGGAGGCGAGCTCGTCGAAGATCGCGCGCAGCCGGCGCTTCAGCCGGTTGCGCTGCACCGCGTTGCCGACCTTGCGCGGCACCGCGAGGCCGAGGCGGGGTCCGTCTTCGGCGTCCTCCCGGGGGAAGACGTAGACGACGAGGTAGCGCGTCGTGAACGAGCGGCCCTTGCGGTACACCGCGTCGAAGTCCCGGGAGCGGGACAGGCGATTGCGTCGCTTCACGGCCGGTCCCCGGATCAGGCCGACAGACGCTTGCGGCCCCGCGCCCGCCGCCGCTTGAGGATGGCGCGACCCCCGCGGGTCTTCATGCGCGCACGAAATCCATGCTTGCGCTTGCGGCGGCGCACGTTCGGCTGAAAGGTTCGCTTCACGTCTCTCCTGAGGCCCCGCGCGGGGGGAATGAATGGCTTCGGTCGGGACAGCCGTGGCCGTCCGACGGGCAAGTATAGAGAAGGTCGGCACCCGCTCTTCGAAGACCCGGAGGCCCCGCCGAGGCGGCCGCGTTCACAAAATCCACGGGTTGTGGAAATCCACAGGCCGAAGTGCGCTTGATGCGGGCGATCCTTAAGACTGTCCACACTGTGGAGACGGTTGTGGATAACTCCAAATTCCCTGCTAATCAGGTATTTGTGGGGGGTCCGTTATCCCCAGGGAGCGCGTTTGTAGGTGAGGCGACCCGTTGCTAGACTCGCGCCTCGCCGAGCGGGACGGAAGGAGTTGGCAGGCCGGGTGGAGCAGCCCTTAGAGCTGAGTGCGGAGACCCTGTGGACCGAGGTAGCTCGGCGCCTTCAGGGCTCGCTGAACGACCACACGTACCGCACCTGGTTCGGGGATGCAGAAGGTGAGGCGCTCGACGACGACGTCTTCGTGCTCACCGTTCCGAACGACTTCACGCGCGACTGGATCGAGAACCACTTCCGCGGTCTCGTCGAGGCGGCGGTGCGCGACACGCTCGGCTCCGAGCGCCGCGTGCAGGTGTCCGTCGCGGCCGCCGTGGCGGCCGAGCACCAGCCCACTCCCTGGTCTGAGGACGGTCGTGCGCCGGGACCCGAGCGGCGCGAGCGCACCGGCCTGAACCCCAAGTACACGTTCGACCGGTTCGTCATCGGCTCGTCGAACCGCTTCGCCCACGCGGCCGCGCTCGCCGTCGCCGAGGCGCCGGCGCAGGCCTACAACCCGCTCTTCATCTACGGCGGCACCGGGCTCGGCAAGACGCACCTGCTCCAGGCGATCGCCGACTACACGGGCGAGCACGGCCAGGGCCTGACGGCTCGGTATGTAACCAGCGAGGCCTTCATGAACGACTTCATCAACTCCCTCCGCGACAAGCGGATCGAGGGGTTCAAGCACCGCTACCGCCACTACGACGTCCTCTTGATCGACGACATCCAGTTCTTCGAGGGCAAGGAGCGGATCCAGGAGGAGTTCTTCCACACGTTCAACTCCCTGTACGAGGCGGGCCGGCAGATCGTCATCTCGTCCGACCGGCCGCCGCGCGACATCGCCACCCTCGAGGCCCGGCTGCGGTCGCGGTTCGAGTGGGGGCTCATCACGGACATCCAGCCGCCCGACCTCGAGACGCGCATCGCGATCCTCCGCAAGAAGGTGCACGCCGACGGGACGCACGTGCCCGACCAGCAGGTTCTCACCTTCATCGCCGGGCGCATCTCGACCAACATCCGCGAGCTCGAGGGGGCGCTCACCCGCGTCGTCGCGTTCTCGTCGCTGACCGGCCGGCCGATGACGGTCGACCTCGCGCAGGAGGTCCTGAAGGACGTGTTCCCACAGGGCGAGATGCCCGAAGTGTCCGTCGAGCGGATCCAAGAGGCCGTCGTCGAACGCTTCGGCATCTCGCTTCAGGAGCTGACCGGCGACCGGCGCTCCCAGTCGATCGTCTATCCGCGCCAGGTCGCGATGTACCTCTGCCGCGAGCTGACCGACTCGTCGCTTCCGAAGATCGGCAAGAAGTTCGGCGGCCGCGACCACACGACCGTGATCCACGCGACCTCGAAGATCGCGAAGCTGATCAAGGAAGACCGCTCGGTCTACAACCTCGTCCAGGAGCTCACCGCGCGCATCAAGCAGGCCCGTTGATGACCGTGTGGAGGAACGCTCGGCGAATCTGTGGACGAACCTGCCGGCACGCGCCGAGTTGGGGGTCCACGGCAGTTCTCCCCAGATTGCGTCCCCAGCGCAGCGCCGCTCCACAGGCGGCTTCAGTACCGTCTTCCCCGCTATCCACACGCCTTACTACTACGACGAGGTCCTTAAATGAATTCTCTCGAGACAGCCACTGAGACCACCCTGAGGATTACGTGCCAAAGCGAGGAGCTCTCGGAGAAGCTCGCGGTAGTCGGCAGGGGCGTCTCGACGCGGCAGAGCGTGCACGTTCTCACCGGAATCCTTCTGCGCGCGACCGAGGGGCGCTTGGAGCTGGCCGCCACCGACATGGAGCTCTCGGTCCGCCTCGGGGTCGACGCGACCGTCGGGTCCGAGGGAAGCGTCGTCGTTCCCGGCCGGCTGTTCGTGGACATCGCGCGGCTTCTGCCGCCGGGCGAGGTGACGCTCGAGCACGTCGCCGGCGAAGGGCTCGTCCGGCTGACCTGCGGCGCCGCCTCCTACAGCCTGCACACGTTCAGCGCGGAGGACTTCCCCCGCCTGCCGGACTCGGGCGGCGAGGAGTTCGCGGTCGAGCGGGCCGCCTTCCTCGACACGATCGCGAAGGTCAGCCGGTCGGCGTCCCGCGACGAGTCGAGGCCGGTGCTGACCGGAATCCTCGTCCGCTTCGAGACGGGGAAGCTCGTCATGGCCGCGACCGACTCCTACCGGCTGAGCGTCAAGGAGACGGCGCTCGAGCAGGGCCCGGCGAAGGAGCTCGAGGCGATCGTGCCGGCACGGGCGCTCGGCGAGCTCGTCCGGGTCGCGCAGGCCGCCGCGAGCGACACCTTGGCCCTCGGGATCCTCGACAACCAGATCGTCTTCGACGTGGACGGCGTCACGCTCACGGCGCGCCGCATCGACGGGCAGTTCCCGAACTACAAGCAGCTCGTGCCGGAGGCGTTCGAGGCCGAGGTCTCGATTCCGCGCGAGGAGCTCCTGGACGTCGTCCGGCGCACGTCGCTCATGGCGCAGCGCAAGTCGCCGCTTCGCCTTCGCTTCGCCGAGGGCGAGCTGACGGTGAGCGCGCAGACCCAGGACGTCGGCGAGGCGCACGAGTCGCTTCCCGTCGGCTACACGGGCGATCCGCTCGAGATCGGCTTCAACGCCGAGTTCCTGCGCGACGGGCTCGAGTCGGTGGCCGACGAGCGCGTGCGCATCAAGCTGATCAGCCCGCTTCGGCCGGGGCTCATCCAGGGCGAGGGGGACGACTTCCTCTACCTGATCATGCCCATCCGGCTGGCCGCCTGAGGCGCGGCCCCGAGCCGGGCCGGGGCGCCAGGTGGTCGTCGCGCACGTCACCCTCGTCGACTTCCGCTCGTACGCGTCGCTCGACCTCGACCTGCCGGCGGGGTTCGTCCTCGTGACCGGCCGAAACGGCGTCGGGAAGACGAACCTGCTCGAGGCGCTCCACGTCGGCAGCCAGGGGTTCTCGCCGCGGTCGCGAACGGACGCGCAGCTCGTCCGCTTCGGCGCCGCTGCGGGGCGGGTGACGCTCGTCGGGGAGGAGGGCGGCTCGCCGGTCGAGACCGAGGTGACGCTCGAGCCGGGCCAGCCCGAAGCGGGCGCGGCTGAACGGCGCCGCGCTCCCGAGCGTGGAGACCCTGCGCCATCGGCTGAGCGCGCTCGTCTTCGTCCCCGACCGGCTCGCGGTCGTGAAGGGAAGCCCGATCGTGCGGCGCCACTACGTCGACCGGATGCTCGGGCGGCTCGCGCCGGCGCAGGCCGATCTCCCCGTCGCCTACGGCCAGGCGCTCGCGCAGCGAAACGAGGCGCTGCGCCGGGTTCGCGCAAATGCGGCCGGCCGGGAGTCGATCGCTCCGTGGACCGAGCGCGTGGCCGTGCTCGGCGCCGAGCTCGACGCGGCCCGGGCCGCGCTCGTCGCCGACCTCGCGCCCGTCTTCGCCGAGCGCGCCGCGACCCTCGGCCTCGCCGGAGCGACGCTCTCCTACGAGCCCGAGCCGCCGACCGTCACCGCGCTCGAGGCCCGTTTCGACCGGGACCTCCAGCGGGGCACGACCTCGCTCGGCCCCCACCTGCGCGACGTCGGGATCGAGGCCGAGGGCCGCGAGCTGCGCAGCTTCGGCTCGCAGGGCGAGCAGCGCGCGACCGTGCTCGCGCTCGTCCTCGCCGAGGCCGACCTGACCGCCGAGCGCAACGGCTCGCCGCCGCTGCTTCTCCTCGACGACGTGCTGAGCGAGCTCGACGAGACGCGTCGCGCAGCGCTTCTCGCCGCGCTTCCCGCCGGCTCGCAGACCGTGGTCACGGCGACCGACCGGGGAGCGCTCCCGCCCGGCGGCCCCGAGCCCGCGGCCGTGATCGAGGTCACGCCCGGAGCGGCGAGGGCGGCATGAGCGGAAGCTGGCACCCTCGCCCGATCGGCGACGAGATCCGCGAGCAGGTCGCCCGCTTCGGCCGCGACGCGGCGATCGGGCCGCTCGTCCAGGCCTGGCCCGGGGCGGTGGGCGAGGCGATCGCCGCGAACGCCTGGCCGGCGCGGATCGCCCGCGACGGCACCCTCCACGTCGCCACCTCGTCGAGCGTGTGGGCCTTCGAGCTGACCGCACTGGCGGAGACCGTGCTCGAGCACCTGCACGCCGCGCTCGGCGACTCTGCGCCGCCGAAGATCGTCTTCGCGCCGGGCCGGCTGCCCGAGCGCGGGCCGCTTCCCGAAGAGGTCGAAACGCCGCCCCGCCGCCCGTCTCCGAGGAGCACCGAGCCGCGGCTGAGGCGCTCGCCGCGGGGATCGAAAACGAGGCGCTCAGAGGCGCCGTCGCGAAGGCCGCGGCGGCCAGCCTGGCGCGGTCGGACAACCCGCCGGACGACCGGCCGCTCTGATACACTACCCCGGGTACAAAAATAGCCCTTTAGCAGGGCTTTTTTCATGACTGAAACGTCCTACACCGCAAAAGACATCACCGTTCTCGAAGGCCTCGAGCCGGTCCGGCTGCGCCCGGGCATGTACATCGGCTCGACGGGCTCCCGCGGCCTCCACCACCTGGTCTACGAGGTGGTCGACAACTCGGTCGACGAGGCCCTCGCGGGACGCAACGAGCGCATCGAGATCACCCTCCATCCGGACAACTCGGTCACCGTCCGCGACTTCGGCTCGGGCATCCCGGTCGACGTCATGGCCGAGCAGGGCCGGCCGGCGCTCGAGGTCGTCCTGACGAAGCTCCACGCGGGCGGCAAGTTCGGCGGCGACGGCTACAAGGTCTCCGGCGGCCTCCACGGCGTCGGCGTCTCCGTCGTGAACGCGCTCTCCGAGTCGCTCGTCGCCGAGGTGCGCCGCGACGGCAAGGTCTACCGGCAGGAGTTCGTGCGCGGCGCGCCGGTCGCCGACATGGAGGTCGTCGGCGAGGCGGAGAAGGACGACACCGGCACGACGATCACGTTCCTCCCCGACTCGGAGATCTTCGAGGAGATCGAGTTCTCGGCCCAGACGCTCACGCAGCGCTTCCGCGAGACCGCCTTCCTGACCCGCGGCCTGCGCATCGTCTTCACCGACGCGCGCGAGACCGAGGAGACGCAGGAGTTCTACGCCGAGGGCGGCATCCGCGACTTCGTCGCCTACGTGAACGAGGCGAAGGACTCCGTCCACAAGCACATCGTCTACCTCGAAAACGCGACCGACGAGGGCTCCGTCGAGGTGGCGATGCAGTGGAACACCTCGTACGTCGAGTCGGTCTTCTCCTTCGCGAACAACATCAACACGCACGAGGGCGGCACGCACCTCTCCGGCTTCAAGGCCGCGCTCACCGGCACGCTCAACAAGTACGCGCGCGAGAAGGGCCTCCTGAAGGAGAAGGAGGAGAACCTCGAGGGCGAGGACGTCCGCGAGGGCCTCGCCGCGGTCATCTCGGTCAAGCTGCGCGACCCGCAGTTCGAGGGCCAGACGAAGACGAAGCTCGGCAACCCGTGGGTGCGCGGCCTCGTCGAGCAGACGGTGAACGCGAAGCTCGCCGAGTTCATGGAGGAGAACCCGAACGACGCGCGCCAGATCATCACGAAGGCGGTCGCCGCGCGAAACGCGCGCCAGGCCGCCCGCAAGGCGCGCGAGCTCACCCGGCGAAAGAGCGCGCTCGACGGCGGCTCGCTGCCCGGCAAGCTCGCCGACTGCCAGACACGCGACCCGGCCGAGGCGGAGATGTACCTCGTCGAGGGCAACTCGGCCGGCGGCTCGGCGATCGACGCGCGCGACCGGCAGTTCCAGGCGATCCTCCCGCTGCGCGGCAAGGTGATCAACTCGGAGAAGAACCGGATCGGGAAGGTGCTCTCGAACGCCGAGATCCAGGCGATCATCACGGCGATCGGGACGGGCATCGCGGACGAGTTCGACCTCGAGCGGCTCCGCTACCACCGCGTGATCATCATGACCGACGCCGACGTGGACGGATCCCACATCCGCACGCTCATCCTGACGTTCCTCTACCGGAACATGCAGGAGCTCTTCGACAACGGCCACGTCTACATCGCCGTGCCGCCGCTCTACCGGGTGAAGATCGGAAACCAGGAGCAGTACGTCGAGAAGGAGTCCCAGTTCGAGGAGCTCCTCGTCCGCGAGCGGGTGAAGGACATGGAGGTCACGCGCGCGCGAGGGCGAGAGCTTCAAGATGACCGAGGCGCGCTGGGCGCGCTTCACGCGCGACCTGCAGCACGTTCGAGGGCTGGTCGGCGAAGCTCACCTCGGAGCTGCGCGACTTCCCGGCCGCGGGCCGCTTCGTCATCGAGCACCGGCTCGTCGAGCTGCCGGCGTCGACCGCGGAGGAGGCGATCGCCGCGCTGCCGAGCTCTCGGAGAACGGCTACGACCTCGAGGCGGTTGACGCGATCCACGCCGACACGCTTCCGGATCAAGATCGTCGAGCGCGCGACGAGCGCCGCGCACCACGTCGACATTCCGCTGCGCGTGTTCGAGCTGCCCGTCCTACCAGCGGCTGCGCCGCGCCTACGAGAAGCTCGTCGACGACGTCGGCGCGCCGCCGTTCACGATCACGGCCGGCAAGAAGACGCGCGTCGGCGGGACGTTCGAGGAGCTCCGCTCCGCGCTCCTCGAAGTCGCGAAGGACGGGCATCCAGGTGAGCCGCTTCAAGGGGCTCGGCGAGATGAACCCGGGCGAGCTCTGGGAGACGACGATGGATCCGGCCCGCCGCATCCTCATGCGCGTCGACGTGGAGGACGCGGCTCGATGGCCGACCGGATCTTCTCGACCCTGATGGGAGACCAGGTGGAGCCGCGGCGCGAGTTCATCGAGCAAAACGCGCGCGACGTGCGCTTCCTGGACGTCTAGACCGGTGGCGACGGTCGAACCCCTAGGCGCAGGCCGGATCGAGTCGCGCGAGCTCGAGCAGGAGATGCGCTCGAGCTTCCTCGACTACGCGATGAGCGTGATCGTCGCGCGCGCCCTGCCGGATGCGCGCGACGGGCTCAAGCCGGTGCACCGGCGCGTCCTCTTCGGGATGCACGAGGCCGGCATGCAGCCGAACCGCCCGTACAAGAAGTGCGCGCGCATCGTCGGCGACGTGATGGGCTCCTACCACCCGCACGGCGACCAGTCGATCTACGACACGCTCGTCCGGCTCGCGCAGCCGTTCTCGATGCGCTACCCGCTCGTCGACGGCCAGGGGAACTTCGGGAACATCGACGGCTACCCGGCCGCGGCGATGCGCTACACCGAGTGCCGCCTCACGCGGCTCGCGACCGAGCTCTTGCGCGACATCGACGCGGACACCGTCGACTACGTCCCGAACTACGACGAGTCGCGCAAGGAGCCGTCGGTCCTTCCGTCGCGCTTCCCCAACCTGCTCGTGAACGGCTCGCTCGGGGATCGCCGTCGGGATGGCGACGAACATCCCGCCGCACAACCTGGGCGAGACGATCGACGCGGTCGTCGCGATGATCGACGACCCGGCGATCGACGTGGACGGGCTCATGAAGCACATCTCCGGGCCCGGACTTCCCGACGAGCGGCTTCATCGTCGGGCGCAGCGGGATCCGCGACGCCTACCGCACCGGCCGCGGCCGGATCGTCATGCGCGCCCGCGCCCACATCGAGGAGCTGCGCGGCGGCCGCACGGCGATCGTCGTCAACGAGCTTCCCTACGGCGTGAAGAAGGGCGGCGACGAGGGCGTCATCGCGAAGATGGCCGCGCTCGTGAACGACAAGGTGCTGCCGGAGATCGCCGACATCCGCGACCTCTCCGACCGCACGGGCATGCGGCTCGAGATCCACCTGAAGCGCGACGCCGTCCCGCAGGTCGTCCAGAACAAGCTCTTCAAGCACACGGCGCTCCAGTCGACCTTCGGCTACAACGCGGTCGCCCTCGTCGACGGCGTGCCGCGGACGCTGACGCTCCTCGAGCTCGTCCGCTACTACCTGGACTACCAGCGCGAGGTCGTAACCCGCCGCTCCAAGTTCGAGCTGCGCAAGGCCGAGGAGCGCGCGCACATCCTCGAGGGCTACCTGACCGCGCTCGAGAACCTCGACGCGGTCATCGCGCTCATCCGCGGCTCGGCCGACACCGACGAGGCGCGCACGGGCCTCATGGAGAAGTTCGGCCTGACCGAGATCCAGGCCCAGGCGATCCTCGACCTGCGCCTCGCGCGGCTCACCGGCCTGGCGCGGAAGGAGATCGAGGACGAGCACGCCGACCTCGTCGAGCGCATCGCCGAGCTCCGCGCCATCCTCGGCGACCCGGCCCGCGTCGACGCGCTGATCCGCGAGGAGCTCCTCGAGATCAAGCAGGTCTACGGCCGCGGCGACGAGCGCCGCACCGAGATCGTGGCCGCCGAGGAGGAGCTCGAGCTCGAGGACCTGATCGCGGAGGAGGACATGGTCGTCGCGATCAGCCGCTCCGGCTACGTGAAGCGGCTCCCCGTGACCACCTACCGCGAGCAGCGCCGCGGCGGGATCGGCGTCATGGGCATGGATCTCAAGGAGGACGACTACATCGAGCACCTCGTGGTCGCCTCGACGCACGACTTCCTGCTCTTCTTCAGCTCGCTCGGCAAGGTCTACCGCCTGAAGGTGCACGAGCTGCCGCTCGGCTCGCGCCAGTCGAAGGGCCGCGCGCTCGTGAACCTGCTGCCGCTCGCCCAGGGCGAGTCGGTGCGGGCGATGATCGCGACGCGCAAGTTCGAGGAGGCCCAGTACCTCGTCCTCGCGACCCGCAAGGGCGTCGTCAAGAAGACGCGCTTCCTCGACTACAACACGCCGCTCAAGGCGGACGGGATCATCGCCATCCGCCTGCGCGAGGGCGACGAGCTGGTCGACGTCCTCCACTCGGACGGCGAGGACGACATCCTGCTCGTCTCGCGCAAGGGCCAGGCGGCCCGCTTCCACGAGAAGCAGGCGCGCCCGATGGGCCGCGCGACCGAGGGCGTGATCGGCATCCGCCTGCGCGAGGGCGACGAGGTGATCTTCGCCGGCATCGCGCGCAACGAGGAAGACCTCCTGGTCGTCACCGAGAACGGCTTCGGCAAGCGCACGCGCATCGACCAGTACCCGGTGAAGGGCCGCGGCTCGATGGGCGTGAAGACCGTGCAGCTCACCGAGGCGCGCGGCCAGCTCGTCGGCGCGCTCGTCGTCCGCGACGGCTACCAGGTGATGCTCATGTCGAACGGCGGCACGATGATCAAGATCCCGGTCGAGGACGTGAAGCGCCTCGGCCGCTCGACCCAGGGCGTGATCGTCATGCGCCTGCGCGGCGAGGAGGTCGTCTCGACCGTGGCGATGGTCGTCGATCCAGGCGACGAGGAGAACGGCGAGCCGCGTCGCAGAAGGAGAGCCCGTGGCGACGAACGGCGGCCCGCCGCCCGTCGAGGATGAGTCGACCGTGGACGAGCCCGAGACCGAAGAGGAGCCCGAGGAGGGCTAGCCGCGGAGCCGCTCGGCCGCGTCTTCGGGGCGACCGAGTTGATCGAGATGCCGGCGCCGAGCTCCAGGCCCGCCTGGACCGAGAGGCGCGGCACGAGCTCGAGGTGCCAGTGCGGGCCGTCGTGGAGCCACGCGTTGAACGGGACGTCGCCCTCGAGTGCGCGAAGCCGGCCGACGAGGTCGCCGAGCAGCTCGAGCGCGGCCGGCAGGAGCGGCGAGTCGAATCCGCCGCCGTCGGGCTCGGCCGGCGCGACGAGGAGCTCGTAGGGAAGCCGCCCGGCCCAGGCCGCGAGCGCGACAAGGCCGTCGCGCTGCGTCGACGACCCGCGCGCCGTCGGCCAGCTCGGCCGCGAGGTGCGCGGCCCGGTCGCCGGTCTCCTCGGAACGGCCGGCGGCGGCTCTGCGCAGCCACGCGAGCTGCGAATGCGAGTGCGGCCGGCTCGCCCCCGCGGCGGCGCCCTCGTTCACGAACGCGTGCACGTAGGGGAACCCCTCGTCGCGCGCCGCGGCCGCGCGCAGCGACCACGCCTCGGCGATCCGGCGTAGCTCCTCGGGCGACAGGTCGGCGAGCGACTCGACGTGCCGCGGCGTGTGGACCACCACCTCCTGCCGCTCGAGCGCGGGGTAGAGGTTCGGGACGACGCGCAGCTTCCACCCCGGCGTGTCCGCCGAGCCCGACCTCGCGGCCGAGCGCCAGCGACTCCGGCGGCGTCTCCGACTCGTGCCCCTCGCAGAACGGACAGCCGGCGTCCGGGCCCGGACGCGCACCACGGCGCGGCGCGACCACGACGAGGCGGCCCGTCAGCGGGTCGGTGCGGAAATCGGGGCGCGCGGGTTCCGTCAGCTCGAGTCGCCCGGCGTGCGCCCGGCTTCGAGGAAGGGACGGAAGAGCTCGAGCGGCAGCGGCAGGAAGGTCGTGGTCGAGCGCTCGGAGCTGATCTCGAGCATCGTCTGCAGGAAGCGCAGCTGGAGCGTGATCGGGTTCGCGCTCATCACGTCGGCCGCCTCGCGCAGCTTCTGCGAGGCCTGGAACTCGCCCTCGGCCGCGATCACCTTGGCGCGCCGCTCGCGCTCGGCCTCGGCCTGGCGGGCCATCGCGCGCTGCATCCCGCTCGGGATCTCGACGTCCTTCACCTCGACGATCGAGACCTTGATGCCCCAGGGCGAGGTCGCCTCGTCGATGATCTGCTGGAGGATCGCGTTGATCTTGTCGCGCTCGGACAGGAGCTCGTCGAGCATGTGCTGGCCGAGCACGCTGCGCAGCGTGGTCTGCGCGATCTGCGACGTCGCGACCATGTAGTTCTCGACCTGCACGATCGCCTTCTCCGGGTCGATGATCCGGAAGTACGCGACGGCGTTCACGCGGACCGGCACGTTGTCCTTCGTGATCACCTCCTGCGGCGGCACGTTCAGCGTGACCGTCCGCAGGTCGACCTTGACCATCTTGTCGATGATCGGGATGAGCAGGAAGAGGCCCGGGCCCTTCGGCGGCGACTTGAGGCGGCCGAGCCGGAAGATGACGCCGCGCTCGTACTCGCGGGCGACCTTGACCGCCGCGGAGAGCAGCAGGATCAGGACGACGAAGACTGCCGCAGCGGCGATCAGCGCAGGCATGGCTCCATCCTATGCACCAGCGACCGCCACGGGCGTCTCGGCGCGGGAGACGACGAGCGTCGAGACCCTCGTCGATCGAGTCGACCCGCACCGTCTCGCCGACCGCGATCGGGCCGTTCTCCGTCCGCGCCTTCCACAGCTCGCCGTGGACGAAGACGTACCCCTCCGGGTCGAGCGCCTTGCGGACGACGCCCGTGTCGGACGACGAGCTCCTCGTACCCGGTCTGCGGCCGGGTGCGCCGCACCTGGATCACCTTCGTCAGGGCCACGCCGATGAGGAGGGCGAGCGTGCCGGCGATCGCGAGGGCCACCCACACGGACACCTGGTAGGAGTCCCCGGCCGGGTCGAAGAGGAGCAGCGCTCCGATGACGAAGCTGACCGTCCCCGCGAGCGCAAGGGCGCCGTGGCTGATGACGAACGCCTCGGCGATGAAGAACCCGAAGGCGAGCAGGATGAGCAGCACGCCGGCCCAGCTGACCGGGAGCACCTGGAGGCCGAAGAGGCCCATGATCAGGCAGATCGCGCCGACCGTCCCCGGGAAGATGAGGCCGGGGTTCATGACCTCGATCGTGATCCCGAGCAGGCCGATCGACATGAGCAGGACGATCAGGTTCGGGTCGACGAGCGTGTCGAGGAGCCGCTTCCAGAAGCCCATCGAGACCGTGTCGATCTCCGCGTCGGCGGTGTCGAGGACGATCTCCTTCGGCTGCGTCGTCGTCCCGTCGATCTCGTTCAGGAGCGTCGGCAAATCCGGCGAGACGTAGTCGACGATCCCGAGCTCGAGCGCCTCGCGCGCGCCGACGTTCGCGGCCTGGCGCACCGCCGACTCGGCCCAGTCGCCGTTTCGCCCGTGGCTTTCGGCCAGCTCGCGGATGTAGGCCGCCGCGTCGTTGATCACCTTGCGGCGCAGATCCGAGGGGATGTCGCCCCCCGACGAGGAGATCGGCGTCGAGGAGCCGATGTTCGTCCCCGGCGCCATCGCGGCCACGTCGGCGGCCATCGCCAGGAAGACGCCGGCCGAGGCCGCACGCGATCCGGGCGGATAGACGTAGAGGATCACGGGCACCTCCGAGGCGAGCTCGGCCTTGATGATGTCGCGCATGGCCGTGTCGAGCCCGCCGGGCGTGTCGACGAGCAGGGCGACCGCGTCGTAGTTCTCCTCATTTGCGCGGTCGATCTGCGTCGATGAGGTAGTCAGCCGTCACCGGGTTCACGTCGTTGTCGAACTCGACCGCGAGGACCCGCGGCCGGTCGGTGTCGCTCTGCGGCGCCGCGGAGTGTGCGAGCGCGAGAGCGAGGCCGAATGCAGCCAGGACGAGGAAAAAGGGACGCAGGAAAGCCATTTCCGACGCGTAAGGATTGTATCTGCGTGCCCTCGAACCGCTTGCGACCCGGCCGGGGTTCTGCTTCGTTCGAGGTTGGCCCGCGAATCGATCCGGCCCTGTCATGACCCTGCCGCGCCTGTTTTTCGTCTCGTTGCTCGCGGCGCTCGCCTGCTCGGGGCCCGCCGCAGCCGCGGTCGAGATGCGGTCGCGTGACGTGCCGCTGCCGGCCGCGGCGAGCGCCCGCGGCGCCTCGGCGCAGCGCGTGCTCCCGGCACGCACGGCGCCGCTTCGCTTCAACCTCGTCGGCCTGCATTGGCAGGGCGCGGGCACCGTCTCGTTCCGCACGGCCACCGTGGGCGGCCGCTGGAGCGCCTGGCACGCCGCCGCGCCCGAGGAGGAGGACCGCCCGGACGCGGGCTCGGCCGAGCGCAAGCGTCTCAGCGGCTGGCGGCTCGGCAGCCCCTACTGGACCGGCGCCGCCCGGCGGATCCAGTACCGGGTCTCCGGCCCGGTCACGCGGCTGCGCGCCTTCTTCCTGTGGAGCCCCGTGATCGCCACCGCCGTCCCGCGCACCGCGGCGGTCACCGCGAAGCCGGTGATCGTGAGCCGCGCCGGCTGGAAGGCCAACGAGAAGATCGTGCGTGCCGCCCCCTCGTACGCGCCGAGACTCGCGTTCGCGGTCGTGCACCACACGGCCGGCGGCGTCCCCGCGACCCCGGCGAAGTCGGCAGCCGTCGTGCGCGCGATCCAGACCTACCACGTGAAGTCGAACGGCTGGAACGACATCGGCTACAACTTCGTCGTCGATCCCTTCGGGCAGATCTTCGAGGGCCGCGGCGGAGGCATGACGCGCAACGTGATCGGCGCGCACGCGGAGGGGTTCAACACCGGGAGCGTCGGGATCGCGGTCATCGGCTCGTACGGCTCGGCCGCCCCGTCGGCCGCGGCGCAGGATGCGCTCGTGCGGCTGATCGCGTGGCGGCTCGATCTCGCCCACGTCGATCCGGCCTCGAGCCTCTCCTGGACGTCGCAGGGCGGCCCGAAGTACCCGGCCGGGACGCCGGTGCTGGTCAAGGCGCGTCAGCGGCCACGGCGACCTCGGCGCGACCGCCTGCCCGGGCGCGAAGCTGAAGGGCGCCCTCGGCTCGATCGCCGCCTCCGCGCTCGCGCTCGGCGGCCCGAAGCTCTTCTCCCCCGGCGCGCAGGGCTCGATCGGCGGCCCGATCCGGTTCACCGGGCGGCTCTCCGCAGCCCTTGCCTGGACGGTGCGCGTGCTCGACGCGGCGGGCGAGGAGGTTGCGAGCGGAACCGGGACCGGGAAGCTCATCGACTGGACCTGGGACTCGAGCGGCGCCGACCCGGGTGTCTACTCCTACGTGATGGAGGCCGAGGGCGGCGTCCGCCCGGCGTCGGGACCTGTGCCCGGCGAGGCGCCGCTGTCGCTTGCGCCGCTCGTCCCGAAGCCGACCGTGCTGACACCGAACGCGGACGCGATCGGCGACATCGTCCGCATCGGCTTCACCGTGTCGAAGGCCGCGACGCTCGCGCTGCGGGTCGAGACCGAGGACGGCGCGCCGGTGGGAACGATCGCCTCGGCGCGGCCGCTCGCCCGGGGCACGACGACGGTCTCGTGGCGGGGCAACCTGGCCGGAGCGCCGGTCGCCGACGGCCGCTATCGGCTGGTCGCGGTCGCAACGGCGGGCGCCGAGCAGGCCACGCGGACGACGCTCGCTCACGATCGACCGCACGCTCGCCAAGCTCACGGTCGACCCGGGCCTCTTCTCCCCGAACGGCGACGGGCGCCACGAGACGGTCGCGATCGGCTTCACGCTGGCGCGGGCGGCGACGGTGCGCCTGCGGGTGCTCCAGGGGACGAAGACGGTCGCAACGCTTCTCGCCGGCTCGGGCACCTCGGGCCTGCACACCGTCACCTGGGACGGCCGAAACGCGGCGGACGGCGAGCTGCGGGTCGTCGCCGAGGCGACCACCGCCCTCGGCACGCGCACGCTCGAGCGAACAGTGCTTCGCGACACGCGCAAGCCGCGCGCCAAGATCCTCGAGGCGCGCCGGCGCGCCGGCGGCGGCGTGGTGCTTCGCATCCGGCTGGACGAGCCCGCCCTCCTCGTCCTGCACTTCGACGGCGAGACCGTCAAGCGGCAGCGCGGCATCGGCGTCCACACGTTCCGCCGCACGCTCGCTTCGACGAGGGTGAGCGTCTACGCCCAGGACGCCGCGGCGAACGGCCGCACCACCTGGGCCCGGATCCGCTAGAAGCCGACCTCGCCGCTTTCGATCGTCCGGCGCTCGCCGCCGATCTCGACCTCGAGGCGCCCGCCGGGATCGATGCCGAGGCCGACGCCCTGCTCGCCGTCCACGAAGACGACGCGGTTGCGGAGGAAGTCGCGCGGGTCGAGATCGTCGCGGAGCGCGTCGATCCCTCCGGCGCTCCAGCGCGTGTAGGCGTACTCGACCTGCGCGAGCAGCGCGGCGAGGAGCGGCGCGCGGCGGCGGCTCTTGCCGTCCACGGTGAGGAGGGACGCCGCGGGAACCTTCGTATCGGCCGGCAGCTCCTCCGGCCGCTGGTTCACGTTCAGCCCGACCCCGAGGACGACCGCGCTGTCGCGGCGCTCGGCGAGCACGCCGGCGACCTTGCGCCCGCTCGACCAGAACGTCATTCGGCCACTTGATCTGGCTCGAGACCCCGAGCGCGTCGTCCACGGCGAGCGCGGTCGCAAGGCCTCCCACCACGGAGAGCTCGGCCGCGCGCCGCTCGGCCGCTGGATGCAGGAGCACGGAGCAGAGGATCGCCGTCCCGGGCGGCGCCTCCCAGGCGCGGCCCAGCCGGCCTCGCCCGGCGAGCTGGCGGTCGCACACCGCGACCGCGCCCTCGGGCAGCGCGGGGTCGAGGAGCGCCTGGGTCGAGGCGCACTCCGGCTCGTAGAGGTAGGGCGTCCCGAACGTCCCGCGGAGGAGCGGCGTGACGGCCGCCGCGGCGAGCGAATCCGCCGTCGGTTCCCCTCTGCTCATGGGCACTAGACTAACCGCCGTGCAACCGTCGAAGCCGTCGTTCCGTCTGTCTGAAGAAAGGATTCCGGTGCCCATTCTCCAGGCCTACAGAAAGCTGAGCGACCTCGCCCTCGTCTCGAAGGCGCGCACCGGCGACCGGCCCGCGCTGCACGTGCTCGTGGAGCGGCACACGCCGCGGGTGAACCGGCTCACCGCGCAGCTGATCACCGATCTCGAGGACCGTCGCGACGCCGCGCAGGAGTCGCTCGTGAAGCTCTGCACGAAGCTCCGCCAGTTCCGCGGCGACGCACAGTTCGCGACGTGGCTCCACCGGCTCGTCGTCAACACGTGCCGCGACTTCCAAGATCGCGCCCGCGTGCGGCAGACCGAACCGCTCCCGGCGCTCGAGGAGGCGGCCGGGGAGGAGTCCGACCCCTCGAGGGCGCCGATGCTCGGCGACCTGCGGCGCGAGCTCGCGACCGGACTCTCCAGGCTTTCCGCCGCGCAGCGCGACGTCGTCGTCCTGCGCGACGTGCTCGGGTTCTCCTACGAGGACATCGGCCGCGCGGCGAAGATGCCGGTCGGAACCGCGAAGTGCTACGTGCACCGCGGACGGGAACGCCTGCGCGCCTCGGTGGAGGAGCAGCGGCTCGAGGCCGCCAGCACGGTTCGCACGGCGGGCAGCGCATCGTGACGGGCCCGCTCGGCCGGGCCGAGATCGAGGCGATCATCCCGCACCGGGATCCGTTCCTCCTGCTCGACGTGGTGACGGAGATCATCCCCGGCAAGCGGGTCGTCGCACGGAAGCTCGTGCGCGAGGACGAGTGGTACCTGGCCGGCCACTTCCCCGGCCGGCCGATCATGCCCGGCGTCCTCATGGTCGAGGCGATGGCGCAGGCGGGCGCGGTGGCGGTGCTCTCGGAGCCGTCGAACCAGGGCAAGCTCGCGCTCTTCGCCGGGATCAACGACGTCCGCTTCAAGCGCCTGGTGATCCCCGGGGACGAGCTCGAGCTGATCTGCGAGCTCGACCGGCTGCGCGGCCCGATCGGCCGCGGCGCCGCGACCGCGACCGTGGACGGCGAGCTGGCCGTGAAGGGGACGCTCCTCTTCGCGCTCACGGATCCCGACGCATGATCTCGAAGGTCGATCCCGCCATCCGCCGGGTCGGCATCACCGGCCTCGGCGTCTACGTGCCCGACCGGGTGCTGACGAACGAGGACCTCGAGAAGATGGTCGACACGAACGACGAGTGGATCGTCACGCGGACCGGCATCAAGGAGCGGCGGATCGCCCGCGACGACCAGGCGGCGAGCGATCTCGCCATTCCGGCTGCGCGCCAGGCGCTCGAGCGCGCCGGCGTCGATCCGGCCGAGCTCGACGTCGTCATCGTCGCGACGTCCACGCCGGACATGCTCTTCCCCACGACCGCCGTGATCGTCGCCGAGGCGCTCGGCGCGAAGAAGGCCGCGGCGTACGACACCCTCGCGGCCTGCAGCGGCTTCCTCTACTCGACCTCCCAGGCGTACGGCCTGATCGCGGGCGGCGTGGCCCAAAACGCGCTCGTGATCGGCTCGGAGACGCTCTCGAAGATCGTCGACTGGACGGATCGCGGCACGTGCATCCTCTTCGGCGACGGTGCGGGCGCAGCGGTGATCGAGCCGGTCGCGAGCGGCGGCTTCCACGGGTTCGAGCTGGGCGTGGACGGAAGCCACGGCGACGATCTCTGCCTGCCCGGCGGTGGCTCGCGGAACCCGGCCTCGCCGGCCACGCTCGACGAGGGGCTCCAGTGGGTGCACATGAACGGGCGCGAGGTCTTCCGCGAGGCGACGCGCCTCATGGTCTCCTCGGCCGAGCAGCTCCTCGCCGAGGTGGGCGCGACCGTGGACGACATCGACCTGTACGTCCCGCACCAGGCGAACCAGCGCATCGTCGACCACGCCGTCAAGAGCCTCGGGCTTGCGCCCGAGAAGGTGTTCTCGAACATCGCGCGCTACGGCAACACCTCGGCCGCGTCGATCCCGCTCGGTCTCGCCGATGCGCTCGACCAGGGCCGGCTCGAGCCGGGGATGAACGTGCTCATGAGCGCGGTCGGCGGCGGGCTCACCTGGGGCTCCTCGTACATGACCTGGACCGGGCCGAACGGATGACGATCGCGTTTTGCTTCCCCGGCCAGGGCTCCCAGTCGGTCGGCATGGGCCGCGAGCTCGCAGACGCGTTTCCCGAGGCCCGCGCCGTCTACGACGAGGGCTCGGAGGCGATCGGCATCGATCTCGCCCGCCTGTGCTTCGAGGGGCCGCTCGAGGAGCTGACGAAGACCGAGCTGCAGCAGCCCGCCCTGGTCGCGACCGAGCTCGCCTGCCTGCGCGCGGTCGAGACGCTCGGCGTGCGCGCCGAGGTCGTCGTCGGCCATTCGGTCGGCGAGTACTCGGCCCTGGCCGCCTGCGGCGCGCTCTCCGACCGCGATGCGAGTCGCGCTCGTCCGCACCCGCGGCGAGGTGACCGCCGAGGCGGCGCGCGAACGTCCCGGTGCGATGGCCGCGGTGATCGGGCTCGAAGACGCCGTCGTGGAGGAGCTCTGCGCCGCGATCGACGGCGTGTGGCCCGCGAACTACAACTGCCCCGGCCAGCTCGTCGTCTCGGGTGAGACCGCCGCGGTGGATGCGCTCGTCACCGCGGCCGAGGCCGCCGGCGCGCGCCGGGTCGTGAAGCTCCCGATCACCGGTGCATTCCACTCGCCGCTCGTGGCGAGCGCGGTCGACCGGCTCCGGCCGGCGGTGGAGGAGGCCGACTGGCATGAGCCGTCGACGCCGTTCATGTCCACGGTGACCGCGCAGATCGAGCCGGCCGAGCGCCTCGGTGGGATCCTCCTCGACCAGCTGACCGCGCCGGTCAAGTTCACGCAGGCGGTGAAGGCGCTCGTGGCGGGCGGCGCCGATACATTCGTCGAGATCGGCCCCGGCCAGGTGCTGAGCGGTCTCATCAGGCGCTGCGACAAGACGGTGCGCACCCTCTCCGTCGGCGACGCGAAGGGGCTCGCGCAGCTCGAGGAGGTCGTCTCCGCTGTCTGAGTTCGCCTCCCTCGAGGGGAAGGTCGCGCTCGTCACCGGCGGGTCGCGCGGGATCGGCGCGGCGGTGTGCCGCGAGCTGGCCCGCGGGGGCGCGAAGGTCGCCGTCAACTACCGCTCGAGCGCGGCGGAGGCCGAGGCGATCGCGGCCGAGATCGGCGGAATCGCGCTCGCCGGGGACGTGGCCGACGCCGACCAGGCGGCCGCGCTCGTCGAGCAGGCCGAGTCCGGGCTCGGTGACCTCGACATCCTCGTGAACAACGCCGGGATCACCCGCGACGGCCTCATCGCCCGCATGAGCGACGAGGACTGGCGCGACGTGCAGGCGACGAACCTCGACGGGACCTTTCACACGTGCCGGGCGGTGGCGCGGAAGATGCTCAAGCGCCGGTCGGGCGCGATCGTGAACATGACGAGCTACGTCGGCGTCCACGGCAATCCGGGCCAGACGAACTACGCGGCGTCGAAGGGCGCGATCATCGCGTTCACGAAGGCGCTCGCGAAGGAGCTCGGCACGCGCGGCGTGCGGGTCAACGCGGTCGCGCCGGGCTACATCGAGACCGAGCTGACCGGGGTGCTCTCGGATGAGATCACCGAGTTCCTTCGTTCCAACACTCCGCTGGGCCGGCTCGGGACGCCCCAGGACGTGGCCACGGCGGTACGGTTCCTGTGCTCGGACGAGGCGTCGTTCGTGACCGGCGAGATCCTCCTCGTCGACGGCGGATTGGGGATGTGATGGGCGGCACGGAGTACAACACGCGCAGGGTCGTCGTCACCGGGCTCGGTGCGGTGACGCCGCTCGGTCCGGACCCGGAGACCTTCTGGGCGAACCTGACCGCGGGGAAGAGCGGCGCCGGTCCGATCACGCTGTTCGACGCCTCGGCCTTCCCGGTCAAGTTCGCCTGCGAGCTCGAGGACTTCGACCCGACCGACTGGATCGACAAGCGCAAGGCCCGCAAGATCGACCGCTTCGCGCAGATGATCGTCGCCGCCGCGCGCCAGGCGGAGGCCGATTCGGGCATCGACGTCGCGGCCGAGACCGAGCGCACCGGCGTCTCGGTGGCGACCGGCATCGGCGGGCTCGGCAGCTTCCAGGAATGCGCCTACACGCTCAAGGACCGCGGCGCCGACCGGGTCAACCCGCAGTCGATCCCGGCGATCATCCCGAACATGGGCGCCGCCTGGGTCTCGATGGAGCTCGGGACGCGCGGCCCGCTGACCGCGCAGTGCACCGCCTGCGCCGCGTCGAACATGGCGATCGGCGAGGCGACCGACGCGATCCGGCTCGGCCGGGCCGACGTCATGCTCGCCGGCGGCACCGAGGCCGGGATCACCGAGGTCGGGATCGCCGGCTTCGGAGCCATGCGCGCCCTCTCGCGTCGAAACGACGCGCCCGAGAAGGCGAGCCGCCCGTTCGACCTCGGCCGCGACGGGTTCGTCATGGGGGAGACCGGTTCGATCGTGGTGCTCGAGGAGCTCGAGCATGCGAAGGCGCGCGGGGCGAAGATCTACGCGGAGATCGCGGGCTACGGCCTCTCGTCGGACGCGCAGCACGTGACCGAGCCGGATCCGACGGGGCTGCATCCCGCGCGCGCGATCCAGATGGCGCTCACCGACGCCGGTGCGTCGCCGAACGACATCGACTACATCAACGCGCACGGCACCTCGACGCCGCTCGGCGACGCGTCCGAAACCCGTGTGATCAAGATCGCGTTCGGCGAGGAGAAGGCCCGATCGACGCCGATCTCCTCGACGAAGGGCGCGACCGGCCACTGCCTCGGCGGCTCGGGAGCGATCGAGGCGATCGCCTGCATCCTCGCGGTGCGCGACGACATCGTGCCGCCCACGATCAACCAGGAAACGCCGGATCCCGAGTGCGACCTCGACTACATCCCGAACGAGTCGCGCAAGGTTCCCGTGGAGATGGCGCTCTCGAACAACTTCGGCTTCGGCGGCCACAACGCGTGCCTCGTGATCAAGAAGTTCCACGAATGAGCGCCCGCTGGGCGAGCTTCGACTGCTACGGCACGCTGGTCGACTGGAACGGAGGAATCTCGGGCACGCTCGAGCGCCTCTGGCCCGACGCAGACACGGCCGAGCTCCTCGAGCGCTACCACGAGATCGAGCCGCGCGTCGAGCTGGACGGGAGCCTTTCCTACCGCGAGGTGCTGACCCAGTCGCTGCGGCTTCTGGCCGAGACCGAGGGGCTCGACCTCGCGCGAGTCCGACGAGTCCGCGCTCGCCGAGTCGCTTCCCTCCTGGCCGGCGTTCCCCGAGGTTCCCGGCGAGCTCGACCGAGCTGCGCGCCCGCGGCTGGAAGCCTCGCGATCCTCTCGAACTCCGATCCGGACCTGCTCGCGGCGTCGATCCGAAACATCGGCGTTCCGATCGACCTGACCATCACCGCCGACATCGCGGGCTCCTACAAGCCGGCGCACGGACACTGGGAGCGTCTGTTCGAGCGCGACGACGTCGACCGCACTCGTCACGTTCACGTGGCCGCGAGCGCCTTCCACGATCTGCCCCCGTCGGCCGAGCTCGGCGTTCCGGCGGTGTGGATCAACCGGCTCGCGGAGGTATCCGACGCGCCCCGCGCCGCCGAGCTGACCGATCTGAACGGCCTCGCGGACACGCTCGACGCGCTCGTCTCCGAGTAACCTCGGCGCATGTCGCGCCTTCGCGCCAAGTGTCCGAACTGCCGGACGCTCACCGCAGTCGCCGTCGGCCCGGAGTACGAGTGCCACTCGTGCGGCGCAACCTTCGCGGCGGGGCTGGTCCGCGTGCCGCGCGCCTGGGGCGCGGGCGGCGACCCGATCGTCGAGGCCGCGTACCTGCCGCTGCCGTACCCCGAGGTCGCCGTCGTCGACGAGGACACGCTGCGCGAGCAGAACCTCGCGCTCGCCGCGGCGCTGCCCGAGCGCCCGCTCGTCCTCGGCGGATGCTGCTGCTGCCACGTCGGCGCCGTCGAGGGGCTCGCGGCGCGGTACGGCCGGATCGCGGTCGTCTGGTTCGACGCGCACGGCGACCTGAACACGCCGGAGACCTCGCCGAGCGGGAACGTCTGGGGGATGCCGCTGCGGATGCTCGTCGACTCCGAGACCGTGCGGCCCGACGACGTCGTCCTGATCGGCGCCCGCTCGCTCGATCCGCCCGAAGTGGAGTTCATCGCCGCGGCCGGCATCCATCAGGGCTCCGACGAGCTCGAGACGGCGCTCGACGGGGTGGATGCGGTCTACGTCGCCCTCGACACGGACGTGCTCGACCCCGACGGCGAGGTCGTCATGTTCATGCCCGAGCCGGGCGGTCCGAGCTCCGCCGAGGTGTGCGCGGTGCTCGAGCGGATCGTCGCCTCGCCGACCCGTCTCGCGGGCTTCGGGATGAGCGCGGCCACCGGTGCGCCGGGTAACGCGGAGGCGCTCGTTCCGTTCGCCCGCGCCATCGGCCTCTGACGCCACCTAGGATAGGGAGCCGAATGGCAGAGCCCTACGAGGTCTCGATCGACGACCGGCGCGAAAAGGCGCCGGAAACCGACGGGAAACCAAATCCGAATACGTGTCCGCGCTGCGGGTCGCACTACCGCGACGACGAGCTCGACGCGAGCATGCGCGTCTGCGCCCAGTGCGGCCACCATTTCCCGGTCAAGGCGCGCGACCGGATCGCCCAGCTCGTGGACGGCGGCACCTTCGTCGAGTCGGACGCCGAGCTGCACTCGGCCGATCCGCTCGGGTTCTTCGACCTGCGGGCCTACACCGAGCGGATCGCGCAGGCGGAGATGCAGACGGGCCTCGGCGACGCGATCGTCGCCGGCGCGGCCTCGATCGAGCGCCGGCCGTGCGAGCTCGCGGTCATGGACTTCTCCTTCATGGGCGGCTCCATGGGGAGCGTGGTCGGCGAGAAGATCGCGCGCGCCTGCGAGCGGGCCGCCGACCGGCAGGTTCCGCTCATCACGGTGACCTCGTCGGGCGGCGCGCGGATGCAGGAGGGGATCCTCTCGCTCATGCAGCTTCCGAAGACGGTCGCTGCGGTCGACGCGCTGCGCGAGGCGCGCTCTCCCTTCGTGGTCGTGATGACGCATCCGACGACGGCCGGCGTGCTGGCGAGCTTCGCGAGCCTCGGCGACGTGGTCGTCAGCGAGCCCGGCGCGCTGATCGTGTTCGCGGGCCCGCGCGTCGTGCAGCAGACGACCCGGGAGAAGCTTCCGGACGACTTCGGCCTGGCCGAGTCGAACAGCCGCTTCGGCCATCTCGACGCGATCGTCCGCCGGCCCGACCTGCGCCCGTTCCTCGGCCGGCTCCTCTCGCTCTTCGCCGGAGGCCGCGATGGAGCCTGAGCACGAACGAGCACGAGGTCGGCCGAGCAGCTGCGCCTGCGCGAGCGGCTCGCCAAGCTCAAGAACCTGCCGCTGATCGGGGGCGTCGGCGTCTCGGGCGACCTGGCGAAGCTCGAGCGCCAGATCGAGCGGATCACGGCCGAGCCGACCACCGACGAGGTCTGGCACTCGGTCGAGTTCGCGCGCCATCAGGAGCGGCCGTACACGCTCGACTACGTCGAACGGATCTGCGACGACTTCATCGAGCTGCACGGCGACCGTTCCGAGGCCGATGACGCCGCGATCGTCGCCGGGCTGGGCCGGTTCCGAGGTCGCTCGGTCGCGCTGATCGGCCACCAGAAGGGCCGCGACCTGCGCGAGCGCACCTTCCGCAATTTCGGGATGCCGTACCCGTCGGGCTACCGCAAGGCGATGCGGATCATGGACATCGCCGACCGCCACGGGATGCCGGTGCTCTCGCTCATCGACACGCCGGGCGCGTTCCCGGGCCTCGCCGCCGAGCAGCACGGCCAGGGCGGCTGGATCGCCCGCTGCCAGCTCGCGATGATCGGGCTCGACGTCCCCACGGTCGCCTGCGTGATCGGCGAGGGCGGCTCGGGGGGCGCGGTCGCGATCGCCGTCGCCGACCGCGTGCTCATGCAGGAGAACTCGATCTACTCGGTCATCTCGCCGGAGGGCTGCGCGGCGATTCTTTGGCGGGACGCAAGCGCGGCCAAGAAGGCGGCGGCCGCATTCAAGCCGGACGCGCGCCACTGCCTCGACCTCGGCGTCATCGACGGGATCGTTCCCGAGCCCGAGGGCGGCGCCCACGCCGATCACGACGAGGCGGCCGAGCTGCTCGCGGACGGCCTCGAGGCGGCGTTGGAGGAAGTCGAGGGCGCAGATCCCCGCAAACGGCGCCTCGCGCGGCGCAAGCGCTTCCTCTCCATGGGCGTCTTCGTCGCCTAACGGGCGAACGCTTACCCACACCTTCCACAGGGTTATCCGCAGGTCCCGGAAGGTCAGATTTCCGTGCAAAAAGGTGGTTTCGCACAGAGTTCTCCACGGGGTGGAAAAACGTTCCGGGGCCGACGTAAAACGTCGGCCCCGGATACCAACCCCCCAGATCGGCACTGATTCGGTACCCACCGGCTCGGGTCCGAAACACTTGACCGATGCCGAAGCTCGCGGACTACGAGCGCAAGCGCGATCGCACGAAGACGCCGGAGCCCTTCGGCGGCAAGGCGGCGGCGGGCGACCGCCCCATCTTCGTCGTCCAGCGCCACCAGGCCCGCAGCCTCCACTACGACTTCCGCCTGGAGCGCGACGGCGCGCTCGCGAGCTGGGCGGTGCCGAAGGGCGTTCCGCTCGAGACGGGCCAGCGCCACCTCGCCGTGCACGTCGAGGACCACCCGCTCGAGTACGCGACCTTCGCGGGCGAGATCCCCAAGGGCTCAGTACGGCGGCGGCACGGTCGAGATCTGGGACTCGGGCCACTACGAGCTGGTCGAGGAGAAGCCCGACGGCGGCCTCACGGTGCGCCTCGACGGCGAGCGGCTTCAGGGGCTCTGGACGCTCGTTCCCGCGAAGCTCGGCGGCGACCCGAAGAACTGGCTCCTCATCCGCAAGGCCGGCGCGAAGCCGTCGTCGCGCCGCTACGCCCCGATGCTCGCGACGCTCGCCGAGGAGATCCCGAAGGAGAAGGGGTGGCTCTACGAGGTCAAGTGGGACGGCTACCGCACCCTCGCCTACCTGCGCGGCGGCGAGGTGAAGCTCCTGAGCCGGCGCGACAACGACCTGACCGAGCGCTTCGCGACCGTGGCGCGGGCCCTTCCGGCGGCGATCCGCACGCCCGATTGCGTGCTCGACGGCGAGGTGTGCGCGATCGACGAGAACGGCCGGGCGAGCTTCTCGGCCATGCAGCAGGGCGGCTCGCAGCTCGTCTACTACGTCTTCGACGTGCTCGAGCTCGACGGCGAGCCGTTGATCCGGCTTCCGCTCAGCGAGCGCCACGAGCGCCTGGCCGCGATCCTCGACCCGAAGAGCACGGTCGTGCGTCTCTCCGAGACGTTCGACGACGGACCGGCGCTCGTCCGCGCCGTGAAGGAGCAGCGCCTCGAGGGCGTGATGGCCAAGAAGGCCCGCTCGCCCTACGAGCCGGGCCGTCGCAGCCGTGCCTGGCTCAAGGTGAAGGCGACCGAGCGCCAGGAGTTCGTGATCGCGGGCTACACGAAGGGCCGCGGCCGCCGCTCGTCGAGCCTCGGCGCGCTCGTGCTGGCGGTGCGGCAGGGGGACGGGCTGCGCTGGGTCGGCAACTGCGGCACGGGCTTCGGCGAGGAGGAGCTCGCCCGGCTCCTGCGCAAGCTGCGTCCGCTCGAACGCAAGACGTCCCCGTTTCACCCGGTGCCGAAGATGCCGCGCGTCCGTACCGACGAGGTCGTCTGGGTGACGCCGAAGCTCGTCTGCGAGGCCGAGTTCGCCGAGTGGACGCACGACGGGCACCTGCGCGCGCCGCGCTACGTGGGCCTGCGCGACGACAAGGCGCCTGCCGCCGTGCGCCGCGAGCATCCCGTGGCGACCGAGCGCCGCCGCGGCAAGCGCGTGCTCAAGCTCTCCAACCTGGACAAGGTCTTCTGGCCCGCGGAGGGGATCACGAAGGGCGACCTGATCGCCTACTACGAGGCGATCGCGCCGGCGCGTCGTCCCGCACCTCAAGAACCGGCCGTTCACGATGAAGCGCTATCCCGACGGGATCGAGGGCAAGCACTTCTTCCAAAAGGACGCGCCGTCGCACATGCCCGAGTGGATCCCGACCGAGACGTACGTTTCCACATCGCGCGCGTCACGCCAGAAGCGGATGCTTTCCTACCCGCTCGTGAACGACGAGCTCGCGCTCCTTTGGATGGTGAACATGGGCTGCATCGACCTGAACTGCTGGTACTCGCGGGTCGACAAGCCCGACCGGCCCGACTTCTGCCTCTTCGACCTCGACCCGTCCGACGACGTCGGCTTCCGCGAGGTCGTGCAGGTCGCGCTCCTCATCAAGCAGCTCCTCGACGGGCTCGGCCTCGCCGGCTACCCGAAGACGAGCGGCGCCGACGGGATGCACGTGCTCGTCCCGGTCACGCGGCGGCACACCTACGCCGACACCCGCTCCTTCGCGGAGATCGTCGCCGGCGCGCTCGTCGCGTGCGCACCCGGGGCTCGTGACGACGCAGTGGTCGAAGGCGAAGCGCCGCGGGGTCCTGATCGACGCGAACCAAAACGGCGAGGGAAAGACGATCGCGTCGGTCTACTCGGTGCGGCCGCATCCCGGCGCGCCGGTGTCGACGCCGCTTCGCTGGGACGAGGTGACCGAGGATCTCGACCCGCGCGACTTCACGCTCGAGACCGCGCTCGACCGGGTCGAGCGCCACGGCGACCTCTTCGCTCCCGTTCTGGGCGGCGGGCAGTCCCTCACGAAGGCGCTCGATGCCCTCTCCTGATCGCGCCGTCGTCGTGGACGGGCTTGGCGTCCGCCGCGGCGGCCGGGTCGTGCTCGACGACCTGTCCGTCGCCGTTTCGGCCGGAGCCGTGACCGGCCTGCTCGGCCCGAGCGGTTCGGGCAAGACGACGCTCATGCGCGCGATCGTCGGCGTGCAGCTCGTCGAGTCCGGCTCGGTGACCGTTCTGGGGCTCGCGGCCGGCACGGCCGAGCTTCGCTCCCGCGTCGGCTACATGACGCAGGAACCGTCCGTGTACGGCGATCTCACCGTGCGCGAGAACCTCCACTACTTCGCCCGGATCCTCGACCTTCCGGTCGCGCGCGTCGACCAGGTCGCCCATGAGGTCGGTCTCGACGATCACGTCGACCAGGTGGTCGGCACGCTCTCGGGCGGCGAGCGCTCGCGCGTCTCGCTCGCGTCGGCGCTCCTCGGAAGGCCCGAGCTGCTCGTGCTCGACGAGCCGACCGTCGGACTCGATCCGGTGCTGCGACGCGACCTCTGGTCGCTCTTTCACGACCTCGCGGACGCCGGGGCGACGCTGCTCGTCTCGAGCCACGTCATGGACGAGGCGAACCGGTGCGACCACCTGCTGCTCCTCCGCGAGGGACGCATCCTCGCCGCCGAGACGCCGGACGAGCTGCGGCGGCAGACCGGCGAGCAGGATCTCGAGCGGGCGTTCCTGCGCCTCGTGGAGGGCCGGTGAGCGCCCGCGTCACCTTCGCGACGGCGCGGCGCGTGCTCGAGCAGCTGCGCCGGGACCGGCGGACGATCGTGCTGCTCCTGGCGGTGCCTGCGATCCTGCTCACCCTGCTCCGCTACGTCTTCGACGACGAGCCGCAGATCTTCGACAAGGTCGGCGGACCGCTGATCGGGCTCTTCCCGTTCATCACGATGTTCCTGATCACGTCGATCACGATGCTGCGCGAGCGGACGACCGGGACGCTCGAGCGGCTCATGACGCTGCCGCTCGCCAAGCTCGACCTGCTCGTCGGCTACGGGATCGCCTTCGGGCTCGTGGCGATCGTGCAGGCGCTCATCGCGTCGGCGGTCGCGCTCGGGCTGCTCGGTCTCGACGTCGCCGGGCCGGCCTGGGCGGTGATCGCGCTCGCGGTCGCCAACGCGGTGCTCGGGATGGCCTTCGGGCTCTTCCTGTCGGCCTTCGCCGAGAGCGAGTTCCAGGCCGTGCAGTTCATGCCCGCGTTCGTGCTTCCCCAGATCCTGCTCTGCGGGCTGTTGGTCGCCCGGGAGGACATGGCGCCGGTGCTCTACTGGATCTCGTTCGCGCTGCCCCTCACGTACGCGTACGACGCGCTCGCCCAGGTGACGCTCGTCGGGACGGCCGACACGATGCTTTGGATCGACCTCGCGGTGATCGTGGGCGCGACCGTGCTTGCGCTCGTCCTCGGCGCCGCGACGCTACGCCGGCAAACGGACTAGAAGAGGCGCTCCTAGACGGCGACGCCGAGCGCCATGCCGTGCTCGCGGGCGAGCACGCGCTCGAGCGCGCCGACGCAGCGGGTGTCGAACAGATGCTCCGTGGCCTCTTCCCGAAGCAGGGCGATCGCGCGGTCGTGCGTCCAGGCCTCGCGGTAGACGCGGGTCGACATGAGCGCGTCGTACACGTCGCAGACGGCGAGGATCCGCGTCTCGAGGTCGAGCTCGGCCTCGGACAGGCCGCGGGGGTAGCCGCTGCCGTCGAGCCGCTCGTGGTGGTCGAGCACGAGCCGGCGGACGGACGGGGAGAAGTCGCCCAGCTCGCCGAGGAGGTGATGGCCCCATTCGGGATGCCGGCGGATGACCGCGAACTCGTCGTCGGTCAGCGGGCCGGGCTTCTTCAGGATGCCGTCGGGGACTGCGAGCTTGCCGATGTCGTGGAGCAGGCCGCCGGTCGCGAGGCTGCGCAGCCGGCTCGGCGGCAGGCCGAGCTCCTCGCCGACCTGCACGGCCAGGAGCGCCACGCGGCGCGTGTGCTCCTCCGTGTACGTGTCCTTGCCCGCCAGGCGCACCGTGAGCGCGCGGACGCGCGAGCCGAGGAAGGTCTCCTCCGACGCGACGAGGCTGGCCGCGGACGGTCCGCCCGTGAGCGCGTGCGACTGCGCCGCGCGGTGAAGGTCGAGTGCGACCGGTACCGCGACGAGCGCGAGTCCCGTCAGCTCGAAGCCGTGGCCGAGCCACCAGCCGAGCTCGAAGTACTCGTACATGAGCGCGCCCATGAGCGAGGCGGCGAGGAACCCGAGACCGACGACCACGAGCGCGTCGCCGACGCGCTGCGTGAGCAGGAACGAGTCGAGCGTCCGCAGCGCGAGGTAGCCGTACGCGGAGAGGCCCGCGAGCATGAGGATGATCGCCGCGTTGCTCTCCGCCTCGGGCAGCGCCGGGAGGGAGCTCGGGCGGAGCAGGGCGTACAGGCCGAAGCCGGCGATCGTCACCATGATCACGCCCTGGACGACGAGCAGCCAGCCGATGCGCCGCTGGCCGCGGAAGGCGGGAAGCGCCGAGAGGAGCAGGACCGCGGCCCCGACCGGCAGCGTGATCGCGCCCGAGAGGGCGCTGGGCCCGTAGGCGTCGATGATGACCCCCGGCGAGGCGAGGCCGTGGATCAGAAGCAGCCCGGCCATGGCCGAGAAGGCGGTGCCGACGAGAATCGTCCGCGCGTCGCGGCGGCGCACGCCGACGACCGTCAATGTCAGCGAGGCGATCGTCGCGAGGAGAGCGCTGAGCGTGACGGCCCAGAAGTGGAAGGTGCTGGAGAGATGCATGTGCTCGCGCCCGAACAGCACGAGCAGCGCAATGGGCAGGGCGACGAGGGCCGCACATGCCGCAAGCATCGTGACGAGCCGCGTCCGCAGCAGCGTCTGCATGGACGCACATATCGGCCGCTTTGGGGAGAAAGTTGAGGGTTTCTCTCACCCCCACGTGACTGCTGTCGATTCAGGCGGGTGCGCCCGTCCCGGCTAGTGGCGTTCGTCCGTGTCGCCGAGCCGGCGCGGGTGCCCGAGCATTCCGAGCTCGGCGATGTCCCGCCGGAAGAAGAGCGCCACCGTCCAGTCCATGACGACGCGCAGCTTCCGGGTCACGAGCGGGAGCTGGTACAGGTGGTACGACCGCGTCACGAACCAGGCGAGGAAGCCGCGCAGCCGGATCCCGAAGACGTCTGCGATCCCCTTGTAGCGGCCGAGCGTCGCGACCTGGCCGAGCATCCGGTAGCGGTACGGCTTCGGCGTTCCCTTCAGGTTCTTCGCCAGACGGCGCGCCTGGCGCAGCGCGTGCTGGCAGGTCGGCGGGTCGGGCCGGTCCGGCGTGGCGGCGTTGATCACACGTGTGCAGTCGCCGAGCGCCCAGATGTCCTCGCGTCCCTCCACGCGGAGCGTCGGATCGACGCGGATGCGCCCGGCCTCGTCGAGCGGCAGCCCAAGGCTTGCGACCCAAGGACTCGAGCGGACTCCTGCCGTCCAGACGACGGTGTGCGTGTCGATGCGGTCCCCGCCGGAGAGGATCGCCGCGTCGGCCTCGACGGCGTCGAGCGTGGTCGAGACGCGGATGTCGATGCCGCGCTTCGCGAGCTCGCGGCTCGCGTATTCGCCGAGCCGGCTCGGGATCTCGTGCAGGATCGCCGGTGCGGCGTCCACGAGCACCCAGCGTTGCCGCGCGTCACGGAGCTCGGGGTAGTAGCGCAGTGCGCCGCGCACGAGGTCGGAGAGCTCGGCGAGCGCCTCCACCCCCGCGTAGCCGGCGCCGACGAAGACGAAGGTCAAGTGCCGGCGGACCTGCTCGGGATCGGGCTCCGCCGAGGCCGCTTCGAGCTCGCGGAGGACGTGGTTGCGAAGCGCGATCGCATCGGCGAGATCCTTGAACCCGAGCCCGTGCTCCGCCAGGCCGGGGATCGGAAGCGTGCGCGCGACGGCGCCCGCTGCGACGACGAGCCGCTCGTAGCCGACCCGCTGCTCGCCGGACTCGGTGATGACGGTGAGGGTGCGCGCCTCGGTATCGAGCGTGGTCGCCGTGCCGAGGATGAGCTCCGCGTGGGGGCACATCATCCGCAGGGGAACGACGACGTGGCGTGGCTCCAGAGTCCCCGCCGCGGCCTCGGGGAGGAGCGGCGTGTAGAGCATGAAGTTCTCGCGGCTGACGATCGTCGCCCCGCGCTTGCCGAGCAGGCGCGCGACGTAGCTGCCCGCGAACCCGCCCCCGACGACGAGAGTCCCTCCTCGCGCTCTGCGCGTTTCGCTCATCCGGGCATTGTCTCGGCTAGCGTCTCCCCGTGGGCTTGCAGATCGCGGTGATCGGGAGCGGCGCCGAGGCCGAGGCGGCGGCCGAGGAGGTCGGCCGCTTGCTCGCCGAACATGGCGCGACGGTCGTCACCGGCGGGCTCGACGAGGTCATGGCCGCCGCCTGCCGCGGCGCGAAGGCGGCCGGAGGAAGGACGATCGGAATCGTCCCGGGAACCGAGCGAGACGCCGCGAACGAATGGGTCGACGTGGCGGTCGCAACCGGCGTCGGCCATGCCCGCAACCTGGCCGTCGTCGCCTCCGCGGACGCCGCGATCGCGGTCGGCGGGACCTGGGGCACGCTCGCCGAGATCGCCTATGCCCGCCTGCTCGGCCGTCCCGTCGTGATCCTCGATCCCGGCTGGAAGCTCGAGGCCGAGGGAATCGCACATGCGCCGAGCCCGGCCGAGGCGGTCGACCTCGCGCTTGCCTCCGTGGCCTAGAGCTCCTCGATCCGCCCCAAGAGGAAGCGCCGCTCGCTCTCGCTGGGCGCGAGGTCGAGCGCGCGGCCGGTACGCCTCCGCGGCCTCGTCGGTCCGTTCGAGCCGGCGAAGCAGGTCGGCGCGCGCCGAGTGCATCAGGTGGTAGCCGTCGAGCGGCTCCTCGAGCGGCTCGATCAGCTCGAGCCCGCGCTCCGGCCCTTCCGCCATCGCCACGGCGACCGCGCGGTTCAGCTCGATGACCGGGGACGGACTCAGCTCGGCCAGGCGGCCGTACAGCACGGCGATCTCCTGCCAGTCCGTCGGCTCGTCGGCATGCAGGGACGCGATCGCCGCCTGGACCTGGTACGGCCCCGGCCGCCGCAGGCCGATCGCCCGGTCGAGGACGCGCCGCCCCTCGTCGATCCGGTCCCGGTTCCAGCGGGCCCGGTCCTGGTCGGCGAGCAGGACGAGATCCCCGCTCGCGTCGAGCCGCGTCTCCCGTCGCGCGTCGTGGAGGAGCATGAGCGCGAGCAGGCCGAGCGACTCCGCATCGTCCGGCATGAGGACGGCGAGGAGCTTCCCCAGCCGGATCGCCTCGTCGAGCAGCTCGTCGCGGGGCGGCGGGCCGTACCCCTGGTTGAACGCGAGGTAGAGCACCGCGTGCACCGGGCGCAGCCGTTCGAGCAGCAGGTGTCCCGGGGGGACGCGGATCGGGATCGCGGCCGCGCGCACCTTGCCCTTCGCGCGGCTGAGCCGCTGCGCCATCGTCGGCTCGGGGACGAGGAACGAGCGGGCGATCTCCTCGGTCGTCAGGCCGCCGACGAGCCGCAGGGTCAGCGCGACCTGCGACTCGAGGGACAACGCCGGATGGCAGCAGGCGAAGATCAGCGAGAGGCGCTCGTCGGGGAGGGTGTCGTCCATGTCGGGCTCCGTCGGTGGGTCGGCCTCGAGGCGGGCGAGGAGCTCCTGCTTTCGGGCGAGCGTCTGGTCGCGCCGGATCAGGTCGACCGCCCGGTTTCGCGCGGTCGCGACGATCCAGGCGCCGGGATTCGCCGGCGGGCCGTCGCGCGCCCAGCGCTCGACCGCGGTCGCGAAGGCGTCCTGAACAGCCTCCTCGGCGAGGTCGAGATCTCCGAGGATCCGGGCGAGGATCGCGACCGAGCGGCCGAACTCCTCGCGGAAGGCGGCGGCGACCGCTTCTCGTCCGCCGCCCTCCGCCGCGCACGACTAGGCCGGCACCTCGTCGAAGACCATCACCTGGCGCACCTCGGTGACGGCGCCGTACTGCGCGGACGGGATCTTCGCCGCCCACTCGAGGGCCTCGTCCTCGGTGGCCGTGTCGATGATGTAGAAGCCGCCGAGCTGCTCCTTCGTCTCCGCGAAGGGGCCGTCGGTGACGAGCCGCTCGCCGTCCTGGAGCGTGACTGACGACGCGGTCGAGCTGTCGGATGGAGCGCCTCGCCGGCGACGTAGACGCCGGCCTTCTTCAGCTCCTCGGTGTAGGCGAACCAGCGGCCCATCTCGGCCGTCTGCTCCTCCTCGGACATCGTGGCCATCATCTCGTTCTGGCGCCGTCCTCGTTTCCGTAGATCAAGAGGATGTACTGCACGGTCGCTCCTTTCGTCGGTTCCGACTCTACGACGAATGGGCCCTCGAAAAAATCGACAGCTACGGCCAAGTCACCGTCCCTTTCGATTCCACTTACAGGTAGCCGCCGGGTCCATTACACGCCGGGGTTAGGTTCAGACCTCCTCCCGCTCGGGAGGTGAATCTAGGAGGGAGATGCAAATGCGTGGACGACTGAGACCAGCCAAGTATGGAGGCGGCCTGGCCGCCGCACTGATCCTTGTCGCCGCCATGGCCGCGGTGACGGTCGTCAGCGCCGGCGCTGCGCCGCGAGGGGGGAAGTGCCCCCACCCGAACGTGATCCGCGGGACGAACGGGCCCGATGTCCTGATGGGAACGGCGGGCAACGACCTGATCCTGGGCAAGGGCGGGAACGACGTCATCGACGGCCTCGGCGGGAACGACTGCGTCTTCGGCGGTCGTGGCGACGACACCGTCCAGGGCGGCGAGGGCAACGACCGTGTACACGGCGGCCCCGGAGCAGACATCACCGACGGTGGATCGCTCGGCTGCTGCCAGACGGGGAACGACTCTGTCTACGGCGGGCCCGGTCACGACACGGTGTACGCGAGCGACTTCGGAAAGCAGTACCTGTACGGCGGACCGGGCAGGGACCTGGTGCAGGGGTTCCAGGGCACCGATACCGCCTACGGCGGCCAGGGCGCCGACGAGGTGTACGGGTTCACCGGCGACGACCGGCTCGACGGCGGTCACGGCAGGGACACGGTCGGCAACGCGTCCGAGACCGGCGACGACCGCCTCCGCGGCGGTCCGGGCGCCGACGCGCTCGACGGCGGACCGGGAACCGACCACCTCAACGGTGGCGCCGGAACAGACACGTGCGTAAACGGCGAGGTCGTCAAGCGCTGTCCGTAGCGCTTCGCGCCATCGTCCAGTTCGAGCGGGGCCCGCAGACGCGGGCCTCGCTTCGTTCAGCGGTCGATCGCGTACCAGATCACGTCGAGACCGCGCCACTCGGTGGAGCCGCGCAGCGTGAGGCCGAGGCGCTCCATCACGGCGCGTGAGCGCACGTTGTCCGGCGACGTGATCGAGATCAGCTCGTGGTCGTCGAGGAGCCGCTTGCGCCACAGCTCGAGCGAGGCGCGCCCACCCTCGGTCGCGAGGCCTCGGCCCCAGTAGCAGCGGTCGAGCGTCCAGCCGACCTCGACCGGCGCGCCGCCGGGCGTCCAGTCGCGGTGCCGCAGCAGCCCGATGCGTCCGACCAGGAGCCCGCTCGCCGGATCTTCCGCGGCCCAGTGGCTGAAGCCCTCCTCCTCCCACTGGAGGCGGAACCGCTCGATCTGCGCGCGCGTGCGGTCGAGGTCGCACGGCGGCATGTGCTCGAGGAACTCCGGCTGGGCGTAGATCGCCGCCAGAGGCTCCGCGTCCTCGTCGCGCCACTGGCGCAGAAGCAGGCGCTCGGTGCGAAGCTCGGGCGGGATCGTCATGCAGACCGAAGCATGCGCTCCAGGAGGGACAGCGCCCCCGCCTTGTCGAGCGGCTCGTTCAGGTTCCCGCACTTCGGCGACTGGACGCACGACGGGCAGCCGTGCTCGCACGGGCAGCCGGCGAGCATCCGCGCCGTGTCCTCGACCCAGCCCTCGAACGCGTCGTAGCCGCGCCGGGTGAGGCCGACGCCGCCCGCGTGGCCGTCGTAGACGAAGATCGTCGGCCGGCCCGTCTGGAAATGGACGTTCGTGGAGAGCCCGCCGATGTCCCAGCGGTCGCACATCGCCCAGAGCGGCAGGATCGCGATCATCGCGTGCTCGGCCGCATGGAGCGTGCCCAGGAGCTGCGGCATCTCCTCGTACTCGGCGAGCTGCTCGGACTCGGGGAGGTACCAGACCGCCTCGGTCTCGAAGGTCGTCTCGGGCAGGTCGAGCGGGACGACGTCGAGCGACGAGCCGTCCGAGATCGCCTTCTTCTGGAAGCCGACCACCTGCTCGGTGACCGACACGCGGCCGAAGAAGAGGTCGAGCCCGAGCCGGCGGCCCTCGTCCTCGACGGCGTCGATGACCGTCTGCGTCTCCTTCTTCACCTGGGTGTAGTAGTCGGCCTCGAAGCGCTCGACCACCGCGGCTCGCGCCTCGAGGTCGAGCGCGAGCACCCGGTAGGACTGGCCCAGGTGGAGGTAGATCGCTCCCTCGTGGACGGTCGAGTAGGCGCGCTCGCGCTCCGCGGTTCCGAGCACGTCGCCGCTTTCGGCGTCGACGACGAGGAACGACTCGCCGCTCGTGTCGCGCAGCCCGACCTTCGCCGCGGGAAAGTCGCGGCCCGCCCAGATGTAGCCCGCCTTCGTCTTCTTCAGATCCGGCAGCAGCGGCGCGCGCCAGAGTGCCTCCGGGCCGAGCGTCGCCTCGTCGCGAACGTCGATCGGCGCCTCGAACGCCGCCGCGCGCACGTGACCGTCGAGGATGCGCGGATTGGCGTGGTCGAGGATGGCCGCCTCGACCTGCCGGTTCATGAGGAGCTCGGGCTCGCGCATGAAGAACTGATCGAGCGCATCCTCGGAGGCGACGAGCACCGCCAGCCCGTGCCGCTCGCGGCCGGCGCGGCCCCACTGCTGGCGCAGGCTCGCGACCGTTCCCGGGAAGCCGACCGACATGGCGCAGTCGAGTGTCCCGACGTCGATCCCCAGCTCGAGCGCGTCCGTGGCGGTGACGCCGAGCAGCTCGCCCTCGACGAGCCGCCGCTCGATCTCGCGCCGCTGCTCCGGGGTGTAGCCGGCGCGGTACGGGGAGAGGCGCCGGGCCGCCGTCGCGGCGTCCACGCGCTCGCAGGCGAAGCGGTGGATGAGCTCGGCGGCCTTGCGGCTCTTCGCGAAGCAGATCGTCCGCTGGCCCTGCGAGACGAGCGTGGCGAGGATGCGGGCCGCGTCGCCGAGCGGGCTTGCGCGGAGGCCGAGCTCCTCGTCCAGGATCGGCGGGTTCCAGAAGGCGACCGTCCGCTCGGCGTGCGCGGCCGCGTCCTTCGAGACCACGCGGACGTCGAGCCCGGTCAGCGCCGCGGCCTGCTCGCCGGGGTTCGCGATCGTCGCCGAGGCGAGGAGGAACTGCGGCTCGGCGCCGTAGATCGCCGCCGCCCGCCGCAGCCGTCGCAGGACGTTCCCGACGTGCGAGCCGAAGACGCCGCGGTAGACGTGCGCCTCGTCGACGACGACGTAGCGCAGGTTCGAGAGCACGTCGCCCCAACGGTCGTGGTGGGGCAGCACGCCGATGTGGAGCATGTCCGGGTTCGTCAGGACGACGTTCGCCCACTTGCGGATCTGCCAGCGCTGCTCCGAGGGCGTGTCGCCGTCGTAGATCGCTGCGCGGATCTTGGGAACGCCGAGCGCGGCGATCGCGCGCGCCTGGTCCTGCGCGAGCGCCTTGGTCGGATAGAGGTAGAGCGCGCGGTTCTTCGGCTGCGCCGCGAGCGAGTTCAGCACGGGGAGGTTGAACGCGAGCGTCTTTCCGCTCGCCGTCCCCGTCGAGACGATCACGTGCTCGCCGCGCTCCGCGGCCGCGAACGCCTCCGCCTGATGCGCGTAGAGCGACGTGAGCCCGCGCCGCTCGAGCGCCTCGGCGAGCTTCGGGTGCAGGCCGTCCGGAATCGGGACGACACGGGCCGCCCGCGGCGTTTCCTCGGTGTGGAAGACGATCTCCTCGGCGGTGAGGAGCTCGTCCCAGGCGGCGGTCTCGACGGCCACCGTCCTATTCAAGACGACAGGGAGGAGGCCGCGTGGTCGTGAGAATCTGGAAGGGCGCGACGAGGGCCGAGGACGCCGAGGCCTACGCCGGCTACATGAACGAGACCGGCGTGCCGGGGCTCGCGGGGACGCCGGGCAACCTGGGCGTGCAGATGTGGCGCCGGATCGAAGGGGACCGGGCCGAGTTCGCCGTCGTGTCGCAGTGGGAGTCGCGCGAGGCGATCAAGGCGTTCGCGGGCGAGGACATCGACGTGGCGCGCTTCTACCCCGAGGACGAGCGATTCCTCGTCGAGCGCGACCTCCACGTCACGCACTACGACGTGGTGGACTAGCTCACCACTCGTCGTCGGGCGGAAGCGGCTCGACCTTCGGCCACTCGTGGTCCATCGCGTGCCGGTAGCCCCTGATCCCGTTCACGAGGTGGAGGGCGATCGTGACGACGAAGGCGATCACGGCGACCACCAGGCCGGCCGTGACCCAGCCCGCGAGCGCGAGCACGGCGCCGAGCGGGATCAGGAAGACCAGAAGCTCGAGCCTGCTCATGCGGGCAGTGTTCCACGCGTTGCTAGGCTCGAATCACCGGGGTGCCCGCACGGGCTGAGATCACACCCGCAGAACCTGATCCGGGTCATGCCGGCGAAGGGAGAGCAATGAGCATTCCCAGATGCCTCACGATCGCCACGTCCGACTCGGGCGGCGGCGCAGGCATCCAGGCCGACCTGAAGGCGTTCGCCCGGCTCGGCTGCCACGGGATGAGCGCGGTCGTCGCGCTGACCGCCCAAAACACGACCGAGGTCCGCGCGATCCACGAGGCGCCGCCGGAGTTCATCCGCGCCCAGCTCAAGGCGATCTGGGACGACATCGGCGTCGACGCCGCCAAGACCGGGATGCTCTTCAGCGCCGAGATCGTCGAGCACCGTCGCCGGTTTCCTCGAGGCGCATCCGGTTCCGCTCGTCGTCGACCCCGTGATGGTCGCCGCCTCCGGAGCCCGGCTGCTGCGCGACGACGCGGTGGCCGTGATGGTCGAGCGGCTGCTTCCGCTCGCCGCGGTCGTGACGCCGAATCTCCATGAGGCGTGCGTGCTCGCGGGCGTTCCCTACTCCGACACGGCGAGCCGCGAGGAGCTGGCAGAGCGGATCCACGGCCTCGGTCCGGCGGCGGTGATCGTCACCGGCGGGCACGGCGAGGAAGCGGTCGACTGGCTCTACGACGGCGAGCGCCATGTCCCGATCCCGGTCGAGCGCTACAGCGAGGACACGACGCACGGCGCCGGCTGCACGCACTCGGCGGCGCTGACCGCCCTGCTCGCCCGCGGCGAGTCGCTGGAGGACGCCGCCCGCGCCGCCGCCGAGATCGCGACCGAGGCGGTGCGGTCGGGCTACCGGGTCGGCGCCGGGTCTGGACCCGTGGACGTGATCGGCCTTGCGGCTGCACGACGCCGGTGAGTTCGGGCTCCTGCGGGAGCTCGAGCGGCGCGGCCTGGCCCAGGGGATCGGCGACGACGCTGCGCTCGTCGGGGACGACCTCGTCGTCACGCAGGATCTGCTCCTCGAGGGCCGCCACTTCCGGCTCGAGTGGACGTCGTGGCGGGATCTCGGCTACAAGGCCGCGGCCGTGAACCTCTCGGACCTCGCAGCGATGGGCGCGCGGCCCGAGGCGCTGCTCGTCTCCGTCGCGCTTCCGGCCGAGACCGAGCTCGACGACGTGCTCGAGCTCTACGAAGGGCTGAACGAGCCCGGCGTCCCCGTGGTCGGCGGCGACACGAGCGCGGGGCCGTCGGTGACGATCGCGGTCACGGCGCTCGGCGGCAGTTCGTGCGTCCCCGGCCGAGGCGGCGCGCTCCCGGGCGACGTGCTCGTGGTCACCGGCCCGCTCGGAGCCGCGGCGGCGGGGCTCTACGCGCTCGAGCACGGGCTCGACGGATTCGACGAGCTGGTTGCGGCGCACCGACGGCCGCCCGTCCGGCTCGACGCGGCCGAGCGTCTCGCGCCGACCGCACATGCGCTCATGGATCTCTCCGACGGGATCGCCTCCGACGCGGCTCGCATTGCCGAGCGGTCCGGCTGCCGCCTCGTCGTCGACGTCGACCGCCTCCCGCTCGCGCCGCGCCTCGACGAGGTCGCCGACCGGCCGTTCTGGACCGGCGGCGAGGACTACGAGCTGCTCGCGGCGCTCGCGCCCGAGGATCCGGTCGCGGGCGAGTTCACGGTCGTCGGCCGGTGCGAGGAGGGCGAGGGCGTCGAGCTACGCCGGGACGGCGCCCAGCTCGAAGCGTCCGGCTGGGATCACTTCGCCTAGGCGGCGGAGGCCGAGTCCGTGCGCCGCCCGACCCACCGCGTCGCGGCGGTGGCGCGCGAGAAGCTGTGCGTCGCCCCGTCGTCGACGGCGAGCGTGACCGGGCCGTGGACGATCAGGCCCTCCCCGGCGCGCTCGTGGAGGAGGTCCGGGAAGAAGTTCTCGGCGAGCCATTCGCGGCCGGGCGTCACCGTCGCGCGAATCGTGATCCGCACGAGCGAGTCCGAGAGCGGCTCCACGTGGTCGATCCACGGGCGCCGGGCGAACGTCGTCGGCCCTTCGGGGACGATGAGCGAGGTGGCCTCGACCAGCCGCTCGCCGGCCTCGCGGTCGCTGACGAAGAGCTCGAGCGCGAGCTCCTTCACCCCGGACGGCAGCACCTTCGCGGCGACGATCTGCGAGTTGTGGACGTGGATCACCTCGCCGGTGACCGCGCGCAGCCGGGTGCGGCGCAGCGTCACCTCCTCGACGACGCCCTGGAGATCGTGCGCCGTGATGAGGACGACCGTGTCGCCGACCGAGAACCAGCCCTCGAGGAACATCGTGAACCCGGCGATCAGGTCCACGAGGATCCGCTGGGCGACGTAGGCGGCGACGAGGATCGCGAACACGCCTCCGGCGATCGTCGCGAGCCGGTCGATGCCGCCGGTGAGCTGCGCGATCGAGAGGACGGTCGCGAGCGCGAAGGCCACGTAGGCGATCGACGTACGGACGATTCCCGACGGCCGTCTCCTGGCGCTTGATCTGGGCCATGCGGCCGGCGAGGTCGAACGAGCTCGCGGCGTGCCGCCGGTCGTGCCAGGCGACCACGCGGGTCGCGACGATCGCGCTCGCGCGGGCGACGAGCCAGGCCAGCGCGAACAGCCCCACGACCACGACGATGCGACCCCACGGGGAGTAGAGAGGCGTCTGGTCGTTGAGCAGATCGATCACGGGGTCGAGAGGCATCGGTAACTGAAGCTACCGAGAGATTCGACCGCCGCACCGCTCATCCCGAGCGTTTGAGCGCGGGTTAGCGCGTTCTTAATCTAGGCCGCGGTGAGCCAGCGTTCCCAGGCGCCCTCGTAGTGGCTCCGGGGCCGGGCGCCGATGACCGTCTCCTGGGCCTCGCCGCCGTCGAAGAGGATCACCATCGGGATCGACAGGACGTTGAAGCGCGCCGCCGTCTGCGGGTTGTCGTCCACGTTCATCCGCGCGAACGTGACCTTCTCGCCGTGGTCGCCCGCCATCTCCTCGAGGATCGGCTCGATCATCCGGCACGGCCCGCACCAGGGCGCCCAGAAGTCGACCACGACCGGCCGCGGCGACTGGACGACCTCCGCCTCGAAGGTCTCGTCGCTCAGTTCCAGCATCTCGGCCACGGCGGCGATGATACCCACCGCTAGAGACGTCGGAACCAGGCAGCTGCCCGCAGCGCCGGAACCTTCCACACCGCCTCGGCGACGATGCCGCGGCTCATCTTCGAGCTGCCCTCGGCTCGGTCGGTGAAGACGATCGGCACCTCCGCGACGCGGAACCCGGCGCGCACCGCCCGGAACGTCGTCTCGATCTGGAACGCGTAGCCCTTCGAGTGGATCCGGTCGAGCGCGATCGTCTCGAGCACCTCGCGGCGAAAGCAGCGGAACCCCGCCGTCGAGTCACGGACGCCGAACCAGAGGAACGCCTGCGCGTAGAGGCAGCCGCCGCGGCTGATCGCGCGGCGCACCGGGCCCCAGTTGCGCACGCCGCCGCCGGGGACGTAGCGCGAGCCGATCACGAGGTCGGCCTCCGAGGCCGCGGCGACGAGCCGGGGCACGTCGGCCGGGTCGTGCGAGAAGTCGCAGTCCATCTCCATCACGAGGTCGGCGTCCCCCGCGAGCACGTGGTGGAACGCCGCGATGTACGCGGGCCCGAGCCCCTCCTTGCGCTCGCGGTGCAGCACCTCCACCCAGGGAAGCTCGGCCGCGAGGCGGTCGGCCAGCTCGCCCGTCCCGTCCGGGGAGCTGTCGTCCACCACGAGCACGCGCGCGTCGAGCGAGGCGTCCGCGATCACCTTGCCGAGCGCGCGCACCATCGGCTCGAGGTTCTCGCGCTCGTTGTAGGTGGGGAGGCAGATCGTGACCACGGGTCGCGCATATCATCGCCCGCATGGCTGCAAACGCGCTCCCGTCCAACGCCGAGATCGCCTCGCAGTTCGATCTGCTCGCGGATCTGCTCGAGCTGGACGGCGCCGATGTGTTTCGCCTGTCGGCCTATCGCCGAGCCTCGGCGCGGATCAGCGAATCGGCCGCGCCGGTCGCCCGCCTCGCGCTCGACGGCACCGTGACGGAGATGCCCGGGATCGGCTCGACCATCGCCGGGAAGATCGTCGAGTACGTGGAGACGGGCGACATGAGGGCGCTCGCGAAGCTGCGCGACAAGGTTCCGGCGGGGCTCGTCGACGTCATGCACGTCCCGGGCCTCGGGCCGAAGACGGCGCGGCGCCTTTGGGAGGAGCTCGGCGTCGAGTCGATCGACGACCTGCGCGCCGCCGCCGAGGCGCACAAGCTGCGCGAGCTCTCCGGGCTCGGGCCGAAGAGCGAGGAGCGCGTCCTCGCCGCGCTGGCGAAGCCGGTCGTCTCGCAGGAGACGGGCCGCGTGCTGCTCGGCCGCGTGCTCCCGGTCGTGCGGGCGATCGTCGCCGAGCTGGCCGCGCATCCGGCCTGCGAGCGCGTCTCCGAAGCCGGCAGCGTCCGCCGGCGGGCGGAGACCTCGCGCGACGTCGACCTGATCGCGACCTCCTCCGATCCTCCGGCGCTCACGCAGGCGTTCGTCGAGCACGAGCGCGTGGCCGAGGTCGTCGCGCACGGGCCGACCAAGGCGACGGTCGTCTCCTACGACGGCTTCCGCTTCGACCTGCGCGTCGTCCCGCCGGAGTGCTTCGGGAACCTCCTCCAGCACTTCACCGGCTCGAAGGACCACAACATCGCCCTGCGCGAGGACGCCGTGCGCCAGGGCCTCTCGGTCTCCGAGTACGGGATCGAGGACGTCGAGACGGGCGAGGTGTTCACGGCGACCGAGGAGGAGGCCGTGTACGAGCGGCTCGGCTACGCCTGGATCCCGCCGGAGCTCCGCGAAAATCGCGGCGAGCTCGAGGCCGCGCGGGACAACCGGCTGCCGAAGCTGGTCGAGCTCGGCGACGTGCAAGGGCGACCTGCACATGCACACGACCTACTCGGACGGCCGCGCGACGCTCGACGAGATGGTCGCCGCGGCCAAGGCGCTCGGGCGAAGCTACATCGCGATCTGCGACCACGCCGGGCGGCTCGCCGGCGGCGCGCTCGAACGGCAGGCCGCGGAGATCGCCGCGCTCCAGGTCAAGGGCATCCAGGTGCTGCGCGGCGTCGAGGTGGACATCCGCCGCGACGGCACCGTGAACATGGACGACGAGCTCATGGCCGGGCTCGACTGGGTCATGGCCTCGATCCACTCCGGCTTCGACGCGTCGCGCGCCGAGCTGACCAAGCGGATGTGCGCCGCGATGGAGAACCCGCACGTGGACTGCATCGGGCATCCCACCGGGCGCAAGCTGAACAAGCGTGCCGCCTACGACCTCGACCTCGACGCCGTCTTCGCGACCGCGACCGACACGGGCACGTTCCTCGAGATCAACGCGCAGCCGGACCGGCTCGACCTGATGGCCGCGCACGCCCGGGCGGCGACAATGGCCGGCGTGAAGATCGTCGTCTCGACCGACGCGCACCGCATCCACGAGCTCGAGAACCTCGAGCTGGGCGTCTTCCAGGCGCGGCGCGGCTGGCTCGAGAAGGACGACGTCGTGAACACGCGCACCTGGGCGCAGGTCAAGAAGCTGAAGAAGCCGTGAGCTCGGTCGACTTCCGCCGGGACGGCGCGGCCGCGATCGAATGGGTCGCGCGCTACCTCGAGGGCATGCGCGAGCTGCCCGTCCGCGCCGACGTCGACCCCGGTTGGGTGCGTGCGCAGCTTCCGGCGGCGCCGCCCGACCGCGCCGAGCCGTTCGACGCGATCCTCCGCGACCTCGACGAGGTGATCGTCCCGGCGACGACGCACTGGAACCATCCGCGCTTCTTCGCCTACTTCTCGATCACCGGCTCGGAGCCGGGCATCCTCGCGGAGCTCCTTGCGGCGGCGTTCAACCTGAACGCGATGCTCTGGCGCACCGGCCCGGCTGCGACCGAGCTCGAGGAGCTGACGATGGAGTGGCTCTGCGAGCTGATCGGCCTCGAGGGCGACTGGCACGGCCACATCGAGGACACCGCCTCGACCTCGACCTTCGTCGCGCTCGCGGCGGCGCGGACGCTGCGTCCGAACGGGGTCGTTCTCTGCTCCGAGCACACGCACTCGTCGATCGACAAGGCCGCGCTCTTGCTCGGCATGAAGCTGCGCAAGCTTCCGGCGGACGAGCGCTACAGCCTGCGCGCCGAGGCGCTCGCCGACGCGCTCGAGGCCGAGGAGGCCGCCGCGGTTGTCGCCACGGTCGGGACGACGTCCGCCACGTCGGTCGACCCGGTCCCCGCGGTCGCCGACCTGTGCGAGCGGCACGGCGCCTGGCTCCATGTCGACGCCGCCTACGCGGGCTCGGCCATGGTCTGTCCCGAGCTGCGGTCGCACTTCGCAGGCGTCGAGCGGGCCGACTCGCTCGTCGTGAACCCGCACAAATGGATGTTCGTCCCGGTCGACTGCTCGGCGTTCCTCGACGCGCCGGCCGGACGTGGTGCGCGAGGCGTTCAGCATCATCCCCGAGTACCTGCGCACGGGGATCGAGGACGTGACGAACCTCTCGGAGTACGGGCCGGCGCTCGGCCGGCGCTTCCGGGCGCTCAAGCTTTGGGCGGTGATCCGCTGCTACGGCCGCGAGGGTCTCCAGGCTCTCATACGCGAGCACCTGCGGCTGGCGCAGCTCTTCGCCTCGTGGGTCGAGGCCGAGCCGGGCTGGGAGGTCGTCGCGCCGGTGCCGTTCTCGGTCGTGTGCTTCCGCGGGCCGGGCTCCGACGAGGAGAACGAGGCGCTCATGGAGCGCGTGAACGCGACGGGCGAGGCCTACCTCTCGCACACGAAGCTCGACGGACGTTTTGTCATCCGCCTCGCGATCGGCAACGCACGTACGACCGAGGCCGACGTCGAGCGCGCATGGGAGCTCCTGCGCACGGCGTGAAGATCGAGGCCGTCGACTACCACACGGCCGGCGAGCCCTTCCGGATCGTCACCGGCGGCGTGGATCCGCTCCCGGGACGGACGATCCTCGACAAGCGGCGGTTCGCGGCGGAGTCGCTCGACGAGGTTCGGAAGCTGCTCGTGTACGAGCCGCGCGGGCACGCCGACATGTACGGCTGCTTCGTCACCGAGCCGGAGGACTCGGGCGCCGACCTCGGGACGGTGTTCTTCCACAACGCCGGCTACTCGACCGCCTGCGGCCACGGGACGATCGCGCTCGCGACGTACGCGGTCGATGCAGGGCTCGTCTCGGTGTCCGAGCCGGAGACGGAGCTTGTCGTGGACGTTCCCTCGGGTCGGCTGCCGGTCGTCGTGTCGGTCGAGAACGGCCGGCCGGTGCGCGCGCGGTTTCGCAACGTGCCCGCGTTCGTGTTCGCCGAAGGGCTCGGCGTGCACGGCGCGGACGTGGCCTACGGCGGCGCGTTCTACGCGTTCGTGCGGCGCCGAGCTCGAGGTCGCGCCCGCGAACGTGACGGAGTTCATCCGGCTCGGCCGCGAGGTGAAGCGCGAGCTCGAGGCCGCGCACGAGATCGTCCATCCGGACGAGCCGGAGCTGCGCGACATCTACGGCGTCGTGTTCTGGCAGCCGGAGGGCGGCGACGCGGGCGGGCTCGTGCAGCGCAACATCACGGTCTTCGCCGACGGCGAGGTCGACCGCTCCCCGTGCGGCAGCGCTACGTCGGCCCGGCTGGCGCTGCTCGACGCGAAGGGCGAGCTGGAACGCGGCGCGGTGCTGCGCCATCGCAGCGTGATCGGCACCGAGTTCGAGTCGCGCGTGGTCGAGGCGGTCGAGGGCGGCGTCGTGACCGAGGTTTCGGGCTCGGCGTATCGCACCGGCGCCCACGAGTTCGAGCTCGACCCGGCCGACGGGCTCGGCACGGGCTTTCTCCTCCGCTAGAGGCGCCGCAGGATCTCGGCCATGCCGGCCGCGCCCATGACGACCAGGTCGGCCGCCTCGCGCAGGCCGGGCGGCGCCTCGAGCGAGTCGACCGCGATGCAGACCGTGTGCTCGAGCCCGGCGGCGCGCAGGCCGGCGAAGGCGTCGAGGTCGGTCGCGTCGTCTCCCGCGTAGAGCCCCGAGCCGGTCGCGCCCGCGCGCGCGACGAGCTCTCGCACGGCGGTCCCCTTGTCCGCAGCGACCGGCGGGCGGATCTCGAGCACCTTGCGCCCCCAGCTCGGCACGAGCCCGGCCTCGGCTGCTTGCTCGGCGACGCCCTCGAGCTCGGCGCGCGCCGCGGCCTCGTTCTGCGCCTCTCGGTAGTGGTAGGAGAGCGTCAGCCCCTTGTCCTCGACGGGAAGCCCGATCTCGTCGCGGAAGTAGGCCATCCGCTCGGCGTAGCCGGGCGCGTGCGGCGAGAGCTCGAGCCCGTGGTTTCCGACCACCTCGACCTCGGGCACGCCGACGAGCCGCCGCGCGTCGTCGCCTGCTCGGCCGCTCAGGCACGCGACGAGGAGGTAGGTGCCGGCGAGCCGGCGCAACTCGGCGCGCGTCTCGTCGGGGACGACGGCCAGCTCGGGCCGTGCGACGATGGGCGAGAGCGTCCCGTCGACGTCGAGGATGAGAGCGCTGCGCTCCGGCGCCTCGGTGAGCGGGGCGAGAAGATCGGCGGCCACGTCGCGTATTAGACCGGCCGCGCCCCTCGGAGACATGTCGCTCGCCGCTTGAACGCTAGACATGTCTAGCTCGGGGACTCCCGCCTCTCCCACCCCTGACGATATCGAGGAAATGCGCGCGGGTCGGGACATGGAATCGGGTCGAATTCGTGCCAGGTTCGCCACACGCTCGAAACCCGGCGGGAACCGGATCGCGGCCTAGGATGAGCGTGTGACCCGTGCGCAGACGTCCGTTCCCGTTCTCGCCGGGATCGGCATCGCAGGCGGGCTGTTCGGCGGACTCTTCGGCGTGGGCGGCGGGCTCATCGTCGTGCCGCTCCTCATCGCCTTCGTCGGCCTCGACGCGAAGGTCGCGACGGCAACCTCGCTCGCGGCGATCGGGATCACGGCGATCTTCGGGGTGGTCGCCTTCACCGCCCTCGACCATGTCGCCTGGCGCGACGCGGCGCTCGTCGGCCTGCCGGCCATGGCGGGGACGCTCGCCGGCGTCTCGCTCCAGCGCCGCGTCTCCTCGCGCCTGCTCACGTATCTGTTCTCCGGGTTCCTCGTGGCCGTCGCCGTGAGGCTCTTCTTCGAATGACCGAGATCGCGCTCGCACTCGCGCTCGGGTTCGGCGCCGGCGTGCTCTCCGGCATGTTCGGTGTCGGCGGCGGGATCCTGTTCGTTCCGACGCTGACCCTGGTCGTCGGCCTCGGGCAGCTCGAGGCGCAGGCGACGTCGCTCGCGGCGATCATCCCCGTCGTCGCGCTCGGCGCCTGGCGCCAGAGCCGGCACGGACTGGTTCGCGGGCGCGTCGCGCTCACCGTCGGGCTCGCCTCGGCGATCGGCGTCACCGCGGGGGCCCTGCTCGCGAACGAGCTGCCCGAGGCGGCTCTGCGGAAGCTGTTCGCGGGGCTTCTGATCGTCACGGCCGTGCATCTCGCGACCTCGGCGCCGCGATCCGGCGTGGAACCGTGACCTTCGCGCGCACGCACGCCGGGCGGCGCCCACTCGACCTGGCTACCCTGTGGCGCATGCGGTTGCGACTCGGGACTGCGGTCGCCCTGTGCTTCGCGGCGGTGCTCGTCGCCGGTCCCGCGGAGGCCCAGCAGGCGGGCGCCAAGGCATCCTCGCGGGCGCTGGCGCTGCGCATCGTCATGCCCGACGGAACCGAGGAGATCGTCGGGGAGGCCTCGGCGCCTCCGGGAAAGCTCGTGCGCTCGAGCGGACTCACCTACGGCGAGACGATCCTGACGACGGGCGCCTCGTGGGCTCGCGCCCGGGCGATCGCGTCGAAGCAGGGCGCAGCCTCGGCCAGCTCGATCGTGCGCACCGTGTCCCTCTTCGGCGGAGAGATCACCGTCGGCGCAATGTCCACCCGCGCGACTGCGACCGCGAGCTCGAAGCGCGCGACCGGCGGCCTCTCCGGCTCCTGGCTCGCCGATGTCTCGATCCTCGGAACGGACGTGCGCGCCACGCCGAACATGCAGGTGCCGCTCGCCGACTGGGGCTACGCCGTCCTGCTCGAGCAGGCGGTCGTGAAGAACGCCAAGCGGATCGGGCGCAGGACGTTCGTCGCCGGTCTCCACGTCCATCTCACCGCCGACCACGGCGGCCTGCCGGCCGGAACGGAGATCGTGATCGGCTACGCGGAAGCCGCCGCGAGCGCGCCGCGACCGCCCAAGGTCGTCGATCCGCCCGACGGCAACGGCGTTCCGGTCGCACCACCCTCGGGGCCGAGCCGCGATCCGAAGCCGGGAACCGACAAGACGCCGCCGCCGGTCGTCCAAAACCCGCCGGACAACGTCAAGCCGCAGCTCACGAACAACGGCTACGTCTTCCCGGTCTACGGACCGTCGGGCTTCACGAACGACTTCGCCGCCGGCCGTGCGAACACCGGCTGGCACCACGGCAACGACATCTTCGCGCCGCTCGGCGCGCCGGTCTTGGCCGTGACCGATGGGTCGCTCTTCCTCGTCGGCTGGAACACGCTCGGCGGCAACCGGCTCTGGCTTCGCGACGGCCAGGGGAACGAGTTCTACTACGCGCATCTCACCGCCTACACGCCGCTCGCGTTCGACGGCTCGCAGGTGAAGGCGGGCGACGTGATCGGCTTCGTCGGGACGACCGGCGACGCGGACGGCACGCCCCCGCACCTGCATTTCGAGGTCCATCCGGCGGCGCTGCTCGGACTCGGCTACGACGGGGTCATCAACCCGTACCCGTACCTCCTCGCCTGGCGCCGCGTCGCGGACGCGTCGTTCGACTGGCAGCCGAAGCCGGGGAAGGTTCCGCAGCCCGGCGTCGTCCTCCTCGACGCGGATGACATCTCCACGGCGAGCGGCCTCGATCCGATCGCGCTCACCGGACTCATGAACCTGCCCGCGCTCTTCGGCCAGTCCCAGGCGCAGGTCGAGCCCGAGGTGGTCGGCGCGCCGCCCGGCTTCGGCGGCTCCGGCTAGGCCGGATATCGTTGACCCGATGAGTCAGAGACTCTCGGGCTACTCGCTTCCGCTCACGCAGACGGGCCGTTCGTCGCTCGTTCCGCCGCCGCCCTGGCATTACTCCGGCGACTTCCTGATCGTCGAGTTCCGCACCGATCCCGAGGCCGCCCGGGCGCTCCTTCCGCCCGAGCTCGAACCGGGCGACGACCTCGGCTCGGCCGCTGCGATCTTCGTCGACTGGCAGTCGTGCTCCGACTCCGGCGAGGAGCTGCTCGACCCGGTGCGCGCGCAGTACAAGGAGTTCTTCGTCGTGCTCGCGGCGTCGTACCGGGGCGAGCCGGTCACGCGCTGTCCGTTCATGTGGGTGGACAAGGGCATGCCGCTCGTGCGCGGGATCATCCAGGGCTTTCCCAAGAAGCCGGGCTCGATCTGGATCACGCGGCCCGTGACCGTCGGTCGCGCCGGCCCGCGCCTGGAGCCGGGCGGACGCTTCGGCGCCTCGCTCGCCGGCAACGACCGGCGCCTCGCCGAGGCGACGCTGACCCTCACCCAGCTCTCCGACGAGGGCCCGACGGTCAACTCGCCGCCGCTTTGGAACACGCGCTTCTTCCCCGCCTGGGACGAAGGCGAGCCGCTGCACGAGAACGTCTGGGCGGGCGGCGAGGACCGCGAGATCTCCCCGATCTGGGAAGGCGACGCGACGCTCAGCTTCGGCGACTCTCCGGCGGACGAGCTCTCGCAGCTCGCTCCGACCGAGATCGGCAAGGGCTTCTGGTTCTCGTTCGGCTACACGGTGTCGGGTGGACGGCGCGTCGAGTGACGCGGCCGATCGACATCCATCCGACGAAGATCGTCGCCGTTCACCTGAGCTACCCGAGCCGGGTTGCGGAGTACGACGCGCAGACGCCGCCGGATCCCTCGTACTTCCTCAAGCCGACGACGACCCTCGCGCGAAACGGCGACGAGATCGTCCGCCCGGCCGGATGTCAGTACCTGAACTACGAGGGCGAGGTCGCCGTGGTCATCGGCAGGCGGATGAAGCGCGTCTGCGATCGAAGACGCGCTCTCCTACGTCGAGGGCTACGCGCCGGCGAACGACTTCGGCGTCCACGACTTCCGCCATGCCGACCGCGGCTCGATGCTGCGCGTGAAGGGGCAGGACGGGTTCTGCCCGATCGGCCCCGTGCTGGCCGGCGCGAACGAGGTCGATCCCGAGAACATCGCCTTCCGCACGTACGTGAACGGCGAGGTCGTCCAGGAAGGGAACACGGGCGAGCTCCTGTGGCCGATCGCGTACATGCTGGCCGACCTCTCTCGGCTGATCACGCTCGAGCCCGGCGACGTGCTGCTCTCGGGGACCCCCGCGAACTCGCGGCCCGTGCAGCCCGGAGACCTCGTCGAGGTCGAGGTGGACGGGATCGGGCGGCTCTCCAACCGGATCGTCCAGGGGACGGAGGAGCTGGCCGCAGTCGGCGCGATGCCGGCCGACTCGCCGAACGCGCGCCATGTCGCGCTGGCCGTTCCCGAGGAGGCCGCGTGAACAACTTGTTCCAGTTCGGGCACAGAATTGGCGCCGTTTCCGCACCATGGGTTTCGGCCTCCGACGTACCGTCCAAGCGGGTGGCGGGTGGCGCCCCTCCCTCCCCCTCCCAGGGTGGGGCTATGGCCTGAGGTGCGCCCGCGATTTCGGATGGACCAGCAACGGAGCCGAGCTGTGAGCGCAACCGCCACCGTTGCCGGCGTCGCCGTCTCCCCGGATCACTGGATCGGGGGCGAGCGGGTCTCCTCCGCCGAGACGTTTCCGGACATCTCGCCGATCGACGAGTCGCACCTCGCCGACATCGCGCGCGGCGGCGCCGACGAGGCGAACCGCGCCGTCGAGGCCGCCCGTGCCGCCTTCCCCGCCTGGGCCGCGCTCGGGCCCGAAGGCCGCGGCGAGCATCTCTTCCGCATCGCCGAGCTGATCGAGGAGCGCGAGGAGGAGCTCGCGCAGGTGCAGACGCTCGACAACGGCTCGCTGCTCGAGGCCTCGCGCCTGCGGCTCATGAAGCGCGCCGCGAACAACTTCCGCTTCTTCGCCCAGCTGGCGATCGACCTCGAGCACCGCGAGTGGGAGTCGCACGGCACGCACTACGCCGTGCGCCGCGACCCGTCGGGCGTCGCCGTCCTGATCACGCCGTGGAACGCGCCGATGCTGCTCGAGACCTGGAAGTGCGGGCCCGCGCTGGCCGCCGGGTGCACCGTGGTCATGAAGCCGGCCGAGTGGTCGCCGCTCACGGCGTCGCTGCTCGCGGACATCGCCGCCGAGGCCGGTTTGCCGCCGGGCGTCCTCAACGTCGTCCAGGGGATCGGCGAGGAGGCGGGCGCAGCGCTCGTCTCCCACCCGGGCATCTCGCGCATCTCGTTCACCGGCTCGCACGAGACCGCCTCGATCATCGCGCGCTCGGCCGCGGCGAACCTGACGCCGGTCTCCTTCGAGCTCGGCGGCAAGAGCCCGTTCATGGTGTTCGCGGACGCCGATCTCGAAAGCGCCGTCGAGACCGCGACCTACCAGTACGACAACGCCGGCCAGGTCTGCCTCGCCGGCACGCGCCTGCTCGTGGAGGAGGCGATCGCGGACGAGTTCTACGAGCGCTTCCTCGCCGGCGTCGCGGAGCGCAAGCTCGGCGACCCAAGAGTTCCGGACGTCGACATCGGGCCGCTCGTCACCCGCGAGCACCTGGCCCGGGTCGAGGGCTTCGTCGAGCGCGCACAGGCCGACGGCGCGAAGCTCGAGTTCGGCGGGCGCATCTCCCCGGAGCTCGGCGGCCTCTACTACGAGCCGACGCTCTTCACCGGCGTCCGCCAGGACATGGAGATCGTGCAGCGCGAGGTCTTCGGGCCGGTGCTGACGTACCAGACGTTCGCGAACGAGGACGAGGGCGTCGAGCTTGCGAACGACACGGCGTTCGGCCTGGCGGCGACCGTGTTCACCCGAGACGAGGCGCGCATGGAGCGGCTCGGCGAGGCGATCGTCTCGGGCACGACCTGGTTCAACTGCTTCTACGCGCGCGACCTGGGAGCGCCGTTCGGGGGCGCGCGGCGCTCCGGCATCGGCCGCGAGGGCGGCGAGTGGAGCTTCGACTTCTACGCTGACGTGAAAACCGTGGCACGAAAGGTGAGCTGATGAGCGAAACGACTGGAGCACGGACCGGGGAGCAGTTCCTCGCCGGCCTGAGAAGCGACGAGCGCGAGATCTGGCTCGAGGGCGAGAAGATCACCGACCCGTCGAGCCACCCCAAGCTCCAGGGCGCAGCGCACAGCCTGGCGCACCTGTTCGACCTCCAGCACACCGATCCGGACACGTTCCTCATGGACGTCGCCCGATACGGGTCAGCCCGTGAACGTGACGCACATCCGGCCGAAGACGCAGGCCGACCTGGAGCGGCGGCGGATCGCGTCGAAGCGGATCGCCGACGCGAGCGTCGGGATGATGGGCCGCACGCCCGACTACCTGAACTACACGTTCGCCTGCTTTGCGGCCCGCGCCGACGTCTGGGCGCGCTACGGCAACGAGGAGGGTGCGGCGAACCTCCTCGAGTACGCGAACCACATGCGCGACAACGACCTGTCGCTCACGCACACGCTCATCAACCCGCAGGTCGACCGCTCGGTGCCCGAGGCCGACCAGGCCGCCGGCGAGGTCTCGCTCCACAAGGTCGAAGACACCGAGAACGGGATCCTCGTCCGCGGCGCGCGCATGCTCGCGACGCTCGCGCCGTTCGCCGACGAGCTCGCCGTCTACCCGGGGAGCGACCTGCGCCTGCAGGACGGGAAGTACGCGATCTGCTTCGCGATCCCGATGTCGACGCCGGGGCTCAAGTTCGTCTGCCGCGACTCGTACTCGTCGCAGCGCGACCCGTGGGACTACCCGCTCTCGACCCGCTTCGACGAGATGGACGCGGTCGTGATCTTCGACGACGTCGAGATCCCGCGCGACCGGATCTTCCTGGACGGCGACGCCCAGCTCCACACGGAGGTCATCACCGACTCGCACTGGCGCGCGCACATCATCCACCAGGCCATGACCCGCGCCTGGGCGAAGCTCGAGTTCGCGTTCGGCCTCGGCCACACGATGGGGAGCCTCACCGGCGTGGCGCAGTTCGACCACGTGCAGGAGAAGCTGGGCGAGATCTGGTCGATGATGGAGATGACCCGCGCCGGCGTGATCGCGGCCGAGGCCGGCTCCTACCAGGCCGAGGACTCGGACGACTGGGTTCCGGACGAGCGCTCCTTCGTCGCGCTGCGCGGGCTCATGCCGAAGTGGATTCCCCGCTCGATCGAGCTGCTCCAGCTGGTCGGCGGCGGCGGCTTCATGGCCACCCCGTCGAAGGCGGACTTCGCGAACGAGGCGCTGCGGCCGAGCTCGACAAGTACTTCCAGGCCCGCAACGCCTCGGCCGAGCGCCGCACGCGCGCGTTCCGGCTCGCCTGGGACTTCGTCGGCTCGTCCCTCGGCGGCCGCGGCGAGCTGTACGAGCGCTTCTACCTGTCGGACTCGTTCCGCATGACCGCGCTCGCCTACCTCCTCGCCGACAAGGAGCATCCGACCGAGCTCGTGGAGCAGTTCCTCAAGGACTAGGACGATGCCGGCCACGCGTCGACCCGATCGATTTCCGCAACGTCATGGGTCACTTCGCGACGGGCGTGACGGTGATCACCACGGTCCACGAGGGCGAGCTGCACGGCATGACCGCGAACTCGGTCACGTCGGTGTCGCTCGACCCGCTGCTCATCCTCGTCTGCCTCATGCGCGAGGCGCGGACGTCGCTTGCGATCAAGCAGTCCGAGCGGCTCGCGGTGAACATCCTCGGCGACCATCAGGAGGAGTTCTCGAAGCGCTTCGCGAAGCGCGGGCGAGGATCACTTCGAGGGGCTCGAGATGCTCGAGGGCCCGCACGGCCTGCCGTTCCTCCCGGGCTGCATCGCCTACATGACCGGCAAGGTGACGCAGGTCGTCGAGGCGGGCGACCACGACGTCGTCTTCGCCGAGATCGACCACTGCCGCGTGAGCCCGAACGGCGGCGCGCCGCTCCTCTTCTTCCAGGGCGGCTATCGCAAGCTGCCCGGGATGACTAGGCTCGGCTGATGATCGTCGGCATTCACCACGTCGCCCTGCGGGTCGCCGACCTCGACGAGGCGGCGCGAGCGCTGGTCGAGGCAGTTCGGCTTCACCGTGCGCGAGCGGCACGCCGACCGCGTCTACCTCGGGTGCGCCTTCGAGGACTACTCGCTGGAGCTGATCCAGGGCGACGCGCCCGGGCTTCGACCACGCCGGCTGGGAGCTCGCGGAGGGCGCCGACGCTCGGCGCATTCGAGGGCACGATCGAGGAGCGCCCCGGCCGCTCGGCCTCGCTGCATCTCGCCGACCCGGACGGCTACGGCGTCGAGATCGTCGAATGGACGCCGCGCACGAGCGTCTTCCCGGACGCGGCGCGGCTCTCGACGCGACCTGCCGGCGTTCCATCCGCGCAAGCTCGGGCACGTGAACGTGCTGAGCGAGGACGTGCGCCGGCTGTCGGCGTTCTACATCGACGACGCTCGGCTTCAAGCTGACCGACCGGCTCGGCGACGAGGGCATCTGGCTGCACGTGAACGCCGACCACCACGTGATGGCGATGCTCGAGAAGGAGCCGAAGCACTTCCACCACTTCGCGCTCGAGCTGCGCGACATCGGCGAGATGCGCCTGCTGCTCGACCACCTGGCCAAGCACGGCCGCTGGGTGCATCTGGGGCCCGGGCCGCCACGGCGTCGCCGCCTCGATCTTCGCCTACATCCGGATCCCCGAGGAAGACCTGATCGTCGAGCTCTACTGCGACATGGAGCAGCTCACGGCCGGGCACGTGCCGCGTCGACTGGGAGGACACGCCGCACTCGTCGAACGTCTGGGGAACGCTTGCCGCCGCGCACCTACTTCCGCTTCGACGCCGAGGCGATCGAGGCCGAGCGCGGCCAGCTGCAGGCACTCGGGCGCGCGCCGAGCTGATGCGGCTTCTCGCCGTCGCCGCCTGCGCGCTCGTTCTCGCCGCGCCGGCCGCCGCCGCGCCCGACTGGGCCGCCAACGTGGCCGCGGCGACGCAGTACGCGCAGCACCGCTCCGGCCAGGAGTCGTTCGCCGTCATCGACCAGAGCCGGAAAGCGGCGCGGCCGTCTCGTCAACCGCCCGAACACGTCGGCCAGCGTGATCAAGGCGATGCTGCTCGTCGCGTACCTGAACGAGCCCGGCGTTCGCAGGCGCGCCCTGACGAGCTACGAGCGGAGCCTGCTCGAGCCGATGATCCGCGCGTCGGCGAACGATCCGGCGACGACGATCTTCCACCTGCTCGGCCCGGATCCGATCAACGCGCTCGCGCGAGCGGGTCGGCATGACGGGCTTCCGCCTCGATTCGCGCTGGGGGCTCTCCGACCTGACCGCGCGCGACCAGGCGCGGTTCTTCAAGCGGATCGACCTGCTCGTGCCGAAGCGGCACCGCGCCTACGCGCGACGGCTGCTCGCCACGGTGATCGAGAGCCAGCGCTGGGGCATCGCGCCGGTCGCGCCGAAGGGCTGGCAGCTCTTCTTCAAGGGCGGCTGGCTGCCGCGCTCGGACGGCTGGGTGATCAACCAGGTCGCGCTCCTCAAGCGCGGCGAGCGGCGGATCTCGATCGCCATCCTGACCCGCGCCAACCCGAGCGAGGCGTACGGCGAGGAGACCCTGCGCGGCATCGCCGAAGCGGCTCCTGCGCGGCGTCGACTGATCGCTTGTCATCGCAGGCCCCGGTCGGTGAAGATCGCGTATCGGTCTGGCGTCGAGCACGAAGGAGGGCGTGATGGCGAACGGTTCTGAGACTGGTGGAGGCGGCCTCGAGCGCCGGCGGTCGGGCTTCCGACCGCGATCGGGACGACCTTCGGGCTGATCGTCGCGTCCACCGTCCTCGCGACGGTCGTCTCCGGCTTCTTCGCGAGCTGGGTCTTCCTGCTGGCCCTCGCCGTGGCGCTCGTCGCCATGTTCCTCCAGTCGATGAGCTTCGCGGAGCTCGCGACGATGATCCCCAAGGCGGGATCGATGAACGAGTACATCCGCGCCGGGCTCGGTCCGTTCTTCGCGACGCTCACGGTGCTCGTCGGCTACATCGCCGTCATGTTCTTTCCGACCGCGGCCGAGGCCTACGCGCCGTCCGCGATCATCAAGAACTTCCTCTGGACGGACGGACCCTCGACCACGTTCTGGGTGATGGTGTTCGTGATCGCCGTCGCGGCGCTGAACATCGCCGGCATCCGGCCGTACGGCGCCGTCGAGGTGACGCTGACCGTCGGGATCGTGATCTCGCTGCTCCTGATCGGTCTCATCGGCGTGTTCGGCGCTCGGCACGAGCGACCCGATCGGCTCCGCGTTCCCGCACGTCGATCTCACGTGGGAGCTGTTCTCGACCTTGCTCGGGATCGCGATCTTCGCCTTCGTCGGGATGGAATACACCTGTCCCCTGGCCGAGGAGATGGACGATCCCGGTCGCAACATCCCGCGCGGGATCTTCCTCGGGCTCGCGCTCGTCAGCGTCCCGCTGGTCATCTTCGGCCTCGCGGCGACGCGCTATCTACCCCCCGACCAGCTGGCCACGTTCAGCCCGGTGGCGCAGATGGATGCCGCGGTCGCGATTCTCGGTGACACCGGCAAGTGGTGGATGGCAATCGTCTCGATCGCCGCCACGCTCTCGACGTTGAACGCGCTCGTCGCCGGGATCCCGCGGATCCTCTACGGCATGGGCCTGACCGGACAGCTGCCGCGGTTCTTCTCCTACCTGCTTCCCGTCCACGCGGGCTCCGGTCGTCGGCATCGTCCTCGTGGCGCTGATGCCGATCTCGATCAACCTCTGGAAGGACCTCGGGACGGACGCGAACTTCATCAAGTTCATCCTCGCCGGCGTGCTCGGCTGGGCCACCGCGTACATCCTGATCCACGCGACCGTGCTGATCCTGCGGGCGAAGGAGCCGCAGGCGAAGCGGCCGTTCCGCGGATCGTGGGTGCCGCTGCCGCAGATCGTCGGCTCGGCGCTCATGCTCCTCGCCGCGTGGAAGATCTTCCCGGTCGAGGAGATCAGGAACGACGCCTACAAGTACTACGGCGTCTTCCTGCTCATCGCGATCGTGCTCTCGCTGATCCTGAACACGTTCGGCCCCGGTGGGTTCGAGAAGCAGTTCAAGCGCGTGCCGCTGTCCGAGGTCTACCGCGAGACGGAGCTGATCGAGGAGAAGCTGCCGCTGCCCGTGGAGCCCGGCGCGCCGCACATCGGGCACCATTCCGACGAGTAGCCGATGGCGAAAGGTCGCGACGAATCGGTGCAGGAGCGCGTCGCCCGCGTGCGCGAGGCGGGCTGCGACCGCGTGCGCGTGCACTTCACCGATCTCCTCGGGGTCTCGCGCAACAAGGTCGTGCCGCTCGATCTCCTCGACGACTGCGTCGAGGACGGGATCAACTTCTGCATCTCGGCGTTCTGCGTCGACCATGCGGGCGAGGTGATCGACGGCACGGGGCTCGGCGCCGAGGTCGACTTCCGCGATGCGCAGATCGTTCCCGACCTGAACACGCTCACGGTCGTTCCGTGGGAGCGCGCGACGGCGATCGCGATCGGCGATGTCACCTTCGACGGCGGCGAGCTGACCGCGTCGCCGCGCCAGCTCCTGCGCCGGGCCGTAGCGCAGCTCGACGAGCGCGGGCTGCGCGCCGTCGCCGGGCACGAGCTCGAGTTCTTCCTCCTGCGCCGCACCGACGCGGGCTACGAGCAGTACGCGAAGCAGCCGGGGCTCGTCTACACGCTGTCGCCCAGCGTCGACACCGAGGGCGTCGTCCGTGAGATGGAGGACTCGGTCGCGGCGATGGGCCTTCCGTTGCTCGCCACGAACCAGGAGTACTTCGGCTCGCAGTGGGAGATCAACCTCCGCTACGACGACGCGCTCAAGGCGGCCGACGACGCGCACCTCCTCAAGCTCGTGGTCAAGGAGATCGCCGCGCAGCACGGGCTCGTCGCGACGTTCATGGGCAAGCCGATCCAGGAGCTCGGCACGTCGGGGTACCACCTGCACCTGTCCATGTGGGACGGCGACACGAACGCCTTCGACGATCCGAACGGCGCGGACGGGCTCTCCGACACGATGCGCTGGTTCCTCGGCGGCCAGCTCGAGCATGCGCGCGGGATGACGGCGATCATGGCGCCGACGGTGAACGCCTACAAGCGGTTCCTGGCGCAGGCGTTCGGGCCGTGGAACGTCACGTGGGGGCACGACAACCGGACGGTCTACGCACGCATCCCGCGCGAGCGCGGCAAGGCGACGAGGATCGAGAACCGCGCCGGCGACGGGACGGCGAACGCGTACATGGCCTCCGCGGCCGCGCTCTTCGCCGGCGTCGACGGGCTCGACCGCAAGCTCGATCCCGGCGAGGGCGTGAGCGGCGTCGCCTACGAGCTCGAGGACCGGACGATGATGCCGATGTCGCTCGGCGAGGCGCTCGACGCGCTCGAGGCGGATCCGTTCTTCATCGAGTCGCTCGGCCCGCAGTTCGTCCAGGCGTTCCTCGCGATGAAGCGGAGCGAGGTCGCCCGCTTCGCGAGCGCGGTCACCGACTGGGAGCTGAACGAGTACGCGGCCGTGCTCTGAGGCCGGCGCGCCGAATCGGCGCGTCTTCGGCCCAGCATTGGCACGTTTCCGCCTGGCCCCCGCCACGGCCAAGCCGTAGGCTGGTCGGTGGGCGGCGGGTGGAATTTATCCCCACCCTGGGCGGGGATATGGACCCTAGGAGCGCGCGCGGGTAGTCGGGAGCGCCGGGGCTCGCCGGGAGCCGGTCGGACTAGCCGGGCAGCGCGATCGAGCCGTCCGCGCCGAGCGTCCAGAACGGGTTGTGCGCGACCTCCCACGGATGCCCGTCGGGGTCGAGGAACAGGCCCGAGTAGCCGCCCCAGAACGTCTCCGCGCCGGGCCGGCCGATCGTCGCGCCTGCCGCCTCGGCCTCCGCGAGCACCTCGTCCACGCGCTCCGGCGAGTCGACGTTGTGCGCGAGCGTGACGCCGCCCCAGCCGCCGGTGTCCTCGACCACCGAGTCCTCCGCGAGCGACTCGCGCGACCACAGCGCGAAGACCATGCCGCCCGTCTGGAAGAACGCGACATCCGAATCCGCCGCCGACGCCGACCGCCAGCCCGAGCGCCTCGTAGAACGCCCGCGCGCGGGCCAGATCGCGCACGCCCAACGTCACGAGCGACACCCGCTGCTCCATCACCGCTCCCTTGCCACCGGGTTGGAGAGCGTCCCGACGCCCTCGACCCACACCTCGACGACCTCGCCCTCCTCGAGGTAGCGCTTCGGGTCGCGCGAGTCGCCGACGCCGCCGGGCGTTCCGGTCGCGATCACCGTGCCCGCCTCGAGCGTCACGCCCGTGGAGCAGTACGCGACCAGCTCGGCCACCGGGAAGATCAGGTTCCGCGTGTTCGACTCCTGGAGCACCTCGCCGCCGATCGTCGTCCGGATGCCGATCGCGCCGAGGTCGACACCCTCGGTCGCGGTCAAGCACGGCCCCATCGGCGCGAACGTGTCGAAGCTCTTGCCGAGCGTGAACTGGCGCAACGGCGTCTCGAGCTGCGCGCGGCGGCCCGACACGTCGTTGAACGCCGAGTAGCCGCCGATCGCGGCCGCCGCCTCCTCGAGCGACGCGTTCTTCAGCTCGCGGTCGATCACGATCGCGACCTCGCCCTCGTAGTCCGGCCTCGTCTCGTCTCGCGGAATCACGATCGTCGCGCCCGTCGCCGACCAGGGCGGACGGCCACATCGCGAACACGAGCGGCACGTCCGGCATCTCGAGCTCCGACTCCTCGACGTGGTCGCGGTAGTTGATCCCGATCCCGATCAGCTTCGCCGGCTCGACCGGATGGAGCAGCTGCACGTCGCCGACCGCGTACGACTCGCCGGTCGCCGCCGCGATCTCCGTCCCAGGCTTCCCGCGGTGGGGACGAACCCGCGCGGCGCCGGCCGGCCCGGCGTCCATCACGGTCGTCGTCGTCCAGCCGCCCGACCGCACGCCGCCGCGCGGGATCGACGAACCGCACCGCCTTCAGATCTGCTTCTCCTCCTCGCGATTCATCGTCGCGGATACTTGCAGGGATGACCTCGCTCACGCTCGACCAGGTCGATCTCGAAAACGACGTCTTCGCCGAGCGCGTCCCCCACGAGACGTTCGCGCTGCTCCGCCGGGAGGCGCCGGTCTACTGGTACGACTGGTCGGGCGGGCGCGGATTCTGGTGCGTGACCAAGCACGAGGACGTGGTCGCGGTCTCGAAGGACACGAAGACGTTCTCCTCGGCGCAGGGCGCGAACCTCGAGGATCTCGACGAGGACGCGCGGGTCGCGCGGCAGTCCATGCTCGAGACCGACCCGCCGAACCACTCGCGGCTGCGCAGCCTCGTCGGTCCGCCGTTCACGCCGCGGGCCGTTCGCGCCTACGAGGTCGCGCTGCGCGAGCTGACCCGCGAGATCCTCGACCGCGCGCTGCCGATGGGCGAGTTCGACTTCGTCGAGGAGATCGCCCGCGAGCTGCCGATCCGCGTGCTGGCGCGGCTGCTCGGCGCGCCCGAGTCCGACACCGAGGCGCTGATCGGCTGGGGCGACCGGATGATCATGAACACCGACCCCGAGTTCGCCGACGTCCTCCACGACAGCCCGGAGAGCGAGCGCTACCGGCTGGTGCCGTTCCGCAGCCCGGCCGCGCTCGAGCTCTTCGAGTACGGCCACGCGATCGCGGCCGAGCGGCGCGCCGACCCGCGGGACGACCTCGTCTCGAAGCTCGTCCACACCGAGATCGACGGGGAGATGCTCACGCGAGCGCGAGTTCGACACGATGTTCCTGCTGCTCGTCGTCGCCGGGAACGAGACGACGAGGCAGGCGATCGCGCACGGGATGCTGGCGCTGCTCGAGCACCCGGACCAGTGGGCGCGGCTGCGCGACGACCCGCAGCTCGTCTGGGACACGGGCGCCGACGAGATCCTGCGCTGGTCGTCGCCGGTGCTCCATTTCCGGCGCACCGCGACCGTGGACACCGAGGTGCGCGGCCAGGCGATCCGCGAGGGCGAGAAGGTGGTCGTCTGGTACGTGTCGGCCAACTTCGACGAGGACGTGTTCGAGGCGCCGGAGCGCTTCGACGTCGGGCGCAACCCGAACCCGCACGTCACGTTCGGCGGCGGCGGCCCGCATTTCTGCCTCGGGGCGCACCTGGCGCGGCTCGAGGTGCAGGTGCTCTTCTCGGAGCTGCTTCCCCGGCTCGCGAGCATGGAGCTGACCGGGCCGGCGAGGCGGATCCGGACGAACTTCACGAACGCGCTGCGCTCGCTGCCCGTCCGCGTGGTCTCGGCCTAGTGCTCGACCGCGCCCTTCGCCGGGCCCGCGAGACGCTTGCGAAGGACGTGGCCGTCTTCGAGGGGATCGGCTACCGCAAGGTCGAGGCCGAGGCCGGGCGTGTCCGGATGGAGTCGGACTCGGGCCCGCCGATCGTGCTCTCGTTCGCGGCGCGGGGACGCGTCGTCGGCGGCAGCTTCGGGCTCGAGATCGCCGCCGCGGAGCCGATCTGTCCGGCCACGCGAGGTCTCAGGGCCCGCGGCCGGGGTGTCTTCAAGCTCGCTCGAATCGACTTCAAGCCGAAGCGCGACGACGCGGCCGGCGCCGCGCTCGCCGAGCGCCTGAACAACGCGGCCGTCCTTCAGGAGGCCCTGGCCGCCGTGCACTTCGAGCGCATCCGCGTGGAACCCGACGGCCGGCCGGTCATCCGCCACATCGGCGGCTCGGTCGTGTGGATGGTGCTCCCGCCGCTCGCGCGCGGCGTTCCGCTCGTCCCCGAGCAGGCCGAGGCGACGGTTCGGGCGTTGGAGCAGTTCGGGTCCGGGCTACCCTGAGCCGGATGCGCTTCGCCGTCGCAGCGGTTCTCGTTCTCGGCGTGACCGCCTGCGGCGCCGCGACGGAAGCCGCAAGAGAGGTCCGGCGCGCTCCCGAAGGCGACCGCGATCAAGGTGCCGAGCGCCTTCCGCGCCGAGATCTATGCGCGCGGCCTCAACCACCCGACCTCGATGGCGTTCGGTCCCGACGGCCGCCTGTACGTCTCGCAGGACGTCGGCACGGTCGTCCGCGTCGGTCCCGGCACGCGGAAGCCGAAGGTGATGGTGAAGGGCCTGCCGGTTCCGCTCGGCCTCGCCTGGATCGGCCAGCGCCTCTACATCTCCGCCCAGGGCCGCGTCGTTCGGCGCACGCTCGCGAACGGAGCGCTCGGCTCGCCGCGCGTGCTCGTCTCGGGGCTTCCGTTCGACCGCCACCAGCAGAACAACATCGTCGTCGGCCCCGACGGGCGCCTGTACTTCGGCAGCGGCTCCACGTGCGACGCCTGCAAGGAGAAGAACAAGCGCAGCGCCACCGTGCTGACGATGAAGGTCGACGGATCGGATCTCCGCGTCCACGCGCGCGGTCTGCGCAACGCCTACGGTCTCGCGTTCCGCCCGGGGACGGACCGGCTCTTCGCAACGGTCAACGGCCGCGACGACCTCGGCACGAACGAGCCCGCCGAGATGCTCGTGCGGGTGAGGAAGGGCGCGCGGTACGGCTGGCCGTCGTGCTGGCCGAGCTGGCAGGAAAAGCGGATGAAGGGCACGTCGTGCGCCGGGCGTCACCCGCCCGATCGCCTATCTCGAGACGCACTCGTCCGCCGACGGCATGGCGTTCGTCACCGGGGACGCGTTCCCGGCCAAATGGCAAAACGGCGCCTTCGTGGCGCTCTGGGGCCAGTACAGCTCGACCGCCCGCGGCCGCCGGGTCGTGTTCGTGAACCTCTCCACGGGCAAGTCCGGGCAGCTTCGCGACGGGGTTCGAGCACCCGCTCGCGATCGCGTTCGACGCGAAGGGCGCGATGCTCGTCGCCGACTGGGGCCGCGGCGTCATCTACCGCATCCAGCGAAGAAGGCCAGCCCCTAGTCCCGAGGCAGCCAGTCGAGCCCGCGGGCCGCGCCGCGCGGGGTCGACAGGAAGTGCTCCGGCCGCACGAGCGTCAGCTCGGCGCGCGCGTGCGCGAGGACGAGCCCGGACTCGTCGAGGATCGTCGCCTCGGCGGTCGCGCGCCGGTCGTCGGCCTCCACGAGGTGCGCCGAGATGCGCAGCGGCTCCTCCACGGGAACCGGAGCGAGGTAGCGCGTCTCGAGCCGCGACGTCACCGCCGGGCTCAGCACGGGCCGGACGATCTGGCCGCATGCCTCGTCGAGGAGCGCCGCGACGATGCCGCCGTGGACCATGCCGGGCGCGCCCTGGAAGCGTTCGGGCACGACGTGATCCGCCTGGAGGTCGTCTCCGGCGAAGCGCCACTCGAACTCGAGCCCGCCCGTGCCGAGGCCGCAGCCCCAGCAAAACGGATAGTGGTCGGTCCGGCTCACGGACCGGATTATCGCTGGCTGGTCGGGTTAGTTGTCGCTCGGCGCCGCGTCGAACTCGAACGTCGTGTCCGGCCCGAACAGCTTGTCCTTGAGCCAGCGGCGCGTCTCCGGACCCGAGATCGGGTTGAAGAGGACGCCGAGAGCGATTCCGGTCACGAGCAGGGTGATGTTGCGGCCGGTGTGCGACTCGGAGACGCCGCCGCGCGCCCGCCGGCTCGCCTCGCGCAGCTCGTCGACCGCGTTGCGGACCTCGTCCTGCAGGTCGGTGTCGCTCGCGACTCTCCGCGCCAGCCCGCTCGCGCTCGTCGGGCCGATCAGATCGTCGTAGATCCGCCGTGCCGAGGTGTACGCGCTCTTGACGTGATCGTGCAGCTCGTCGTCGGTCGCCAGCCGCTCGACGTAGGGCCGAGCGGTATCGACCGCTTCATTGACTTTGTCTCTCATCTCTGTCCTTTCCATCGGCTGTACAGGGATTCATACCTGAGGCGCGATGCAGAGAAACGTTCAAGGGTTCCGGCCGCGGGCCTTTCGTTAGCCTCCGAGCCGTGGAAAACTGGACTCGCCTGGTCATTCGGCACCGCTTCATCGTGCTCGGTGCCTGGATTGCCATCTTCCTCGTCTCGGCTGTCGCGTCGAGCGGTCTCGCCGACCTGCTGACGAACCGGTTCACGCTGCCGGGCACCGATACGGCGCGCGCCGACACGATTCTCGAGCAGCGCTTCGGCGAGAAGGCCACGGGCACGTTCTCGATCGTCGTGCGCACCACACCGGAGGACGATGTCGAAGGTCTTCCCAAAGGTCGAGGACGCCGCGGAGCGTGCCACCGAGGCGCTTCCGGGCAGCGAGGTCGCCGTGGTCGCGCCGGTCTCCGACACCCTGATCGTCGCGACCGTGACCTCGACGCTCGAGGCCGCCGACGCGAAGGGCTACACCGACGACATCCGCGAGGCGGTCGGCCGGATCGAGGGCGCCGAGACGTTCGTGACCGGGCAGGCCGCGATCGAGCACGACCTCGACCCGGTGTTCAACAGGGATCTCAAGGTAGGGGAGCTCTACATCGCGATTCCGATCGCGCTCGTCATCCTCGTCTTCGTCTTCGGGTCGCTCGCGTTCCTCGTCCCGTTCATGTTCGCGGCCGCGACGATTCCGGCCACGCTCGCGATCGTGTGGATCTTCGCCCACTTCCTGGAGCTGACCACCTACCTCCAGAACCTCGTCTTCCTGATCGGGTTCGGGATCGCGATCGACTACTCGCTCCTCGTCGTCTACCGCTACCGCGAGGAGCACCGCGAGGGCGTCTCGAAGGACGACGCGGTCGTGCGGACGATGGCCACCGCCGGGCGCGCCGTGGTCTTCAGCGGCTCGGCGGTCGGGATCGGGCTGGCGCTCATGCTCTTCATGCCGCTGCCGTTCATGCGCGGCTTCGGGATCGGCGGGCTCGCCATTCCGGTGGTCTCGATCGTCGCTGCGATCACGCTGCTTCCGGTGCTGCTCTATCTCTGCGCCGGCCCGCTCGACCGCGTGCGGCTCCTGCCGAGGCGGATCACCGAGCGCCGCGAGGCCGAGGAGAACTTCTGGGTCAAGCTGGCGCGCGCGATCATGCGCCGTCCGGTCTGGTTCGCCGTCGGGACGACCGCGCTCCTCCTCGCGCTCGCGGCGCCGGCGCTCGCGCTCGAGCTCGGGCCGGGCTCGAACACGGGGATCCCGCAGAACCTGGAGTCGGTCAAGGGGCTGAGGGTGCTCGGAGACGCGGTCGGCGAGGGTGCGCTGGCGCCGACCACGATCACGATCGACACCGGCAAGGAGCTCGGTGTGAAAGATCCCGCCGTTCAGGACGCGACCCGGCAGCTGATCGCGCGGCTCACGCTGGATCCCGAGGTGGCGCGCGTCGACTTCGAGCCGACCGAGCAGTACATCGAGCCGACCGGGCGCTTCATCCGCATCGACGTGGTCGGCAAGAGCGAGTACGGCGCTCCCGCCGCGGCCGACTTCGTCCACCGCCTGCGCGACGACATCATCCCGGGCTCCGGGTTCCCGGCGAGCGCCGCGGTCTACGCGGGCGGCGGGCCCCCGGGCGGCGTCGACTTCCTCGACGTCACGTACAGCGCGTTCCCGTGGCTCGTGCTCGGCGTGCTGCTCCTCACCTACCTCCTGCTCCTGCGCGCGTTCCGCTCCCTGCTCCTGCCGCTCAAGGCGATCGTCCTGAACCTGCTCTCGATCCTCGCCGCCTACGGGCTCCTCACCGCGTTCTTCAAGTGGGGCCCGGCCGAGGCGGTCGGCCTCATCGGCTTCGACCAGATCGAGGGCTGGATTCCGATCTTCGTGTTCGCGATGGTGTTCGGGCTCTCGATGGACTACGAGGTGTTCCTCGTCTCGCGCATGCGCGAGGAGTGGGACAAGACCAAGGACAACGAGTACGCGGTCTCGATGGGGCTCGCGAAGACCGGGCGGATCGTCACGGCGGCCGGCCTCATCATGTTCGCCGCCTTCATGGGCTTCGTCGCCGGCTCGGTCGTCGGGCTCCAGCAGTTCGGCTTCGGGCTCGCGATGGCGATTCTCATCGACGTGACGATCGTGCGCGCGCTGCTCGTGCCGAGCGCGATGGCGCTCTTCGGCCGCTGGAACTGGTGGCTCCCCACCGGCGTGGCGAGGTTCTTCCGCGTCGAGCCGTCGCCGCTCGAAGAGCGGGCGAGGCCTGCTCCGGCGCCGTCGGGACGCTAGGCTCGTGGGCGTGCAGATCGAGGTCGTCGAAGGGGACATCACCACGCTCGAGGTGGGCGCGATCGCGAACGCCGCGAACGACCGGCTCTGGATGGGCGCGGGCGTTGCGGGGGCGATCAAGCGCGCCGGCGGCGACGACATCGAGCGCCAGGCCGTCGCGCTCGGCCCGATCGCGCTCGGCGACGCGGTGACGACCGGCGCGGGCCGCCTTCCGGCGAAGCACGTGATCCACGCGGCCGTGATGGGACAGGATCTGTCGACGAACGGCGACGTCGTGGCGGCGGCGACGCGGCGCACGCTCGAGGTCGCGGACGACCTCGGCGTGAAGTCGCTCGCTCTGCCGGCCTTCGGAACGGGCGTCGGCGGGTTCCCCCTGGAGGAGGCGGCGACGATCATGGTCGCCGAGGTGCGCGCGTTCGAGCCGAAGTCGCTCGAGCGCGTCGTCTTCGCCGTCTTCGGCGCCCAGGCCGCGGCGATATTCGACGCCGCCCTGTCTGAGTAGACTCCGGCGCGTGAAAGGCGTTGTCTTGGCTGGTGGGACCGGCACGCGCCTGCACCCCCTCACGCGCATCACGAACAAGCATCTGCTCCCGATCAACGACCGGCCCATGGTCGCGTTCGCGATCGAGGCGCTCGTACAGGCGGGCATCACCGAACTCATGCTGGTCACCGGCGGAACGCACGCGGGCGAGTTCCTCCGTTTGCTGGGCAACGGCCACGAGTGGGGGATCGACCGGCTGCAGTACGCCTACCAGGAGACCTCCGGCGGCATCGCCGACGCCCTCTCGCTGGCCGAGCGGTTCGTGGGGGGCGAGCGCTTCTGCGTGATGCTCGCCGACAACGTGGTCGAGCGCTCGATCCTCCCGTCGGTGGAGCGCTTCGAGGCTCAGGAGCGCGGAGCGCGGATCCTGCTCGCCCGCGAGAACGATCCCGAGCACCTGCGCCACCTCGGCGTGCCCGAGCTCGACGGCGACCGCGTCGTCCGCATCGTCGAGAAGCCCGACGACCCGCCGTCCGAGTACGCCGTCACCGGGATCTACTTCTACGACGCCGGCGTCTTCGAGATCGTGGCCGGGCTCGAGCCGTCGGAGCGCGGCGAGCTCGAGATCACCGACGTGAACAACTGGTACGTGGAGCAGGACGCGATGGAGTACGACATCCTCGAGGGCTTCTGGGGCGACGCGGGCGAGTCGATCGACGCCTACTACGCCGTCAACGACTTCGTCCGCACGCACGGGGTGAACAAGCCGTGATCGACGGGATCGTCCGCATGCCGCTTCAGGTCTTCGAGGACGAGCGCGGCTGGTTCGTCGAGATCCAGCGCGCCAGCGCGCGTTCCCCGCACCGCTCGTGCAGACCAACGTGTCGTTCTCGCGCAAGGGCGTCGTGCGCGGACTCCATTTCCACGAGCGAGGCCAGGACGACCTCTTCGCCTGCCTGAGCGGAACCGCCCGCGTCGTCGTCCTCGACACCGAGTCCGGCGAGGTCTTCACCGAGGACATCGGCGAGGACAATCCGGTCGCGCTCTACATTCCCGGCTCGCTGGCGCACGGCTTCGAGGCGCTCACGGACGTCCTCTTCTGTTACCACGTGACCGCCGAGTACGACCCGGCCGACCCCGACGAGCACGCGATCCCCTGGAACGACCCCCGCGTGAAGGACCTGTGGAGCACCGAGACGCCGATCCTGTCGCAGCGGGACGCAACCGCATCCTGATCACGGGCGCCGGGGGGCAGCTCGGGGTCGCGCTGGCCCGCGTGTTCCCGGAGGCGGACGCCCGGACACGCGCCGAGTTCGACGTGACCGCGCCGCCCGCGCTCGGGTACGCGCCGGAGCTCGTCCTGCACGCCGCCGCGTGGACGAACGTCGACGGCGCCGAGGTCGACCCCGACGGCGCCGCCGCGGTCAACGTGACCGGCACGCGGAACGTCGTCGCGCTCGGCGCGCCCGTCGTCTACGTCTCCACGGACTACGTCTTCGACGGCTCGAAGCGAGAGCCGTACGTCGAGTCCGATCCGACGGCGCCCCTCTCCGTGTACGGGCAGACGAAGCTCGCACGGCGAGGCCGAGGTGCGCGACGGATGGATCGTCCGCACCGCCTGGCTCTACGGCGAGCAGGGCTCGAACTTCGTGAAGACGATGCTCAGGCTCGGCCGCGAGCGCGACGAGGTGCGCGTCGTGCACGACCAGATCGGCTCGCCCACGTACGCCGGCCACCTCGCGGCCGCGATTCCCGACGGTTCTCGAGCGGCCCTACGGCGTGTGGCACGTCGTGAACGCGGGCGAGTGCTCCCGCGCCGAGCTGGCCGACGCGATCTTCGAGGAGGCCGGCATCGACTGCCGCGTCGTCCCGATCCCCGCGTCGGAGCTCACGGCGCCGGCGGCGCGCCCTGCGTACTCGGTTCTCGGCAGCGAGCATCCCGACCCGGTGCTCCTCCCGCACTGGCGCGAGGGGCTGCGCGAGTGTCTCGCGAACCTCGACTAGCAGCAGCCGCTATTTGACTTGGTATCGCGGAGTCGCTATATAGCGACTGTGCGCTACACCCCGAGTCTTGGAGCCGGGCAATGACGGATGGCACATCGAGCACGCGGACGATCTCTCACGACACGTTCCTGGAGGCCACGGGGCGCCAGGGTCTTTCCGCAGAGGTCGCAGAGTCGATCTGGGCCGAGTTCGACGAGCCGCGGGGTCCGCGTACAACGCCGCTCCGCTCGGCGCCGGACTGCGCCGCAAGTCGACGCGTTTCTCCGAGACGCCGCGGCTCACCAGCGTGGTCAGCGTCCTGCTCTACGTCGGCGGGCTGCTCGTCATCGGCTCCTACGGCTGGTGGGCGGTTCAGCCCGACCTCGGCGACGCCGGCCTGCTCGCGCTGTCGCTCTTCTACGGAACGGCGTTCCTCGGCGTCGCCCTCGTCGCGCGGCAGCGCGGACTGGACGAGCTCGCGGCCATGGCGGCCACGATCGTCGCGTTCTACGTCCCCATCTGCGCCTTCGCCGCGCTCAGTCTGGCCGGGTTCGAATTCGAGTACGCGGAGGACGGCGTCGCCGGGTTCTACGAATGGATCGACGCCGGCTGGATCTGGATGGAGCTGGCGGCCATCGTCGGCGCAGTCGCCCTCTACCGGGTGTTCCGCGCCCCGCTGCTGATGCTGCCGCTTTCGCTCTTCACGCTCTTTCTCGCGATGGACGGCGCTGCGCGTCTCTTCGGCCTCGACTTCGAGGATGGGAGCGAGCGCGCGATCGGCTCGTTCGTCCTCGCGTTCGCTCTGCTTGCCATCACCTCCGGCGTGCTGCTCGACTACCGCGGCCTTCGCCGTCACGCCTTCTGGCTTCACGTCTTCGGCGCGATCGGCATCGTGTCGGGCCTCGGCTTCCTGCTGGTCGACGACTCGTTCGAGCTGGCGCTCATCATCTCGGGCGTCGCGTTCCTTCTCCTGGGCGTCTGGCTCGCGCGCGTCAGCTACCTGGTCGCCGGCGGGCTCGCCCTGTGGAGCGGGATCACGTTCCTGGAGCCGTCGCCGGTCATCCTCACGGTCTCGGGGCTCGCGCTGGTGGGCGTGGCCGTTTGGCTCTCGGTCGGGACGAGCCCTTTGCGCCGCTGGCTCCAGAATCGGGCGCTACCCGCCCCCCAGCGGGACTGACGCCGCGCTCGACGCTCGCTAGCATCCCGCGGATGCGCGTTCTCGTCACCGGCGGCTGCGGCTTCATCGGTAGTCAGTCTCGTTCGGCGCCTCGTCGCGGCCGGGAACCGCGTGGTCGTCCTCGACAAGCTGACCTACGCGGGGAATCCCAGGAACCTCGCGGGCGTCGAGCACGTCTTCCACCAGGGGGACATCGCCGATCCGGTCGCGGTCGCCGCTGCGGGAGAAGGCGCCCACGCGATCGTGAACGTCGCCGCCGAGACGCACGTCGACCGCTCGATCGAGGGCGCGACCGAGTTCGTGCGCACGAACGTCCTCGGCACGCAGGTGCTCCTCGACTGGGCCCGCGAGCACGGCGATGCGCTACGTCCAGGTCTCCACGGACGAGGTCTACGGCGACGTCGAGGCACCCGCTCGCTCGCGCGAGGGCGACCCGCTGCGCCCGTCGAGCCCCTACGCGGCGTCGAAGGCCGCCGGCGACCTGCTCGCTCTCGCCGCGGTCCGCACCCACGGTCTCGAGGCGGTGATCACCCGGGGCTCGAACACGTACGGCCCGCACCAGTTCCCCGAGAAGCTGATCCCGCTCTTCACGACGAACGCGCTCGACGGCAAGCCGCTCCCCGTGTACGGCGACGGGCGCCAGGTGCGCGACTGGCTCCACGTGGACGACCACGCCGCGGCGATCGAGTTCGTGCTCCGCGAGGGCAAGACCGGCGAGGTCTACAACGTCGCCGGCGGCGAGGAGGTCGAAAACGCCGAGATCACGCGTCGCATCGTCGAGCTGACCGGCGCCGATCCCGCGCTCGTCACCCGCGTGGAGGACCGTCCCGGCCACGACCGCCGCTACGCGCTCGATGCGGCGAAGCTCCACGCCCTCGGCTGGCGCCCGGCGCGCACCCTCGCGGACGGTCTCCCGGAGGCCGTCGCGTGGTACGGAGCCCACCGCACCTGGTGGGAACCGCTCAAGTAGCGCTCCTTGCGCAATCCTTACGAGGCTTCTCTAGCCTTTGACCGAAGCACGTTTCTCATGCGTCGGTTCCTCTGCCTCATCATCCTTGCGCTTGCCGCGCCGGCCTCGGCGTCGGCGGCTTCGGCCTTCTTCGTCGAGGGCCACGGCTGGGGCCACGGCATCGGCATGGCGCAGTGGGGCGCCTACGGCTACGCGAAGAACGACGGGCGCACCTACGACTGGATCCTCGCCCACTACTACCCGGGAACGACGCTCGCGCAGTCGGACGTGACCACCGTTCGCGTCCTCCTCGCCCAGGGACGCAAGACGGTCACGATCGGCTCGACGGGCCCGTACACCGTGCGCGACTTCAACGACAAGATGGTCGCGCTGCCCGAGGGCTCGATCACGATCGGCGCCGGCCTCAAGGTGAACGGAACGAAGCTGACGAGCCCGCTCACGTTCACGCGCGGCGCGCGCACCCTCACGCTGGGCGGGAAGCTCTACCGCGGCAAGCTCGTCGTCTACCTGCGCGGCGGCCGGCTGACCGTCGTGAACCGCGTGGGGATCGACGACTACGTCTCGGGCGTCGTGCCCGACGAGATGCCGCCGGGCTGGTCTCCCGAGGCGCTGAAGGCGCAGGCCGTCGCGGCGCGCTCCTACGCGGTCGCGACCCGCAAGACCGGCGGGCTCTTCGACCTCTACCCCGACACCCGCAGCCAGGTCTACGGCGGCGTCGGCTCGGAGGAGCCGAGCACGAACACGGCCGTGGACGAGACCGCGAAGCAGGTGCTCGTGTACAAGGGCGAGGTCGCGACGACGTTCTTCCACTCGACGTCCGGCGGCAAGACCGCCGCGATCGAGGACGTCTGGAACTCGACCGGCGTCCCCTACCTCGTCTCGGTTCCGGACAAGTACGACGCGATGTCCCCGCACCACAGCTGGGGCCCGTTCCGCTTCACGGCGGCGGCGTTCAAGCGCGAGCTCGGCGCCGCGGCGCCGAAGGGACGCCTGGTCGACGCGGCGGTCGTGCGCAACCCCTCGTCGCGCGTGGACAACGTCTCGCTGCGCGGCACCGGCACGAACACGAGCATCTCCGGAACCGGGTTCCAGTCCGCGTTCGGCCTGCGCTCGAGCTGGTTCTCCATCTCGGTCCTGTCGCTCACCGGCGGAACCGCTCCGAAGGGCAAGCGGCTGGCGCTCGAGGGATTCGCGCGCGGGTTCAAGACGGTCTGGCTCGAGCGCCGCGTGGACGGCGACTGGATCAAGGTGCGCGATCTGAAGCCCGGCGACGACGGGCGCTTCAAGACCAAGGTGCGACCCGGCCAGACGGCCTGGTTCCGCCTCGCCGCGCCGAAGGGCGCCGGCGTTCCCGTGCGGGTCACCGTCACGGGATGAGACGAACGGCCGCGGTCCTCGCAGGGCTCGCGGCCGCCGCGCTCCTGGCCGCGCCCGCCGGTGCCGCCCGCGGGCAGCTCTCCGTCGAGGTCTCGGACGGCGTCGACCCTGCCGCCGTGCAACGGGCCGTCGCGGCCGCGACGGGAGGGCGGCTCATCGCCGATCTCGGGCCGCTCGACACGCTCGTCTTCTCGGTCGACGATCTCGGCGCCGCCTCCGCCCGGGCCGCCGGCCTGCGGGGCGTCCGCGGGGTGGAGCAGCTCACGGCGACGAGGCGGCTTGCGTTCGAGCCGACCGATCCGCTGGCGCCGCAGCAGTGGTACCTCGACGCGATCGGCGCGTTCGACTTCTGGCCCGACCTCCCGGTGCTGCCGCCGGTGCGCGTGGCGATCGTGGACTCGGGCGTGGACGGCGGGCATCCCGATCTCGCCGGCCGGATCGTCGGCTCGAAGACCTTCGTCGGTGGGAGCGCGCTCGTCGACTCGGACGGGCACGGGACGATCATCGCGGGCGAGATCGCCGCGGGGATCGACAACGCCCGCGGAATCGCCGGGGTCGGCCTCCCCGTGGAGCTGCTCGTCGCGAAGGTCGTCCAGCCGAGCGGATCGATCTCGGTTCTCGCCGAGGCGCAGGCGATCCGCTGGGCGGTCGACTCGGGCGCGCAGGTGATCAACCTCAGCCTGGGCGGCCCGCGCGATCCCAAGAACCCCGCCCGGGACAGCTACTCGGCGCTCGAGCGCTCGGCGATCGACTACGCGACGGCGAAGGGCGTGGTCGTCGTCGCGGCCGGTGGAAACTGCTCGAAGGCCGTCTGCCCGGAGCTCTACGCGGCGTACCCGGCGGCGCTGCCGCACGTGGTCGGCGTCGGCGCGCTCAACCGGTCGAACGGGACGCCGTCCTGGTCGAACCGCGACCGCGCGTTCATCGATCTCGCCGCGCCGGGCGTCCAGATTCTCTCCACGTACCCGAGGAGCCGCTCGCGGACGGGGTGCACGCCGAAGGGCTACACGAGCTGTGCGCGCCCCGTCTACGACCGCAGCCCGCAAGGGACGTCGTTCGCCGCGCCTCTGGTCGCCGCCGCCGCCGCGGTCGTGATCGGCGAGCGTGCGCTCCTCGGAGCGCCGGCGCTGCAGCCGAGCCAGGTGGCGGCGCTCGTCGAGCGTTCCGCGACGGACATCGGCGCCGGAGGCCGCGACGCGCGCTCCGGCTACGGGCGGCTCGACGTGGCTGCCGCGCTCGGCGCGCTCTCAGGCCCGATTCCCCCGCCGGATGCCCGCGAGCCGAACGACGGCCTCGGCGGGCACGCAGCCGGCCTGACGGCGGCGGTCACGGCGGTGAACGCGTCGCTCGAGCGCTTCGACGACCCACGTGACGTCTACCGGATCTCGCTCGGCAAGAACCAGCGCATCACGCTCGACTACACGGGCCCGCACGCCGTGCTCTTCCTGTGGCGGGCCGACGAGTCGCAGGCGGCGGTCTCGCGGAAGCCCGGCTCGCACGAGCGCATCGTCTTCCGCGCGAAGCGCGCCGGGAAGTTCTTCGTCGAGGTGCGCCTGCCGAGCGGCCCCGGCGGCGGCTACGCGCTCACCCTGACGCGCGGCTAGAGCAGCTCGTCCGCCGGGCACGTCGCGGATCACCCGCGCCGGATTCCCGACCACGACCGCGCGCGGCGGGACGTCCTTCGTGACGACCGCGCCCGCGCCGACGAACGCCTCCTCGCCGATCTCGACTCCGGGGAGGAGCACGGCGCCGCCGCCGATCCGGGCCCCGCGCCGGATGGTCGGGCCGCGCCATGGCCTCGAGCCGCGCGTCGGTGCGGCCCATGAAGTTGTCGTTCGTCGTGACGACGCCGGGCGCGATGAAGACGTCGCTCCTCGATCGTCGAGTAGGCGGTCACGTAGGCGTTCGCCTGGATCCGCGTGCGCGCGCCGATGGTCACGTCGTTCTCCACCAGGGAGCCGCGTCCGACGACGACCTCGTCCCCGAGCTCGCAGCGCTCGCGCACGCAGGCCTGGTCGCCGATCACGACGCCGCGGCCGAGCTTCGTCCCCGCGAACACGACCGCCAGCGCCAGGATCGCCGTCTCGTCGCCGATCTCCGCGGGAGGAAGCGGCTCGCGCTTCGCGGTCGAGGCCCGGCCCAAGGTCGGCTGCTTGCCGACCACCGAGTTGTCGCCGATCGCGACGCCTTTGCCGAGCACGGTTCCCTCGTGCACGACGGCGGTCGGCGCGACGCTCACACGGGCTCCCGCTCGAGCGAGCGCTGCAGCTCCTCGAGCGTGCGCACGACCGCGAGCCCATTTTCCCGCGCGTGCGCCGAGTCGGCCTCGCCGCGGACGAGCGACAGGAAGTACTCGCACTCGAGCCGCAGCGGCTCGTCGTTCGCGATCCGCGGGCTCAGCGTGTCGCCGGTGCGCGTCATCCACTCGCCGGAAGGAAGCCCGGTCGGGCCCTTGTCGTAGACCGTGATCTTGCGGTCGGGCTCCATGTCGTCGAACACGGCCATCTTCGAGTCGCCGACGACGGTGAGCTTGCGCATCTTGTGCGGGTCGAGCCAGGACAGGTGCATGTGCGCGACCACGCCCGACGGGAAGCGCAGGTAGCAGAAGACGACGTCCTCGACGCCCGGCGTGAGGAACGAGTCGCCGCGCGCCCACACCTCGTCGGGCTCCTCGCCCACGAGGTCGATGATCACGGAGAGGTCGTGCGCGCCGAGGCTCCAAAGGACGTTCTCGTCGCGGCGGATCTTCCCCAGGTTCTGGCGGTTGCCGTAGACGACGAGGAGCCGGCCGAGATCGCCGGAGTCGACGAGCTCCTTGAGCGCGCGCACGCCCGGGTGGTAGAGGAGCAGGTGGCCGGGCATGAGGACGAGGCCGCGCTCCTCCGCCAGCGCCGCGACCGCCTCGGCGTCGGCCGCGGTGAGCGCGAGCGGCTTCTCCACGAAGACGTGCTTGCCGGCCTCGAGCGCGCGGCGGGCGAGATCGGCGTGCGTCGGAACAGGCGTCGCGATGACGACCGCGTCGAGGGTGTCGTCCTCGAGCAGGTCGTCGAAGCGCGTCGTCGCCGTTGCTGCGGGGTAACGCGCGGCCGCGGCGGCGAGGAATTCCTCGTTCGAGTCGCAGACGTACGCGAGGTCGGCGAGGTCGTTGAAGTTGCGCGCGAGGTTCGGGCCCCAGTAGCCGAGGCCGACCACGCCGATCCGGATGCGGGCGTCAGTCATGGGCGGCAATCGTACGGGCGATGCGTTCGGCGGCGCGACCGTCGCCGTAGAGGCCGGGATGCTCGGGACGCGGGGCCGCGGCGGCCAGGGCGGCGGCGATGCGGTCGGGGTCGCTCGACCCGGCGAGCGTGTTCCAGCCGGTCGCGACGGTCTCGACCCATTCGGTCTCGTCGCGGAGGGTCACGCAGGGGACGCCGAGCCAGTACGCCTCCTTCTGGGCTCCGCCCGAGTCGGTTGCGACCACGCGCGCCTGCGCTGCGAGCGCGGTGAAGTCGAGGTAGCCGACGGGCGGGCCCAGGCGGATGTTCGGGGACAGCGGCGTGTCGGCCAGCGCGGCGCTCGTCCGGGGATGCGCGGGGAAGACGACCGGCTCGTCGAGGCGGCCGAGCGCGTCCGTGATCGCGCGGAGCGGCTCGGGCCGGACGTTCGCCTCGCGGTGCACGGTCGCGAGCACGTACGCGCCGGGCTCGACGCCGGCGTCCGCGAGCGCGGTCGAGCGCTCGAGCGCGAGCGGCGCGAACAGGCGGTTCGCGTCGAGCATCACGTCGCCGACGTCGTGCACTCCGTCGGTGATCCCTTCGTTGCGAAGGTTCTCGACCGCGACGCCGCTCGGGCAGAAGAGCAGCGAGGAGAGCCGGTCGACGAGGACGCGGTTCACCTCCTCGGGCATCGAGCGGACGAACGAGCGAAGGCCGGCCTCGACGTGCGCGACCGGGACGTTCAGCTTCGCGGCCGCGAGCGCGCCGGCGAGGGTCGAGTTCGTGTCGCCGTAGACCACGACCATGTCCGGGCTCTCGGCCTGGATCGCCGCCTCGATCCCCGGGAGCATCCGCGCGGTCTGCGCGGCGTGCGAGCCCGAGCCGCCGTCGAGGCGGTGCACCGGCGGCGCGAGCCCGAGCTCGTCGAAGAAGACCCCGGACAGCTCGGGATCGTAGTGCTGGCCGGTGTGCAGGACGACCTCGTCGATCCCCTCGGCGCGCAGCGCCAGAGAGAGGGATGCGGACTTGATGAACTGCGGCCGGTTGCCGACGACTGAGAGGACACGCATGTCGGCGTCCGAATCTAGCTATCCCATGCTCGCGAAGCACGTTTTACTCACCGGTGCTCTCGTCGTCTCCGCCGCGCTCAAGGCCGGCAAGGACGTCGGCTGGTACGCCGCCCGGCGGCTGAACGAGCCGCCGAAGCGCTCCGGCTCGCGCCCTGCGTCGGCGCGCTGAGAAGCGGCACGGTCTCGGCGCAAAATCGGCACGGTCCGCGACGAGTTCTGCGCGCTTTTTCGAGCTACGCTGACAGCGGGTAGTGGCGGACCGGTCCCCACCCAGGGTGGGCGCGCGCGCGTGTGACTCGAAGCGGCCGAGCGCGAGCGCCGGAGCGGGAATGAAGCGGCTCCGCCCCGTACAATCGCGCGTCGCGGGCCGTTAGCTCAGTTGGTAGAGCAGGGGACTCTTAATCCCAAGGTCGAAGGTTCGAATCCTTCACGGCCCATTTCGCCCGTTTCGCCGCCGGCGGCGTCTTGGCGGCACGGCATGCCGGAACCTGGCATAGACGCTCGACGTGGGCCCGTCGGCCCGTGACGGGGTGACGCCGGCGACCAGGTATGCGTACTCGGACCGGAACCCAGGCGCATACCTCGCCGATCGGCATGTCACGAGGGCCGGCGTGATGCCTCGACGGTGCGGGGTCGCCACGGCTCGTGCTCGTGCGTGAGCCAGACGAGCTCGGGGTCGAGCGCAAGGACCCGCTTCGGCCTTCGGTGGGCGGCTCGTCGAACTCGCCGAACCAAACCGCCACGTCGCCGCCGACGATGACCGGGCGCCCGCCGGTCTCGATGACGACCATCTGCATGCCGGGTGTGTGGCCCGGCGCCGGGACGAGTCGGAGCCCCGGAAGCAGCTCGAGCTCGCCGTCGACCGGCACGTACCGCACGCCGGGCGCCTCGACCCACTCGCGAATGGTGTAGTCGTCCTCGCTGCGCGCGTCGTCGAGCTCCCGACGCTGGACGTAGATCGGCTTGCCGGCGAAGAGGTGGTTGCCGCCGCAGTGGTCGAGCGTGCAGGTGTGTGTTGACGACGATGTCGATGCCGGCGAGATCGAAGTCCTGCTCGCTCAGCGGCTGGAGGCGGGGATCCATGTCGGCCATCGCCGGGTGCAGCTCCGTCATGCCGGTGTCGACCAGCACGCGCGCATCGGGATGGTCGATGACGTGCACGTAGACCGGCATCCGCTCGCCCTCGACGGAAAGGTCGGCAACGAAGACCGGCGTGATGGTGATTGAGGCGGGGGCGTTCATTGTGTACCGACCGCCACGGTAGTGGTTGATATCCGCACGGCTCAGACCGGAATCGTGAGGCTCTCGATGTCGCTCGGGTAGTCGGTGAGCTTGTCCATCCCGTCCGCGGTGACGACGACCGTGTCCGAGTGGCGGAAGCCGCCGATCTCCGGGTCGTAGAGGCCCGGCTCGATCGTGAAGACCATGCCCGGGCTCGAGCGGCGTCTGGTCGCCGACGTCGAGGAACGGCGCCTCGTGGTTTCGCAGGCCGATCCCGTGGCCGGTGTGCTGGCGCCAGTAGCGGCAGGAGGTCGTTCTCCTCGAAGTAGCGCATGACGGCGCCGTCCACGTCGGCGCAGGTCGCGCCCGGCCGGATCGCGTCGAAGGCGACCTGCTGCGCGGCGACCGTGTGGTCGAAGAGCCGCCGCATCTCGTCGGTCGGCGGGCCGATGATCATGCGCCCGCTCGAGCTCGGCGTTGTAGCCCCAGATCGGCGCGCTCGTCTCCGTCACGAGCACGTCGCCGGCCTGGAACTCGATGTTGTGCGCGACCGCGTGCGCCCACGAGCTGCGCAGCCCGATCTGGCCCCGGTAGCCGGCCGACGCGCCGTCCGAGGACGACATCCCGCCGACCTCGCCGAGCGCCTCGAGCATCGCGAGCGTCGCCTCCTGGCCGGCCCGGAGGCTCGCCTCGGCCTCGGTCGCGCCCGGCCGCGAGTACTCCTGCAGCAGCCGGTGGGCGTGCGCGCACCAGCGCCCGCTCTCGCGGATGAGCGCGATCTCGCTCTCGCTCTTGCGCGCCATCATCGCCTCGATCACGTCGCCGAGCGGAGCGACCGTGGCGCCCGTCGCGTCGCTGAGCGCCGGCCCCTTGTAGCCGAGGATCCCCGGGTAGCCGTCGTTGTCGGCGCCGATCGCGTCCCTGATCCCGAGATCGGCGAGCACGCGCGCGAAGATCGCCATCGGGTGCTCGATCCCCGGGTACTCGGGGTAGGACTCGATCCGCGCGAAGGCGGTCTCGGCGCGGGTGCGCTCGACCTCGAACTCCGGCACGAACACCGCAGACTCGCCGCCGACGCTCTCGGCGTAGATCACCGGCCGCTCGTTCGAGAGGAACCAGAAGCCGGTGAAGTACTGGATGTAGTCCGCGTCGAAGAGGACGTAGCCGGACCGGCCGTCGCGCCGGACGTGCTCGAGCAGCCGTTCGCGCCGCTCCTCGAACTCGGCGGCGGGAATGCCGGTGCGCTCCTCCACAGTCTCCTCCTCGGGTCGTCGGTCGCAGCATCGTAGAGCGCGGTCGCGTAGCGTGGGCCCGTCCGTTCGACTCTCCGGGGAGGCTCACATGCTCAAGGAATTCCGGGACTTTCTCGTGCGCGGCAACCTTGTCGAGCTCGCCGTCGCGTTCGTCTTGGGCGTCGCGTTCGCGGCGGTCGTGACCTCGTTCGTCGACGACCTCGTCATGCCGATCATCGCGATGTTCTTCGGCGAGCCCGACTTCAACGACCTCACGTTCACGATCAACGACGCGGTGTTCCGCTACGGCGCCTTCCTCACCGCCGTGATCCAGTTCGTCGCGATCGCAGCCGCCGTATTCTTCTTCGTGGTCAAGCCGGTGAACGCGCTCACCGCCCGACTCAGCAGCCCCGCCGACGAAGGCACCCCGGACGAGGAGCGCCGCCACCAGGAGCTTCTGGCGGCACTCGCCCGGATCTCCCGCTAGGAACCGAAAGGAGCCACAGTGTTTGCACGCGTCGCACGGTTCGAAGGGATCGACACCAGCAACATCGACGAGCAGCTCGCCGAGATGAGCTCGCAGGGCCCGCCGCCCGGGCTCGAGCACTCGAAGGGCTTCATGCAGCTCCTCGACCGCGAGAAGGGAACCGCGCTCGGCATCGTCTTCTTCGAGGACGAGGACGGGATGCGCCGCGGCGACGAGGCGCTCAACGCGATGAACCCGCCGGCCGGCGCCGGCGGCCGCACGAACGTCGAGATGTACGAGGTCGCCGCCGAGATGATGATGGACTAGAGAGTCCCGGCGCGCGAAGCCGACGCTCGCGACCACCGCGGCCAGGGCGAGATAGGCAAGCGTCCACGGCCACAGCGAGCCGCCGGCGCCCTGCGCGCCGCCGAACGGGCCGAGCTGGAGGACCTCCTGCGTGAGGCCGAAGCTCTCGGAGCTGATCGCGTGCAGGGCGTCCTGGTAGAGCGCCTCGAACGGAAGCGCCCAGGACGTCTTGTTCGCGACGTCGATCAGCGTCTCGGAGTTGATCGCCTCGCCGATCTGGCCGAGCAGCCCGCCGACGAGGCCGGCGCCGAAGAGCATGAAGACGGCGATGCCGTTCGCGGTCGCCGAGAGGAAGACCGAGCCGAGCAGCGAGATCGCGGCCACGACGACCACCGCCAGGCCGAGCTCGATCCCGGGAAGCCAGAAGCGGTCGGGCCACCAGCCTCCGGCCCAGTACGTGATCCCCGCGGTGGCCGCGAAGACGGCGAAGACGTAGACGAAGCACACGGCCGCCGCGGCGACGAAGCGGCCGGTGAGCAGCGCATTGCGGCCGAGCGGCCGCACGACGAGCGGCTGGAGCAGCCCGCGCTCGGCGTCGCCGCGCACGGCCGAGAGCGTCAGGAAGATCCCCAGGACGACTCCAAGGAACAGCGTCCCGAACATCGCCAGGCCGAGGAGCGTCGCTCCGGCCAGCACTCGCTCGTCGAGGACGCCGGCCGTCGGGCCCTCGTCGAACTGGGCGACCTCGTTGAACGCGTGCTCGGTGCCGAGCGCATACAGGCCGAGGAACGCCGCCGTGAGGATGAGGACGATCACGAACACGCGCCGGCGCAGGCTCTCGCGCAGGGCGTAGCCGATCACGATCGGAATGCCGCTCACGTGCTGTCCCGGATCGCCTCGAGGTAGCTCTCCTCGAGCGTGGTCTCGACGACGCGGACGCCGTAGATCTGCTCCCCGGCGGCGACGAGCTCGGCGACGAGGCGCGGCGCATCGGCGCGGGTCGCGTCGGGGTAGTGTCTTCACGCCCCCGGCCGTCTCGATCTCGACGCCGCGGGCATGCGAGAGCTCGTGCGGCGTTCCGGCGGCGACGACCTTGCCGCGGTTGATGATCGCCACGCGGTCGCAGACCAGCTCGATCTCGCTCAGCAGGTGGGAGTTGAGGAGCACCGCCACGCCGCGCCCGCGCAGCTCCTCGAGCAGCAGCCGCACGGTGATCCGCCCGGCCGGGTCGAGCGCGCTGGTCGGCTCGTCGAGGAGCAAGACGCGCGGGTTGCCGACGAGCGCCTGCGCGATCCCAAGGCGCTGCGTCATGCCCTTGGACATCGCCTCGATCTTGCGATCGGCCGCGTCCGAGAGCCCGACCAGCGCCAGCAGCTCCCGCCGCTCCGCCTCGCCGCCGGACGAGCTCGCGAGCCGCTGGTGCAGGCGCAGCAGCTCGTCGGCCGTGTACCAGCCGGGGAACCGGAAGAGCTCCGCTAGGTAGCCGAGGCTCGCCCGCGCGGCGCGAGAGCCGGCCCGCGCGCCGCAGACGAGCGCCTCGCCGCCGGTCGGCCGCACCAGGCCGACGGCGATCTTCACGAGCGTGGACTTGCCGGCGCCGTTCGGCCCGAGCAGGCCGACGAGCTCGCCCTCCTCCACGGAGAGGTCGACGCCGGAGAGCGCGTCGATTCGCCCGTACCGCTTGGCGAGACCGCGGGTCGAAAGGGCCGGCGGCACGCTTGTACTGTAGGCGCCTGTGTCCGCCGACGAGCGCAATGGAGCGGCTGCGGCGCGCTCGGCTTCTCCGAGGCGGACGCGCGCACGCTCGCCGACCACTTCGCCGCACGCCGACGCCCGCGGGCGGCCGGGGCACGGCGTCGCGCGGGTGGCCTGGCTCGAGACGTTTCCCGGATCTGCGGCCGGAGGCCCGCCCGGAGCGCGTGGTCGCGGAGCCCGGCTTCGAGCGCTGGGAGGGCCGCGGCGCGCTCGGCTACCTGACGCTCGCGGCGATCGTCGACGCCCAGCTGGCCTCGCCGCCGGAGCGGGCGCGGGTGATCGTCGCCGCGGACTGCTTCCCCACCGGCGTGCTCGGCTACTGGGTGCGCCGCCTGGCCGAGGGCGGCCTGGCGTCGTGGCTCACGGCGACGTCACCGCCGCGGCTGGCGCATCCCGACGGCGGCCCAGCCGCTCGCCGGCACGAACCCGATCGCGATCGGCGTCCCGTCGTCCGACGGGCAGCCGCTCGTCACCGACGTCTCGATGGGCAAGGTCACGCACGGCGACGTTCTCATGGGATCTGCGTCGCCGGAGGACCTCGTCCCGTTCGGCGGCGAGCAGTCGTACAAGGCGTTCGCCCTGGCGCTCGGGCTGCAGGCGCTGGTCGATGCGCTCGGCGTGGGGACGTACGGCGCGCTGCTCGTGGTCGCGCAGCCGGGCGAGGATCCGGTGCCGGAGCTTCGCGCACGGGCGGGAGGACTCCGCCTGCCAGGCGGCTAGAGAACGGTCTGGACGAGCCGCGGGGAGGTCGAGGCCTTGTGGACGACGCTGCCGAGGTAGCGCGCGGTGATCTTGTGCGCTCCGGGCTTCGTGTAGCGGACGGTGCAGCGGGCGCGGCCGTTCACGATCGGGACGCGCCAGCAGCCGCTGATCGCTCCCACTCCGTCGGCGAAGGTGATCCTGCCGCCAGCGGGGGTCGGGCTGACCGTGGCCGTGTACGTGACTCTCTGGCCTTTGTGTGCTCGCGGCCGGCTCGAGCGCAGCGTGGTCTTCGTGGGGATGCCGCCGAAACCCGAAACGAAGACCGGGACGCGCCGACTGAGCGTGCTGTTGTCGCCGAGCTCGCCGTAGTGGTTGTCACCCCAGCATTTGACGTCCCCTGCGACCGTGAGGGCGCACGTGTGAACCTCGCCGGCGGTGATCTGAGCGACGCCGCTGGCCAGGCCGGTCACGTCCACCGGGGTGTGGCGCTCTCTCCGGGTCCCGTCGCCGAGCTCAGCGGAGTCATTCGTGCCCCAGCACTTGGCGCCACCGGCCGCGGTGATGGCGCACGTGTGCGCAGAGGCGAACCCCCCGCCCGTGGCGACCTGGATGACGCCGCTTGCGAGGCCGGTCACGTCGACGGGAGCGTCTCGCTCGGTCGTGGTGCCGTCGCCGAGTTCGCCGCCGACGTTCCAGCCCCAGCATTTGACACCACCGGCGGCGGTGAGGGCGCAGGTGTGGGTGTCGTCGGTCGCGACCTGGGTGACGCCGCTTGCGAGGCCGGTCACGTCGACGGGGGTGTGACGGTCGGTGGTCGTGTTGTCGCCGAGCTCGCCGAAGGGATTGGCCCCCCAGCATTTGACGCCGCCGCCGCCCGTGAGCGCGCAGGTGTGATACCCGCCTGCGGCGATCTGGATGACGCCGCTGGCAAGGCCGACGACGTCGACCGGGGTGTGACGCTCGGTTGTCGTGTTGTCGCCGAGCTGGCCAGAGTCGTTGTTGCCCCAGCATTTGACCCCGCCGCCTGTCGTGAGCGCGCAGGTGTGACCCCCGCCTGCTGCGACCTGGGTGACGCCGCTCGCGAGGCCAATGACATCGACCGGCGCTCCACGGTAGATCGTCGTGTTGTCGCCGAGCTCGCCGGAGTTGTTGTCGCCCCAGCACTTGACGCCGCCAGCCTCGGTGAGCGCGCATATGTGACCGCCGGCCGCGACCTGGGTGACGCCGCTAGCGAGGCCGGTCACGCCCACCGGGATTCGGTTCATCGTGAATCGGCCGGCATAGAGGATTTCCCTGAGGCCCCAGCATTTGACCCCGCCGGCGTCGGTGAGGGCGCAGCTGCGCTCGGATCCGGCGGTGATCTGGGTCGCCTGCGCCGCCAGCGCGGGCCGCGCCGCGATGAGCGTGCCGGCGAGGATCGCGACGGCGATCGCGGCCGCCGGTCCCAGGCGCTGGAGCTGGCCCGCCATGCTGCTTGCCTCCTCACCACGAACGGAGGGGTTCCGGCGCTCGACAGTACTCCGGCGTGCCGTCTTGCACAAGCGGCGTGCGACTAGCGCTTGCGCAGCTCGGCCGAGCACCACCGGATCGATGCGCTCGACGCCGCGGACGCGGTCCTCCAGGTTCTCCGTGCCCGACCAGGCCCGGAACGCGTCCTCGAGCTTGCCGTCGTAGCCGAGCGCGGCCAGACGCTCGGTCAGCTCGCGTCGTGAGCTTGCGGTCGACCTTCAGCCACTCCTCCTCGGGCGTCTCGCCGAAGTAGAGGTGGTGCAGGCCGTACAGGCGCTCGAGCTCGGCGATCGGCCTCGGGTGGTCGTCCACGCGGAGATCCACGCTGACATCGCTCATACCCCCGTAGCCGCCGCCCTTGCTCACGACCAGGAGCGCCGCCGACTGCTGGCCGCGCCGGTCGCCCCCGGCCGTCTGCGCCGCGCCGAGACAGCCGATCAGCCGCTCCGCGAGCGGGCCCTGCGAGCTCTCGAACGTGTCCGCGAGCGCGTCCACGGTCTCCTCGGAGACGAGGATGTTCCCCTGCGCCGCGTAGCCGAGGCCGGTTCGCCCGCCGGCCCACGGGAAGCAGTCCGCGCCGGTGAAGTTCGAGGCGTCGCCGTGCGAGTCCACGAGGCCGAACTGGCGGTCCTTGTAGCCGGGATCCGAGTTCAGCAGGTGGTCGGTGACGTCGCGGGCGCGCATGCCCTCGCGCATGAGCGCGAGCCCCTCGGGGCCGAAGCGCGGGTTCGCGTACGCCTGCGTTGCGATCGCGCCGACGCCCGCCTCCGCCCAGGAGACGACCGAGCCGACCGCGAGGAACTTGGACTGCACCGCGACGCCCCACTCGCCGCGCTCGAGGTCGCAGGCGCAGATCGAGTACGTCGCGACGACGGGTCTAGCCATAGGTGAGCCGGCGCAGGTCGAGCTCGAGCAGCTCGGGGCGGTCGGCCGGAACGAGGACGCACGCCACCTCCGGCCGGGCCAGCGCGTGCTGGACCGCCTCGGCGTCGGCGCAGCGCACGACCACCGGCGTCCCGCGCTGGTGCGCTTCGCGGAGCACCTCGACCTCGACGACGCTCTCGACAACCAGGGCGTCCGCGAGCGGAACCCGCTCGTCGCCCTCGACCGCGATCTCGGGAACGAGGATCCCGGTGGCGCCGAACCAGCGCTCGCGCACGCTCAGACCTCGACCGTCTGGCCGGGCTCGAGCGCCACGACCTCGCAGTCCGACATGAGCTCCCGGCACGCGTCGGGCGTTCCCGTGAGGAGGCCGAACGTGCCCCAGTGGCACGGCACCATGCGCTTCACGCCGAGCAGCTCTGCGGCGATGGCCGCTTCCTTCGGGCCCATCGTGTAGTGGTCGCCGATCGGCAACACGGCCAGATCCGGCTTGTAGATGCGCCCGATGAGCGCCATGTCGCCGAAGACGCACGTGTCGCCGGCGAAGTAGATCGTCGCGGCGTCCTCGATGCCGAGCACGACTCCGGCCGGCCTCGCCGAGGTAGACGGGCTTGCCGTCCTCCCAGCCGCTCGACGAGTGCTTCGCGTCGGTCAGCGTGATCGAGACGCCGTCGACGTGAGCCGTGCCGCCCTTGTTGATGGCCTGCGTCGCGTCCTCGGAGAGTCCCTTGGTGGAAAGCCAGCCGCGCAGCTCGACCATCGCGTAGACCGGAGCCGAGAACTTGTTGGCGAGCTCGACGGCCGCGCCGACGTGGTCGTCGTGACCGTGCGTGAGGACGATCAGGTCGACCCGCTCGGGCTCCTGCTCGGCCTCCGGGCACTTCGGATTTCCGAGCCACGGGTCGACGTAGATGCGCTTGCCGCTCGGTGTGTCGACCCTGAACGCCGCGTGGCCCAGCCAGGTGAGGGAAACGCCGCTCATCCGTCCTCCTTTCGCCGGTTAGGGCGAGGGTACCGCAGTGCAGGAAGGCCCGCGACCCCGACGAAATCCGTTCGCCCGTGCTCGTCCTGACCCGCATCGTCATCCCTGCCGGACTCGTACTCGCGGCCGCCGTCGCCGCCGAGCGCGCGGGCGCGGACGGGGTCGTCTTCTACCTCTGCCTGGTCGGGCTCCTCGTCAGCGCCGCCGGCGGTCTCGCCGCCCTCGGACGGGTCGTGGACGGCGCGACGCCCCCGGCGCTCGGCCGCATCCAGGCTGCGCTCGCCGCCGTGCTTGGCCGTCGTCTTCTTCGCGGCTGCCCTCGGCCGGTCCCCGGGCACGGTCGCCCCCGGCCTCGCGGACGCCGGGCTCGCTGCGGGGATCGTCGTCTGCTTCCTGCTCGCGCTGGTGGCGCTGCTGCCGGCCCGCGACCAGCAGCTCTAGCCGCGGGGCGGCAGGGCCACGACCACGTAGGCCTCGACCGGCGCGTCCTTCCCCTTGACGCGCAGTCCGCCGAGCGGATCGACCGCGGTTCCGTCCGGAAGCCCGGCGTAGGTCGCCGCGCCGATCACGACCTGGCCCACGCCGGCCTGGCTCTCGAGGCGGGAGGCGGTGTTGACCACGTCGCCGAGCGTCGCGTACTCGCGGTGTCCCGCCGCGCCGACGACGCCCACGTGCGCCTCGCCCGTGTTCACCCCGACGCGGAACCGCGGCCAGTCGGCGTGCGCCTGCGAGAGCTCCCGCGTTGCCGTCTGGAACGCGAGGCCCGCGCGCACGGCGCGCTCCGCGTGGTCGGGCTGGTCGCCGCGCTCGTTGAAGACGGCCATGATCGCGTCGCCGATCAGCTTGCCCACCTCGCCGCCGTTTCCGACGATCGCCGGGACGCCGACGCCCCAATAGGCCTCCAGCATCGCCGACACCTCGCCGGGCTCCGTGCGCGCGGCGTAGGCCGTGAAGTCCTCGAGGTCGGCGAAGAGGACGCTGACCGGACGAAGAGCGCCTGCCGTCGTCTCGAGGTACAGGTCGGCGAAGCGCTCGACCCGCCACTCGCGCCGCGCGAACCAGGCGACGAGCGCGAACGCGGCGAGCATGAGCAGGTGCCACTCCCACCAGCTCGCGTGCCAGTTTCGGGCGAAGGCGATCGCGACCAGCGCCTCGGCGAGCAGCGCGTAGGCGGTGGCGACGGCGAGGAGCAGGGGCGCGGGCCGGCGCAGGTACAGATGGAGGTAGCCGGCCGCCGCGAAGGCGAAGAAGCACGATTCCCGGGATCGCGAACGCGAGGAGCCAGCCGCGGGCGCGCTCCGGCGGGAGCGGTCCGTCGAGCGGGGGAACCGCCGCGAGCGAGACCGCGGCCCAGATCCCCATGGCGACGAAGAGCGAGGCGCGGATGGCCGTGGCGTGCCGCATGAGCCGCGCCGACTGGCTCTGGTCGAACTCGAGCGCGGACGCCGCCGCAAAGAGCGACGCGAGGAGCAGGCCGACCGGCGTGGCGATCACGAATCCCGCGTTCGGTGAGTCCACGAGCACGTCCGGCGTCGCGAGCGCGTGCAGGGCGAGGAAGCCGGCTGCGGTGAGGAACGCGAGCGAGACGAGGAAGAGCCGCGCGTCGGCGCGGCGCTTGGCCGCGTCGCCGGTCGACACCGCGAGCACGACGCTGATGAGCGCGGCGGCGAGGACGAGCCAGAAATGCGAGGGATGGTGCTCCCAGACGCCGTCCAGCCCCGGCGCCGCGAGCAGCAGCGCGAATCCGGCGAGCGGCAGCGCGATCGCGCCGGCCCACGCGAGCAGCCTCCCGCTCGGGGACGTCACTTGAGCATTGCCTCCAACTCGGCGACGTACTTGGGCCCGTCGAAGGCGTGCGTCGGGTCGGTCGGCAGCGCGTGCTCCGTCCACTTGCCCTGCCGACGCAGGTAGACCACGGGGTAGATCTCACCGGCCGCGTTCATCTCGATCGTCGCCGCGATCGAGTCGGGGCCGCCGGAGTCGACGAAGTCGGCGAGCGGGCGGATGCCCTCGTCCTGCGCGCCGCCCTCGAGCCGCACGACGCGTGCGAGGTACGCCTTCTGCGTCCAGATCTCGGGCCCGGAGCGCAGCTCGGCGGCGAGGAACGGGACGACCTCGTCCGCGGCGAGCGCGCGTCGCGACCGGGGCGAGCCCGAAGTGCCGCTCGCCGATCGCCTGGGCGAGCACGCGGGCGTTGTAGCGGAACCCGTGCACCGCGGGCGAGCTGGCGCCGACGCCGTGCTTGCGCAGGCCCGGCGCGCCCTGCGTCGTGTTCCCGGCGAAGTAGATCCCCGGGCGCGCCGGTCGCCTCGAAGAACGGCGTGAGCGCGGGGATGCGCCCCTGGCCGACGGTCTGCACGCCGAGCGTCGGGGAGATCCAGGAGCGGCGCCCGGAACCCGGTGGCGGCGATCACGTCGTCGGCATCGAGCGCGAGATCGCAGGGCTGCGTCGTGCCGGTCACGTGCACCCGGAATCCGTCCGCCGGTGCGCTCGATCCGGTCGACCGCGGCGTCGAGCGCGAGCGTGCCGCCGCCGAGGCCCGCGTCCTCGAGCGGCTGCATGTAGCGCACGCGGACCGAGGAGAGGGCGAGCACGGACGTCTGCACGGGCCGCGGCGAGACGAGCACGATCTGCCGCGCCCACGCCAGCAGCCCGTCGGCGATCTCGAAGCCGGAGTTCCGCTTGCCGATCACGACGACGCGCTTGTCCTCGTACTGGCGCGGCTGCCGGCACGCGACGTAGTGCGACACCTGGTCGATCCCGGGGATGTCGGACTTCCACGGCTCGGTGACGCCGATCGCGAACACGGCCGCCTTGCAGCGGTACTCGCCGTCCGAAGTCGTCAGCGTGAGCGACCCGTCGTCCTCGCGCCGCGTCGACTCCCAGCGGCAGCCGTAGCGCACCCGCACTCCGGCCTGCTCGGCGAATGCGGCCATGCCCGCCTCCATCTCGGGCCGCGACGGCACGGCCCAGGAGCGGTCCATGAGCCCGGGGACGAGTCCGCGCAGCGACGGGTCGTCCGAGAGGAGGCTGTTCTGGTCGTACCACTCGTACTCGCGGCTCGTCCGCTCGACGGGCGCGTCGGGCTTCGACCACGAGAGCAGCCGCTGGAAGATCGGGTAGAGGCGGAACATCCCGCCCGGCGACTCGTCCTGCGACAGCACCGCGTGCTCGATCCCGAGCTGGGTGAGGCAGTGGCTCGTCTGGAGTCCGCCCGGGCCGCTTCCGACGACGACGACCGGGTACTCGCCCGGCGGGAAGTGGTCTATTCCAGCCACTCGAGCACGGAGGCCAGCCGCCGCAGGATGGTCTTCACCATCCGCACGGTGACCGACGGGTACGCGAGCATGAACGGCTCGACTTCCTCGCGCGGGATGACGAGGCAGCGAAGCGGCGAGGTAGCGACGATGTCGGTCGTGGGCGGGTCGCCGGTCAGGGCCGAGACGTCCCCGAAGAACTCGCCGCGGCCGAGGCGCGCGATCTCCTTGTCGCCGATGCGCACGATCGCCTCGCCGTCGAGGATGACGTAGAGGCCGGTGCCGCCCATGCCCTGGCGGAGGACGTGCTGGCCCTCGGCGAACACGTCCTCGTGGTACGAGTGCGCGATCCGCTCGAGCTGCGGGCGGGGGAGGTCGGCGAAGAGCGCGAGCCGCGCGAGGTTCTCGGTGTCGCTTCCGGTCGCCATGCGCGAAACCTACCGCTCAGACGTCGAGGTCGCGCGCCGCGAAGAACACGGCCTCGGAGAACGTGGGGAACGGCTGGATCGTGTCCCGCAGCGTCGCCACCGGAACCTCCGCCTTCACGGCGAGCGTGAGCTGGCCGAGCCATTCGCCCGCCTCGGGGCCGACGCAGACCGCTCCGGTGAGCACGCCTCGCTTCGGATCGGCGAAGAGCTTCACGAATCCCGGCCGCTTCGGGCTCGAGTACGTCGACGCGCGTGAGACGCTCTCGATGTTCGCCTTCGAGGTCACGGCGCCGTCGCCGGACGTGTCTCCGACAGACGCGACCTGGGGATCGGTGAAGACCGAGGCGGGCACCGCACGGTAGTCGGCGCGCTCGTCTCCGCCCGCGATGTTCGCCGCGGCGATGCGCGCCTGGTACTTGCCGACGTGCGTGAAGAGCGACTCGCCGGTGACGTCGCCCGCGGCCCAGACGTTCTCGCCCGCGCAGAGCCGTTCGTCCACCTTGAGCCCGCGGTCGATCGTGACGGGAAGCCGTCTCGAGCCCGAACCCCTCGACGTTCGGCCGCCGTCCGGTCGCGATCAGGAGCTGCGCCCCCTCGATCTCGCCCGCGCCGTCGCCGGTGCAGAGGAGACGCACGCCCGCGCCCCCGGCCTCGGCCGTTGGTCGGCCGCGTTGCGGTGCGCACGTCGATTCCGTCCGCTTCGAACGCCTCGGCGAGCAGCGTTCCCGCCTCGGCGTCGACCCGGTCGAGCAGCGTCGCGCCGGCGTGCACGAGCGTCACCTGCGCGCCCATGCGCGCGTAGAACTGCGCCAGCTCGCACCCGACCGCGCCCCCGCCGACGACGAGCAGGCTCTCGGGAACCTCGCTCGCGCTGGTCGCGTCGCGGCTCGACCAGTGCGCCACGTCCTCGAGCCCGTCGAGCGGAGGCGGCGCCGGCCGCGAGCCGGTCGCGACCATCAGGTGGTCGTAGGGCAGCTCGCGCTCGCCGACGCGGACGAGGCCGGGCTCGGCGATCTCCGCGTCGCCGCGCACGAACTCGGCGCCGAGCCTCTCGATCCACTCGACCTGGCTCGCGTCGTCCTTGGCGGAGATCTCGTCGCGCCAGGCGAACACGCCCTCGGGGTCGATCGGGCCGACCGCCTCGCGCACCCCGGGCGTCAGCCGCGCGCGTGCGAGAACCTCGGTCGGGCGCAGCAGCGTCTTCGACGGGATGCACGCCCAGTAGGAGCACTCGCCGCCGACGAGCTCGCGCTCGACGAGCGTGATCTCCGCGTCGTGCGATCGGCGGCGCAGGGCCGCGACGAAGCTCTCGCCGGCGATCCCTCCGCCCAGGACGACCACGCGCATGGGCTAGAGGATGAACACCAGCGGGCCGACCGTGTCGCGGGCCAGGTCGACGAGCGGCCCGCGCGAACACGAAGCTCGCCACCGAGATTCCCGCGCAGACGGCGACCGTGGCGCCGAGCAAGAGGTCGCGCGGCGGCGATCCGCCGGCCACGACCACGGCGCGCGTCTCCGGGCGGCCCATGTACATGGCGCGGACGACCCCGAGGTAGTAGGGCACCGAGATGACCGTGCCGACCACCCCGACGATCACGAGCCACGTCCAGCCCTTCTCGTACGCGGCGGCGAAGGCGTAGAACTTCCCCAGGAAGAGCCCGGCGGGCGGCAGGCCGATGAACCCGAACATGAAGAACGTCATCGCCGCGCTCAGGCCCGGCCGCTCCCAGCCCATGCCGGCGATGTTCTCGAACGTGACCTGGCGGCCCAGCTCCCGCTCGCGGGCGGCGACCACGGCGAACGCGCCGATCGACATCGCGCCGTAGGAGACGAGGTAGTAGACGAGCGCGCGGCCGCCGAGCGCGCTGGCGGTCGCGAGCGGGATGAGGAGGAAGCCCGCGTGCGAGATGCTCGAGTAGGCGAGCATCCGCTTGACGTCCACCTGGACGAGCGCGCCGAGGTTCCCCCAGAGGATCGAGATCGCCGCCAGCGTCGCCAGCGCGACCGTCCAGAGCTCCTCCTCGGACGGGAACGCGACGAGGAGCACGCGCATCGTGACCATGAGCGCGGCCACCTTCGTCGCCGCCGACATGAACGCGGTCACCGGGGTCGGCGCGCCCTGGTACACGTCCGGCGTCCACATGTGGAACGGCGCCGCCGAGACCTTGAACGCGAGCCCCACGAGGATCATCGCGAGCCCGCCGACGAAGAAGAGCTTGTCGGCCTCGTCCGCGGCGGCGGCGATCTGGACGAACCCGAGCTCGCCGGTGCCGCCGTACACGAGCGCGCTCCCGAAGAGGAGGATCGCCGAGCCGAAGCTCCCGACGATCAGGTACTTGAGCCCCGCCTCGAGCGAGGAGAGCCGGTCGACGCCGGTCGCGACGAGCACGTAGAGCGCGATCGAGAACCACTCGAGCCCGAGGAAGAGCGAGAGCAGCGTCGTGGCCTGGAGGAAGAAGCACATGCCGGCGACGGCGGCGAGGAGGAGCGCGTAGTACTCGACCACGCGCTCGCGGTCGTCCGAGATGGGGGCGGGCGCGTCGTCTCTCGGCGCGCGGCTCTCCCAGTACGAGACGCCGACGGCGAGGAGCCCGGCGGCCGTGACGAAGATCTGGCCGATCTCCGCGAAGCGGTCGCGCACGAGCGAGCCGTTCACGAGCGTCGACGGGACGTCGTCCATCCCGTAGAGGACGCCCGCCATGACGCCGGCGGCGATGAAGGCGCCGGCGGCCAGCACCGCGCCGAAGATCCGCCGCCAGCTGCGCGGCAAGAACACGCCGACCACGAGCACGACGAAGGACGCTCCCAGCAGGATCAGGATCGGCACGAGCGCCGCCCAGTCGATGTCGGGCTTCACGAACGGCATCTAGCCGGCTCCCACCAGGGCGAAGGCGTGGTCGGTGATCCCGGCCGGCCAGAACGAGAGGACGACGAGCACGGCGACGAGCGCGCCGACGAGCGCGACCTCGAACGGGCGCAGGTCGAGCGCCTCGTCGCTGACGGCCGGACCCGGGTCGCGGTGGAGCACGGCCGAGACGACGCGCAGCACGTACATCGCCGCGAGCACGATCGAGACGGCGCCGACGACGGCCCAGCCCCAGCCGCGCGTGAAGATGCCGTTCAGGATCAGGAACTCCCCGGCGAACGCGGCCGAGAACGGCACCGCGAGCGCGATCACGCCGACGGCGATGAAGAGCGAGGCGAGCCTGGGCCGGCCGCGGGCCATCCCGCCGAGGCGGGCGAGGTCTCCGGTCCCGGTGCGCCGCTCGACCATCCCGGCGAGGAGGAAGAACGAGGCCGAGACGAGCCCGTGCACGACCATCAGGAGCAGCGCGCCGTCGAGGCCCGACGCGTTGACGGCGAAGACGCCGAGCACGATCAGGCTCATCTGCGCGAGGCTCGAGTAGGCGATGACGCCGCGCACGTCGGGCGCGCGGAACGCGAGCAGCGAGCCGTAGACGAGCCCGATCGCCGCGAGCGTCAGCACGACCGGGCGCCAGTCCGCGACGACGAGCGGGAAGAAGGGGAGGACGATCCGGATCATCCCGTAGGTGGCCGTCTTCGAGATGACGCCCGAAAGCAGGGCGGCCACCTCGGGCGGGGCTTCTCGGTACGCGTCGGGGAGCCAGCCGTGGAACGGCCACATCGGCGCCTTCACGGCGAACGCGATCATGAAGCCGAGGAAGATCGCCGTGTTGTCGCTCGGCGAGAGCACGGTCATGTCGAACGTGCCGTTCTGCAGGCCGAGCGCGATGATCGAGACGAGCATGAGCAGCGAGCCCGCCATCGTGTAGACGATGAACTTGAGCGTCGCGCCCTGCCGTCCCGCGCCGCCCCAGACGCCGATCAGCACGTAGAGCGGGATCAGCATCGTCTCGAAGAAGACGTAGAAGAGGATCAGGTCCTGCGCCGCGAAGACGCCGGTCGTCGCTCCGGCCAGGAAGAGCAGAAGCCCGAAGTAGGCGCGCGCGTGGTCGCGCTCGGCCCACAGGCCGTAGGCGACCGCGGCGACGGTGACGACCGCCGTCAGCCCGATCAGCCAGAGGGAGAAGTCGAACATCCCGACGCGGTAGGCGATCCCGATGTCCCCGAGCCAGACGGCGTGCGAGTCGAGCTGGAGCAGGCCGGAGTCGAAGTCGAACTGCTGCACGGCGACGACCCAGCCGAAGAGCTCCGCGAGCGCGACGAGGAGCGCGAACCCGCCCGCGGCGCGCGCCGTCCACGGGAGCAGCCAGAGGAGGAGCGCGGCGGCGATCGGACCGAAGATGAGCAGGTTGACCAGCATCAGCTCACCGCGAGGAAGACGACGAGGATGACGGCGAGGCCGACGGCCACCGCCAGGGCGTAGGTGCGCACGAGTCCGTTCTGCGCGGCGGCGAGCTTCGAGCCCAGCTCGCGCACCTCGAACCCGATCTCGCCGAGCGAGGCGAGGAAGATCGGCTTCTCGACGAACTGTGTGAGAGCGACCGACAGACGCGAGCTCGGCTCGTAGAACGCGTAGTCGTAGGCCTCGTCGAAGTAGAGCTTGTGCTCGAGCGTCTTCGTCGGCCACGGCAGCCGCGTGCGGATCCGGGCGGGCACGTCGCTCGGCCGCCCGTAGAGGAACCACGCGACGACGATCCCGGCGATCGCGAGCCCGAGCGCCGTGAGCGCCGAGAACCAGGCCGTGCCGCCGCTGACCTCGGGGATCGACTCGGCGACGGGCTCGATCCACGTGTCGACCCCGGCCCAGCCGCCGGGGAACTGGAGCAGCCCGCTGACGATCGCGCCGACCGTGAGCACGCCGACCGGCCACATCATCGAGAGCGGCCCCTCGAAGCGCTCCCTGTGCAAATGCGGCTGCTCGGCCGACGGCTCCCCGAAGAAGACGACGAAGACGAGCCGGAAGGTGTAGAGCGCCGTCAGGAACGCGCCGGTGACGCCGATCCCCCAGAGAATCCAGCCGAGCGTTCCGGCGCCGGCCGCGCTCGCGAGGATCGCGTCCTTGGAGAAGAAGCCGGCGAACGGGGGGATCGCGGCGAGCGCGAGCGCGCCGACGAGGAAGCAGCGGTACGTCCACGGAAGCTGCTTGCCGAGACCGCCCATCTTGCGGATGTCCTGCTCTCCGGCGAGCGCGTGGATGACGACGCCGGCGGCCATGAAGAGCAGCGCCTTGAAGAACGCGTGCGTCATCAGGTGGAAGAGGCCGGCGCCGAACGCGCCCAGGCCGACGGCGAGGAACATGTAGCCGATCTGGCTCATCGTCGAGTAGGCGATCACGCGCTTGATGTCCGTCTGGACGAGCGCGACGAGCCCCGCGACGACGATCGTGATCCCGCCGAGGATGCCCGCGAGGTGCTGCACGTCGATCGCGAGCTCGAAGAGCGGGCTCGTGCGGACGATCAGGTAGACGCCCGCGGTCACCATCGTGGCGGCGTGGATCAGGGCGCTGACCGGCGTCGGGCCCTCCATCGCGTCCGGCAGCCAGGTGTGGAGCGGGATCTGCGCCGACTTGGCCACGGCCGCGCCGAGCAGGCCGAGCGCCACGAGGACCGAGAGCGTCGTCCCGTCGCCGAGCGCCTCGGGCGCGCGTGCGAAGACGACGCCGAAGTCGACCGAGCCGGTCTGCTCGATGAGGATGAAGAGCGCGAGCGCGAAGGTCGCGTCGCCGATCGCGTTCATGACGAACGCCTTCTTGCCGGCCGCGACCGCGGTCGAGCGCTGGTGCCAGAAATTGATCAGCAGGTAGGACGAGAGGCCGACCATGCCCCAGCCGCAGAGCAGGAGCAGCAGGTTCCCGGCCTCGACGAGGAGCAGCATCGAGAAGATGAAGAGCGCCTTGTAGGCGTGGTAGCGGCGCTCCTCCTCGTCGCCCGCCATGTAGCCGATCCCGTACGTGAGGATGAGGAAGCCGACCCCCGAGACGACGAGCATCATGAAGACGCTCAGCGGGTCGACGAGGATGTCGAACCCGACGCGAAGGTCCCCCGCCGAGAGCCAGGTCCAAAGCGTCGAGAGCTCCGAGCGCTCCTCCGGGGCCTCGTCGCGCAAGAGCACGAACGTGACGACGCTCGCGACGAACGACAGGAGCGTCGAGCCGGATGCGATCGAGCCCCGCCTGGCGTCCGGTGATCCGGGAGCCGGCGAAGGCGATCGCCAGCACGGCCGCCGCCGGCGCGAAGAGCGCGATCCAGGCGGCCGTCGTCATCCTCTGAGGGTGGTCAGCTTGTCGACGTCGAGGTCGGCGCGCAGGCGGGACATGGCGACGATGAATCCGAGGCCGACGACGGCCTCGGACGCGGCGACCACCATGACGGCGAGCGCGAAGATCTGGCCGTCCTCGGTGCCCGCCTGGCGCGCGAACGCGATGAGGGCGAGGTTGCCGGCGTTCAGCATGATCTCGAGCGCGAGCAGCACGATCAGCGGGCTGCGGCGGGCGAGCACGCCGAACGCGCCGATCGCGAAGAGGACGACCGAGACGACGAGGTAGGCGGCGATTCCGGGGCCGAGCACTAGCTCTCCTCGATCTCGTCGCGGTGCGGCGGAGTCGTCGAGCCGAGGATGACGCCGCCCACGGCCGCGACGAGCAGGATGATCGACGTGACCTCGAACGCGAGCAGGTGGTCCGTGAGGAAGAGCTCGCCGATCGACGCGGGCGAGCCGAACGCCTCCGTCACCTTCGGCGTGTCGCTCAGGTCGTCCCCGGCCGCGAGCACGATCACCACGACGATCTGGAGCGCGATCGCCGCCGCGGCCACGACCGACGCGACCGCCTGCCAGCTCGGCCCGGCTCCTCCACGGGATGAACTCGCGCCCGCCGAGGTAGGCGGTGACGAAGAGGAACATGATCACGACCGCGCCCGCGTAGACGAGCACCTGCGCCGCCGCGACGAACTCCGCGTTCAGCAGCAGGAAGAGCACGGCGAGCGAGGCGAGGTTCACGATCAGCGCGAGCGCGCTGAAGAACGGGTTGGCGAAGAGCACGACGGCGAGCCCGGACGCGAAGAGCGCCGCGACCGCGAGGAGCCAGACGATCCAGACGAGGGTTTCGCCGGCGTCCACTCACGAGTCGACCTTCCAGACCGGCTCGGGGGTGTCGTAGCGCTCGCGGTCGGCGACCGGCACGCGCTTGACCGGGGGCGCGAGCAGCATCTCCTTCGTGTAGATCTGGTCGTCGCGGCTGTACTCGGAGAGCTCGTACTCGTTGCCGAGCGTGATCGCGTCGAACGGGCACGCGAGCTCGCAGTAGCCGCAGAAGATGCAGCGGCTCATGTTGATCTCGTAGATCCGCGCGTAGCGCTCGCCGGCCGAGACGCGGTTCTCCGGCGTCGTTCTCGGCGGCGACGACGCGGATGCAGTCGGCCGGGCAGGCCGCGGCGCAGAGGGAGCAGCCGACGCACTTCTCGAGGCCGTTGTCGTGCAGGTGCAGCCGGTGGCGGCCGCGGAAGCGCGGGTAGACCGGCCGCTTGTACTCGGGGTACTGCTGCGTGATCGGCTTGCGGAAGATCTGCCGGAACGTGACCGCGAAGCCCTTCATCGATCCGAACGGCTGCGGGGTCATGTGCGCACCGCCAGGATGACCGCGGTGACGACCGCGTTCAGCGTCGCGATCGGCAGCAGCACCTTCCAGCCGAACGCCATCAGCTGGTCGTAGCGAAGCCGCGGCAGCGTCGCGCGCATCCACATGAAGACGAAGATGAACGCGCCCAGCTTGAGCAGGAACCAGATCGGCCCGGGCAGGATCGGCCCGCTCCAGCCGCCGAAGAAGAGCGTCACGGCGAGGCCGGAGAAGGTGATCATGTTGATGTACTCGGCCATCTGGAAGAGGCCCCAGCGCATCCCGCCGTACTCGGTGTGGTAGCCGGCGACGAGCTCCTGCTCCGCCTCGGGCAGGTCGAACGGCGCGCGGTTCGTCTCGGCGATGCCCGCGATGAAGAAGCAGAGGAACCCGATGATCTGCGGGCCGATGTACCACTCGGTCTCCTGCTGGGCCGTGACGATCTGCGTCAGCGAGAGCGTCCCCGCCATGAGCACGACGCCGAGCACCGCGAGCCCGAGCGAGACCTCGTACGACACGAGCTGCGCGCAGGTCCGCATCGAGCCGAGGAGCGAGTACTTCGACTCGCTCGCCCAGCCGCCGACGACGAACGCGTAGATCCCCATCGCGCCCAGGGCGAAGATGAGGATGAGCGAGATCGGCACGTCCGCGACGACGCCGGTCACCGTGTAGCCGCCGATCTCCCAGGTGCCGCCGAACGGGATGACGCTGAACGCGGCGAGCGCGGTGAACGCGGCTACGAGCGGCGCGACGAGGTAGAGGACGTCGATCGCGGCGGCGGGAAAGAAGCTCGCCTTGCCGAGCAGCTTCATGAGGTCGGCGATCGGCTGGAGGAGACCGTACGGCCCGACGCGGTTCGGCCCGTAGCGCAGGTGCATCCGGCCGAGCAGCTTCCGCTCCACCCAGGTCAGGTAGGCGAACGCGCCCAGCACGACGTTCACGATCACGATCGCCTTGATCACGGAGATCCACCAGGGCTCGGCCGGCGGTCTGGGCGAAGATCACGGCCTCGTCACCTCGACGCGGTCGCCGAGGCCTGCCGCGTGCTCGTCGGCGATGCGCACGACGCCGTCCTTCAACCGCCGGTTGATCCGGGCGCGCAGCTCGCGGCTCGTGCCGTTCGTGCCCACGACGACGGTCTCGCCGGTGGAGACGCCGAGCTTCTCGGCGTCGGCCTTCGAGAGCTCGACCTCGGCCGGCGGGCGCTGGAAGGCGAGCGGCTCGGTGCGCTCCACCTCGCGGCCGCTGAAGAGCGAGCGGTAGGTCGCCAGCTCGAGGCCCTTGCCGGTCTTCGGCTCGTCGAGCGGCGCCAGCTCCGGCGCGTCGTCGAGGCTCGTCCGCGGCGGCAGCTCGGCCCGCTGGGCCGGCGCGGCCTCGGCCGCCCACGGCGCGATGGGAACGCCGAGCACGGCGCCGACGCGGGCGAAGAACTCGAGCTCGTCCGGGAAGCCGGGGTCGATCGCCTGGCGCAGCCGCTGCGGCCGGCCCTCGAGGTTGACGCTCGTCCCGTCGCGCTCGAGGTAGGCGGTTCCCGGGACGACGACGTGCGCCCAGAGCGTGTGGTCGCCGGGGAACATCGTCGTCGCGAGGACGAAGCGGGCGCGCTCGGCGAGCTCGGCCACGCGCGGATCGTCCGCGGCGCCGTCGCCGGAGATGACGAGCGCGCCGATCTCGCCGTCGGGAATCTCGGCGTCGTCGCCGTTGCGCGGTCTCGTGCCAGACGCGCGCGACGCCGCGGCCGTTCGGAGTGCGCGGGAGGATGTAGAGGCCGGAGCCCTCGCCGAGCTCCAGCGAGGCGGCGAGTGCAGCGCCGCGGCGGCCGTGGTCGTGGTCGTCTCCCGACCAGACGATCGCGACTCGGCTCGCTTCGCTCAGGCGACGTGCCAACCCGGCGATCTCGTCGTCACCGCCGCCGCCGATCAGGTCGTAGCAGACCGCCGCGGCGCTTCCCGGCGAGACGGCGATCGTGCCGGCCGGGTTCACGGTCACGACCTCGGCTCCGGCGCGGCGGGCCGCGCGCAGCCAGAGATCGACGCCGGGCGCTCGCTCGATGACGGGCTCGTCGCCGAGGACGAGGCAGATCTCCGCGTCGCGGATGGCCGAGAGCGGCGCGCGGAACGCGTCCACGGCCGGGTCGAGATCGTCGGGGATGAGCGCCGTGTGCGCGTCGAGCCCGCCGCGGACGAGCCGCGCGATCGCGCTCGCCTGCTCCAAGGTCTCCGAGCCCGAGAAGGCGACGACGATCGAGTCGCCGGCCTCGCCGAGCCCGCGCGCGGTCTCCTCGACCGCCTGCTCGTAGGAGACCGGCTCGAACCCGCGGCGCCGCACGCGCAGGAGCGGCTCGCGGATGCGGTCGTCGGCGTTCACGTGGTCGAACGCGAAGCGGCCCTTGTCGCAGATCCAGCCGTCGTCCACCTCGGGGTGGTTGCGCGACAGGATCCGGTGCACCTTGCCCTCGCGCGTCGTCGCCCAGATGTTGCAGCCGGTCGGGCACAGGCCGCAGACGGTCGGGACGTTGTCGATCTCCCAGGGCCGCGCGCGGAAGCGGTAGGTCGAGGGGAGGAGCGCGCCGACCGGGCAGAGCTCGGTGACGTTGCCGGAGAAGTGCGCGCGGTAGGGCTCGTCCTCGAAGGTCGTGATGTAGGACTGCGCGCCGCGGTTGCGGGCGACCAGCTGGAGATCCTCGGACACGTTCTCCGAGAAGCGGGTGCAGCGGTAGCAGAGGATGCAGCGCTCGCGGTCGAGCGAGATCGTCGGCGAGATCGGGATCGGCTTGTCGAACGTGCGCTTGGGGAAGTGCATCCGCGTCGAGCCGGGCCCGAAGCGGAAGGTCAGATCCTGGAGCGGGCACTCGCCGCCCTTGTCGCAGTCGGGGCAGTCGAGCGGGTGGTTCAGGAGGATGAACTCGAGGATCGCCTGCTGGCCCTCGGCCGCCTGTGCGCTCGTCGCGGCGGAGCGCAGCGCCATCCCGTCCTGCGCGGTGAGCGTGCACGCGGCCTGGAGCTTCGGCATCCCCTCGACCTCGCACAGGCACATACGGCAAGCGCCGACGGGCGGCCCGAGCCGCGGCTCGTAACAGAAGACGGGAATCTCGACGCCGGCGGCGAGCGCGGTCTCGATCATCCCCGTTCCCTTCGGGACGGCGATCTCGCGCCCGTCGACGGTGACCGTGACCAGCTCGGGCGACGCGCTCATCGTGCTGCCTCCCTTGCCAAGTTGCAGACTGTTACTAAGTCGGAGGCGCCCCAAACCGTGGCGGCGACTTCGAGCGGCGCGTTGACAAGTTGCAGTCTGCAACTTGGAACGACACGGCTCGAACGGACGCGGCCGCCGGGAGGAGACGAAGCGCGCTCACGCCGGCACCTCGATCTGGCCGCGCAGGTGCGCGTGGTGCTGATCCACGGGAGCGACGACGCCGGCGAGCGACGACTCGCCGCCGAACGGACAGCCGCCGTGGTCGATGTGCTGCTGGTACTCCTCGCGGAACTTGGCGACGTAGCTCGCGATCGGCATCGCCGCGGCGTCGCCGAGCGGGCAGAGGCAGTTGCCGAGGATCCGGTCGCACACGTCGAGGAGCAGGTCGAGCTCGCCCTGCTCGGCGCGCCCCTCCTCGAGCTTGCGGAGGATCTGCACCATCCAGCGCGTCCCCTCGCGGCACGGCGTGCACTTCCCGCACGACTCGTGCATGTAGAACTGCGCCACCCGCAGGCCGAGCTGCACCATGCAGGCGCGGTCGTCGATCACGATCACGGCGCCGGAGCCGAGCATCGTCCCGGCGGCGGCCATCGAGTCGAAGTCGAGCGGCGTGTCGATCTCCGCCGCGGTCAAGACGGGAACCGACGAGCCGCCCGGGGATGCAGGCCTTGAGCGTGCGCCCGTCCGGGATGCCGCCGCCGATGTCGTAGATCAGCTCGCGCAGCGGCGTGCCCAGCTCGAGCTCGTAGTTCCCGCCGTTCACGACGTTGCCGGACAGCGAGAACACACGGGTCCCGGCCGAGTTCTCGACGCCGAGCTTCGCGTACTTCTTGCCGCCCGAGTTCACGATCGCCGGGAGCGTCGCGATCGTCTCCACGTTGTTGATGAGCGTCGGCGACGCGTAGACGCCGGAGATGGCCGGGAACGGCGGCTTCGAGCGCGGCTGGCCGCGGTTGCCCTCGAGCGACTCGAGAAGCGCGGTCTCCTCGCCGCAGATGTAGGCGCCGGCGCCGCGGTGGATCACGATCGTCACCGAGGTGTCCGTGCCGAGCACCTTCGGGCCGACGAGCTTCGCCTTCAGGGCCTGCCTCAGCGCGGCGGCCATGATCTCGAACTCGTGCAGGTACTCGCCGCGCAGGTAGATGAACGCCGTGTTGGCGCCGATCGCGTGGCAGGTGATGACCGCGCCCTCGATGACCGCGTGCGGGATCCGCTGCATGATCTCGCGGTCCTTGAACGTGCCCGGCTCGGACTCGTCCGCGTTGATCGTCAGGTAGATCGGCTTCGTCGTCTGGTCGGGCTTCGGGATGAAGCTCGCCTTGCGGCCCATCGGGAAGCCGGCGCCGCCGCGGCCGCGCAGGCCCGACGCGAGGAACTCCTCGACCAGATCGGCGCCGGGCATGGCGAGCGCCTTCTCGAGCGCCGTGTAGCCGCCGACCTCGCGGTAGGCGTCGAGCTTCGTCAGGTCGTTGCCGTCGGCGTGCGCGAGCAGCAGCTGCCTAAGCGCCATCCGCGTCTCCCTTCAGCTCGGCCACGATCCCGGGGACGTCGGCCGCCGACACGTGCTCGCGGTAGCGCCAGTCCACGGCGACGACCGTGGCCCAGCCGCAGCCGCCGAGGCACTCGAACGTCGTGAGCGAGAACTCCCCGTCCTCGGTGGTGGAACCGGCGGAGCACCCGAGCTCGCGCTCGAACGCCTCGACCACGTCCTGCGCGCCCGCGAGCGCGCACGAGACGTTCGTGCAGACCGCGATCTCGTGCCGGCCGACGGGCTCGAGGTTGTACATGTCGTAGAAGCTCGCGATCGACATCACGTAGGCGGGAGTGAGGTCGAGCGCGTCGGCGACCTCGCGCAGCGCGTCCGGCGGGAGCCAGCCTTCCTTCTCCTGCGCCAGGTGGAGCGCGGGCATGACCGCCGAGCGCGACGACGGGTACTGCGCCGCCAGCGTCACGACCTCGTCGTAGAGCGCGCTCATCGATCCACCTCTCCCATGACGCCGTCGAGCGAGCCGACGATCGCGATCATGTCCGCGATGAGCGTCTGCCGCGAGCAGGTCGCGGTCGCCTCGAGCGCGGCGAAGGAGGGAGCGCGGAAGCGGACGCGCCACGGCTTCGGGCCGCCGTCCGAGACGAGGTAGCAGCCGAGCTCGCCGCGCGGCGACTCGATCGTCACGTACACCTCGCCCTCGGGTACCCGGAAGCCCTCGGTGACGAGCTTGAAGTGGTGGATCAGGCTCTCCATCGAGGTGTGCAGCTCGTGGCGCGGCGGCAGCACGACCTTGCGGTCGTCGGCGATCCACGGGCCGTCCGGCATCCCGTCGAGGCACTGGCGGACGATCCGCACCGACTCGCGCATCTCGTCGACGCGCACCTTGTAGCGGTCGAAGACATCGCCGTTCGGGTAGACCGGGACGTCGAAGTCGACGTCGCCGTACGCGAGGTACGGCTGCGCCTTGCGGAGATCCCAGTCGACGCCGGACGCGCGCAGCACCGGGCCGGACTGCCCGAGCGCGATCGCGTCCTCGGCGGACAGGAGGCCGATCCCCTTCGTCCGCTCGAGCCAGATCTGCTGCGTGTTCAGGATCGACTCGTACTCGTCGATCCGCGCCGGCATCGAGTCGCAGAACTCGCGGCAGTCGTCGTAGAAGCCGACCGGGATGTCCTCGGCCAGGCCGCCGATCTGGAAGTACCGCGTGTGCATGCGGAACCCGCAGACCATCTCGAAGAGGTCGAGGATCGCGTCCCGCTCGCGGAAGCAGTACCAAAACATCGAAACGGCCCCCAGCTCGAGCGCGGAGGTGCCGAGGTAGACGAGGTGCGAGTGGATCCGGTTCAGCTCGCAGAGGAGCGTCCGCATCCAGACAGCCTTGGGCGGCGTCTCGATCCCGAGCAGCTTCTCGACCGCGAGGACGTAGACGAGCTCGTTCGCCTGGAACGAGACGTAGTCCATCCGGGGCGCGTACGTGATCCCCTTCCAGTACGTCTTCGCCTCCATGTTCTTCTCGAACCCGGTGTGGAGGTAGCCGATCACCGCGGCGAGGCCCTCGACGCGCTCGCCGTTCAGCTCGACGATCAGCCGGAGGACGCCGTGGGTGGACGGGTGGTTCGGCCCGAAGTTGACCTCGAGGATGTCGCCCTGCTCGCGCAGCTTCGGGTCGACCTGGAGCACGGTCGGGATCGGATGCGGAATGCGCGTGCCCTCGTAGATCGGGGTCGAGCGCGTGGACGGGTACGCGACGGCCATGGCCTACTCCGCGTCCGAGAACCGGACGGGCTCGCCTCCCAGCGGGTAGTCCTTGCGCAGCGGGTGCCCGTCCCAGTCGTCCTCCATGAGGATCCGGACGAGGTTCGGATGGCCCTGGAAGGGGATGCCGAGCATGTCCCAGGCCTCGCGCTCGTGCCAGTCGGCGGTCGGCCAGACGAAGACGACGCTCGGGACCGGCTCGCCGTCGTCGGCCCAGACCTTGAGGCGCAGGCGGCGCGGCTCGGGCTTCATCGCGAGCACGTGGTAGTTGACGCAGAAGCGCTTCGGCTTCGGCTCGGGCAGATGCTGGAGCCCCTGCGAGCCCGGCGCGTTCAGGTCGCGCGCCTCGGTCGGCGAGCCCCAGTAGCCGGCGACGCCCTTCTCGCCCCAGCCGAGGTAGTCGGCGCCGGAGAGATCCGAGAGGAACGCGAAGCCGAGCTCGTCGCGCACGTAGACGGCCGCCTCGGCGATGCGCTCGCGCTCGATCGTGACGGTCGTCTCGCCGAGGGCTTCGGACTCGTCGACGAATCCCGGGATTCCCTCGTAGGTCATCCCTGCGCGGCCTTCCGCAGCTCGTACGCGGGCGGCACGCCGGCCTTGATCCGCTCGTGCAGCCGGATGATGCCCTCGAGCACCGCCTCCGGCCGCGGCGGACAGCCGGGCACGTAGATGTCCACGGGCGTCACCTTGTCGACGCCCTGGAGCACGGCGTAGTTGTTGAACATCCCGGCCGAGCTGGCGCAGGCGCCCATCGCCATCACCCACTTCGGCTCGAGCATCTGGTCGTAGATCTGGCGCAGCGGCGCGGCCATCTTGTGCGAGACCCGGCCCGAGACGATGAGCAGGTCGGCCTGGCGCGGCGACGAGCGGAAGACCTCCATCCCGAAGCGCGCGAGGTCGTAGCGGGACGAGACGATCGCCATCATCTCGATCGCGCAGCAGGCGAGGCCGAACGTGTCCGGCCACATGGAGCCCGCGCGCGCCCAGTGGATCGCCTTCGAGACGGTCGTCAGCATGAGCCGGTTCTCGAGGTCGCCGAGCTCGGTCTCGAACACGCCCGGCTCGCCCTTCTTCGCGCCGACCTTGGTCATGAGGACGCGCTCCGAGTTGACGCCGTAGTCGGCGAGCCGCTTCTTCGGCGGATCTTTCTCTACCGCCATTCGAGCGCCCCCTTCCTCCAGATGTAGACGTACGCCATCGCGAGGATCCCGATGAAGAACCCGAACTCGGCGAGCGCGAACAGGCCGACCCGGTCGAGCACGACTGCGACCGGGAACAGGAACACGATCTCGATGTCGAAGACGATGAAGAGCATCGCCGTGAGGTAGAAGCTGACCGTGAAGCGCTGCTGCTTCGGCGGGCCCGTCGCGACGCCGGATTCGAACGGCAGGACGCGCGCGCGGCTTCGCTGGGCAGGGGTCGCGAAGATGAAGGAGAACGCGATCATCGACGCCGGAATCACGAACGCGATGAACGCGTAGGCGAGGAACGGAAACCAGGCGTCGAGCGATGCGAGGATCACGTGAATCCCGGCCATACTAACCCGTTACAAGCGCCCCGGGCGCGTCCAGAAAAAGGTGCCTCTGAGCGGGGACTTTGCGTGCCGCAACAGGCGTTACAAACCCTCTCGACGCCTCTGCGGGCACTGGTACACTGAGATCGTGATCACGATTACCGAGAGCGCGGCCGCCAAGGTCAAGGAGTTGATGGCGGAGGAGCCCGACACCGAGTCGGGCGTTCTGCGCGATCGCGATCCAGGGCGGCGGGTGCTCCGGGTTCCAGTACGAGCTCGGCTTCGACCGCGGCCCCCAGGAGGGCGACAACGAGGTCGAGATGCACGGCGTCACGGTCGTGGTCGACCCCTTCAGCGCGCCGTACCTGACCGGCTCCGAGATCGACTACGTGGACGCGCTCATGGGCGCCGGGTTCGCGATCAACAACCCGAACGTCCAGGCGGCCTGCGGCTGCGGGTCTTCCTTCCAGGCGAAGGAAGGCGTGGCGAAGGCGCCGAGCCGCGTCGAGGCAAGCGCCGGCGGCGGCTGCGGCTCCGGCTGCTCGCACTAATCTTCGGCCCGCGTGGTCTACGACATCACGATCATCGGCGCCGGGCCCGTCGGGCTCTCGGCCGCCTACTACGCCGGGCATCGCGAGGCGACCGTCTGCATCCTCGAGAGCCTCGAGCAGCTCGGCGGCCAGGTCGCCGCGGTCTATCCCGGAGAAGCACGTCTACGACGTCGCCGGCCATCCGAAGATCCAGGGCCAGGCGCTCGTCGACCTCTGCGCCGAGCAGGGCCTCCAGTTCGGCGCCGACGTCCTCCTGGGTGAGGAGGTGCAGGAGCTCGTCACCGGCGACGAGATCCAGACGATCACGACCTCGTCGGGCAAGACGATCGAGACGCGCACGATCATCGTCACCGCCGGGCACGGCGCCTTCGAGCCGCGCAAGCTCGGCATCGACGGCATCGACGACTGGGAGGGCCGCGGGCTCCACTACTTCGTCCGCCAGAAGGACGTCTTCGCCGGCAAGAGCTGTGTGATCGTCGGCGGCGGCGACTCGGCGCTCGACTGGACGCTCGGCCTCCAGGACACGGCCGACCTGCCGATCACGCTCGTCCATCGCCGCGACCGCTTCCGCGCGCTCGAGTCGTCCGTGACCGAGGCGCGCAAGCTCGAGGAGGAGGGCAAGGTCCGGATCTTCACGACCGCCGAGGTGCGCGAGGCGCGCGGCGACGGCGTCCTCGCCTCGGTCGTGATCGAGGAGACCGAGACCGGCGAGATGACCGAGGTTCCGTGCGAGGCGCTGATCACGCTGCTCGGCTTCCACTCGCACCTCGGGCTCGATCGCCGACTGGGGCCTCGAGCTCCACGGCAAGCGCCAGGTGCTCGTCGAGCCGAAGACGATGGAGACGACGCTTCCCGGCGTCTACGCGGCGGGCGACGTCGCCGGCTACGAGGGCAAGATCACGCTGATCACGATCGGCATGGGCGAGGCCGCCATCGCCGCGAACAACGCCATCGCGCGAATCCGCGGCGAGAAGGTCCAGCCGAAGTACTCGACCGATCTGACCTCCCTCGTTCGAGGGACTGGCTCGTCTCATCCGCCCGCGCGCAGCGGACGAAACAGGAAGTGATGGAGACGCTGCGGGTCGAGTGCTTGGGATGCGGTGAGGCGCGGACGTTCGCGCACGCCGTCGATGCCCGTCGCGTCGACCCCGGCGAGTGCCCGCGGTGCGGGTACCTCGGCTGGGCTCCGTCCACCGCGCTGAGCGAGCCGACCCGCCGCCGCATCCGCGAGCGCCCGGTCGACCGTCGCTCGACGATCTACGCGGTCTAGCTCCCGCCGGCGCCCCACGCGCCGAATTGGCACGAAGTCGGCTCAAACCCGTGCGAGTTCGCGCGCTACGTTTTCGTTGGGTGGCGGGTGGAGGGCACCGCCCCTCCCATGGATTGGGTGGGGCGAAGTGTTAGAGCGGGACATGGCCCGAGCGGCCACGATCCCTCCATCGAAACGGGTGATCCGCGCGCCGATAAACTCGACCACGTGAGCGACACGGCGCCAAAGGAGCTCTGGGGAGCCGAGACCGTGAAGGCCGTCGAGAACTTTCCCGTCTCCGGGGAGACGATGCCCGTTCCCGTCGTTCGCTGGCTCGGCCGGATCAAGGCCGCCGCCGCGCGCGTGAACACCGAGCTCGGTTTGCTCGACCCGGAGCTCGGCGAGCGGATCGCCGCCGGGGCCGATCGCGTGGCCGCCGGTGAGTTCGACGACCAGTTCCCGATCGACGTCTTCCAGACCGGCTCGGGCACGTCGACGAACATGAACGCGAACGAGGTCATCGCCGCGCTCGCCGGCGAGGGCGCGCACCCGAACGACCACGTGAACCTCGGGCAGACGCTCGAACGACGTCTTCCCGTCGGCCGTGCACCTCGCGACGCTCGGCGAGCTGACCAACGACCTGCTCCCGGCGCTCGACGTGCTCGCGACCTCGCTCGAGCGCAAGGCGAAGGAGTTCGAGGACGTGGTCAAGTCCGGCCGCACGCACCTGATGGACGCGGTGCCGGTCACGCTCGGCCAGGAGTTCGGCGGCTACGCGGCGCAGGTGCGCCAGGGGATCGCGCGGGTCGAGTCCACGCTCGGCCGCGTCGGCCAGATCCCGCTCGGCGGCACCGCCGTCGGCACCGGGATGAACACGCATCCCGAGTTCGCCGCGCGCGTGCGCGAGAAGCTTTCGGCCGAGACCGGACTCACGATCTCCGCTCCGGCGGATCCGTTCGAGGCGCAGGCCGCGCGCGATGCGCTGGTGGAGGCCTCGGGCGCGCTCAAGACCGTCGCCGTCTCGCTGACGAAGATCGCCAACGACCTGCGACTCATGGGCTCGGGCCCGCGCGCCGGGCTCGCGGAGATCCGCCTGCCGGAGCTCCAGAAGGGCAGCTCGATCATGCCCGGCAAGGTGAACCCGGTCATCCCGGAGGTCGTCGACGCAGGTCTCGGCGCAGGTGATCGGCAACGACGCGGCGATCACGGTCGGCGGGCTCCAGGGCCACTTCGAGCTGAACGTCTTCATCCCGCTGATCGCGCGGAACCTCCACGACTCGATCCGCCTGCTCTCCGAGCGCCGCCCGGCTCTTCGCCGAGCGCTGCATCGACGGGATCGAGGCGAACACCGAGCAGGCCGAGCGCTACGCCGAGCTGACCCTCTCCGCCGCGACCGCGCTCAACCCGTACATCGGCTACGACCTCGCCTCGGAGATCGTCAAGGAATCGGCGGCTTCGGGCCGCTCGCTCCGCGAGGTCGCGCGGGAGAAGGGCGTCGACGAGAAGGTGCTCGACGAGGCCCTGGATTACCGCAAGATGGCGCGTCCGAACGGCTGATTCGCGTCTTTCGCAGTTGTGCGGATCCTGTAAGACCTCCGTTTGGGCGGTATGGATCGCCGACGAGTCAGGCACGGTGAAGGACATGGCCCGCCGCAGCCTCACCTTCCTCGTCGCGCTGATTGCGCCTCGCCGTCGCCGGCCGGGGCGGACGCCTCGATCAAGATCGGGGAGAACGCCGGCAACGCGTCGCTGCGCGTGAACGCGAAGGGCGTCGCCACGATCGCGTGGACGCTCGGGCGGCCCGCGCCGCACGCGCGATCGTGATGCCGAGCGGCAAGACGATCTACGGATCACGACGGCGAGCGGCAAGGACGTCACGCACGCGACCGACGACGGTGAAGCTCCCGATGCTCGTCCGCTGCGCCAGGGCCCGAACGGCGGGTACTGGGCGCTCCAGCAGTGGAAGCGGCTGAAGGACGGCCCGCGCGAGCTGCGCTTCTCCCGCTGGCAGCGGCGCGCCGACGAAGCTCCCGATCCGCGCCGTGTGCTGCAAATGGAAGCAGCGAGATGGTCAAGGGCCGCGCGACCTTCCACGGGAAGCCGATCTTCGGCTATTCGGCCACGCCCGCCGGCGTCCCGCTCGACAAGCTCGGGCGCAACGTCTACATCGATTTCATGAAGGGCGGGACGTGGCACCGCTGCATGGGGATCCTCACGCACAGAACACCGGCAAGTTCTCGCTCTGGATCCGCCCGTACTGGCGCGGCACCGCCTACCGGGCCCGGATGATCGGCCCGAACTGGGGCCGCACGCTCGCTCCGGACGCCCAGGGCTGGACGAAGTCCGCGCTCTAGCCGCCTGACTCGCGGCGAGCCTTGCGTGACAAGCGTCAACGGTGCACCATGCCCCCATGGATCCGGGCGTAGCGCCCGGGTGAGCTACGGGAAGGGGAATCAACCATGCGCACGCCCAGACATTCCGGCCTTCGGCGCCGGAGCGCTGTGCCTTTCACCCTCATGCTGGCCGTCGCGGTCGCCTTCGTGGCGAGCGGCAGTGCGTCGGGGCAATCCGAAGACGCGGCCGCTCGTTTCCAGGCGAGTTCGCTGACGCCTGACTCGACCTTCGCCGGCTCGAAATCGTCGTCCGGCTACATGGCGCGCACCGACCCGTCGCTCCTCGGGCGAACGGATGCGACGCGCATCAACGTGTTCGTGAAATACGACTTCGACGCGACCGCGTCCTACACCGGCGGCGTGGCCGGCCTCAGGGCCACGAGCCCGAGCGTCACCGGGAAGGGCCTGCGGAACCGCACCGCCGCCGTGCGCGCCTACGACCGCTACACGGCCGCGCTCTCGCGGGACATCACGGCCGACATCAGGGCCGCCGTCCCGTCGATCACGGTTCGCGCGACGTTCCGCACCGTCTACGGCGGCATCGCTGCGAGCCTGCCGGCGAACGAGGTCGGCGACGTCCTGAAGGTGGACGGCGTCTCGGCCGTCCAGCGGGACACGATCCGGCAGCCGCTCACCGACGCGACGCCGAAGTTCATCGGCGCCACCGAGGTGTGGCCGTCGATCGGCGGCTCGAAGACCGCCGGTCAAGGGCGTCATCGTCGGGATCCTCGACACGGGCATCTGGCCGGAGCATCCGATGCTCCGCGACCCGGGGCTCCCGCCTCGGCCGGCACCTACGGGTGCCAGTTCGGCGACGGGTCCGACCCGCTTCTCGGCGCCCCGTTCGCCTGCAACGACAAGCTCATCGGCGCCTACGCCTTCACCGACACCTACCTGAGCGTCTACGGTGCGGAGCACGGGCGAGTTCTGCGACGTCCCGCGGGCAAGTGCTCGGCCCGCGACGCCGACGGCCACGGCACCCACACCGCCACGACGGCGGCCGGCGTCCCCGGTCCGGCACGCGGTCCTCATGGGCGTCGATCGCGGTCCGGTCAGCGGGATCGCCCCCGGCGCCCACGTCATCGCCTATCGCGTCTGCCTGACCAAGGCTGCTTCCAGTCCGACTCGGTCGCGGCCATCCAGCAGGCGATCCTCGACGGCGTCGACGTGATCAACTTCTCGATCGGCGGCGGCTCGAGCGCCTTCACCGATCCGGTCGAGCTGGCGTTCCTCGACGCCTACGCGAACGGGATCTCGGTCAACGCGTCGGCCGGCAACGACGGCCCCGGGGCGTCGACCGTCGAGCACGACGGCCCGTGGGTCACCACCGTCGCGGCCTCGACCTACGACCACATGTACCTCACCACGCTCCGGCTCAAGGCGAGCAACGGCGCGACCCTCGACGTCACCGGCTCGGACATCGTCCCCGGCCTGACCCATGCGACCTCGGTGGTCCTCGCCACCGCGCTCGGACAGCCGTCCACCTGCGACGATCCATTCCCGGCGGGAAGCGCCGCCGGCAAGGTCGTCGTCTGTGAGCGGGGCGTGATCGGCCGCAACCAGAAGAGCTTCAACGTGCTCCAGGGCGGCGCGGTCGGGATGATCCTCTACAACCCGACGCTGCAGAGTCTCTTCACGGACAACTTCTGGGTCCCGACGGTCATGATCGAAGGCACCCAGCCGGCGGCGAAGATGCTGGCCTTCATCAAGTCGCACCATGGCGTCACGGCTCGCTGGTCGACCGGCACGCTCAAGCGCGGTCCGCGGCGACGTGATGGCCCAGTTCTCGTCGCGCGGTCCCGGCGGCGACTTCCTCAAGCCCGACGTCACCGCTCCGGGCATCCAGATCCTGGCCGGTCACGCGCCCGCTTCGATCGACGTGGCCACGGGCCCGACGGGCCAGCTCTACCAGGCGATCGCCGGCACCTCGATGTCGAGCCCGCATTCGACCGGCGTGTCGGCCCTGATCAAGGCCGCCCACCCGAGCTGGACCCCGGGCCAGATCAAGTCGGCCCTCATGACCTCGTCGGTCCAGGACGTGCTCAAGGAGAACGGCGAGACGCCGTCCGATCCGTTCGACCGCGGAGCCGGCTCGATCCGGGTCGATCGGGCGATCCACCCGACGGTCACCTTCGACGTGCCGTACGCGCGACTACGTCGCGTCGCGCGGCGATCCGCGCGGTCGAATCGACCTGAACATCCCGAGCATCGACGCTCCCACGATGACCGGCTCGATCAAGACGTGGCGGACGGCGCTCAACGTCTCCGGCCGCGACCAGGAGCTCGACGTCAAGACCGACGCGCCGGACGGCGCATCGATCACGGTCGGCCGCAGCAACAAGAACATCCACGTGAAGAAGGACCACAAGGTCACGTTCTCGATCACGATCAAGGCCCCGACGCTGCCCGACGGGCAGTACTTCGGGCGGATCACGCTCGATCCGAAGAAGAAGGGCGAGAACTCGGTCACGATCCCGGTCGCGTTCTTCAAGCGGCAGGGGATCGTGACGATGACCCACACCTGTGACACGAACACGTTCGTGAAGCGGACGGGTCACGCGCGGTGCACGGCGACGCTCGCCAACGGCTCCGCGATCGCGGCCGACGCGACCGTGAAGGTCCGAAACGTCGGGCACGACGACGATCTCGAGTTCTCGAACCCGACCGCCCCGGCCACGACGTTCCACGGCGACGTGGGCATCAACTGGGCCGGAACGCTCACGCCGACGGTCCCGCCGCAGGTGACGGCGATCACGCCCGACCAGCGGCCCTGCGGGCGGCTACCTGCCGCTGTCGCTCTTCGGCATCGCGCCGATCGCCGGAGTCGGCGACGACACGATCACGAACTTCAACGTGCCGGCGTTCATGTACGGCAGCGAGCCGTACACGCGCCTCGGGGTCGTCTCGAACGGCTACCTCGTGATCGGCGGAGGAACGTCGGCGGATCTCGTCTTCAACCCGCAGACGTTCCCGAACCCGGCCCGGCCGAACAACGTGATCGCTCCGTTCTGGACGCGACCTCAACCCGGCCGCCGCGGGCGATCCGGATCGGCGTGCTCACCGACGGCGTCGACAACTGGATCGTCGTCGACTGGGCGGGCATCCGGAACTTCAGCAACGCCGACGACGCAGACGTTCCAGATCTGGATCAAGGTCGGCAACGACGCCGGCCAGCGAGGAGATCACGCTGTACCTACGGGACGATCGGCGCCGGCGATCCGGCCTCCGGCACGAACTGGGGCGCGGAGAACCGCGACGGCACGAGCGGGCAGAACATCGTTCCGCGCAGCCGGCCAACGGCTCGGAGTTCGCCGTCCTCACCGCGCCGCCGCAGGCGGGCGGAACGGCGTCGTTCTCCTGGGACGTCTCGGCCGACCGGCACGGCACGTTCGGCTCGATCGCGTCGATGACGTCGAACGTCACGCCCGGCAAGACGCAGGTCGTGCAGACGTTCACGGTGACGAAGCCGTAAGCGCTCGAAGCGTCGTTGCGAGGGGCCGCCTGCGGGCGGCCTCTCGCGTTCTGAGCGCCTCGAGCGCGGCGTCCACGTCGTCCTCGGTGTTGTAGACGTGGAAGGAAGCGCGCAGCCCGCCGGCGCCGATCGCGGCCCGGATCCCGGCCTGCTCGAACCGCGAGGCGTCGCCGCCGGTCGTGACGATCGCGCGTGTTGCTCGGCTCGAGCCCGAGTCCGGCGCCGGAAGCGGTTCGCGAGCGCGACGTTGTGCTCGTGGATCTTCTCGACGCCGATGTCGAGGAAGGTCTGGAGCGCGGCCTCGGTTCCGACCCAGGAAAACCAGGCCGGCGAGGTGTCGAGCGAGCGCGCGTCGGCGGTCAGGTTCATCGGCGGGCCGTAGTAGCTCGCGTACGGATCGTCCCCCGCGTACCAGCCGGCGTTGTTCGGGCGCAGGCGCGCGCGCAGTTCCGGCCGGACGTACATGAAGGCGGTTCCCCCGAGGAGAGCAGAGCCACTTGTAGCCGTGTACAGCGACCGCATCGGCCTTGCTCGCGTCGAACGGGAGCCAGCCGCAGCCCTGGATCGCGTCGATCACGACTAGCGCGTCGTGGGCGCGGGCCGCTTCGATCACTGCGTCGTAGTCGAGCACCTGGCCCGAGGACGACTGGACGAGGCTCGCGGCCACCAGGTCGGTGCGCTCGTCGATTTCGTCCGCCAGGCGGTCGAGCGGCACGAACCGCGTCTCGATCCCCGGTCGGCCTGGGCCATGAACGGGAACATGACCGAGGCGAAGTCGCCGTCGGGGACGAGGATGCGGCACCGTCCGGAACCGCCGCCGCGACGAGGCCGATGAGCGCCGAGATCGCCGGGCCGGTCGCGACGTCCTCGGCGGGCAGATTGACCATGCGCGCGAAGAGGGCCCGCGCACCGTCGGTCGTCTCGTTCCAGTCCTCGTAGCTCGTGCGTCCGTGATGCCAGTCCTCGAGCGCCGGCCTGGACTGCGTCCCACGTCGGCTGCGCCGGCAGGCCGTACGTGGCCGTGTTGAGGTACGTCCCCGCCGGGCTCCAGAGCTTCTGGGCGTCGGCGAGACTCGCGGGCTAGTAGGCGACGGCCCCGCGGCCGGTCTCGGCTGCGTGAACCTGCTCGTCGGCGCGGTAGGACGAGCGCACGAGCGGCCCGGAGAAGACCGAGCCGAAGCCGAGCGCCTCGCCCTGCTCGCGGAACCAGCGGAACTCGTCGGGATGCACCCAGCGGTCGATCGTCGCGTGCTTGGCCGACGGCTGGAGGTACTGGCCGATCGTGACCACGTCGACGCCGTTCGCGCGGAGATCGCGCAGCGTGTCGACGACCTCGTCGTTCGTCTCGCCGAGGCCGACGATGATCCCGGACTTCGTGAGCACGTTGTAGTCGGCGATCTCCTTCGCGCGCGCGAGCAGCCAGAGGGCCTTGTCGTAGTCGGCCTTCGCGCCGCGCATCTTGCGGTGGAGCCGCCGCACGGTCTCGATGTTGTGGTTGAACACCTCGGGCCGCGCGCCGAGCACGATCCGAAGCGCCTCCTCCTCGACGCCGAGGAAGTCCGGCGTCAGCACCTCGACCGACGCGTCGGGGAGCTTCTTCTTGAGCGCGCGGATCGTCGCCGCGTAATGGCTCGCTCCCCGGTCGGGGACGTCGTCGCGGTCGACCGAGGTGATCACGACGTGCTTCAGGCCCATCTGCGACGCGGCGTGCGCCAGGCGCAGCGGCTCGAGCGGGTCGGGCGCGTCGGCCGGCCGTCCCGAGTGGACGTAGCAGTAGCGGCACGCGCGCGTGCAGGTGTCCCCGAGGATCTGGAAGGTCGCGGTCCCGCGCCCCCAGCACTCGGCGATGTTCGGGCAGCGTGCCTCCTCGCAGATCGTGTGGAGCTTCTGCCCGTGGATGAGCCGGCGCACCTCGAAGTAGCGCCCGTCCGCGCTCGGGGCGCGAACCTTCATCCATTCCGGCCTGCGAGGCCGCTCGGCCACGGGCAGCGACGTTTCCACGCCGCCAAGTCTAGTCGCGGAGCTAGAAGCTCTTCCAGGGATCCAGGTAGACGTCGTCCACCTGGAACGCGGCGCCGGTGCCGACCGCGCGGAGCCGGATCGCGACCGCCTTCGTCGTCGGCAGGAGGCCGCAGACGTTGGAGAGCAGCGCGCCGACGCGCGGGGACGGATCCCAGGAGCCGTCGGCCATGACGACGCCGCCGTCGAGGACGCTGAGGAGCCCAGTGAGGTTGCGCACGACGACCTCGGCCCGGAGCGTCCCGGTTGAGGCGCCGACGTTCTTCACGAAGAAGCGGAAGTGCCAGTCGCCGAAGGTGAAGCACGCGGTCGGCGAGGTGGCCGTTCCGCCGGCGGGGATGCGAAGCGAGCGCGTGCCGTTGTCGCGCTCCACGCGCCAAGGCTCGTTGCCCGAGACGATCGCGGCGCCGCCGCTGAGATCCCAGGCGGCCTCGCCCGTCTCGAAGGTTCCGCCGCCGATCAGCGAGTACTGCGAGTTGTCGCCCCAGGGGAGGAACGCCTGTGACGGAACCGGGTCGCACTCCGCGCCCTTACCGGTGAACAGCAGCCCTGCCTGCGCCTGACCGGGCGCAACCAGGGCGATCGTGAGGCCGGCAAACGCGAGGAACGCCGCCGTCGCGACCTTGAGCCGTCTTCCCATCCGTCGTTGTCCTCCCAGTGGACGCCGCAGTAACGAACCTGGTCTCATCGTCTTCAGCGGCCGGGAACCGGCCATCCCCCTTTCGGGTGTCTGGAGCCGCTCTGTATCCCTCGTTTGAGAGATTTCGCGATTTTCGGCGTCAAGCGGGGCTTCGAACGTGCCGATTCCTTGTCCGTGTCCACTGCGGCCACGGCACCGGAGCGCGACCAGGCACGACTCGACATCGAGCTGCAGCGCTCGATCGAGGAGCAGCGCGCGCGCAGGCTGAACCAGCTCGCCTCGCACGAGCGCATCACGCTGCTCGTCTCGAACCTCGCCTTCCTCGCCACCGGCGCGGTCATGGCGCTCACGATTCCCAGCGACCGGACGCCGTCGCTCGGCGCCGTCGCGATCTTGCTGATCGCGTACGCGATCTCGTTCCGGCTCGACTTCGAGGTGGGGACCGGATCGGCCGTGCCCACGCAGCTGATCCTCGTGCCGATGCTGTTCGTCCTGCCGACCGGCTGGGTGCCGCTTGCCGTTGCGGCGGCGATCGTGCTCGCCGACTCGGTGGACGTGCTGCGCCGCCAACTCCACGTCGACCGCGTGTTCCTCCATGTCGGAAACGCGTGGCATGCCGTGGGGCCGGCACTCGTGCTCGGCCTGTACGGCGAGGGCCCTCCGTCGCTCTCCCAGTGGCCGGTCTACCTGGCCGCGCTCCTCGCGCAGTTCGCGTTCGACTTCGCCAGCTCGGCCGTGCGCGAGTGGGCCGTGCTCGGCGTCCCGCCCAAGATGCAGCTGCGCGCGATGTCCTGGGTCTACGCCATCGACGCCGGGCTCGCATCGGTCGGGCTCGCGGTTGCGTTCGCGACCGTTGATTCGCCATTCGCGGTTCTTCTCGCCTTGCCTTTGGTCGGACTGCTGGCGGTCTTTTCGCGGGAACGCCGGGTGCGGATCGATTCCGAGCTCGAGCTGCGCGACGCCTACCGCGGCACCGTGTTCCTCCTCGGCGAGGTGGTCGAGGCCGACGACGCCTACACGGGCTCGCACAGCCGCGACGTAGTCGACCTTTCATTGCTGGTCGCCGACGAACTCGGCATCGGCGCGCGGGAACGGCGCGACATCGAGTTCGCCGCGCTTCTCCACGACGTCGGCAAGGTGCGGATCCCGAACGAGATCATCAACAAGCCCGGCGCGCTCACCCCCGAGGAGCGCGCGATCATCGAGACGCACACGATCGAGGGCGAGCGCATGCTGCACCGCGTCGGCGGTTTGCTCGGCGACATCGGCCGGATCGTCCGCTCGTGCCACGAGCGCTGGGACGGAACCGGCTACCCCGACGGCCTGGCGGACGAGCAGATCCCACGAGCCGCCCGGATCGTCGCCTGCTGCGACGCGTACAACGCGATGACGACCGACCGTTCGTACCGCAAGGCCCTGTCGTCGTCCGCCGCGATCGCCGAGCTCCTCCGCAACCGCGGCACCCAGTTCGACCCGCAGGTCGTGGACGCGCTCCTTGCGATCGAGACGCGCACTTCGCTCGCCGCGTAGCGCGAACGACGCTCGCGGCCTGGCGCGACGACGCTTTGCCCCCTAGCGCGACGACGCTCGCCGCCAGCCCCGTCCGTTCCGCGGCTCCCTTCGCCAAGTTGCAGTCTGTTACAAGCGGGTGGCAGCACGGAGAGGCCTGCGCTCATCGGCCTTCAGGCGCTCCGTTGACAAGTTGCAGTCTGCAACTTGGGATTGTTCGGCGCGAAGTTGTTGCAGTTCCGTGGCAGTTCGGTGCGTAGTCGCCAGGCATGGTGAAGGCATGGGTCTCTCCCGACCGCCAGAGCGTCGTGCCGTCCGGGCCGATCATCGATTCCCGCCTCATCGCCGCGCTCGAGCGGCTCGACGACTCCCGCCGTCCGATCGCCGAGACCTACCGGCGCCTGGGGATCGTCGCGCGCGACCTGGAACTCGTCCGCCCGAGCTACGAGCAGGTGCGAACGCTCATCCACCGCGCCCGGCGGCGCGGGCGTTATCCCTCGGCCGGAGACCTCCTGCTCGACATGATGTTCCGCGCGCAGCAGCCGGCCGCCATCGGCGACTGGCTCGTCGGTACGTATCCCGGGCGCTACTGAGCGGTCGCGAGCCGCTCGTGCAGCGGCTGGGGCCAGATCACGTCGGAGGCGGCGGTCGCCGGAAGCTCCTCGAGCTCCAGGTCGAACACCTCGCCGAGCATCGCCGCCGCGACCGGCCGAACCTCCTCGACGGTCACGTCCCGCGAAAGCTCCCGCGCCATCGTCGTGAACGCCGCGTCCTCGAGACCGCAGGCGGTGATCCACTCGGTGAACGGCGCCGGATCGAGATCCACGTTCAGCGCGTAGCCATGCGTCGTCACCCAGCGGGAGATGTGGACGCCGATCGAGCAGATCTTCCGCGGCGGCCGCTCCAGCCACACGCCGGTGAGCCCGTCGATCCGCGTCGCCTCGACCTCGAACGCCCCGAGCGTCCGGATGACCGACTCCTCGAGGTCGCGGCAGTAGCGCTTGACGTCCCGGCCATGGCGGTTCAAGTCGAAGATCGGGTAGCAGACCAGCTGCCCCGGCCCGTGGAACGTGGACTTGCCGCCGCGGTCGGTCTCGACCACCTCGACGTCCGCGCCGTCGGGCACGTGGAGCTCCTCGCCGTCGGTGCGCCGCCCGAGCGTCACCACGGGCGGATGCTGGACCATCACGACCGTGTCCGGGATCGCTCCCTGCGACACCGCGCCGGCCAGCGCGCGCTGCAACTCCCAGGCCTCGACGTACGGCGTCACGCCGAGATCGAGCAGATATCCGGGCCGAGCGCTCATGCGCTCACCCACGCGCTACGCGCCAGCTTCGGCTCGGTGAGCCGCGCGCTGTCGGATTCGTCCGAGTTCTCGAGGCGCTGCCTGAGATCCCGGAGGAAGCGGCCGGCGAGGGCGCCGTCCACGATGCGGTGGTCGTACGTGAGCGTGATGTTCATGATCGGCCGGATCGCGAGCACGTCCTTGCCCATGTCGTCCTCCACGACCCACGCGCGCTTGACGACCGCGTAGGTGCCGAGGATCGCGGCCTGCGGCTGGCTGATCACGGGCGTGCCGTGGAACGTGCCGTAGCCGCCCGGGTTCGTGATCGTGAACGTGCCGCCCGCGACGTCGTCGGGAAGGAGCTGCTTGTCCCGCGCGCGCTTGGCGATGTCGGCGATCGCCTTGGCCATCCCGAGCAGGTTCAGCGTCTCGGCGCTCTTCACGACCGGGACGATCAGGCCCTTGCCGTCGGCGAGCTCGACCGCGAAGCCGAGGTTCACGTACGAGCGCGTGACGATCTGGTCGCCGCGCAGCTCGCCGTTCACCCACGGGTAGTCCTTGATCGTGTCCACCGTCGCGCGCGCGACGAACGCGAGGTACGTCGGGTTCACGCCGTACGCGTCGGTGTACTCCTTCTTCAGCTTGCCGCGGATGCCCACGATTCGGGACATGTCGACCTCGATCGCCGAGGTGACGTGCGCGGAGGTGTCGAGCGAGCGCCGCATGTGCTCGGCGATGCCCCTCCGCATCGGGGACATGGTCTCGAGGACCTCGCCCTCCTGCGCGGCCGGCGCAGGCTGAGCCGCCGGAGCCGCAGCGGGCGCGGCCGGAGCCGGCGCAGCGGGAGCGGCAGGAGCGACGGGCGCGGCCGGAGCTGCCGGTGCAGCAGCGCCGCCGGACTCGATGAAGCCGAGGATGTCCTTCTTCGTCACGCGGCCGCCGCGGCCGGTGCCGGGAACCTTGCTCACGTCGACGCTGTGCTCGGCCGCGATCCGCGCGACGACCGGCGAGACGAATGCCTTCTCCCCGTTCTCCGCCGAGGCGGCGGCCACGGGCGCGGCCGGAGTCTCGGTGACCGGCGCGGGCGCAACCTCGGGGGCGGTGTCCGGCGCCTCGGGGGGTGCAGCCTCGGCCTCGGGCTCGGCGGCAGGCGGAGCCTCCGCGGCGGAGCTTCGCGGCCGGTCGGCCTCGGAGCCCTCGGGCCCGATCCGCGCGAGCACCGTTCCGACCTCGACCGTCTCGCCTTCCTGGACGAGGATCTCCTGGAGCACGCCGCCTGCGGGGCTCGGAACCTCCGTGTCCACCTTGTCGGTGGAGATCTCGAGCAGCGACTCGTCCGCGGCGATCGCCTCGCCCGGTTGCTTCAGCCACTTGGTGATCGTGCCCTCGCTCACGGAGACGCCCATCTGGGGCATCACGACATCGACTGCGGTTTGAGTAGCCATCTGGTTCCTAGTACGCGGCCAGGTCTCGGAGGCCTGCGACGACGTCCTCGACCTGCGGGAGGAACGCCTTCTCGAGCGGGGGCGAGAACGGCACCGGCGTGTCGGGCGCGGCGATCCGCTTCACCGGCGCGTCGAGACTCTCGAACGCCTCCTCGGTGATTGTCGCCGAGATCTCGGCGCCGAAACCACCGGTGCGCGTGTCCTCGTGGAGGACGATCGCCTTGGACGTCTTCACGACCGACTCGAGCACCGCCTCGCGGTCCCACGGGATGATCGTGCGCAGGTCGATGATCTCGACCGACAGCCCGTCCTCGGACTCGACGACCGTCGCGGCCTCGTCGGCCGTGTAGACCATCGCGCCCCACGTGACGACGGTGATGTCCGACCCCTCGCGGTGGATGCGCGCCTGCCCGAAGGGGATCGTGTAGCGCTCGTCCGGCACCTCGTCCTTGATCCGGCGGTACAGGTGCTTGTGCTCGAAGTAGAGGACGGGGTTCGCGTCCTCGATCGCGCTGATCAGCAGGCCCTTGGCGTCGGCCGGCGTGGCCGGGCAGACGATCTTCAAGCCGGGGATGTGCGCGAAGCTCGACTCCGGGTTCTGCGAGTGGAACGGGCCCGCCGGAGAAGCCGCCGCCGGACGGGAGCCGCACGACGATCGGCACGGCGGTTCCGGCGCGGTAGAACTGCTTGGCGGCGACGGTGACCAGGTGGTCCCACGCGCACGAGACGAAATCGGAGAACTGCATCTCGGCGACCGGGCGCAGGCCCATGATCGCGGCGCCGGTGCAGCTGCCGACGATCGCCGTCTCGGACAAGGGAGCGTCGATCACGCGCCACGGGCCGAACTCGTCCTGGAAGCCCTGCGTGACCTTGAACGCGCCGCCGTAGACGCCGACGTCCTCGCCGATCACGTAGACGCGCTTGTCGCGCTGCATCTCCTGGCGGAGGCCGTCCGAAATTGCCTGGAGGTAGGTCTTGACCGCCATTACTTGTGGTGGGGCGTGTCGAGGTCCTCGGCGGAGGCGAAGACGCCGTCCGTCACCGTCGACGCGTCGGGAAGCGGGCTCTCCTCGGCGCGCTTCATCGCGTCGTTCAGAAGCTTCTTGATCTCGACGCCGATCTCGTTCTCCTCGTCGTCGGTGAGCTCGGCGTTGTCGCGGAGCCAGGTCCGGAAGCGCTCGATCGGGTCGCGCTTCGACCACTCCTCGAACATCTCCTTGGGAACGTAGAACGCGTCGTCGTGCACCGCGTGGCCCTCCATGCGGAGGCACAGGCACTCGATCAGCGTCGGGCCGCCGCCCTCGCGCGCCTTCTCGATCGCGCGCCGGGCCTCGCGGTAGACCGCGAGCACGTCGGTTCCGTCGACGACGACGCCCTCGAACCCGTAGGCCGCGGCGCGGTCGGCGAGGTTCTCGCACGCGTACTCGAGGTGCGTGGGCGTCGAGTAGGCCCACTGGTTGTTGTCGCAGACGAACACGGCGGGGAGGCGGCGCGTGCCGGCGAAGTTCATCGCCTCGTGCGCATCGCCCCGGGCCGAGGAGCCCTCGCCGAACCAGCCGACCGCGACGCGCTTCTCCTCGCGGATGCGGAAGGCGAGCGCGCAGCCGACCATCACCGGGAGCATCGCCGGGAGGTGGCTGACCATGGCGATCATCCCGAGCCGGTCGTCGGCCATGTGGACGTTGCCGTCGCGCCCGCGCGTGGGACCGTCGACGCGACCCATGTACTGCGCGAAGATCCGCCAGGGCTCGACACCGCGCGTGATATGGACGCCCATGTCGCGGTGGAGCGGCGTGCCGACATCGTCGGCGGCCATCGCGGTCGCGACGCCGACTGCGGCCGCCTCGTTGCCGCGTCCCGTGTAGAAGCTTCCCGGGATCTTCCCCTGCTTGTAGAGGATGTGGCCGCGCTCCTCGATCGCGCGCGTGACCAGCATGTTGCGGTAGACGCCGAGGAGGTCCTCGCGGTCGAGGCCCGCGTCGCGGACCTCCTTCAACGAGCCGACCGGCTCGGCTTCTCGCGCAATCGCCATTGGTCGTTTCTCCCTTCGTCGGCGCCGCGGTCGAGTGTAACCGAGAGCTACCGTTCTCCTGTGGGCAAGGCAGCGGACTGGCTGAGGGAAGAGCGGCGCCGGACTCTAGGCGACTGGGTGGCGTTCTGCGTCGACTGCGGCCACGCGCAGCGCTACACGGTCGAGGGCGAGTCCGAGGTCGCCGCCGAGTGCCCACAGTGCGGCGGCGAGATGCGCACGCGCTGCCCTTCGTGCGACGCCCGCATCGCGATGATGTTCGCGGTCGAGTGCGAGGAGTGCGGCACGGCGCTGCGCCCCGCCGAGCAGGGCGGCATCACGATCCGCAAGCCCTAACCGGGGTGGAAGGTCGAGAAGCCCGGGTTCACGATCTCGGAGAAGTGGATGACCGTGATCTGGTCGTTCATGTCGATGTCGCGGTTGTAGAGCTGCGAGAGGAACTTGGCCATCTCCTCCGGCCGGCGGATCTCCGGGTTGTCGTGCTCGATCTCGCGCGGGGACAGCTCGGCGAGCGACTTCACCTCGACCTTGTCGATGACCGCCTCGAAGACCTTCTCGCGCGGACCGAAGCGGGTGCCGACGAGCACCGAGACGACCATCCCCTTCTTGTACTTGCCGGACTTGTCGCCCAGCCGGATGGTGGCCGTCTTGCGGCGGGTCCGGAGCTGGTCGGCGACGAGCGGCGAGTAGAAGTTGAGGGCGTACACGGCGAGGGCGAGATCTTAGTTGGTCAGGGATCCAAAGCCGCGATCGCGCGCTCGACCATCTGCCTCTCGCCGCCGTAGGCGAGCACCTTCGGCGCCTCCGTCGAGCGGCAGCCAGCGCGCCTCGTCGACCTCCACTTCCATCTCCGGCCGGATGTCGCCGAGCCGTCCGCTCGAGTACAGCACGAGGAAAAAGCTGACGATCTTGAAGATTCGCTCGCCGTCCCACGTATACGTGTACTGACGTCGCCGAGCTTCTCGTCGAGCTCTCCGACGATCCCGTTTCCTCGTAGACCTCGCGCATCGCCGTCTCGGCGGCGTCTCGCCCGGGTCGATGTTCCCCTTCGGCAGCGCCCAGAGCCCGGGCCTGCGGCCCCGCGGATGGATCGCCGCGACGTGCCAGGCGCCACGTCAGCCGCCGGACGACGACTCCGCCTGCGGAGAACTCGCGCTTCACACCGGTATGGTACGGAGGGCCGGGCGCTCGGTTGGCGAACGAGTGCGCCATGCGAAGACTGACCCTCTCATGATGGCTCGGCGGATCGGCACGAACGACGATCACCGCGCGGCGCGCCGCGCTTGCGATCGGCGGCCGTCACGGTCGTCGTCACGGTCGTGAGCGGGGTCGCGATGCGCTGGGTCGACCAGGAGGATTTCGACTCGATCTGGGACGGAATGTGGTGGGCGGTCCAGACCGTGACCACGGTCGGCTACGGCGACGCGGTTCCGCACAACGCCGGCCGGGCCGGTTCGTCGCCGCGGTCGTGATGATCATCGGGATCGGCTTCATCGCCGTCGTGACCGCTGCGATCACGGCCGCGTTCATCGAGTCGGCGCGCCGCCGCGCTCGCCGCCGACAGCGGTCGATCCGCTCGACGATCCCGTCGAGGATCGGATCCTGCCAGCGAGCTCGACGAGATCGCGACGCGGCTCGAGCGTGTCGAGACGGCGCTCGAAAAGCGCGCGAACTAGCCGCGGCGAGGTAGCGTCGCGGCATGCGCCGCCTGGTCGTCCTCGTCGCCTCGATCGTCCTGCTGGACACGATGCTCTATGCGGCGCTGACGCCGCTTCTGCCCGACTTCGTCGAGCGGTTCGACCTCTCGAAGACGGGCGCCGGACTGCTCGTCGCGTCGTACGCGATCGGCGTGCTCGCCGGCGCGGTGCCCGCCGGGTTCGCGTCGGCGCGGCTCGGCGCGAAGCCCGCCGCGCTCGCCGGCCTCCTCGTCATGGGCGTCGCCAGCGTCGGGTTCGCGTACGCGGACAGCGCCTGGGGACTCGGGATCGCGCGCTTCGTGCAGGGGCTCGGCAGCGCGCTCTCCTGGGCGGGAGGACTCGCCTGGCTGATCGGCGCCGCGCCGCGCAGCCGCCGCGGCGAGCTCCTCGGCACCGCGCTCGGCGCGGCGATCGTCGGCGCGCTCCTCGGGCCGGTGCTCGGCGGGGTCGCCTCGGTCGTCGGACGAGCACGTTGCGTTCGTCGGCGTCGCCCTGGTCACCGTCGTCGTCGCCCTGATCGGCGCGCGGGTGCCGGGGATTCCGCTCGAGGGATCGTCGATGGCCGCCATCGGGCGGGCGGCTGCGCGACCCGCGTTTCCTCTTCGGCTTCTGGCTGATGATGCTCGCCGCGCTCCTCTTCGGCGTCCTCTCGGTCTCTCGTCGCTCGACCTCGACCGGCTCGGCTGGAGCGCGGTCGCGATCGGTGCGCTCTTCTTCTTCAACGCGTCGTTCGAGGCCGTCTTCAACGTGTTCGTCGGGAAGGCCGTCGACCGCAGGGGGGCGCTGCCGCTGCTCCGGCTCGCGCTTCCGCTCGGGATCGTCGCCGCGCTCGCGCTCGGCTGGGCCGACAACGCCTGGGTCATCGCCGCGCTCGCGTTCCTCGGCGCGATCTCGTGGGGCGCGCTCTTCACGCCGGGGATGGTGCTGCTCTCCTCGGGCGCGGACGGCGTCGGCCTTCCGCAGGGTCTCGCGTTCGGCCTCATGAACGGCGGCTGGGCGCTCGGCGCGATCATCGGGCCCGCGCTCGGGCGGCGCGCTCAGCGACCTCGGCGGCGACTTCCTCGCGTACGGCCTCGGCGCGCTGGCGTCGGCGGTCACCCTCTACCTCGTCGTCTCCTACAAACCCGTCGGCACTCAAGCCCAGCGAGTGCCAGACCCGGTCCGATAGGATGGTGTCGGCACTCGCGAGGGGCGAGTGCCAGACACACAGACAGGTGTGAAGGAGGCTGTATGAATCTGAAGCCGCTCGGAGACCGGTTGATCGTCGAGGCCCTCGAGGACGAGGCGAAGACCGAGAGCGGAATCGTCCTTCCCGATACGGCGAAGGAGAAGCCGCAGCGTGGCAAGGTCCTCGCGGTTGGTTCGGGCTCGCGCAACGACAACGGCGACTTCGTCCCGATGGACCTCGCCGAGGGCGACGAGATCATCTTTTCCAAGTACGGCGGAACCGAGATCAAGCTCCTCGCCGATGAGTACCTGATCCTCAGGGAGTCGGACGTCCTCGCGAAGGTCGTCACGTCGGGCAAGTCCGCCAAGGCCGCCAAGGCCAAGGCCTAGAGAACACAGGAGATCGCTTTATGGCTCACAAGGAACTGAAGTTCAACGAGGACGCGCGCCGCTCGCTCGAGCGCGGCGTGAACACCCTGGCCGACGCGGTCAAGGTCACGCTGGGCCCGAAGGGCCGCTACGTCGTCCTCGACAAGAAGTTCGGAGCGCCGACGATCACGAACGACGGCGTCACCATCGCCCGTGAGATCGAGGTCGAGGATCCGTTCGAGAATCAGGGCGCGCAGCTCGTCCGCGAGGTCGCCACGGCGACGAACGACGTCGCCGGCGACGGGACGACGACCGCGACCGTGCTCGCCCAGGCCATCGTCCGCGAGGGCCTGAAGAACGTCGCCGCGGGCGCGAGCCCGATGGCGCTCAAGCGCGGCATCGAGATGGCCGTCGACCAGGTGGTCGAGAATCTCAAGTCGCAGTCGAAGGAGATCTCGGGCAAGGAGGACATCGCCCGGGTCGCTTCGATTTCTTCGCGAGAGCGCGAGATCGGCGACGTCATCGCCGACGCGATCGAGAAGGTCGGCAAGGACGGCGTCGTGAACGTGGAGGAGGGCCAGACGTTCGGCCTCGACCTCGAGTTCACCGAGGGCATGCAGTTCGACAAGGGCTACCTCTCGCCGTACATGATCACCGACTCCGAGCGCATGGAGGCCGTGCTCGACGACCCGTACATCCTGATCGCGAATCAGAAGGTCGGGGCCGTCAAGGACATCCTCCCGGTGCTCGAGCAGGTCATCCAGGCCGGCCGGCCGCTGCTGATCGTCGCCGAGGACGTCGAGGGCGAGTCGCTCGCCACGATCGTCGTCAACAAGCTCCGCGGCACCTTCACGGCCGTCGCGGTCAAGGCGCCCGGCTTCGGCGACCGCCGCAAGCGGATGCTCGAGGACATCGCCATCCTCACCGGCGGCGAGGTGATCACCGAGGAGATGGGCTTGAAGCTCGAGAACACGAAGCTCACGCAGCTCGGCCGCGCCCGCAAGGTCGTGATCGACAAGGACTCGACCACGATCATCGACGGCGCCGGCAAGGGCGAGGACATCAAGGGCCGCATCAAGCAGCTCAAGTCCGAGATCGAGAACACCGACTCCGACTTCGATCGCGAGAAGCTCCAGGAGCGCCTCGCGAAGCTGTCCGGGGGTGTCGCCGTCGTCAAGGTCGGCGCGGCCACCGAGACGGAGATGAAGGAGAAGAAGCACCGCGTCGAGGACGCGCTCCAGGCCACCCGCGCAGCCCTCGAGGAGGGCATCGTGCCGGGCGGCGGAGTCGCGCTCCTGAACGCATCGAAGGGCATCGACCTCGGCACGTACGAGGGCGACGAGAAGACGGGCGCGGCGATCATCGTCCGCGCGCTCGAGGAGCCGATTCGCCAGCTCGCCTACAACGCGGGCCTCGAGGGCTCCATCGTCGTGAACACGATCCGGACCGGCACGAAGGGCCACGGCCTGAACGTCGACACCGGCGAGTACGAGGACCTCGTGAAGGCCGGGATCATCGACCCGACCATGGTCACGCGCTCGGCGCTCCAAAACGCCGCCTCGATCGGCAAGAACATCCTCACCACCGAGGCGATCGTCGTGGACGCACCGGAGAAGTCGAACGGCATGCCCGCCGGAATGCCCGGCGGCATGGAGGGCATGATGTAAAGCCCCGCGGGAGCCTCGCGCTCCCGTTCGGAAGCGAGCTCGGAGGGCCGGCATTGCCGGCCCTCCTGCTTATTGGACGACCCCGTCCGACAAAGTCAGTGCTGGACGCTCAGTGCGCGTCGCACTTCGGATCCGAGCCGTGGATCGTGTCGCCGAGGTCGTTCATCGCGTCCTCGTACGAGACGTGGCTCGGATTCAACGGGTTGTAGTCCTCGAGACCCGTCGTCTGCCCGCCGACCACCGGCGTCACGCCGGGGCCCATCGATCGTCCAGCGGTACTTCGACCCGTGACCCTTCGGCCGCTTCGGGCCGCGCGGGTACCCGGGGTACCGGTCGTGCATGTAGAAGCCGTAACAGAAGTTCCCGCGCGGGTTGTGCATGAGGAACGAGTTCTCACGCTTCCAGCCCTTGCCGTACGCCGAGTTGTACGTGTCCACGTAGATGTTGCGCCCGTAGTGTCGAGCGGGTTGCCGCTCGGACGTGGCCTTGAAGCCGTGCACGGGCACGCCCTTGTACGTGAACCGGCCGAACAGGTGGTGGAACTTCTGGCTGTAGATCCAGTCGAGGTACATCTCGACGACCGGGAGCTCGCCGCTCCAGTGGGAGATGTGGAGCTCCCAGGCCTTCTGGCTCGTGCGCCACGGCGTCATGCCGAGGTTCGGGAGCATCCGCTGCCAGACCTGGAGCGCCCAGTAGGAGCCGTCCGGCGCCTTGCACGCCTTCACGCAGCCAGGGCAGCGTCGGGCCCGTCGTACGGCTGGCAGCCGGTTCTTCATCGTCTTCCAGATCGGCTTGTGGAACGTGCCCCAGCCGCCGGAGTAGTCGATCTTGAACTCCACCTGCTCGGCGGTACGGTGCTCGGCGGGCGCGCGTTGATCGCGCCCCAGACGAGCGGGTGATGCCACGTCTTGCCGAGCTTGTAGTTGACGAGGGCCACGTCCTTGGTACCGCTCGGCCGACCTTCATCGAGACCTACTTGGCGTTCCGCGTCAGGATCTCGCTCGCGAACGCGGGCGCCGGAAGAACGGCCACAACTCCGAACGTCAAGGACGGCCAGCAGCACCAGCCGTCGGCAGCGTGTTCCGCAGACACTTGCCACACGACACGTCATCGGCCCCGCCTCGAACATGCCCGAATCCCTAGATCGAGGCCATACTGAAAGACCTTCGTAAAGATGTCCCGCCGCATTCCTGCCATTGGTTTCCGTCCTCGCGCATTTGTACGCGTGCAAGGGCCTGATGCCGCAGATTTCCTCGAGCGGATGCTCTCGAACAAGGTCGAGGATCTTTCAGCGGGTTCGTCGTGCGAGGCGCTGCTTCTCACGGCCAAGGCGCGTGTGATCGCCCCGCTGCGCGTCCTGCGGCGGGCGGACACGGATTTCCTGCTCCTCACCGAGCCGGGCCTGGGCGAGGTCGTACGCGAGAACCTGATTCGCGCCCGCTTCGCCGCCAAGGTCGAGATCGAGCCGGAGGAGCACACGAGCTACGTCTTCCTCGGCGATGGCGAGGGCGTTCCGAACGACGAGTACGGGGTTCCGGCATTCGAGGTGCTCGACACGCCGCAGCCGGACGGGCGTTCCCGTGCTCGCAGACGACGAGCTCGAGCTCATGCGCATCCGCGCCGGCACGCCGCGCTTCGGGGCCGAGATCGACGACCGCGTCATGCCGGCCGAGGCGGGCCTCGTCGAGCGCGCCGTCAGCCTCGACAAGGGCTGCTTCCCCGGCCAGGAGCCGATCGCGCGCCTGCACTACCGCGGCCACGCGAACCGCGCGCTGCGCATCGTCGAGGTCGAGACGACCGAGCCGCCCGCGCTACGACGCCGAGATCTCGCACGACGGCAAGGCGGTCGGGCGCATCACGTCGGCTCAGCGCACGAACGGCAAGGTGCTCGCGCTCGCGTACGTCCGCGTCGAGGTTCCCGACGACGCCGAGCTCGCCGTGGGCGACGCTCCCGCGCATCTACACTAGGTCGCCCCGCGCCCGTAGCTCAGGGGATAGAGCGCTGCCCTGCGGAGGCAGAGGTCGCACGTTCGAATCGTGCCGGGCGCATCTCCCGACGCGAATCTCGCCACCGCTGCGCGGTGACATGCGATTCGCGTCGGCGGAAGAGCATTGTCTCCGACTGCGTGGTCTGCGGCGGCGGAGCAAGTCCGCCGCCTCGGCGGCTACAGGTCGATTGCGATCTGGTTGTCCGCGATGCGTTGCTTCGTAGCGCTTGGCGGGGAGCATCGCCGCTCAGGCACGCGCCCGTTTCCAGGTCGAAGCGCCAGCTGTGGAAGACGCAGACGAGCGTCGGGCCGAGGATCTCGCCCTCGCTCAGCGGATTGCCCTCGTGCGGGCAGCGGTTCTCGAACGCGTGGATGCGGCCGTCGACGCGGAAGAGCACCACGTCGCGCCCGTCGAGCGTGACGACGGCGCGGTCGCTGCCGTCCAGAACGGACAGGGGCACCCGGTGCGTATTGCCCACGCGCCTAGACTAAGCGCCTGTGCCGCTGCTCCTCCGGGAAAACGACGTCGAGGAGCTGCTGTCCGCGGAGGATGCCGTCGCCGCGATCGAGGAGTGCTTCGCCCGCATCGCCCGCGGCGCCGTCCAGAACCAGCCGCGGTTTCGGCTGAAGCTCGAGGACGGACTCTTGCACGTGCTCGCGGCCGTCGATCTCGAGCTCGGCGTCGCCGGCCACAAGAGCTACGTCGCCTTCGAGGAGGGCGCGCGCTTCACCGTGCTCCTCTACGCCGCCGACCGGCCGGAGCTGCTCGCCGTCATCGAGGCCGACCGGCTCGGCCAGCGCCGCACCGGAGCCGCGAGCGCGGTCGCGGCCAAGCACCTGGCGCGCGCCGACGCGAAGACGCTCGGCGTGATCGGCTGCGGCTGGCAGGCCGAGAGCCAGGTCGAGTCCATGCGCGTCGCGCTGCCCGGGCTCGAGCGCGTGATCGCCTACTGCCGCGACGAGAAGCGGCGCAAGGCGTTCTGCAAGCGCTTCGACGCCGAGGAGGCCGAGTGGTACTCGGACGCCGCCGAGGCCGACGTGGTCGTCACGGTCACCAACTCCCGCGATCCCGTGCTGCGCGGCGAGTGGCTGAAGCCGGGGACGCTCGTCTGCGCCGTCGGCGCGAACCGGCTCAAGTCGCGCGAGCTCGACAACCTCGTGCTCGAGCGCGCCTCGTTCGTGTGCTGCGACTCGCGCGAGCAGGCGAGGATCGAGGCCGGCGACCTGGTCGAGCCCGTCGAGCGCGGCGTCCTCGACTGGCTCGAGGTGCACGAGCTGTCCGAGGTCGTCTCGGGCGAGCTCACCGGGCGCCAGAGCGACGACGACATCGTCCTCTTCAAGAGCCTCGGCATCGCGGCGGAAGACCTCGCCGTCGGGAAGCTCGTCTACGACCGGGCCCGCGAGCGCGGGGTCGGGCTCGAGCTCTAGGACTGGATCGAAGTCCGCGCGGCCTCGGCGGTGTCCTCGCCGATCGCGCGGATGACCTCGGGCCGCTCGAGCAGGCGCAGGCGCTGCTCGTCGGTCGTGCGGTTCTTCAGGTACGGGTCGTCCATGATCTCCTCGACGGAGCGTCCCGACTTGTGCTCGCGGATGACGTAGGCGCCGAGAGCCTCCTCCTTGGAGATGCTCTGCGCGCGGCTCCTCGGAGCTCCTCGTCCTTCTTGCCGAAGAGGTTCTTGAAGAAGCCCACGGGGCGATTCTACGTACTACCCGACGCCGATCTGCCCGGCCAGCTCGCGGGAGATCGCGTGCTCGGCTCCTCCGACGGTGATGGTCAGCGGTCCGCCGAACGGCTCGCAGCGGCCCATCTTCACCCGGCCGCCGGGGACGAGCGCGAGCGTCGCGAGGTAGCGCAGCACCTCGGCGTCGTCGCTCGGCACTCGGCGGATCGTCGCCTCCTCGCCGGGCTCGAGCGCCGCCAGCGAGCGCAGCGTCGAGTGCTCCACGTTCAGCTCCGCGTCCGGGATCGGATCGCCGTGCGGGTCGTGTGTGGGGAAGCCGAGCGCCTCGTCGATCCGTCGCTCCAGCTCCTCCGAGAGAACGTGCTCGAGCCGGTCGGCCTCGTCGTGTACCTCGTCGATCGGCAGGCCGAGCGTCTCGGCGAGGTACTGCTCGAGCAGCCGGTGGTGGCGGATGACCTCGAGCGCGATCTTCTCGCCGTCCGGGGTGAGCGTCGCGCCCTTGTACGGCGCGTGCTCGACGAGCCCCAGCGCGGCCAGCTTCTTCAGCATCGCCGTCGCGGACGAGGGCGCCACGCCGAGCCTGCGGGCGATCACGGTCGTCGTCGGGCGCTCTCCCTCGGACTGGAGCTTGTAGATCTCCTTCAGGTAGTCCTGGATCGCATGGCTCAGGTCTTCGCTCGGCACGCATGGAATGGTAGAGGCGGGTACCGCCGCGTCGTCCCAGGGACGTTGCTAGGCTCGCCGCCTTGCTGATACGTCTCGGACACAGCCCTGACCCGGATGACGCGTTCATGTTCTGGGGACTCGCCGCGGGAGTCGTGGATACGCGCGGCTTCGAGTTCGAGCACGTCCTGAACGACATCCAGTCGCTGAACGAGTGGGCGATGGAGGGCCGGCTCGAGGTCACCGCGATCTCGCTGCACGCCTACCCCAAGGTGCAGCAGCACTACGTGATCCTCCCGCACGGCGCGAGCATGGGCCACGGCTACGGCCCGATCGTCGTCGCCCGCGAGGAGATCTCGCCCGAGTCGCTGCGCGACATCGAGATCGCGGTGCCCGGGAAGATGACGACGGCGTTCCTCGCGCTGCGGCTCTACCTCGGGGCCGACTTCCGCTTCCGCGAGGTGCCGTTCGACCAGATCATGGACGAGGTCGAGTCGGGCCGGGCCGACGCGGGGCTCCTCATCCACGAGGGCCAGCTCACGTACGGCCAGCACGGGCTCAAGCGGATCGTCGACCTCGGCGACTGGTGGCTGGTCGAGACCGGGCTGCCGCTGCCGCTCGGGATCAACGTCGCCCGGCGGGACATCGGCGACGAGAAGCTCCAGGTGCTCTCCGACGTGCTCGCCGAGTCGATCGAGGCCGGCCTCGACAACCGGGCCGAGGCGCTCGAGTACGCGATGCAGTTCGGTCGCGGCCTCGACCCCGCGCTCACCGACCGCTTCGTCGGCATGTACGTGAACCGGCTCACGCAGGAGTACGGCGACGAGGGCCGGCAGGCCGTCGAGGAGCTGCTCGCGAGAGCAAGCCGCGAGGGCGCGATCACGCAGCCCGTCAACATCGAATTCGTTTAGCCCGACCCGACTAGGGCTGCATACACTGGCCGCCGTGAGCGAGGCGGTCATTCTCTCTGCGGTGCGCACGCCGATCGGGCGCTACGGCGGCGTGCTCGCCGGCGAGCGGCCCGACGATCTCGCGGCGCTCGTGATCCGCGAGGCGGTCGCGCGCTCCGGCGCTCCCGGCCGGAGAGATCGAGGACGTCTACTTCGGCGCAGCGAACCAGGCCGGCGAGGACAACCGCAACGTCGCGCGCATGGCCGCGCTGCTCGCCGGGCTGCCGCAGGAGGTCGCCGGCGTCACCGTGAACCGGCTCTGCGCCTCGGGCCTCTCGGCGGTCGTCGAGGCGTGCCACGCGATCCGCGCCGGGTCGGGCGACCTCTTCGTCGCCGGCGGCGCCGAGTCGATGACGCGGGCGCCGTTCGTCTACGGCAAGGCCGAGAAGGCCTACGCGCGCGGAACCCAGACCGGCTGGGACACGACGCTCGGCTGGCGCTTCCCGAACCCGAAGATGGAGGCGATGTTCCCGCTCGAGTCGATGGGCGAGACCGGCGAGAACGTGGCCGAGCGCTTCGACGTGTCGCGCGAGGACCAGGACGCGTTCGCGCTCGAGAGCCACCGGCGCTGGGCGGCCGCGCACGAGGCGGGGCGCTTCGACGACGAGCTGATTCCCGTCGGCGACGTCGTCCGCGACGAGCATCCGCGCCCGGACTCCACCCTCGAGAAGCTCGCGTCGCTTCGTCCGGCCTTCCGCGAAGGCGGAACCGTGACGGCCGGGAACTCGAGCGGCGTGAACGACGGCGCCGCCGCGCTCGTGATCGCGAGCGAGGAGCGGGCGAAGGAGCTCGGCGTCGAGCCGCTCGGCCGCTTCGTCGCGAGCGCGGTCGCCGGCGTCGATCCGCGGATCATGGGCGTCGGTCCGATCCCGGCCGTCCGGAAGGTGCTCGCGCGCGCGGGCCTCGACGTCGCGGATCTCGACCTCGTGGAGCTGAACGAGGCGTTCGCGTCGCAGAGCCTCCAGGTGATCCGCGAGCTCGGCCTCGACCCGGAGCGTGTGAACGTGAACGGCGGGGCGATCGCGCTCGGCCATCCGCTCGGCATGAGCGGCGCCCGGCTCGTCGTGACGCTCCTCCACGAGCTCCGCCGGCGGGACGCTCGCCGCGGCCTCGCGACCCTCTGCGTCGGCGTCGGGCAGGGTCAGGCCGCAATCTTCGAGCGTTCGTAGCCGACCCCGATTTCCGCGCATTACGCACCGAAATCGCGCCAAGAGCGCGACATTCGTGCCGTCAAGAGCCGCAGATCTGCGCAATGCGAACGAAAAGGTTTTGCAAAGGACGGGCTGAAACGGCTTGCCAGATGTAGGCCGCCTGGGAAATGCTCGCGCAGCGCAGACGGCCGCTTTGGTCGCCTGGGGCGCACCTCCGGGTTGGGAAGGGTCGGCCCAGGCAGGGATCGCGGCGGGGGCTTCCTCCGCCGCGATCCTGGGGCCGATTCCCCACGCCGCGCGACACCCACCGCAGGCCGGTATCGTCCGCTGCCGTGAGCGACCGGGAGTACGGCCTCTACATCAACGGCGAGTCCGTCGAGCCGATCGGCGGCGAAATTCGCGAGCTCGCCGAGCCGGCCACCGGGCGCCCCGCTGGCCCGCGTCGCACTCGGCCCGCTCGGGCTCTAGCGGTGGATCGCGCCGCGCGCGTCCTCGAGCGGCTCGAGCGCCTCTACGCCATCGGCGGCGGCGCGGGCGCGAACCGGCCCGGACTGAGCCGCGCCGAGCAGGAGGCGCACGACCTGGCGGCGGGCTGGATGGAGGAGGCCGGCCTGTCCGTCGACGTGGATCCTGTCGGCAACCTCATGGGCCGCCTGGCGGGAACGAGGCCCGACCTGCCCGGAGATCTGGACGGGCTCGCATCTCGACTCGGTGCCCGACGGCGGCCGGTTCGACGGCGCGCTCGGCGTGGTCGGCGGCCTCGAGGCCGTCGGGCTCGCCCGGGCGTCCGGCCCGCTCGAGCGCACGCTCGCGGTCGTCGCCTTCCGCGACGAGGAAGGGATGCCGCTTCGGCCGGGGGCTCTTCGGCAGCCGGGCGCTCTGCGGGCGGCTCGCCGCGGACGAGCTCGAGCAGCGCGACGCGGCAGGCATCGACGGTCCAGGAGGCGCTCGCCTCGCTTGGCTTCTCGCCACCGCCGGCCGGCTGGCTCGATCCGGCGCCGGCCGCCTTCGTCGAATGCCACGTCGAGCAGGGAGCCGTGCTCGCGGCGCGGGACGTCGCGCTCGGCGTCGCCACCGCCGTCGTCGGCGTCGCGCGAGGGGAGGCCGAGTTCACCGGTCTCGCGCGTCACGCCGGGACGACGCCGATGGACGCGCGCGAGGACGCGCTCTGCGCCGCCGCCGAATTCGTCCTGCGTCTCCGCGACGCCGCGCGCGCCGTCGACGGCGCCGTCGCCACGGCCGGAGCACGTCGAGGTCGAGCCCGGGGCGGTCAACGTCGTGCCGTCGCGGGTCCGCGTGAGCGTCGACGTCCGGGCGCCCGACCGGGAACGTCTCGACGACGTCCTCGTCGCCGTTCCGGAGGCGCGCGTCCACGTGACCGATCCCGTGCCGATGGGCCAGGGCCCGACCGACGCCCTGCGCGGGGCGATCGAAGCCGCCGGCCTGCCGGTCGTCGAGCTCGCGTCCGGCGCCGGTCACGACGCGATGGTGCTCGCGGCGGCCGGCGTCCCGACCGGGCTCCTCTTCGTCCGCAGCCTCGCGGACGGCGCGAGCCACTGCCCCGAGGAGGAGACGAGCGGCGACGACGTGGCGCTCGCCATCGACGTCCTCGCGGCCGCGCTTCGCCGCCTCGCGGCCTAGCGCTACGCCTCGGCGAACCGGATGGTCTGCGCGCCCTCCCAGACCACGAGGCGCCCGAGCTCCTCGAGCTCGGCGCGGCCGTCCACGATCGTCGCGAAGTGGTTTCCGGCCAGCTGGCCCATCTTGCTCGCGAAGCACGTCGCCCCGTACGGGAAGAGGATCTCCGTCTCGGAGACGCCGCCCGGGTAGAGCAGGAGCTCGCCCGGCGCGGGGTACGAGTTCGCGTTCTCCGGGCCGAGCCCGGTCTCGAGGTCGCCGAGCGGCACCCACGCGGACTCGCCGCTCCAGCGGGCCTGCATGATCGAGCCGTCGAGCGGGAGCAGCGCGCGGAGCGCGGCGCACGTCTTCGGCGCCCGCTCCTCTTCGAGCCGGGCGCGAAAGCGAAGCGGGCCTGCCGTGATCTCGAGCACGTGCGCAGCCTATCCCGACTCCCGCGGGTTCTCCTCCGCCGCCTCGGCACCGTAAGGTCCCGGCACCGGTGGATCCCTATCTCACCGACTGGCTGAACGTCCTGCTCCGGTGGCTGCACGTCATCGCGGCGATGGCGTGGATCGGCGCGTCCTTCTACTTCGTCTACCTCGACCTGTCGCTTCGGCCGCCGAAGCGCCGCGAGGACGCCGACGAGGGGGTGGCCGGGGAGTTCTGGGCCGTCCACGGCGGCGGCTTCTACCACACGCAGAAGTACCGCGTCGCGCCGGGCACGCTGCCCGAGCCGCTCCACTGGTTCAAGTGGGAGGCGTACACGACCTGGCTCTCCGGCTTCGCGCTCTTCGTCGTCCTCTACTACGCGCACGCGGACGAGTTCCTGATCGACCCGCGGGTGGCCGACATCCAGCCCGCGGTCGCGATTGCGGCGAGCATCGCGCTGCTCGCGCTCGCGTGGATCGTCTACGACCTCCTCTGCCGCCTGCTCGCCGGGAGGGAGCTCGCGCTCGGCGTGGCGGTCGCCCTCTTCACGGTGGCGGCCGCGTACGTGTCGGCGCAGCTCTTCAGCGGCCGCGCGGCCTTCCTCCAGGTCGGGGCGATGCTCGGGACGATCATGGCCGGGAACGTCTTCTTCAACATCATTCCCGGCGCACCGGAAGCTCGTCCGCGCCAAGGAGGAGGGCCGGGAGCCGGACCCGGCGCCGTTGCTGCGCGCGAAGGAGCGCTCGGTGCACAACAACTACCTGACGCTCCCGGTCGTCTTCGCGATGATCTCGATCCACTTCCCGCTCGCCTACGGGCACGAGCGGAACTGGCTCATCCTGCTCTGCGCTCATGGCCGTCGGCGCCTGGGTGCGGGTCTTCTTCAACCTGCGGCACCAGGGGAGGAACGTGTGGGCGATCCCCGTGACGGCCGCGCTGGCCGTCGTCGCGCTGGCCCTCGTGCTGAGACCCGACGACGACGACGCGGTGGCCGCCGAGCCGGTCTCCTTCGCCGACGGTCGCGGCGATCGTCGACGAGCGCTGCGCCGGCTGTCACTCGATGACGCCGACGGATGTGCCCTCGGCGCCGGCCGGCATCACCTTCGACACGCCCGAGGAGATCGCCGCGAACGCGGACGCGATCAAGCGCATGGCCGTCGACACGACCACGATGCCGCCCGGCAACGTGACCGGCCTGACCGACGAGGAGCGAGACCTCCTGGGCGCGTGGATTGCGCAGGGGGCACAGGTCAACCCGCCGTAGCGCGGTCGTACGCGATCGCGACGAGCTCGTCGAGCCCCGTCGCGAGCTCCTCCGCTCGCGTGTGCGCTCGAGCCGCGCTTCCAAGACGGGGACGATCTCTCGCCGCGGCCGGCGGTTCACGAACACGAGGAAGCGGAAGCCGAACTTCTCCTCGTAGAGCCGGTTCAGCTCGGCGAGCCGGCGCAGGACGGCTGCGTCCTCGTCCGAGCCCTGCTCGGCCGCGGAGCGGCCCTCGAGCCCGCGGGCCCCGATCGGCGGGTGCGCGTTCAGCGCCTCGACCTGCTCGGCCTCGGGCAGCTCGCGCGAGCAGATCGCGCGCCCGGCCGAGCGGGTCCGGGTAATCGGCGAGCCGCTCGACGAAGCGCGTCCGTCCGCCGAAGAGCCCGGCGAGCTCCGCGACGGTCAGCTGCCGCGGTACGTCGTGCACGAGTAGGGCGCGAAGAGGAGCGGCACGTGGTGGTGACCCTCGCCGAGCTCGATCTCGAGCTCGACGCGCCGGAAGAAGGGCGACGGAGGATGGAACACGAGGCGGTACGCGCCTGGGGCGACCTCGGCGAGCTCCGCGACCCGCCCGTCGGAGTCGGTCTCGGCCGTCGCGACGAGCTCCTCCTCCCGGAAGAGCTCGACCCGAACGCCGGCGGCGGGGCGGCCGCCGCCGGTGTCGAGCACGTGGGTGGAGAGCGGTCGTCGTCATGCCGCGAACCTCAATGCTTGCACGCGGTGCTCGCGGGCGATCTCCGCCTCGTCGGCGTGCGCGAGGTGGCCTTCGACGACGACGTCCTCGCCGCCGACGAGGAGGCGCTCGACCCGATGCGGCCCGGCGAGCACGAGCGCGGCGACCGGGTCGTCGGCGCCGCCGAACTCGAGCCCGTCGGTGCGCCAGACGGCGATGTCGGCGCACTTGCCGGGCTCGAGCGAGCCCAGGTCGTCGCGGCCGAGCACCTCGGCGCCGCCGCGGGTTCCGAGGCGGAGCGCCTGTCGCGCGGTGAGCGCTGCCGGCCCGCCGCGCCCGCGGGCGACGAGCAGGGCCTGCTTCACCTCGAGGAAGAGGTCGCCGCGCTCGTTCGAGGCGGAGCCGTCGACGCCGAGGCCGACGGGGACGCCCGCGGCCAGCATCGAGGCGACGGGCGCGACCCCGGCGCCGAGGCGCAGGTTGGAGGTCGGGCAGTGCGCCACGCCTGTCCCTGCGGCGGCGAAGCGGCCGACGTCGTCCTCCGAGAGATGGACGCAGTGAGCGCACCAGACGTCGTCCTCGAGCCAGCCGACCTGCTCGAGGTACTCGACCGGCCGGCAGCCGAAGATCCCCTTGCAGTACTCCTCCTCCTCGACCGTCTCGGCGAGGTGCGTGTGCAGCCGCAGCCCGAGTCGGCGCGCGAGCTCGGCCGACTCCGTCATCAACCGCTTCGTGACCGAGAACGGCGAGCAGGGGGCGACCGCGATCTGCACGCGGGCGCCCGGCCCCGCCTCGTGGAGCGCCGCGAGCGCCTCCGTGGCCGCGAGCGCCTCGTCGCCGTCCTCGACGAGCTCGTCCGGCGGCAGCCCTCCGTCCGACTCGCCGAGGTCCATCGAGCCCCGCGAGGCGACGATCCGCAGGCCGAGCTCGCGCGCCGCTCGAATCTCGGCCTCGACGATCCCCTGCCTCCCGGCCGGAAAGACGTAGTGGTGGTCGAAGACGGTCGAGCAGCCCGAGAGCGCGAGCTCCGCCAGGCCGGTGCGCGCGGCCGCGTACTCCGACTCGGCGTCGATCCCGCCCCACGCCGGATAGAGGGTTCGCAGCCAGGTGAAGAGGTCGGCCTCCTGCGCCCGCGTTCGCGTGAGGGTCTGGAAGAGGTGGTGGTGCGTGTTGACGAGGCCGGGCGTCACGAGCGCGCCGCCGAGGTCGTCCGTCCGCTCGGCGTCCGGCCGAGCGCCGCCGCCGACCGCCTCGACCGTTCCGTCCCGCACGAGGACCCATCCGTTCTCGTGCTCCGTTCCGACGTCGTCCATCGTCACGACGTAGGCGTTCGCGAGCAGAAGCGTCACGCCTCCGCCTCCAGCGGAACGAGCCGGAAGCGGTCGACGTCGACGAGACCGCGGTCGGTGATCTTCAGCTTGGGGATGACCGAGAGCGCGAGGAACGCAAGCGTCTGGAAGGGCGACGGGAGCGGACATCCGAGCGCGTGCGCCGCGTCGACGCACGCCCGGCTCGCCCCGACGACCTCGGCGCAGGGCGCCGTCGAGAGGAGCCCCGCGACGGGCAGCGCCAGCTCGGCGCGGACGCTCCCGCCCTCGACGACCACGACCCCGCCGCCGAGCTCCTGGAGCCGGTCCACCGCCCGGGCCATGTCGGTGTCGTCGACGCCGACGACGACGACGTTGTGCGCGTCGTGCGCGACCGTCGACGCGAGCGCGCCCCGTGCGAGGCCGAACCCGCGCACGAGCCCGAGACCTGTCCGCCCGGTGCCGAGGTGGCGCTCGAGCACCGCGATCTTCGCAAGGTCGCGCTCGGGGTCGGCGACGACCTGCCCGTCCGCGACCGGCGCCTCCTCGACGAGCGCCTCGGTCACGATCTGGTCGCGGACGAGGCCGATCACGCGGACGCGGCCGTTCGGGCCGGCGGGGATCGCGAAGCGATCCGGCTCCACGGCGCCGAGACGGACCGTGTGCTTCACCCAGTCGGGAACCTCGGGCCGGGAGATCTCCCGCACCGGCGCCCCCCGCTTGAGGACGAGCTCCGGCTCGAACCGCTCGAGGTCGGGGAGCAAGACCATGTCCGCCCTGTAGCCGGGCGCCAGCGCCCCGTGGGATCCGAGGCCGTGCCAAAGCGCCGGGCTGAGCGTCGCGGCGACGAGCGCATCCTCCGCGGCGACGCCCGTCGCCACCGCGTCCCGAACCATCGAGTTGACGTGGCCCTCGTCCGCGATGTGCTCGGGCTCGCGGTCGTCCGTGCAGAAGGCGATCCGGCTCGGCCCGTACTCGCGCAGGAGCGGGGCGAGGGCCTCGAGGTTCCGGGCTCCGGTCGCCTCGCGGATGAGGAGCCACATCCCCGCACGAAGGCGCTCGCGTCCCTCCTCGATCGTGATCGCCTCGTGATCCGAGCGGATTCCCGCGGCCGCGTAGGCGTTGAGCGCCTTGCCGGTCAGTCCCGGCGCGTGCCCGTCGACGTGGGTCGCGCCCTCGAGGCGGAGCTTCGCGAGCTCGGTCTCCTCGGCCGCGACGACGCCGGGGAAGTTCATCATCTCGGCGAGGCCGAGCACCCGCCGGCGGCGGAGCAGGCCCTCGATGTCTCCCGGGAGCAGCGCCCGGCGCGGCGACTCGAACTTCGAGGCGGGGACGCACGACGAGGCCATGAAGTACACGTCGAGGGGAAGGTCGTGGCAGAGGTCGGCGAGCCAGTGGACGCCGTCGGTTCCGAGCACGTTCGCGATCTCGTGCGGGTCGGCGACGACCGCGGTCGTCCCGAGCGGGAGCACCAGGCGGGCGAACTCGTCCACGAGGAGCTTCGTGGACTCGAGGTGCATGTGCGCGTCCACGAAGCCCGGCACGACGTAGCGTCCGGTCGCGTCGACCTCCTCGACTCCCTCGTAGTCTCCGAGCCCGGCGACGTACCCGTCGACCACGGCGACGTCCGAGTCGAGCCACTCCCGCGTGAAGACGCAGAAGACGCGGCCGCCGCGGACGACGACATCCGCCCGCTCGTCCCCGCGCGCCACCGCCAGCCGTCGCGCCATGTCGGTCATCCGTCGTAACGTACTACCCTTCGGCTCCGTGGACGTGCTCGCGCCACGGACGCTCGACGAGGCGCTCCGGCTGAAGGCGGAGGTCGACGGCCTGTGGCCGATCCAGGGCGGCACCGACGTCATGGTCGAGCTCAACTTCGACCGGGCTCGGCCGGCGGCGATGCTGAACCTGAACGAGGTCGCCGAGCTGCGCGGGTGGACGCGCGAGAACGGGTCGCTCCGGCTCGGTGCCGGCCTCACGTACACCGAGTGCCGGCGTGAGCTCGGCGAGCTCCTGCCCGCGCTCGCCGAGGCCGCCCGGACGGTCGGCTCGCCCCAGATCCAAAACCGCGGGACCGTCGGCGGCAACCTCGGAACGGCGTCGCCCGCCGGCGACGCGCTGCCGCCTCTCCTCGTCGAGGAGGCCGAGGTCGAGGTCGCGAGCGCCGCGGGGCGCAGGACGATCGCACTCGGCGAGTTCCTCGTCGGGCCGAAGCGCAACGGCCTTGCCCCAGACGAGCTGATCGTCTCCGTCCGCGTCCGCCCCTCGGGCGCGCGCCAGACGTTCATGAAGGTGGGGCCGCGCAACGCGATGGTGATCGCGGTCGCCTCGCTCGCGCTGGCGGTCGACCGGGAGCGCGGCGAGATCCGCGCCGCCTTCGGGTCGGCGGGGCCGGTGGCGAAGCTCGTGCGCGCTCCGCTCGACGAGGCCGACGGATTCCCCGACCGTGTCGCCGCGGCCGCGAGCCCGATCGACGACGTCCGCGGGACCGCCGTCTACCGGCGACACGCCCTCCGCGTCCTGACCGCCCGTGCGCTCGAACGGTGTGCCGCATGAGGATCGCGCTCACCGTGAACGGCGAGCCGCACGAGGCCGACGTCTGGGAGGGAGAGAGCCTCCTCTTCGCCCTGCGGGAGCGGCTCGGCCTGCCCGGCTCGAAGAACGCGTGCGAGCAGGGCGAGTGCGGCTCCTGCTCCGTCCTCCTCGACGGCACGCTCGTCTGCGCGTGCCTCGTCCTCGCCGCGCAGGCCGAGGGGCACGAGGTCGTCACCGTGGAGGGACTGGCGGAGGAGGGTCGGCCGCACCGGGTGCAGGAGGCGTTCGTCGAGACCGGCGCCGTCCAGTGCGGCTTCTGCACGCCGGGGTTCGTCGTCGCGGCGGCCGACCTCCTGGCCCGCACGCCGGACCCGACGGACGACGAGCTGCGCGAGGCGCTCTCCGGGAACCTCTGCCGCTGCACCGGGTACTCGAAGATCTTCGCTGCGGTCCGTCTGGCCGCGGGGGCCTCGTGAGCACGCCCGCGCGCACGCTCGAGCACGGGCGCGTCGGGGACGTCGTACGGCGTGTCGACGGCATCCCGAAGACGACCGGCGAGTTCGCGTACGCGAGCGACCTCCATGCGGCCGGGATGCTCTGGGGCCACACGGTGCGGAGCCCGCACGCCCACGCGCTCGTGCGCGAGATCGACATCGCCGAGGCGGTCGCGATGCCCGGCGTCCACGCCGTGCTCACACACGCCGACGTACCGGGCGCGAAGCTCTACGGGCTCGACTACGCAGACCAGCCCGTGCTCGCGATCGACCGCGTGCGCTACTTCGGCGAGGCGGTCGCCCTCGTTGCCGCCGAGCATCCGGAGCAGGCGCGCCGAGCCGCCGAGCGGGTTCGCGTCGCCTACGAGCCGCTCGAGCCGGTCGTCGACATGGAGCGCGCGCTCGAGCAGGAGGATCTCCACCCCGACCGGCCTACGCACGAGCCGGGCCACCACCGTGACGATCCGCGCTCGAACGTCGTGCGCTCGATCCTCATCCGCCACGGCGACCCCGACGCCCCGGCCGACGTCAGCGTCACCGGCACCTACGAGCTGGGCATCCAGGATCAGGCCTTCCTCGGTCCCGAGTCGGGCCTTGCGGTCCCCGACGGGGAGGGCGGCGTCGACATCTACGTCGCCACGCAGTGGCTTCACGTCGACCGGGCGCAGGTGGCCCCGTGCCTCGACCTTCGTCCCGAGCAGGTGCGGATCCACCTGGCCGGCGTCGGAGGCGCCTTCGGCGGCCGCGAGGACCTCTCCATGCAGATCCACGGCGCGCTGCTCGCGCTCCGCACGGCCCGGCCGGTGAAGATCGTCTACACGAGGGAGGAGTCCTTCGTCGGCCACGTGCACCGCCACCCGGCGCGCATCGCGATGGAGCACCGGGCGAATCGCGACGGGAAGCTCGTCTGCGTCCACGCGCGCGTGCTCCTCGACGGCGGCGCGTACGCGTCGAGCTCGACCGCCGTGACGACGAACGCGGCCTCGTTCGCCTGCGGTCCCTACGCGGTCGCGAACGCCCTCGTCGAGTCGGTCTCGGTGTACACGAACAATCCGCCCTGCGGCGCCATGCGGGGCTTCGGCGCCGTGCAGGTGTGCTTCGCGCACGAGGCGCAGATGGACAAGCTCGCCGGCGCGCTCGGCCTCGACCCCGTCGAGCTGCGTCTGCGAAACGCGCTCGAGCGCGGCGACGTCCTCCCGAACGGGCAGCGCATCACCGGTTCGCTCCCCGTCGCGGAGGTGATCCGTCGCTGCGCGGAGCTGCCGCTGCCCGAGGCGGAGGAGCTGCCGCGCGACCCGATCCGTCTCCCGGGCGGCTCGGGGAACGTGTCACGCGGGGAGGGCGTCAGGCGCGGCGTCGGCTTCGCGGTCGGCTTCAAGAACCTCTGCTACTCGCACGGCTTCGACGACTACTGCGCGGCGCGCGTCCGGCTCTTCTCCCGCGCGGACGGCGGCGTGGCGGCCGAGGTCCATTGCGCCGCCGCGGAGGTCGGCCAGGGTGTCGTGGGCGTGATCGCCCAGGTCGCGCGGACCGAGCTCGAGCTCGACGACGTCACGCTCGCGCCGCACACGACGGCGACCGTCGACTCGGCGGGGTCCGCGTCCGCCTCGCGCATGACCTGGATGGCCTCGGGCGCGGTCGCCGAGGCCTGCCGGGCGGCGCGCGCCGAGCTCGAGGCGCGAGGCGGCACGCTCGGGCCCGACGGCGAGATCGACGTGGAGCGCGTCTACCGCCACCCGCAGACCTGGCCGCTCGACCCGGAGACCGGCCAGGTGCTCGGCGAGCGGGCGCACGTGGCGTTCATCTGCTCGGCGATGCGCGCCGTGGTCGAGGTCGACACCGATCTCGGGCTCACGCGCGTCGTCTGGATCGGCACCGCGCAGGATGTCGGCAAGGCCGTCAACCCGCAGGCCGTCCACGGTCAGATCGAGGGCGGCACGGCCCAGGGGCTCGGGCTCGCGCTCATGGAGGAGATCCAGACCCGCGACGGCCTGATCACGAACGCGAGCTTCACCGACTACCTGATCCCGACGACGCTCGACATGCCGCCGGTCGAGGCCGTGCTCGTGGAGGAGCCGGAGCCGGACGCGCCCTACGGCGCCAAGGGCGTCGGCGAGCCGCCGACGGTTGTCGCGACCGCCGCCGTCGCCGCCGCGCTTCGCGACGCGACGGGCCGCGAGCGTCACGCGAGTCCCGGCGCGGCCGGACGACCTGATCGGCCTGTAGCCGCCCTACGGGCGGTAGAGCGTGAGCGCCGCGCCCACGCCGAGCAGCGCGATTCCGAGCACGCGGACCCAGTTCAGGCCGATCGGCTCGAGCCCGAAGAGGCCGAAGCGGTCGATCACGGTCGCCATCACGAGGTTGCCGGCGATGATGAGGGCGATCGTGGTCGTCGTCCCGATCCGGGGCGGGCCGAGCGCGACCGCGAAGACGATGAACGCGCTCATGGCGCCGGCGAGCCAGAGCCAGGGTGGGGCGTGCAGCCCGTCGACGACGCCGCTCACCGACTGGCGCACGACGAGGACGGCCGTGAAGGCGACGAGCGTCGTGACGACGCTCGCGAACGCGACCGCCTCGACGACGCCGATCCGCTCGCCGAACCGGCCCATGAGCGCGGCCTGGATCGCCCCGGCGAGGCCCGCGACGACACACACGACAACGGCCCCGGCCGCGTTCCCGGTCACCCGGCGAGCTTAGGGCCCCGCGCGGCTAGTGCTTCTTCCTCACGTCGTCGAGGATCTCCGCTGCAGCCCGCTGCCCGCTCTCGACGGCGCCGTTCATGTAGCCGGGATAGTCGATCGACGTGTGCTCGCCGGCGAAGTGGCAGTTGCCCTGCTGCACCGCCTCGATGCCGGAGAACTTCGTGTACTGCCCGACCTTCCAGTACGAGTACGAGCCCTTCGACCATGGGTTCGCGGTCCAGAAGTCGAGCACCGACTTCCCGTTGTACTGCGCGGTCGCGCCCGGTAGCACCGGCTCGATCTGGCCGAGGAACTGCTGCGTCCGCTGCGCCACCGTTCCCGTGCCGAAGCCCGCGCCGACCTTGCCGCCTGTGTAGTTGACGAGGATCCCGGACTTGCCCTTCTGGGCCCGCGAGACCTCCCACGTGTTCTGGTAGCCGCGGTCCGAATACGTCTCGCCGTTCGAGCCGAGCCCGTTCCAGTACCGGCGTGAGAACTGGACGTGGAGCTTCGAGTTCGTGCCCATGCCCTGCTCCTCGATCGCCGTCTTCTTGAGCGCCTCGAAGCCGGCCCGGTCGTAGTCGAGCGTCCTCAGGACCGAGAACGGCAGCGCGAGCACGACCTTGTCGAACGTCTTCTTGAACGAGTTGCCGCCCTTGGAGAGCCACAGGTCGAAGTCCTTGCTGTTCTCCGCGATCGCGACGAGCTTCGTGCCGAGCTGGATCCGCTCCGGCCCGATCGTGTCCGCGAGCCGCGTCGTGAGCTGGTCGTTGCCGCCGCGGATGTGGTACCGCTCGTCGGACTCGCCGAAGATCTGGAAGTCGCGGTCCGAGTAGCCGAGCAGGTAGATCAGGTTGAGCGAGCTCTGCACGCTCGTCTCGGCGCCGTACTCGATGTTGTAGGCGATGTCGAGCAGCTGTCCGAGCTTCGACTTGAGCCCGCCGGGGACGTACGCGTCGATCCAGTCCGCGACCGACATCCGGTCGAGCTCGCGGCCGCGCTTCGTGTAGCTGTCCCACGTGGTCGGGAACGGCGCCGCCTCCACGTCCTTCTGGAGTTGCTTGTAGATCTTCTTGAAGTCACGGGTCGCGTCGTCCCACGCGTACGGAACGCCGTCGAAGAAGCCGAGCGGCTCGGTGCCCTCGGTCTCGCCTTCGACGAGGTCGTCGAGCTCGAGCCCGAGCTCCTCGGCGAGGAGCTGGATCGCCTCTTGGCCGGAGTCGATGAGCTCGCCGCCGTGCTCGCCGATCTGGCCGTCGGCGAAGACGCCGCGGATCGTGAAACAGCGGCCGCCGATCCGGTCGGACGCCTCGTAGATGTCCGCGCGGTAGCCCTCGCGGCGCAGGTCGAGCGCGCAGGTCAGTCCCGCGAGCCCGGCGCCGACGATCGCGATGCGCGGGGCGGTCGCACCGGATGCGACCGGTCGTCCGAGAGCGCTCGCGAGCGCGAGTCCCGCGCCCGTCGCGCCGGCCGTGCGCAGCAGGTCACGCCGCGTCAGTCCCCGAGTGGTGGCGTCCCCCTCCCTGGATTCGGCGGCTGCGGCCGCGGCCGCCCTCTGTAGTCGGGTTGCCAACGGAGTCCGTGCCATTTCCTGCCTCCTCTGGTGAGGCGCGGGAGCATAGGGGACGCGGCGCGAGATATCCACGCCGGTTAGCATCGCGGGCATGAGCCAGCCGACGTATCCGAGCCCCGTCGACCCGGCCGAGCTCGGCTTCGAGAAGATCCTCTACGAGAAGGCCGGCGGGCGGGCCACGATCACGATGAACCGCCCGGAGGTCCTGAACGCCTTCGACTACCAGATGCTCCGCGAGATCGCGCGCGCGTGCGAGGACGCCTCCTACGACGACGACGTTCGGGTGGTCGTGCTCACCGGCGCGGGGAGGGCGTTCTGCGTCGGCGCCGACCTGAAGTCGTGGGAGCGGGAGTACCTGGGCAAGCCGAACGAGTACTGGAAGTGGTTCGGCGCGTTCAAGGACGCGCACGACCGGCTGCGCGAGGTCGGCAAGCCCGCCGTCGCGCGGATCAACGGGATCGCGGTCGGCGGCGGCAACGAGCTCCAGATGGCCTGCGACCTCGCGGTGATGGTCGACGACGCGTTCGTTCGCCACGTCGGCCCCGAGCACGGCTCCGTCCCGGCCGGCGGCGCGACGCAGTGGCTCGCGCTCTTCGTCGGCGACCGCCGCGCGCGCGAGATCGTCCTCATGTGCGAGGAGATCCCGGCCGCGAAGTGCGAGGAGTGGGGGCTCGTGAACTGGGTCGTCCCCGCGGCCGAGCTGGACACGAAGCTCGATGCGGTCGTCGAGAACCTGCTGCGCAAGCTCCCGCAGACGACGCGCTACGCGAAGCAGCACATGAACTTCTGGAAGGACCTCGCGTGGCACGAGACGATCAACCACGCGCGCGACTGGCTCGCGCTCTCGATGGCGACCGAGGAGCCGCAGGCGGCCGTCCGCAAGTTCGTCGACAAGGGGAAGTAGTTGCCGCTCATGCAAGCCGAGACTCGCTACGCCCGAAGCGACGGCGTCAACATCGCCTACCAGGTCACCGGCGAGGGCCCGCTCGACCTCGTCCTGGTCATGGGGTTCATCTCGCACCTCGAGCTCGACTGGGAGGAGCCGCGCGCGGCGCATTTCCTCGAGCGGCTCTCGTCGTTCGCGCGGCTGATCCGGTTCGACAAGCGCGGCACCGGGCTGTCGGACCGCCCGGGCGGGCTGCCCGACCTCGAGACGCGCATGGACGACGTGCGCGCCGTCATGGACGCGGTCGGATGCGAGCGGGCCGCGCTGATCGGCGTCTCCGAGGGAGGCCCGATGGCGGCGCTGTTCGCGGCCACCTACCCGGAGCGGACGAGCGCCCTCGTGATCTACGGCTCCTACGCGAAGCGCCAGGACCCCGACGACGACTACCCGTGGGCGGCGACGCGCGAGGAGCGGATCGCCTACGCGGCCGAGGTGGAGCAGACGTGGGGCGGCCATGGCCGACCTCGGTGTGCTCGCCCCGAACGCGGACGACGGCGCTCGCGCGAGTGGTGGTCGACGCGCGCGCGGGCGTCCGCCGGGCCGGGCGCCGCGCGTGACCTCATCCTCATGAACAGCGCCATCGACATCCGGGACGTGCTGCCGGTCGTGCAGGCGCCGACGCTCGTCCTGCATCGCACCGGCGACCAGGACTCGCAGGTCGACGAGGGGCGCTACATCGCGGCCAAGGTTCCCGGCGCGCGCTTCGTGGAGCTCGAGGGCGACGACCACCTGCCCTGGATCGACGCCGACCAGATCCTCGACGAGGTCGAGGAGTTCCTGACCGGCGTCCGTCGCGGGCCCTCGTCCGACCGCGTGCTCGCGACGGTGCTCTTCACGGACGTCGTCGGCTCGACCGAGCGGGCCGCCGAGCTCGGCGATCGTGCCTGGCGGGAGCTGCTCGAGCGGCACGACGCGCTCGTCCGCTCCGAGGTCGCGCGGTACGGCGGGGTCGTCGTGGACACGGCCGGCGACGGCGTCTTCGCGCGCTTCGACGGGCCGGCGCGCGCGGTCCGCGCCGCGGGCGCGATCGGCAACGCGGTGCGCGGGCTCGGGCTCGAGGTGCGCGCCGGCGTCCACACGGGCGAGGTCGAGCTGGTCGGCGACGCCGTCGCCGGGATTGCGGTTCATGTCGGCGCACGGATCTCCGCGCTGGCGGGGCCTGGCGAGGTGCTCGTGTCCGGAACGGTCAAGGATCTCGTCGCCGGCTCGGGTCTCGAGTTCGCCGATCGTGGGGAGACCGAGCTGCGCGGCGTCCCGGGGACGTGGCACGTCTACGAGGCGGTGGCGGCGTGAGCGACGGCCTCGTCCTGGTCGAGCGCGACGAGCCGATCGCGGTCGTCACGCTCAATCGTCCCGAGCAGCTGAACGCGCTGTCGGAGCCGCTGATGGAGGAGCTCGTCGAGAGGCTCACCGAACTCGACTGCGACGACGCGATTCGCTGCATCGTGCTGGCCGGAAACGACCGCGCGTTCGCCGCGGGCGCGGACATCGGCGAGATGGCGACCGCGTCGGCGATGGACATGCTCTACGCGCGCCGCGTCGAGCGCTGGGACGCGATCCGCAAGCTCTGGACTCCTCTCGTGGCCGCGGTGTCCGGGTACTGCCTCGGCGGCGGAAACGAGCTGGCGATGAGCTGCGACCTGATCGTCGCGTCCGAAACGGCGAAGTTCGGCCAGCCCGAGACGAGCCTCGGGAATCATCCCCGGCGCCGGCGGCACGCAGCGGCTGACCCGCGCGGTCGGCAAGGCGAAGGCGATGGACGTGATCCTCTCCGGCCGTTACCTCACCGCCGAGGAGGCCGAGCGCGCCGGTCTCGTCGCGCGGGTCGTGGGGCCGGACGCATGGCTCGACGAGGCGAAGGCCGGTCGCGCGCGAGATCGCGTCGAAGGGCCCGGTCGCCCAGCGGCTCGCGAAGGAGGCGGTGAACCGCGCGTTCGACACGACGCTCGACCACGGCCTCGAGCACGAGCGGCGGCTGCTCTACCTCGCGTTCGCGTCGGAGGACGCGCACGAGGGCCTGACCGCGTTCGGCGAGAAGCGCCCGCCGAAGTTCAAGGGCAAGTAGCCCCGTCCTTCGCCTCGGTCCGCCGGCCGAACCGTCAAGCCACCCTGTCCCTAACGGCCATGTCCCTGCTGCGGGCGTACTCCCCCAACGGGGGACCGCGCGTCCCAACACGAACGCTATCGAGGCCGGGCGCACGTGTCTGTGCCGGTTCTGTGTCGAAAGTCGCACGGGCTTGGCTGCCCGCGGCCGCTTACGATGCGCGCATGAGCGACGCCCCGGTTCTCACCGCCCGCGACGGCGGCGTGCTCACGATCACGCTGAACCGGCCGGACAAGCTGAACGCGTTCACGGGCGCGATGCACGCCGAGCTCGCGGAGGCGCTCGACGCAGCCGCGGTCCCGGAAGTCCGCGCCGTCGTCGATCACGGGCGCCGGCCGCGGCTTCTGCGTCGGCCAGGATCTCTCCGAGTTCGAGGGCGGCACAGGCGACATCGCACACCGGCTGCGGACGACGTACAACCCGAACGTCCTCGCCCTCCGCGCGCTCGAGAAGCCGGTGATCGCCGCGGTGAACGGGCCGGCGGCCGGCGCTGGGCTTTCCTTCGCGTGCGCGTGCGACATCCGGATCGCCGCCGACACCGCCAGCTTCGTCCCGGCGTTCAGCGCGATCGGGCTCGTCCCCGACACGGGCGGCTCCTACTTCGTCACGCAGCTGCTCGGCTACGCCCGCGCGTTCGAGTGGATGACGACCAGCCGCAAGCTCCCCGCCGACGAGGCGCTCGACTGGGGGCTCGTATCCGAGGTCGTTCCCGCCGACGAGCTCGCCGCCCGCGCCCACGAGCGCGCCGCCGCCTACGCGGCGATGCCGACCAAGGGGATCGGGATGACGAAGCGCCTGCTCGACGCCGCCGCGACGACCCGGCTCGAGGAGCAGCTCGAACAGGAAGCCGAGCTCCAGGCAGCCGCCACGCAGACCGAGGACTTCGCCGAGGGCGTCGCCGCCTTCCTCGCCAAGCGCGACCCGAGCTTCAAGGGCCGCTAACTCGTCGGGTCTGGCGAAATAAGCCTGGGCCGTCCAGCGCACCCCGACGGAGGCGTATTTCGCCAACCCTCCTAGGCCGTATCGGCGCAGTCGGTGAGGCCGATCTCGCCGGCCAGCGCGTCGGCCTTCGCCTCGTTGTCGGCCGCATCGGCCGCCACCTGCTGAACCGCCGTCTCGTCGCCGCTCTCGGCGGCCTCGCGGAGCTCGTCGATCGCCGCGACGTTCGCGTCGTTCAGCTCGAGCCAGGCGTCGACCTGCTCCTCGAGCTCCGTCGGGAGGACTGAGCGCGCGCAGCTCGGCGACGCCCGCCTCGGCGATCGGCTTGGCCTGCTCTGCCATCGTGGCGAGGTCGTCCAGCGTCTTGGGCTCGGGGAGCGCGTCGAGCTCCCCGTCGAACTCGGCGCAGATCGTGTCGGCCTGCTCGATGTACTCGGCCTTGGTGAGCCGGGTGTCGGCGGAAGCGCTGTCGCTCGACCCGCCGCCGCTCATGCAGCCGGCCGCGAGAAGGCAGATCCCGGCGAGGAGGAGCGTCCGCATCGCGGCCGTGAGGCTACCGCTCGTGGGGGCGCAATTCGACCGCGAGGTCGCAGTCGAGCGCCGTCGCGATCTTGAGGAGCGTGTCGATCCGCGGCGGCCGCCCGCCGCTTTCGAGCCGCGCGATCGCCGACTGGGTCGTCCCGCAGCGCTCCGCAAGCTCGGCCTGGGAGAGCCGGAGCGCCTTGCGCCGCTCGACGACCTGACCCGCGATCTGGGCAAACAGCCAGCCGTCCTCGGCGCCGGCGATGCGCTCGCGGATCCGTTCGATGGGGTGAATGCCCTCTTGACTCATAGCGAACAGGCTATGACGATAGCAGGCGCTAGATCGTCTTGAACTGCTCGAACGGCTGCCGGCAGCTCTCGCAGTAGCGGATCGAGCGGCACGGGGTCGGGCCGAAGAGATTGTCCAGGCGGGTCTCGGTCGAGCCGCAGTACGGGCAGCGCGACAGGCGCTTCACGTCGGCGAGCTGGATCACGCCGGTCGCGGGACGCGGGCCCGGCGGTGCGAAGCCGGCCTCGCGGAGCTTCTCGCGGCCCTCGGGCGTGATGCGGTCCGACGTCCAGCCCTCCTCGGCGACCACGACGACCTCCGGCTCGCCGCCGAGCGAGCGCACCGCTTCGGCCATCAGGTTGCGCATGACCTCCAACGCCGGGCAGCCGAGGAACGTCGGCATGAACTCGACCCGCACGTGCTCGCCCTCGACCGCGACGTCGCGGACGACGCCGAGATCGACCAGCGAGATGACCGGGATCTCCGGGTCCGGGATCTCTGCGAGCGCCTCCCAGACGCGCTCGGCGGTCAGCTCGGTCGCGACGCTCACCAGACCGCTCCCGGCGCCGAGCGGCGCACCATCGTCATCTCTTCCCACAGCGCCGGCCAGTCGTCGGCGTGGCCGCCGCGCTCGATCGGCTCGGCGTCCGCCGGAGCCAGATCGCCCAGACCCGTCCGCGACCGCTGCGCGGAACGCGTCGCGCTGCTCGTCCGCGAGGATCCCGAGCGCGTACGGCCAGAGCTCGGCGAGCCCGGCGCTGAAATGCTCGCGCCCCTCGTCCGACTGGGCCAGCTGCGCCGCCCACATCTGCGCGTGGATCAGGTGGTACGCCTCCTCGCGCTGGATCTTCCCCGCGAGCCCGGCGACCTCGGGCCGGTCCGACGCGAGCAGCGCCTGAGATGCGGATCTGGTCCGCCGTCTCGTACAGGTAGTGCCGCGCGATCGTCAGGCCCCAGTCGGGGACGAGCCGCAGCTCGACGAGCTGCGCCGAGCGGTACTCCTCGGGCTTGCGGTCGAACGCGAGCTCGTCGGCGGTCGTTCCCAGCTCGGCCGCGGCCAGCTCGTAGAAGGCCCGCGCATGGCCGATCTCGGTCTGCGCGATCGACGAGAACGCGACGTCCTCCTCGAGGAACGGCGCGATGCCCGTCCACTCCGAGTCGCGCCAGCCGAGGACGAGCTCGTCGTCGGCCAGCTCGAGGAGCAGGTCAACGCTTGCTGGTGCCAGCGAGGTCACGGGCCTCCTTCAATTTCACCTTGAGCGAGTACCCGTCCACCCGCCGGTAGTCGCGGTCGAACACCGGCGCGACGTACGGATCCTCGACGTCGATGACCGCCTCGCGCGGAACGACCCAGAGCGCGTACGACTCGGCGCGGCGGCCGTAGAACTCCTTCGCGTACGCCACCGCGAAGTCGCGGTTCGGCGCCTCGAGCGAGCCGCCGTGCTGGAACGCCGCGCCCTCGCGCTCCTGCCTGAAGACCTCCCAGATCACGCTGCCTCGGCGAGAACGACCTTCCGCACCCACGCGGTTTCCTCGCGGGACATGCGGCGGAACTCGAGCCGCTCGGCGGTCATCGGGCCGTGGCCGGTGACGACGTGCTTCAGCTCGTCCCAGTCGGGCTCCGTGTACTCCCAGACGCCGTCGTCGTTCTTGCGCAGCTTGGGATCGTCGATCGTCAGGCCGAGCTCCCAGATCTGCGGCACGTAGCCGTCGAGGAACTGCTGGCGCGCCTCCTCGTTCTGCTGGCTCTTGATCCGCCACTGGTAGGTCGGGTCCTTCTCCGCGGGAATGGGGTTCCCGTGGAACATCATCAGCGGCTTCCACCAGCGGTCGAGCGCCTCCTGCACCAGCTCGCGCTGCTCCGGCGTGCCCGTGACCATCGCGAGGATGACGTCGCGGCCGTGGAGGATGTGGAACGACTCCTCCCAGCAGATCTTCTTCATGATCCGCGCGTACGGCGCGTAGGAGCACTTGAGGAGCGCCTTCTGGCTGATGATCGCGGCCGCGTCGACGAGCCAGGCGATCACGCCGATGTCGCCCCAGGTCTTCGTCGGGTAGTGGAAGACGTTGTGGAACTTCGACTTGCCCGAGATGAGGTCGTCGAGGCACTGCTCGCGCGGCTTTCCGAGGTCGGCGACGACCTGGTAGATGAGCTGCGCGTGGCCGGCCTCGTCCTGCACCTTCGCGGTCAGCGCGAGCTTGCGCTGGAGGTTCGGCGCGCGGAGGATCCACTCGCGCTCGGGCAGCACGCCCATGAGCTCCGAGTTGCCGTGCATCTCGATGAACTTGATCAGCCGCGCCCGGTACTCGTCGGGCATCCAGTCGCCGGTCTCGACGAGCCCGCCCGACTGCACGTACTCCAGGAATTCCGCTTCGGTGCGCGGCGCCATTTGCTCCTCCTACCAAACGATCGTTAGGGTGCCGAGATTAGCACGCCTCGCCGCCAGGAACTGACCCGCCACGCCGCTCGGCTCTTCGCCGAGAAGGGCTACCACGGCACCTCGACCGCCGACCTCGCGAACGCGCTCGGCGTGCAGAAGGGCTCGCTCTACGCGCACATCGGGGGCAAGCAGGAGCTGCTCTACGAGACGATGCGCGACGGCGCGACCGCCTTCCACGCGGCGCTCGACGCGATTCCCGAGCGGATTCCGGCGACGGAGAAGATCCGGCTCGCGCTGCGCGGGCATCTCGCGCTCGTCTCGGAGCAGCTCGACGTCGCCACGGTGTTCGTGCAGGAGTGGCGCTACCTCCAGGGCGAGCACCGCGACGAGATCGTGGCCGAGCGGCGCCGCTACGAGGAGCGCATCCGCGCCTTCTTCCGCGAGGGCCGCGAAGGGAGCGAGCTGCGCACCGACCTGGACGAGAACGTCGCCGCGCGCCTCTTCCTCTCGGCCGCGAACTGGGCCTACACCTGGCTGCGGCCCGGGCAGGACACGGACGAGGTCGCCGACGCGTTCTACGCGCTGCTCATCGACGGGATGCGCGGCTACTCGACGCCCGCCCCATGAGCTCGACGCTCATCGTCAACCCGTGGGCGACGCGCGTCACGCCCGAGCTGGTCGCCGCGGTCGAGCGCGAGCTCGCGGCCGCCGGGCCGCTCGAGACGGTGCTCACCGCGCGGGCCGGGCACGCGACCGAGCTCGCCGCGGAGGCCTCGGCCGGCGAGCGGATCTACGTCTTCTCCGGCGACGGCGGCTTCAACGAGGTCGTGAACGGGATCGAGGGCGACGTCGCGGTCGGGTTCATCCCCGGAGGACGGGACGAGCGTGCTCTCCCGCGCGCTCGGGCTGCCGCGGGATCCGGTGCAGACGGCGCGGATCTTCGCCACGCGGCGCGGCCGAGCGGACGATCACGCTCGGCCGGGTCGAGGCGTCGTTCGCCGGCGCGCCCGCGGTCGACCGGCGCTTTCTCTTCGCGGCCGGGCTCGGGCTGGACGCCGACCTTGTGCGCGCGGTCGACGAACGCGGGCGCTCCGGCGGTCGCAGGCCCGGCGACCTCACCTTCGCGTGGCTCCTGACGAAGATGCTGGCCTCCAAGCGCGGCGCGGCTCGAGCCGACGCTCACCGTCGTCGGCCTCGGCCGGGCGGCGTTCGCGCTCGTCGCCAACTGCGACCCGTACACCTACGCCGGCCCGGTTCCCCTGCACGTCGCTCCGGGAGCGCGCTTCGAGCTGGGGCTCGACCTCGTGGCGCCGGTCGAGCTCAAGGCGTCCCGGCTTCCCTCCGTGGCGCTTGCGCTTGCGCGGCCGAAGCGGGCAGGGCAGAGCTGGACGCTGCGCGCGCACGACGTCGACGAGCTCCTGATCGAGTGCGACGGCCCGACGGCGCTCCAGGCGGACGGGGAGGACCTCGGCGACGTCACGGCCGCCGAGTTTCGCGCCGAGAGGGACGCGCTGAAGGTGCTCGTCGCGAGATAATGCGCGCGTGGCCGTGACTGCGGAACACGAACTGCGCCGCATCATCGGGGACGGCGAATCGATCCCCGACGGCGAGGTCGAAGGGCTCTCCGAGGCCGACCTGATCGCGCTCTACCGCGACATGGTCCTGCTGCGCACCTACGACGAGCGCTCGGTCGTCTACCACTCGCAGGGCCGCATCGGCACGTACGCGATCTACTGGAACCACGAGGCGATGCAGGCCGGCGCGCACTACGCGCTCACGCGACGACGACTGGATCTTCCCGTCCTACCGCGAGTCGGCGATCGGGCTGCTGCGCGGGCTGCCGGCCTCGACGGTCCTCTCCTGGTGGCGCGGCCATCCGGCCGGCTGGTGGAACCCGGCCGACTACAACGTGGCCTCGATCTGCGTCCCGATCGCGACGCAGGTTCCGCACGCCGTCGGGCTCGCCTGGGGGAAGAAGCTGCGCGGCGAGAACGTCGTCTCGCTCGTCTTCTTCGGCGACGGCGCGACCTCCGAGGGCGCGTTCCACGAGGGCGCGAACTTCGCTGCCGTGATGGAGACGCCGACGATCCTCTTCTGCAACAACAACCAGTGGGCGATCTCGACGCCGATCACCGCGCAGACCAAGGCGGCGGCGCTCATGGACAAGGCGGTCGGCTACGGGATGCCGGGCGTGCGGGTGGACGGCGGCGACGTGCTCGCCTGCTTCGAGGCGACGCGCGAGGCGGTCGAGCGCGCCCGCGCCGGGCGAGGGGCCGACGTTCATCGAGGCGCTCTCCTACCGCGCCGCTCCCCACGCGACCGCGGACGATCCGAAGGCCTACATCGACCTGGAGCGCGTCGAGGAGGAACGCCGCAACGAGTGCCTCGGCCGCTACGAGGGCTACCTCCGCCGGCAGGGCGTCCTCACGGACGAGCAGGCCGAGGCGATCCGCGCAGGAGGCGCTCGACGTGATGCGCGCCGGGCATCGCCGAGGCCGAGGCCGAGCCGCCCGCCGACATCGGGCTCGTGTTCGAGAACGCGTACGGCAACCCGCCGCCCGACCTGGCGCGCGACCTGGCCGAGCTGCGCCGGATTCTCGGAGGCTCCAGTGGCTGAGCAGTCGATCCTCGAGGCGATCAACGACTGCTTCCACGTCGAGCTCGACCGCGACCCGAACGTGATGGTCATGGGCGAGGACGTCGGGCCGCGCCGGCGGAGTCTTCCGCGCGACGGCCGGGCTGCGCGACAAGTTCGGCGCCGACCGCTGCGTCGACACGCCGCTCGCCGAGGCCGGGATCCTCGGCACCGCGATCGGCCTCTGCATGGCCGGCTGGCGCCCCGTGTGCGAGATGCAGTACGACGCGTTCTCGTATCCCGGGCTCGACCAGCTCATCACCCACGTCGGCCGCTACCGCTGGCGCACGGGCGGCGCGATGGAGTTCCCGATCACGATCCGCATGCCGTACGGCGGCGGCGTGCGCGCGCCCGAGCTGCACGACGACTCGCCCGAGACCTACTACGTCCACACGCCGGGGATCAAGGTCGCGATCCCGTCCACGCCGGCCGACGCCAAGGGACTGCTCGCGGCGGCGATCCGCGATCCGGACCCGGTCGTGATCTTCGAGCCGAAGCTCCACTACCGCACCCTGCGCGGCGAGGTCCCCGAGGGCGAGCTACGTCGTCCCGCTGGGGAAGGCCCGCGTTCGCCCGCGAGGGTTCCGATCTCACGCTGGTCGCCTACGGCTCGATGGTGCCGCTCTCCGAGGCCGCGGCCGACGCGCTCGCCGGCGAGGCCTCCGTGGAGGTGCTCGACATCCGCAGCCTGAAGCCGCTCGACGAGGACGCGCTGCTCGCCTCCGCGGCGAAGACCGGGCGCGTCGTGATCGTCCAGGAGGCGCCGCGCGTCGCCGGGTTCGGCGCCGAGCTGGCCGCGATCCTGGCCGAGAAGGCGATGCTCGACCTGCGCGGCCCGGTGCTCCGCGTGACCGGCTACGACGTGCCGTATCCGTACTGGCAGATCGAGGACGCCTACATGCCGTCGGTCGAGCGCATCGTCGACGCGGCCCGAAAGCTGCTGGCGTTCTGATGGCGTACGAGTTCAAGCTTCCGGACCTCGGCGAGGGCCTGACCGAGGGCGAGATCGCCCGCTGGCTCGTGGCCGAGGGGGACGAGATCGCCGAAGACCAGCCGCTCGTCGAGATCCAGACCGACAAGACGACCGTCGAGATCCCGTCGCCGGCCGCCGGGAAGGTCGCGAGCATCCTCGTCGCCGAGGGCGCCACCGTTCCGGTCGGGACCGTGCTCGTCGTGATCGGCGACGACGGCGGTGCGCCCGCGGCTGCCGTCGGTGCTGGCCGCCGCGTCCCGGACCGTCTCAGCTCCTCCCGCCGGCGACCGCGTCCGCGTGACCCCGCTCGTCCGCCGCGTGGCGCAGGAGCTCGGGGTCGATCTCGCCACCGTCACGGGAACCGGGCCGCAGGGACGGATCACCGAGGACGATGTCCGCAAGGCCACGCCTCCCGCCGCTCCGGTTGCCGGCGAGCGCCGCGAGCCGCTGCGCGGCGTCCGCAAGCTGATCGCGACCCATCTCGCCACCTCGCATCGCGAGGTCCCGGCGGTCACGGTCGTCGAGGAGTGCGACTTCACGGCGCTCGACGCGATCCGGGGCGAGCGGAGCTACCTGACCTACCTGATCGCCGCCACGGTCCACGGCCTGCGCGCGGTGCCGGAGCTGAACGCGCGGCTCGACGGCGACGAGATCGTCTACCTCGAGCGCTTCGACCTCGGCGTCGCGGTGCAGACCGACCAGGGCCTGATCGTCCCGGTCATCCGCGAGGTGGACAAGCTGTCGCTCGACGACCTCGAGGCCGAGAGCGTGCGCCTCGCAGAGTCGGCCCGCGAAGGAACCCTCAAGCCCGAGGAGCTGCGCGGCTCCACCTTCACCGTGTCGAGCGGCGGCAAGCTCGGCGGCCTCTTCGCCACGCCGCTCGTGAACTACCCGGAGGTCGGCATCCTCGGCCTGCACCGGATCGGCGAGCGGCCGGTGGTCAGAAACGGCGAGATCGTGGCCGCGAAGGTCGGCTGGCTCTCCTGCACGTTCGACCATCGCGTCTGCGACGGCGTCCGCGCAAGCGCGTTCCTGCTCGAAGTGATCGCCGGCGCCTAGAGCACCCGGAGTAAGAGAGCGGCCCGGCGACGGAGCTATTGCCGCCGAGCCGCCCTCGAAGCCGCCCTTGCGGGCGACACCTGTCGAGCTACTCGAGCTCTCGCTGGTCGCGGTCGTTGATCTGGCCGCGAATCTCGCCGCCCGGCCACCGCGTCGTGTGGATGTTCACGTAGGCGTCCCCGGCCCGCATGGCGCGAAGGATCTCCGCGAACGAGCCGGGCTCGATGCCCTGGCCGTTCGGTCCGATCACGTCGGCTGCCGTGACGTCGCCTTCCACCATCCCCTCGACGTTCGGGCACGGCGTCGGCTTCGTGCTTCCTCCGCAGAGGAAGAACGACACGCCGCCCGCCACGTAGCGCGTCCCGAAGTGGACGTGCGCGAAGAGCGAGTTGCCGCCCTCGAGCGCCGTGTACCGGAACTTGAAGTGGATCGTGTCGTCGTCCACGAGCCGCGCGTCGAACTCGCCGAACCCTGTCGTCGAGACGGACGGCGTCTCCTGGAAGCCGTTCAGCTCGGCGTGGAACTTCTTGGTGTGCGGGACCCTCGGCTCGTCCAGGCCCCAGCCATGAGCGGCGGCGAACGACGTCGCGCCCAAGACGAGCACGACGGCGGCCACCGCCGTGTAGATCCGTCGTCTGCGATTCACTGCTCCTCCTCTCCCCTCGCAAAAGGTGTGCCAAAAGTCACCTACGCGGGAGCGGGGAAAACGGATTCAGGCGGCCTGGGCGAGATGCGGCGCGAGCAGGCGCTCGATCTCGGGCGCGCTGGCCCGGCCTTCGAGCCGCGCGACGTCCCGGCCGTCCACGAGGAGGACGAGCGTCGGGATCTCGGTCACGCCGAGCGCCTCGCCGAGCGCCGGCGTCTCGTCCAGGTCGACGCGCGTCACGCGGAGGCGGCCGCGCTCCTTCCGGGCCAGGTGCGCGAGCAGGCTTTCCATCCGTCGCGCCGGACCGGACGTCGGCGTCGTGAAGAAGAGGAGCGTCGGAAGGCCGTCAGACATACAACCCCGCGCAGTGGTTCCCGACGGTGCGAAACGCGAAACGGCGCCGGGCTACACTGGCTCACGTGGAAAGCATCTGGGACTGGTACTGGATCGGCCTCGCGCTCGGCCTCGGCGTGGCCGCCGGCGTGCCGGGGCTGCCCCGCGACGAGGAGGGCCGCTCGTTCGCGATCGGCCTCATCGCGTTCGTCTGCGTCGTCTCCGGCGTGATCGCCGCGCTTGCGATCGTGTGGGCCGTGTTCGCGACGCTCGTCGGGCTCTTCATCGGCGTGCTGTCGTTCCGCCACCTTGCTCCCGCAGCCGTGCCCGCGGCCGGGCTCAGCTTCGCCGGGCTCGCGTTCGTCCCGTTCGTCGGCTACGCGGAGGCGCTGCTCGCGCCGTTCGTCGGCATGCGCCTGCGCCGCCGGGCGAGCGGCCGCTACGCGGGGCTTCGCATCCTCGCCAAGGACTGAGCTTGGCTTCCGCCGGGGGGAAGAAGCTCGTCCTCGTCGTCATCGACGGCCTGACGCCTGAGCTGCTCGAGCACGGGATCGAGCGCGGCGTCGCCCCGTCGCTCGCCTATCTCGTGGAGGAGGGGAGCTACGCCCTCGGGACGACCACCTTCCCGTCGCTGACGCCCGTGTGCCTGTCGTCGCTCGCGACCGGGACGCATCCCGACGCGCACCGGATTCCGCATCTCGCCTGGTACCACCGCGGCGAGGAGCGGATCGTCGAGTACGGCTCGTCGTTCCCGGCGATGCGCGCCGCCGGCGCGCGGCAGGCGATCCGCGACGGGATGTTCGAGATGTGCCACGGGCACCTGAGCCCGCAGACGCCGACGATCTTCGAGGCGGTCGAGGACGCCGGACTCATCCCCGCGGCGATCAACTTCACCTGCTACCGCGGCCGGACGCGCCACCCGATCCGGCTTCCGGGGATCGCCGCGCGCAACCGCTGGTACGAGGCGGTCTACGGCCCGCGGCGGTTCTTCTTCTTCAACCTGTTCGAGTCGGACGTGACCGGGGCGCCGCTGGCCGTGCGCTCGCGGCTCGAGGGCTCCGTCGACGCCTATGCCGGATTTGTAGGCCGCTGGCTCGTAACGCGCGACGGCTTCGACCTGCTCGTCTTCTACCTGCCGGACGTCGACTTCGCCTCCCATCTCGGCGGCCCGGGAGCGGCGGTCGACGCGCTCGGCCGCGCCGACGACGCGGTTCGCATGCTGATGGACGCCGCGGGTGGCCCGGACGAATTTCTCGAGCGCTACGCGGTGCTCCTCTGCTCCGACCACGGCCAGACCGACGTGACGCAGGTCGCGCGGCTTCAGGACGCCTTCGACGACCTTTCGATCCTTACGCGCCGGGGCGATCCGGCGCGAGGCCGACGTCGCGGTCACCGCCTCGAACCGCTGCGGGATGGTCTACGGGCTCGGCTCGAAGCTCGACGCCCGCGCCCTCGCCCTGCGGCTCGACGGCGTGGAGGCGGCGGACGTCGTCCTGTTCTCCGAGGACGGCTTCGCGGTCGCCCGTCGTGAAGGCGAGGAGCTCCGCTTCCGCCCGGCCGGGGAGGAGTGGGAGCTCGCCGGCGACGCGGACGTGCTCGACGAGCGCCGGTACCCGAACGGGCTCGAGCGCGCCTGGCACGCGCTCGGAAACCCGAACGCGGGGGAGGTGATCGTCTCGGCCCGCGAGGGCTTCGAGTTCGCCGATCTCGGAGGGCGCGATCACGCCGGCGGCGGGAGCCACGGCTCGCTCGTCGCGGGCGATTCCACCATTCCGCTCGTCGCCGCGGGCTTCGGCGAGTCGCCGCTCGGCGCGGGCTCGCGCATCGTCGACATCGCCCCCGCCGCGCTTCGCCACCTCGGGATCGAGCCGCCGCCGTCGATGGCCTCGGCTGGGACGCATGCCGCTCTACCGGCCTGACTTCGAAGGCATGCGCGCCCAGATGGTCGTCGAGCAGCTGCGTGCGCGCGGAATCCGCGACCCCCGGCTGCTCGCCGCGATGGGCCGCGTGCCCCGCGAGGAGTTCCTCGACCTGGACGACAAGAAGCACGCGTACGACGACAAGCCGATCCTGATCGGCTGGGGCCAGACGATCTCGCAGCCCTACATGGTCGCGCTCATGATCGAGGCGGCGGGCGTGCAGGAGGGACACAAGGTGCTCGATATCGGCACCGGCTCGGGCTACGGCGCGGCGGTGCTGCGCGAGCTCGGCGCGGTCGTCCACACGATCGAGCGCCTCCCCTTCCTCGCGAACAAGGCGCGGGAGCGGCTCGAGGCCGCCGGCTACGGCGCGGTGCACGTCCACGTGGGCGACGGCTGCTTCGGCCTCGAGGAGTTCGCGCCCTACGACGCGATCATCGCGGCCGCCGCGTCCCCCGAGCCTCCGCCCCCGCTGTACGAGCAGCTCGTCCCCGGAGGCCGGCTCGTCCTCCCGGTCGGCGGGCGCGATGAGCAGCGCCTGACGGTCGTGGTCCGAAGCCCGGAGGGTCCCGCCGTGGTGCGCTCCGTTCCGTGCAAGTTCGTTCCGCTCGTCGGCGCCCGCGCGTTGTGGGGCTGATCCGGGTCTCCGGCGGTCTACGCTTTACGGGTGACGTCTGAGTCCGATGCGGCAACGGCTGCTCCGGCGGCCCCCGGCCACGGCCGGCTGAGGCTCGCCCTGGGGCGCTCGGCGAACTGGATGCAGCTCGCCAAGTTCGCCGCGGTCGGCGCCTCGGGCTACGTGGTCAACCTCGCCGTCTACTCCGCGCTCGTCGTCCTCGGCGACGTCAACTACCTCGTCGCCGCCGTCTGCTCGTTCCTCGTCGCCGTGACGAACAACTACGCGTGGAACCGGCTGTGGACGTTCCGGCATCAGCGCGGCGGCCTCGTCCACCAGGGCGCGAAGTTCCTGGTCGTCTCGACCATCGCGCTGGCGGCGAACCTGGTCGTGCTGCGGCTGCTCGTGGCCGTCGGCCTCGACGAGATTCCCGCGCAGGCGATCGCGATCATCGTCGTGACCCCGTGGAACTTCGCGGCCAACAAGCTCTGGAGCTTCCGGCGCGCTTGATCCGTCGTGTCGCGCTTGCGCTCGTCGCGCTCGCGCTCGCGGCGCCTGCCGTGGCGGCGGCTCAGTCCGCGCCCGCGTACGACTCCGACGGCAACCTGATCCAGACGCCGTTCGTGCCCGCAGGCCGAGGCGGGCGAACGGCTGACCGAGGACGAGGCGATCGAGCTCGCCCTCGCAAATCCGAAGATCGCCGCCTGGATCGAGCGCTACAAGGGCGAGAAGCTCACCAAGCAGGCGACGTTCAAGGACGAGCAGCGCTACTGGCAGGTCAAGGTCTGGGTTCCCGGCAAGGCGGGCCAGATCGTCGAGGCGAAGGTGGACGACGCGAGCGGCCAGGTGAAGGATCCGTGGACGGGCCCGCAGGTCGCCTGGGGCATGGCGCGCGGCGTCAAGGGCGCGTTCGGGGCGGACATCAACAACCCGCTCGTCTGGTTCGGCTTCTGCGCCCTCTTCTTCATCGGCCTCGCCGACTGGCGCCGGATCCTCTCGGTGCGGACCCTCGACCTGCTCGTGCTGCTCTCGTTCACGATCTCGCTCGCGTTCTTCAACCGCGGCGAGATCTTCCGCGCCATGCCGCTGATCTATCCGCCGATGCTCTACCTGGTCGGGCGGCTGCTCTGGATCGTGTGGAAGCGGCGGCCGACCGAGACGGCCCGGCCGGTGTGGCCGGTCTGGCTGCTCGTCGCCGCGACCGTGCTCGCGGTCGGGTTCCGCGTCGGCCTCAACATCGAAGGCTCGAACACGATCGACGTCGGCTACGCGAGCGTGATCGGCGCGCAGCGGATCGTCGCGCAGGGCGAGTCGCCGTACGGGAACATGCCGACCGACGAGGGGAAGGAGTGCGGCCCCGCCGACGCGACGGGCTACGTCCGCGAGCGGATCCAGACGAACGGCCGCTGCGAGTCGGCGAACGGCCGCGGCGACACCTACGGCCCCGTGACCTACCTCGCCTACGTTCCCGGCTACCTCATCTTCGGGTGGAGCGGGCACTGGGACGAGCTCCCCGCCGTGCACTTCACGTCGATCATGCTCGACCTGCTCGCGATCATGGGGCTCGCGCTCGTCGGCCGTCGTTTCGGCGGGAACCGGCTCGCGGCCACGCTCGCGTTCGCCTGGGCCGCCTACCCGTTCACGCAGTACGTCTCGAACTCGAACTCGAACGACGCGGTCATGCCGGTCATCCTCATCTGGGGGTTCTGGCTGCTCTCGTCCGCCCCGTCGCGCGGCGCGTTCGTCGCGCTCGCCGGCTGGGCCAAGTTCTCGGCGTTCCTGCTCGCCCCGCTCTGGGCGTCCTACCCGCGCGGCACCGGCAAGGACTCGGGCCGGCGCCTCTTGCTCTTCGAGCTGGGCTTCCTGCTCGCAACGCTGCTGGTCGCGTGGATCCTGTTCCTCGAGCCGGACCCGACGCACGCCGCGCGCGTCTTCTGGGATCGAACCTTCGGCTGGCAGCTCTCGCGCTCGTCGCCGTTTTCGATCTGGGACTGGAACATGTACCGCTACCCCGATCTCGCGCTGCTCCAGGGCGCCCTCAAGATCGCGCTCGTCGCCGGAGCCTTCGCCGTCTACTTCATCCCGCGCGACAAGAGCCCGCTCCAGATCGCCGCGCTCTCGGGCGTGCTGCTGATCGGCTTCGAGATCGTGCTCACGCACTGGTTCTACCTCTACATCCCGTGGTTTTTCCCCTTCGTCGCGATCGCGCTCTTCGCCACGGTTCCCGTGGGGAGGAAGCTGATCGAGGAGGCGCCCGCCGATGACGGCGAGCCCCGAGAGCCCGTCCCTGCAGGCTGAGTCGCTCGGCTGGGCGGGCGCGGCGCTCGTCGGCCTCGCGATCTTCGCCCTGTCGTGGGCGCTCATCCACACGGGGCCGTTCGACAACGTGCGGATCGTCGACACGCCCGTCTACAAGAACTACGGCGATGCCATGGCCCGCGGCGACGTGCCTTACCGCGACTTCGAGCTCGAGTACCCGCCCGGCGCGCTGCCCGTCTTCGTCATCCCCGAGGCCGGGTCGGACGAGTCGTACGACCGGCTCTTCGACGCGCTCATGTTCGTGCTCGGCGGGGCGGCGGTCCTGCTCGTCGCCGTCGCGCTCGCCGGGGTCGGCGCGCCTCCGGCCGCGCTCTACGGCGGCGTGCTCCTCGCCGCGCTGACCCCGATCCTCATCGGCCCGTTGATCCTGAGCCGGTTCGACCTCTGGCCGGTGCTTCTCGTCGCCGGCTCGCTCGCCGCGCTCGTGCACGAACGGATGCGGCTCGGGCTCGGCCTGCTGGGCGCCGCGGTCGCGACCAAGATCTTCCCGCTCGTCCTCTTGCCGCTCGCGCTCCTCTACGTCCTGAGGAGGCGGGGCGAGCGCGAGGCGCTCATCTCGCTCGGCGTCTTCGCGGCCGTCGTCCTCGTCATCTTCGGGCCGTTCCTGCTCGTCGCGCCCGACGGCGTCGTGGACAGCATCACGCGCCAGACGAGCCGGCCGCTCCAGATCGAGAGTCTCGGCGCGTCGCTTCTCCTGGCGGCGCACCGAACTCAGATCTACGACGCGACCGTCGTCTCGAGCTTCGGCTCGCAGAACCTGGCCGGGCCGCTCCCGGACACGTTCGCGACCGTGCAGACGGTGCTCCAGGCGCTCGCGATAGTGGCCGTCTGGATCGTCTTCGCCCGCTCCGACCGGGGCAAGGAGCCGCTGCTCATCGCGTCCGCGGCGGCCGTGTGCGCCTTCGTCGCCTTCGGGAAGGTGCTGTCCCCGCAGTTCCTCGTCTGGCTCCTGCCCCTGATGCCGTTCCTGCTTCTGCGGCGGGCGTACCTCCAGCTCGGCCTCTACGCGGCGACGCTCGCCGTCACGCAGCTGTGGTTTCCCTACCGCTACTGGGAGGTCGCGAACCTGCAGCGGACGGCGTGGCTCGTCTTCCTGCGGGATCTCCTGCTCGTCGCGCTCTTCCTGTCGATCCTGCCGCTCATCCAACGAAGACGCGAAGGGCCTCGCACGACGTAGCCCGGCCGTCGGCGCCGCACTCGATCACGACGCCCTCGATCCGCACGTCGCCCTCGGCCGGGTGGAAGCGCACGGGCCGGCCCGTCTTCATCCGCTGGATCGCGAGGTCGGCCTTCACGCCGATGACGGAGTCGTGCGGCCCGGTCATGCCCGCGTCGGTGATCGCCGCGGTGCCCCCGGGGAGAACGCGTGCGTCGGCGGTCTGCACGTGCGTGTGCGTGCCGAGCACGGCGGTGACGCGGCCGTCGAGCATCCGCGCGAGCGCGATCTTCTCGCTCGTCGCCTCCGCGTGGAAATCGACGACGATCACCGGGGACAGCTTGCGCGCCTCGGCGACGAGGTCGTCGACGACCACGAACGGGTGGTGGGCGACCTCGAGGAAGAGCTGGCCCTGGAGGTTCAGAACGGCGACCGGCGTCCCGTCCCGCGCGGGGACGACCGTGAGGCCTTTCCCCGGCGTGCCCGGCCCGCCGAGGTTCGCGGGGCGGACGATGCGGTCGGACTCGTCGAGGAACGGGACGAGATCGCGCTGCCGCCAGACGTGGTTGCCGAGCGTGATCGCGTCGGCGCCCGCGGCCAGGAGCTTCTCGGCGAGCTTCGCGGTCAGGCCGATCCCGTCCGCGGCGTTCTCGCCGTTCACGATGCAGAGGTCGATGTCGAGCTCTTCGCGCAGGTCGCGCAGGCGGCTCTCGACGGCCCGGCGGCCGGGAGCGCCGAACACGTCGCCCAGGAAGAGGATCCGCACCGGCCGGTTTCTAGGGCGCCGTGGAGGCGCGGCGCGCCTCGATGTGCACGTGCTGGCCCTCGTCCTGCGTGTAGCGGGCAAGCCCGGCGCGCTCGACGGCCGAGAGGTCGATCAGCCGTCCGAGCTTCGAGCGGGCGGCGATCACGGTCGAGCCGACGCTCAGGGCCGGATCGGCCGTCAGGTTCGTCAGCAGGACGACGATGCTCGGGTTTCCCGCCGGCTGGATCTCGATCTGCTTGCCGTACGGGACGCCGTCGAGGATGCGGTCGGAGATCGCGATCACCGTTCCGTCCACGGGCGCGTAGACGTCGGTTCCCACCGGCGCGCCCACGTCGAGCCCGCCGGTGCTCGGGCCGGTGCCGCCCTCGAGCTGGTAGTAGCGGATCCCGGATCCGTCCGAGCCGAAGAGCCGCCGGCCGATCCGTCCGAAGATGCCGGCGTTCGCCTGCGAGCCGACCGGGTCGAGCGGAAGCGCGGCTGCTCCCGACGCGTGGTAGCCGATCGCCGTGACGCGGCCCTGGTTGATCGGCAGCTGGATCCGCAGCGTGTCGTTCACCGCGACGACCTGCGGGCGCGGCGGGCCCGACGGCAAGAGCCGCTGGGCCGGCGCAGGGCCGGTGGCTTGAGGGACGGTCTTGCCGCCGGTGCCTGCGAATGCGGTGAGGAGGAGGACGATCAACGCCACCGCCCCGAACACGACCAACGCGGCCAGGCGTCGAGCGCGGCGGACCTTTGCGCGTTCCTTCTCGCGAAGCGCAGCACGAGCGGCCAAACCCACTGCTTCGGGCCGAGCCATCCGCAGGACGGTACCCGAGGTCTCCACGAGGTTCAAATGTCTACCGGCCTGCGGAGGCGGCTTCGTCGCCCGGTTCCTCCCACTCGAGCGCGAGGGCGCCTTCGAAGACCGGCCAGTCCCAGTCGTCGGCGCGGCTCCGCCCGCGCGCGGCCCGTTCCGCCTGATGATCGTAGGGTTCAGCCATGGCAGCTACGATCGGCCGAAGGTGATCGCCGTCCCCGATTTACCGTGACAGCAGGGGCGGACGGCGGTGTCGTCCTCGCCGCGCAGGACGTCGCGCGGCGGTACGGCTCGCATGTGGCGCTCGAGCCCACGAGCATCGACGTGCACGCGGGCGAGACGCTGGCGCTCGTGGGGCCGAACGGCGCCGGCAAGTCGACGCTGCTCTCGATCCTCGCCGGCGCGCTCGAGCCGAGCGAAGGGACGGTCTCGTCGCCGCTCGCCAGGGCACGGATCGGCTGGGCCCCGCAGCAGCCTGCGCAGTACGGCCGGCTCTCCGCGCGCGAGAACCTCCGTCTCTTCGCGCGGCTCGAGGGGCTCGCCGACTCCGAAGGCGGCCGTCGAGCGCGTGCTCGAGCGCATCACCGTCGCGTCGCCCGACCGCCCGGCCGGGGAGCTTTCGACCGGAGAGCAGCAGCGCGTGAACATCGGCATCGCGCTCCTCACCGAGCCCGAGGTGCTGCTGCTCGACGAGCCGACCGCCTCGCTCGACCCCGCGCAGCGGATCCGCGTCTGGGAGCTGGTCGAGTCGGTCGCCGCGCACGGCGGCGCCGCGGTGCTCGCGACCCAGCATCCGGAGGAGGTCGGCCGCCTCGCCGACACGGTCGCGGCGCTCGAGGCGGGCCGGGTCGTATTTCGCGGCTCCTACGAGGAGTACGCGGCGCGATGAGCCGCATCGGCGCGCTGCTCGGAAAGGACCTGCGGATCCTGGGCCGCTCGCGGGCGCTGCTCGTCGCGCTCTTCCTCTATCCGCTCCTGGTCGCGCTGCTCGTGGGGCTCGTCGCGCACTTCGCGGCCGATCGCCCGCGGGTCGGCTTCGTCGACTTGGACGGCATCCCGGCCGAGGTGAACGTGGGCGGCCAGGTCTTCGACGTGAACGAGGTGATCGACCGCGTCGAGACCGAGGTCGACCTCATTCCCATGACGGAGGACGAGGCCGAGCGCGGCCTTCGCAGCGGGGACATCGTCGCGGCGATCGTCGTGCCGGAGGGCTTCGTCTCGAACCTCGCGAGCCTCGTCGACCAGCCCGAGCTCGTTCTGCGCACCAGTCGCGGAGGGCTCGCCGGGCGTGTGGAGCGGCAGACCGAGGCGCTCGTCTTCAACCTGAACCGGGAGCTCCAGGACGCCTACATCGAGGCGAACCTCGACTACGTGCGCCTGATCCAGGAGGGCGGCCAGGGCGACTTTCTCGGCAACGAGTTCAACATCGTCGGGCTGACCGGGGCCGAGCGGCTCCTGGCGCAGCTGCGCGCCCGCACCGACGACCCCGCCTCGGAGGCGGACATCCACGAGCTCGAGACGTTCATCGCCGAGGCGAAGCTCGCGCTCGACCAGACCGGCCAGGCGCTTCGCGCGACGGCGAACCCGATCACGCTCAAGCTCGACGACGAGGGCCGCCGCACGTGGCTCCTCTCGGCGCAGGTGCAGGCCTACGCCCTGGCGCTGACGATGGCGCTCCTCTGCATCGTCGTGGCCGCCGGCGCGATCGCCTCGGAGCGGGACGAGAACGTGCTGGCCCGCCTCGCCCGCGGTCTGGTGCGGCTCGGCGAGCTGGTCGTGGAGAAGGTCGCGCTCGTCACGGTCGTCGGCGTCGCCGTGGGGACGACGCTGACCGCGGTGCTGGCGGTGGTGCTCGAGCTCGCGGGGTCGACCTCGTTCGCGTCGTGGTTCCGCGTGCCGGTGCTGCTCGCCGGGCTCGCGCTCGCCGCCGCTGCGTTCGGGGCGTTCGGCGTGCTGCTCGGCGTCCTCGCGCGCGATACGAGAACCGCCGCCCTGGTGGCCGTGCTCGTGGCGATGCCGCTGATCCTGCTCGGGATCCTCCCGGAGGTCTCGATCGGCCCGGCAGCCTGGATCTCGGCCGCGTTTCCCTTTGCGCACGCGGTCGAGCTCTTCGAGTCGACGCTCTACGACGTCGACCCGTGGGGAACCGCCGCACGCGAGGCGCTCTGGCTCGTTGGGCTCACGCTCGGCTTCGGCGCCCTTGCGCGACTGGCCATGCCGCGCCTCCTCGTCGTAAAGTGCCGCCATGGCTGATCTCACGGCCGCATTCGGAAAGCCGTGCAAGCAGGGTGACTTCGTCGCCGTCGAGGTCTTCGGCAAGACGATCCCGTTCCAGCGCAAGGGCGCGAACCAGCTCCTGCGCGCGGCGATGAAGGCCTACGCGGTCGGGTACGAGGTCTTTCGCATCGAGAGCTACAACTGCCGCCAGACGACATCGGGCACGTCGTGGTCCGCCCACGCCTGGGCCGGTGCGGTCGACATCAACCCCGAGACGAACCCGTACGTGAAATCCGGGCCGGCCAAGACCGACATGCCGAAGGAGTTCGTGAAGGCCTTCACGAGCGAGGGCTTCGGCTGGGGCGGCGCCTGGTCGACGGCGAAGGATGCGATGCACTTCTCGCTGTCGCCGAACGAGGGCGGCAAGCCAACGCTCGAGAAGTTTGACCCGAAGCTCCAGCAGGAGGCGATCACGGCGTGGCTCCAACGCAACAAGGGCGTGAACACCGTAGCCACGCCGCCGAAGGCGAAGAAGAAGGGGACGAAGGCGCCGCCCTTCGGGGGCACGGATCTCGACCGCGAGCACAACGCGCGCAAGGTCGACGAAGGGGTGCGGCTCTTCCAGGAGCAGCTCGTCGCGCGCGGCTGGGACCTCGAGGCGACCGGCAAGTTCGACAAGCGCACCGAGACGGTCGTGCGCGCGTTCCAGCGGGAGAAGCGCCTGTTCGTCGACGGCGTCGTCGGCGAGAACACCTGGCGCCAGATCTGGGAGGCGGACGTCACGTAGCTCGGTGGATCGGCGAGACTGGCCGCTCGGCCATGGACTTCTCGATCCCCGACGAGATCCGCGACGTTCGCGCCGCCGTTCGCGAGTTGTGCGACCGCTTCGGCGTCGAGTACTGGCGCGGACTCGAACCCGATCGCTATCCGGAGGAGTTCGTCGCCGCGCTCACGCAGGCCGGCTGGCTGGCAGCGCTCATCCCCGAGGAGTACGGCGGCGGCGGGCTCGGCCTCGCGACCGCGAGCTCGATCCTCGAGGAGGTGAACGCCTCGGGCGGAAACGCGGCCGCCTGCCACGCGCAGATGTACGTCATGGGAACCCTGCTGCGCCACGGCAGCGAGGAGCAGAAGCGCGCGTACCTCCCGCGGATCGCCAAGGGCGAGCTCCGCCTCCAGGCCTTCGGCGTGACCGAGCCGACCGCGGGCGTCGACACCGCCGCGATCCAGACGCGGGGCGAGCGGACCGAAGCGGGCTGGGTCCTGCGCGGCCAGAAGGTCTTCACCTCGCGCGCGCTGCACTCCGATCTGATGCTCGTCATCGCCCGCACGAGCGAGGGCGAGCGGCCGACCGACGGGCTCTCGGTCTTCCTCGTGGATCTCCGTGAGGCGGGCGACGCGCTGACGATCAGGCCGCTGCCGACGATGATGAATCACGCGACCACCGAGGTGTTCCTCGACGGCGTCGAGGTGCCCGGCGAGGCGCTCGTCGGCGAGGAGGGCCAGGGCTTCCGCTACCTGCTCGACGGCCTGAACGCCGAGCGGATCCTCATCGCGGCGGAGTGCATCGGCGACGGGCGCTGGTTCGTGGAGACGGCTTCGCGCTACGCCTCCGAACGGGTCGTCTTCGGCCGGCCGATCGGAGCGAACCAGGGCGTGCAGTTTCCGATCGCCCGCGCGCACATCGCCGTCGAGGCCGCCGACCTCGTCCGCTGGAAGGCGGCCGCGCTCTTCGACGCGGGCGAGCCGTGCGGGCCGGAGGCGAACATGGCGAAGCTCCTCGCCTCCGACGCGTCCTGGGAGGCTGCCAATGCGTGCCTCGACACGCACGGCGGCTGGGGCTTCGCGGTCGAGCTCGACGTCGAGCGCAAGTTCCGCGAGACGCGCCTCTACCAGGTCGCCCCGGTCCCGAACGCGCTCGTGCTCGCCTACGTCGGCCAGCACGTATTGGGTATGCCGCGCTCGTATTGAGCGCGTACCCTTTCGCCCGATGGCGACGTTCCCACTCGTCCGGCTCCGACGCTTCCGCCGCACCGCGCCGCTTCGCGCGCTCGTGCGCGAGACCCGGCTCGACCCTTCGAGCCTCGTCTACCCGCTCTTCGTCTGCCCGGGGGAGGGCATCGTCGAGCCGCTTCCCGGCCTCGCGGTGATCGCGCGCCGCTCGGTCGACGAGCTGGTCGTCGAGGCCTCGCGCGCCCATGCGCTCGGGATCGGCGCGATCCTGCTCTTCGGGATCCCGGCGGAGAAGGACGACGCGGGCTCCGGGGCGTACGCGGAGGACGGCGTCGTCCAGCAGGGCCTGCGCGCGCTGCGGGCCGCGCTGCCCGAGCTCACGCTCATGACCGACGTGTGCCTGTGCGAGTACACCGATCACGGGCACTGCGGCGTCGTCGCCGACGGCGAGATCGTGAACGACGCGTCCGTCGAGCTGCTCGCGCGGACCGCGGTCAGCCACGCCGAGGCCGGCGCGGACATCGTCTGCCCCAGCGACATGCTCGACGGCCGCGTCGGCGCGCTGCGGGCCGCGCTCGACGAGGACGGCTTCGAGCGCATCCCGATCGTGTCCTACTCCGCCAAGTACGCCTCGGCCTTCTACGGTCCGTTTCGGGAGGTGGCCGACTCGACGCCCGCCTTCGGCGACCGTCGCAGCTACCAGATGGATCCGCCCAACGTCCGCGAGGCGCTGCGCGAGTGCGCCCTCGATCTCGAGGAGGGCGCCGACGCGATCATGATCAAGCCGGCGCTGCCCTACCTCGACGTGATCGCCGCCGCGAACGCCCGCTTCGACGCGCCGGTCTTCGCCTACCAGGTGAGCGGCGAGTACGCGATGCTCGAGGCCGCCGCGGCGCAGGGCTGGCTCGACCGCCGCGCCGCCGCGCTCGAGTCGCTCCTTGCGATCAAGCGGGCGGGCGCCGACGCGATCGTCACGTACTGGGCGCCCGAGGTTGCGGCATGGCTCTCCGAGTAGTGCCTGCCGGGGACGTCTGGACGGCGATCGCCGACGAGGCCGCGGCGGAGAGCCCGCTCTGGGGAGCGGCCCTGCGTCCCGAGGCGGAGCGCGAGGCGCTGCCGGTCTTCTCGCCGCTCGCCCCGGCCCCGCTCGCACTCGGGCTCGAGACGATCTACGAGGGCTACCTCGTCCACTACGGCCGCCCGCGCCTCTTCGCCGCGCCCGACCGCGACACGAGCGTCCTGCTCGGCGACTATCTCTACGCGCACGGTCTCGTTCGCGTCGCCGAGCATGGGCGCGTGACGGTCGTCGCCGACCTTGCGGAGCTGCTTTCGCTCTGCGCCCAGCTTCGGGCCGAGTCCGAGCCGGACGACGCGGAGCTCGACGGCCCGCTGTGGGCCGCGACGTTCGCCCTCGTCGGCGCCGGAGATCCGGAGCTCGCCGCCGCCCGGGCCGCGCTGCGCGACGGCGACGACGCCGGGCCGCTCGCGGCCATCGCCGTCCGTGCCGCGGGCGCCGATCCGGTCGAGGCGGCTCTCGCGCTTCATCGCCTGCGGCTCGCCGTTGGTTGACGAGGGTCCGACGAAACGAGCCTGAGTCCTCGGGCCGCGCTGGTCGGCTCGATGCGGCGTCCTCGGTCGCGCCCGTATCCGCTGGATACGAACGCGAGTCTGCGTCCTTGCCTCGCGCCGACCATCGCACCCCGAGAACGAGGCACGTTCCGCCGTACCCTCGTTAGTATCCACGCCGATGCTTGCCGCGATCCTCTTTCTCCAGGAAGAAGCCGTCGACGTCGCCGAGGAGGGCAAGCACATCATCACGGCCATGCTCGTCGTCGGCCTGATCTTCGTCGCCGTGATCCTGATCGGGCAGGCGCTGCGGCACCTCGGGACCAGGCGCCGCCGCAAGGCCGCCCGCGCGAAGCGCGCCTACTGACCTAAACTCGACGCCGTGCCGGCGTCAGACCTCCGCTCCTGGCTCGACCTGCTCCGGCAGGAGAACGAACTCGTCGAGATCGAGGCCGAGGTCGACCCCTACCTCGAGGTCACGGAGATCGTCGACCGCACCGTCAAGGCCGGCGGCCCGGCGCTCCTCTTCAAGAACCCGAAGGGCTCCGACCATCCGCTGCTCGTGAACCAGTTCGGCACGAAGCGGCGCACCGAGCTTGCCTTCGGCGTCGACTCGCTCGACGAGCTGGGCGCAAGGGTCGCCGACGTGCTCGAGCTCCAGCCGCCGCAGGGGCTCGTGGAGAAGGTGAAGGGCCTCGGCAAGCTGAAGAAGCTCGCCGACTCGATGCCGAAGACCGTCTCGAAGGGCGTCTGCCAGGAGATCGTCCTCGAGCCGAACCTCGACCTGCTCCCGATCCAGCACTGCTGGCCGGGCGACCCGGCGCCGTTCGTGACCCTCCCGGCCGTGATCACGCGCGACCCGCAGACCGGCACGCGGAACGTCGGCATGTACCGGATGCAGAAGATCGACGCGCGCACGACCTACATGCACTGGCAGATCCACAAGGACGGCGCGGCGGACTGGCGCGGCATGGGCGACCGGCTCGACGTCGCGGTCGCGCTCGGCTGCGACCCGATCACGACCTACTCCGCCAGCGCGCCGCTGCCCAAGCACGTGGACGAGTTCATGCTGGCCGGCTTCTTCAAGGGCTCGCCGGTGGAGCTCGTCAAGGCGAAGACCGTGGATCTCGAGGTTCCGGCGAACGCCGAGATCGTCCTCGAGGGCTACATCGAGAAGGGCGAGCTTGGAACGGAGGGCCCGTTCGGCGACCACACCGGCTACTACTCGCCGCCCGAGCCGTTCCCCGTCTTCCACCTCACCGCGATGACGATGCGCCGCGACGCGATCTACCCGTCCATCGTCGTCGGCGTTCCACCGCCGGAGGACGCCTGGCTCGGCAAGGCGACCGAGCGGATCTTCCTCCCCGCCGTGCGCATGACCCTGCCGGAGATCGTCGACTACGACCTCCCCGTCGCCGGCGCCTTCCACAACTGCGTGATCGTGTCGATGCGCAAGGCCTACCCGGGCCATGCCCGCAAGGTGATGCACGCGATCTGGGGACTCGGCCTGCTGTCGCTCTCCAAGTCGGTCGTCGTCGTGGACGACTTCGTGGACGTCCACGACTACGACGAGGTCTTCTTCCATGTCTGCGCGAACGTCGACCCGAAGCGCGACCTGCTCCTCTCGGAAGGGCCGCTCGACCAGCTCGACCACTCGGCCGCGGCGTTTTGCCTCGGCGGCAAGCTCGGCATCGACGCGACCCACAAGACGAACGAGGAGGGCGGGCGCGACTGGCCCGAACGCATCGAGATGACCGAGGAGGTCCGTAGCCTCGTCTCGAAACGGTGGTCCGAGTACGGGCTCGGCGGTGCCGAAGGCGCGGAAAACGGCGGGGTTTCCGAGCAACTTGCGCCGAAAGCTACGTCTTTGACACTCAGCGCGGAAAACAGGGAGAATCGCTTGTGCTTCCAGGGCGGAACCGCATGAGGGGAAGGGGCTAGATGGCCGACGAGAACGGTGGAGGCGGGCACTTCCCGGGACCGTCGATCTGGCCCTTCGGATTCGCCCTCGGCGTCGCTGTCGCCCTCGTCGGCCTGATCGTCAGCTGGCCCGCAGCCGTCGTCGGCGTCGTGATCGCAGTCGTCTTCGGGGCGCTCTGGATCCGCGAGGCGACGCGGGAGATGCGGGCCGAGCCTGCGCCCGAGCCTCCCGCCGCGGCCGAACCCGAGGCCGTGGAGGACGAGGAGGAGCCGGAGCACCACTACACGCGCAACGTCTTCCTCGTGGGCGCGACGCTCGGCATCGGCGCCGCGATCGGCGCCGTCGCGACGCTGCCCGCGATCGGCTTCGCCGTCATCCCGGCCTTCGTCGGGCAGGGCAGCGAGGACGTCAATCTCGGCCCGCTCGACGGCTATCCCGAGGGCCAGTGGATGGTCGCCACCTTCAACTCCAAGGCCGACGAGCCCGCGGACATCGTCAGTCGCACCGCCTACATCCGCAACAACGGCCAGATGAGCGACGGCCAGCCGAGCGTCACGATTCTCTCCAACCGCTGCGTCCACCTCGGCTGCCCGGTGCAGCCGACCGGCCTCACCGGCGAGCAGCAGGAGGTCGAGGTCGACGGCGGCAAGATCAAGCGCGCCGAGACGGCTCCGTCCGGCTTCGCGTGCCCGTGCCACGGCGGCGCCTACGACCTCGAGGGCAACCGCGTCGCCGGCCCGCCCGTGCGCGCGCTCGACCGCTACGAGTACTCGATCATCGACGGCAACCTCACGCTCGGCCAGCTCTTCAGCGTCGCCGAGGTGACGGGCACGGGCGCCGACGCGGAGATGCAGGTCTACAAGCACCAGGACCCCGGCACGCACGTCGACGGCCCCTCGCAGTACTTCTACCCGATCATCCCGTAGATGGCGAAGCGACGCTCCAAGAGTCATCAGGTCGCCGACGTCCGATGGTCCCGGTCGACTGGCTCGAGGAGCGCTCGGGACTCATCGGCGGGCTCAAGTACTTCCTCTTCCGCAAGGTCCCTGCCGAGACGAACTGGTTCCACACGCTCGGCTCCGCGACGCTGACCGCGTTCATCGTCCAGCTGATCACCGGCGTGATCCTGGCCATGTACTACAAGCCGGACCCGGAGAACGCCTACCAGTCGATCCAGAACATCACGAACGACCTGACGCTCGGCTGGCTCGTGCGCGGCATGCACCGCTGGGGCGCGAGCGTCTTCATCATCCTGCTCTTCCTCCACATGGGCCGGGTGTTCCTGTTCGGCGCCTACAAGTACCCGCGCGAGCTGAACTGGCTGATCGGCGTGTCGATCCTCCTGCTCGCGATGCTCGAGGGCTTCAGCGGCTACCTGCTTCCGTGGGATCAGACCGCGTACTGGGCCACGGTCGTCGGCATCAACATCAACGCGACCGCACCGATCGCCGGCCCGTTCATCTCGTTCCTCTTACGCGGCGGCGCCGAGATCGGAACCGACACCCTTGCGCGCTTCTATGCGATCCACATGCTGATCGTCCCGGGCGCGCTGCTCCTCCTGATCACGCTGCACCTGTACCTCGTCATCCGCCTCGGCGTCACGCCGCCGCCCTGGACTGACGCGGCCAACCCGACCGCGCAGGACGAGGAGGAGACCGAGCTTCGGAAGGGTCTCGTCGCTCCGGCGCCTCGCGGCAACGGCGAAGGAACGGGCTCATGAGCACCGAGGCCCAGCGCGAGGATTTCAAGCGCTACAAGGAGGACGTCGAGAAGCGCGGGAAGCCGTTCTTCCCGCACGCGATGTTCCACGACACGGTGATGAGCCTCATCGTCGTGCTCGTGATCTTCGGGCTCGCGTGCGTTTGGTACTTCACGGCCCGCGACGGCGATTCCGGCTGGATCGGGCCGCTCTACACCGACCAGGCCGACCCCGGCACGACCTCGTTCGTGCCGCGCCCCGACTGGTACTTCTACTTCCTCTTCTACCTGCTGCGGATCTTCAAGTGGCCCGACTCCGTCATCCTCGGCACCGTCGGGATTCCGACCATCTGCATCATCCTGCTGCTCGCGCTGCCGTTCATGGACCGGCGCATGGAGCGCAGGCTGAGCCGGCGGCCGGTCGCCATCGTGGCCGCGGTCTTGGTCGTCCTCTCGATGGGGGTGCTCACCTACAAGGGCGCGACGGCCCGCGAGGCGGGCACGGCAACCGGTGAGGCGCTGCTCGCCGGCAACGGCATCGAGACGGACGATCCCGAGGTCATCGCCGGCGCGGATCTCTTCGGCACCGTCGGCTGTCTCAACTGCCACACCTACGGCGATCAGGGCGCACCCGGGCCCGGCCCGAACCTGTCCAACATCGGATCGCTCGGCCGGGGCGAGGAGTACTGGGTCGAGTGGATCCGCGACCCGCAGGCGGTCAAGCCCGGGACGACCATGCCCGGCTTCCCGAATCTGACCGACGTGCAGCTCCATCAGCTTGCCGCCTTCCTCGAGGCGTCGAAGACCGGCGGGTAGATGGTCGGCCGGGAACCGCCGCACTCACGGCTGGCGGCTGCGACACGGCGCCGGATCGCCGCGCTCGCCCTTACCCGTGCTAACCAGCACGGGCTGCAGCCGATCACGACGCCCGACTTGGTCGCACCCGTCCCCGATGAGCACGTCGGTCCCCGGCCGACCATCTAACCGCCATGCGGATCTTTCTCGGGATCACGGGCGCATCGGGCGCTCCGTATGCCGCACGCCTGCTCCAGGCCCTCGCCGGCGCCGGCTGCGAGGTCGGCGTCTCCGCCTCGGGCGCAGGGATCGAAGTGCTCGCCACCGAGCTGTACGGCGATCCGGCGCTGGGTCGCGACGAGGTGCTCGCCCGCGTTGTCGGCGACGCGAAGGGCGTGACCGTGTACGCGCCGGACGACTGGAGCTCGCCGTACGCGTCGGGCTCGGCCAAGGTCGACGCCTACGTGATCTGCCCGTGCTCGATGGCGACGGTGGGCACCCTTGCGACCGGCGCGATGGACAATCTCATCCACCGGGCGGCCTCGGTCGCGCTCAAGGAAGGCCGCCGCCTCGTGCTCATGCCGCGGGAGACGCCGCTCTCGGCGATCCACCTCCAGGGACTGCTCACGCTGCGCCAGGCGGGCGCGACGATCCTCTTTTTGGCGCCGGGCTTCTACCATGCGCCTCAATCGATCGACGATCTCGTCGATTTCGTCGTTGGGAGGGCACTCGACCAGTTGGGGCTTTCGAACGAACTCATGAAGCGATGGGGGGAATGACGACCACCGGCACCCTGCCGCCCGGCGAGGTGCGGCGCATGTTCGACCGGATCTCTCCGGTCTACGACGCGATGAACCGCGTCATGACCGCGGGGCTCGACCAGCGCTGGCGCCGGCTGGCCGTCGAGGCGGTCGTGCGGCCCGGCGACCGCGTGCTCGACGCGTGCTGCGGCACCGGCGACCTCGCCGTCGCCGCGCAGTCCGCGGGCGGCGTCGTCACGGGGCTCGACTTCTCCCCGGCCATGCTGGAGCGGGCGCGGCGCAAGTCGGGCGACGTCACCTGGGTCGAGGGCGACGTCATGGCGCTCCCCTTCGAGGACGCGAGCTTCGAGGCGGTCACGGTCGGGTTCGGCATCCGCAACGTCGCCGAGCTCGAGACCGGGCTCGCCGAGCTGTCCCGGGTGCTCGTTCCCGGCGGGCGCCTCGGCTGCCTCGAGATCACGCAGCCGCGCGGCGTGCTGCGGCCCTTCTTCCGCCTGTGGTTCGACGGCGTCGTCCCGCTGCTCGGCAAGATCCTCCCGGGCGGGCAGGCCTACTCGTACCTCCCGGCCAGCGTGCGCCGCTTCCCCGGTCCGAAGGAGCTCGCGGCCGCGATGGACCGCGCGGGGTTCGAGGAGATCCGCTGGCGGCTGCTCGCCGGCGGGATCGTGGCGCTGCACACGGCGCGGAGGCGCGCATGAGCGCGCTCGCCACCGTTCGCGCGGCGCCGGGGCTCGACGCCTACCTCGACGTGCTCGAGCTGCGGCTCGAGCGCGCGGTCGGCTCCCATCCGGGTCTCGTCGGCCGCATCGGCGCCGAGACGCTCGCTGCCGGCGGAAAGCGGCTGCGGCCGGTGCTCGTGTTCCTCTCGGCTCCCGTGGAGGAGCGCGGCGGCGAAGGTCCCCTGGCCGCCGGCGCGGCGGTCGAGCTCGTCCACATGGCGACGCTCGTCCACGACGACCTCCTGGACGCCGCGGCGCTGCGCCGCGGCCGCCCGACGGTGTGGGCTCAGCACGGCCCGTCCGCCGCGGGCGCGACCGGCGACTACCTCTTCGCCCGCGCGTTCTCGGAACTGGCCGAGTCCGGGGATGCCGACGCGGTCGCGCTGCTTGCGGGCGCGGCCCTCGCCCTGGCCCGCGGCGAGGCGCTCCAGCGGCGGCAGGTCAACCGTCCCGACACGTCGGTGGACGAGTACCTGCGGCGCTGCTCGCTGAAGACCGGGAAGCTCTTCGAGGCGGCGTGCGTCCTCGGCGGCGGGCCGGGGCTCGGCGAGTTCGGCCTCGCGCTCGGCGTCGCCTTCCAGATCGCCGACGACATCCTCGACTGCACCGGCGCGGAGGGCGCGACCGGCAAGGCGCCGGGCGTCGACCTGCGCGACGGCACGCCGACGCTGCCGCTCATCCTGGCCGCCCGCGAGGACCCCGAGGTCGCCCGTGCGCTGGCCGGGGAGGACGTCCCCGACGCGCTCGAGCGGGTCTCCGCCACGGGCGCGCTCGACGCCTCCCGCGAGGTCGCGCTCGAGTTCGCGGAGGCCGCCCGCGCGTCGCTGAACGGGTCCGGGGACGTCGATTCCCTCGCGGCACTCACCGAGCTAGTGGTAGACAGAGAGAACTAATGGCCGTCGCCGCGCAACAGTCCGCACTAGACGAGATCCGCGAGAAGGTCGTCGCCGGCGAGCGCCTCGACATGGACGACGGGCTCACGCTCATGGAGTCCGACGACGTCCTCGCCCTCGGCGAGCTCGCCGACACCGCGCGCCGCCTGCGCGGCGGCACGGACGAGGTCTACTTCGTCCAGAACCTCTACTTGAACCAGACGAACGTCTGCCGCGTGAAGTGCAAGTTCTGCGCGTTCGCCCGCACCGAGAAGCAGGAGGGCGCCTACACGTTCACGACCGAGGAGATGGTGGCCGACGCGGTCGAGCAGCACGAGCTGACCGGCTTCACCGAGATCCACATGGTCGGCGGCGAGTCACCGCACGTCGGCTTCGACTACTACGTGGACATCGTCGCGTCGCTTCGCCAGGCGCTGCCCGACGTGCACCTGAAGCTCTTCACGGCGAGCGAGATCCACCACATGACGACGCTCTCGGGCCTCACGCACGAGCAGGTGCTGCGCGAGCTCCAGGCGGCCGGGCTCCAGTCGCTGCCCGGCGGCGGCGCGGAGATCTTCGCCGACCGCGTGCGCCGCCTGATCGCGCCCGGCAAGGAGCATCCGGACATCTGGTTCCAGACCCACCGCACCGCGCACGGCCTCGGCATCCCGACGCACTGCACGATGCTCTACGGCCACGTCGAGACCTACGAGGAGCGGATCGACCACCTGCTTCGCCTGCGCGACCTCCAGGACGAGACCGGCGGCTTCATGGCGTTCATCCCGCTCGCGTTCCATCCGGCGAACACCGTCTTCGAGCGGCGCGGCTGGAAGCAGTCGGCCGGCACCGACGACCTGAAGGTGATCGCGGTGTCGCGGCTCATGCTCGACAACATCCCGAACGTGAAGGCCTACTGGATCATGATGGGCATGCCCCTCGCGGCCGTGGCGCTGCACTTCGGCGCGAACGACGTCCAGGGGACGGTCATGCGCGAGACGATCTTCCACGCCGCCGGCGCGGAGACCGAGACGGAGCAGAAGGTCGACGAGCTCGTTCGCTACGTCCGCGACGCCGGGCGGATCCCCGTGCAGCGCGACACGTTCTACAACGAGCTGCGGCGGTGGTAGCTGTGGATTCTCGGCACACAATCGGCACGGGTCGGCACAGACACGTGCGCTTTGTCTGCTTAGGCTTTACGCCGTAGGCGGGAGGGATAGGGAATCCCGAAGTTGCTCGGGCGCGGGAGTGCCTGAAGCGAGCCCATGATCCGCCTCGGCCGCATCTCGTACGTCAACATGGCGCCGCTCTTCTTCGAGCTGGACGCCGAGGTCGAGGAGATCCCCGGCGTTCCGACCGAGCTGAACCAGGCGCTGCTCGACGGCAAGGTCGACCTCGCGCCGATTTCGTCGATCGAGTACGCGCGGCACGCCCAGGCGCTCCGGATCCTGCCCCGCGTCTGCGTCTCCTCCGAGGGCGCGGTCGACTCGATCCAGCTCGTCTCGAAGGCGCCGCTGCGCTCGATCCGCTCCGTCGCGGTGACGCCCGAGAGCGCCACGTCGGTCGTGCTCGTCCGCGTGCTCCTGCCCGAGGCCGAGCACGTCCCGCTCGGGGAAGAGGCCGACGCGACGCTCCTCATCGGCGACTCGGCCCTCCGCTCGATGTTCGAGGATCCGACGCCGCACTACGACCTCGGCCGCCTGTGGCAGGAGGAGACCGGCCTGCCGATGGTCTACGCCGTGTTCGCCTGCGCCGACCCCGCCGCCCGAGGGCATGGCCGGAATCGAGGCGGCGCTGATCGGCTCGCACGAGGCCGCGCTCGCCCGCCCGGAGGAACTGGCGGAGGCCGCGAGCGAGCGCTACGGCTACCCCGCCGGGTTCCTCGCCCGCTACTTCGAGAAGCTCCGCTACCGCTTCGGGCCTCGGGAGCGCGCGGGGCTGCTCACGTTCTTCGAGCTCGCCCGCGACGCCGGCCAGCTCGAGCGGGTCCCCGAGCTCAAGTTCGTCGTCACGGAGCCGGTGCCGGCATGAGCGTCACCGAGGTTCTCGACCGCGCGCTCTCCGGGGAACGGATCTCCGACGCCGAGGCGATCGAGCTCCTCCGCTCCCGCGACCTCGTCCAGGTCGGCCGCGCCGCCGACGAGCTGCGCGCGCGCAAGGCCGAGTCCGACCGCGTGACGTTCATCATCGACCGGAACCTGAACTACACGAACATCTGCCACACCGACTGCGACTTCTGCGCCTTCTACCGCAGTCCGGGAGACCGCCGCGAGGGCTACCTGCTCCCGAAGCCCGTCATCTTCAAGAAGATCGAGGAGACGCTCGCCCTCGGCGGCACCGCGCTCCTCATGCAGGGCGGCCACCACCCGGATCTCGGGATCGAGTTCTACGAGGATCTCTTCCGCTCGATCAAGGAGCGCTACCCGATCCACCTGCACGCGCTCTCGCCGCCCGAGGTGCAGCACATCTCGCGCCGCTCCAAGCTGACGATCCCGGCGACCCTCACGCGCCTGCGCGACTCGGGGCTCGACTCGCTGCCCGGCGGCGGCGCGGAGATCCTGGTCGACCGCGTCCGGAAGATCATCGCGCCGAAGAAGACGACCACGAGCGAGTGGCTCGGCGTCATGCGCGAGGCGCACCGGCTGGGGATCTCGACGACCGCGACGATGATGTACGGCCACGTCGAGACGCTCGAGGAGCGGGTCGAGCACATGCGCCGCATCCGCGAGCTCCAGGACGAGATGCGCGGCTTCCGCGCCTTCATCTCGTGGACGTTCCAGTCGGACGGCAACCGCCTCGCCGGCAAGGTGCCGCGCGAGACGATGCCGACCTCCTTCGACTACCTCCTCACCCAGGCGGTCAGCCGGATCTACCTCGACAACGTGGATCACATCCAGTCGAGCTGGGTGACGCAGGGGATGAAGGTCGGCCAGGTCGCCCTCGGCTTCGGCGCCGACGACATGGGCTCGATCATGATCGAGGAGAACGTCGTCTCGGCCGCCGGCACGACGTACCGCGCGACGACTGAGGACTTCGTCCGCGCGATCAAGGCGCTCGGCAAGATCCCGGTGCAGCGGGACACGCTGTATCGAGACGTGCGCGTCTGGAACTAGGGCCGCGGGCCTAGCGCACTCTCTGCGCCCGCCGTCACGGGCGACCTCGTGGAGGGCTCGACGCTCGTCAGTTCGACCGGCACCTGGGCGGACGGCCCGACGATGTTCGCGTTCCAGTGGTACAGCTGCGTCGACGATCTCATCGTGGGCCACCTGACGTGCACGGCGATCGACGGAGAGACGAGCGCGAGCTACGCGATCGTCCATGCGGACGTCGGCAAGAAGCTCTCCGTGGAGGTGACCGCGTCGAATTCGGCCGGGTCGGATCAGAGCGCTTTCTTGACGGGCCTGGTCCAGCCGGACGTAACCGCTCCGCAGACCTCGTTCCTCCGCAAGCCGCGGGCGCGAACGTCGTCGCACAAGGCGACCTTTGCCTTCGAGAGCTCCGAGGCCGGGTCGACCTTCCAGTGCAAGCTCGATCGCGGGAGCTGGAAGGCCTGCAGCTCGCCCAAGCGCCTCAAGCGGCTCAAGCCGGGCAAGCACACCTTCCGCGTGCGGGCGAAGGACGCCGTGGGCAACGTCGACCAGACGCCGGCCAAGCGGGTCTGGCGGATCAAGGCCTGACCCACTTCCTGGAAACCTTCCGCTTTCCAGGGGAGTGTGCTTACCTGAGACCTCGTCGTGGCTCGCCACGCTGCATCTCTTGCGCTTCTCGGAGCGCTCCTCGCCGCACCCTTGGCCCAAGCTGCTCCGCCCACGGAGCCGTCGCTTCGGCATGCCGCGCCGCTCGTCCTGAACGCCCGGCCGGCGGACGACGCCAAGGCGATCGAGCGCGGGCTCGCCCGCGCGGTCGAGGCGAAGCGGCTGACGAAGAGCCAGGCGGCCCACTACCGGGCGATCCTCGAGGAGCACGCGCGCCGTCCTGCGCGGCTTGCCGGCCACACGGAAGGCGACGCTCGCGCAAGTGCTTTCGCTCGTCCGGCTTCAGGCCGGCGCGTTCACGAAGCCGCGCGCCCTCGCGCTGTTCTCGATGCTCGCGGAGAACGCCGGCTACCTGAAGGAGCGCCCGCTGCCGGTGAGCGGAACCGACGTCGTCGGCGCCGACGGGGTCGTCTATCGCGCCGGCTGGGGCTACGGGCTCCAGTTCCATCCGCTCGCGAACGTCGGCCGCCTGAACGGCCACGTCGCCGCCGGGCGGACCAAGCAGGCAAAGGCGCTCGCCGACGCGCTTGTTCGCCCGCGCGGTTCCGCGCGGCAAGGGCTCGGTGTGGGAGTACTACTTCCCGTACGGCGGCGGCTCGGCGCCCTGGTCGTCCGGGATGGCGCAGGCCGTCGGCGCGCAGGCGCTCGCCCGGGCCGGGCGCAACGGCGCGGCTCGCGACGCGTTCGGCTCGATCCCGGGGCCGCTCGTCCTGCGTCTCGGCGCCGGCCCGTGGATCCAGCACTACAGCTTCAGCAACCTGGTCGTCCTGAACGCGCAGCTCCAGACGGTGCTCTCGCTGCGCGAGTACGCGGAGAAGTCCGGGAAACACGCGCGCGGCCGTAGTTCGCAAACCGGCTCGCCCAGACGGCGAAGACGAAGCTCCCCGAGTTCGACACGGGCTACTGGTCGCGCTACTCGCTCGGGCGCGAATCGCCGCTCTCGTACCACCGCTACGTCGTGGAGATGCTCGGCCGGCTCGCACGGCGCACCGGTCAGAAGATCTGGCAGGACACCCACGACCGCTTCGACGGCTACATCGGCGAGGCGCCGCTCCTCAAGAAGGGGAGCGCGCAGCCGCGGTTCTATCCCTGGCCCGTGGACGGCTTCCGCGACCGCGTGGCGATCGGCTTTTGGCTCTCGAAGATCTCGGAGGTGACGATCCGCGTCGGCGGCGACGTGCTCGAACTCGGGACGCTTCCGGGCGGCTGGCACAAGGTCTGGTGGAGCACGGGCAAGCGCGACCCGCGCACGCTCAATCCGGCCGCGGACGCGATCGATCTGGCCGGCAACGGAGGCTCCGCGCCGCTGGCGCCGATCGTGATCGCGCGCGACGAGACGCCGCCCGAGGTCGTCGCCGAGGTGAAGAAGCGCCGTCTCACCTGGAAGGTGACGGACGCGGAGACGCCCTGGGTGAAGCTGCGGCTCAGGCTCACGCGCGCCGGCGTGCACAAGGTGGTCCGGCTCGGCCGGCAGCCGCTCGCCGGCTCGCTCCGCTTGCCGCTCCCCCGCGGAACGTGGGACGCGGTTCTCGTGGTCGTCGACTCGAGCGGCAACGCGACGCCGGTCCCGCTCGGGAAGGTTCCACGCGGGAAATAGACTCGCCCAGTGCACGAGATCACCGACGCGGTCACCCAATGGATCGCGGACTACGGCCTCTACGCCATCTTCTTCCTCTCCGTCGTGGACGCCGTACTGCCCGCAGCCAGCGAGCTGGTCATGGTCTACGCGGGCGCGCTCGCGGCGGGCGCCTTCGCGGGCCAGAGCGTGACGCTCTTCGGCGAGCCGATCGAGTCGACGTTCTGGGCCTGGTTCGCGGTCGTCGTCGCCGGGACGGCCGGCTACGTGCTCGGGTCGGTGCTCGGCTGGGGGATCGGGCGCTACGGCGGGCGCCCATACCTGGAACGGCACGGGCGCTGGCTGCACGTCACGCCCGAGAAGCTCGACCAGGCGGAACACTGGTTCGAGCACTACGGCGCGATCACGGTGTTCGGCTCGCGGATGGTCCCCGTTGTGCGCTCGTTCATCTCCATCCCGGCCGGGATCGCCGAGATGCCGCTCGGCCGCTACACGGTGCTCACGACCGCCGGGAGCATCCCCTGGTACGCCGGCCTCGCCGCGATCGGGGTCGCCGTGGGCGCGAGCTGGGAGGAGTTCCACCAGGCGTTTCGCTATGCGGACATCGCCGCCGTGATGCTCGTCGTGGCGCTCGGGATCGCGGCCTTCGTGCACCACCGGCGGCGGCGGCTGCGGCGGCGGGCGTCGGAAGGCCAGACGATTGATCGGTAGTTGCGCCGCGCTCGGCCGGCGGCCCAGACGCGGCGCAGGAGCACACCCTCGCTCTTGTCAAGGCTCACCAGCCTTGCCTGCGAGCGATGGCGCACTCCTGCTTGGTCTGGCCCGTCCCCGAACGCACCGCAACTACCGACCAACCGTCTCGGCGTAGACTCGATCCCGTGGGGATGCCGCTGGTCGACGTGAAGGCGCAGTACGCGCCGCTCCGCGAGCGGCTGCTCGAGCGGATCGCCGAGGTGGTCGACTCGGGGCGGTTCATCCTCGGGCCCAACGTCGCCGCGTTCGAGCGCGAGGCGGCGGAGTTCGTCGGCGCGGCCGAGGCCGTCGGCGTGGCGAACGGCACCGACGCGATCTCGCTCGCGCTCCAGGCCCTCGGCGTCGGCCCGGGCGACGAGGTCATCTGCCCGGCGTTCACCTTCTACGCGACGGTCGAGCCGATCGTCCATCTCGGCGCGACGCCCGTGTTCTGCGACATCGATCCGGCGACGCTCAACCTCGACCCGGCCGACGTGGTCGCGCGGGTGACGCGCAAGACGAAGGCGATCGTCGCCGTGCACCTGTTCGGGCGCCCGGCGCCGATCGACGCGCTGCCCGAGGGGATCCCGATCCTCGAGGACGCCGCGCAGGCCTTCGGGGCGCGGATCGGCGACCGGCGGGTGGGCTCGCTCGGCGCGGCCGCGACGTTCAGCTTCTTCCCGACCAAGAACCTGTTCGCATTCGGCGACGGCGGGCTCGTCACGACCGAGGATCCCGCGCTGGCCGAGACGGTGCGGCTGCTCCGCTTCCACGGCTCGCGCGACAAGCAGACGTTCGAGCTGGTCGGCTACAACTCGCGCCTCGACGAGCTCCAGGCCGCCGTGCTCCGCGTCTTCCTCGGCGAGCTGGACGGCTGGAACGCGGCGCGGCGCGAGGCGGCGGCGCGCTACGAGGAGCTCGGGCTCGGCGAGCTGGTCGACACTCCCGAAGACGATCCGGGCGCCGTCTACCACATGTACGTCGTGCGCAGCCCCGAGCGCGACCGCATCCTCGAGTCCCTCCGGGAGGCCGACATCGGCGCGGCCGCCTACTACACGTGTCCTCTTCACCTCCAGCCCGCGCTCGCCGGGCTCGGCTACGCGCCGGGCTCGCTGCCGCACACGGAGCGCGCCGCGGCCGAGAACCTCGCGCTGCCCCTGTGGGCCGGCATCACGGCCTCACAGCAGGAGGAGGTCGTGAACGTCGTTCGCGCCGCGCGCGCCGGCCGTCCTGCCGCGGCCCACGCCTGAGACGATGCTCGATCGTCTGCGCGCCCTCTCGGCCCGTCTCGAGTCGCCCCGGGTGCGGCCCGTCCTGCTTGCCTGCGCTCGTCCTCTGCCTGCTCGTCGGAAGTGCGGCCGCGTTCGCCGTCGCGGAGGGGCTGAAGCTCGAGCGCTCGCCGGTCGCGGCCCGCACATCCAGCGGATCCTCGGCCCGACCTGCGACTGCCCCAAGGACACGGCCGCCCTTTCGTTCGGCCTGCGGCACGCCGACCGCGTGACGGCGTCGGTGATCGACGCGAGCGGTCGCCGCATCCGCCTGCTTGCTCGACAACGAGCGGCGCAAGGCCGGCCGGATCAACCTCACCTGGGACGGACGAAACGAAGACGGGAGCGTCGTGCGCGACGGGCGCTACCGGCTGCGCGTGGCGCTGCGCGGCGCGCACCGCACGATCACGATTCCGACGCCGGTCCGCGTCGACACCCGGCCGCCGCGGCTGCGCCTGCATCAGCGCGACGCCGAACGTCTTCTCACCCGACGGCGACGGCAAGGCCGACCGCGTGCTCTACCGCTACCGCTCGTCCGAGTTCGGCCGTGTGCAGGTCTTCGCCGACGAACAGCTCGTCGCGCGGGCCCGGCGGCCGGCCGGGGTGGCCCAGGTTCGCTGGCGCGGCCAGCTCGACGGCGACGTCGCCGCGCCGGGCACGTATTCGACCCGGCTCACCGTTCGTGGACGCGGCAGGCAACGAGTCGAAGCCGAGCCGCATCGTCCTCGTCACGATCCGCTACGTCCAGATCGACGCTCCGCCCACGGTTCCGCGCGGCGGGACGCTGACGTTCGAGATCGACGCGGACGCGGCCGAGGTCGCCTGGACGCTGCGCGGACCCTCGGGCGGGCGGCGGCTCGGCGGAACTGCGGCGCCCGGCGTCGTGCACGTGCGGCTGCCGCGGCGAATCACGCGTGGCGTCTACACGCTCGAGGCGAGCGTCCCCGCCGGGACGGCGGAGACGACGGTGCGCGTGACGCGATGAGGCGCGAGCTTCCCGGCGGCTTCGAGCTGGACGACGATCTCGCGCGGATCGACGTGGAGGCGGTCTTCCGCTTCCTCTCGCGAGGAGTCGTACTGGGCCCGCGGCCGTTCGCGCGAGACGATCGAGCGGCTGATCCGCACCGCGTCGCGGGTCGTCGGGCTCTACGAGGGCGGGCGCCAGGTCGGCTTCGCGCGCACCCTCTCGGACGGCGTCGCGTTCGCGTACCTCGCCGACGTCTACGTGCTCGAGGAGCTCCGGGGGAAGGGACTCGGCGTCGAGCTCGTCCGCGAGGCGGTCGAGAACGGCCCGTTCGCGCACTGCCGCTGGATGCTCCACACCGCGGACGCGCACGAGCTCTACGAGAGGTTCGGCTTCCACAAGCCGAACGACACGTTCCTCATGACGCGCGACGCGACCTAGAACCGGAACGTGAGATACGGCCGCTGAGGCCGCTTGGTCGGATGGATCTCGTCGGCGACGACGACGTAGCGGCCACCGCGCTCCTCGAGGGAGCCGGTCACCTCGAGCCAGGTGTCGGTCGGAAACGAGCGGGTCGTCTCGACGGGAACCCCGACCGGCTGGGCGTCAGCGATGCAGCACGCGACGTAGAAGCGGGCGAGCTCGAACGTGCCAGCCGGAACCTCGGTTGAGTTGGTTGCGATGCCGACCAGGCGCACGCGAAGGCCGTCTTCGATTCCCGCCTCAATCGCGAATTGGGGATCGTCTTCCGCCACGCGGATGTCGAGGAACGAGACGTCCTCCGGGGAGGAAGGCGGATCTGGACGGGCGGAGCGGAAGAGCCCGCCCCCGTCCTTGCGGTCGGCGGCGAATGACCCGAGCGCTGCGTTGGGTGCGATGACCACGGCGGCGAGCGGAATGAGCAGCGAGATCAGCCCGATCGCCTCGCGCAGGGTGAGAGCGGGGGGCTCCGTTTGCGGGCACGCAGCGCGAGCGCGGCGTAGGCGACCGCGGCGAGCGCGAGCACGCTCGCGCCGAACGGGACGACCCACTCGGTGCGGGCGCCGAGGTAGCGCGCTGAAGCGCCGGTCACCCACAGGACGACGAAGAAGAACGCCCAGGCGGCGAGCACGCCGCCGCGGACGAAACGGGCGTCCACTCTCATGTCAGCGCCTCGAAGAGCAGCGACCCGGCGAGGATGAGCGGCACGGCGACGAGGAGCAGCCGGAGCAGGAACATCCGTCGGAAAGTGGCGCCGTACAGTGCAGCGAGCTTGAGATCCGCAACGGGTCCGAAGGCGAGGAACGCGAGCTGCGCCCCGAGCGGGAACTGCACGAACGAGGCGGCCACGAAGGCGTCCGCCTCCGAGCACAGCGAGAGCACGAACGCGACGCCCATCAGCGCGAGGATCGAGAGGACGGGCGCACCGCCGATCGCCGAAATGGCCGACTGCGGCAGCGCAGCCTGCATGAGCGCCGAAAGCGCGGCACCGAGCACGATGAACTTTCCCATGAAGAGGAAGTCGCCGACGAGATGGTCGGCGAACGCGGCCGACCGCGGGCCGCCGGAATGGTCGTGCGGCTCCTCCCCGTACGGGCGAGCGCGCAGCAGTTCGGGGCCGCGGCCGCGGCCGATGAACAGCCCGACGCTGATCGCGGTCGCAAACCCGAGGGTTGCCCGGGCCGCCGTCATCTGCGCTCCCTGCTCGCCTCCCCCATACGCGACCCAGGTCGAGGCGAGCACGATCGGGTTCACGATCGGCGCGGCGAGCATGAAGGCGATCGCCGCCGAGGGATGGACGCCGCGGACGACGAGTCGGCGGGCGACGGGAACCGAGCCGCACTCGCAGACAGGGAAGGCGACTCCGCTGAGCGCTGCGCCGGGAACCTGGAGCGAGAGCGGCAGCTGGGCGATCCGCGACAGCGATCGCTCGGGGACGAAGACGGCGATAGCGGCCGACGCGATCGCGCCCAGCAGGATGAACGGAAGCGCCTCGATGACGATCGAGGAAAAGACGAGCAGGAACGTCTCGACGGCGGGCGAGTCGGCGAGCCCGGCCGCGGAGGCCACGACTGTCGCGAGCGCAAGCACCCCGAGCATGCGGCCCAGGCCGACTTCCGAGACCGTGGCCGCGTCCCAGCGCGCTCGGATCGAAGGCGCCCGCTCCACCGGTTCAGGTGCGGCAGTCGCTGCAGAGCCCCGCGACCTCGAGCCGGTGCCCGGTCGCGACAAACCCGTGCTCGGAGGAGAGGCGCTCGATCCACGGGTCGATCTCGCAGTCGCCGAGCTCGACGACGGTGTGGCAGTTCGAGCAGACGAAGTGATGGTGATGCTCGGCGCCGCACAGCCGGTAGCAGACCGCGCCGTGGTCGTGGTCGAGCGCGTCGATCACGCCGGCGTCGACGAGCTGGCCGAGCGTGCGGTAGACGGTCGCGAGGCCGAGCGGCTCGCCGCGCTTGCGCAGGCGAGCGTGGAGCTCCTGCGCGGTGACGTCGTTCGACTCGCGCATGAGCTCGGCGACGACCGTGATCCGCTGCCGCGTGGGACGGACCGCGGCCGACTCGAGGAGCGACGTGATCTGTGTGGTCGTGGCCACGTGCCAACCGTAGCAGGCGGCGAGAACCGTTCTCAGTTTCGTTGTACACTCCGGACGTGCTGAGAATCGTTCTCATCGCCTCGTCGTGGGCCTCGTGCTGCTTGCCGGCTGCGGAGCGGGCGACGCCGGCGGCACCGGAACGCAGGTCGTGGCCGCCTTCTATCCGCTGGCGTTTGCAGCGGAGCAGATCGCCGGTTCCGATGCGACCGTCACCAACCTGACTCCGCCGGGCGTCGAGCCGCACGAGTACGAGCTCTCGGTCGACGACGTGAAGAAGGTGCAGCAGGCCGACGTCGTCCTCTACCTCGGCGGCGGGTTCCAGCCCTCGCTCGAGGCCGCGCTCGACGGCGCGCAGGGAACGAAGGTCGATCTGCTCGAGACAGCTCGGCGTCGACGAGAGCGACCCCCACGTCTGGCTCGACCCGAAGCTCTACGTGAAGGTCGTGACCGAGATCGGCGCCGCGCTCGGCGAGGAGGCGGAGGCCGCCGAGCTTGCGCCGGCGAGGTCGAGGATCTGGCCGTCGAGTACCACGACGGTCTCGCCGACTGCGAGCGGCGGGACATCGTCACGAGCCACGCGGCGTTCGGCCACCTCGCGCGGGCGTACGACCTGAACCAGGTTCCGATCGCCGGAAACGCGCCGGAGGCGGAGGCGAGCCCGCAGGATCTCCAGCGCATCGCCGACTTCGTGCAGGAGTCGGGCGCGACCACGGTCTTCGTCGAGCCGCTCATCTCGCCCAAGGAGTCCGAGACGATCGCGCGCGAGACCGGCGCCGAGATCGCGACGCTCGACCCGATCGAAAGCGCCGCGGACGGCGAGGACTACTTCTCCCTGATGCGCGCGAACCTCGAGGCGCTGCGAAAGGCGCTCGGATGCCGCTAGCCGTCGACCTGAGCGGCGTCGCCTTCGCGTACGACGGCGACCACCGCGTCCTCTCGGACGTCGATCTCGAGATCGAGGAGGGCGAGTTCGTCGCGATCGCGGGCCCGAACGGCGGCGGCAAGACGACGCTCGTCCGGCTGATCCTCGGGCTCGAGCGGCCGGACGAGGGATCGGCGCTCCTCTTCGGCGAGCCCGCGCACCGCTTCTCCCGCCGGGCCGCGCTCGGCTACCTGGCGCAGCGAACCCGGCTCGGCATCGACGCGCCCGTGACGGTGCGCGAGGTCGTCTCCGCCGGGCGGCTCGCGGCGGGCGGGCTGCTCGGCCCGTTGCGGAAGCGCGAGCGCGCGATCGTCACGCAGGCGATCGCCGACGTCGGGCTTTCCGCCCAGGCCGACTCGCAGCTCACGAAGCTCTCGGGCGGCCAGCAGCAGCGCGCGTTCGTGGCCAAGGCGCTCGCGGGCGAGCCGTCGCTCCTCGTCCTCGACGAGCCGACGGCCGGCGTGGACGCGGGTGCGCAGGAGGCCCTCGGCGGCCTGCTCCGGGAACTGCACGACGAGCGGCGCGTGACCATCCTCTACGTCTCGCACGAGTTCGGCGCGGTCGAGTCGGTGGTCGAGCGGCTCGTCCTCGTACGCGGTGGCATCGTCTTCGACGGGCGCCCGAAGGATCTCCCCGGCGTGTGGCACGACCCCTCGCACAGCCATGTTTGACTACGAGTTCATGCGGCTCGCGTTCGCCGCGGGCGCCGTCGTCGGACTGCTCGCCCCCGCGGTCGGCTTCTTCCTCGTCGAGCGGCGGATGAGCCTGATCGGAGACGGGATCGGGCACACGGCCTTCGCCGGCGTGGCCGCGGGCTACCTGCTCGGGATCTCGCCGGTCGCGACCGCGCTCGTCTTCGCCGTCGTCGGCGCGATCGGTGTGGAATGGCTGCGCTCGCGGCACAAGACGGTCGGCGATCAGGCGCTCGCGCTGCTCCTCTACACGGGCCTCGCCGCCGGGGTCGTGATGGTCTCCGCCGCGGGCGCGTTCAACGCGAGCCTCTTCACGTTCCTGTTCGGCTCGATCCTCACGGTGACCCGGCGAGGACGTCGTCGTGATCGCGGCCCTCGGCGCGGCCGGGCTCGCCGTGATCGCGCTCCTCTACCGCGCGCTCGCCGGGGTCGTCCTCGACGAGGAGGGCGCGCGCGTCGCCGGCGTTCCCGTGACGGCGCTCAACGTGACCGTCGCCGGCCTGGCGGGCGTGACGATCGGGCTCTCGATGCGGATCGTCGGGATCCTCCTCATCGCCGCGCTGATGGTGCTGCCGGTGATCGCCGCGAGCCGGGTGGCGAGGAGCATGCGCGGGACGCTCCTGATCGCCATGGGGATCGGCGTCGCCTCCGTGGTCGGCGGGGCTCACCGTCGCCTACTACGCCGACCTCGCCGCGGGCGGGACGATCGTGCTCGCCGCGGCCGCGGCGTTCGGCGTCGCCTCCGCGGTCTCAGCGCACGCGTCACCCGCGACTTAGCGCAATCCGTCAGTTAGCGCGACAAGTCGGGATTGCCCGCATGGATGCGGGCTCTCGTGGCTCCAGCCACAGTTGCAGTCTGCAACTAGGTCGAGGGGCGCCGGGTCGGAGGGGTGCCTGGTCGGAGGCGCGCCGCGCTAGCCGAGCGCGCGCACGAGGGCGGTTGCCACGGCGGCTACGAGTACGACCACGATGATCGGCGCCCGCAGGAGCAAGGCGACCGCGGCCGCGGCGAGCCCGACCGCCCGCGCGTCGAGCACGAGCTCGCGGTCGCCGGCGAAGACCGACGTCACCACGAACGCGGCCAGCAGCGCAGGGGCGAGCAGCGCGGTCACGCGGTCGACGACGGGCGGGAGGTCCTTCCCGCCGAGCAGAAGCGGTCCGGACGACTTGAGCACGATCGTGATGAGGCCCAGCAGGATGACGACGGCCCAGACGTCGCTCACTTCTTCAGTCCGATCAGGCAGGCGAGGCTGGCCATGAGCAGCGGCACGCCGGGTGCGGTGAACGGGACGAAGATCAGCGCGATCGAGCCGCCGAGCAGCGCCGCCGCGACCGACCGCCGGTCTCTGAGCTGCGTGAGGAGCAGCGCGAGGAAGAGCGCGGGGAAGGCCGCGTCGAGGCCGAACCGTGTCGGGTCGCCGACGATCTCCGCGCCGATGACGCCGACCACGGTTCCGCTCACCCAGCAGCCGAAGACGACGCAGCCGGCGCCGATCAGCATCCTGCGGTCGACGCGCCCGCCGCCGGTCTGCGACACGGCCCAGGACTCGTCCACGATCAGCTGCGACACGAACAGCCGCTCCCAGAACGAGCCGCCGAGGGAGGGCGCGACCGTGACCGAGATCGGCGCGTAGCGGGCGTTCAGAAGCGCGGCCGCGCCGACGGCGGCGACGACCGTTCCCTCGTCGTTCAAGACCGATGCGACCGCGAACTGGGCCGTCCCGGCGAACGTCGTCATCGACATGACGATCGGCGCCCACGTCCCCATCCCGGACGCGGTCGCGAGCACGCCGAACGACAGGCCGAAGATGAAGGCCATCGGCGCGATCGGCGCGATCGGCGCGCACGCCGTCGCGGTAGGTCGGTGCGGCGTGGAAACTGCGGGGGTGTACGCGATACTCCCCTAACGATGCGAGGCGACGATCTACTCCTGGCTCCACCTCGCGCTCTGCCCGAGCTCGACGACTCTACGGACGACGAGCGCCCCAGCGCGCGTGAGCGGCTCGAGGACGAGGTCGGCCCGGAGCTGGCCGCCGAGCTCCTGGCGCGGTTGGGAGCTGCGTGATCGGCGGCTGGGAGCGCGTGCTCGTGCTCGCTCCCCACACGGACGACGGCGAGTTCGGCTGCGGCGGCACGATCGCGCGGCTTCTGGACGGCGGTGCGGACGTTCGCTACGTCGCGTTCTCGATCGCGACGAAGTCGCTGCCGGAGGGATTCCCGCCCGACACGCTTGCGAAGGAGGTACGCGCGGCGACCGCTGCGATCGGGATCCCGGCCGACAATCTGATCGTCCACGACTTCGAGGTGCGGACGTTCCCCGACCGGCGCCAGGACATCCTCGAGCTTCTGATCGAGATGTGGGAGGAGTGGAAGCCCGACGCGGTCTTCACACCGAGCCTGCACGACATCCACCAGGACCACCAGGTGATCGCCGCCGAGAGCCTGCGTGCCTTCAAACGCACGACCCTGCTCGGCTACGAGATCCCCTGGAACATCCTCAACTTCTCGTACCAGGCCTACGTCTCGCTGACGAAGGATCACATTGAGCGCAAGGTCGCGGGGCTCGCCTGCTACGAGTCACAGCAGCATCGCAACTACGCGAACCCGGAGCACATCTGGACCCGCGCCCGAACGCACGGCATCAACGTGTCGCGGGATTACGCCGAGGTCTTCGAGGTGTATCGCGTCGTAGCCTGAGTCACTCGTCCCACCCGACCTGGTCGAAGTAGCGCAGCGCGCGGCGGGTCGGCCGCACGCGGTCGGCGTAGGCGGCGAGCTCCTCGTCGGAGATCTCGCCGAGGGCGCGCTTCACGCCCAGGTACGGCAGGTTGAGATCCTCCTGGTAGACCCAGCTCGAGATGCGCGGGTTGATCTCGATCACGACGTTCTCGACCAGGTTCACGCTGAAGAAGTGGTCGAGCCCGAGCCCGGCCACGATGCGGCGGCCGATGTCCATCAGCTCCTCGTCCTCGAGCGTGCGGAAGTACATCGCGAGCCCGGTGCGGATCGCCTCGCGGGTCTTCGGGTGGGCGAGGAGGACACGGCCGTCCTCGGCGATGCCGTCGATCGCCTTCTCCGTTCCGGTCAGGAACTCCATCACGAGCAGCTCGTCGCCGCCCTCCTCGGGAAGCAGCGCGAGGACGTCCTCGAGCCGCATGGTGAGGGCGCCCGGGCGCTCGTGCAGGAGCTGGTGCGCCCGGTCCACCGTCGGGTCGAGGATGCGGAAGCCACGCCCGCCCGTCTCGATCGCGGGCTTGAAGCAGACCGGCCGGTCCGGATAGCCGAGCGCTTCCGCGCCTTCCCGTAGCTGCACCGCGCCGCGGGCCCGCCGCCACGCCGGCGCGGGGACGCCGAGCTCGTCGAGGAGCTCGTAGAACGCGCCCTTGTCCACTGCGCGCTCGACGCACCCGGGCTCGAGACCATGACCGTGACGCCCTCCGCCTCGAAGCGCGGCTTCGCGTGAGCCAGCGCGAGCAGGTCGTTGGAGGACTCAGGGAGCACGACGTCCACGTGCTCGCGCAGCGCGACCTCGAGCAGCGCGTCCGAGAAGCCGGGATCGGAGCCCGCCGGGACGAGGTGGAAGGCGTCGCAGACGAAGCGCCCGATCGCCAAGTCCTTCATGTCGACGCCGACGAGCCGGAGCTCGCGCTCGCCGTTCTCGCGTAGGGCGCGAAGCAGCGCGGCGGCACCCGGCGCGCCGGAGGCGGTCACGAGAACGGTTACGGGATGCAAGGGCGCCGAGGATACTCGCGGCCTGCGCTCCGTCGCGGCGCGAACCGCTAGGCTCCCGGCCGTGGCCGGTGCAAAGACAAGCGAGCGGGGAACCGTCGAGAAGAGCCTTCAGAGGGTCTTCGGAAGCGTGACGCCCCATGTTCCGCTCTCCGTCAAGCGTCCGATCAAACGCGTGATTCCGAGGCGCTACTACCGCTTCGTCGATCCCGAGTGGCACCGCTGGGCGATCGGGGGCATGTGGGAACGCCTCGGGCAGCTCCAGTTCGACTACCTCATCGGCCAGGGATTGCAGCCGCACCACTACCTCCTCGACGTCGGCTGCGGCCCGCTGCGCGGCGGGATCCACTTCATCCGCTACCTCGACGAGGGCCGCTACTACGGCGTCGAAAAGGATCCGCACAAGCTGACCGCGGGCCGCGAGGTCGAGCTCCCGCTGCACGGCCTGGTGGAGAAGAACCCCACGCTCGTCGTCATGGAGGACTTCGACTTTCCGTCCCTCGGGCGCACCTTCGACTACGCGATCGCGCAGTCCGTGTTCACGCACCTTCCGATCAACCACATCATCCGCTGCGTCATGCAGATGGAGAAGGCGCTCGCGCCCGGCGGCAAGTTCTACGCGACCTTCTACGAGAACGTGGAGGGCAAGCGCAACCTCGAGCCCATCGAGCAGCTGCCGGGGCTCTGGACGAACTTCGACGAGGACTTCTTCCACTACGACTTCGAGACGTTCGAGTGGATCGCCTCCGGAACCGAGCTCGAGGTCAAGCACCTCGGCGAGTGGAACAATCCGCGCAACCAGCGGATGCTCGTCTTCACCAAGCCGGCCTAGCCGCCCGCGGATCGCCGCGATGAAGGTGCTCATCGTCTCGCTCTACTTTCCGCCCGCCGGCGGACCGGGGGTGCAGCGGCCGCTCAAGTTCGCGCAGCACCTGACCGCGCTCGGGTTCGAGGTGCACGTCCTCGCGCCGGACAACCCGAAGTGGGTGCATCGCGACCCCACGCTCGAGATCCCTCCGGGGGTGGTCGTCCACCGCGCCCGCAACCTCGGCCCCCGCGCGCGGGTGCCGCGGGAGGAGCTGTACGGGAAGCGGGGCCTCGACCGCCTGCGCCGCAACGTCTCGATCACGGCCCGCAGACTGCTCGTCCCCGACGGGAGCGTGCTCTGGAACCTCACGTCGATCCGCGCCGCGCTGCGGATCGTCCGGCGCGAGGGAATCGACGTTGTCCTGACGACCTCGCCGCCCGGCTCGGTCCACCTGGTCGGGGCCGCCGTGCGGCGCCGGACTTCTGCCCGCTGGGTGGCCGACCTGCGTGACGCGCTCGTCGGCTTTGCCCACCGGCGGCGGGAGATCCGCGGTGAGCACCGCTTGGCGCGCCTCGTCGCGACGCGCGCGGACGCGGTCGTCGCGGCCACGGCCGGGATCGCGGACGAGATGCGCGCGGTCGAGCCCGGCCTCGACGTGCAGGTGGTCGAGAACGGGGCCGACTTCGACGAGTTCGACGGGCTCGAGTACACGGCCGGCGACCGCTTCCGGATCACCCACGCCGGCAACTTCTTCGGCCGGCGCAGCCCGCGCGCGTTCCTCGAGGCGCTGCGGCTCCTGGATGACGACGTCCTCGCCCGCTTCGTCGGCGGCCTGCCCGTGCGCGACGCCGAGTGGGTCGAGTCGAGCGGTCTCGGCGGCCGCGTCGAGGCGATCCCGTTCGTGCCGCGCGGCGAGGCGCTCGCCCTCGAGCGCGACTCCGAGGCGCTCCTGCTCCTGATCCCCGAGGCGGACGGACGCGGCCGCGCAGTCCTCACCGCGAAGGTCTTCGAGTACCTCGCGGCGGGGCGGCCCATCCTGGCTGTCGTGCCGCCCGACGGCCTGGCGGCGGAGCTCGTCCGCGAGACCGGTGCCGGCGTGGTCGTGGCGCCGGACGACGTCGAGGGGATCGCTGCGGCGCTGCGCGATCTCGGGGTGCGTTGGCGGGCCGGAACGCTCGAAGGCGTGACCCTGCCGCCCGAGCTACGCGCGCGCCTCGCCCGCCGCACGGGCGTCGAGCGGCTCGCCGAGATCCTGCGCGGAGTGACTGCGTAGGATGGAGCGAGTGTCGCCGGGGGAGAAGCTGCGCATACTCGCCGTCGGCGACGGGAGCTCGATCCACACGATTCGCTGGCTGAAGCGGCTCGACGAGCGCGGCCACGAGCTTCATCTCGTCACCAACCGCCGTCCGCTTCCCGCCGACGACCTGGGCGGAACGGTCGTCTACGACATCCGCGAGCTCGAGTTCTGGACGCGGGTGAAGGGCCTGCGCCGGCTCCGGTTCGGCCCGGCGATCCGAAACCTCGCCGAGCGGCTCGACGTGGACCTCGTCCACGCACAGGGCATGCTCCCCTACGCCTACTGGGCGGCCCAGGCGGACGTGCACCCGTTCGTCGTCAGCCCCTGGGGGCGCGACGTGCTCCGCGATGCGAAGACCGAGCCCGGCCGCAGCCGCGCGCGGCGCGGGTTCGCGGCGGCCGACTACATCGTCGTGAACTCGCAGGCGATTCTCGACGCGTCGCTCGAGGTGGGGGCGGACCCCGAGCGTGTCCTGTACGCGATCTGGCACACGCGTCTCGAGGGCTTCTCGCCCGACCGGGCCGAACGCGACGCGCTGCGATCCGAGTTCGGCTGGTCCGCGGACGCCCTCGTCATCCTCTCGCTCCGGAACTTCCAGGAGCGCACGAACGTCGACGTCCTCGTCCGCGCGTACGACCGCGTGCGCCACGAGGTGCCCGAGGCGAGGCTTCTGCTCATGGCGCGCGGCGGTGAGACGAGGGCCGAGATCGAGGCGCTCGTCGCCGACCTTGGACTCGGCGAGCTCGTCCGCTTCCACCGCGTCGAGGCGCCCGAGCTGCCGCCGCTCGTCGCCTCCGCCGACCTGACCGTCACGATCGCCGACACCGACTCGACGCCCTCCTCGCTCCTCGAGGCGATGGCGAGCGGCCAGCCGATGATCGGCGGCTGGTGCCCCTCGATCGACGAGTGGATCGGTCCCGGCGAAGGCGCGGAGATGATCGAGACGAAGGACGAGGACGCGCTCGTGGCGGCGCTCCTGAAGCTCCTGCGTGACCCTGAGCTACGCCGGCGCTACGGCGCGCGGAACGCCGAGCTCACCCGGCGGCGCGTCGCCGAGTCGGCTCCCGCCATGGAGGCGCTCTACCGCGAGCTCGTGGAGAACCACCGCGCCGGCTAGGAGGGTTTGGCGGAAGAAAGCCTGGGCTGCACCGCGCGGCGCGCCATGCGGCGTCTCGGTTGCGCCCGTATTCCCGATACGGCGCGCCCTGCGTCCTGCCTGGCACCGCCCAGCGCACCCCGTCAGGAGACGTCGCCAACCCTCCAGAGCACGCGCAGCACGAACTGGTTCTCGTCGAGCGACACGATCTCAACCTTGCCCTCGGTGACGAACTCGTCCACGGCGCGCGTGACGCCGTCCTCCCACCAGCCTTCGATCCCGTAATCGTCGCCCGCCAGCAGCCCGCCGGGCCTCACCTTCGGGGCGTATGTCTCGAGGTCGGCCTTCACGAATTCGTACGTGTGGTCGCCGTCGATGTAGACGAAGTCGAGCTCGCCGTCGGAGAAGCGCTCGGCCGCGGCCACGGCCGTCTCGCGGTGCACCTCGACGATCCCCTGCTTGCGCTCCTTCGCGAAGCGCTCGAGGACGGCTGCGTGCAGCGCGTCCATCTCGGCCTGCCCCTCGTCCAGCCCACCGCCGTAGCGCGCGTCCTCGTATCCCTGCCCGCCGATCGCCTGCCACGGGTCGATCAAGTGGAGCTTGCTCGGACGCGCGACCTCGAGGATCCGTGCCGAGAAGTCCCCCTTCCAGACCCCGACCTCCGCGCAGACGGCGCCCTTGGGGAGGGACTCGAGCAGACGCCTCCGGCGACCGGGCGGAGCGTTGGGATGCAGCAGGCGCCAGGCGGCGCGCTTGAGCGGGAGGAGGGTCGGCATCGGCGGTAACCGGCAGGATGCCAGGTTCAGGGATGGCCCAGGACACCACCCAGCCCCCCGCTGACCCCCGCGCGCCGCCCCGGCGCAGCCCGGGGCGACTGAGCCAACTCGTCGGTCAGTCGGCCATCTACGGGCTCGGAGGGACGCTCGCACGCCTGGCCGGCCTCTTTCTCGTCCCCGTCTACCTCGTCGCGGCCGGCACCGAGGCGTTCGGGGAGGCGGAGCTCGTGACCTCGGCGGTCGCGGTCGCCGCGATCTTCTTCCGGTTCGGGATCGTCAACTCGATGTCGCGCTTCACGCTTGCGGAGAGCCCCACCGGCGACTGGCAGCCCGTGATCCACACGATCTTCGGCTTCGTGCTCGGCACCTCGACCGCGGCGGCCGTGGTCGGCGTGCTCCTGCGCCAGCAGATCGCCGACGCGCTCCAGGTGAGCGTGGCCGTCGCGCTCGCCGGCGTGCTGGGCCTCTGGATCGTCATGAACTACGACGTCCTGACTCGGGTCTACCGCGTCGAGCAGCGGGCGAAGGAGTTCGTCGCCTTTCAGCTTGCGAACGTTTCGATCACGGTCGTCCTCACCGTCGTGTTGGTCGTCGTCTTGGACTACGGGGCGACGGGTCTCATCCTCGGGAACTTCATCGGGACGGGTGTCGTCCTCCTGGCGATGGTGTGGGCGCGCCGGCGCACGATCGGGGTCCGGCGGTTCGACCGCAAGCTTGCGCCCGAACTCCTGGGCTTCGCCGTTCCGCTCATGCCGACGGGCCTCGCCATCTGGGCGCTCAACTTCGCCGACCGGCTCCAGGTGCAGCGGCTCGCGAGCCCGACCGAGCTCGGCGAATACGCGGCCGCCGCCAAGGTCGCCGCCGGGATGACGATCTTTCTCGCCGCCTTCCAGGCCGCGTGGACGCCCTTCGCGCACGCGCTCCGCGGCGAGGAGGGCGACGAGGTGGCGAAGCAGACGTACGCCGAGGTGTTCACGCTCTGGTCGGTGATGATGGGGTGGGGCCTGGCCGCGCTGACCCTCTTCTCGGCGCCGTACATCGCGCTCACGTTTCCGGAAGACGCGCGAGAAAGCGCCATCCAGGTCGTGCCGCTCCTGGCGGCCTCGATCGTGCTCTACGGCATCTACCTGATCGTCAGCATCGGCGTCAACATCACGAAGAAGACGAGGATGACGCCCGTGATCGCGGCCTTCGCGGGCCTCGTCGCCGTCGGGTTGAACTTCTGGTTCATCCCGGCGTTCGGGATCCTCGGCGCGGCGACGACCACGCTCATCGGCTTCGGGCTCCTCGCGGGGCTCCAGTGGCTGAACGGCCGGCTGAAGTACCCGGTCGCGTACGAGTGGGGACGGGTCGGACGTATCGGCGTCTACACGGCGGGCGTCCTGGCCCTGTCGCTCTGGGTCGTGCCTGAGACGGGGCCGCTCGGGATCGCCGCGCGGATCGCGCTCGCCGTCGTGTATCCGGTTGGTCTCGTCGCGATCGGGGCGATCGGGCGCGACGATCTCCGCCGCATCCCAGGCGTGCTGCGCGCCTGGCGCGGGCGAAGGAGACGCGGCGAGGCGGAGCCGCTCGCCGCAGAGACCGACGTCACGCCTTGACGGGGCTGGACTCGGCCTCGACCGCCGTGAGTCCGGGCAGCGCGAGCGTCGGCGCGCGCAGCGTCTCCGGCCGCACGAGCGAGTAGCCGAAGTGGCGCGCCTGGCGCTCGTAGCGACGCTCGATCGCCGCGTAGTACGCCCTGGGGACGAGGCCCCGCTTCCGATGCCGCCACTCGGCGAAGTACCGGTCGTTCACGCCGGTGCGGAGCGTCCGGTCGGCCTCGAAGTTGTCCACGTTGACGCCCTCGGCCTTCGTCCGGCCCGCGTTTGCGTCGTCGAGCCCGAGGAACGCAAAGGCGCGGCCGAGCACGGCGTCCGGGTCGGCCACGAGGTCCTCGTAGCGGACGGTGTGCACACGCCGGACGTGCGGCAGGTCCTCGATGAAGAGCCGGTGCGCGCGGAACCAGTGCTCGATCAGCCGGTGCGTCCGGTCGCCGCCCCACGGCTCCGTCGCGAGCGTGACCGGAATCGGGTGGCGGATCAGGGCGATGAAGTACGAGTCGGGAAAGAGCGCCTGGAGAAAGCGCATCCGGATCAGGTTCGGCGGCGACTTTTCGAGCAGGTACGGCTTCGAGACGTCCCAGAAGCGGCTCCACTCCTCGAACAGCTTCTCCGTGTTCTCCGGGGTGACGAGCGGCGAGTCCTCGGTGAAGCGCGCCGCATCCCGGAATGCGAAGCGCCCGCCCTTGCCGTGCCACTCGTCGCCCGGGTAGACGGTCTGGTTGTGCTGGCCCTCGTTGGTGTCGCGCGCGGTGTCCGAGAGGGCGCTCACCTGCGGGTGCTCGTCGAGGTAGCGGTAGAGCATCGTCGTGCCGCTTCGCTGGAGCCCGCCGACGAAGACGAACCTGTGGTCGGAGGAGGCCATGGGCAGGGGCGATGCTACCCATCGCTACACTCATGCGCCGTGAAGAGGACGCCCAACGCCGTCTGGACGCCGCGCAAGCGCTTGAACATGCGGTGGCGCGCGGCGACCGCCGGGGCGCGGACGCTGCCCGACTTCCTCGTCCTGAGCGCCGGGCGCTGCGGCTCGACGTCGCTCTTCGCGAGCCTCAGCGAGCACCCGCAGGTGCTGCCTCCCGCGCACAAGGAGGTGCACTTCTTCGACCGGAACTACGCGCGCGGGCTCGACTTCTACCGACGCTTCTTCCCGCTCGGCGTCCACCGGCGCCTGCGGGCTCGCCGCGTGGGCGGCCCGGTGCTGAGCGGCGAGGCGACGACGTACTACCTGCTCCACCCGGCGGCCGCCGAGCGGGCCCACGCGTCGATCCCGGACGCGAGGCTCGTGGTGATCCTCCGCGACCCGGTCGACCGCGCCCATTCGCACCACCAGCTTTCGATGCGCTACGGCGTCGAGAACCTCTCGTTCGAGGAGGCGCTCGAGGCGGAGCCGAAGCGCATCGCCGGCGCCGAGGAGCGGCTGCTCACCGACGCGACCTACGACCATCCCGCCCACGCCTACAACGCCTACGTCGCACGGGGCATGTACCTCGACCAGCTCCTTCGCTGGGAGGCGCTGTACGGCCGCGAGCGGATCCTGTTCGTCCGGAGCGAGGACTTCTTCGCCGACCCCGACCAAGTCGTGGGGCAGGTGACCGCCTTCCTCGGCCTCGAGCCGCACCCCGGCCCGCTTCCGGCCGCGAAGAACGTCGCGTCGTACGACACGATGAAGCCCGAGACGCGCCGGTGGCTCCGCGAGATCTACGCCGAGCCGAACCGCCGCCTCGAGGAGCACCTGGGCCGCGACCTCGGGTGGCAGAAGCCGGACTGACCACGGCTTCTGTCCATAAGCTTCTCCTATGGACACGAAGCAGCTGCAGGCGTTCTGCGCGGTCGTCGAGCGGCGTAGCTTCTCCCGTGCGGCCGAGCGGCTCGGGGTCACGCAGCCGGCCGTCAGCCTTCAGATCCGCGCGCTCGAGGAGCGGCTCGGGCGCAAGCTGATCGACCGCTCGGGGCGGCGGGTCGAGCCGACCGAGGCAGGGCTCGCGCTCTACCGAGGCGCCCAGCGGCTGCTCGCGGCGGAGGACCAGCTGCTCGCCGAGCTCGACGAGGAAGGCTCCGGCACGCTCACGGGGCGGCTCGCCATCGGCGCCTCGACCGGGCCCGGGGCGCACTTCGTTCCGCTGCTCCTCTGCGAGTTCGCCGGCGCCCACCCCGAGCTGCACGTCGCGCTCTCGATCGCCGACACGCAGACCGTGATCGACCGCGTCGTCGAGCGCGACCTCGAGCTGGGTGTCGTCGGTGCGCTTCGCCGCCACCGCGGGCTCGAGTTCGAGCCGCATCGCCCGGGACGAGATCGTGCTCGCCGTCCCGCCCGGGCACTCGTTTGCCGGCCGCGAGGTGACGCTCGACGAGCTGCGGGGCGAGACGCTCGTCGTCATGCAGGAGGGCGCCGGCGTCCGCCACGTCATCGAGGACGAGCTCCGCCGCGCCGGGCTCCGCGTGCGCGAGCTCGAGTCGCGGCTCGAGATGGGCCTTCAGGAGTCGGTGAAGAGCACCGTCTCGGCCGGCTTCGGTGTCGCGTTCATCTCGCGCACCGCGATCGAGCCCGAGACCGCCGCCGGCACGCTCGCGACCGCGAAGGTCGCCGGGATCGAGCCGCAGCGGCAGATCTACGTCGTGCGCCTCAAGAGCCGGACGCTCACCCGCGCCGCCGAGGCGTTCCTCGACTTCGCCCGGGAGCGCGGCGCGTGATCGTCCGCTGGGGGCTCGACGCGTACCCGGCGCTACTCGCGGAGCTCGGCTTCGAGCGGCCGCTTCTCATCACGACGCCGCGCTGGACCGGTCTCGGGCTCTCCGCGGCGAAGACCTTCGACGGCGTTCGCGGCGCACGTTCCCCTGGACTCGGTCGAGGCTGCGGTCGCGGCCGCGGAGGACTGCGACGGCCTTGTCGCCGTCGGCGGCGGCAGCGCGATCGACACGGCCAAGGCCGTCTCGGCGCAGACAGGGCTCGGCGTGCTCTCGATTCCGACGACGTACTCCGGCGCCGAGTGGACGAGCGGATACGGCGTGCGCGACGAGGCCCGGCGCGTCAAGGCCGGCGGCGGCGGCGCGGACGTGCGCGCGATCCTCTACGACGTCGACCTCACGCTGACGCTGCCGCCCGGCGAAACGGCCGGAACCGCGATGAACGCGCTCGCCCACTGCGCCGAGGCGCTCTACGTGCAGGGACGAAACGACGACGCCGACCGCGAGGCGCTCGCCGGCGCGGCTGCCATCTCCGCCGCGCTACCGCGTGTCCTCGACAAGGGAGCCGACCGCGACGCGCGCGCGCAGCTCCTCGAAGGCGCGATGCACGCGGGCGCAGCGCTTGCAGGCGCGGGGCTCGGGCTGGGGCACGCGCTCGCGCAGGCCCTCGGCGGCCGGTTCGGGATCGCGCACGGCGCCGCGAACGCGCTCTGTCTTCCGCCGGCCCTGCGGTTCAACGAGCTCGTCGCCCACGCGGAGATCGCACGGTTCGCGGAGGCGATGGGAACCGATGACGCGACGGGCCGCGTCGAGGAGCTCGCCCGACTCGGCGGCTTCGAGCGGCTGCGCGACCTCGGCGTGCCCGAGGACGAGTTGGACGAGACCGGTGCCGCTGCGGCCGCGCGACCGGGCGCGCGGGCAAACCCCCGGCCCGTGACGGCCGAGGAGGCGGCGGACCTGCTTCGCTCGATCTGGTAGGACCAGGCCCCATGAAGCATCCTGAATTGCGCGCGCGACTCGACGCCATGCCGGGGTGGATGTCGTACGAGGAAGGCGAGACGCTGTACGAGCTCGCCCAGGCGTGTTCGGGCCGGGGTGTCATCGTCGAGATCGGCTCCTGGAAGGGGAAGTCGACGACGTGTCTCGGGCTCGGATCACGTGCCGGGTCGGGCGTCCCGATCTTCGCGGTCGACCGGCATCTCGACGGCACCTTCGTCGCGTGGCAGGAGAACGTCACGGCCGCCGGGCTCGACGATCTCGTCACGCCCGTGAAGGGGCTCTCCCAAGAGGTCGCCGCGGACTTCGACGAGCCGATCGAGCTGCTCTTCATCGACGGCGCTCATACCTACGACCTGGTTCTCGCCGACTGGGATCTCTGGGTGCCGAAGGTGGTCGACGGAGGCGTCGTCGCCATGCACGACACGACCGGTTTCCCCGACGTGAAGCGGGTCGCCGAGGAGCGGCTGTACAAATCGCCGGACTTCCGCGGCGTGCGCTTCGTCTATCCGACGATGAGCCTCGGGACGAAGGCGCCCGCCTCGGCGACCGACCGTGTCCGCAACCGCTTCGCGCTCGGCGTCATGCGCACTGTCGCGTCATTGACGACCTGGAGGAAGCGCATTCCGGCGCCGCTCAAGCAGGCCGGACGACGTATCCTGCGGGCGATTCAGTAATGGCCGACGACTGGCGCGTAACCGTGAATCTCCCCGGCGAGGAAAAGGCCCGCGAGCTGGCCGACTGGCTGCACGCGCTCGAGGTCGACGACGCCGTGCGCGCGAAGCTCGGCGGCCGTATCGCCGTCAGCCGCGACGAAGACGTGATCTATCTCTACGCCGACGACGAAGCCCCCGCGCGCGAGGCGGCGCGGCTGGTTCAGACCCAGCTCGGGGATCCGGCCGAAGGGACGGTCGAGCTGACGCGCTGGCATCCGGTCGAGCAGAGCTGGGCGGACGCGGACGTCCCGCTGCCGTCGACGCCCGAGGAGTGGGAGGCCGAGCACGACCGCCAGCAGGACCGCGAGGCGGCCGAGTCGCTCGCGAGCGGCCACGCCGAGTGGGAGGTCCGGGTGGAGCTGCGCCGACCACGACGCGACGGTCGAGCTCGCCGACAGGCTCGAGGCGGAAGGCATCCCGGTCACCCGCCGGTTCACGTTCCTCCTCGTCGGCGCCGTGAATGAGGACGAGGCGCACGAGCTCGCGAAGCGGCTCGAGGGCGAGGCGCCCGAGGGCGCGTCGATCGAGGTCGAGCCGAGCGGCCAGATGGTCTGGTCGGTTGCGCCCGCCAACCCGTTCGCCGTCTTCGGCGGACTGGGGATCTGACCGGAACCACGCCCGGCCGCTTCGCCCGGTTCGGGCGCCCCCGCATTCTGCGACCGCTCTCCGAGCGCGACTTCGCGCTGCTTTGGGCCGGGATGACCGTGTCGCTCCTCGGCGACGGGATCTACCTCGTCGCGATCGCCTGGCAGACGTACGAGCTCTCGAACGCGCCCACTGCGCTGTCCATCGTCGGCGTCGCCTGGACGCTCCCGATCGTCCTCTTCGTGCTCATCGGCGGCGTTCTCTCGGACCGCTTCGACCGGCGGCGGATCATGATCCTCTCGGACGCGATCCGCGCACTGGCGATCGGGACGATCGGCGTGCTCTCGCTCTCCGGGTCGCTCGAGCTTTGGAACCTGGTGCTGCTCGTGGCCGTCTACGGCGCCGGGGAGGCGCTCTTCGTCCCCTCGTTCCAGGCGATCGTCCCCGATCTCGTCCCGTTCGACCTGCTCGTCCAGGCCAACTCGCTCGACTCCCTCATCCGGACGTTCGCCGGGTCGCTCGTCGGGCCCGCGCTCGGCGGGCTCGCGGTGGCGGCGCTCGGGGCGGGATCCGCCTTCCTGCTCGACGCCGGAACGTTCGTCGTCTCGGCGGTCTTTCTGCTCGCCATCCGCGCGCGCTTCCCGCGCGCCGAACGGACGGAGGAGACGAGCATCGTCGCCGACGTTCGCGAGGGCTATCGCTTCGTTCGCTCGCTCACCTGGCTGTGGGGCTCGCTCATGGCCGCCACGTTTGTGCTGCTCTTCTTCTTCGGGCCCTCCCAGGTGTTGCTTCCGTACGTCGTGAAGAACGAGCTGCACGGAAGCTCCGCGGACTTCGGGCTTGCGCTCGCGGCGGCCGGGCTCGGGTCGATCGGTGCGGCGATCGTGATCGGCGGGCGCGCGCTGCCGAAGCGCTTCATCACCGTGATGTACGTCGGTTGGACGTTCGCGACCGGGATGATCGCCTTCTGGGGGCTCGCGACCGGACTGTGGCAGATCATGGTCGCCTCCGTGCTCCGCGGGGTTGGGATCACGGTGTCGATGGTCATCTGGACGACGCTCATCCAGACGCGCGTGCCCAGAGAGCTGCTCGGGCGGGTCTGGTCGTTCGACTGGATGCTCTCGCTCGCGCTCATCCCCGTGTCGTTCGCGCTCACGGGGCCGATCGCCGCCGCGCTGGGGGCGCGTGAGACGCTCGTCGCGGCGGGGGTGCTCGGCGGCGCGACGACGCTCGCCTTCCTGTTCTTCCTGCCGGGACTGCGGGCGACGCGAGCGGGAGGTCGCTCCGGCGACGGGAGCGGCGTACGATCCGCGTCGGTGACGATTCCACCCCCGCCGACCGCCGATCGCGCCGCCGCCGCCAAGGCGCGCGAGCAGCTTCGGCAGGCCGGCTATGACCGCGAAGGCATCCAACGCGCCCTGCGCGTCGGCGGCGAGCTGCTCACCCGGGCCGCCGACCGGCCTGTCTACCTGCGGCGGCTGACGGGCGACGGGCCGCTCGAGGCGCTCATCCGGCTGTTCCTCCTGGACGAGACCGTGCCGGCGGAGGAGGCCGAGCGCGCGCTCGCGCCCGACGGGCCGGGGCCGCTCGTCGAGCTGGGACTCCTGGGCGAGACCGATGCCGGTCTTCAGGCGCTCGCCCGCGTCGTTCCGCACGGCGCGGTATTCGTAGCCTCCGACCTCTCCTCGGCGGAGGCCGGATTCGCCGACTTCGTCGCGGCCGTCCACCGGCCGTCGGTCACGCTCGCCGACCTGACCATCCGGCGCCCCGTCGCGCGCGCGCTCGACATGGCGACCGGCAACGGCATTCAGGCGATCCTCGCGGCGGAGCTGAGCGAGCGGGTCATCGCGACCGACCTGAACGAGCGCGCCCTCGCCTTCGCCGAGACGAACGCGGCCCTGAACGGCGTCGACAACATCGAGTTTCGCCACGGGAGCTTCTTCGAGCCCGTCGCAGGGGAGACGTTCGGCCTCGTCGTCTCGAATCCGCCGTATGTCATCTCGCCCGAGAACGACTACCTGTTCCGAGACAGCGGGCTCGGCCGCGACCGGGTGAGCGAGCGCCTCGCCGGCGAGCTGCCCGGATACATCGAGGAGGGCGGGTTCGGGACGATGATGGCGAGCTGGGTGCAGGCGGGCGACGACTTCACGGCGCGGCCCGCCTCCTGGCTCGACGGGCTCGGCTGCGACGTCTGGGTCCTGCACACGGCCGTGGACGATCCCCTCACGACCGCGGCGGCGTGGAACCGCTACCGCGCCTCGGACGAGGAGGAATACGCCGCCGCGATCGACCGGTGGCGCGACTACTTCGCCGAGGAGGGGATCGAGGCGGTTGCGTACGGCGCGATCCTCGTGCGGCGGAGGAGCGGCGCGGCGAACTGGGCTCGGACGCGCGAGCTGCCGGCCGTGCCGCGCGAGCGACCGGTTGCGCACGTCATGCGTCTCTTCACCGGCGTGGACGCGGCCGAGTCGCTTGCCGACGACGCCGCCGTTCAGCGCGGGCGGTTCGCGCTCGTCGAGGGCGCGCTCATCGAACGGCGCCTGCGGCGCGATCCGAGCGGCTGGGCCGAGGCGGCAAGCCTTACGACCACGATCGGTATCCCCTTCTCCGCGGAGCTCGACGGGTTCACCGCGACCTTTCTCACCCAGCTCGACGGGACACGTCCGCTCGGCGAGGTCGTCACCTCGCTCGCGGAGGCCTTCGACGCGCCCGCAGACCGCCTGCTCGCAAGCGGCTCGGCGATCGCGCGCGAACTGCTCGAACTCGGCCTTGCGGAGGTCGTTTCCGGCTCTTGAATGCGCGTCCTGCGAGGCGTAGCATCGTGTTGCCCGGGCCAGGTGGCAGCGGGCACGAGCAGCCGCACGAGGAGGGTCATATGAGACGTTCGCAGGAGGCGGAGGCCGCACCGGCCGAGTTCGAACCGGCGCGGACGGATCTGCCCGGCAGGACGCCGCTCGAGTTGGTGGTCGTTCCGGAGCCCGACGAGACCGGAGGCGGCGAGACGACGAGGCGCACGATGGTCACCCGCGCGCTCCTCGTCGTCGCAGGCGTCTTCGGCGCCGGCTACGCCGGAACGAAGCTCGCGGACGGCCAGGGGGCTTCGGCCGAAGGCGAGGCGAGCCTCAAGGTGTTCGTGCGCGACATTCGGTTCGCGGACGACGCTCCGCATGGGGCGATCACGGACGCGAGTGGAAACGACCTCGGAGAGTTGACGGCCGGAGAGCTGCCCGGCTCGAACGGCGAGATCGAGGTTCAGCGGTTCGTGTTCCCGGACGGGACGCTGATCGGAATGGGCCCGGGCTCACTCGACGACGCGGAGTACGCGATCGTCGGGGGAACCGGCCGCTTTACCGGAGCGTCGGGGTCGTACACGGCCCGGCTCGCGCCCGGGGCGCGCGGTGAGGACGCCGAGTTCCGATTCACCGTCACCCGGGCGAAAGGGGTGAGCGATGGCAGTTGACATGTTCCTCAAGCTCGACGCAATCAAAGGTGAGTCCGCCGACTCGAAGCACAAGGACTGGATCGAGGTTCTTTCCTTCCGCTGGGGCGTCTCGAACCCGAATCACGCGACCGACCCGGCCGGGGGCGGGCAAGGGAGATCGGAGTTCCAGGACTTCCATTTCGACTCGAGGACGCAGAAGTCGTCCCCGCAGCTCTTCCTCCACTGTGCGACGGGAGAGCACATCAAGGAGGCGACGATCACGACGAGGAAGGCGACCGGCAAGGAGGTCGACTACCTGGTGATCAAGATGACCGACTGTCTGGTGAGCTCGTACCAGATGGACGCCAACGGCGGAGGGCGCAGCTCCTACCCGACGGATCAGGTCAGCATGAACTTCGCGAAGTTCCAGATCGACTACAAGCAACTGAACGCGAAGGGAAGCGTCGTCGGAACGTCGTCGGCGTCCTACGACCTCAAGCAGAACACCTAGCGAAGCTCAGCACGGACCGGGTGTCGGCGAGCCGCCGGGCCCGGTCACGTGCTGGGCGGTTGCGCCCGTTCCCGACTGGAGGCAGTACGAGGTCGCGCCGGCCTGCACGAGGGCCACGCCGAAGACCGGCTCCAGCGTCGCGCCGGCGTAGGTCCCGTGCTCCATGAAGTACGCCTGGAGCGCGGGCGCGGCCGATTGGAAGTTCGCCGTGGCGGCGGCCTGCGTGGCGTCCTGCTCGAGCTTCTGGGCCGCCCGGCGAGGTCGGGCCTTCCTCGCGCATCTGCGTCGTGAAGAGGTACCCGCCGATCGCAAGCGCGATCAGCATCGACATGAGAGTGAGGCTCCGGGCGGTCACGGGCTCTGTATCGGCTGCCACGCGCGCGTTCTCAAATCAGCATTACTTATTGGACGTATTAGCGAGCGTTGGTACAGTGAGGAGCGCCGTGAGTGACCGGATCACTGTGGATGTCCTTGTCGTCGGCAGCGGCGCGTCAGGCCTTGCCGCCGCCGTTTCGGCCGAGTCGGCCGGGGCGCGCGTGGCGCTTGCGACCAAGGGCTCCCTCCAGTCCTCCAACTCGGCCAAGGCGCAGGGCGGCATCCAGGCCGCCGTCGGCGCCGACGACTCGCCCGAACAGCACGCCGAGGACGTCTGGAACTCCTCGCACTCCACGGCCGACCTGAGCCTCGTCCGCGTCCTCACCGGCGAAGCGCCGGGGACGATCGCCTGGCTCGAGGAGCAGGGCGTCGAATTTACGAGGGACAACGGCGGGTACCGCCTGGCGCGCTGCGGCGGGGCGACCCGCAAGCGGCTGCTCCAGGTCGGCGATCGGACGGGGCACGCGATCACGAAGGCGCTGCGCGACCGGGTCGAGGCCGGCGCCACGCAGGTCTTGCCGAAGGCGCCGCTGCGCTCGCTCGAGCCGGCGCCCAACGGCTGGCGGGCGCGCTGCGGCGAGCACGAGATCGACGCCGGCGCGGTCGTCCTCGCGGCCGGCGGCCGCTGCTTCCGCGAGGCGAAGGAGCGCGGCGAGCTGACCACGAACCATCCCGGCGCGACCGGCGAGGTGACGAAGCTCGCGCTCGAGCTGGGCGCCGAGGCGCGCGACCTCGACGCGCTTCAGTACCACCCCAACGGCGGCGCCTGGCCGCAGACGCTGCAGGGCTACTCCATCCCCGAGACCACGCGTGCCTACGGCGCCGTGCTCCTCAACTCGGAGCGCGAGGAGTTCACCGATTCGCTCGGCCCCAGGGATGTCGTCGCGCAGGCGATCGTCGACGAGGTCGCGGCGGGCCGCGGAACGAGACCGAGGACGGACGCCCCGCGGTCTGGCTCGACACGACGCGCATCCCCGAGGCGGACGCGCTCGTCTCGCTGCCGTACATGCTGCGCCGCTACCGCGCCGCCGGGATCGACCCGCTGGCCGAGCCGATCCTCACCTATCCCGTTCTCCACTACCAAAACGGCGGGCTCGTGATCGACGAGCGAAGCCGCACGACGATCGAGGGTCTCTACGCCTGCGGCGAGATCGCCGGGGGCACCCACGGGCGGAACCGGATGATGGGGAACTCGCTCCTCGAGTGCTGCGTGTTCGGCCGCCGCGCCGGCCGCGCTGCCGCGGAGATCGCCGCCTGATGGCGATCGCGACGGATATCCAGAAGACCGTCGAGGACGCCGCGGCGCACCTCTACGTCTGGGCGCTCAAGGACATCCCGCAGGATCTCCGCGACGCGCTCGCCGAGGCGGCCGAGCCGCGAGACCTCGGTGCCGGGCAAGCGCGTGCTCGACACGATCCTCCGCAACGTCGAGGTGGCCGAGGACGAGAAGAACCTCGTCTGCCAGGACACCGGGATCGCCGTCTACTACTGCCGCGTCGGCGAGGGCTTTCCGCTTCATCCCGCGCGGATCTACGAGGCGCTCCGCGACGGCACCGAGCGCGCGACGATCGAGCATCCGCTGCGCTCGAACACCGTGCACACGCTGACGCGCGAGAACACGGGCCAGAACATCGGCTACCGCGTCCCGATCGTCCACTGGGAGTTCGTCTCCGGCTGGGACGGCCTCGACGTGAAGTGCGTGCCGAAGGGCTCCGGCTCCGAGAACATGAGCTTCCTCAAGATGTGCGTCCCCGCGGACGGCGTCGCGGGGATCAAGCGGTTCGTGCTCGACTCGATCGTGGGCGCCGGCGGCAAGCCGTGCCCGCCCGGGATCGTGGGCGTCGGCATCGGCGGCTCGGCCGACTACGCGATGTTCCTCGCCAAGGAGGCGATCTCGCGACCGGTCGGCACGAGGAACGAGGACCCGCTGGTCGCCCAGCTCGAGAGCGACCTCTACGACCTCCTGAACGAGACCGGGATCGGCCCGATGGGCCTCGGCGGCGACGTGACCGCGCTGGCCGTCCACGTCGAGCACGCCGACACGCACATGACCCTGAACCCGGTCGCGGTGAACTACCAGTGCTGGGCCGCGCGCCGCGCGAGCGCTCACATCACGGCCGACGGAACCGTCGACTTCGACCGGGAGGCCTGATGGCGGACGTTCGGATGCAGTTCCCCGCCTCGGAAGAGGCGATCCGCGAGCTTCGCGCCGGCGACTCGGTCACGGTCGACGGGCACATCATCGGGATCCGCGACCGCACGCAGATGCGGATCTTCGACGAGGGCGTCGAGCCGCCCATGGATCTCACGGGCGCGTTCCTGCTCCACACGGCGCCGAACGTCCGCAAGCTCGGGCCCGGCCGCTACGAGAAGCTCTGCATCGGGACGACGACGAGCGCGCGCATGGTCCGCTTCACCGAGCCGCTCGGCGCCAAGTACGGCGTCCGCGCGATCTGCGGCAAGGGCGGGCTCCCCGACGAGGCGATCGAGCCGATGCAGCGCCTCGGGATGGTCTATTTCGCGATCGTCGGCGGCGCGGCCGCGCTCGAGACGACGCAGATCGAGGAGATCGAGGAGGTCTTCTGGGAGGAGCTCATGCCCGAGTGCCTCTGGAAGTTCCGGGTCAAGGACTTCGGCCCGCTCACGGTCGCGATCGACTCGCACGGCAACTCGCTCTACCACGACGTGCAGGCGGAAGCGCAAAGACGACTGGAGGACATCTATGCACGCCTCTAACGGCAAGAACGACTTCCTCGACATCACGGCTCGCTCGCCGAAGCCGCGCGTCGCGGGTCTCACGCACGTGATCGACAAGGGGATGAACCTGCGCGACATCGAGGGCATGTTCGACACGGCCGGCGAGTTCGTCGACATCGTCAAGCTCGGCTGGGGCACGTCGTACGTCACGCAGAACCTGGAGAAGAAGATCGCGCTCTACCGCTCCTTCGAGACGCCGGTCGTCTGCGGCGGCACGCTCTTCGAGGCGGCGATCGCGCGCGGCAAGCTCGACGAGTACCGGCAGTGGCTGATCGACAACCGCTTCTCGCACGTCGAGGTCTCGGACGGGACGATCGACCTGCCGCACGAGCGCAAGCTCGAGCTGATCGCCGAGCTGGCCAAGGACTTCGTCGTCCTCTCCGAGGTCGGCTCGAAGGACGCCGACGTGGTCTTCGCGCCCTACCAGTGGGTCGAGTGGATGCAGGCCGAGCTCGAGGCCGGCTCGTGGAAGGTGATCACCGAGGGCCGCGAGGGCGGCACCGCCGGGATCTTCCGGCCGACCGGCGAGATGCGCACCGGCCTGATCGACGAGATCGTCCACGGGATCGACGTCGCGGACATCATCTTCGAGGCGCCGACGAAGGCCTCGCAGGCCTGGTTCACGATCCACTTCGGGCCCGAGGTGAACCTCGGCAACATCCCGCCGGACGAGGTCATCCCGCTCGAGACGCTGCGGCTCGGGCCTGCGTGCCGACACCCTCAGGGAGTTCCTGCTCGATGAGCAGCCTGCGACTTCGTAGCGACGCTCGACGTCGAGGCGCTCTCGGCCGAGGAGGTGATCGGCTGGGCGCACGGCGAGTTCGGCGACCGGCTCTGCCTCACGTGCTCCTGGCAGAAGCAGTCGTCGGTGCTCGTCCACATGGTCTCCGAGCTCGGGCTCGGGATCGACGTGATCGAGCTCGACACGCACCTGTTCTTCCGCGAGAGCTACGAGACGCGCGAGCGCCTGGTCAAGCGCTACGGGCTGAACCTGATCCGGCCGGAGATCATCACCGTCGCCGAGCAGCACAAGGAGGAAGGGCCGAACCTGTGGGAGCGCGACGCCGACCGTTGCTGCCACATCCGCAAGGTCGAGCCGCTCATCCGGGCGCTCGAGCCGTACGACGCGTGGATCTCGGGCATCCGCCGCGACCAGTCGCCGTCGCGGGCGAACGCGCAGAAGGTGCAGCGCTCCGACCGCTACGGCGTCTGGAAGATCCAGCCGCTCGCGGACTGGAGCGAGAAGGACGTGTGGGCCTACATCGCGGTGAACGACATCCCCAGCAACCCGCTGCACGAAGTCGGGTACCGTTCCATCGGCTGCATCCCCTGCACGCGGCCCACGCGCCCGGACGAAGAGGAGCGCGCCGGGCGATGGGCAGGGTCGGATCGACTCGAATGCGGCATACACACCGAATCAAGGCACGAGAGAACGTAAACACGAACGCCAATGTAAGGAGGGGGCCCGTGGGGGAACCATGGGTTCCCCCACGCTGAAGGAGAGGCATGACGGATCACATCTACGCGGCTGAGCATCCCGAGTCGGATCGCGACCGCAACGGCGGTTTCACCATCTGGCTGACCGGGCTTTCCGGCTCCGGGAAGACCACGGTCGCCCATCTGCTCGGCCCGGCGCTCGACGAGCGCGGCGCCTTCGTGGAGTACCTCGACGGGGACACGGTGCGCACCCATCTCTCGAAGGGGCTCGGGTTCTCGAAGGAGGACCGCGACACGAACATCGGGCGCATCGCCTGGGTCGCCTCGCGGCTGACCCGCCATGGCGCCGCCGTGATCACGGCTGCGATCTCTCCCTACGACGAGACGCGCCGTGCGGCCCGCGCGACGGTCGAGGAGCACGGCCCGTTCGTCGAGGTGTACGTCAAGGCCTCCGTCGAGGAGTGCGCGCGCCGCGACACGAAGGGCCTCTACGCCAAGGCGTTCGCCGGCGAGATCACGGGCTTCACCGGCGTCGACGATCCGTACGAGGAGCCCGAGGACGCGGAGGTCGTGCTCGACACCGAGGAGCAGACTCCCGAGGAGAGCGCGGCCGCGGTCATCGCCCAGCTCGAGGCGCTCGGTCTGATCCCGGCCGAGGTCACCGCGTGAGCGACGGCCTGATCGCCCCTCACGGAGGAACGCTCGTCGACCGGACCGGCGCCCGCCCCGACGACGTCGAGTCGCTCGAGGTGGTCACGCTGACGCCCCGCGAGCTGGCCGACCTGGACATGCTCGCCTCGGGCGCGCTCTCCCCGCTCACCGGCTTCATGGGGAAGGCCGACTACGACGGGGTCGTCGACACGATGCACCTCTCGTCCGGCCTTGCCTGGGCGCTGCCCGTCTGCCTCGCGGTGGACGAGGCGCCGAGCGGCGACCGCGTCGCCCTCGCGGACGAGGACGGAACGCTCCGCGCCGTGCTCACGGTCGAGGAGGTCTACGACTACGACAAGCAGCACGAGGCGGAGATGTGCTTCCGCACGACCGAGGACGCGCATCCCGGCGTCGCGCGCCTCTACGCGCAGGGCGACAAGTACCTGGCCGGCCCGGTCACGGTGTTCGCGCGCCAGGAGCCCGCATTTCCGGAGCTGCATCGCGACCCCGCGGATACGCGGGCGCTCTTCGCCGAGCGCGGGTGGAAGCGCGTCGTCGGATTCCAAACGCGGAACCCGATCCATCGCGCCCACGAGTACCTGACCAAGTGCGCGCTCGAGACCGTGGACGGCCTGCTCATCCATCCGCTCGTCGGCGAGACGAAGTCGGACGACGTGCCGGCCGCGGTTCGCGTCGAGGCCTACGAGACGCTCGTCGCCGGCTACTACCCGGCCGACCGTGTCGTGGTGTCCGCCTTCCCGGCCGCGATGCGCTACGCCGGTCCGCGCGAGGCGATCTGGCACGCGCTTTGCCGCAAGAACTGGGGCTGCTCGCACTTCATCGTCGGCCGCGATCACGCGGGCGTGGGGCAGTACTACGGCAGCTACGACGCGCAGATGATCTTCGACGAGTTCGAGCCGCACGAGCTCGGCGTCGAGCCGATGTTCTTCGAGCACTCCTTCTGGTGCAAGGCGTGCGGCCAGATGGCGTCGCCGAAGACGTGCCCGCACTCCGGCGACGACCGCGTGTTCCTCTCGGGGACGCAGGTGCGCGAGATGCTCGAGAACGGCGAGCGCCCGCCGGAGGAGTTCACCCGGCCCGCAGTGGCCGACGTGCTCATCCGCGCGTACGCCCACACCACCTGAGCTCCGTTAGGGCGTCAGACTCCCGCGGATGAGGTGGGAGCTGACGCTCACCGGATTCCTGATCGGCGTCCTCGTGGGCTTCACCGGGATGGGCGGCGGCAGCCTCATGACCCCGGCGCTCGTCTTCTTCTTCGACTTCAGCGTGATCACCGCCGTGGGGACGGACATCCTTCACGGCGCGATCTTCAAGACGGTCGGCTCGGCGCGCCATCGCCAGCTCGGCCACGTGATGATCCGGCTCGCGTTCTGGCTCGCACTCGGCTCGGTGCCGGCGTCGATCGCCGGCGTTTACCTGATCGAGGTGCTCCAGCGCACGTACGGACAGGACGTCGACGCGGTCGCGAGCACAATCCTCGGCTTCGCCCTGATCCTCGGCGGTGCGCTGCTCGTGGCGAGGACGTTCCTCCATCGCCGCGAGCCGGTTCGCGGGCCGTACCACCTGACGAATCGCGACCGCGCGGTCGCCTTCACGGTCGGGCTCGTCGGCGGCTTCATCCTCGGCCTCACCTCGGTCGGAAGCGGCACGTTCTTCGGGCTGATGCTCGTGATGCTCTTCCCGATCACGGCGCCGAAGATCGTCGGCACGGACATCTTCCACGCGGCGATCCTGCTCTGGGCCGCCGGGCTCGCGCATCTAGCCGCGAGCAACGTGGACCTCTCCGCGGTCTGGTGGCTCTCGCTCGGCTCGATCCCGGGGATTCTCATCGGGAGCCAGTTGACGGTGAAGCTGCCGGAGCGCGCGGTGCGGCTTTCGCTCGCAACCGTGCTCACGCTCGCCGGCATTCGCCTCGCGTACGGCTGAGCCAGTTCCCTCTCCACGGCGGCCCGGCACCGCGCAACTCCTGACCTAGTTGCAGACTGCAACTTGCGCTCGAACGCGTGGCCCAGAGCCGCACTCCGCAAGTAACAGTCTGCAACTTGGCTGGTTCGTGCGTCGTTCGTGCGCGTTTGGTGCGATTCGGGGCGGCTGGCTCGGCGGACGGGTGCGACTGAGAAACGAGGCTCGGTGGTAGGGTCCGAACGCGTGGCCCAGACCGAGATTTCACCCGATTCGCTGCTTCCGGGCGACCGCGGAGCACGGCCGCACGTCTCGCTCGTCGTCCCGGTCTACAACGAGGAAGCGACGATCCGCGAGGTCTACCGGCGCTCGGCCGAGGCGCTCCAGGGCGACGGGCGCCCCTGGGAGATCATCTTCATCGACGACGGCTCGGTCGACGGGACGTGGAAGGCGCTCGAGGAGATCCACGACGACGACCCGAACGTCCGCGCCGTCCGCTTCAAGCGCAACTTCGGCCAGCACCCTGCCATGCACGCCGGCATCGTCCGCGCCCGCGGCGACGTGGTCGTGACGATGGACGCCGACCTCCAGAACGAGCCCGCCGACATCGTGCGGCTCGTCGACGCGGTGGACGGCGGCGCCGAGGTGGCGAGCGGGCGGCGGGTGGGCCGTGACGACGGGTGGGGCCGCAGGCTTCCGTCGAAGCTCGTCAACCGGATGCTGAGGAACTTCACCAAGTCCGACGTGTCCGACTTCGGCTGCGCGTTCAACGCGTACCGGCGCGACACGCTCCTTCCGCTCGCCGGCTCGATCGGCAAGCAGAAGTTCACGAAGGCGCTCGTCGTCTCCACCGGCGCCAGCGTCGCCGAGGTTGACATCGCGCACCAGCAGCGCAACGGGCGCTCCCGCTACTCGTGGCTCGGGCTGATCCGCATGGCGTTGCACGTGCTCGCCGGCTTCTGGCCCCAGCCGATCCAGTGGGCCGGGATGATCATCGGGGTCGCCTCCTGGATTCTCGCCTTCGCGGCCGGGATCTGGGGGATCGTGTTCTGGATCGCGGAAAGCGACTTCCCCGGCCAGCTCTTCCTCGCCTCGATCGTGCTCGCGATCGGCGGGCTCGTGGGCTTCATCCTCGCGCTCGTCGGCGAGTACCTCGGACGGCTCCAACGCGACGTCGAAGGCCGGCCGCTCTACAGCGTCGCGTCCGATCTCGAGGGGCGCCGCTCAGCCGAGTAGATCCGGCGGGCAGTCGTCGCCGAGCGCGTCGCAGACGGTCACGAGCCCGGAGCGAACCGCGGATCGGAACGGCAGCGAGCGGTCGCTCGACGCGGCCAGGACCGACTGCAGCGTTTCGACGCCCGCGAGCAGCACCTCGTTCTCGTCCGCATACGGGCCGGGCACGCTCACGACCACCCAGCCGGGGAAGACGCCCACCTCGGCGCCGGGGACGGTTGCCTCGATCGTGGCAGCATCGATCTCCGTTCCCTTGAGCGGTAGCGCGACCATCAGTCCGGGGACCGGGAACTCGGCCCGCTGCACCATCTTCAGCGGCTTGCCCGAGCGCGGGATCGCGATCGCGTGCTCGGTCTCGTCGAGCGCCTCGAAGAAGACCGGGGAGTAGAAGAGCAGCACGTCGCCGGGCTCGACGCGGTCGCGGACCCAGTCCGAGGGAGCGGCCAGGACGGCCTCCGTCTGGTCGGGGTCGATGCGCGGGTCGCTGAGCCCCGCGGGCGCGAACGCTCCCGCCACGCCCACGGCCACCACCGCCCCGACGATGGCCAGCCGCGGCAGGTTCTGCACGAGCCGTGAGACGCCGACACCGACGAACGCGGCCCAGATCGGCAGGCCGAACATGAGATGGCGTGGTGAAAGCCGGTGGACGAGCTCGTCGTCGGAGCGCGCGAGCACCATCAGGATCGGCACCGCGGCGAGCGCGAGCAGCGTGAACACCGCGAACGGCGGGCGTGTCTGGAAGACCGCAAAGAGGCCGACCAGCGCCAGGCCGAAGAACACGAGCGCCAGCACTCCCTGTCCTCCGGCGAACGCCGCGAGCGCGTCCCCCAGCTGCCGCGCGGCGAAGTCGGGCGGCGCCAGGCTGCCCGACGCCGAGGCCCCGACCCCGAACCGCTCCCCGAGCCGCAGGTCGGCGATCACGAACGGCGTCAGCGCCAAAGCGAGCACGAGCACGGGAATCGCGGGCTTGAACGGCCGCCCGCGCCAGAGCCAGAGGGCAATCCCGGCCTCGATCCCGGCGATGATCAGCCCGTACGGATGCACGGCGGGGAGGAGCCAGGCGGCCACGGCGGCCGCGTAGACCGCGCCGGGCGTCCGCTTGTCGAGCGCGCGGGCGAAGAGATCCACGGCGATCGCGCTCGTGAGCGCGAACAGCGCGTACATGCGCCCGACCGTCCCGTAGACGGCGAGCATGGTCGACGTGCCCACGACGATCGCGGCGACCGCCCCGGACACGCGGCCGTCGAGCCTGCGGCCCAGGTCGTAACAGACGACCACGGTCCCGACCGCGAACACGACCGAGAGCCAGCGCAGCGCCTCGGGCGAAGGCGAAACGGCCAGCGCGAAGTGGGCGAAGAGGAAGTGCAGCGGCGCGCCGCCGCGGTCGAACAGGACGATGTCGAGGAGCTCCCCGATCGGATGCACCGCGGTCAGCCCGGTCACGACCTCGTCGTCGAACAGCGGCTTCCCGCTCACGTCCGGGACGAGGCGCACGAGCAGCACCACGATCGCGGCAGTGACCGCGACCGCCGTCGCCCACACCGCGGCCGCCGGGCTGTCGAGGATCGTCGCGATCCGCCGGTGCGCGGGCACAGGCTCAGCTGCGGTCTCTTGCTGGGCCATGCGCCGGGACTCTACTCGCGCTGCGCCGTCCGTCGGTACACTCGCGCGATGTCCACAAAGCGAGTACTGGTCACGGGTGGCTGCGGTTTCATCCCGTCGAACTTCATTCGCCACCTGCTGGCGAACACGGCCCACGAGGTCGTCTCGCTCGACGCGCTCACCTACGCCGGGAACATCGACAACCTGACCGGCGTCATGGAGCACGAGCGCTTCTCGTTTGTCGAGGGCAACATCCGCGACCCGGAAATCGTGCGCAAGACGGTCGCCGAGGTGGACGTGATCGTGAACGCCGCGGCCGAGTCGCACGTCGAGAAGTCGATCCTCGACGGGGGCGCCGAGTTCGTGAAGACGAACGTCGAAGGGACGCAGGTTCTCCTCGACGCGATCCGAGAGGCGCCGGTCGACCGCTTCATCCTCATTTCGTCGAGCGAGGTCTACGGGACCGCCGAGTCCGCGCCCATGGACGAGGATCACCCGCTGAACCCGCGCAGCCCCTACGCCGGCACGAAGGCGGGCGCGGACCGGATTGCCTACTCGTACTGGTGCACGTACGACCTGCCGATCGTGATCGTGCGGCCGTTCAACAACTACGGCCCGTTCCAGCATCCCGAGAAGGTGCTGCCGCGCTTCATCATCCAGGCGCTGAACGACGAGCCGCTGACGATCCACGGCGACGGCCACGCCTCGCGCGACTGGCTGTTCGTCGAGGACGACGCCGAGGCGATCGAGGCGATGATCGAGGCGCCGGCCGAGGTCGTCGCCGGCGAGGTGTTCAACATCGCCACCGGCATCGACATCTCCGTCTCGGAGATCGCCGACCACGTGCTCGACGCGCTCGACAAGCCGAGCTCCCTGAAGATCTACGAGGAGGAGCGGCTCGGGCAGGTCGACCGGCACATCGGCTCGACCGACAAGGCGGAGCGCCTGCTCGACTGGCGTGCCCGCACCGATTTCGCAACCGGTCTCGAACGCACCATCGAGTGGTACGTCGAGAATCGCGCCTGGTGGGAGTCCATCCTCCAGACGCGCGAGCACGCGCTCTCGTCGTAGGCGCCGGCCCGGGGCAGCTCGGGCTGCTCGCCGCGGCGAAGGCGCGTGGGATCCCGGTCGTCGTCTGCGACCGTGACGAGCAGGCGATCGGCCTGCGTCTGGCCGACCGGCACGCGCTCGTCTCCACCGAGGACGAGGAGGGCATCGAGGCGGTCGCGCGCGAGGAGGAGGCCGGCGGTCTGATCGCGCCCGGCATCGACGCGCCTGTGGCCATCGTGGCCCGCGTGGCCGCACGGCTCGGGCTGCCGCACCCGCTCGATCCCGAGACGGCGGCGATCGCGGTCTCGAAGACGCTTCAGCGCGAGCGGTTCGACGCGGCCGGTGTTTCCCAGCCTCGGTGGGAGCTCGCGACCGACCCCGCAAGTTACAGACTGCAACTTGGCTTGCCGGTCGTCGTGAAGCCGGCCGATCGCCAGGGCCAGGTGGCCGTTTCGGTCGTGTCCGCGGCGGACGAGCTGGTGCCCGCCCTCGAGGCGGCGCTCGCCGCCTCCCCGGCCGGGGAGGCGCTGGTCGAGGAGCTCGTGGACGGCCCCGAGGTGACGGTGAACGCGTTCTCCGTCGAGGGCGTCTTCCACCCGCTGACGGTGACCGACCGGTTCACCGCGGATCCGCCTGCCTTCGGAGTAGCGCTCGCGCACGTGTGGCCGTCGGAGCTCGACGTCGCCGCCGCCGTCGAGGTTGCGCGCGCCGCGGCCGAGGCGGTCGGCGTCCGCGACGGGCCGACCTACACGCAGCTGCGGATCGACGCGGAGGGCCCGAAGGTGATGGAGCTCGCGGCCCGGCTCGGCGGTGGCCACGACGCGGAGCTGTGCGAGGCCGCGCTCGGCATCGACCTGAACGCGCTCGCGCTGGCCGCCGCGTTCGGCCGCCCGGTGCGTGTGCCCGAGGCGCGACCCGGCCGGCGGGGCGTGCGTGCGCTTCCTCGTCGCTCCCCCCGGCCGGCTGGTGGCCGTCGACGGCATCCGCGAGGCGCTGGAGGTTCCCGGCGTCCTCGACGCGGTTCCCTACCGCCCGCCCGGCTGGGAGTTCGGCCTCCTGCGCACCGGCCACGACCGGGCCGGATTCGTCCTTGCCAGGGGCGATTCCCGCGAGGAAGCCCTGGCACGGGCCGAAGAAGCGGCCGCCTGCATCACATTCAGGGATTGACCTCAGCCGAAACCGGTCCACGCTGAGAGGACTGAACTGCGGCGGGCCGTGCAAGCGGCCTCGCGCCTTCGCGGCGCGGACAACTGAGGAGTGAAGCAGCGTGACGGACATTGGCGTCCCGGACCCGCTGGAACCCGAGATCGAGATCGTGCCGGCCGTCGAGCCGGTTCCGAGCCCGCTCGAGGTTCCCGAACCCATCACCGAGCCCGTCCCGGCATGACCCGCGTCGAGCCGATCCTGGCCTGGCGCATCTGGCGCCTGCGGCTGAATCCCGAGACCGACGTTCCCGAGCCCGTGCTCGAGTCGTGCATCTACGGCGACGAGTGGCGCGCGCAGGAGGCGTTCAGGGCCGGCTGCCCGAGCCACGACCGGCCGGTGACGGACTGCGACTGCGGCATCTACGCGGTGTCGAGCCGCGCCAAGGCGCTGGAATGGGCGCGCTGGGCGCAGACGGCGATTCCGCATCCGGTCGTGGTGGGCCAGGTGCAGCTTTGGGGACGCGTGTTCCCGCACTCGCTCGGCTATCGGGCCGAAATCGCCTACCCGTACGCGCTCGAGGTGCTTCCCTGGCCTGCCGCCGACACATCCTGGATCGAACGAGGTCTACGCGAGTCGTACCTCGTCGACGTCGCCGCTTGGCAAGCCGCGTAGCGGCCGCGCCCTAGGGCGCGGCCGCACGCGTGCCCTCAGCCCCTACTTGAACGCCTTGCGCAGCTGCGCCGCGACGGACTTGTGCTTCTCGGGCTGGAAGCCCTTGAGCCGTGCAACCTCGCGCACGTGCTTGTCGAACTGGACCCCGAGCGGGGCCGCGCTCAACGCCGCGGCGTGCACAACAGGGAGCTCCTCCTTGACCCGGTAGAGCGCGACCTCGAGCCGCGGCAGCGACGCGAGCGACACGCTCTCCTTCGGAACCCGCACGTTGATCTCGTACGACTCGAGCGGGGTGACGAAATGCCCGGACTGGGGGCCCTTCCCCTTCGGTGCCGGGAACGAGCGCTTCTCGCCGACGTCCGGAATCGCCCCGGCCGCGACGCGCCTGGGGCCGAGCGTCGCCTCGTACGCGAGGGCGCCCTGGATCTTCGTCTCCACGAGCGGCCCCTCGACCGCCTTGGCGTCGAGGACGGAGACGTCGCCGTCTTGCACCCGGAGCCGCATGCGGACGTAGCCCGCCGGCTCCTTCTCGGTCGTTTCCTTCTTGGCGATTCGCGTGGACGGCGGCTTCTGGTCGCCGTACTTCTTGGGCGCCGCGACCTTGGCCGACCTCTTGAACGCGGCCATCCGGTTCGTCTTGCCGGCGTCCGCCTTCGGCTCGGCCTCCATGCGGAGCACCTTGCCCGCGATCGCCTTCGGCCGGAGCGGCTTGTCGGTCATCACTGCGAGCTTGGGGAAGCCCACGACCGGTCCGATATCGCGGCCGATCTGCATTGTCTTGGGTACTGAAGCCATGATCACCTCACCAGTTTCGGCCGAATTTGTAGTTGTGGATCCACTTGTAGTAGATGCGCCGTAGCGACAGAACCGGCGTGGCGCGGATCATCCCGAGCCAGTCGGTGTTGTGGACGATCAGGTCGCGCCGGCCGCCCACGCCCTCGAAGTCGCACGGCTCGAACTTGTCGACCGCGCCGAGGTTCCACTCGCCGACCCAGTCCTCTTTCCAGGCCGCGACGAGGTCGGTGCCGCTCGAGATCATCGTCCCGAGGTACTCCTTCGACCAGTCCTGGTAGTTGTAGATGAAGAGGTCGGCCTTGCCGTCCAGGTTGATGTCCGAGATCCAGTGCCGGTCGTGCGCACGCATCTGCCAGCCGGGCGCGTTGCCGTCGTAGCGTCTCTGCATCGCAAGCGCGTTGCCCGTCGAGCGGAGCATCCCGAGATAGGCGATCGACCAGTTCGTCCCGTTGAAGACGTAGAGGTCGGCCTTCCCGTCGCCGTTGAAGTCGCCGACGTAGTGCTTGTCGCCGGCAGTCATCTGCCACCCGGGAAAGCTCCCGTCGTAGCGGTGCGACATGCCGAGCGCATTGCCGGTCGAGTTCAGCATCCCGAGGTACGGGATCGACCAGTTGGAGCCGTTGAAGACCCAGAGGTCTTCCTTTCCGTCGCCGTTGAAGTCGCCGACGTAGTGCCGGTCGCCGGCCGTCATCTGCCAGCCGGGGAAGCTGCCGTCGTAGCGTGCGACGAGCTGGAACCCCGTCCCGTTCGAGCGGAGCATCCCGACGTACGGGATCGCCCAGTTGGACGCGTTGTAGATGAAGAGGTCCTTCTTGCCGTCCCCGTTGAAGTCGGCGACGTAGAACTTGTCGCCCGGGCGTGAAGTCCCAGCTCGGCATCGAGTTGTCGTAGCGGGCGATCAGCCGGAGCCCGTTCGCCCCGTCGTCGGCCAGGAGTCCCAGGTACTCGTACGCCCAGTCCGTCCCGTTGAAGACGACGACCTCGTCCTTCCCGTCGCCGTTGAAGTCGCCGACGTAGAACTTGTCGCCGGGCTTGAACTGCCACGAGCCCGGCACCCGCTCGACCGCGCTGAACACGACGTCGAGCTGGGCTCCGTTCGAGCGGTGGATGTGGATCGCGTTCCCTGAGTGGACGAGGATGTCGTCCTTGCCGTCGCCGTTGAAGTCTCCGGCGTACACGTTTTGGAACGTGTGTTGGGCGAACGGCTCGGCGTTCGACTTCATCCGCGTGTAGCAGACCGGGCAGTACGGAGGCGAGTTGCCCCGCATCCGGCAGTTGATCGCCGGCCGGTAGATCCCGCGCGACCAGGTGCCGCCGCCCTCGAAGAGTCCGGCGTCGTCGGAGTCGCTCCAGCCGGCCGGCTTGGCGGCGGCGGTGTAGCCCGCACAGGAGCCGGCGCCGGTCGGAACGGGCGTGACGCGGATTGACGAACTGCCGCCACTTGAGCGTCGCCCGGTTCGTGTTGATCGTGATGTTCGGCGTGCCCGGCTCCCCGCCCGCGAACGTGCCGGGCTTCGCGCAGTACTCGTCGGCGAGCCCGCCCGTCCCGTGGCCGAACTCGTGCGCCATCACGGTCCAGCTCGCTCCCGAGCGTGACGATCTGGAAGCCGCCGCCGCCGCAGCCGCCGAAGCCGGCCTCGTTGAGGATGATGACGACGAGGTCGTAGTCGGGCACCCAGGTGTTGAGCGCGTTCTGCACCTTGGTCGAGGTGCCGGCGCCGCCCTCGAGCCAGCAGTGCGCCCACGAGCCGCTGAAGATGTAGCCGAGCGCGGTGTTCCGGATCGTCGTCGACGTGATCGTGTCGTCCGACGGATCGGTCGGCGTCCCGTGCTCGTTGTACACCCGCTGGCTGACCCCCGACTGAGCGGAGATCAGGTTGACGCGGAAGATGTTGTAGGCGGAGCGGTCCTCGTAGAAGTAGTCGTGGCCGAAGACGCCGTCGATCAGGAGTTCCTGGACCTTGTTGTTGTAGGCGGTCTGGTCGCCTGCGGCAAAACCATCGCCGAGCACGGCGATGTTCTGTTTCGCTCCAGGCGGACCGGACGCAAGGATCTGCGTGACACTGTCGGGCACGGTTTCAGCCTCCTTAGGTTGCGTGCGCGGTCCTGCGAGCTCGGAGGTCCGCCGCATGCGGACGCGCTCGGCCTACGTGGGAGACAACCGCACGCCAGTCGGTCTCTCCGGCCGAGTATGTGATCGCCGCAGCAACAGTCGTCCACACCACGTGGCGTCCCTCCGTTGCTGAGACGCTGTTCTACTCCTCGGCAGGGGAGCGCGTCAAACTGCGGCGCGTCTATACGCTTTGCAGCCATGGAGCCGACCGGAACCAGGGCCCGCCGCGAGACGCTGCTCGGCTTCCAGCCGCCGGCGATCGGGCCCGAGGAGATCGAGGCCGTCGTCGAGACGCTCCAGACCGGCTGGATTGCCACCGGTCCGCGTGCCGGAGAACTCGAGCGGCGCTTCGCCGAATACGTCGGTGCGAAGCACGCCGTGACCCTCGCGTCCGGGACGGCTGCGCTCCATCTGGCGCTGCTCGCCGCGAAGATCGGCCCCGGCGACGAGGTGATCACGACCCCGATCACCTGGCCGGCGACCGCGAACGTCGTCGTCCATTGCGGCGCCACGCCGGTCTTCGTGGACGTGAAGGCGGACGACCTGAACATCGACCCCTCGTTGATCGCGGCTGCGATCACCCCGCGGACGAAGGCGATCATCCCCGTGCATCTCGCCGGCCAGCCGGCCGATCTGGACCAGATCCTCGCCTACGGGATTCCGGTGCTCGAGGACGCGACCCACGCGGTCGAGTCGGTCTACCGCGGGCGCAAGATCGGCTCGATCGAAGGCTCGCTCGCCGCGGCGTTCTCGCTGAACGCGACGAAGAACGTCGCGGGCGCGGAGGGCGGCATCCTCACGACCGACGACGACGTCCTGGCGGCCGAGATCAACGAGCTGCGGCTGATGCGCCGAACGGCCGGGGCGCTCTACGACATCCGCGTCGCCGGCTTCAAGGTGAACCTGCCCGACCTGCTCGCCGCGCTCGCGCTCGTCCAGCTCGAGAAGGTCGACCAGCACCAGGAGATCCGGATTCGGCACGTCGCCGCCTACGACGCGGCGTGCGCCGAGCTGCCCGGGATCACGCCGATCGCCAGGGATCCCCGTGATGTCCACGCGCACCACATCTACGTCGTGCGGATCGACCCGGAGCTCGCCGGCGGCGACCGCAACGCCTACCGCGAGGCGCTCCTTGCCGAGAACATCGCGACGTCGATCCACTTCCTGCCGCTCCACCAGCTGACCTTCTACCGCGAGCTGATCCCGGGCCAGGCAGCCGCTCCCGGTCGCGGAGGAGGCCGGCGCGACCGTGCTGTCGCTGCCGCTCTCGCCGGCGCATTCCGACGAGGACATCCAGGACGCGATCGACGCGCTTCGGCGGGTGCACGCCGCCTTCACGGACGCGTGAGCGACCTCACCGTCTCGATCGTCAACCACAACGGTCGGGAGACACTCATGCCGCTCCTCGCCGCGCTCGAGCGCGAGCGCGCGGAGGAGATCGTCGTGCTCGACAACGCCTCGGAGGACGGCTCCGTCGCCGCCGTCCGCGAGCGGTTTCCGCGACGTGCGCGTGATCGAGCAGCCGTTCCGCGCGGGCTTCGGCGCGAACCACAACCGCGTGATCCGGGAGACGAGCGGCCGCTTCGTCCTGCTCCTCTCGCACGACGCGGAGCCGGAGCCCGGCGCGCTCGCCGCGCTCGTCGCGTTCGCCGACGCCCATCCGCGGGCCGCCGCAATTGCGCCGCGGCTCCGCTATCCGGACGGGAGCCTCCAGGCGAACGCCTGGCGCTTCCCGTCGCCCGGGGCCGCGGTGCTCGGGACGCTCACGCTCGGCCGCGTCGGCGTGGTGCAGTCGCGCGGCGAGGAGCCGCGGCGGGTCGACTGGGCCATGGGCGCCGCGCTGCTCCTGCGGCGCGAGGCGCTCGACGAGGTCGGGCTCTTCGACGAGGGCTACTTCATGTACTCGGAGGAGACCGATCTCTGCCTGCGGCTCGCCCGGGCGGGCTGGGAGACGTGGCTCGAGCCGGGCGCGGTCGTCGTCCACCACGACAGTGCGCTGCGCGGCGACGTTCCGCGCGAGCGGATCGCCGAGGAGTGGCGCTCGCGCCACCGCTACTGGCGCGCGCATCACTCGGCGGCCGGCGTACGGATCGCCGCCGCCGCAACCGGGCTCCAGTACACGGCGCGCGGCGGCATCGCCGCGGCTGCGAACCGGGTGCGCGCGGGCTCCTACGACCCGAGCTTCCCGGCCCGGATGCGCCTGCACGCGCGCTCCGCCCGGCGCGGGCCCGAGGGCCCGGGCCTGCGCGAGCTCGCGGCCGACTGGAACCGCGCGCACGACGTCTGCCCGCCCGGCCAGCCCGCGCCGGCGGGCAGAATCGACACATGACGAGCGCCTCCGCGGCCGCACGGGCGCTTCACGGCACGCGCGCGCTCGGAGACCTACGACGGCTCGCGCCTGCTCGAGATCCTGCTCTTCACGGCCGCGTTCGTGATCACGTTCTCGAAGATCCGGATCAAGGTCGCGGGCGGCAACGACTTCTTCATCTCGGACCTCGACCGCGGGCGCTTTCGTGATCGCCTTCCTCGCGCACCGGATCGCGCGGCGCGACTGGGTCGTCTCGCGCACCGTCGCGGTCGCGGCGGGCTTCTTCGTCGCGTTCCTGATCGTCTACCTCGTCGGCTTCTTCAACCTCGAGACGACGTTCGACCGCAACCTGTTCATCAAGGGGATCACGAAGTGGGGCATCAACTTCGCGCTGCTCCTCTGCGCGGTCGCCTACCTCGAGCGGCGTTCGCCGCGGATCTACTGGGAGACGCTGGCCGCGTTCGTCGCCGGGTTCGCCGTCAACGCCGCCTGGGGCCTCGCACAGCTCGTGCTCGCGGAGGGCGGGACGGAACCTCGACCAGCTGATCCTCGGCCGGCTGCACCTGTACGAGAAGGGCGGCATCAACATCTTCGGCGTCGATCGGCGACTCGAACATCTACCGGACGACCGCGCTGACGTTCGACCCGAACCACCTGGGCGTGATGCTCGTCGTCCCGATCCTCGTCCTGTTCCCCATCTACCTGCGGCTCGAGCGCGGCCACCGGCTCGCGCTGGCCGCTCGGCGCGCTGCTCGCATTCCTCGCGCTCGTCGAGCTGTCGACGCTGTCGCGCAGCGGCCTGCTCGGGATCTTCGTCGGCCTCTGCGTGCTCGCGATCCCGTACCGGCACCTGTTCCTGAAGCCGCGCTTCCTCGTGCCGCTCGGCGCGCTGGCCGCGGTCGTCGCCTACGTGGTCACGCGGCGGTCGGGGCTTCTTCGAGACCGTCTTCGAGGCGCGGACGTCAGCTCGAGCGGGAGCTCCGCGCAGACGCACCTCGCCTTCTACTCGCTGATCCGCCCCGCGCTCGAGCAGCACCTGTTCTTCGGCCTCGGGCTGAACACGTTCTCGGCCTACTACGAGTTCCTCACGGGGAAGACGAACTTCGGGCCGCACTCGTTCTACGTCGCGCTGCTCACCGAGGCCGGCCTCGTCGGCGCGGCGGTCTACACGGCCTGGCTCGTCTTCCTCTTCCGCTGCCTCGGAGCCTGCGGCGGGTCGGGCGCGCAGATGGCCGCGGCGGGCGACCGGGCGGCGGCGCGCGTGCGGCCGCTCGGGTGGGGCCTGACCGCGGCGCTCGTCGGGACGCTCGTGGCGAACATCTTCTATCTGACCATGCAGATGTACTACTTCACGGTCTTCGCGGCGCTCGTCCTCGCCGCGCCCGTCGTCTTCTCGCGAGCGCGAGCGGCGCGAGGAATAACCTGACGCCTTGCCGTGCGCATCGCGCTCCTCGACCCGCCGGGGTTCACGCCCCCGTATGACCATTCGCTCGCGTCCGCGCTCGCGCGGCGCGGGCACGACGTGGATCTCCTCACCTCGCCGTCGGCGCTCTTCGCCGCCTCCGGAGCCGGACGGGTACCGCCGCGACGGAGGTCTTCCTGCCGCGCTCGAGCCGTCTGCGCCGGTCGCGGGCTCGCGCCGTCTCGCGCGGGCTCGAGTACGTGCCGAGCGCCCGGCGTGCGTGCGCCTTCTCGAGGAGCGCGCACCCGGACGTCGTCCACGCGGAGTGGCTCGGGATCGCGGCCTACGACGCGCGCTGGCTGCGCAAGGTGGCGCGGACGAGGCCGACGATCCTGACCGCGCACGACGTCTTTCCCCGCCGAAGCTGGAACCGGCGCGGCTGGGAGACGGCGATGGGGTTCGCCGACCGCGTCGTCGTCCACTCGGACCGCGCGGTCGAGCGGCTCGCGGCGGCCGGGGTCGCGCGCGAGAAGCTCGTCGTGCATTCCGCACGCCGTGTTCGACTCGGCGCCCGGCAGTCGAGCCGGGCGAGCCGGAGGGGCGGACGCTGCTCTTCTTCGGGCTGATCCGCGGCTACAAGGGGCTCGACGTGCTCATCCGCGCGCTGCCGGCGGTCGCTCGCGGGCGCTCCCGGCGCGCGGCTGGTCGTCGCCGGGCATCCGTTCGAGCCGGTCGAGCCGCTGCAGGCGCTCGCGCGCCGAGCTCGGCGTCGCCGGACGCGGTCGAATGGCGGCTCGGCTTACGTGCCGGAGGCCGACGTGCCGGCGCTCTTCGCGGCGGCCACGGTGGTCGTCTGCCCGTACCGGGAGCTCGACTCCTCGGGCGTGCTCGCGACCGCGCTCGGCCACGGACGGCCCGCGGTCGTCACCGACGTCGGCTCGCTCGGCTCGATCGTGCGCGAGTTCGACGCGGGGCGGGTCGTGCGCGCCCGAGGATCCCGCCGCGTTGGCCGCCGCCTGCGTGGAGCTGCTCACCTCCGCCGACGCGCTCGCCGCCGCCGCCGGCGGCGCGCGCAGGGCGCGTTCGACGCTGACCTGGGACGCCGCCGCGGCCGAGCACGAGCGGCTCTACGAGACCGTGATCGCGGAGCGCGCATGAACCGGCATCCGCTCCAGGCCGCCGTGAAGCGCGTGCTCGATCCGCTGCTCGTCCGCGCGTCCTGCTCGTGCTGCTCTCGCCGGTCTTCCTGGTCGTGACGCTCGTCGTCCTGCTCGGCTCGGGCCGGCCGATCTTCTTCGTGCGGCCCCGCGCCGGGCCGCGACGGGAAGCCGTTCCGGATGATCAAGTTCCGGACGATGGTTCCCGACGCGATCGAGCTCGGCCGGGAGCTCAACCTGAGCGAGGACCCGTTCGGCCTGGTCGAGAACGACCCGCGGATGACGCGCGGCGGGCGCTTCCTGCGCCGCACCGGCCTCGACGAGATGCCGCAGCTCGTCAACGTCCTCCTCGGCCAGATGAGCCTCGTCGGCCCGCGGCCCGACCTCGTCGAGCAGGCCCAGCACTACACCCAGGAGGAGCGCCGGCGCCTCGTCGTACGCCCGGGGATCACCGGCTGGTCGCAGATCCACGGGCGCGAGGACATGACCTGGACGGAGCGCTTCCGCTACGACGCCTGGTACCTCGAGCACTGGTCGCTCTGGCTCGACCTGAAGATCGTCCTGCGCACGTTCGGCCAGCTCTTCCGCGCCGAGCCGGTTCCCGTCCAGGACACGCTGAACATCGAGCGCGCCCAGGGAGGCCGCGAGGAGCCGAAGGCGTGATCCGCGAGGTCCCGGCCGCAGACTGGGACGCGCTGCTCGCGGGGCTCGGGGTCGAGGACGCCTACCTGCGCCGCGCCTGCGTCGAGGCGTCGGCGCTGCTCGAGCCGTCCGAGGCCGTGTTCCTCACGGACGGCGAGGTCGCGCTGCCCGTGTTGCTCCGCGCGATCCCGGACACCGAGCTTCGCGACGTCTCCGCGCCGTACCCGTGCGGCGGGCCTGTCGGTGCCGCCGCGGGATCCTTCTGGGACGGCTACGCGGAGTGGTGTCGCGAGCGCTCGGTCGTCTCCACGTTCATCCGCTTCCATCCGCTGCTTGCAAAACCAGCGCCTCGCGCCGCCCGACGCGGAGCTCGTTCGCCTCGCCGACGCAGCGGTGTGGCGCCTCGAGGGCGACCTCTTCGCCGGGATGCACCGCAGCCACCGCAACAAGGCGCGCAAGGCGCAGAAGGCGGGGGTCGAGGTCTCGGTCGAGCGCGCGCCGGCCTCGCTCGACGGCTTCCTCGAGCTGCACGAGGCGACGATGCGCCGGCAGGGCGCATCCGACTTCTACGCCTTCGGGCCGCCGTACTGGGAGAAGCTCCGCGAGCTCGGCGACGGATTCGTCCGCCTCGACGCCACGCTCGCCGGCGAGCTGGTCGCGAGCGAGGTCTGCGTCGGCGGCGGGCCGTGGCTCCACTACCACATGGGCGTCACCTCCGACCGCGGCCGCGAGCTCGGCGCGGCCAACCTGCTCGTCTACGAGACCGCGGCGTGGGCGCGGGCGAACGGCTTCACGGAGCTCTCCCTCGGCAGCGGCGTGGGCGGGCAGGAGGACTCGCTCTGGGAGTTCAAGCAGCGCTTCGGCTCCGACCTCGGCCGCGAAGCGTGGATCGGCAAGCTCGTGAACGACGCCGACGCGTACCGCCGTCTCGCCGGCGACGGCCGGACGGAGGGGTTCTTCCCGGCCTACCGGGCGGCTCGCTCGGGCTGAAGCAGCGCGTAGCCCTCGCGCAGGAACGGCGTCTGGTCGACGAGCGAGGCGATCTCGTCCGGCTCGAAGACGCCCTCGTCGGTGAAGTAGCGGTCGATGAGCTGCGGCGGCGTGTCCTCGAAGATCGCCTCGAGCTCGGGTGGGCGGTCCCAGGCCTCGAGCGCTTCCTGCGGCGAGTCGTACGGCGCGAGCTTGAACGTCTCGCACGCGACGACGACCGGGATGCCGGCGCTCTTCGCCGCTTCGGCGAGCGCGGTCGTCCCGACCTTGTTCACGAGCGAGCCGTCGCGGAAGACCGTGTCCGCGCCGAGCACGAGCACGTCGACCGTGCCGAGCGCATGCGCCGCGTCCTCGTCGGCGACGAGATCGACCGCGAGCCCCTCGGCGGCGAGCGTCTCTGCGAACGGCCGGCCTTCCTCGCCCGGGGACGACACGGTGCAGACGACCCGCTGCGGCTTCGCGTGGAGCAGCGCCTCGTGGACGGTCGCCGACGCCGAGTGCGTCATCACGATCTCCTCGAGCGTCGGCCGGAGGAGGACGGCGATCGTGCGGCAGGCGTGGTCGCGGCGCTCGAGGAGGGCTCGAGACTGCTCGAGCAGCTGCTCGGTCGTTCGTCCGGCCGCGAGTACGCGACCGATCGCGCCGGCGATGGCGCCGATGGACGGCCGGGCCGCTGCGAGCGCGCGTCCGGTCTCGAGCGGGTCGGCGCCGTCCTCGACCGCTTCTGCCAGCGCCTCGACCGCCTGGCGGGCCAGCCAGCCGGCTCCGTGCTCCCTGTCGTCCGCGATGAGTTGCAAGCGTGGGTCGATGAACATGTCCTTCCCTCTTCCGGCGAGCCGAAACGGCCGGTAGCCTCCTCGCATGGTCGAGACCGAGACGGGCCCGGTCTCCCGCTCGCGAATCCGGCGCCCCACGCGGGTCGCGCTCCAGATCCTCGTCAGCGGCGGGATCCTCGCGCTGCTCCTCTACCGGATCGACCTCTCGGCCGCGTGGGACCTGATCAAGTCGAGCACCTGGGAGTACGTGGCCCTCGCGTTCGTGATCTTCCTCGCGACCACCTGGCTCATGGCCTGGCGCTGGCAGATTCTGCTCGCCTCGAAGGGAATCCACGAGCCGCTGCGCTGGCTCACGCGCCTCTACTTCGTCGGCTACGCGGCCGGGCAGATCCTGCCGACGGCCATGGGCGGCGACGCCGTGCGGATCATCGAGCACTCCCGCCGCCGCCCGGACGCGAAGGCCGAGGCGGCGGGCGCGGTCGTGATCGAGCGGATCATCGGCGCGGTCGGGACGCTGCTCCTCGTGGCCGTCGGGCTCCTCCTCGCGGTGAACCGCTACGAGGGGATCGCGCCGTTCGTCTGGATCGAGGCGGCTGGGATCTTCGTGCTCACGGTCATCGCGGTGCTCCTCTTCTCGCGCCGTACCCGGCGGCTGCTCGAGGAGAAGGTCTTCCCTGTCGGCAGGCGCGTGAAGCTCGACCGCCCGGTCGAGAGCGTCCACTGGGCGCTGCACGGCTACCGGCACAAGCCGTGGGTGCTCGTCGTGACGCTGGCGCTGACGGTCGCGACGCAGCTCGCCCGCATCGCCTCGATGTGGCTCTGCGGAAAGGCGGTCGGCGTGGACATCTCGCCGGTCGTCTACGTGATCCTCGGGCCGCTGCTCTTCCTGGTCATGCTCGTCCCGTTCACGATCAACGGGCTCGGCGTGCGCGAGGCGTTCTTCGTCGCGTTCCTCGGCCGCTTCGGCGTCGACGCGGACGCGGCCTTTGCGACCGGCTTCCTGTTCTACTTGGTGACGATCGCGACCTCGATCCCGGGCGGGCTCATCCTCCTGTGGGAAAGCGTCCGGCCGGCGCGCACCCCGCCGTAGAATCAGCGCGTGGACACCGTCGCGCTCTATGTCTCGCGCAGGCCGATGCCACCCGCCGTCGTCGCCGATGCCGGCTGGGTGAACGGGCTCGCCGCGATCCGCCAGCTCGCCCGCGCGGGCGCGCCGGTCATCGCCATCGACCACCGCCGGGGAGCGCTCGGCTTCCGCTCGCGCCACGGCCTCGGCGTCCGCTGCCCGGACCCGGTGCTCGAGCCCGACGCGTTCGTCGACTTCCTCCTCGAGCTGGGCGACTCGCTCGGCCGCCCCGCGCCGATCTTCGCCACGCACGACGACTACCTGAACGCGATCGCCGCGGCCGCCGATCGCCTCGGCGGGCGCTACCTGTACCCGTTTCCGTCCTGGAAGCTCCTCGAGCCGATCCAGTCGAAGCGCTACCAGCTCGAGCGCGCGCAGGAGATCGGCATCCCGATCCCGCGCACGGCGACCGAGCCGACCGACGACCTCGACTACCCGGTGCTCGTGAAGCCGTCCGACCCGGTCGGGTTTCGGCGCGCGTTCAAGCTCCAGTCGTTCCAGTGCGCGAACCGCGCCGAGCTCGACGAGGGGTTCGAGAAGGCGAAGCCGTACGACCCGCTCATCCAGGAGCTGATCCCGGGCGGCGACGACGAGCTCTACTCGCTCGGCAGCTACGTGGCGGAGGACGGCGAGCCGCTCGGGCTCTTCTCGGGGCGCAAGCTGCGGCAGACGCCGCCGACCGTCGGATCGGGGCGCGTGTGCGAGGCGGTCTGGGTGGACGAGGTCGTCGACCAGGGGCTCGCGTACATCCGCGGGCTCGGGTTCCACGGGATCTCGCAGATCGAGTTCAAGCGCGATCCGCGCGACGGCCTCTACAAGCTCATGGAGATCAACCCGCGCATCTGGCAGTGGCACGGCCTCGCGGCGGCCGTCGGTGTCGACCTGCCGCGGATCGCCTACTGGGATCTCCTCGGCGCACGGCTGCCGCCCGCCACGAGCAAGGGCAAGACGAAGCGCTGGGCGGTGACGCTGCACGCCGGCACGCGTCCGGCCGTTCCGCGGCTGCCCTACATGGACGGCGTGTTCTCCCTCGGCGACCCCGTGCCGTCGATCGCTCAGACCGCACGGCTCGTGCGAGGGCTCGTCCGCTGAGCCGCCCGGCGCCATGAGACTCGGGCTCATCGGCCGCGCGCCGCACTCCTACGACGACACGTTCATGGCCACGATGGCCGGGGCGTACCTCGACCAGACCGCCTGGACCCGGCTTCGGCTCGACGCGGTGCGCGACCTCGTCGAGCCGCACGCGGGCGAGCGGATCCTCGATCTCGGGAGCGCGGGCGGCGCGGTCACCCACTTCCTCTCCACATTCGGCTGCGCGGTGGTAGGTGTCGATGCGGAGCCGCGCGCGATCGAGACCGCCCGAGCGCTCTTCCCGGCGCTGCGCTTCGAGCTCGCCGACGTGGCCGAATTGCCCTTCGCCGGCGACTCCTTCGACAAGGCGGTCGCCGCCGATCTCGTTGAGCACCTCGAAGACGCGGACTTCGCCCGCATGCTCGCCGAGGTCGGCCGCGTTCTCGTCCCCGGCGGGACGCTCTCCCTCTACACGCCCAACCGGAGGCACCCGATCGAGCGGCTGAAGGAGCATGACCTCGTCCTCGCCCGCAACGAGACGCACCTCGGCCTGCGGGACGGGCCCACCCTGACGGCCGCGCTTCGCCGGGCCGGGTTCGAGGTCGAGCGGAACGAGTGGCGCGCGAGCTTCTTCCCCGGACTGCGCTCTATCGAGCGGCTGGGCGGCGGGCGCAGCGAGGCGTTGCGCTACCGGCTCTGCCTGCGCGGGCGGCTGCCGGGGCGCCGGCAACGGTGAGCTAGGCTCCGGCCCGATGGTGGGCGATCCGCAACGCGCTCCGGGCCGTGGCGGTCCGCCGCTCATGCTCCTCGGCGTGCGGCGTTCGGGCACGACGCTCTTTCGCGTCATGCTCGACCGCCATCCCGACGTGGCCATCCCGGACGAGTCGTACTTCATTCCGCAGCTCGCCGACCGCCACCGGGGCGGGATCGACGTCGACCGCTTCGTGGACGACCTGCGGCGCTTGTCCACCCTCCGCGACTGGGGGGTGACGCCGGACGAGGTACGCGCGCGCCTCCGGCCAGGGCTTCCGGTTGGGGAGGCGATCGGCGCTGTCTACGACGCGTATGCCGCGAAGCAGGGCAAGTCCCGGTGGGGTGACAAGACGCCGCTCTACATGCAGTACCTCGGGCTGCTCGAGCGGCTCTTCCCGGACGCGCTCTTCCTCCACCTCATCCGGGACGGCCGGGACGCCGCCGTCTCGTTTCGCGAGATGCCCGCCGGAGTGGTCACGGAGGGGTGGGCACATCCGCGCTCGATCGGCGACTTCGCAGCTCAGTGGCGAACCGAGATCCGCGCGGCCCGGAAGCTTGGCGAGCGGGTGGGCTCCGCCCGCTACGTCGAGCTTCGCTACGAAGATCTCGTCTCCGACCCGAGCCGTGAGCTCTCGCGGGCCTGTGCGTTCGCGGGCCTCGCGTACGACCCGGTCATGCTGAGCTACGCCGGCGAGGTGGACGTTTCCGCGAAGCCGCACCAGCAGAGCCTCGCCCGCCCGCCGACCGTCGGCCTGCGCGACTGGCGCAAGGAGCTGTCTCCCGAGGACGTCGCGGCCTTCGAGGCCGTCGCGGGAGATCTGCTCGCAGAGCTCGGCTACGAGGTCTCCTTGCCGGAAGCGGCTGCGGGACCCGGTCTTTCCGCCCGGCTTCGACTCGCTCGATATGCGGCGCTGACGGGAGCCTGGCGCGGGGTCGGGCACACGGTCCGGTGGACCGGCCTCTGGTCCCGTCGCCACCCGCCGCTCGACGGGTAGCTGCTTCGGGCCTGCACCGGCCCTACTCGGCCCGGGGCGAGTTCGCGCCCCGGTAGGCGACGAGCAGGCCGTTGAGCGAGAAGTAGTACATCCGGTCGGTGGCGATCCCGGGGACGAACCGGCCAGCGTTGAAGCGCCAGACGGTCTTTCCGTCGCTCGTGCGAAGCGCGTACGTCCGGAGCCTGACGGTCGAGACGAAGACGAGATCCCCTACGACGAGGGCCGACCCGGCAACGGGCCCGACGCTGCGGGTCCAGCGGAGGCGGCCCGTTGCGGCGTCGTACGAGTTGAAGACGCCGTTGCGGGAGCCGATGTAGAGCTTTCCGTCGGCGATCGCCGGCGTGGGGTAGGTGAGCCCGTGCAGGTTCTGCGTCCACACGATCCGGCCCGAGGAGGCGTCAAGCGCGACGAGCTTGCCGGACCGGGCGGCCACGTAGAGCCGCTTCCCGTCCGTCGAGGGGCTCGAGTAGAAGCTCTCGTAGCTCACGACGCTCCGCTTCACGTAGGTGCTCCAGAGCTTGGAGCCGTCAGAGCGGCGCAAGCAGAAGATCGAGCCCGCGTAGGTCGAGATGCAGATGCGGTTTCCCCAGATGGACGGGCTCGCGTTGATCCTGCCGCCCGTGTCGTAGGCCCAGCGGATCGAGCCCGTCGGCACGTTGACCGCGAACAGGCGGCCGTCGGTGGCGCCGAAGTAGGCGACGTTGTTCAAGACGACGGGGGAGGACTCGACCCTGGCCGAGGTCTTGATCGTCCAGAGGGTCCGGCCGGTTGCGCGGTTGAGCCCGAAGACGGTGCCGTCCTGCGACGTGACGACGAGCCGCGGGCCGGCGATGGCGGGGGTCGAGGCCTTGGGGCCGTCCCGGCGGGTCCAGAGCAGCCGGCCGGTGCGCGCGTCGTACGCCGTCGTTCGCCCCGTCGACTGGGTGTTCACGTACAGCTTGCCGTCGCAGAAGCTGGGCGGGTACTCCATGAGGCCCCGCACGCCTTGCGACCAGACTGCTTTCTTGGGCTTGCCCAGATCGACGTCGAGGAAGAGCGTCCGCTGCGGGTTGCCGCCGAACTCCTTCCAGCAGCTCTCGGGCTCGGCAGCCGGCCCGGACGGGGGCTCCTCCGTCGTCGTGGTCGTCTCGAACGTTTCGGTCCCGGGGGCGGTCGACACGGAGATGCCCTTGAGCTCGGTGTCGAGCTTGCCTTCCGGCCGGTCGTTCAGGCGCAGCGCGAACGCCGCGGCCACGCCGGCGGCCACGAGGACGAGAGCTGCAAGGGTGAAGAGGAGCTTCTTGCGCATGGTTCGATGGTCAGGCCCCGAGCACCCGAGTATGCCTTGCTCCCCAGCTAGGGCCGCGTAGGTGGGGACCCGGGCGCGGGCGACCGGGGAAACAACCCGAAGCGGCCGCGGGCCGCTTCCGGCGGTGTCACCGCCGCCAGGGCGGACGCGCAGAGCCCGATCGAGCCCCACATGAGCGGATCCTCGAAGAACCCGCTGTAGAAGAGCGAGTGGGCGAACAGGACGAGGAGCGTCGCCCCGAGCGCGAACGCAAGCGGTCGATCGTGCGCGGCCAGCCGGAATAGGGCGAGCACCGTGCACCCGAGGAAGAGGAGGTACGCCGCGATGCCGACCGGGCCGAGCTCCGCCGCCACCGTGAGGGGAGTCGTGTGCGACGGCTTGGCGAGCGTGCCGTGCTTCTTGCCCTCCTCGCGGCTCGCCCGCCCCTCGCCGCCGATCCCGACGCCGACGATGGGATGCGCGGCCACGACCCGAGCGGTGTTGGCGACGAGGTCGGAACGGCCGCTCGTGATGTCGCGAAGGGAGTGGTTCCAAGCGAATACGCCCACGACCACCGTGGCCGCAACGGCGGCCACGGTGGCGGCGCTGACCAGGATCCGGCGGCTGCGCCGGTCGGCCGCGAGCAGGCTCACGACGAGCACGGTCACAAACAGGGCGAACATGCTCGACTGCGAGTACGAGATGAACAATCCCGCCCAGATGAAGGCGATCAACGGAATCGCGACGGCGAGTCGGACGCGCTTGAACCAAAGCAGCACGACCGTCACGGCGATCGCAATGGCCAGGTGGCGTCCGTAGATGCTCGGATCGTGGAAGAGCGAAGTGACCCGGGTGAAGGTCGTGTACGCGTTCGCGACCTCCACATCGGGGGCGAAGTACATGTCGTGCGTACGGAGCTGGCTCAGCCCGACGAGCGCGAACAGCGACGCCAGCGCGAGGAGCGTCCAGGCGAGGCCGGCGCGCGTCCACGATGTCAGGGTCGTGCGCGCGAGGACTCCGAACAGCGCCACGAACGGCAGGTAGAAGAAGACGAGATCCGTGCTCGCGCCGCGGGCGTCGCCGGCCCACAGCATCGAGAGCGAGGCGAGCACGACGAGTGCCGCGACCGGGCCGGCCAGGAGGAGCGGCGGCCTCGGCAGAACCGCACCGCGAACGGCGCGGTAGCAAAGCGCCGCTCCGGCCGCCACTAGGACGCTGTAGAGCGGGAAGAGCAGGTAAAGGCGGTCGTCGCCGACCTCGAGCGGGATCCGGAACGGCGCCGCGACGAGGAGGGCGACCGGTGCGATATCGGGGCGACGGACGAATCCGACCGCGAGCGCCGCGGCGAGCGCGGCGGCGAGCCCGAGGGCGGCGGGGTGGGCGGTGAGCGCGTCCTCCTCCGCCGAGGAGAGCAGCAGCAGGCCGAGCCAGACCTCCGCGGCGGCCAGAACGGCGAAACCCGCGAGCAGGGGAACGCGTGACGGTGCCAGCGCGACCAAGGCGGCGCCGAGCCCTCCCGCCAGGGCGGCGACTTCGGTTGCCGCGCTCGGCTCCATCGGGTGGCGATCCTACGCGGCGGGCGGGGCCGGATGGCGGGTGGTCGGGGCCTGCCGCGTCGTTACCGTAGAGCCGTGCTCGTCCTCGAGATCGTGTTTTGGGTCTGCGCCGGACTCATCGTCTGGACGCATGTCGGCTATCCGCTCGCCGCCGGGTTGCTTGCGCGCCTGCGCCGGCGACCGGTCGCTGCGGCCGACTGGACTCCGCGCGTGACGGTCATCGTGGCCGCCCACGACGAGGAGGCGGTGATCGAGCGCCGCCTCGAGGATCTGCTTGCGCAGGACTACCCGGCCGAGCTCTTCGATGTGATTGTCGCCTCGGACGCGTCGACGGACGGAACCGATGCGGTGGTGGAGGCGTTCGCCGCGCGCGAACCGCGCGTTTCGCTGCTGCGCTGCCCGCGCGGCGGGAAGGTCGCAGCGCAGAACCTCGCGGTGCGGGAGACCGAGGCGGAGATCGTCGCCTTCTCTGACGCAAACGCGACCTGGCAGCCGGATGCGCTGCGGCTGCTCGTCCGCAGCCTGGCCGATCCGGACGTGTCCTACGTGTGCGGCCAGCTGCGGCTGCTCGCGCCGGACGGCGGGAACCGCGAGGGGCTCTACTGGCGCTACGAGATGTGGGTGCGAAAGCAGGAGTCGGCGCTCGGCTCGATCAACGGCGGGAACGGGTCGATCTACGCCGTGCGGCGGGAGGACTGGATCGACGTCGACCCCCGCTACGGGCACGACATGTCCTTTCCGTACAGCTTCGTCCAGCGGGGCAAGCGCGCGGTGTACGACGAGGAACCGCTCGCGTTCGAGAAGCCGGCGCGGGACACGGAGGACGAGTACCGCCGCAAGGTGCGGATGTTCGAGCACGCCTGGCTGATGCTCTTCCAGGGCGGGATGCTGCGCGGCGTCGGACCGCTGTACGCGTTCGAGCTCCTGTCGCACCGGCATCTGCGCTACGGGAGCGGGTGGCTCCATCTCATCCTCCTCGGGACGAACATCGCGCTCGTCGCCCTCGGAGCCGGGCTCGTCTACTGGCTCGCGCTGGGATTCCAGATCGCGTTGCTCCTGCTCGCGCTGGCCGGGCGCGCACGCTGGCGGCTGCCCGGCGCCGGGATCGCGCTCTACTACGTCGCGGTCAGCTCGGCCACGGTCGTCTCCTGCGTTCGGTACCTGCGGTTCGGGTGTCCGGCCGTCTGGGAGAAGGCGCTCGGGACGCGGTAGCGCTCGTCGCCCGGGTCAGTGCCCCGCGCGGGCGAGCTTGCGCTTGAGGACGTAGCCGACCTCGCGGCCCCGCTCCTGGATCAGCCGGAGCTTCACGAAGTTCACGCCCCTCACCGCTGCGTCGTGGGCCCGGTAGCGCGCAACCTCCCGCGTCGACACGCTGCCCTCCGCAGGGGTTCGCTCGTAGCCCATCCGCTCTAGCTGGGCGCCTGCGACCTGGTCGAACACGCGCTGGTCGCCCGGGGACATCTCGCGCCTCCACTTTCCGACCGCCGCGGAGTTGATCCCGGCCCAGACGTTGGTGAACCAGCCGGCCTGGTCCTTCAGCACCTTGGCGGAGTCGGTGTGCTCGATCGCGAGAAGATCATGTTCGTACTCGAGGCCGAGGAAGGCGCAGAGGCGCTTCACCTGCGTTGCGGGCTCGGCGACGACGTCCTCGTAGCGGACGGTGAGGACGCGGTCGCCGAAGCGGTTCGCCGCGTCCGCGCCGAGGTCGATCCCCCTCGCCCAGAACCGCGCGGCCGCCCAGACGTTGTTCGGCCCGAACGGGACTCCGAGGAGCGACAGTGCCACGTCGCGCCCGTCGCGCACGAGGACGACGAACCGCGCCTCCGGCCAGATCTCGGCCAGCTCGCCGATGTGGGCTAGGTACAGCGGGGTCTTGTCGGCCCAGCGCTCCTTCTCGTTCAGCTCGGCGTAGGCGCGAAACGGCGCCTCGACCGCGAAGCGGTACGCCTCCTCGTGCGTGAGCCCGGGGGGGACTGCGGGCGGGTCGCCGGCGATGCCCCAGAGGCGGACCCGTGGGTGCTCCCAGACCCGCCGCATGAACTTCGCGGCGGCGTCCGGCTCCCCGAGGCCGCCCGATTGGCGGACGGGCTCGAAGTCCACGAGGAACATCGACTCGGGCGGGATCGCGACCGAGCTGCGGTCGAGGATCAGCCGCAGCATGGTCGTTCCCGACCGGTCGTTGCCGACGATGAAGAACGGGGGTGCGGAGGCGTCCTCGGAAGGCATGGCTGGCGCGCAACCACTCTAGTTCCGCGGCGCGGAGCAACGTGTTACGCGGCACGGAGCGCCTCCCGTCGTGCGCGGCGGGCGCGGCGGAGGAGCGCGGCGACCGGGGAGTCCGCGTGGGGGCCGGATCGTGCGAGCCGGCGATCGGGGCCTCCGGGCCCGGCGAGGATGCGCCTCGGCGACTCGGGCGGCACGGGCGTCGTGTCCGCGTCCGGGCGCCGGGGCAGGCGCCGCGGCGGAATTCTCGCCGGCGCCGGAGCCGAGCGCCACCGCCTCCATCCGAAGCTCGCAGCTGCAGTGATGAGCGCGAGCGCCGCGATCACGGCCGCGATCCAGGCCGGGAAGCCCTGAGGCTCGCGGAGCGCCGCTCGCGCCGCCACGATGGCGGTATCCGGCGCCGCCACGCCCGGTTCGGCCGGGGCGCGGCCGCCCGACGGTGCGTTCTCGACGCCCCGGGCGGGCTCGGCCGAGGCCTCAGGTTCGCCGTCGGAGGCCGCCGCTGCGGGCGCCGGCGCCGGGCTGGAAACGCTGCCGGTGGGGTCCGGCGCAACCACCGGCTCCACGACGCGCGCCGGAGCCTCGGCCGTCGCGCTTTCCCCCGCCTCGGCCGGAATCGCGACGCCGCCGGTGGCCGCGGGCGCCTGAGGATTGCCGGCTCCGGGCGGCAAGGCAGGCGGAGCGGCGCCCGCCTCGGGCACCGAGACCTGCGGGTCCGCGAGCGGAGCCTCCGCCGGATCGAGCGCGGGCTCGCCGGCGGGAGCGCCGGGCGCCTCCGTCGGAACACGCGCCGGCAGGAACAGCAGCGGATCCAGGTAGCCCTGCGGATCGGCGGCGATCCGCACGCCCATCTGCACGTACGGAACCGCGTGGTCGGCGTCTCCGCCGAGCGCGAGCGTTCCAACAGTTGCGCCCTCGGCCACCGTCGCGCCGCGCGAAACGCCCAGCGAGCCCAGGTGGAGCAGCGTCACGGCGAGCCCGTCCGCGGTCTGGATCGTCACCGTCCGGCCCCCGTTGGGGACGAACCCCGCGAAGCTCACGGTTCCCGCGGTCGGAGCTCGAACCGAAGCGCCGGCCGGTCCGGCCACGTCGATTCCGCGATGCTGGCCGGCGGCGTATGGGTCGCCGCCGAGGACAAATGGTTGCAGCACCGGCCCGTCTTGGGGCCAGGTCCAGGCGAGCGCGGGCGGAGCGCAGACCAGGGTCGCCAGAAGGACCGGAAGCAGCACGAGTCGGTGTCTCATGCGCGCCTCCTGTCGTCTCTTTCGGTGTACGTACTCGACGGTAGCGCGCTCGGACACGTCTGTCCGGCCGCGTCACACTCTTGTGACACTTCTGTGACAGATCCGGCGCGAAGTCGGCCAAAACACACGGTTCGACCACGGCTCGTGAACATGAGGCTGGTACAGTCGGCGCCCGATGGCACCTGAGGATGAGGAGGGCCGGAGCCGACGTTCGGCGCCCGAGCTCGACGACGAGCGGGAGATCGATTTCGGCCGGATCGGGCGCTCGATCCTCGCGCGGTGGTGGCTCGTTCTCGCTGCCGCCGTCCTCGGCGGCGCGATCGGCTACGCGACATCCGTCGAGAGCGGCGACGTCTATGTCGCTCGGACGACCGTCTACCTTGGCCAGCCGCTGTCGCCGACCGCGACAGCGCAGATCCAGAGCCTCGCCACCAACCCGGCCACGGTCTCGGAGATCGTGCGCAGCGACGAGGTCGTCAACAAGGTCGCCGAGGACCTCGGCATCCGGCCGCGGGCCCTGCGCAACGGGATCTCGACGCGCCAGATCGTCCCGGCCGGGACGAGCGCCACGACCCGCGCCAACACGAATCCGCTCGTCCAGATCTCCGTTCGCGGCCCGTGGAGCGGGGAGACGACGGCGGACGCGGCCAACGCCCTCGCCGACGAGGTCGTGACGCGGGTCTCGGCCTACGTCGACGCAAAGGCGAAGGCGCTCGAGGAGCGGCTCGCGGCCGAGACGCGCGAGCTCGAGTCGATCGACGCGCGGATCGGCGAGCTGAACGAGGCGGCCGCGGCGGGCGGCCCGGACGCGGACACGAGCCTCATCCTCGCGAGCCTCGCCGAGCAGCGGCGCGGGCAGCTCGTCGAGGACAAGACGGACACGGAGACCCTCCTCACGCTGGCGCAAAACGTCGAGCGCGGGAAGCAGGTGACGGTCGCCGAGGCCCAGCGCGTCCCGGCGCAGAACTCGAAGAGCTCGATCCTCGTCGGCGCGCTCATCGGCCTCCTCGTCGGCCTCGTGCTCGCGCTGCTTTGGGCGCCGGTCGTCGGCCGCATCCGGCCGAGCGCGGCCTAGGCCTGCGATGCGCGATCGGCTCGGCGTTGCCGCCGTCCCACGTTTCTCATGGCCGCTCTCGGCCTAGCTTCGCGTCGCCTCGGCTGGGGCATCCGGCTCGACGTCGTTGCGCTCGCGCTCCTGGCGCCGGCGATTCTGGTCCTGTCGCGTCTGCTGCCGGCCCATGGGCTCGGTCTCGCGGTTCGGCTGACCGCTGCTGCGATCTGTCTGCTGGTGCTGCCCGGCGCGCTGCTCGTTCGTGCGGTCGCGTGGCCGGAAGTTCCCGCGCTCGCGCTTGCAGCCTCGATCTCCATCAGCCTCGGACTGCTCTTCGTGGCGTTCGCGGTCACGTTCGCGATCGACGGGACACTTGAGCTGACGTTCGGGATCGTTGCGGCCGCGGCGCTCGTCGCTCTCGTGCCGGCGGCCCGCGCGGAGTGGCCTGACGACCAGGAGCGAAGCGAATGGCTCACGCTCCTGGCCGTGCTCGGGGCAGGCGTGCTCTTCGCCGGAGTCGTGTGGTGGGTTTCGCAAACGATCGGCACCGGCGATGCCCTGTTCCATCTCGGTCGGGCGCGGAAGCTGGCCGAGGCCGACACGCTCTCCTCGGTGAACGTAGTCAACGAGTTTGAGAACGGCGGCTTGCATCCCGGGTACGCGTTTCCGCTCTGGCACGGTGTGCTTGCGCTCGTAGCACGGCTCGCGGGTGTGGACGTCTCGCTCGTGGTGCTGCATCTCTCCTCGGCGCTGACGCCGCTCTCCTTCGGGGTCGTCTACGCGGCGGGGCGGGCCGTGTTCGGAACCTGGCCGGGCGGAGTCGGCACGCTCGTGGCGACCGTCGGCTGGGTCGGGTTCTCGCGCTCGGGCGTCGGATCATTCGAGTCGCTCGCGTTGCCCGCGACCTCGACCCGCCTGCTGCTCGTGCCCGCCCTTCTCGCCCTCGTCTTCGCGTTCCTGCGGGAGCCGAACCGCCGGCTGCTCCCTCCGCTCGGCGCCGCCGCGCTCGCCGTCGCGGTCGCCCACCCTTCGTATCTCGTGCTCGTTGCGATTCCGCTCACCGGGTTCGCGGTGCTTGCTCTGGCCGTCGGCCCTGGGCGCGGCATCCTGGCGGCACGGATCGCCTGGGTGGTCGGCACCGTGGCAGTCCCCGTCGGGCTCTTCTTCCTCTGGCTGTGGCCCACGATCGCGGACTTCGCCTCGTACCGAACCAACGAGGAGGAGCGGGCGCGGGCGCTCGAGCACTACGGCGCGCAGCTCCAGGCGGTGGGGGACGGACTCCGTGCGGCGCCTGACGCCGTTACGCGCGGCGGCCCCGTGCTCGTGGCTGCGCTCGTGCTCCTGCCGCTGGCGGCTCTCGGCGTGCGCCGAACGTGGGGCGCGTTCGCGGTGGGCGGGACGCTCCTTGCGCTCGCGGTGCTGCTCATCCCGGCCGTGTTCACGCCCTTTGTGGATGCGATCTCCGTGTCGCAGGGTCGCCGGCTGCTCCAGTTCGTGCCGATCCCGTTTGCGCTCACCGCAGCCGCGGTCTTGCTCGGCCGGTACCGGATCGTCGCGGCGGCGGCCGGCCTTGTAGCCGGGACGGCGCTCGAGCTTGCGTACCGCGCGGACGTCACCCACCAGGTGGAAGCGCCGGGCCCCGTTTGGCCGCTCTGGATCGCCGCGATCGGAACTCCGCTCGCGCTTGTATTGGTCTTGTGGCTCGGAGCGCACCTCGACCCCTTCCTCGACCAGACCTGGTGGACGGCCGCCGTCGTGTGCGCGTTCGTGCTTCCGGTCTCGGTCCTCGGCTTCGCCGATGCGGAGCGCTCGGACGAGCCGGATCCCTACGCCCTCCCGGCGGGCCTCGTCCGCGAGCTCAGGACGCTCGACCACGACTCGGTTGTCTTCACGCCGGTGAACACGGCCTACCGGGTTACTGCGGCCGTTCCCGTCTTCGTCGCGGCGACGCTTCCGTTCCACGTCGCCGACACCGGCGTCTCGCGGCCGTATCGCCGCCAGCGGGACACGATCAACTTCTTCAAGCCCGCGAAGCTGACTGATGCGGAGCGGCGCGCCATGCTCGAGCGCTACGGCGCCGACTGGGTGCTCGTGGACAAGCGCAAGCCGTATCCGCGCAGCTTCGTCGAGACACTCGACCCCGTGTACGAGGACCGGCGCTACCTCCTGGCGCCCGCTCCCGGTTGAGCCGGGTACTTCGGAGTACCCTTCGCACGCGTGAAGCTCGTCATCCAGATTCCGTGCTACAACGAGGAGCGAGCCTTCCCGTGACGCTGGCGGCGCTGCCGCGCGAGTCCCCGGCGTTGACACCGTCGAGTGGCTCGTGGTCGACGACGGCGTCGACGGACGGCACCGCCGAAGTCGCGCGCGCCCTCGGCGTCCATCACGTGGTCCGGCTCCCGCAGAACCAGGGCCTGGCCGCGCGCGTTCAGGCGGGCCTCGACGCGGCGCTGCAAGCTCGGCGCCGACGTGATCGTGAACACGGACGCCGACAACCAGTACGACGCCGACGCGACATCCCCGCGCTGGTCGAGCCGATCCTCGACGGCGCGCGCCGACATCGTCGTCGGCGCGCGGCCGATCGGCCAGATCGAGCATTTCTCGCCGATTAAGAAGGCCCTCCAGCGGCTCGGGAGCTGGGTCGTCGGTGCCAGCCTCGGCACCGACGTGCCCGATGCGCCGAGCGGCTTCCGCGCGATACAGCCGGAGGCGGCCCTGCGGCTCAACGTCGTTCACCGACTACACGTACACGCTCGAGACGATCATCCAGGCGGGGCAGAGCGACATGGCGGTCACGCCCGTCCCGGTGCGGACGAACCCGAGGATGCGCGAGTCGCGGCTCTTTCGCTCGACGCCCCAGTACGTCATGCGGTCTGTCGAAACGATCCTGCGTGTCGACGCGCTCTACGAGCCCCTCAGGATCTTCCTCTGGCTTGCCGTCGTCCCGGGGCTCGCCGGGCTTGTGCTGTGCGGCCGCTTCGCCTGGTACCTCTCGCAGCCCGGCCCGACGGGACATGTCCAGTCGCTCGTGATCGGCGCGGTGCTGCTCCTCGTCGCCGTGCAGCTCGTCGCGCTCGGGATCCTGGCCGATCTCCTCCGTGGGACCGGGTTCTCACCGAGCGCACGCTCCACCGTGTCCGCCGGCTCGAGCTCGAGGCCGGCGTGCCGCCCGACTCGCTGGCCGGGGCCGAGGCGGCCGAGACGGATCGCCTCACGCGCTCCTGACGAGCGTCTCCGAACGCGTGTCCTATCATGAGTGACGTGCCCACTTCCCTCGTCTCCGGCGGCTGCGGATTCCTCGGCTCGCACCTGAGCGACTACCTGCTCGCGCACGGCCATCGCGTCATCTGCGTGGACAACCTCGACACGGGGTCGCTCGCGAACATCGAGCACATCCCGACCGGGGACACGTTCCAGTTCGTGAACCACGACCTGACCGAGCCGCTGTTCATCGACGAGGACGTTGACTTCGTGTTCCACCTCGCGAGCCCGGCGAGCCCGATCGACTACCTGCGGCTGCCGCTCGGCACGCTCAAGGTCGGCTCGTTCGGGACGCATCACATGCTCGGCCTCGCGAAGTTCAAGCGGGCCCGGTTCCTGATCTCGTCCACGAGCGAGGTGTACGGCGACTCCCAAGATCCATCCGCAGCCGGAGACGTACTGGGGCAACGTGAACCCGATCGGGCCGCGCGGCGTCTACGACGAGGCGAAGCGCTACGCGGAGGCGCTGACGATGGCGTACCACCGCCAGCAGGGCTGAACACGTGCATCGCGCGGATCTTCAACACGTACGGCCCGCGAATGCGGCCGCACGACGGGCGCGCGATCCCGACCTTCCTGCGCCAGGCGCTCGAGGGAAAGCCGGTCACGGTGTTCGGCGACGGGTCGCAGACCCGCTCGTTCTGTTATGTGGACGACCTGATCCGCGGGCTGTACCTGCTCGCGACCTCCGAGGAGCACCTGCCCCTGAACATCGGGAACCCGATCGAGATGACGCTGCTCGAGCTGGCCGAGGCGGTCATCCGCGCGACCGGCTCCGAGAGCGAGATCGTGTTCGAGCCGCTCCCCGTGGACGACCCGCAGGTGCGCCAGCCGGACATCACCCGCGCGCAGCAGATCCTGGGCTGGAGTCCCGAGGTCTCGCTCGACGAGGGCCTCCGCCGGACGCTCGCCGTCGCGGGCGCCCCGCGCGTTCCCGCGGCTTAAGCGTCAGGCCGGAGCGCCGCCGAGCGCTTCGAGCTCCTCCTCGGCCGCGGCGATCTCGTTCGCGAGCGCCTCGCCCTCGGGGCCGGCCTCGCCGAGGGTCTCGACGCCCTTCTCCGCGATGAGCGTTTCGCTCCGCTCGTAGAGGGCGATGAGCTTGTCGAGCGCCTCCTGGCGGGCGAGCATGTCTTGCAGCGATTCGTCTGCGTTCGTGCGCAGCAACCTAGGCGACCGGCGCCGAAAGCCGGTCCCCCGGGGGACCCGGCTAGAGCACCCCTCGCTGCTCAGCGTAACGCTCGAAAACGCGCACAGCATGCGCATTTGTGCCGGGTTGAGCACGAAGCTGCGTAGGATCGGCGCCGTGCGTGTCGTCGTTCTGACCACGTCCTATCCGCGGCCGGGCGCCGAGCATTCCGGGCTCTTTGTCGCCGACGCCGTCGACCGGCTTCGCGCGGCCGGCGTCGAGATCGAGGTCCTCGGCCCGGGCTCGTACCGAGACTTCGGGCTGGTGGGGCCCTACGGCGTCCTCGCGGCGGCCAAGCGCCGACCGTGGGCGCCGCCGCTCATGGTCGGGTCGATGACTCGCGCGCTCCGGCGCGGCGCCAGGAGAGCCGACCTCGTCCACGCGCACTGGCTGCAAAACGCAGCCGCTGCGCTTCTCGCGCGCGTCCCCTACGTCGTGACGCTGCACGGCTCCGACGTCGCGCTCGCCCACCGCTCGCCCCGGCTGGCGCGCCGTGTGCTCCGCGGCGCGCGCGGCGTGATCGCCGTCTCGCATGCCCTCGCGGACGAGGCGCGCGCGCTCGGCGCCGACCACGTGGAGGTGATCCCGAACGGCATCGACATCCCGGCCCAGCCCGGCGCGGACGCCGACCCGCCGTACGTCCTCTTCGCCGGCCGGCTCTCCCCCGAGAAGGGCGTGGAGGAGCTGCTGATCGCAACCGAGGGCCTGCCGCTCGTCGTCGCCGGGGACGGGCCGCTGCGCGACCGCGTGCCCGGCGCCCTCGGCTGGACCTCGCGCGCCGAGCTCGAGCGCCTCCTCGCCGGCGCCACGGTGGTCGCATGCCCGTCGCGCCGCGAGGGCTTCGGGATCGTCTGCGCCGAGGCGATGGCCCGCGCCCGTGCAGTGGTTGCCAGCGACACCGGCGGGCTCCGCGACCTGGTCGAGCACGCGCGCACCGGCCTGCTCGTCCCGCCGCAGGATCCCGTCGCGCTACGCGCCGCGCTCGAGCGGCTGCTCGCCGACCGGCCGCTCCGGCTCGGCCTCGGCACGGCGGCCCGCGCCCACGTGACCGAGCTGTGCGCCTGGGACCGCGTGACCGACGCGACGCTCGCCGTGTACCGAAGCGCCCTCGAACGCGCCTGAATCCCTCAAGCGCAGCCACCGCGCGGCCGATTCCTCCCATGTGACCTCGGTCGCGCTCGCCCCTGCCCTGCTTCGCCTCCCGGCCCGCGGCGGCTTGCGATCGTGCCCGCCTTCAACGAGGAGCACTCGGTCGGCGCCGTCATCGACGAGATCCGCGCCGCCGCGCCGGCGTTCGAGATCCTCGTCGTGGACGACGGGTCGAGCGACGCAACCGCCGTGGTCGCCCGTGCGCACGGCGCGCACGTCGTCAGCCTGCCGTTCAACCTCGGCATCGGCGGCGCCGTCCAGACCGGCTACCGCTTCGCGCGCGAGTACGGGTTCGGCCTCGCCGTCCAGATCGACGGGGACGGCCAGCACGACCCGGCCGACCTCGCCGCGCTCGTCGCCCCGATCCTCGCCAACGAGGCCGATCTCTCCGTGGGCTCGCGCTTCGCGGACGGCGCCGGCGCCTACCGCCCGCCGCTCGCCCGCCGGCTCGGCATCGCGCTCTTCGCCCGCGCGATCTCCCGCATCACCGGCCAGACGGTCACGGATACGACCTCCGGCTTCCGCGCCGCCAATGCGCGCGCCATCGCCCTCTTCGCCGACGACTACCCGCACGACTACCCCGAGGTCGAGACCACCGTGATGGTCGTGAAGGAGCGCCTGCGCCTCGTCGAGGTTCCCGTCGCCATGCGCGAGCGCGCCGGCGGCAGCTCCTCGATCACCGCTCCGCGCGCCGTCTACTACATGGCCAAGGTCTCCGTGGCGCTCTTCGTCGGGCTCTTCCGCGCGCCGAGGCTCAGCTCGTGACCCCGCTTCGCGTCTCCTTCGTCGCCGCGCTCATCTCGTTCGCGCTGCTCGTCTGCGTGCTCGACCTGATCCGCCGGCGCCGCCTGCGCGAGCGCTACGCCCTGCTGTGGCTCCTCACCGCCTGCGTGCTCGATCGTCCTCTCCCTCTGGAGGAGCGGCCTCGACACGATCGCCGGCTGGGCCGGGATCTCCTACGCGCCGTCGGCGCTCTTCGCCGTCGCGGCCGTGTTCATCGTCGTCGTGCTGCTGCACTACTCGACGGTCATCTCCCGGCTCTCGGACGAGAACGCGATCCTCGCCCAGCGGCTCGCGCTGCTAGAAGCTGCCGAGCGCGACCGGCGAGGAGGGCACGAACTCGAGGCGGTCGACCTTGAACGCGACGACGCGCGGGTTGGCGCCACCGTCGAGGAGCTCGACGCTCGGCGTCACGACCCGCAGCGTCTGCGTCGCGTCGCCGGGCAGCTCGACCACGACTGAGCTTCCCGGCGTCGAGCACTTCCGAGTCGGCTCTCGCCGCCCTCGACCTCGACGGTGACCAGCCGCGCCGGGTGTCCCGTCGGCAGCGAGAGCGTGACGCGGTACGTGCCGTTCGCCGTTCCGGCCCAGACGCGGTAGCGCAGGTCGCCGTTCGCCCAGCCGTCGTAGTAGAGGCCGCGCGCGAGCGAGTCGACGTGCGGCGCCGCGGGGACGCGGACGAGCCGCAGCCCGTTCGCGGGGCGGTCGAGCGTCTCGCCCTCGAGGTCGATCTGCGTCGCGAAGTCGTTGACGACGAGGAGACCGGCCGGAGCCGGCGCGTCGTCCACGAGGAGGATCCCCGCGTCTCGACGACCTCGGCGTAGCCCGAGTTCCACGGATCGTTCGGCGGCGCCTTCCCGGCGAGCCAGAGCGGACGGCCGAAGTCGCGGTTCCAGGACTCGAGCGTCCAGGCGAAGTACGGCGAGCCGCCGGGGAGCGCGAGGAAGTCGGCCTCGCCCCAGCCGCCCTGCGGTCGAGCCAGTCGGGCTGCGGCGCCGACCACGCGGTGCGGGCCCGCTGGGTCATGGCGTGGTCGCCGGCGTAGGCCACGGCGCCCATGGAGACGAGCAGGCAGACGCAGGCGACCCCGAAGACCTGCGCCGTGCGCGCGGTCAGCGGGCGGAACGCGACGACGAGCGCGAGCGGCGAGCGGAACGACCGCGAAGACGCGTCGCGGCGTTCGCGTTCCCGAACCAGAAGGCGAGCGTTCCGTAGGCCGAGAGCACCGGCGAGTCGAACGAGAAGCGGTAGTCGGCGAGCGTGGGGAAGGGCATGAGCCAGGCGGCGAGGCCGAGCGCGAGCGCGATCCCGGCGTAGAGCTTGCGCCTCGGCGCTCCCCGTTCCGCGTACGCGAAGAACGCGATCGCGGCCAGGGGCGCGAGGTAGATCACGTAGCGCTCGAGCGGCCGGTGCGAGTCGGCCGCGGCGATGAGGCCCGCCTGGAGGACGAAGAGCGCGCCGACGCCGAGCGCGAGCCGGGCGAAGGCCCCTTCGGCGCGTGAGCGCGGCCGCGCGGCGCCGTAGCCGAATCCGAGCACCGCGCCGGGCACGATCACGATCCCGGCCGCGAAGGGGAGCAGCGCCGCCGTCCAGCCGGCCCAGCGGACGACCTGGCCCGCGGGGTAGTCGACGAGCGCGAGCCCCGAGTAGGTGCCGAGCAGCGCGGTCCCGCCGACGAGCGCGGCGAGCGCGAGCACGCCGAAGCCGATCGCGACCGTCTTGTGGCGGCGCAGCTCCTTGGGCCGGGCGACGAGCAGGAGCGCGAAGACGAGCGGCAGCGCGACGAACTGCGACGCGGGTTCCCACGGCGACGACCGACATGGCCACCGCGGCCGCGCCCCAGCGCGGCGACGGCGTCTCGAGCGCGCGCACGAGGACGGCGAACGTGACGAGGAAGACCGGGTAGGCGAGCGCCTCCGACAGGAGGTAGGCGTCGTAGAGCATCGCCGGTGCGGCCACCGCCATCGCGGCGACGAGCAGCGCGAACGACGGCCGCACGACGCGGCGCGCGAGCCAGTACGCCGGGAACACGGCCGCGCTCATGACGACGTGCGTTCATCGCCTTGGCGATCGCGTACGCGGTTCCGGCGTCCCCGAAGAGCCAGGCGGGCGCCTGCAGGAGCGCCGGGAGGAAGGCCGGGAAGAAGACGTGCTCGCCGCGGATCTCGAACGGGCTGCCGCTCGCGAACGCCTGCGCGAGCCCGGAGTGGAGCAGCTCGTCCGTGAAGATCGCCGGTGTCGTGTGGAGCGTCCCCTGGACCAGGTGGTAGGCGACCGCCGCCGCGAAGATAAGCGGCAGCCAGAGGCGGGCGGAGAGCGCCCGGCGCGGCGTTTTGTCCGCGACGGGGACGACGAGGGGCGTCGGCTCCTTCTCCACGCGCGCGTCTCGCACAGGGACGGGCGTGCTCATGGCCGGTCTATCGGCAGCCGATATCACCCGCTGTAGGCATGCCCCCCCGAGTCTCAGTCGTGATCGTCGCGTACCGGTCCGGCCCGGCGCTCGGCCCGTGCCTCGACTCGCTCGAGCGGCAGGACTCGGAGCTCGAGGCGATCGTCGTGGACAACGGCGCGGTGGACGGCGAGATCGTCGGCCGCCGCAGAGCGCGAGGGCGTCGACCGTCGTCTCGCCGGGACGCAATCTCGGCTTCGCGGCCGGGTGCAACGCCGGCGCCGAGGTGGCGCGCGGCGAGCTGCTCGTCTTCCTGAATCCGGACACGGTCGCCGGCGACGGCGCGATCGACCGGCTGGTCGCGACGCTCGACGACGCGTCGATCGGGATCGCCATGCCGCGCCTGTGCATGCTGGACTCGCCGACGCTCCTGAACTCGCGCGGCAACCTCGTCCACGTGGCCGGGTTCGCGTGGGTAGGCGGGCACGGCGAGCCGGTCGAGACCGCGACCGAGCTGCGCGATGTCCCGTTCGCGAGCGGTGCCTGCCTCGCCGTTCGCGCCGACACGTTCGCCTCGCTCGGCGGGTTCACCGACGAGCTGTTCCTCTACGGCGAGGATCTCGAGCTCGCCTGGCGCGCCCGGATGCGCGGCCTGCGCGTCGTCATGAACCCGCGCGCGGACGTGTTCCACGCCTACGAGTTCTCGCGCAACCGCTCGAAGCGCTACTTCCTGGAGCGCAACCGGCTCGTGTTCGTGCTTTCGGCGTTTTCGGGCCGGACGCTCGTGCTGCTCGCGCCCGTGCTCGTCGCCGCCGAGGTCGGAACGGCCGCGATCGCCCTGCGCGAGCACTGGCTGAAGCAGAAGCTCGCCGGCTGGGGCTGGCTCGTGCGGCATCCGCTGTGGCTGCGGCGGCACCGGCGCGAGACGCAGGCGCTGCGTGTCGTCTCGGATCGCGAGCTCGCGTGCTTCCTGACGCCGACGCTGGATCCGGCCGTGGTCGCGACGCCCTCGCTGGCCGCGCTCTTCAACCGCCTGGTCGGCGGGTACTGGCGCGTCGCGCGCCGTGCCCTTTGAGCGCCGGCGAAGGATTCGCCGACGGTGAAGTTACGGGCCGGGTGAAGGAGCGACCGTCGAGGTCTTGCGCGACGGGTTGAAGAACGGCAGCTCCACCACCGTCCCCGCCGTCCGGCTGCGGTGTGCCTCCACCGTCCACTCGACGTCGATCCTCGTACCGAGCTTGCTATGGCCCGCGGCGACAGAGGCCAGCGCAACCACCTTCTTCAGTGTCGGACTCCATGTCGTGCTGGTCGCCTTGCCGATCTGGCGGCCCCCCGCGTACACAGGAACGGGGACGCGCGAGGCGGCCGGCTCGAGCGCCGCCGTGAGTCCCTGCTCGCTGTACAGCTCCTCGAGCGGCTCCCACTCGAGCTCGAGGCCGACGAGTCTCCGCGGAGGGCCGCCGCGAGCCTGCTCCCGCTCGAGCGCGCGACGGCCGACGAATTCCACGGGCTTGTCGAAGTCGACGAAGCGGCCCAGGACGCCCAGCTCGAAGGGCGAGTACGACTGCTCGGGGATCAGCGCGCGCCGCGCAGAGTCGAAATCGGCTTCGATGAGGACGAGGCCCGCCTCGATCCGCGCGATGTCGAGGGCGAGCATCCCGGCCGGCCGGATCCCGTAGGCGCTCCCGGCTCGCACGAGCGCGTCCCAGAGCTCGACCGCCCGGGCGCTCGAGACCCACACCTCGTAGCCGAGGTCACCCGTGTAGCCCGTGCGGGAGACGTCGACCGGGATGCCGCCGACCTGCGCGGCCCGCCGGCCGAAGTACTTGAGGTCGCCCCAGGACGTCTCGGTCGCGGCCTCGAGCACGGCCCGGCTCAGCGGTCCCTGCACGGCCACCGCGGAGACCTCTTCGCTCACGTCCTCGATCTCGACGTCCAGCCCGCGGGCGTTCATGCGGAGCCAGCGGAGCGTGGGGTCGGCGGCCGTCCAGCGGTAGACCTCCTCCTCGAGGCGGCCGACGGTGCCGTCGTCGATCACACGGCCGTCCTCGTCGCACCAGGACGTGTAGTAGACGCGGCCGACGGCGAGCTTGCTCGCGTCCCGCGTGATCACGCGGTCGACGAGCCGCGTCGCGTCGGGCCCGGAGACGACGTACTTGTAGAGCGGCGAGACGTCGATGAGCGCCGCCGCCTCCCGGATCGCGTTGTACTCGATCTCGTGGGAGTCGGAGTAGGCGCTCGCCGCGAGGTAGCCCGACCACTCCCGCCATTGCAGCTTGGTGTTGAGCGCCGACGTCCGGGGATAAAACGCGGTTCCGACCGACACCGGACCTACGACTTCGGGATCTGCTTCTCGGGGTCCCAGAAGGGAAGCGACGCGATCGTCCCGTCCCTCGTGCCCTCGGGCGTCTCGACCGTGACGTTCGTCCCGAGCTCGGTGTGCTCGACGGGGAGCCACGCGAACCCGATGTTCTTCTCGAGCCGTGGCGAATAGACGGCCGAGGTCACCCGTCCGCTCGCGCCGTTGGCCGAAACCGGCCAGTCCGTCGCGTTCATCGGCAGCCGGTCGCCGTCGATCTCGACGCCGACGATCCTCTGCTTCACGCCCTCGTCGCGAATTCGCGCGAGTGCCTCCCGTGCGACGAAGTCCGCGTCGCTGTCCAGGTCGACGAGCCGGTCGAGGCCGAGCTCGTAGGGGTTGTTCTCGGTAGTTCATGTCGGCGCCCCAGTTGAAGATGCCGCCTTCGATCCGGCGGATGTCGACCGGCCCCGTCGGCCGGATCTCGTGCGGCTCGCCGGCCGCCATGATCCGGTCCCACAGGTCCGTTCCGCGTGAGGCGTCGAGCAGGTAGATCTCGTAGCCGACCTCCGACGTCCAGCCGGTGCGCGTGATGATGATCGGGATGCCGTCCAGCTCGAGGCGGCGGAACCGGTAGTAGGCGAGGTCGAGGATGTCGTCGCCGAAGAGGGCCTGCACGACGTCCTTCGACTTCGGGCCCTGGATCTGGAGCGGGTACGCCTCGGCCTCCGAGAGCTGCACGTCCAGTCCGGCGTGCGCCGCGAGGCCCTGCGCGTACGGCAGCACGTCGCTGTCCGCGAGCGCGAACCAGAACGTGTTCTCGTCCAGGCGCAGCATGACCGGGTCGTTGAGGATCCCGCCGTCGGGCGCCGTGATCAGCACGTACTTGCCCTGGCCGACCTCGCACTTGCTGAGGTCGCGGCAGGTGAGCAGCTGGGCGAAGCGGAAGCCGTCCGGGCCCGTCACCTCCACGTTGCGCTCGACGGAGACGTCCCAGAGCGTCACGTGGTTCAGCAGGTGCCAGTACTCGGCCTCGAAGTCGTCGAAGTTGATCGGGAAGAGCGTGTGGTTGTACACGGTGAAGCCCTTGGGGCTGTGCCGCTGCGTCGCCTCGTAGAAGGGGCTGCGGCGGAGGCGCGCGCCTCGCTGGACGGTCGTCATGTCGAACATGGTCGGCAAGCATATTCGGGCGCGCCTCGTCGAGCACGCGGAGCCGTACCGCCGTTAGGGTCGCCGCTGATGGCGACCTCGAATGGACGCACCTACGACGCCGTGATCGTCGGCGGCGGGCACAACGGGCTCGTGGCCGCGGCGTACCTCGCGCGGGCCGGGCTCAAGGTGGTCGTGCTGGAGCGGCGCCACGTGCTCGGCGGGGCGGCGGTCACCGAGGAGGTGTTCCCCGGCTTCCGGTTCAGCGTGGCCTCGTACGTCGTCTCGCTCCTGCGCCCCGAGATCGTCCGGGAGCTCTCCCTGCCGCAGCACGGGCTCGAGATCCTGCCGCTCGACGGGACGTTCACGCCGCTCGACGACGACTACCTCTGGCGCGTGAACGACCACGGCCGCACCGTGCGCGAGCTCCGGCGCTGGTCGGCGACCGACGCGGAGGCGTACGAGGAGTACAGCCGCCTGATGTTCGAGATGGCGAGGTTCATCAAGCCGATCCTGTCCATTGCGCCGCCGGATCCGGGCCGGTTCCGCCCGCGTGAATGGCTCCCCGTCGCACAGCTCGCCCGCTCCTTCAACGGCCTCTCCGAGGAGCAGCGGGCGGTGTTCGTCCAACTCATGACGATGAGCGCCGCCGACTTCCTCGACCAGTGGTTCGAGACCGACCCGCTGAAGGCGACGATGAGCGCCTCCGGGATCATCGGCACGTTCCAAGGGATCCGCTCGCCCGGGACCGCCTACGTCCTGCTGCACCACTACATGGGCGAGATCGACGGCGTCCTGCGCGCCTGGGGCATCCCGCGAGGAGGGACAGGCGGCGTCAGCGAGGCGATCGCGAGCGCCGCCCGGTCGTTCGGGGCCGAGATCCGCACCGAGACGGCCGTCGAGCACTTCCTGACCCGAGGCGACGAGGTGACGGGCGTCGTCACGACGTCGGGCGAGGAGGTGACCGCGCGGGTGACGCTGTCGAGCCTCGACCCGCGGCAGACGTTCGTCCGGCTCATGCCGCCCGGCGTCCTCGACGAGTCCTTCCTGGAAGGGGTGGAGCGCTACCGCTACCGCGGCTCCAGCGGGAAGGTGAACCTGGCCCTCGACGGTCTGCCCGAGTTCACGTGCCTGCCCGGCGCGGGCGACCACCTGCGCGGCGCGATCAGCTTCAGCCCGAGCGTCGACTACATGGAGCAGGCCTACGACGACGCCAAGTCGGGTCGCTTCAGCCGGCGGCCGTACATCGACTCGGTCATCCCGACCCTGGTCGACCCGTCGATGGCGCCTCCGGGCAAGCACGTCATGAGCTGCTTCGTCCAGTACGCGCCGTACAGCCTGGCCGAGGGCGACGAATGGGACGACGCCCGGCGCGCCGCGTTCGGGGAGACGGTCATCGACACGATCGCGGAGCGCGCGCCGAACATCCGCGACCTGATCCTGCACGCGCAGGTGCTCAGCCCCAAGGACATCGAGGAGCGGTTCGGGCTCTCCGAGGGGAACATCTTCCAGGGCGAGCTCTCGCTCGAGCAGCTCTTCTTCAACCGGCCCGTGCCGGGTTGGGCGCGCTACCGGACGCCGCTTCAGAACCTCTGGATGTGCGGCTCGGCCACGCACCCCGGCGGTGGGATCATGGGCGCGTCGGGGCGGCTCGCGGCGCTAAGGGTCCTGCGCGCCTTCCGCGGCGGCAGGAAGGCGGCCTGAGCGTGGCCGCCACGGAAATCTACGACGCGATCGTTGTCGGGGCCGGCCACAACGGCCTGGTCACGGCCTCGTACCTGGCGAAGGCGGGCCTGCGAACGCTGGTGCTCGAGCGCCGAAGCCGGGCGGGCGGCCTCCTGGCCACCGAGGAGATCGCGCCCGGTGTGCGCGCGCCGGTTGCGGCCGACCGCGTGGGAGGTCTCCGTGGCGACGTCATCCGTGACCTCGGGCTCGGCTCGCACGGCTTCCGCGGCATCGAGCCGGAGGTGGCGGCCTTCGCACCGTCCGCCGACGGGCCCGGCCTCACGTTGTGGCGCGACCCGGTCCGGACGGCGACGGACCTCCGGACGAGGACCCATCCGCGCGATGCCGATGCGTTCGTTGCCTTCGACAGCAGGATCCGCTCGCTGGGCGCCTTCCTGGCCCGCATCCAGGCGACCGAGCCGCCTGATCTTGCTTCGCCTTCTCTCGGGGACGCCACCGGCGCCCTCCCGCTTCTGAACGGCGTGCGCCATCTTGGACGGGATCAATTGCGCGAGGCGCTGCGGGTGCTACCGATGTCCGTCGCGGACCTTGTCGGCGAAGCCGTCGAGAGCGAGACGCTACGCGGCGTCCTCGGCGCGCGAGGCGTTCGGTACGCGGCCATGGGCCCCCGGTCGGCCGGGACGGCGCTCAACTTCTTGTGGGACTCGGCCTCAGGAGGAGGAGCGTCGGGCCGCACGGTCTTCGCGCGCGGCGGGCCGGACGCGCTGGTGGAGGCGCTCGTCGCCGCCGCGCGGGCGGGCGGCGCGACGATTCGATGTGACGCCGAGGTCGCGGCCATCCGAACCGGGCGAGGCTCGGTCGAAGGGGTCGCGCTCGCGAGCGGCGAGGAGATCGACGCGCGGATCGTCGTGTCGAACGCCGACCCCAAGCAGACCCTCCTCCGCCTCGTCGACCCGGCCGAGCTCGGCCCGACGCTGGGCTGGCGGGTGGAGCACATCCGCACGCCGGGCGTGGTGGCGAAGGTGACCCTCGTCCTCGAGGGCTTGCCGGCGTTCGACGGCGTCGACGACCGAACGCCTGCACGGGCGGATCGTCCTCGCACCGAGCCTCGACGACCTCGAGCGGGCCTTCGACGACTCGAAGTACGGCCGGATCTCCGAGCATCCGTATCTCGAGGCGACGATCCCGACGCTCTCCGACCCCTCGCTCGCCCCCGATGGGATCCACGTCCTGACCGCGCTCTTCCAGTACGCGCCACGGAGCCTGCGCGACGCGGAGTGGGACGAGGCGGCGCGCGATCGTGTCGCGGACGCCGCGGTGCGGACGCTCGAGGTCTATGCACCGGGGATCGGGGACAGGGTCGTCGCCCGCCACGTCGTCACGCCTGCGGACCTCGAGCGAGAGTACGCACTCAGCGGCGGGCACCCGATGCACGGCGAGCTCGCCCTCGACCAGTTCTTCGCCTGGCGGCCCCTCCTCGGCCATGCCCAGTACCGGCTCGCCGGGATCCGCGGCCTCTACCTGTGTGGGGCGGGCGCACACCCCGGCGGCGGGATCACCGGCGGCCCCGGGAGGAACGCAGCTCGCGCTGTCCTGGCCGACGCCCGGCGAGGACGCCGCAGCCTGAGACGTCGCGCACGCCCGGCGTCCTATCCCTGACCGAGAACGGGCCGCACACCGTGCACTGGGGGCGAAAACGCGGCGGATTTCGAGCGCGTTCCGGGCCTTCGCGTCCTCGCCGAGTAACCCTCAAGCCCGCCGCCGCGAGCGCCGATGCCTCAACCGTGGCCGCGCGTGTCCTCGTCTGCCTTCGGTACCCGCCCGGAGGCGATCAAGCTCGCGCCCGTCTACCAGGCGCTCGCCGCCGATCCGCGGCTTCTCGCCGATCCTCGTCGCGACCGCGCAGCACCGCGACCTGCTCGACCAGGCGCTCGGGCTCTTCGGGCTCGTCCCCGACTACGACCTCGACGTCATGCGTCCCGGCCAGGACTTGACGCACGTGACGACCGCGGCGCTCGAGGGCCTCAAGCCGATCCTCGAGGAGACCCGCCCCGACCTCGTCATGGTCCAGGGCGACACGACCACCACCTTCGCCGGCGCGCTCGCGGCCTTCTACGCCCGCGCTCCCGTCGCGCACGTCGAGGCCGGCCTTCGCACCGGCGACCCGTTCTCGCCCTACCCGGAGGAGATGAACCGCTCGCTCACCGCGCGCCTCGCCGACATCCACTTCGCGCCGACCGACGGCGCCCGCGACAACCTCCTGAACGAAGGCATCGCCCCCGGCGCGATCCACGTGATCGGGAACACCGGCATCGACGCCGTGCTCCAGATCGCCGAGCGCGTCCGCGCCGACATGCCCGTCGTCCCGCAGGAGCTCGCGCTGCTCGACCCGAGCCGCCGCCTCGTCCTCGTCACCGCGCACCGCCGCGAGTCGTTCGGCTCCGCGATGGAGTCGATCGCCCGCGCGATCGCCGAGCTGGCGACCCAGCGGCCCGACATCGACCTCGTCTTCCCGGTGCACCCGAACCCGAACGTGCGCCGCCCCGTCAACGCGATCCTCGGCCTGCACCCGAACGTGCGCGTCGTCGAGCCCGTGGACTACGAGCAGCTCGTCTGGCTCCTCTCCCGCGCCACCCTGGTGCTCACGGACTCGGGCGGGATCCAGGAGGAGGCGCCGTCGCTCGACGTGCCCGCGCTCGTCCTGCGCGACAAGACCGAGCGGCCCGAGGGCGTCGACGCCGGCGCGCTGCGCCTCGTCGGCACCGACCAGGCCCGCATCGTCGCCGAGACGCTCCGCCTGCTCGACGACCCGGCCGAGCACGCGCGCATGGCCGCCGTCGCCAACCCGTACGGGGACGGCCGCGCCTCCGAGCGCATCGTCGCCACGCTCTCGGCCCGGCTCGTCCGCGAGGCCGCCTGATGCCGTCGAGCCACTTCGTGCTCATCCTCGTGGCGTCCGCCCTCTGGACGGCCGTCGAGTTCTACCTCGTGACGATGAACCTGTACCTCTTCAGCCTGTCGCTCTTCGGCCTGCACCGCGCGCAAGGAGACGAAGATCCTCACGCCCGAGAAGTCGTTCGCCGTCCTCGTGCCGGCGCACAACGAGGAGAAGGTGATCGTCGAGACGGTCTCGAGCATCCTCGCGGTCGACTACCCGCGCGAGCTGCTCGAGGTGTTCGTGGTCGCCGACAACTGCAGCGACGGGACGGCTGCAGCTGCCGCGGCGGCGGGGGCGACGGTGCTCGTCCGCGACGACCCGGAGAACCCCGGCAAGCCCGACGCGATCCGCCATGCGATGCGAACGGCGCTCGCCGATCCGCGCGGCTTCGACGCGGTCGTGGTGGTGGACGCCGACAACGTCGTCTCGACGGAACCTCCTCACGGAGTTCAACAGCCGGCTGCTCAAGGGCGAGAAGGTCGTCCAGGCCTACCTCGACACGAAGAACCCGGACGACACCTGGATCACGTGGATGTACGCGATCTCCTACTGGATCACCGCGCGCTACATCCAGCTCGGCCCGGCGCAGGCCGGCCTCCCGTGCCAGCTCGGCGGCACCGGCTACTGCATCCACACCGACGTCCTGCGCGAGCACGGCTGGGACGTGACCGCGCTCACCGACGACCTCGAGTACACGATGAAGATGGTCCTCGCCGGCATCAATCCGACCTGGGCGCACGACGCGGTCATCTACGACGAGAAGCCGCTCACGATGGGAGCGTCCATGCGCCAGCGGCTTCGCTGGATGCAGGGTCACTGGGACGTCGCGTCGCGCTACACCGGCCCGCTCTTCCGCAAGGCCAGGCGCGAGCGCTCGATGTCCGCGTTCCACGGCGCCATCTACTGCCTGGCGCCGACGCGGATCGTCCTTTGGGGCGCGACGATCGTCTTCTTCTGGGTGCCGTTCTTCTTCCCGCAGGCGATCGGCCTCGCGATCCATCCGTGGAGCGTGCTCGGGATCGGGATCGGCGTCCTGCTCTTCTTCTTCGCCTACCCGCTGCTTCTGCTCGCGCTCGAGGGCGTGCCGTGGCGCTACTACCCGCGCTACTTCCTCATGTTCATCTTCGGCCCGACCTGGGTGATCGCGGCCGGCCTCGGCTTCCTACGGCGCAAGAACAAGCACTGGGACAAGACCGAGCACACGCGCTCGCTTTCGATCGGCGAGGTCGAGCGTGTGCGCGGCCGCGAGCCCGTCTCGAAGCGCGCCGCCTAGCATCGCGCCGCCAGGGTTCCTACACTCCCGCTCTATGGCGGACGAACCCACCGGGACGCAACCCAAGTGGAACGTCTTGGCGCTCGTCGCGTTCGCCGGCTCGCTGGTGTGGATTCCCGTAGCCGTGGTGCTGCTTCTCACCGACGGCCATGCGCCGCCGGCCGCGATTGCCGCGGTGATCAGCACGGTGCTCGGCATCGGCCTCGGAACCGTGGCCCGGCGCCGGATCGACGCAGCGCCGGGCACGTACCGCGGGCGCGGCTACGCCGTCGCGGGACTGCTGTTCGGCTGGATCGCCTTGTTCGCGGCCGGCGGACTGATCTTCTGGCTCCTCCTACCGGACAGCGCCCCGGCGCCCGCGCCCTAGCGCCGAAATCGGCGGCCCGGCCCGACCGCACTCCGGTAGAATTTCCTCTTGAAAAGGGCAAATTCCAGGTCCCGAATCAGCGAGGGCGGTTCCGTCCGATGGACTACCTAGCCTGGGGTCCCCGCTCATTCGGAGCGGCTGATCTCAAACCGCTGCACCGCTGACCTCTGGGGAGGAACCAATGGCGTCCGTCGAACGCACAGTGACCGCACCCGTCATCGCCGAGGACGCCCTCGGTAACGCCGTCGTCTCGGCGGAGAGCTCGCTCGGGGTCCGCCGCTACTTCACGATCCCCGGCCGCGACCCGTTCGACGAGGTCGAGTGGGAGATCCGCGACGCGCTCATCCCCGGCAAGGACGGTCCCGCGTTCGAGCAGAAGAACGTCGAGTTCCCCAAGTTCTGGAGCCAGACCGCGACGAACATCGTCGCGCAGAAGTACTTCCGCGGCCGCATGTCCTCCCCGGAGCGCGAGTCCAGCGTGAAGCAGATGATCGGCCGCATCGTCTCGACGGCCGGCCGGTGGGGCCGCGAGGGCGGCTACTTCGCCGACGAGGACGAGGCGCAGACGTTCGAGGCCGAGCTGAAGGCGATCCTCGTGAACCAGCTCGCGTCGTTCAACTCCCCGGTGTGGTTCAACGTCGGCTTCGAGGAGAAGCCGCAGTGCTCGGCGTGCTTCATCCTCTCGATCGACGACTCGATGGACTCGATCCTCGACTGGATCCGCCGCGAGGGCGTCATCTTCCGCGGCGGCTCGGGCTCCGGGATCAACCTCTCGCGCCTGCGCTCGAGCGCGGAGCAGCTCTCCAAGGGCGGCTACGCGTCCGGGCCCGTGAGCTTCATGCGCGGCGCCGACGCCTCCGCCGGCACGATCAAGTCGGGCGGCAAGACCAGGCGCGCCGCGAAGATGGTCATCCTCGACATCGAGCACCCGGACATCGAGGAGTTCATCTGGTGCAAGGCGCACGAGGAGGAGAAGGCGCGCGTCCTCGAGGCGGCCGGCTACGACATGTCGCTCGACTCGGCCGACTGGAGCTCGATCCAGTACCAGAACGCGAACAACTCGGTGCGCGTCACCGACGCGTTCATGGAGGCCGCCGAGGCAGGCGCCGACTGGAATCTCACCGCCCGAACCGACGGGGCCGTCGTCAAGACGATCCCGGCGCGCGACCTGCTCCACCAGGCGGCCGAGGCGGCGTGGAAGTGCGCCGATCCCGGCATGCAGTACGACACGACGATCAACGCGTGGCACACGTGCCCGAACTCGGGCCGCATCAACGCGTCGAACCCGTGCTCCGAGTACATGCACATCGACGACTCGGCCTGCAACCTGGCCTCGCTCAACCTGATGAAGTTCCGCCGGGAGGACGGCGAGCTCGACGTCGAGGCGTACGAGCACGCGGTCGACGTCATGTTCCTCGCGCAGGAGATCTTCGTCGGCTACTCGAGCTACCCGACGCCCGAGATCGAGCGAAACGCGAAGGCGTACCGCCAGCTCGGCCTCGGCTACGCGAACCTCGGCGCGCTGCTCATGGCGCGCGGGCTCCCGTACGACTCGGACGACGGCCGCGCCTACTCGGCCGCGGTGACCGCGCTAATGACCGGCCGGGCGTACCGCAAGTCGGCCGAGATCGCCGCGCGCATGGGCGCCTTCGCCGGATACCAGCCGAACGCGGGCGCGATGGTCGGCGTGATCGCCAAGCACCGCGCAGCCGTCGGGAACATCGAGGACTCGGATTCGGTTCCGGCCGACCTCCTCGCAGCGGCCCGCAAGGCGTGGGACGACGCGCTCGACCTCGGCGAGGTCTCGGGCTTCCGCAACGCGCAGGCCACGGTGCTGGCGCCGACCGGGACGATCAGCTTCATGATGGATTGCGACACGACCGGCGTGGAGCCCGACTTCTCCCTGGTGAAGTCGAAGAAGCTCGTCGGCGGCGGCGAGATCACGATCGTGAACAAGACGGTCGCGATGGCGCTCGAGAAGCTCGGCTACGCGCCGACCGAGGTGGACGAGATCGTGGCGTTCGTGGACGACCGCAACACGGTCGTCGGCGCCCCGTACCTGAAGACCGAGCACTACCCGGTGTTCGACTGCGCGATCGGCGAGCGCGCGATCCACTACATGGGTCACGTGAAGATGATGGGCGCCGTCCAGCCGTTCATCTCGGGCGCGATCTCGAAGACGGTGAACATGCCCGAGCAGGCGACCGTGAAGGACGTCCAGGACCTGTTCCTGGACTCCTGGAAGCTCGGCGTGAAGGCCGTCGCGATCTACCGCGACAACTGCAAGGTGGCGCAGCCGCTCTCGGGCAAGAAGGACGGGGCCGAGGCCGTGCTCCCGCCGCCGCAGCTCGACAAGCCCGCCCGCCGGCGCCTGCCGCTCGAGCGGACGGAGGTCGGCCGCAAGTTCCAGGTCGGCGACTACGAGGGCTACATCCACGTCGGCCTGTACGAGGACGGCACCCCCGGCGACATCTTCGTGGACATCGCCAAGGAGGGCACGACGCTGGCCGGCCTCATGAACTCGTTCATGATCTCGGTGTCGCTCGGCCTCCAGTACGGCGTGCCGCTCGAGGTGTACGTCTCGAAGTTCGCGCACATGCGCTTCGAGCCGAGCGGAATCACGAACGACCCGGACATCCGCGTCGCCAAGTCGATCGCCGACTACGTGTTCCGCTGGATGGGCAAGAAGTTCCTCACGCCCGAGCAGCAGGAGGAGATCGGAATCCTGACCCCGGAGATCCGAGCCCGCCTGGCGAGCGCAGCCGAAGCGCTCGAGGGCAAGCCGCTCGAGGAGTCAGCCCCGGCGTCCCCGCCAGGCCAGAAGGCCCTGTTCAACGCCTTCGAGGACGCGGTGGAGTGCGCCAAGTGCGGCGGCCGGATGGTTCGCACGGGCTCCTGCTACACGTGCAGGGACTGCGGGCAGAACACTGGGTGTAGCTAATCCCAGGTTTTCGCCCATTGAGCCAATTCAGATTGAATCGCCATTACTGTCGATGCAGACCTGATGGCGAAGGTGCGCAGGGATCAACTCGCGTTCAGTAGGGGCGGACGAGGTGCCTAGCGCGCCGCGTGCGCCGCATCTTGCGGATGCCGCATCAGTGGCGGGGTGGGCTGAGCGAGTTGAGGCCCGAACCGACTTCCCGCGACTTGTCCGACGTTTGATTCGACAAACGAACGACCAGGTCATCTCTCTTGAGATGCGCGCGGCTGAAGGCTCGGGATATGAGGGCTATGACGGTCAAGTCGAGGCTTCGAAGGCAACGCCCTTTGTTCCGGCCGGTCACAGCGTCTGGGAACTTGGCGTTGGTGCGAACCCGGGTACCAAGGCCAACGCTGATTACAAGGAACGAACGCAGAACGCGCTTGGTGTCGACAAGAGCACGACGACGTTCGTCTTTGCGACAGCTCGACGATGGGCGGGCAAGGCGCAGTGGCAACGCCAAAAGCGCGCGGAAGGTATGTGGGCTGACGTGCGCGCGTTCGACGCTGATGACATAGAGACCGCCTTCGATGCCGCCCCGGCGGCGCAATTTTGGTTTTCAGAGCTGATTGGCCTTCCGGTGGAAGGCATTCGAATGATCGAGCATTGGTGGGTCGCGTTCTCCGAGATGACTCGTCCAAGTCTTACGCCAGAGCTCGTGCTTGCCGGCCGCGCCGACGAGGCTGCGGCGCTACTTCGAATCGTTGAGGAGGAGACGCGGATCACGACAATCTCAGCGTCAAGCACCGATGACGTCCTAGCGTTCGTCGCCGCGACTCTTCTTTCGACCGCGGAGCCAGCCAGGACGGATGTTCTGGCGCGAACGCTCATCGTTCACGACGCTGTGGCGTTGCGACGACTCGACTCAACCGCCGACCTGCTCGTACTCCTTCCCTTTGACGATGACCTCAGACGTGAAGCTCAGCTCGTGCGTTCGCACCATGTCATCTTGCTGGCGCCTGAGGAGGTTCCCGCCGACTTGCGGCTTCCCGCGATCGACCGGGATGTATTTGAGGGGCATCTCAAAGAAGCGGGCGTCGAGGATTCGGCTGCCGGTCGCCTGACGCAAGCCGCCTTCCGCAGCCTGGTTGCGTTCCAAGCGGAGGCGTCGGCTCGTGGTGCGGTGCGGCGCGAGTGGGCTACCGCCTTCGAATCAAAGGTGATCCGTCGCGCATGGCTCGCCGGCGGGTGGCAAGAGGCTCGGTCGGGAGATATCGACGCTCTCGAAACGTTCTTCGGAATCTCCTATGAGGATGCGCGGTCGGATCTCAATCCGGTCGCGTCTGGCGCCGACCCTGTCTTCGCGACAGTCGGTGGCACATGGGGACTTACGTCGGCTGAGGAAGCGTGGCGTTTTGGAGTTAGCCACCTAGTCGGGCCAGATCTCCTGGCACTAGAGGCGTTGATGCAAACCGTGCTCGGTGCCGTTGATCCCGCGCTCGAGCTGCCTGTGACGGAGCGGTGGATGGCAGGAGTGCATGGCAAGACGCGTATCCATTCGTCCGACCTGCGGAAAGGCCTCGCTACCACTCTCGCTGCCGCCGGAGCGTTCGGGCACGGGGTGAGTATTGGCGCGATCGGGACTGTCGAGGACTGGGCAGCCGGAGTCGTCGCTCAACTACTGCGGCGCGCGAATGAGGATGATTCGGGGGATCTGTGGGCGTCGCTGACCGACGTTCTGCCACTGCTGGCGGAAGCCGCGCCTGACGTATTTCTTGGAGCCGTTCAGGAAGGAACGCGGGCAAGGAGCGAGCCGCTTCTCGCAAAGATGTTCCTGGATCAGGAAGGAGACGCCTTCTCGGTCAATAGTCCGCACACCGGTCTCTTGTGGGCGCTCGAAGGCCTGGCGTGGTCGGAAGATCGCGCACCGCTCGTCGCGACACTGCTTGCCAGGCTGGCGGAGATCGATCCGGGAGGTCGTCTCAGCAATCGGCCTCTCGGCAGTCTGGTCGACTTCTTCCGTCCCTGGCTTCCGCAAACTTCACTCCCGCTCGCGCGGCGTATCGCTGTCCTCGACACATTGCGACGTGACCACCCAGACATCGCTTGGACCCTGATGATTGGACTACTTCCGGAGGATTATGCGGTGGGTAGCTTCACTCATGCCCCTCGCTTCCGAGACTGGAAGAAGTCGGAGACTGACGGCGTAACAATTGCTGAGTTCTGGGAGTTCAGCTCAGCTGTCGCGGAGCGGCTCGTCGATGACGCTGGGGAACTTGGTGAGCGATGGGTCGACCTTGTTGAGCACCTCAATCAATTTCCGCCGCCTGAACGAATCGCTGCACTTGACCGTCTGAGCGGGCTCGCGGCAGATGCGTTTGACAGTGACATGCGCGAACGCATCTGGGCAGAGGCACACAAACTCCTCCGCCATCATCGATCGTTTCCAGAGGCTGAGTGGTCGCTTGCTAGCGACGAGCTGGAACGGATCGAGGCCGTCGCGGACTTGTTCACGCCATCCGATCCGGTTCACTCAAATGCGTGGATGTTCAACGACTATCTGCCTGATATCGGTGAGGCGCGGGCTGAGTACCACGAGCAAGAGGCGCGGGCCCGAGAAGCGCGAGCTGTCGCGGTCGCTGAAGTTCTTCGCGCAGAGGGCATCCAAGCGCTCTTGCGCCTAGCTTCGGTGGTCGAGTACCCCGGCCTCGTTGGTACGACAGCGGCTGGTAATCCGTCCGAGGAACTCGACGCCACGGCTCTTTCGCTGCTCGACGATCAGGACCCCAAGCTCGCAAGCTTCTCGGCCGGGTACAGCTTCGAGCGTTCGAGAGCGAGTGGCCGCGAGTGGTTGGAAGGCGCTCTAACGGCGACGGAGGGAAGACCGCTGGCTCAGGCGCGCGTGCTTCAGCAAGCGGTCGACGATCTTCCTTTCGCCTGGGAGCGCGCCGGTGAGCTAGGCCCTGAGGTCGAGCGGGCCTATTGGGATGAATTCACAGTGTGGGGGCGCGGCGATTTCAAGCTCGTGAACGAGACCGCGACAAATCTCCTGAAATTTGGTCGGCCTATCGCCGCGCTTCATCTCATGACTCTCTACTCGCGGAAGGATGACCGCCGGGTGTCCGAACAGCTCATCGTCGAGGCGTTGCATCAGTTCGTCGGTCTTTCGGAGGATCATGCGGAGCAGCAGCGTCTCCCCGTGTACGAGCTGGAATCGCTTCTTGAGTACCTGCGCGACTCTGATGTCGACGAGGAACAGCTTGCGGTTCTTGAGTGGCAGCTCTTGCCTGGCCTTGGCTTCGCGGCGCGCAGCCCAGTGCTTGAGCGACGTTTGGCAAAGGACTCGGGATTTTTCGTTCAGATCCTTTCGCTTGTTTATGGATCGCGCGATGAGGGTGCTGAGGTTGCTGATGTGCCCCAGCACGTTGCGTCGAATGCCTATCGCCTTCTCGGCGAGTGGAAGATCGTTCCGGGCAGTACTGAGCACTTGGGAGCCGTAGACGCCGAGGGGTTGAACCAGTGGGTCGATGATGCGCGCAGGCTGGCGAAGGAGCAGGGACGCGCTGAAGTTGCTGACGTTCAGATCGGCAAGGTTCTGGCTCATGCTCGCGGTGATGACGATGGAACTTGGCCGACAAAGGCAGTGCGCGACCTCATCGAGCGGCTAGCGAGTCCTGGGCTCGAGGATGGTTTTCGGACCGAGAACTACAACAGTAGGGGACCGACCTCCCGAGGGCTGCTTGACGGTGGAGCGCAGGAGCGCGAACTCGTCAAGAGATACGACGAGCAAGCGAATCTGATACGCGACGGGTGGCCGCGGACGGCGGCGATCCTCGCTGCCTTGGCAAGAGGGTATGAACGTGAAGCAAGTCGCAATGACGAAGAGACCGAACGCTTTAGGCAGGGATTGGACAGATAGCCCCTGTGTCGCGCAGTAGGCTCGCCAACCCATGGCCCACGTAGCCCCAGGCCTAGGTCGCCGCACTCGCTCCCCCGAGTGGCTCGCCGTTCCGCTGCTTGCCTTTGCGCTCGTCAGCCTGCTCGTCGGGATCCTCGCCAGGAGCACCGACCCCGGGCCGAAGCACTACTTCGACCTCATCTTCAGCGATCCGATTCACATGAAGGTCTGGCTCGCGAGCGCCGCGGCCACGCTCGCGGTCTTTCAGATCTTCAGCGCCGCCTGGATCTTCGGGAAGCTCCCCTGGCGCCGGCCTCGCTGGATCGGCCGGGCGCACCGGATCTCGGGGATCACGGCGTTCGCGCTCACGCTGCCCGTCGCCTACCACTGCATCTTCAACCTCGGCTTCCAGGACGCGACCACCCGCGTGCTCGCCCACTCGCTCCTCGGCTGCGCGTTCTTCGGCGCGTTCGCGGCCAAGGTGCTCGTCGTGCGGCTCCATCGCTACCCCGGCTGGGTCCTCCCAACCGCGGGCGGGCTGCTCTTCGCCGTCCTCATCGGCGTCTGGTACACGAGCGCCCTGTGGTTCTTCCGGCTCGTCGGCGTCGGGTTGTGAGGCCCGCGCAGGTCGCTAGGCCGTGAGGGGGATCGTGCTGAGCGCGGCGCGTAGTCGAGCGCCGGCGTCTATGAACCAGTCGACGAACTCCTCGTGTCGTTCGACCTCGGTGACCGCGCAGCCTTCCTTGTACGCAGCGACACGCGATGCTCGGCGATTCGGAAGCTCTTCCCACGAGAGCGCCGCACCATATGCGGCCTCGAACGCCTCCCGTCGACCTTGCAGGGCGGCGAAAATCTCGGCGTTCTCGTCGCCGTCTCCCGTGTCGATGTAGAGCTCGTGCCGCAAACGCTCTCCCTGTGCGAATGACGAGCTGATCGTGCACCCGCGCATTGGCGCGGTCATCTCGAACCAGTTCCCTGCCGTCGTCCGGCGTGCCCGTGTCCAATCGGGGTGATCGGCGTGGACGCGGTCAAGGAACCGCGTCCAGAACTCGACATAGAAGGCGCCCTTCCCGCTCGTCGCGCCGACTTGCGTCGCCACCCTCACCTGCTTCTGCCAGTCGTTCGGTTGAGCGACGACCTTGAAGAGCGGCGCGGGGGCGGAATCACCGACGCGAACGACTTGGAGTTCGATTCCGAAGAAGTGCGCGTTGTCGCCCGTGTTCTCGTTTAGCCAGTCGAGCGCCTGCCTGTGCTCTTCACGGAATGACGTCGCGATCCAGACGATTGTGGATGCGGCGGTGCCCGCGGCGTAGGTGAGAACTTGCCCGAGATGGGAGTGATCCGTTGTGGCGAGCTGGTTCTCGACGATTAGCACCGCATCGTTGCTGAGATCACGGCCGACGAGATCCAACGCGTAGCCACCGACCGGATGTTCTGACGCCTCAAGCTCTAGATCGACGCCTAGTGCCTCCGCTAGTCGGTCGGCGTTCTTAAGGAGCCACGGCGTGAAATCCTGAGCCTCATGCGGCCAGACTGCGCGCGGGTCGACCTGTTCGAGGCGGCCTAGCTCCGTTGCCATGTCGACTCAGATTCTCTCATGCTGCGTCCTAGTCCAGTGACGCGGCGGCGGCGGACGCCTTGTGTCGCTCTGGCTCGTCGGCGTCGGCGTCCGGATCTAGAGCCTCCGCTAACTAGATCTTCGTTAGCGGTGGTCGGTACTCGAGCTTCATTGCCGTCTCAAGATCCAGCGCCTGATCGGGCGTTTTCGTTGTGATCCACGCAACGGCGAGTCCCTCGATGAACGAACTCACTCGCGCGACCTCTTCTGGAGTCGGCTGGTACACGCGCGACTTGATCTGTGCTGCCGTTGAGATGCCGAGGAACTCGGCCACGTTCCGCCGAAAGGCGGACTTGGTCATGACTTGGCCCTTCCCGCGGTGCGTCGAGATGCGGGTCCGGAGTGAGCGTTCCCTTACCGACGTAGAGGGGCTCGCCATCCAGGTACCAGGCATGAACACCTGGGCCACATGGAATCTCGGATCGCTTGAGGTCACTTCCCCGTCGTGGTCTCTCATTCATCGTTCGCCAAAGCTCACCACCGGCGTGAAGATTCACGGGGCCTCCTTGGTACTCCACGGTTGAGCCTGCGTTAATGCAAAGCCGAAGTCTTGAGGCTCATGCGCACCGCCCTGAACATCATCTGGCTCGTGCTCGCCGGATCTCGGCTTGCGCTCGGCTACCTTCTCGCCAAGGAGGCTCGAGCCGTTGCTCGGGAACATCTGCTCTGGTTCGTGGCTCGTCGGCTGGTGGCTTGCGCTCGAGCATCTCGTCATCGGGATCGTGCTCTGCCTGACGATCATCGGGATTCCGCTCGGGGTCGGCGCTTTCAAGATGGCCGGCGCGGCGCTCGTGCCGTTCGGCAAGGAGGTCGTGCGACTCGAGGATCTCTCCGAGCCGCCGCCGGACGCGATCGTCGTCTAGGGCACGGCTGTGAGCCGAGCCGTAACGGCGCTCCTGCTGGCTGCGGGCGCCGTGTACGCGCTCTTCGCCGCGTCCTGCTTCCGGCTCGCGATCGAGAACCCGTGGGAGCGCGGCGTCTCGATCGGCGAGGGGCTGTTCGTGCTGCTCGGAGCGGTCGCGCTCTTCGTCGCCGCGGTCCGGCCTCGGCATCGCGCGGCGATCGTCCTGGTCGGGACGCTGCCGCTGGTCGGGTGGTTCCTGGCCACGCCGTGGAACTCCGGGCCGCCGTTCCTGGTCGCTTCGCTCGTCGTGCCCGTCGCAGCCGCGACGTCCCTCGTGCTCGGAGCGCGGCGTCGCCGCGCACCGGCCTAGCCTGGCTCACCTTCGTGAGCCCGAAGGCGGCGGGCCGCGAGGGTCGCCGCGAGCAGGCCCAGGAGGAGCGCCGCGCGCGTGCGGTTCGGCACCGGCGTCGTCCGCAGAACCAGGGGTGCGAGCACGGGCCGGCCGAGTCGTCCCAGGGTCATGAGGATCGTCGCCCCGGGGAAGCCGAGCTCGAGGTCGATCAACGCGTCGCGTCCTCCGCGCGCCGGGCCGCCCCGCCCGGCGACGATCGCGCCGCCGAGATGCGGCCGCCGGTCGATGCCCTTGCCGGCCGGGGCGCCGCTGCCGCCGCGGGCCAGGAGATCGTCGATCGCCTGCCGAAGCGCAGGTGACTGGCCCCAGGTTCCGCAGAAGGCGACGTCCCCGTCGCGGTCGATGAGATAGACGGCGGCGGCCAGCCCGCCGTAGGCGTGCTGCACCGTGCCGGGCAGATCGTCGACGAGCACCGGCCACGGGATGCTGCTCCTCGCGCTTGTAGGCGGCGCCGTCCTCGAGCTTCTGCTCGTCGGAGCGATAGGGCCCGTGCTGCTCGCCGGGATGCGCCTGGCGGGCGACAACCTCGACGAAATGCACGCGCTCCCCGTAGAGGTCGTGAAGCTCTCTCATGGTGGAGATGCCGCCGCGCGTGACCGGGCACGTGTAGCTGACGAAGTGCAGGACGACCGGCTGGTCGCGCAGGGCGCTCAGCCGAACCGTCCCTCCGTCGGTGGACGGCAGCTCGAAGTCCGGCGCCTCCCGTGCGGGCCGCAGGCCGGCTCGAAGCAACTCGGCGGCCATGTGCCGGATCCGGAAGTGCCGGAAGTTGAAGTCCTCGACCGGGTCGAGACGCTCGACGAGCCGTTCCGAGCGGCTGGGGACGAGCACGTCAGCGAGGGATACGTCCTGCCATCACGGATAGGAGACCACGCGCCCGGCGTCGGATCATCGGTGCCTGCGCGTACCCGGCGTGTGGGCAACTACGGCTTGGCTTCGCGTCCGGCGCAGGTCAGTAGATCCCGGCAGTGCGTTCAGCGCGCACCCCGATGCCGAACGGCTCGAATCGGTCGAGTCTTGTTCGCGAACGGAGGTGGTGACATGAACGCAACGATTCCGGATCAGAGGACGCGGGAAGCGACGCCGGCCGAGCCGGCCGCAGCCGAGGACGAACTGCGTGCGGCGGCGGTCGCCAGCCTGAAGCGCAAGCGCCGCTTCGCCGAGGGCGTGGTCGCCTACGTCGCGGTCAACGGCGTGCTGTGGGTCGTCTGGGCCCTGACCGACCGCTCGACCGACGGCAGCATCCCGTGGCCCGCCTGGGTCTCGGTCATCTGGGGCTTCTTCCTCGCGATCGACGCGTGGAAGACGTACGGCCCGTGGCCGCGAAGCCTGCGCCGGCCGATCACCGAGGACGAGATCGAGCGCGAGAAGACGCGGCTGAGGTCGTAGACGGCGGCGGCCTCTAGACCACCCCTGCCGCACCGGCGCGCATTGGTCCCCCCGCGCGCGTTTGGAGTCGGCGGGACCCGGAGAAGCCCTTCCTGCCCTTGACCGCAGCGGAAGTGGCGCGAGACACTAATCCTCGCGGCACGGGTTCGGAACAACGTCGAAAGGGGAGACGAATGTTCAGGGAACGCTCAGGGATCAAGATCCGCGGCGCTCGAATCGGCCTGGCCGTTGCGGCGGGCTTCTTGCTGGTCGCAGGAGTCGCGGCCGCAGGAGGCCACCACGATCGATTTACTCCCGGCGCTGCCGGGGCGGGCGATCCGTACTTCCCGCTCGACGGCAACGGCGGCTACGACACCAAGCACTACCTGCTCGACCTGAAGTACAACCCTGCGACGGACGTCCTCGAGGGCGAGGCCACGATCCGCGCCCGCGCGACGCAGAATCTGTCGCGGTTCAACCTCGACCTCCAAGGGCTCACCGTCTTCTCGGTCGAGATCGACGGCCGGCGGGCCTTCTGGCGGCGGGACGGCAACGAGCTCATCGTCACGCCCCGCGACGGGATCCGTGACGACGACCACTTCACGATCGAGGTCAGGTACCGCGGCATTCCGGAGACGCTCGAGGACGGGTCCGGGTTCATCCACACCGACGACGGCGCGCTCATCATCGGCGAGCCGCACGTCGCCGCCACGTGGTACCCGGTCAACGACCACCCGAGCGACAAGGCCGCCTACACGTTCGAGATGACCGTCCCGGCAGGGCTCGAGGCGGTCGGAAACGGCGTCCTCGTGGACCGCAAGACGAGGCACGGCTGGACGACGTGGACCTGGGACGCGAAGGAGCCGATGGCCTCGTACCTCGCGACGGCGTCGGTCGGCGAGTTCGACCTGCGCGCCTACAAGCACAAGGGCATCAAGATGTGGGACGCGTTCGACCCGGACCTGTGGGATCCGACGGGAACCCCGCGCACCGGATCGCAGCTCGCGATCTCCCAGGTGGGCCAGCCCTCGTTCAAGCGGCTGATGCGGACGATCGCGGTGCCGGCCGGCGGCGCGAACATGTCCTTCTGGATCAACCGCGACACCGAGCAGAACTGGGACTTCGTGTTCGTCGAGGCGCACGCCGTCGGCTCGCCGAACTGGACGACGCTCCGGGACCTGAACGGCCACACGAGCGAAGACACCGGGTTCGTCTGCCCGTTCTGGCTCGGCCTGCATCCGTTCCTCGACCCACTACCAGACCAACAACGGCGACGGCACGTGCTCGCCGTCGGGCACCGACCGGCCACTGGTGGGCCGTGAGCGGGTCGAGCGGCGGCTACGAGCAGTGGATGGTCGACCTCTCGGCGTACGCGGGATCGAGCGTCGAGGTGTCGATCAGCTACGCGAGCGACGACCTCGTGCAGCTCACCGGGCGCCTTCGTCGACGACATCGTCGTCTCGACCGGGGTCGGCTCGACCTCCTTCGAGAACGACGGCAACACGTTCGACGGCTGGACGGTTCCCGGAGCACCCGCCGGCAGCGAGCCGAATCCGAACGACTGGATCGCCGGCACCCAGGCCGACACCCCGCCGCCGATCGGCACCGTCGTGGACGCGTCGTTCGCGCGGGAGGGCGAGATCCTCGACTTCGAGTCGAGCATCTTCGGCCCGTATCCGTTCTCGGCGTCGGGCGGGATCGTCGACGACCTGGCGAGCATCGGGTTCGCGCTCGAAAACCAGACCCGCCCGATCTACGCGAAGGGCTTCTTCACCGACACGTTCCAGGGCGACTCGGTCCTCGTGCACGAGCTGGCGCACCAGTGGTACGGCGACAGCCTCGCGGTCGCGAAGTGGAGCGAGATCTGGCTGAACGAAGGGCTTCGCGACCTACGCCGAGTGGCTGTGGAGCGAGGACCAGGGTCTCGGCACCACGCAGGAGATCTTCGACAACTTCTACTTCGGGATCCCGCCCGACGATCCGTTCTGGCAGGTGATCATCGGCGATCCCGGGCCGGATCTCATCTTCGACATCTCGGTCTACTGGCGCGGCGGCATGACGCTGCACCAGCTGCGGCTCGCCGTCGGCGACCGCGACTTCTTCAAGATCCTCCGCAAGTGGGCGACCACGCGGGAGGGCGACAACGTGAAGACCAGCGAGTTCATCCGGCTCGCGGAGCAGGTCTCCCACCAGGACCTGGACGATCTCTTCGAGGCGTGGCTCTTCACGCCCGGACGGCCCGAGCTGCCCGACGGCGGCGATCGCCAAGACGTCGTCGATGAGTGCTCACAGCCAGGCGGGCTCGGGCACCGCGCTCTGGCTGAAGATGCGCATCGACGGCAAGCGGATGTAGCAACTGCGGAGCGGCCCCGCCGGACCATCGGCGGGGCCGCTCTCGCTCTAGACCGCGGCTCCTCCACGGGCGTACGCTCGCGCGATCCACAGGATTGGAGGAGCCATGCTCAAGTCGAAGACACCGTCCCCGTCGCTGGTCGTCGCCTGCCTGGCGCTCGCGATCGCGCTCGGCGGCACGGCCTACGCGGCGAGCCTGCCGACGAACAGCGTCGGCTCGCCGCAGGTGAAGCCGAACTCGCTCAAGGGCATCGACATCAAGGAGTCGACTCTTGCGGGCGTGCTGCTCGGCAAGGGCAACGCGCAGGCGCGAGCCAGGATCCTGCCGCCTACGACCGGGTTCACGACGCTCCTGGCGATTCCGAAGTCGACGTCGAGGTCGACTGCGGCCGTCGAGCGCGCAGATGCGCTTCGTCAACACGACGAATTCCGGCGGATTCATGTGGGTGCGAGCAGGGGGTCCTGGCTGGCCCGCTCGCGCCCATGGACTCCGGAGTCTGGTCGGCGCTCTCGACTTCGCGGACGTGATCGTGCGTTCCTGCGCCGAACCGGGTGACCGCATCCACGCTGGCTCGGCGGCCGAGCTGCTCGTACACCGGCATCGCGGAGCGTCTCACGGCCTTGATGGACGCGTGTTCGCTGAGCTCGGCGAAGAGCGTGAGCTGCAGCCCTGCCGGCGCCTCGAGGCGCGCGTTCAGCGAGTTCCAGGGCGTCAACGTCGGCTCGGCGAGGACGGTCGCTCCGGCCGCCTCGAGCTTCCGCGTCGCCGCGGTTGCATCGTCCACCTGGAATGCGACCCGGACGTGGCCCGCGACGCGGCGGCCGACCTCGACCTTGTCCACGTACTCCGCGTGGTGCCGGTCGGCCAACTCGAGCGTCGCGCGGCCCGCGGCGAGGATCGCGACCCGCCCGCCCTCGCCGGAGAACGCCGCCTCCTCGGGGAGCCCGAGCTCGTCGCGGTAGAAGCGAAGCGCCGCGTCGAAGTCGCTCGGCCGTGACGACGAGCCGCAGCTCGTGTACTTGGTTTTCCTTCGTCACCGCCGTCCTCCTCGGCCCGAGACCGACTACGTTCGCGTGCCGCCGCACGAGGTCTACCGGCTCGAGCTTGAACCGCCCCCGGGCCCGGTGTTAGCTTCATCTCGCCACATGAAGCCTGAGGATTCATGGTCGGCGGTTCTGCGCTGCGCGCTCGTCGGCCTGACCGCGTCGCCGCGCTGCTCGGGCCCCGACGGCGAGCCCGGAGCAGGCCGCGTCGCAAGGCTCGAGCGGCTGCCGGCCGGCTTCCTCGATGCCGGCGGCGTCACACGTGTGCGGTTCTCAGGCACGGGCGCCCTGCGCTGCTGGGGCGTCGGTTCGACTCGGCCAGCTCGGCTACGGCAACACGGATTCGATCGGCGACAACGAGACTGCCATGCCGGTTCGGCCCGGTCTTCCTGGGGCCGGGCCGGCGGACGCTCGCGATCAGCGCCGGCGCCGTCCACACGTGCGCGCATCCTCGACACGCGCGACTGTGCGCTGCTGGGGCGACGGCGCGCTCCGGGCCGGCTCGGGTACGGGAATAGAACTCGATCGGCGACCCCGAGACGCCGGGGTCGGTCGGGCCGGTCGATCTCGGGGTCGGGCCGGCGGGCGGTCGCGATCAGCGCCGGCGGCGAGCACACGTGCGCGATCCTCGACAACGGGACGGTGCGCTGCTGGGGCTACGGCGCCGTCGGCCAGCTCGGGTACGGCAACACGGACTCGATCGGCGACAACGAGACGCCGGGTCGGTCGGCCCGGTCGGATCTCGGGACGGCCGGCGGGTGGTCGCGATCAGCCCCGGTGCCGACCACACGTGCGCGCTGCTCGATAACGGCCAAGGTGCGCTGCTGGGGCTGACGGCGGCAACGGCCAGACTCGGGTACGGGAACACGGACTACGATCGGCGACAACGAGACGCCGGCCTGGATTCGGCCCGGTAGCGTCTGGGGACGGGGCGACGGCGGTCGCGATCAGCGCCGGCGCCTACCACACGTGCGCGATTCTCGACACGGCCGCGGTGCGCTGTTGGGGCCTCGGCACCTTCGGGCCGGCTCGGGTACGGGAACACTGACATCGATCGGCGACGACGAGACGCCGGGGTCGGTCGGCCCGGTCAATCTCGGGGCCGGCCGGAAGGCAGTTGCGATCAGCGGCGGTACGCGAACATACGTGCGCGATGCTCGACACGGGCGCGGTGCGCTGCTGGGGGTTCGGCGCCAGCGGCCAGCTCGGGTACGGGAACACCGACTCGATCGGCGACACCGAGGCGCCCGGCTCGGTCGGCCCCGTCAACATCGGCGCGGGCCGGAAGGCGGTCGCGATCAGCGCCGGAGTCGCTCACACCTGCGCGTTGCTCGACAACGGACGCGTTCGCTGCTGGGGCTACGGCACCGACGGCCGGCTCGGGTACGGGAACACGACCACGATCGGCGACACCGAGACGCCGGGCTCGTTCGGCCCGGTCTCTCTTGGCGGGCTGGTGGCGACGAAGGTGAAGCCGAAGCTGTCGCTCACGCTGAAGCCGAAGCGCGACCGGACGAGCCCGTACCGGGTCAAGGCTTCCGGGAAGCTCAGCGGCTTCCTCGCCGACTCGGCGACCTGCGCCGGGAAGGTCGTCTTGACAGCGAAGAAGGGCGAGACGTCGGTCGTGAAGCGCCCGGTCCTCAAGCTCGGCGCAGGCGGCTGCACCTACCGGGTCGCCTCACGGCGATCGCACGGGGAAGTGGAAGGTGTCGGCGAAGTTCGCCGGCAACGGCTCCCTGCTGGGCCGCGCGTCTGCGGCGGCGCGCACGTTCCGGGCCGGCTGAACTCCGGTCTCCCTGAAACCCACGCCGGTGCCGCTGCTAGCTTCAGTGTCAATGCGGCGGGGGTTCATATTCGGGTTCGCGGTCACGCTTCTGTTCTTGGCGACCGCGCCCGTGGGAAGCGCGGAGCTCGCGGGATCGAAGCAGCGCCGCGCGCCCGCCGGGTTCGTGGACGGCGGTCTCAACCACACGTGCGCGCGGCTCAAGGGCGGCGCGGTGCGCTGCTGGGGCGCCTCCGGGAACGGCCAGCTCGGGTACGGCAACACGACCCCGATCGGCGACACCGAGACGCCGGGCTCCGTCAATCCCGTGAATCTCGGACCGGGGCGGACGGCGATCGCGCTCGCGCTCGGCGACAACCACTCGTGCGCGATCCTCGACGGCGGCGCGGTGCGCTGCTGGGGCGAGGGCGACCTGGGCCGGCTCGGCTACGGCAACACCAGCGACGTCGGGAACGACGAGGCGCCCGGGCTGGCCGGCCCGGTGGTACTCGGAGGCCGGGCGATCGCGATCACCGCCGGCGTCTCGCACACGTGCGCGCTCCTGCGAGGCGGCGCCGTGCGCTGCTGGGGAAACGGCGCGAGCGGCCGGCTCGGCTACGGGAACGTGACCTCGATCGGAGACACGGAGACGCCTGCGTCGGCCGGCTCGGTCGATCTCGGCCCCGGCCGGACGGCAGTTGCGATCGCGGCGGGGGACTCGCACACGTGCGCGATCCTCGACAACGGCAAGGTGCGCTGCTGGGGCAACGGCGCCAGCGGCCGGCTCGGCTACGGCAACGTGACCCCGATCGGCGACACGGAGACGCCCGGATCGGTCGGCACGGTCGACATCGGCGCGGGGCGCACCGCAGTCGCGATCAGCGCGGGCGGAAGCCACACCTGCGTGATCCTCGACAACGGGCGCGTACGGTGCTGGGGCAACGGCGCGGCGGGGCGGCTCGGCTACGGGAACGTGACCTCGATCGGCGACACCGAGACGCCCGGCTCGGTCGGCACGGTCGATCTCGGGGCGGGGCGCAAGGCGGTCGCGATCTCCGCCGGCTTCACGTCCACGTGCGCCGTGCTCGACAACGGCAAGCTCCTCTGCTGGGGCGCCGGCGGAAGCGGCCAGCTCGGCCACGGCAACGTCGACTCGATCGGCGACAACGAGACGCCGGCGTCGGCCGGCCCGGTGAACCTCGGGCCGGGTCGAACCGCGGTCGCCGTATCCGTCGGCAGCGGCAGCCACGTCTGCGCGGTGCTCGACAACGGCAGGCTCCGCTGCTGGGGCTCGAACGCGAGCGGACAGCTCGGGTATCCCGGCTCCCCGCCGATCGGCGACACCGAGACGCCCGACACGGCGGGACCGGTCAGCGTCGGGGGCGACATCGTCCCTCGGCTTCGGCCGGTTCTCACGCAGACGCTGAAGCCCAAGCGCGACGGGCGCTTCCCGTACACGTTCCGCGCCACGGGCGCGCTGAGCGGCTTCATCCTGGACCGGGCCCAGTGCTCGGGGACGATCGTCGTTAGGGCGAAGAGCGCCGGGAAGACGGTGATCCGGCGCCCGGCCCTCAGGCTCGGGAGCTCCCGCTGCTCGTACAGCGCGAAGCTCAAGGTCGGCGCGCGGCGTGTGGAAGGTCACCGCGTCGTTCGCGGGGAACGGCTCGCTGCTCGCGCGCACGACGGCCGTAAGGATCTTCACCGCCGGATAGTCTCGGTGCTCCTGCCGGGTTCGCGGCTTGAGCCCTGCTTCGGTCGGTGCTAGCTTCAAATGCCACATTGACGCCTCGAAGGTCGACACACCGCGTGGGGTTCGTACTGGGGCTGACGCTCGCTGCGATGCTGGCCGGCGCGCCGGCGGCGGACGCAGAGCAGACTTCGTCGAAGCAGCGCCGGGTGCCGGCCGCGTTCATCGATGCGGCGTACGCCCACACCTGCGTCATCCTCGACACGGGCCGCGTTCGCTGCTGGGGACTCGGCACCCACGGGCGGCTCGGGTACGGGAACATCGCCTCGATCGGGGATACCGAGGCGCCGGGCTCGGTGGGCCTCGTCAATCTCGGCGCCGGCCGGCGTGCGTTTGCCCTGGCCGCCGGCTTCGCGCACACCTGCGTCATCGTGCAGCAGGGCCGCGTTCGCTGCTGGGGCGTGGGCGACAGCGGTCAGCTCGGATACGGGAACCCCGACTCGATCGGCGACACCGAGCTTCCGGCCGCGGTCGGGGCGGTCAGCATCGGAGCGGGCCGGAAGGCGGTTGGGCTCACCGCCGGTGACGCCCACACCTGCGTGATCCTGGACACGGGCGCGGTGCGCTGCTGGGGGTCCGGGTCGCTGGGCCGGCTTGGGTACGGGAACATCAACTCGATCGGCGACAACGAGCTCCCGAGCGCAGTGGTGCCGGTCAATCTGGGCGCCGGGAGCAAGGCAGTGGCGATCTCCGGCGGCACCTTCCATACCTGTGTGATTCTCAGGACGGGAGCGGTGCGGTGCTGGGGCGACGGCGGTAGCGGCGTGCTCGGCTTGGGGAGCACGGCGACCATCGGTGACAACGAGACGCCGAACACAGTCCCGCCGGTGTTCCTGGGCGCCGGGCGCAAGGCGGTCGCGATCTCCGCCGGGCGGCGACCACACGTGCGCGATCCTCGACACGGGCCGGGTGCGCTGCTGGGGCGACGGGGCGAGCGGCCGGCTCGGCTACGGGAACGTGAACGACATCGGCGACACGGAGCTTCCGGGCTCGGCGGGCCCCGTCGACATCGGGACGAATCGCAAGGCGGTGGCGATCGCCGCCGGCGGCGACCACACGTGCGCGATCCTCGACACGGGAGCGGTGCGCTGCTGGGGCGAAGGCGGCCTTGGCCAGCTCGGCTACGGGAACACGGACGACATCGGCGACAACGAGACTCCGGGCGGGTTCGGGCCCGTCAACCTCGGCGCGGGCCGCAAGGCGGTGGCGATCGCCGCGGGCGAGTCGCATACGTGCGCGGTGCTGGACAACGGCCGCGTGCGCTGCTGGGGCTCGGGGCTCGACGGGCGGCTCGGGTACGGCAACGTGACCACGATCGGCGATACCGAGACCCCCGGCACGTTCGGCCCGGTCGTCGCGGGCGGACTCGTGGCGAGGAAGGTACGGCCGGGTGTGTCGCTCGGGTTGAGCCGCAAGCGCGACCAGTCCTGGCCGTACACCGTTCGCACCGCCGGAACGCTGACAGGGTTCGTCGCCGATCCCGCGACCTGCTCCGGCAAGGTCGTCGTCAAGGCGAAGCTCGGGAGCACGACGGTCGTCAGGCGTCCCGCGCTCACGCGTGCCGCCGCCGTGTGCCGGTACGCCGCCCAGTTCACGCTCCCGCACACCGGGACGTGGAAGCTGACGGCGCGCTTCGCCGGCAACACCTCGCTCAAGGCCCGCAGCTCGAAGACCCGGACGTTCCGGGCCGGCTAGCCCTGCGGCAAAGCCGAAGGACAGATCCGAAGCCGCGCTGATGCGCGTCCGGCCGCGCGGTGCGAGGTTCCTCCCAAGACGACGGAGGTGAACCGATGAGCACCCACGCTGTTGCGCGCGACACCCGGACCCGACGGCTTCCCTTCGCGGCGGTGCAGCAGATCCGCTGGCTTGCCGGCGGACTGGCGCTCGGCTTCCTCGTGCCGTTCGTCTTCGCCGACCGGCTCGGGATTCAGCGGGACATCTACTACGGGATCTACGCGGCCGCCGTGCTCGGGTTCTTCGTGTGGTGGGCGCGTGCGACCGATCAGTCGATCCGGGAGATGGTGCACCGACGCTGGCCGCTCGCCGTGGGGCTCGGGATCGTGTTCGGGGCGCTCATGGCGCTGATCGTGTTCCGCACCGAGGACGCGACGGCGCGGCCCGGGGGGCTGGATCTCGCCGGCGCCGTGCTGTGGCGAGGCGTCGTGTACGGCGCGACCGACGGGCTGCTCCTGTCGGCGTTCCCCATCCTCGCGGTGTTCGCCGCGTTCGCCGGCACGGCGTTTCGCCGGCGGTGGACGGGAAAGATCGTCATCGGCGCCGCGGCGCTCGCCGCGTCGATCGCGATGACGTCCGTGTACCACCTGGGCTACAGCGACTTCCGCTCGTCCAAGGTCGCACGGCCTGTCGCCGGGGACGTCGCCTGGAGTGTCCCGACGCTCGTCACGCTGAACCCGATCGGCGCTCCCATCGCGCACGTGGGGCTTCACGTGACCGCCGTCCTGCACAGCAGCGACACCGAGACGTTCCTGCCGCCGCACGACTAGTCGCTCGGCGAACTCCGGGATCTACCTGTCCTCGGGAACCTGGGCGGTGGCTGCGCCTAAATCAGCCCTGCCCCGCCTGCTCGCGCGCGAGGCGCTCGGCGCGCTCCTTGATGCCCACGAGCATCTTGCGCTCCATCACCCAGGAGCCGGGCTCCATCACGGCCATGCCGAGCCGGGCGCCGAGTCCGCCGCCGGGCGAGATCCGGTTGCGGCTCACGAGGCGCGTGCCGTCTCCGTCCGGGATCAGGTTGAACGTCCAGACCCACTTGCCGTCCTCGGAGCGCCAGGCGAGCGTGCGCTCGGGGTCGATCAGCTCGGCGCGCATGCCCGGGCCTTCCTTGGGGCTGTAGAGGATCGCGCCCACGCGGATGTCCTGGAACTCGGGGAGCACCCGGTCGGCGCTCCTCATCTCGAGCCCGAACAGGTTCTCGATCCAGTCGTAGGTGTAGGCGCCGCCGCGGCCGCTGCCCATCTGGACGAGCCAGGGCCACACCGCCGACGGCGGCGCGTCGATCGCGATCGCGCGCGTCGAGAGCACCGAGCGGGTTCGGGAGCAGGTCGTCTCCGGGCAGCGGGCCGTTCGCCTCCTCGGGGGTCGCGCCCCAGGTCAGGTGCCAGTCCTTGAGGAAGAAGCGGTAGGTGAGGACGGCGGTTGCGATCCCGGCGAGCGTGAGGACGGGACGGAAGCGCATCCGGAGATCGTACAAAGCTGCGATTTGCGGAGGCGTGCCACCCTTCCGATCGTGAGAGCTCTCGTCTCGTCCCTCTTCGCCGCCGTGAGGCGCAGCCGCGGCGGACTCCTGCAGGTGGCGCTCGCCGTCCTCGCCGCGCTCGTGTACTTCGGCGTTCGCAACGTCACCGTGGGAAGCCGCGCCGTGGCGTTCCTGAACGCGGGGCGCATCCAGCGGTTCGAGCGGGATCTCCACATCGCGTGGGAGCAGGCGCTCCAGGCGCCGGTCGCCCCCCACGTCGCGCTCGTCACGTTCTTCAACTGGGTGTACGTCTGGGGCCACTGGCCCGTGATCATCGTCGCGTCCGTGCTGCTCTACCGCTACCGCCGCGATCGCTTCCGCCTGCTTCGCAACGCGATGTTCGTCTCGGGTGCGATCGGGTTCCTCTTCTTCGGCTTCTTCCCGGTCGCGCCGCCGCGCCTCGCCGACCCCGAGATCCTGGATTTCGTGACGCTCCACTCGGAGGCGTACCGCGGCCTCCAGCCGCCCGGGCTCACGAACCAGTACGCAGCCTTCCCGAGCCTGCATTTCGGCTGGAACCTCCTGGTCGGGATCGCGGTGTGGGGGGCGACCACGAACCCATACCTGCGCTTTCTGGCCGTGGCGGGGCCTGCGGCGATGGCGACGGCCGTGGTCGTGACCGGAAACCACTACGTGATCGACGTCTTCGCCGGGTTCGTATTGGCGATCGTCGGCTGGCTCGTGGCTCGCCGGCTGCCTCACTAGGCACGGCTACACTCAGGGAGTGCCGTTCCTCGTGGCTCACCGAGCCGGGAACGACCTGAAGCAGCTTCGCATTGCGGAAAAGCATGGGGTCGCGCTCGTCGAGGCAGACGTACGCCGCTGGCGCGGCCGGGTCGAGGTGCGCCATCTGAAGACCGTCGGCCCGCTTCCCATCTTCTGGGACCGCTGGCGGCTCGCGAGCCCGCTCGTGCGACACCTCACGCTCATGGAGTTGCTCGCGGCGGTCGATGCCGGAACCGAGTTGATGCTGGATCTGAAAGGCCGTGACCTCCGCCTCGCGCACGATGTGCTCGCGGTGCTCCCGACCGACCGCCGTGTCACCGTCTGCTCGCGGACCTGGCGGCTGCTCGAGCCGTTCGCCGGCCTCGAGCACGTCCGTGTCGTCCATTCGGTCGGCAGCACGCGGCAGCTTCGCGCCCTTCTGCGCCGCTTCCCCTCGCTCGACGGCGTCTCGATCCACGAGCGCCTCCTCGATGCCCGCACGGCCGCCGAGCTGCGCGACCGCGCGGCCGTCGTCATGTCCTGGCCCGTGTCCACGCTCCAGCGCGCCGGCGAGCTGGCCGCTCTCGGCGTGGACGGGCTGATCAGCAACGACCTCGAGCTCGGGGACGAGACCCCCGCGTGAGCGGCGCGCTCGCGTCACTGGACGGGCTCGCCGAACGCCTGGCGAACATCGACCCCCGCTGGGTCGCGCTCGCGCTCGCGCTCCAGCTCGGCAATCTCGGCTTGCGCGCCGTCGCCTGGCGCGCGGTGATCGCTGCGGCCTACCCGCGCGAGCGGATTCGCCTGCGCGACGTCGGCGCGGCGTACGCGGCCGGGGTCGCGCTCAACGCGTACACGCCTGCGCGCGGTGGGGAGGCGCTCAAGATCGCGCTCCTGCGACTGCGGATTCCCGGCTCCTCCGTGCCGACGCTCGCCGCCACGAGCAGCGTGATCCTCCTCTTCGACGCGCTCATGGGAGCGACGCTGCTCGGCCTCGCGTGGTCGCTCGGCGCCGTTCCCGCCTTGCCCCATCCGTCGCTTCCGCTCATCGGGGGCGCGGCGGCGGTCGTCGCGATCGCTGCGGTGGCGCTCGTCCTGGCGCCCCGGCTTCGCGCGCGGCTGAAGCAGGGGACGGCGATCCTGAAGACTCCGCGCCTGTACTTCCGGCAGGTCGTCCCCGCCCAGCTCGGCGCGTGGGGATGCCGTGTCGGCGTCGCGTTCGCGCTCCTCGCGGCCTTCGGCCTTCCCGCGACGGTTCCGCTGGCGGCGCTCGTCGTCGTGGCGGGCGGGCTCTCGACGCTCGTCCCGGCCACGCCGGGCGGCGCCGGAACGCAGCAGGTGCTCGTCGTCTACGCGCTCCAGCAGACGGCCGCGGCCGCCTCGAGTCTGACGTTCTCGATCGGAATGCAGGTCGGCGTCACCGCCGTCAACACGCTCGTCGGACTCGCCGGGCTCGCACTCATCGCGGGCGCAGTGAGGCCGGCCGCCCTGCGCGCCACGATCAGGGCGGCCCGCCAGCCGTCCGTCTAGCGCGGCTCGAGCCGGCCGCGAGGTCGGGCTAGCCGCACCGCGGCACTCGTGCCACCACCCTCCCGGGCCCGAAGGCGGAGTTGGAAGGCTGGGGGAGTCCCCGGCGTTAGAACCGGACAACCCGCGAGCAAGGAGGACGAGGTGAACGCAGCCGTACCCGACCCCAAGCGCTGGAAGGCCCTCGCCGTGCTCGGCGTCGCCTACCTCATGGTCGTCCTCGACATCTCGATCGTGAACGTCGCCCTGCCCTCGATCCAGGAGGATCTCCACTTCCAGACCGAGGACCTCCAGTGGGTCGTGTCGGGCTACGCGCTCACGTTCGGCGGGTTCCTGCTCCTCGGCGGTCGCATGGGCGACCTGCTCGGCCGGCGGATCTTCTTCATGGTCGGCCTCGGGCTCTTCGCGCTCACCTCGCTGATCGCCGGGCTGTCCCAGTCGTCCGAGATGCTGATCTTCGCGCGCACCGCGCAGGGCGCCGCGGCCGCGATCCTCTCTCCGTCGGTGTTCTCGATCACGACCGTGACCTTCGCGGAGGGCGCGGAGCGCAACAAGGCGCTCGGCGCGCTCGGCGGCATCGCGGGCGCCGGCGGGGCGATCGGCGTGCTCCTCGGCGGGATCATCACCCAGTACGCGGGCTGGCAGTGGATCTTCTTCGTCAACGTCCCGATCGCGCTGATCACGCTCTACTTCGTCCCGCGCTTCGTGCGCGAGAGCAAGGCGGAGGGCATGGCGCGCCACTTCGACGTCTGGGGCGCCGTCACCGTCACGTCCAGCCTGATCCTGCTCGTCTTCGGCCTCACGCAGGCCAACCGCGTCGGCTGGACGTCGACGCAGACGATCGGCGTGCTCACCGCCTCGGCCGTCCTGATGGCCACGTTCATCCTGCTCGAGCTGCGCTCGCACGCGCCGCTCGTGCCGCTCTCGTTCTTCAAGCGCCGGACGATCACCGGCGCCAACCTGATCGGCTTCGGCCTCGGCACCTCGATCTTCGGGATGTTCTTCCTGCTGACGCTGTACATGCAGTACACGCTCGGCTACTCGGCGCTGAAGACCGGGTTCGCCTACCTCGTCGTGGCGCTCTCGGCGGTCGCGGCCTCGGGAATCGCGCAGGCGCTCGTCACGCGGCTCGGCGTTCGGCCCATCCTCGCGGCGGGCCTCGCGTTGCTCTCGCTCTCGCTCGCCTACTTCTCGCAGATCTCGGTCGGCGGCTCGTACACGAACGACCTCCTGCCGGGCTTCTTCGGGATCGGAGTCGGCATGGGCTTCTCGTTCGTGCCGATCTCGATCGCCGCTCTCGGCCGGCGTGCAGGGGCCCGAGGCGGGGCTCGCGTCGGGGCTCATCAACACGAGCCAGCAGATCGGCGGCGCGCTCGGCGTCGCGATCCTGACCACCGTGGCGACCACGCATGCCGCCTCGCTCGTCGAGTCGGGCACGGGCCGGGTCGCGGCCGACACGGCCGGCTATGCCGCGGCGTTCTGGGTCGCGTCCGCGTTCGCGGCGGTCGCGTTCGTCATGACGTTCGTCCTGCTGAAGCGCGACGACCTGCGCGTCGAGGACGTCGAGTCCGTTCCGGCGCCTGTGTAGATGGCCTACGACGAGGAACTCGCCGGACGGGCGCGGGCGCTGCTCGACGCCCGTCCGGACCTCGTCGAGCGGAAGATGTTCGGCGGGATCGCCTTCATGCTCGGCGGGAACATGGCCTGCGGCGTCCTCGGCGACGAGCTGATCGTCCGCCTCCCCGCCGAGGAGGGCGAGGCCGCCCTCGCGGAGCCCGGCGTCCGCCCGTTCGACTTCACGGGGCGGCCGATGAAGGGCTTCGTCGTCGTGTCCTCCGCGGTGCTCGAGACCGACGACGAGCTCGACCGCTGGGTCGCGCGCTGCGAGGCGTACGCGTCGTCACTTCCAATCAAGTAGCCGCGCGACGGCGCGGCCGGTTCGTAGAGAATCGGCCCGCATGAGCACCGCGGCGCTGCCCGATTCCGTTGCTGCGCGCGAGAAGGTCGCGCCGTTCATCCACCGCACTCCGCTTCTGGGGTCGCAGGCGCTCTCGACCGAGACCGGCCTCGACGTGCGGCTCAAGGCCGAGTGCTTCCAGAAGACCGGCTCGTACAAGATCCGCGGGCCGCTGAACAAGCTCTCGCTCCTCTCGGAGGAGGAACGGGCGCGCGGCGTCGTCTGCTCCTCGGCCGGAAACCACGCGCAGGGCGTCGCGCTCGCCGCGTCGATGCTCGGGATCCGCGCGGTCGTCTGCATGGCCGAGAACGCGACGCCGTCGAAGGTCGAGGCGACCCGCGGGTACGGCGCCGAGGTCGTCCAGCACGGGACGATCTGGGACGAGGCCGACGAGAAGGCGCGCGAGCTGGTCGAGCGCGACGGGCTCGTCTACGTCCACCCGTTCGACGACCTCGACCTGATCGCCGGCCAGGGGACGCTCGGGCTCGAGGTGATCGAGGACTGGCCCGAGGTGGAGGTCATCGTCGTCCCGATCGGCGGCGGCGGGCTCATCTCCGGCGTGTCGGCCGCGGTCAAGCGCGCCCGCCCGGACGTGCGGATCGTCGGCGTCGAGTCGGCGGACGGGCCCGCGATGAAGGCGAGCGTCGACGCGGGCGAGCTCGTCACGCTCGAGCGCTGCGACACGATCATCGACGGCCTGCGCGTGAAGCGCGTCGGCGAGCACACGCTCGACCTCGTGCAGCGGTTCGTGGACGAGATCGTCGTCGTCCCCGACTCGGTCATCTTCGAGAACGTCCTGTGGACGATGGCGCGCACGAAGCTCGTCGTCGAAGGCGCTGCCGCGGCCCCGGTGGCCGCGCTGCGCTCGGGGGCGCTGTCGCTTCCGCCGGGGACGCGCGTCGTCTGCGTCGTCTCCGGCGGGAACCTCGATCTCGCTCAGCTCTCCGGATTGCGGTTCAACTAGCCCGGCGGCTACGAAACGAGAGCCGGATCGAGCGCCTGCCCGCCCTCGGCGACCCGGTGCAGGGCCGCGGCGAACTCGTCGATGTCGCCCACGCGGTCCTTGAGCAGGTAGCCGACGCCGGTGGGGCTGTCGGCGATCAGCTCCGCCGCGTAGGCCGGCTCGAGCGCCTGCGACAGGAGCAGGACGCCGACGTCGGGGAACTCGTGCCGGATCGTCTTCGCCGCGCGCAGGCCCTCGTCGCGTCCGCTCGGCGGCATGCGGATGTCCACCACGGCCACGTCCGGCTCGTGCTCGGCGATGTGGCGGAGCAGCTCGTCGGGCGTTCCCGCCTGGGAGACGACCTCGATGCCCGCCTCTTCGAGCAGCCGAGCGATGCCCTCGCGGATGATCACGGAGTCGTCCGCGAGCGCGACGCTCAGCCCGCGCCGCGGAGCGCCGGAGCGCAGGACCGGGAACTCGGACTCGAGTCCCTTGTGGAGGAGCTGGAAGATCCGCTCGGGCTTGTCGAGGCCGTTGAGCTCGTACTCGCCGAGATCGCGCGTGTCCGCCTTGAGGAGATCTGCCGTCGCCTGCGACAGCAGCACCTGGCCGCCGTGCGCGGCGTCGGCGATCCGCGAGGCGCGGTGCACGTCGATGCCGACGTAGTCGTTGCGCTCGTCCTCGCGGGCGACGCCCGTGTGCAGTCCGATGCGAACGCGCACGGTGGCGCCGTTCGGCCAGTCGTGGGCCGCGATCTCCCTCTGGACGCAGACCGCGGCGGCCATCGCCTTGGCTCGCGCGCTCGAAGACCGCGAAGACCTCGTCGGCCCGCATGTCGACGACCCGGCCGCCGGCGCTCTCGATCTCCTCGTGGAGGACCGAGCGCAGCTCGAGCAGGAGCTGGCCGTACTGGTCGCCGAGCTCGCGCACCAGGCGCGTCGAGCCCTCGACGTCGCTGAAGAAGAACGTGAGTTTCTGCGGTCTCATACAGGGGAGGATCGCGCGTCGAGGCCGCGCTGTGCAGGGAGCGGGCCCGTCTTTGGGGGTGCGGTTATCCGCACCGCCCCCATCCGGCAGATCGTGTAGAAGCTGCGTGATGACGCGCTACGAGCTGTTGCTGTTTCTCCACATTTCGTTCGCGATCATGTGGATCGGCGCGGGAATGCTCTTCCACATCCTCGGCTTCCGCGCCGATCGGGCCCACGACGAGGCGGCGATGCGGCAGATCTTCGACGACCTGGTGGCGCTTGCGAACACGTTCTTCATACCGGCGTCGCTGCTCGTCGTCGTCTTCGGGATCCTGATGGTTCTCGACAGCGACTTTCTCGCCTTCGACCAGCTCTGGATCGTGCTCGGGCTCGTCGGTTTCGGGATCACGTTCCTGACCGGCCTTTTCTGGATCAAGCCGCAGTCCGAGCGGGTGAAGCGGATGATCGAGCGCGACGGCGGCATGAGCCCGCCCGCCTACGCGGCCGCGCGCCGGATGATCGTGTTCTCGCGGCTCGACTACGTCGTCCTCTACCTCGTCGTCGCGGACATGGTCGTTCAAGCCGACGAAGGACGACACGGGAACCCTGGTCGTCATGGGCGTGATCCTGGTGCTGGCGACGCTGTTCTTCTTCGGCCGGGCGCGGGCGCTCTCGTTCGAGGCCGAGCGGCCGTCTACCGCCTGACCGGACCGGACGGGGAGTACCTCTCCGCGGCGCCGGGGACGCTCGGCGGCCACCGGCGCTCGAAGATCTACGGGCGCCTCGACTGCCCCGGCGCGCTGCGCTGGATCGCCCGCGGGCACTACGTGCGGCATCGCGTCTTCTTCGCGGACGAGGCGACGGCGATCGCCTCCGGGTACCGGCCGTGCGCGGTCTGTCTGCCCGAGCGGTATGCGGCGTGGAAGGCGGATAGAGTCGCGCCGTGACCGGATCCGCCGCCGCCAAGCTGATGGCCGTGCTCGCGTCGGGGCTGTGCCTCTTCGCCGGCGGCTTCCTGCTGCTTTCGAACTACGCGGACGAGGACATCCGGCTCCTGTCGGGCTGGATCGGGATCTTCTTCATCGGCATGAGCCTGTTCGTCGGGCCGACGCTGTGGCTCCTGGCCGACCTGCGCGCGCGGGACGAGGCGCCGAAGCAACCTGAGCCGAGCGACGAGGCCGATTCGGCCGGAGAGGCCGACGCCGGCGGCGCCCCGGATCTCTCCGAGCCGCCGCTCTAGCTACACACGCGCGCGCCCCACCCTGGGAGGGGAGTGCACCACCCGCCGCCCACTGCCGATCGTACCGGGCAGGTGCGCGCGGATTGCGCGCGGATCCGCGCCAATTTTGTGCCGATGTATCCCCGGCCGCCGCTAGCCGGTCACGACGATCGCGACCGACGTGTATTGCAGCGCGACCGCCGCGATCACGAGTGCGTGGAAGACCTCGTGGTAGCCGAAGACGTTCGGCACCGGATCCGGCCTGCGCAGCACGTAGACGACCGCGCCGAGCGTGTAGCAGATGCCGCCGGCGAGGACGAGCGACGTCGCCGTCGTGCCCGCGCCTTCGAGGAGCTCCCGGAATGCGACCGCGGCGACCCAGCCGAGTCCGACGGCGATCGCGGCCGCCATCCACTTCGGCGACTCCGGCCAGGCGAGCTTGATGACGATCGCGACCAGCGCGCCCGTCCAGACGACCGCGAGCACCGCCGGGCGCCACGCGCCCTGGAGCACGAGCAGCCCGAACGGCGTGTAGGTGGCTGCGATGAGGAGGTAGATGGCCGCGTGATCCATTCGCCGCAGCCATGAGCGGCGCACCGGCGACCAGGTGATGCGGTGGTAGAGCGCGCTGACGCCGAACATGACGGCGACGCCGCTCGCGAAGACGGCCGTCGCTGCGCGCGAGAGGGGCGAGCCGGCGAGCGCGATGAGGACGATCCCGAGCGGAAGCGCCAGCAGGAACGCCCACTGGTGCGATACCCCTCGCAACCGCGGCTTTTCCTGCGCCGCCTGCGAGGGCCCGGCGCTGCTCGAGACCATGCCTCACGGTAGCCGATGCTCGCGGCCCCGGCCCCGTCGGGTAGAACTCCCGCCATGCGCTACCGCCGCCTCGGATCGAGCGACCTCGAGGTCTCGGAGATCAGCCTCGGCTCCTGGCTCACCTTCGGCGTCGGCATCCAGCGCGACCGGGCGCGGGCGTGCGTCGACCGGGCGTTCGAGCTCGGGATCAACCTGATCGACACGGCGAACGTGTACGGCCGCGGCGCCGCGGAGGAGTTCCTCGGCGAGGCGCTCGCCGACCGGCCGCGCGACTCCTACGTGCTCGCGACCAAGCTCTATTTCCCCATGTCCGACGAGGACAAGGGACTGTCGCGCGCGCAGGTGGAGAAGCAGATCGACGCGTCCCTGCGGCGCCTGCGGGTCGAGTACGTCGACCTGTACCAGTGCCATCGCTACGACGTGGACACGCCGCTCGAGGAGACGATGGAGGCGCTCACCGAGGTCGTCCGCACCGGCAAGGCGCGCTACCTCGGCTTCAGCGAGTGGAAGGCCGACCAGATCCAGGCCGCGCTCGACCTGCCGGGCGTCGAGAAGTTCGTGTCGAGCCAGCCGCAGTACTCGTTGCTCGCGCGTACGCCCGAGAGCGAGGTGATTCCGCTCTGCGCCGGGAACGGGATCTCGCAGATCGTCTTCTCCCCGCTCGCGCAGGGCGTGCTTTCCGGCAAGTACCGGCCGGGCGAGGCGCCCCCGGCCGACTCGCGCGCCGCGTCGGACGAGATGAACTGGGCGATGGGCCGCTTCCTGACCGAGGCGGTGATCGGGGCGGTCGAACGCCTGCGGCCGATCGCGGACGGGCTCGGGATCACGATGTCCCAGCTGGCGCTCGCGTGGGTCCTGCGCGAGCCGAACGTGGCGTCGGCGATCGTCGGCGCTAGCCGTCCCGAGCAGCTGGACGACAACGCCGGGGCGTCCGGCATCGAGCTCGACGCGGCGACGCTCGGCGCCATCGACGAGGCCGTGGCCGACGTCGTCGTGCGCTGAAGCCTCGAACCAGGCCCGTTTCGAGGCGTGCGTCCCCGGCCTCGGCGTGCACCTTCCGAACCTTTACCTGCGCTGAACGAAGTTCGTACCTGAACAGGGATCGAGCATTACCCGCCGTCGCCTAGTTTCAAGAGGAACCGAAGGAGGTCCATCTTGAACAAGGCACACGCAGCCATCATCTCCATCGCACTCGGCGTCGCAGCCGTCGCCGGAACGTTCGCGGCGGTGCAGACGACGTCCGGCGGAGCCGAGGCCGCACCGGTCGTCTCCGTCTCGCGCTCCGGCGACCTCGCCGCCCGCAAGGCGCAACTCGACCGGCTCGAGGCGCGGATCGCGCGGGCGGCGAAGAAGCGCCCACCGGCTCTGCCGGCCCTGCCCGCCGCCGGCTCGGTGGCCGGCTCGCAGTCGCGCAGCTCCGGCGCTCCGTCCGCCGACGGCTCCTACGAGAACGAGCAGGAGTACGAGGACGAACACGAGCACGAGGACGAGCACGCCGCCGAGAACGAGCACGAAGACGAGGACCACGGAGACGATGACTAACCACGTCGCCCGGCTCTACGCGGTCGTGCTCGCGATCGTCGTCTTCTTCCTGACGTGGGCGGGCATCGCCGCGGAGCCCTGGAATACCCGGCAGACAGTGGCGGCGGCCGTGAGCCCGCAGGCCGTGGCGCTCGACCGCCGCGCGAAGCGCCTCGAGCGGAAGCGGCTCCGCGTCCAGGCGATGCTCGACCGGCGCTTCGCCGAGTACAGGTCGCAGCTGCGGAAACGGCGGCGGCTGCTCGCGCAGGCCGCGGCCGCCGCGGCCGCCGCGGCCGCCGCGCCCTCGGTTGGTCCGTCGGTCGGCACGACGTCGCTTCCTCCCGTCACGGCGACCAAGAGCTCCTGATGCAGCGGTTCGGCTTTCTCGCGATGGGAACGGACGTCGACGTCCTGCTGGACGCGCCGTTCGACCCGGCCGCCGCTGCGGCGCTCGAGGGCGTCGAGCGGGAGTTCGATCGCCTCGAGCGGATCTTCTCGCGCTTCCTGCCCGACTCGGAGCTCACGCGCCTCAACGAGGCGGGCGAGATCGACGCGGGCGAGGAGCTGCGCGAAGTGGTCGCGCTCGCCCTCGCCGCCCGGGAGCAGACCGGCGGGCGGTTCGACCCGACGGTTCACGACGCGCTCGTGGCCGCGGGATACGACCGGACCTTCGACGACCTGGACGGACACGGCGGTGAGGCTCGACCGGCCGGCGGCACGGTTCGGCTGTCCGGCCGACGGATCGAGCTCGGCGAGAACGTGCGGCTCGACCTGGGCGGGATTGCCAAGGGCTACGCGGTCGACCGCACCGTGCGCTCGCTGGCCGCGAGCGGACCCTGCCTCGTCAACGCCGGCGGGGACCTCGCGGTCTTCGGCGTGCCGGAGGCCGGCGTCTGGCCGGTCGCGGTCGAGACTGCGGCGGGCCCGCTGACGCTCGCCGTCACGCAGGGCGCACTCGCCACGTCGGGCCGCGACCGGCGGCGTTGGCGCACCGACGACGGGGAGGAGCGGCATCACCTCATCGATCCCGCGACCGGCCGGCCTTCCGGCTCGGATCTCGTCACCGTCACCGTCGCGGCGCGCACCGCGGTCGAGGCCGAGGTCGCAGCGAAGTCGCTCTTCCTCGCCGGAGAGTCGGCAGCGGCCGCCGAGGCCGATGCGAACGGGATCCCGGCGCTGCTCGTGGCCGAGGACGGACGCGTGCGCTTCGCCGGAGGGCTCTCGTGAAGACCGACCCGACCTTCTGGATCCTCGCGCGCGCGAGCGGTCTCACCGCCTTTGCGCTGCTCACCACCTCGGTCCTCGCGGGCCTCGTCGTCAAGTCGCGGCCGTTCGGGCGGACGCTCAAGCAGGCGACCGCGACCGATCTGCACCGGACGCTGGCGCTGCTCTCGCTCGGCGCGGTCGCGCTCCACGCGGCCACGCTCGTCCTCGACAGCACGGTCCACATCGGTCTCGCCGCGCTGCTCGTCCCGGGACTCGCGCCGTACCGGCCGCTCTGGACGGGCCTCGGCGTCCTGGCCGCCGAGCTCATGGTCGTCGATCTACGCATCCTTCTCGCTTCGCCGCCGCATCGGCCACCGCGTCTGGCGGCGGCTCCACTGGGCGACGTACGGGCTCTTCGCGCTTGCCGCCGCGCACGGCGTCATGGCCGGCACGGACACCGGCCGGCCGTGGGCGCTCGGCCTCTACCTCGGCGCGATCGGATCGGTCGCGGCCGCGGCGGGCTGGCGCGCGCTCGTCCCTCCGCCGAGACCTGTTCGCACACCGGTCCCAACCCCGAAAGGAACCTGACATGTACCGCATCGTCATCGACAAGTCACTCTGCAGCGGCTTCGGCGCCTGCGCCGAGCTCGCCCCCGACGGCTTCGACCTGGGGCCCGACGGCATCGCCCTGGTCCGCACGGGCCAGACCGACGATCCCGCCGTGCTGGACGCGGCGGCCGCGTGCCCGATGGGCGCGATCGCGGTCTTCGACCTCGCGAGCGGACAGCAGGCGGCATGAACCCGCGAACCGTCCTCATCGTCGGCGCCGGGCTCGCGGGCTCGCGCTGCGCGGAGACGCTCCGAGCCGAAGGGTTCGACGGGCGCATCGTCCTCGTCGGAGACGAGCCGATCGCGCCGTACGAACGGCCGGCGCTCTCGAAGGAGCTTCTGGCCGGCGAGCGGAGCCAACGCCGAGCTGCGACCGCCCGGGTTCTGGGCGGAGCGGGAGATCGAGCTCGTCCTCGGACGCCGGATCGACGCCGTCGATCTCGGCCCGCCGCACGGCCGGGCCCGGATCTCTCCTGGGACGCTCTGGTCATCGCGACCGGCGCCCGCGCGCGTGCAGCTGCCGTTCCCGGTGCCGCACGGCGTGCACACGCTGCGAACCCTCGCCGACGCCGAGGCGCTGCGGGCCGAGCTTCGGCCCGGCCGGCGCCTGGCGATCGTGGGCGCGGGCTTCGTGGGCGCGGAGGTCGCCTCGACGGCTCGAGCGCTCGGTGTCGAGGTGACGCTCGTCGATCTCACGCAGGTGCCGCTCGAGCGCGTGCTCGGCGTGGAGGTCGGGGAGCTCCTGGCGGACCGCTATCGCGGGCACGGGGTCGACGTGCGCCTCGGCGCCGGGCTGCGGCGGTTCCTGGCGGACGACGAGGACCGGGTCTGCGGGCTGGAGCTGACCGACGGCTCGACGGTCGCGTGCGACGCCGCGCTCGTCGCCGTGGGCGCTGCCCCCGCCGCGGACCTGATGGGGAATCCGAAGTCCGGGATCGAGACCGACGCATGCGGGCGGACCGGCGTGCCGGGCGTGTACGCGTGCGGCGACGTTGCGGCCTCGTGGCGACCCTCGATCGGACAGCGCCTGCGGGTGGAGCATTGGACGTCCGCCGCGGGCCAGGCCGCCGCAGTCGCGCACGCGATTCTCGGCCGCGACCGTCCGTACGACGCGCTGCCGTACTTCTGGTCGGACCAGTTCGGGCTTCGGCTCCAGCACGTCGGTCACGCGGAGGACTGGGCATCCGTTCGTCTCGAGGGCGACGCGGGCTCGTTCACGGCGAGATACCTCGACGAGGCTGGGCGGCCGCTCGCCGCCCTCGCCGTGAATCGCCCGCGCGAGCTCGGCGCGCTGCGGCTCGAGCTGGCCGCCGACGAGCGGCAGGCGGCCTGACTCCGGCCTACGCCTGGTACGCGATCGAGCGGTAGATCCCGAGGTCGTGCACGATCCGGCGCTGCCGCCGCTCGGCGCCGTCGTCTCGCCACGTGACCGCGACCGCGAGCTTCACCGGCTCCTTGCGGGCGAAGTACGCCGAGCTCGTGTCCAGCAGCGTCCGGATCTCACGCCCGGGCGCGAGGAACTCGATCTTGCGGAAGAGCGGCAGCGTCGACATGTCGGTCGCGCCGCCCAGCCCGAAGAACTTCTGCTCGAACTTGCACTGGACGGCGGTCGCGGGCGCGTCGCCGATGTTGCGGACGACCAGGAAGAAGACGCCCGCGTCGAAGTCGACGTCGACGATGACGTCCGCTCCGCCGGCGCTTCTCAGCCGGCACTCTCGAGCTCCAGGCCCTCGTGCGCGATCTCGAGCGTCTCGATCGCGACCTCGCTCGAGGACGCGTCCAGGTCCGGGCCTTCCCACTTCGCGGGCCAGCCGTTTCGGAACTGCCAGCGCATCACGTCGGCGCGCGACTCGTCCATGCAGGATGATCGACGCCGTTGCGCCGGTCGATCTGGCCGTTCACGATCGCCTTGCGCCACTGCCACAGGCTGAGATCCTTCGTCAGCCCGCGCTTGAGGACGATGTTCGGGTACTTCGTGAGCCCGGGCAGCTTGACGGACGAGTTCATCTGCATGTCGCCGGTGCGGTACTCGATCACCTCGGTCTCGGAGTCGAGCCCGCTGACCTCGGTGAACGCGCCGACGACGATTCCGTCGATCTCGACGCGGAAGTTGTAGACGGCGTACGGATCGGTGCGCTTGGGCGGAGGCATGCCTCTCCTTTCGGTTGCGGCGTGCCCGAAGTATCCCATCGCGCCGCGTGTCCCCTGAACGGGGGATACGAATCACCTGACGGGGGTACCCCCGTCCCTCGTTCGAGGGAGTACTAAGTGGCGCGCCGCACGAGCGAGATGCCCCAGGCCTTGCCCGAGGCGAACAGCTTGTCCGCGTCCACCTCGTCGGCCCAGCCGATGAAGTGCTTCTCCGCGTTCTCCGCCGTGGAGCCGTAGACGGCCTGCCGGTCCTCCGGCGCCGGGCCCGTGTCGAGGCCTTCGCCGCGCTCGAGCGCCGCGAAGCGCTCCTCGGCCGCCGGGCCCTCCGCGTAGCCCTTACCCACTACCTCCTCCCGAGCGGGCGAGCCAGTCGTTCAGGTCGTACCAGTAGGACTCGCGCAGCGCCGCGACGATCCGGGGGTCGGTGTGCCCCGGGTTCACGACGTTGTGCTCGAGGTCGGCGCAGATCGCCTCCTCGTTCATCGGGATGTCCCGCAGGTTGACGAGCACCTCGGCGGGAAGCTTCGCCTCCGGGACGGTGTAGTGCTTGAAATGCAGGTCGGGGAACTCCTCGAGGTGCGTCGGCCAGTCGGGGCAGCTCCGGGTCGAGCTCACGATTCCACCTCCCGGCGGACGAGACCCGCGAGCGCGCGGATGAAGTCCGGGTCGTCGTTCAGCGACGGTGTTCGCTCGAGCCGCAGCCCGAGCTCGATCGCCCGGTCGCGTGCCTCGATGTCGAGGTCCCAGAGGATCTCCAGGTGGTCGGCGACGAAGCCGATCGGCGCGACGAGCACCGAGCGGACGCCGTGGCCGTGGAGGCGGGTCAGCTCGTCGAGGATGTCCGGGCCGAGCCACGGCTCGCCGGTCGGGCTCTCGCTTTGGAACGCGAACGACCAGCGCTCGGGGTCGAGGCCGGCGCGCTCGGCGACGAGGCGCGACGTCTCGAGGAGCTGGTCGCGGTACGGGTCGCCGTCGGCGAGGATCCGCGCGGGCAGGCTGTGCGCGGTGAAGACGACATGGGCGTCGGTTCCGCGCACGCGGCTCGCGAGCACGTCGACGAACGGCCGGTAGGCGCCCCAGCTCTCGATGAAGCGGAGCTCCACCTCGGCGCCGTTCAGGCCGCTTTTCGACCTTCGTTCGGTACTCGCCGATCGACATGCAGGAGTAGTGGGGCGCGAGGACGAGGCCGACGATGCGCTCGGCGCCGCCGTCGATCGCCTGCTTGACCGCGTCGCAGATCCACGGCGACCAGTGCTTCATCCCGACGTAGACCGGAACGCCCAGCTCGCGCTCGAGGGCCGCGCGCTGCAGCTCCGTGACCTCGTTCAGCGGCGACGAGCCGCCGATGCGCCGGTAGCGCTCGGCGAGCGACGCGACCGCTTCGCTGCGGGCGGGGCGGCCGCCGCGCACGTCCTGGAGGTAGGCGGGAACGTCCTCGATCGAGGATGGGCTGCCGTACGCCATCGCAATTACCGCCGTCTTCACGCGGGCACCTCCGCCGCCGTTCGCTCATGCACCAGCTCCACCAGCCGCCCCAACATGTCCGGGTCGGTCTGGGGAAGAACACCGTGGCCGAGGTTGAAGATATGCCCTTCACGGCCCCCGGCCTCATTGAGGATGCCTAAAGCCGCATCGCTCGTGCGCCGCCAACCGCCGAGGAGGAGCGTCGGATCGAGGTTCCCCTGGACGCCGCGATCGTGCCCGACCGTCTCCCAGCCCTGGGAGATCGGGATGCGCCAGTCGAGGCCGATCACGTCGCCGCCGGCCTCGGCGAGATCGGTGAGCAGATGCCCGGCACCGGTCGCGAAGTGGATCGTCGGCGCCTCGACCGCGGCCAGGATCCGCGCGGAGTACGGGGCGACGAACTCGCGGTAGTCGGCCGCCGAGAGCGCGCCGGCCCAGGAATCGAAGAGCTGGATCGCGTCGGCGCCCGCCTCGACCTGCGCCGCGACATAGAGGGAGAAGGCGTCGGCCAGCTTGTCCGCGAGCGCGTGCCAGACCTCCGGGGCCGCGTACATGCAGGTCTTCGTCTCGGCGAAGTCGCGCGAGGGCTTCCCTTCGATGAGGTAGCCCGCCACGGTGAACGGCGCGCCGGCGAAGCCCACGACCGCCTGGTCGGGGCGCAGCGCGGCGCGGACGAGCCGGATCGCGTCGAGGAACGCCGGCAGCGTTTCCCGCGGATCCGGAACGGTGAGCCGCTCGACGTCTGCGAGCGTGCGGATCGGCGGGTCGACGACCGGGCCGACGCCGTCGCGCAGCTCCACGTTCGCGCCCATCCCGAGCAGCGGGAGGACGATGTCGGCGAACATCACGGCCGCGTCGACGTTGTGGCGGCGCACCGGCTGGAGCGTGACCTCGGCGCAGAGCTCCGCGTCCGCGCAGATGTCGAAGAGCCGGGCGCGCTTGCGGATCTCCCGGTACTCGGGCAGCGACCGGCCCGCCTGGCGCATGAACCAGACGGGCGTGCGTTCGACGGGTTCGCGGCGGGCCGCGCGAACGAGAAGCGGAGCGGTCACGAACCTAGGCTATCCCCGCTCGCGGCAGAGAAGAGGCTCAGTCGGCGCCGATGATGAGGACGAGGACGGCGCCCTCGAGCTGGTTCTTCTTCAGGCCGTCCAGCGGGATGACGCGTGAGACGTTGAAATCCTTGCCGAAGCGCTTCGCCTCGGCCTCGAAGCCCGGCTTGTACATGACGAGCGAGCGGGCGAAGTCGGTGCGTGACGCGTTGGTGGTCGCAGCGATCGGATAGCCCTTCGTCATCACCCAGGCGGCCTTCTCGCTCGCGGCGCCCGTGCGGCCGTTCCCGTTCAGGATCAAGACCTTCGTCTTCGTGCGGGCGATCGGCGCGGCCTTCGCGGACTTGGCGGGCGTCGTGGCCTTGGCCGGCGCGTTCTTCGCGGGCGCGGCGGCGGCCGTCTTCGTCGCGGCCTTCTTCGCCGGCGTCGCGGCGCCGGGCTCGTTCGAAAGCATCGGCCTGACGAAGATCGAGAACGCGAGGATGACGAGGATGAAGAGCTCGAGCGCCGCGACGCCGGAGGCGACGAGCGCGGTGGAGCGCCAGGGATTCTCGGGAGCTAGCTGGGACGGAAGTTCCATTGGGCCGACCTATTTCGGCCCTGCCCCGCCCTCTCCTTCTGCCCACGTTCGCGCGATTCCGTCCTCCACGGTGACCGCTGCGCGGAAGCCGAGCGCGCGCTCGGCCAGCGTCGGGTCGAGCACGCTGCGCTCGAGCTCGCCGAGCCGCGCAGGCTCGAACACCGGCTCGAGGTCGACCCCGGTCGCGCGGCGGCAGGCCTCGGCCAGCTCGAGCACCGACGTCTCGACGCCGGTGCCGACGTTGAAGACGCCGCCCGCGTGCCCGGCCGCGGCCAGCGTCGCCGCGACGACGTCGCCGACGTAGACGTAGTCGCGGGTCTGGCGCCCGTCCCCGAAGATGCGCGGCGGTTGTCCACCGGCGAGCCTCCCCAGGAAGATCGCGACCACGCCGGCCTCGCCGTGCGGATCCTGGCGCGGCCCGTAGATGTTCGCGTAGCGCAGCGCCACGTGGGTCGTCCCGTACAGGCGCCCGTAGGCGGCGAGGTACTCCTCGGCCGCGAGCTTCGACGTCCCGTACGGCGAGAGGGGCTCGCGCGGCGCGGTTTCGGCCGCCGGCTCGGCGCACTCGCCGTAGATCGCTCCGCCCGTGGACGAGAAGACGACCTGCGTCCCGTGCGGACGCGCGGCCTCCAGGACCCGGATCGTCCCGATCGTGTTGATCTCCGCGTCGCGGACGGGATCCTCGACCGACCGGCGCACGTCGGCCTGCGCGGCGAGGTGGAAGCAGACCTCGGGCTCGTGCTCTGCGAACGCGGCGTCGACGGCGGCGGCGGCGCGCACGTCGCCCTCGACAAACGCCGCGCCGGGGTTCAGGTTCTCTCTCTTGCCGGTGGAGAGGTCGTCGAGCACGAGAACGGAATCGCCGCGCTCGACGAGCGCGTCGACGAGATGCGAGCCGATGAAGCCCGCGCCGCCTGTCACCAGGGCCCGCACGGCCGCGAATCCTACGTGGCCGCAATCCGGAATCGATCCACGACGTCAGACGTAACGTGCGCGTGACTCGGAACCCGCTGTGGCGGAGGGCGCCGTTCGTCCTCTCCCGGTTCCCGGGTATCGCGGTCGCGCTCGTCGGCGGCGCGGCGCTCTTGGCCGTGGCCAGCGCGGCCGGCCCGCTCTTCGTCGCGTCGGCGGGAAGCGCGGCGCTCGAGCAGGAGCTCGACGCGGTCACGCCCTACGGCGCGGGCCTCTACGCCTCGGTCAGAGAGTCGGACGGAGACCCGTCGGTGGACGATCGCACGGCGTCGTTCGAGGAAGAGGCCGCGACGATCCCGGGGCTCGGTCCCACGGTCGTGACCGTCCTCGGCGCAGCCGCCGCGGCGGCGAACCCGGGGCGGCCCAACGCGACGCTCGACGTGCGCCTGCTCGCCCGCACGGACGCGCTCGACCACGTCCACGTGGTCGCCGAGGGAGACGGAAAGGGCGTCTGGCTTGCTGCCTCGACGGCGGAGGAACTCGGACTCGAGCCCGGCGACGAGGTTCTGCTCGACGACAAGCGGCGCGTGCGGGTCGCCGGTCTCTACCGCGCGCTCTTCGACGAGCCCGAGACGCCGTACTGGCGCTCGCTCTACCCCGACATCTATCCGGCACCGCCGACGTATTCGACCCCGCCGACCTTCGCGATCGGCGACGAGGACACGGTGCTCGACCTGTCCAGGGATCTGGGCCGATTGAACGATTTCCGCTGGGAGGCTCCGCTCGCCGTCGAAGGGCCCTCGCTGCCGGAGGGGCGCGCGATGGCGCGGCGCGTGACCGAGTTCGAGCGCCGGCTGACGACACCGGAGACCGCGTTCAACCGAGTGTTCACTTGCCGGCTCTGCTTCGGCCAGCCGATCGAATTCGCGTCGCGGCTGCCCAACTCGGTGCGGCAGGCGAGCATCACCGCGGCCATCGTCCGCGCGCCGGTCGACCTCCTGGTCGCGGCGGGCCAGCTGATCGCCCTGGCCGTGCTGGCCGTCGTGGCCGTGTTCTCGCTGGAGCGCCGCAAGGCCGAGGCGACGCTCATGAACGCCCGTGGCGCCGGGCCGGGGACGATCTCCGCCGTCGCTCTGCTCGAGTCGCTGCTCCCCGTGCTCGCCGGCCTCGTGCTCGGGCTCGGGCTCGCCTACGGCGCGATCGCCGTCCTCGGGCCGGGCGGAACGGTCGAGCATGCCGCGCTCGAGGATGCGGCGCGGCAGGTCGCCGTTCGCGCTCCGCTGGCGCTCGCCCTCCTGGCGCTGGTCAGCGGCATCGCCTTCGCACGGGAGTTTCGAACGCGCCACGACGCGCACCGCTCGTTCGTCCTTCCGTGGGAGCTGGTCGCGCTCGCACTCGCCGGCTGGTTCCTCTACCAGCTCCTGAACGGGGACGCGGTGGTCGCCCAGTCCGACGGGGTCGAACGGCCGAGCGTCTACCTGCTCCTCTTCCCGGTCCTGGCGATCGCGGGCATCGCCGGACTGGCGGCGCGGCTCTTCGTGCGCGTCGCGCGCGTGTGGCGTGCGCGTACGGCTCGGCGCTCCGGTCACGCGGCCTTCCTCGCCGCGCACCGGCTGGCGGCGGCGCGCCGGCTTCTGCTCGTCCTCGTGACCGCCTGCGCCGTGGCGTTCGGCCTCTTCATCTACGCGCAGATCGTCGTGACGTCCTACCGCGCGACGATCAGCGCTGCGGCGCTGCTCGGCCTGGGGAGCGACGTGCGCGGCCTGACGAGCATCGACCGCGAGGCGCCGGTCGACCCGGACATCCCGACGACGAAGGTGACGCGGATCCAGGGCGGAGGCTCGACGAGGCTCGACCAGCGTTCCGGCCTATCTGCTCGCCGTCGATCCCGCGACGTTCGAGCGTGCGGTGCATTGGGAGGACGCCTACGCCGACCGGCCGCTGGCCGAGATCCTCCACTTGCTGGACGATGCGGTCGAGCCGGTCCCCGTCGCGCTCGTCGGCGGAGGAGACCCGGACGCCCGGACGCTCACGGTCGACGGCATCGAGGTTCCGTTCCGCGTCGTCGCGACCGCGCGCGCCTTCCCCGGAATGCCGAAGGGGTCGCCGCTCGTGGTCGCCTCGGAGGCTGCGCTGAACGCGGAGTTCGACCGGCTCGGCACGGCCAGTCCGCTCGCTGCGTCGAGCGCCTCGACCCAGATCCTCGCGAAGGGCGAGCCGGGCCGGGCGATCCGGCTGCTCGAGGATTCGCCGGCGCGGCCCTATCCGATCGTGACGGCGCAGGAGCTCGCGCGCCGCCCGTCCGTGACCGCGTTCACGCGCACCTTCTCGTTCCTCGAGGCGCTCGGCCTCGTGGCGGGGCTGCTCGGCCTGGTCGGGCTCGTCGTCTACATGCAGGCGCGGGCGCGAGCGAGGACGCTCGCGTACGGGTTCGCGCACCGCATGGGGCTGTCGGGGCGCTCACACGTGCGGGCGCTCGTACTCGAGCTGGGCCTCGCGCTGCTCGTCTCGTTCGCCCTCGCGGTCTCGCTGGCCGCGCTGGCGGCGCGGCTCGTGTTCACCCACGTGGAGCCGCTCGCGAGCATCTCGCCGGTTCCGCTCGTCAGGCTGCCCGGCCTCGTGTTCGCCGGCCTCGCCGTCGTCCTGGGTCTCGTCGCGCTCCTGGGCGCCTTCGCCGCGCACCGCAGCGCGGCCCGGGCCAATCTCGCGGAGGTGCTGCGCCTTGGCGACTAGCGCCGCAACCTGCGTCGGGCTCGTCAAGACCTACCGGACGGAAGCGGGCGAGGTGCCGGCGCTGCGCGGCATCGACGCCGAGTTCGAGGCCGGAACGCTGAACGCGGTCGTCGGCATCTCCGGCAGCGGGAAGTCCACGCTGCTGCGCCTGCTCGCAGGGCTCGACCGGCCCACCGGGGGAACGGTCGTCGTCGGCCGCGCCGACGTGGCCGAGCTTCCGGTCAAGGCCCTGCGGGCCCTGCGCCGCGACTCGGTCGCCTACGTCTTCCAGCGGCCCTCGGACAACTTCCTCCCGCACCTCACGGTGGCGGAGCACCTGCGCCTCGTGGGCGAGGGCGACCGCGAGCTCGAGGCCGAGGCGCTCGCCGTGCTCGGGCTGACCGACCGGCGCGACCACCGTTCCTCCGAGCTCTCCGGGGGAGAGCAGCAGCGGGCCGCGTTCGCGCAGGCGCTCGTCGCGGGTGCCCGGATCGTGCTCGCCGACGAGCCGACCGCCGAGCTCGACACGCACTCGGCCGCCGCGCTCCTGGGCTCGATCGGCACGCTCACGGACAGGGGCGTGACGGTGATCATCGCCACGCACGACCGAACCGTCACGGCTGCGGCGCACACGACGCTCGAGCTCGAGCACGGCCGCGTGCGCGGCTTCCAGCACCCGCTGATGCGCGACGAGCTGCCCCCGCGGAGCTACGTCCCGGGCCCGGTCGTCGCCGAGCTCGTCGACGGGCGCAAGACCTTCCACCGCGGCGACGAGACGGTCGTGGCCGTCGACGGCGTCTCGATCGTGGTGCGCGAAGGCGAGATGGCCGCGCTCGTCGGCAGCTCCGGCTCCGGCAAGACGACCGTGCTGAACCTGCTCGCGGGCTGGGAGAAGCCCGACGCGGGCACGGTCACGGTTCCGGGGACCGACTGGGACGAGCTCGCCGTGGTTCCGCAGCGCTTCGGCCTGCTCTCGGAGCTGACCGTGCGCGAGAACGTCGAGTACCCGGCGCGCCTGGCCGGGCGGCTCGACGCGGTGCGGCCGTGGCTGGACGAGCTCATGGAGACGCTCGCGCTCGCGGAGCTCGGGGCGCGCTTCCCGAACGAGACGTCGATCGGCCAGCAGCAGCGCACGGCCCTCGCCCGCGCGCTCGCGCTGCACCCGCGCGTGCTCCTCGCGGACGAGCCGACCGGCCACCAGGACGCCGCGTCCGCACTGGCCGTCGCCCGGGCGCTGCGCGCGGCCGCGGAGGGCGGAACCGCCTGCCTCGTCGCCACGCACGACCGCGAGCTGGCCGACCTCTTCGACACCGTGTATCCGCTTGCGGGAGGACGCGTGGTCTAGCGGCGTCGTATTCTTGCCGCCCAGATGTTCATCACCTTCGAAGGAGTCGACGGTTCCGGCAAGACGACCCAGGCCGGCCTGCTCGTCGAGGCGCTGCGCGCCGAGGGCCGCGAGGTCGTGGCGACGCGTGAGCCCGGCGGCACCGCGCTCGGCGAGCGGATCCGCGACCTGCTCCTCCACGGCGACCCGATCGCGCCCTGGACCGAGGCGACGCTCTTCGCGGCCGCGCGCGCCCAATTGGTCGCGGATGTCATTCGCCCGGCGCTCGACCGCGGGGTGGACGTCGTCTGCGACCGCTTCCTCGATTCCTCGCTCGCCTACCAGGGCATCGCCCGCGGACTCGGAGTCGACCGGGTGCTCGAGCTGAACGTGCTCGCGACCGGCGGCCTGCTCCCCGACCGCACGTTTCTGCTCGAGCTGCCGCTCGACCAGGCGAAGGCGCGGCGCGGCGACGAGCCGGACCGGATGGAGTCGGCGGGCGACGGGTTCGCCGGCCGCGTGCAGGATGCCTACCGCGAGCTGGCGCAGATCTTCGCGCGCCGGATCGTGCCCATCGACGCGACGACGCCGGTCGAGGAGCAAGCGACCAAGATCCGTGCAGAGCTTCGAGACCTTTCCTGAGCAGGACGAGGCCAAGCGCCTCCTCACGGCCGCGCTGGCCGAGGGGTCGGCGCACGCCTACCTCTTCCACGGGCCGCCCGGCGTGGGGAAGCGCCGCGCCGCGCTCGCGTTCGCGGGCGAGCTGCTCGGCTCGCCCGACCGGGTCGCGCGCGAGGCGCACCCCGACCTCTACGTGCTCGACCCGCTGGGCGACCAGATCCGCATCGACCCGATCCGCGAGCTGCGCCGCGACCTGCACATGCGCCCGTTCGAGGCCGACCGGCGCGTCTACATCGTCGGCGGCGCGCACCTGATGAACGAGGACGCCGCCGACGCCCTCCTCAAGGATCTCGAGGAGCCGCCGCCGTACGCGGTGATCGTCCTCATCGCCGACGAGCTCGGGCCGCTGCCCGAGACGATCCGCTCGCGCTGCCAGCTCGTGCCCGTTCAAGCGGCTCTCCCGCGGCGCCGTGAAGACGCATCTCGCCGCCCGCGGCCTGGCCGGAGACGAGCTCGAGATCGCGGCCAGGGTGGCCGCCGGCCGCCTGGACCGCGCCGAGCGCCTGCTCGACGCCAAGGCCGGGGAGCGGCGCTTCGCCGTCCTCGACCTCGCACGCGCGGCCTATCGCGACGACACGTTCGAGCCTGCGAAGGCGGCGCGGATCGTCGGCGAGCTGGCGTCGGCCCGGGCGGCCGAGCTGCGCGCGAAGCTCGAGCAGGCCGCCGAGGCGGCGAAGGAGGTGGGCGTCGAGGAGACGAAACGCGACCTCGACCAGCGCCTGAAGCGGGCCGAGCGTGGCGCCGAGCGCGACGAGGTGCTCCTCGCGATCGACGTGCTCGGCAGCTGGTACCGCGACCTCGTCGTCGTCGGCGCGGGCGCAGAGGGGGCAGCCTTGAACTCCGACCGGCTTGCCGAGCTTCAGGAGGACGCGCCCGACGTGAACGAGCGCGCCGCCCGCGCCGCCGAGACGGTGCGCGACGTGTGGCGCTCGTTCGAGTTCAACGTCCAGACCGGTCTCGCGCTCGAGGCGCTGTTCGTCCGGCTGAGACGGGTGCTCGCCTAGTGGAGGCCGTCGGCGTCGTCTTCTCCCCGGGCGGGCGCGTGTACTCGTTCGACCCAGCGGGCCTCGAGCTGCGCCTGGGACGCGCGGGTCATCTGCGAGACCGCGTACGGCCAGGAGTTCGCCCGCGTCGTCAAGGCGAATCACACGCTCGAGCAGAAGCCGCCCTCGCCGTTCCGCAAGATCGTGCGGCTCGCGACCGAGGACGACCGCGACCGGGTCGAGGTGCGCAAGGCCGAGTCGCGCGACGCGATGAAGGTCTTCCGCGAGGTGCTGAAGCAGCGCAACGTGCAGGTGAAGCCGGTCTCCGTGGAGATCGCGTTCGACGGGTCGCGGACGGTCGTCTCGTACCAGTCCGAGGATCGCGCCCGGCTCGGCGCGATCGAGAAGGAGCTGGGCCGGCGGCTCGGCGGACGCGTGGAGCTGCGCTCGGTCGGCCCGCGCGAGTGCGCGCGCCTGTGCGGCGACCATCGGGCTGTGCGGGCGCCAGCAGTGCTCCCGCTCCTACCCGTCGCACGAGCAGCCGATCACGCTGCGGATGGCGAAGGACCAGGCGCTCCCGGTCGCGTCGAGCCGCATCACGGGACTCTGCGGGCGGCTGCGCTGCTGCCTCGCGTTCGAGCATCCGACGTACAAGAGCTTCCGCGACCGCGCGCCGCGGGTCGGCCGCCGCGTCGAGACGCCGCAGGGCGTCGGCGTCGTGACCGGCTACACGGTGCTCGAGGACACGTGCACGGTCGAGCTCGAGGGCGAGGAGCACGGCACGGAGATCGCGATCGACGAGTGCCGCGAGCTCGAAGGCCCGGCGCGGCGGTAGCCCCGGCCCGCCGCGATCCTCAGGCGGCGTGGATCGCGAGCGGGCCGAGCGTCATCGCGACCACGAGCTGCCCGGCGGCGACGGCGGTCGCGGCGGGCCAGAGGCGCAGCTCCCATCGCTCGACGGCACGCGTTCGCAGCACTCGCCACGCCAGCAGGCCGAGTACGGCCCCGCGCGGAGACCGCGTACATGACGACGACCCAGGTGCTCGAGGTGTCCGTCCCTGCCGTGATCCCATGCACCAGCGCAAGCGCCCACACGGCGAAGTTCCCGTAGTGGAGCCGGCGCCAGACGTGGTGCGGAATCCGGCGGCGGTAGTGGTTCGTCACCGCCAGCGCGGCGAGGAGCTCCGCGGCGATGACGCCGAACGCGACCGGGACGACCCGGGTCGGCGCGGCGCCCGGGACGAGCAGCGCGCCGAGGTCGAAGTTCACGTAGCCGTCCACGAGGAGCGCGAGGCCGTGGATCGCGATGAACGCGCCCGCGAGCAGCCCGACGTAGCGGTGCACGTCCTCGATCGCGAACGCGGGCCAGCGCGTCGAGCGCACGCGGCCGGCGAGCGCGAGGCCGAGGATCACCGATGCGCTCACGAGCGCGAACGCGAGCAGGCCGCCGGCCCGTGCGACGTACCAGGTCAGCACTGTCGACGCTAGAGCCACGCCGGTTCCGCCGGCCGCGACGAGCCAGGCCTCGTTCTCGACGAGGTCGTCCTCGGCGAGGAACCGTCCCGGCAGGGCGCGGCCGTCGAGCCAGTCCGGCCCGTTGTCGGAGAGGAGGTAGGCGGCCTTGGCCGCGACGTCCGCTCCGACGCAGCTTCCGGCCGCGACGGTCACCTGGCTCCAGCGCGAGCGCGACGGGCGTCCGGTCCGCGGATCGATCAGGTGGTGCTGGAGCGATCCGGCGCGGCGCCAGTACCGGCGCGTCGGGCCGCTCGTCGCGAGACCGCCCTCGAGCAGCGCGACCGATCCGCCGCCGGGAAGCGCGACGTTCGACCGGCCCGCGGGTCGCGAGATCGCCGCCGGCCGACACGAACCCGAACCCGGGGAGGAGGCGGAGCGCCTCGTCGACGGCCATCGCCTTGACGACGCCCGCGAGGTCGAGCCGCAGGCCCGGCGGTCGCGTGAGGAGCCGCCCGGCCAGACCGACCTCCCCGGCGCGCCCCGGAGCCGGCGGGCCGGCGGGCCGGGGATCGTCCGGCGGCAGCGAGGCGAAGTCGCGGTCGTACCCGGCCGACGCGACCGCGTCCGCCAGGGTGGGATCGACCAGCCCGCCGGTCGCGCGCCAGGCGGCGAGCGCCAGTGGACGTGACGTGCGCGAAGAGGTCGGAGACGACGATGGCGTCGTCCGCGGCTCTCGTTCACCCGCGAGAGCTCGCTGTCGGGCGAGAAGCGCGTGAAGACCTGCTCCCACTCGCCGAAGACGTCGACGACGTCCATCAGCGCCGCGCTCGTCGGCGCCCGGACGACGACGTCGAGGCCCATGGCCGTGAACCGCGTCCTCCGCGGCCTGCGCTACGAGACACCGGTCTGCACCTGCGGCACTCCCGTCGACGGCGCGACAGAGCCGGTGCCGAAGCCGAACTCGTCGTCCTCAAGGCTCCGCTCCTGCGATCTGCGTGGTCCACGCCGGGCGACGGCGACTGGACGCGTTCGCCTGGCCCGGATGGTCGGCGCGGGCGAGCAGCAGCGCCGCGACAAAGGCGGCCGCCGACCCGTACGCGAGCGTCGCGCTTGGTCGAGCCAGACGCGGTGCCGCGCGGCGGCGATCCTGGTCGGCGGCTACGGGGGTGCGCCTCGGTGTGCCGGTTCGTCGTGCGCCTCGGCCATGACCTGCCATGACATCGCGCGCGCCTAAGAGGGGCCTGAGAGCGCGTCGAAGAGTTTCCTAAGAGTTCTCGCCGCGACCAATCCGAGGGATCGAGGGGTTCGGGCGGCCGAGCCGATACGTGGCGCGATGTCCGTCTGCCGGCACTGCGGCCGAGACGCAGGCTCGAGCGCAACGCCCGATGGGGCGTGCTCGGCGTGCGCGAATTCGCCGCTGTGCGCCGGATGCGGGCACGAGCGGTCAGGAGCATTCGGGCGTGTTCGCGCCCGGAGCCGAGCCGCGCTGCCGCGCGACGGTCGGCGACTTTCAGTCGCTCGATTTCTCGCCGTGCTCGTGCGAGGGCTTCCGCCCGGTCGAGGGCTCGTCCGCGGACGAGGCGCTCGCGCCGCCCGACCCGGACCCGTTCGCGGGCCCACCGCTGCGGCTCGCGTAGCGCTTCCCACCTTCGATCGGGGAAGCACTAGTTACTCACGCGCGCGCCCCACCCTGGGAGGGGATGAACCACCCGCCACCCGCCTTCGACGGTACCGGGAAAGTGCGCGCGTGTCTGTCACGGAGGCGTGCCGATTGTGTGCCGAGTTGTTCACCTGGGCCGCAAGCTCCGGGCGCGCGCCGGCCCGCCGCCCCGGATGGAGCGACGGGCCTCCCCTTCTCTGCGCATCGCGGCTAGGCCGCGGAGTCGAACGTGCTCGTCGTGCCGCTCGTGCCGTTCGAGCCGCCCGAGTCCGTTCCCGAGCCGCTGTCCCCCATCGGAGGAGGCCCGCCCGGCCCGCCGGGGCCGTGTCCGCCTTGGAAGCCCTCGTTCACGAGGGTCGTGATCCGCTCCTCGAGCCCGTCGAGGATCTCGGCCTGCTGCGCCTTGGTCAGGCGCCCGGCCTCGACCGCGTCCGCGAGATCTGCCTTCGCGGAGTCGACGAGCGCCTTCACGAGCCCGTCCACCGACTTGCCCTTCTCCTCGGCCAGGTCGGCGAGGGTCGTCCCGTCGGAGAGCTCGGTGCGGAGCTCCTCGTCGGTCAGACCGAGGTAGGACGCCGCCGCGTCGAGCCCGATCGGCCCGCCGCCGTGCATCCCGCCCGGCCCGCCGGGCCCGCCGCCGAAGAGCGGGAAGTCACCCGACTCGATGCGCTCCTTGAGCGCGTCGGCCTGCTCCTGGGTCATACGGCCGGCCGCGACCGCCTCGTCGAGCCGGTTCTCGAGCGCCTGCTCGATGGCGCCCTCGAGCTCGTCCGGCTCGACGCCGAGCTGCTCGGCGGCGTCCGCCAAGACCGCGTCGTTCTTCGGCCTTCGGCGACGACTGCGTCGCGGCGACCGCCGCCCCGGTGCCGACCACCGCGGCCATCGCCGCGGCGCCTGCCACCACCTTGCGTGTGTTCGATCCCTTCATGCCGTTGCTCCTTTCGCTTGGGTCATCCCCATGCGACCAGCCGCCGTTAAGAGCGGCCTGAGAGGAGCGGAAGAAGTTCCTAAGACTCGGCCGTGGCGTACGAGTCGGCGCCGACCAGGTGCAGCGACACGTACGGCTCGTCGCCGACCACCCAGGAGTCGTGCCCGGGCGGGACGACGAACACGTCGCCGGGACCCAGCTCGACGAGCGTCCCGTCGCGCATCTCCACCGCCGTGCGCCCGGAGAGGACGATCCCGACGTGCGCGACCTCGCAGAGCTCCGTGCCCGCGGTCGGCCCGACGTGCGTCGACCATTTCCAGCCCGGCTCGTACGACGCGCGCCCCAGCTCGACGCCGCCGGCGGTCGAGCAGCTCGAAGAACCCGAGCTCGAATTCGCGCCGCTCGTCGGCGTCCTCGAACCGCCGGATCACGAGGCCCTCGCTCACAAAGAGGACGCTACACTGAGACACCCTGCCGACGTAGCTCAGCTGGTAGAGCACTTCACTCGTAATGAAGGGGTCCGCGGTTCGAATCCGCGCGTCGGCTTGAGAAACCATGCGGGGGTTGCGCTCCATCGGCGGGCAGTCCCGCAGGCGGGCAACGGATTGGGCAACGCTTCAACCAACTACGCTGCCGCTCGATGTGGGTTGCCGTACAGATGGGCGGGCTGGTCTACGCGCTTCCTGAGATGACGGCAGGGCTTATCGAGGAGAACCGAACCTGCGAGAGCCCGTATGGCGGTCGGACGACTTCTAAGGGGACGCCGCGCCCGCTGGTTGCAATCGGCTCCTTCGGATCGTAGGGTCTTCCGTCACCGAAAACCTGGGAGGTTCAGATGCCGGCCGAGCCGGAAGCCGCACACGTCGTGACATCGGACGATGCCCGTCTCGAAGCGCTTGGCTACAAGCCGCAGCTGAACCGCGCGCTCGGCTTCTTCTCCAACTTCGCCGTCGCGTTCACCTACCTGTCCCCGATGGTGGGCATCTACTCGCTCTTCGTCCTGGGCGTGGCCGCCGCCGGTCCGGCGTACGTCTGGCTCACCTGGATCCCGGTCGCAGGGATGCTCTTCGTCGCACTCGTCTTCGGTGAGCTGGCGAGCCACTATCCGGTCGCAGGGGCGCTGTACCAGTACAGCAAGTTCTCCGTCGGTGCGGCCTACGGCTGGTTCGTCGGCTGGTTCTACGGGATCGCACTCCTCATCACGGTGGCCGCAGTCGACACCGGCGTCGTCACGTACGTGACCGCGCTCGCCCACAACTGGTTCGACACGGACTGGGACCCGACGAACCACACGACTGTCCTCATCATCACCATCGTCCTGCTGGCTATCCAGACCACGCTGAACATCACCGGCGTGAAGGTCATGGGGCTCGTGGCGCGGCTCGGGGTCTTCGTCGAGATCGTGGGCACGCTGGGCATCGCCATCATCCTGGCGATCCACGGGTTCAACCACGATCTCGGCTTCCTCTTCTCGACCGAGAACGTCCAGAACGCAGCGAGCAACCCTCTCGGTCTCGACTTCGGAGGCAACTGGCTCACCGGCGCGTGCCTGATCGCGGTCCTCGCGCCCGTCTACATCTTCTACGGGTTCGAGGCGGCGGGCGACATCTCCGAGGAGACCGCGGACGCGGGGAGGAAAGTTCCTCGGTCGATGCGCCTGGCGCTGATCTGGGGCGGCATCGCCTCGTTCATCCTGATCTCGTCGCTGCTGCTGGCCATGCCCGAGACGGATCCCGTCAAGTCCACCGTCGAGGGCGGCGGAGTCCCGTTCATCCTGTCGCAGCTCTCGGGCTGGCTGCAGGACTTCCTCCTGGTGGTGATCATCTTCGCGTTCTTCTCCTGCGGGACGTCCATCCAGGGAGCGGGGAGCCGGCTCGCCTTCTCGTTCTCACGCGACGGAGCACTTCCGGCGTCGCGGTGGATCGCGAAGGTCCACCCGCGCTTCAAGACCCCGGTCAACGCGCTGCTGATCGGCGCGGTCATCTCGGCGCTCTTCGCGCTGCTCGTCTACTACTCGCCGAGCAAGGACGTCGACCTCGGGTTCATCACGTACCCCGCGAACGTGAACGGCCTCGTCGCGCTCGTGTCCTTCAGCGTCAGCGGCATCTACCTCGCGTTCCTCCTCACGGTCATCGCGGCGATCGTGGCCCGCGCGCGTGGGTGGGTCCCGGAAGGCAGCTTCCGCCTCGGCAAGTGGGCGTGGACCGTCTACGTCATCGCCGCCGGCTATCTCGGGCTGATGCTGGTCAACATCGTTGCGCCTACCGGGCTGACGAGCCCGCGCGCCTACTTCAACATCGACTGGATCACGCTCGTCGTCATGGTCGTCATCGCGGTGGTCGGGGCCATCTACTTCCTGATCGCGAGGCCTGACCGGAAGGTCAGCGGTCATCTGCACGACGAGCTCGAGCCGACCGGCGCCGAGCGCCACAGCTGAGCTGTGCGAGTACGGGCGGCGTGCCGCCGTCACTCGCCACCGACGTGCGAGCCGCGTAGCTCAGCTGGTAGAGCCCTTCACTCGTAATGAAGGGGTCCGGTCCGCGGTTCGAATCCGCGCGTCGGCTTCCCGCCGTTACGCCGCTGTTACAGGCTTCGGATACACCACTCCCATCATGGTGACGCCCATCGGCGCGACACCCCTGCCTTCCTACCCGGGGATTCGGTCACGGCCTCGCGCTCCAGCGGTTCCAAGTCTCGTCCTATGCTCGGCCGAGAGGGCTATCGTGCGGTTGCAAACATGGAGGTAGACCTCGGAGGTCTCGTCGGCTCCGAGCTCTCCGGCTACCGGATCGAGCGCCTGCTGGGCCGCGGCGGGATGGGCGTCGTCTACCTGGCCGAGGATCTGCGCCTGAAACGCAAGGTCGCGCTCAAGCTGCTTTCTCCTGTGCTCGCGCAGGACGACGACTTCCGGGCGCGCTTCCTGCACGAGTCCGAGCTCGCCGCTTCCCTCGACCACCCGAACATCGTTCCGATCTACGAGGCCGGAGAGATGGAAGGCCGCCTCTTCATCGCGATGCGGTACGTGGAAGGAAGCGACCTGAAGAAGCGGCTGCGGCGCGGCGCCCTGTCGCCTGAGGAGGCGGTCGACCTCCTGGCGCAGGTCGCGGCGGCACTCGACGCGGCCCACGCCCGCGGGCTCGTCCACCGCGACGTGAAGCCGTCGAACGTACTCGTCGCCCCCGGACTCGGCCACGAGGGGGCAGACCATGCGTACCTCGCCGACTTCGGTCTCACAAAAGACCGGTCCGACCAGGGCCCGCTCGCCGAGGATGGACAGCTCATGGCGACGATCGACTACGTCGCCCCAGAGCAGATCGCCGGGGGCGAGATCGATCACCGGGCGGACGTCTATTCGCTCGGCTGTCTCCTCTACGAGTGCCTGACGGGCGAGCCGCCCTTCCGGCACGAATCCGACCTCGCCGTCCTCTTCGCCCACCTCGAGGAGGATCCGCCGGCGCCCAGCGAGCGGCGCCCGGAGCTGCCTCAGGCGATCGATCCGGTCGTCGCGACTGCGCTCGCGAAGGCTCCGGACGAACGGCATCGAAGCTGCAGGGATCGAGGGGGAGCGTAAGCACGTCACCGTGCTCCTCGCCGACCTGAAGGGGTCGATGGAGTTGCTCGCCGACCGTGATCCCGAGGAGGCCCGCAAGATCCTCGATCCGGTGCTCGAACGGATGATGGAAGCCGTCCACCGCTATGAGGGCACGGTGAACCAGGTCATGGGCGACGGGATCATGGCGCTGTTGGCGCGCCTTTGGCCCACGAGGATCACGCGGTCCGCGCATGCTACGCCGCGCTCCGGATGCAGGAGTCACTGAGGCGCTCCGCGGACCGACATGCGCCGCTCGCACGGGGTCGAGGTGCAGATCCGAGTCGGCCTCAACTCGGGGAGGTGGTCGTCCGCGCGGTCGGCAGCGATCTGCGCATGGACTACACCGCTGTCGGCCAGACGACTCACCTCGCCGCCCGGATGGAACAGCTGGCGCCGCCGGGACCGTCCGGCTGACCGCCGAGACCGTGCGGCTCGCCGAGGGCTACGTGGAGGTACAGTCACTCGGGCCCATCCCCGTCAAGGGTCTCCCAGATCCGATCGAGCTCTTCGAACTGACGGGAGCGGGCGCGGCGCGCACTCGGCTGCAGGCCGCGGCGCTCCGCGGGCTCACGCGCTTCGTGGGTCGCGACGCCGAGGTCGAGCACCTGCGCCGGGTGCTGGGCCAGGCCGGGCGGACCGCGGCCAGGTGGTCGCCATCGTGGGCGAAGCCGGTGGGGGAAAGTCGCGGCTCACCTACGAGTTCACCCACTCCCATCGGGTGCAGGACTGGCTAATTCTGGAATCCTCGTCCGTCTCCTACGGCAAGGCCACCAGCTACCTGCCGGTGATCGACCTGCTCAAGGGCTACTTCAAGATCGGCGACCGGGACGACCACCGGGAGATGCGCGCCAAGGTGCTGGGGCGCATGCTCGGCCTGGACCGCGGGCTCGAGCCTTCGCTGCCCCTGCTGCTGGCGCTGCTCGACGTGCCGGTCGAGGACGCGGCCTGGCAGAACCTGGACCCGCCGCAGCGCCGCCAGCGCACGTCGGACGCGGTCAAGCGCCTGCTGCTGCGAGAGAGCCAGGTGCAACCGCTGCTCGTGGTCTTCGAGGACCTGCACTGGGTCGATGCGGAGACGCAGGCCCTGCTCGATAGCCTGGTGGAGAGCCTCGGCTCCGCCCGCCTCCTGCTGCTGGTCAACTACCGGCCCGAGTACGAGCACCGCTGGGGGAGCAAGACGGCGTACTCGCAGCTCCGGCTCGACAGCCTGCCCGCCGAAAGCGCTTCGGAGCTGCTGGCGGCGCTGCTCGGCCCGGACCCCGGCCTGGCTCCGCTGACGCCGATGCTGGTGAAGCGGGGCAACCCGTTCTTCCTGGAGGAGACGGTGCGGACGCTGGTGGAGACGGGGGCGCTGGCGGGAGAGCGCGGAGCGTACCGGCTGACGAGGCCGGTGGAGGCGCTGCAGGTGCCGGCCACGGTGCAAACGATCCTGGCGGCGCGGATCGACCGGCTGCCGGCGGAGGAGAAGCCGCTCCTGCAGGCGGCCTCGGTGATCGGCAAGCACGTGCCCTACGCGCTCCTGGCGGCGATCGCTGAGCAGCCGGAGGACGCCCTGCGGCGGGGGCTCGCGCATTTACAGGAAGCGGAGTCCTCTACGAGACGCAGCTCTTCCCGGATCTGGAATTCACCTTCAAGCACGCGCTGACCCACGACGTGGCCTCCGCGGGCCTCCTGGGGGACCGCCGGCGCGATCTTCACGCCGCGGTGATGGCCGCCATCGAGCGCCTGCACGCCGGTCGCCTCGTCGAGCACGTGGAGCGGCTGGCGCACCACGCCCGGCAGGGCGAAATCTGGGACAAGGCGGTGCGCTACCTGCGCCAGGCCGGCACCAAGGTGTTCCTGCGCTCGGCCAACCGCGAGGCGGCCACCTGCTTCGAGCAGGCGCTCGACGCGCTCCGGCGGTTGCCGAGCATCCCGACATGATCGCCGAGTCCCTCGACATCCGCTTCGACCTCCGCAACGCGCTCCTCCTGCTCGGTGAGCGGGAACGCATCGGGACCCTCCTCGATGAGGCCGAAGCCCTCGCGGAGGCCGTCGGGACCAGCGCCGCCTCGGCCGCGCGCTGATTTACAAGGCAGTCCAGTTCGCGCAGGCCGGCGATTTCGGGGCGGCGCTCCAGGCCGGCTGTCGCGCCCTGGCCATCGGCGAGTCGCAGGCGGACGTCGCCATCCGGGTGGTCGCGAACGGGTATCTGGGCCGCGTGCACGTGACGCGGGGCGAGTGCCGCGAGGCCATCCGGCACTGCGAGGCCGCGATCACGCGGATCCCGGAGGGCCTGGCGCAGGAGCGATTCGGTCAGGCCGCCATCCAGGGCTCGTGGGTGCGGACCTTTCTCACCATTGCGCTCGGGGCGCTCGGGCGGTTCGCCGAGGCGTTCGGCCGTGTCCGCGAGGCGATGCACATCGCGGAGGAGGCAGGGCACGTCTGGACGCTTCTCTTCCCCCTCTTCGGCCTCCGCACCCTCACCCTCGATCAGGGCGACTTTGCCGGCGCCGTGGCCCCGCTGGAGCGCGGCCTCGAGCTGCCTGCCGAACGAGAGAGGTTCCCAGTGCTGCTCCACGACTTCGCCTGGGCTCTCGGCGCGGCGTACCACGGGCGGGCCGCCGCGCCGCGGGGGTCGCCCTGATGGAGGACGCTGCCCGTGGCCTCGCCGGGCGGCCCGGGAGGGTGGGTGGGTGGACCGGCCACGTCGGGGTGCTCGGCGGGCATACCTCCTCGACGGGCGGCTGGCGGACGCCACCCGGATCGCCCAGGAAGGGCTGGCAGCGGCTCGGCAGCGGGGGGAACGGGGGCGGAGGGCCAGCTCCTGCGATCGCTTCGGCGACATCGCGGCCCATCCCGACCGCGTCGAGGTCGATACCGCGGAGGCGCACTATTCGCCAGGCCCTGGCTGACGAGCTGGGCCTGCGCCCGCTCCTGGCCCACTGCCACTTCGGCCTCGGCGCGCTCTACCGGCGCGCGGGTAAGCGCGAGCAGGCGCAGGAGCACCTCACGACGGCGGCGACAATGTTCAGCGAGATGGACATGCGGCACTGGCGGGAGCAAGCAGAAATGGCGAAGGCCGCGCTGGCGTGAGGCGTATGGTCCCGGGTGCACGGGGGCGCATAACAACCCGATGAACCTGATGGCGACTTCGCTTCGCTCAGCCGCCACAGGTTATCGGGAGCGTTAGGCTCCGAGGGGAAGAGGAAAACATGCCGTCACATGGCTCGGCGACGGCCGAGTTGAAATTCACGCGATACTTTCCAATCGATCCGGCTCCGTCCGGATCGTGCGATGATTCGCACGGAGTGGGTCCGGCGTGTTGTGGAGCACCCGGTGAGGGAGGTGATTCAGGCGGACGGTCGGATTCGCCGCTGGGCACCAATCCGAGAGATGGACGGTAGGTATCTGCGGGTCGTGCTCTTGCCCGACGGCGAGACGATGCACAACGCGTCCTCGACAATCCTTCAACCATGAAGATCAAGTACTTTCAGGACACGGATACCCTCTACATCGAGTTCCGGCCCGATGGTATCGCCGAGACGAAGATCTCGATGAGAACACGTAGCTAGACGTGGATGCTGAAGGAATGAATCGCTCTCACATCGAGCACGCGCGCGAACGTGCCCGAGTCTCCCGCATTTCTCGTCTTGAACATGTCGGGGACTACTTCAGGCTGCAGCGGACCGCGGGCTCGCGATGCTCGCTCCGCGGCCGCTGAGCCTGGCGTTGGGTCTCGTCTGCCCCCTATCTCGTGGTGCAAGGAGTAAGGGTTTTGGACGACCTGTTGTGATAGGAGCTGACGCACATGCCATACACCAATAACAGGGAATCCACATCCACTACCAAATGGAAGAGGAGGCCCCCTCTATCCTCCAGCATGGGCTCACAGATAGCTTGGAGTCTTCGTACTCCTCACCGAACTCGGTCTTGCGATTCTCAAGGAATGCAACACGCCACCATCCGCATAACTTCGGCTCGGAGCCGTCCGGCTTCGCCGGGCGCTCAGCCTGGCGTTAGGCGCCGGATCCGACGCATCGGAGACGGAGAATGGCCGATCGCACTTCGCGAACAAAGCATCGACACCTGGGCCGAGTTCCTTCGAGATCGCGGCGACCTAACGACGTAACACCCGGACTCGGACGCTGGCCGCCCCAGGAGCCGTAGGCACAGCCTGGTAGTCGAGAGATGCCCCTCGCCTTGCCGTACTCACCATCGCTGGGCACGTCGATCCGCCCGCCTCCCCGCCGACGCCGCACCACGTCCGCCACGGCCTATCCGGAGCCGTGCCCGAGAAGGCCTGCCCGTCCGTGACCGGCCCGGCCTCGCACGACTGGTTCGCCTCGATCAGGTCGTTCGGGCGAGGCAAGCTTCCGGCATGGCCGGTGAGGATGCGATCGCGACTCTGCCTCCTGAGGGTCCCCTTTGGCCCGCGAGGAAGCACCGCGCGGCTCGGCGAACCGGGTCAGGACCGGAGCACAGGGAGAGAAAACTGTCGGGGCGCTGAGCCAGGAGGACACCCAGGCGGCTCCGGTTCCGGCCGAGGTGTGGGCGTTCGCGAGCGCAAGGACCGGGCTGGAGAGGATGCGCGGCCCGACATCCGCGCCGACCTGGTTCATCCGCCGGCGGCGGGTCGTCCTCGCTACCTGATCGCCCCGGCCCAGCGCGGCAGGAGAGCGTG
>CAVRUF010000004.1:0-104232 GCA_963724315.1 uncultured Actinomycetes bacterium | reverse complement strand
TTTTGCACTTCGCGGACGCGGGCGCCGTGCTCCAGTTCTTCGTCGGGATCGTAGCCCTGGCGCTGCTCGCCTGGACGGTCGGAGTCGGGACCGAGTCGGTCGGCGCGCGGTACGGGCCGGCGATGACCGGCGTCCTCCAGTCGACGCTCGGGAACCTGCCGGAGCTCTTCATCGTCATCTTCGCCCTGCGCGCCGGCGAGGTCGTGATCGCGCAGACCTCGATCCTCGGCTCGCTGCTCGCGAACGCGCTGCTCGTGCTCGGGCTCACGATCATGGCCGGCGCATGGCGCTCGCCCGACGGGGTCATGCGCTTCAGCCACCGGCTGCCGAACGACACGACCATGCTGCTGCTCCTCGTCGTGTTCCTGATCAGCATCCTGAGCGTCTCGCTGACCCTCGGGGACAACGCGAGCGACAACGCAGTCACGATCTCGGCGATCGGCGCGGTCTTCATCCTCCTCCTGTACGGCGCGTGGCTCGTCAACTACCTGCGCGCGGGCGCGGGCCAGGAGCCGGCGCTCGAACACCCGGACGGCCCGCCGCTTGCGTTCGGCGTCGGGCTCGGCGTGCTCGCCGCGGCCGGGGTCGCGGCCGCGTTCACGTCGGAGTGGTTCGTCGCCGCGATCGACCCGGCCGTCACCGAGCTGGGGATCTCGAAGGCGTTCACCGGCCTCGTCATCGTCGCCATCGCGGGGAACGCGGTCGAGAACGTCGTCGGCATCCAGCTCGCCTGGAAGCGCCGCTACGACCTCGCCATCTCGGTGGTCAAGAACTCGGTCGCGCAGATCGCGGCGTTCCTCTACCCCGCGCTCGTGCTCATCTCGCTCTTCCTCACGAACCAGCTCACGTTCGGGCTGCCGAACTTCGGCCTCGTGCTCGTGGTCGCGCTCGTCTTCGCCGCGCTCGCGATCTGGCAGATCACCGGGGACGGCGAGGCCGCCGGCTACGAGGGCTTCGCGCTCGTGACGCTCTACCTGGTGCTCGCGACCGTCGTCTGGTTCGAGTAGGCCGCCGCGGCGAGCCACACGCCCATCAGGGCGATGCACCCCATACCGATCGTCCAGACCCACGTGCCGGCGGCGGACCAGTCGACCTTGTCGACGTCGGCGTCCACGATGAGGAGCCCGGCGAGCCACTGCGGAGCGATCATCGGGTACCCACCTGCTCGTGGCAAGCAGCCCGAGCGGCCATACTTCCCTCATGGATGCCGACCGGGCACGAGAACTGCTGCAAGCCGAGCGCGAGCGAATCGAGCGCGCGCTGGCCCGGCTCGGGCGAAACGAGGACGGCGACGCGACCCACGGCACGAACGCCGCCGAGCTCGGCACCGACCTGTTCCAGGACGAGCTCGACCAGGGCCTCTCCGACGACCTGCGCGAGCAGCTCGCCGCGGTCGACCGGGCCGAGGAGCGGCTCGCGGCCGGCACCTACGGCCTCTCGATCGAGAGCGGCGAGCCGATCCCCGACGAGCGGCTCGAGATCGTCCCGACGGCCGAGTACACCGTTGACGAAGAGCGAAACCGCGGACGCTGACCCGGGCACGCTCGTGTACGACGGCGAGTGCTCGTTCTGCGTCGCGTCCGCGCGGCGGCTGAACGTCCCGTCCGCTTCGCGGCAGGAGCTCGGCCTGACCGAGGCGGACACGCACGGCGCGGCGATGTGGATCGGCGAGGACGGCCGCCGGTCGCACGGGCACCTGGCGATCGCGCATGCGCTCGCGGCGTCAGGCGGCTGGCGCGGGATCTGCGGGCGAGTGCTGCTCGTCCCGCCGTTTCGCTGGGTCGCCGCGGCGGTCTACCCGTTCGTGGCGCGCAACCGCCACCGGCTTCGGGGCTAGCTACGCTTCGCGAGCTGCGCGCCGAGCGCCTCGAGGCTCGCGACGTTGTGGCCGCTCGCGAACACGTCGATGTAGGGCAGCGCCGCGTGCATCCCGCGCGCGAGCGGCTCGTAGGCCGGATCCTCCTGGAGCGGGTTCAGCCAGATCACCGAGTGCGCGAGCCGGTGCAGGCGCGCCATCTGCTCGGCGAGGAGATCCGGGTCGCCGACCTCGAGGCCGTCGGAGCAGATGACGACCACGGCGCCGCGCGCGAGGCCGCCGTGGCCGTACTCGTCGAGGAAGCGCTTGAGCGACTCGCCGATGCGCGTCCCGCCGTCCCAGTCCACGACCTGGGCGGCGGCGCGGCTCAGGGCCTCGTCCGGGTCGGATCCCTCGAGCGCGCGGGTCACCCGCGTGAGCCGAGTCCCGAAGCAGAAGGCCTCCCAGCGCCGGTCGGTCCGCAGCGCCGCGTGCGCGAACATGACGAGCGCGCGCGAGTACGAGTCCATCGAGCCCGAGACGTCGAGCAGCAGGATGAGCCGTCGCGGCCGCTTGCGCCGGCGGCGCCAGGCACGGTCGAGCGGCTCGCCCCCGGTGCGGAAGGAGCGGCGCAGCGTCCGGCGCAGATCGGGGATCCCCGAGCGGGACGACTCGCGGCGGCGCGTACGGCGGCGGGGAACGGCGAGGTCGATGTCGGCCATGAGCTGCGCCAGCTCGGCCGGCGTGCAGCGCGAGAAGCTCTTCTCCTTCAGCGTCTCGACCGGGCTCGCGAGGCCGACGTCCTGCTCGGCCTCCATCTCGACGCGAATCGCGATCGGCGCGCCCCTGGAGGGAACCGGCGGCCCGAAGAACTCCCCGAAGACCGCGTCGTAGACCGGGATCTGCTCGGGCTTCCCGATCACGGTCGCCCGGCCGGCCCAGTAGAGGCCCTCGGGCGGAAGCAGCGCCGCGGCGCGGCAGAGCTCGGCGACGCGGTCGGGGCCGACCGGCAGGCCCTGGTCGCGGAGCGCCCGCCCGAAGCGGGTGAGCGTCGCAACGGAGTCGGCCGTGCCCACCGCTACTCGACGAGCTCGGCCCAGGCAGCGTCCACGCGCGCGAGATCCTCGCGGTTCTTCACCGCGGCGCCGATCGTCTCGCGCGCGACCTCGCCGTCCACCGAGGGTGCGCCGAGGAGCTGGAGCGCCTGCGCCCAGTCGATCGCCTCCGCGGCGCCGGGGCGCTTTACGAGGTCGAGCGTGCGCAGCCGGGCGATCGTCCCGGCCACCGAGCGCGCGAGCTGCTCCTCGACCCCGGGCGCGCGCAGCCGGATGATCTCCGCCTCGCGCTCGACGTCGGGGAACTCGATCCAGTGGTAGAGGCAGCGGCGCTTGAGCGCGTCGTGCAGCTCGCGGGTGCGGTTCGAGGTGATGACGACGACCGGCGGCTCGTCCGCGGCGATCGTCCCCAGCTCGGGGACGGTGACCGAGAAGTCCGAGAGCATCTCGAGGAGGAAGGCCTCGAACTCGTCGTCGGCGCGGTCGAGCTCGTCCACCAGCAGCACGGCGTCTCCGCCCGCGCGGATCGCCTTGAGGAGCGGCCGCTCGACGAGGAACTCGGGCCCGTACAGCTCGGCCACGCGGTCGCCGGCCGTCACCTCGCCCTCCTGCGAGCGCGCGGGCGTAGAGGAGCTGCCGCGCGTAGTCCCACTCGTAGAGCGCCTGCGACGCGTCGATCCCCTCGTAGCACTGGAGCCGGATCAGCTCCGTCCCGAGGATGCGCGCGAGCGTCTTCGCCACCTCGGTCTTCCCCACCCCGGCCTCGCCCTCGAGGAGCAGCGGGCGGCGCATGGCGAGCGCGAGATAGACCGCGGTCGCAAGCCCGCGGTCGGGCAGGTACGACTCGGCCCGGAGAGCCTTCTCGACTTCGGGGACCGATCCAAAATGCACGGTCGAAGCGTACGGGATGAACGAACGATGGATCGAGCGGCGTAGGCCGGGTAAGCTCGCCCTTGTCTGCTTTGCCTATGGCAGGGGTTTCCAAGGAGGCGACCGTATGTACCCCGCGAGGTTCGAGTATCACGCTCCGTCGAGCGTCGAAGAGGCGCTCTCAATCCTCGAGCGCTACGGCGACGAGGGGAAGGTGATCGCCGGCGGCCAGAGCCTCATTCCGCTCATGAAGCTCCGGTTCGCGTCGCCGAGCGCGCTCGTCGACATCAACCGCATCGAGGGCCTCGACACGATCGAGGAGAAGGACGGATTCCTCTCGATCGGCGCACTCGTGCGCCACAAGGCCTGCGAGCACTCCGAGCTCCTGCAGGGCCGCTACGGCGTCCTCGGCGACGCCGCGCCGTGGATCTCCGACCCGATCGTCCGCAACCGCGGCACGGTCGTCGGCTCGCTCGTGCACGCCGACCCGCAGGGCGACTGGGGCTCGGCGCTCATCGCCGCCGACGCCGAGCTCGAGGTCGTCGGCTCGGGCGGCGCGCGCACGATTCCGCTCGACGAGCTCTTCCGTCGGGCCGTTCCAGACGAGCATCTCCCCGACCGAGATCGCGACGGCGGTCCGGGTTCCCGACCCCGGCGCGCGCGCCGGCGGGACGTATCTGAAGCTCGAGCGCAAGGTCGGCGACTACGCCACCGTCGGCGTCGCCGTCCACGTGTCGCTTTCCAACGGCACGATCGGACGCGCGGGGATCGCGCTCACCGGCGTCGGGCCGAGCAACCTGCGGGCGACCGCGGCCGAGGAAGCGCTGACCGGCGCGGAGCCGAGCGACGAGACGATCACGAAGGCGGCCGCGCTGGCCGCCGAGGCCGTCACAGCCGCGCGCAGACAATCGCGGCACCGTCGAGTACAAGCGAAGCGTCGTCCGGGTCTTCGCGGAGCGAGGGCTCCGCAAGGCGATCGCGACGGCCCAGGCGTAGGAAGGGACGAACGATGGCTGCTGCCGAGACGGGTGTGTACACCACCCAGCTGACCGTGACGGTCAACGGCGCCTCGCGCTCGCAGGAGGTGGAGAACCGCCTTCTGCTCGTCCACTTCCTGCGCGAGACGCTCGGACTGACCGGCACGCACATCGGCTGCGACACGACGCACTGCGGCGCCTGCACGGTGCTCGTGGACGGACGTCCCCGTGAAGTCGTGCACGCAGTTCGCGGTTCAGACCGAAGGCACCGAGATCACGACCGTCGAGGGCCTCGCGCCCGCCGGCGGGCTCCACCCGGTTCAGGAGGGCTTCCACGAGGAGCACGGCCTCCAGTGCGGCTACTGCACGCCGGGGATGATGCTGACCGCGGCCGCCCTGCTCGCCGAGAACCCGAACCCGACGGAGAGCGAGATCCGCTGGGCGCATCTCCGGGAACATCTGCCGCTGCACCGGCTACCAGAACATCGTCAAGGCGGTCCAGCACGCGGCCGCGAAGATGCAGGAAGGGAGCTAGCGATGGCCGCCACCGAAGATCAGGTCATCCGCGGCGTCGGCCATTCCGTCAAGCGTCTCGAAGACGGACGCTTCATCCGCGGCAAGGGAACGTACTTCGACGACATCGTGCTCCCGCAGATGCTCCACCTGGAGTTCCTGCGCAGCCCGTACGCGCACGCGCGCATCAACTCGATCGACACCTCACGGGCCGAGGCGGTCGAGGGCGTCGTCGCGGTCGTCACGGGCGAGCTGCTCGCGGCGCACAACCTCGCCTGGATGCCGACGCTCTCCGGCGACACCCAGGCCGTGCTCGCCACCGACAAGGTGCGCTTCCAGGGCCAGGAGGTCGCGGCCGTCATCGCCGAGTCCGCCTACATCGCCAAGGACGCGTGCGAGCTCATCGACGTCGACTACGAGCCGCTCCAGGCGATCACCTCGCCCCAGCAGGCGCTCGAAGAAGGCGCGGTGGTCATCCGCGACGAGAAGGAAGGGCAGGGCGACAACCACATCTACCACTGGGAGGCGGGCGACAAGGACGCGACCGATCAGGCCTTCGCGGGCGCCGACAAGGTCGTCTCGCTCGACACCTTCTACCCGCGCTGCCACCCGGCGCCGCTCGAGTGCTGCGGCTGCGTCGCGGACGTCAACCCCGCGACGGGGAAGTGCGACGATCTACATGACGTCGCAGGCCCCGCACGCCCACCGCACGCTGTTCGCGATCGTGGCCGGGATCCCGGAGCACAAGATCCGGATCATCTCCCCGGATCTCGGCGGCGGCTTCGGGAACAAGGTTCCGATCTACCCCGGCTACGTCGTCGCCACCGCCGCGTCGCTCCTCATCGGGCGGCCGGTGAAGTGGGTCGAGGACCGCACGGGGAACCTGATCTCGACCGGCTTCGCCCGCGACTACCACATGCACGGCGAGCTGGCCTTGAAGGGCGACAAGATCGCCGGGCTCCGCGTGAAGATGCTCTCCGACAACGGCGCGTTCTTCTCGGACGCGCAGCCGACGATCTGCAAGGCCGGGCTCTTCCACATCGTCACCGGCTCCTACGACATCCCCGCCGCCCACGTGGAGACGGACGGCGCGTACACGAACAAGGCGCCCGGCGGCGTCGCGTACCGCTGCTCGTTCCGCGTCACCGAGGCCTCGTACCTGATCGAGCGCCTCGTGCAGACCGCGGCCTACGAGCTCGGCGTCGACCCGGTCGACTTCCGCAAGTCGAACTTCATCCAGCCGGACCAGTTCCCGTACAAGTCCGCGACCGGCTTCGAGTACGACTCGGGCGACTACGAGGCCGCCATGGACCTCGCGCTCGAGAAGCTCGGCTACGCGGAGCTGCGCAAGGAGCAGGCCGAGGCCCGCAAGGAGGGTCGCCTCATCGGGATCGGCGTCGCCTCGTTCACCGAGGTCGTCGGCGCCGGGCACGGGGCGGAGTACAAGATCGCCGGCCTGCGCATGAACGACGGCGCCGAGCTGCGGATCCATCCGACCGGCAAGGCCGTCCTCAAGCTGAGCGTCAAGTCGCAGGGCCAGGGCCACGAGACGACGTTCGCGCAGATCGTCGCCGAGGAGCTGGGGCTCCAGCCGGAGGACGTCGAGGTGCAGGAGGGCGACACGGATCACACGCCCTACGGGCTCGGCACCTACGCGAGCCGCTCGACCCCGGTGTCCGGCGCCGCGACCGCGATGGTCGCCCGCCGCGTCCGGGCGAAGGCGCAGAAGATCGCCGCGCACCTGCTCGAGGCGTCCGAGGACGACCTCGAGTGGACACAGGGCCACTTCAGCGTCAAGGGCGCGCCCGAGAAGTCCACGTCCATCCAGGACATCGCCTTCGCGGCGTACACGAACGTCCCGGACGGGATGGAGGACGGGCTCGAGGGCGTCTACTACTACGACCCGCCGAACATGACCTACCCGTTCGGCACCTACGCCGTCGTGGTCGAGATCGACCGCGGCACGGGCGCCTGGAAGGTGCAGAAGGTCGTGGCCGTGGACGACTGCGGCGTGCGGATCAACCCGATGATCGTCGAGGGCCAGATCATGGGCGGCCTCACCGAGGGCTTCGCGATCGCCGCGATGGAGCTCATCGACTTCGACGAGGACGGCAACTGCATCGGGGCCGACATGATGGACTACCTCATCCCGACCGCCTGGGAGACGCCCGCGTTCGACCTGGGCGAGACCGTGACGCCGTCGCCGCACCACCCGATCGGCGCCAAGGGCGTCGGCGAGTCGGCGACGGTCGGCGCACCCGCGGCCTTCGTGAACGCGGTCGTCGACGCGCTCGCGCATGCAGGGGTCCGCAACCTCGAGATGCCGGTCACCTCCGGCAAGGTGTGGGCCGCGCTCCAGGAGGCCGGCTTGGCGGAATGAACCCGGCGGACGTCATCATCGAGGCGGGCAAGCTGGCGGCGGCCGGACGGCCGTACGCGCTCGCGACCGTCGTCGACGTCGTGCGTCCGGCGTCGGCCAAGCGCGGCGACCGCGCGGTCGTCACCCCCGACGGGCGGCTCACCGGCTGGATCGGCGGCGCGTGCTCGGAGCCGACCGTCATCAGGGAGTCGCTCCGCGCCCTCGCCGACGGAGAGTCGCGGCTCACCCGCATGGAGGGCGGCTGCGCCTCGGAAGGAGTGGTCGAAGTGCTGATCCAGCCGATGCTTCCCGCGCCGCTTCTGGCGGTGCTCGGCGAGAGTCCCTCGGCGCGCACGCTCGCCGAGCTGGCGCGCACGATCGGCTGGCGCGTCCGCGACGACGGCGTCGAGGGCGCCGACGCGGTCGTGGTCGCGACCATGGGCCACGGCGACGAGGAGTTCCTCGCCGAGGCGCTCGGCTCCGGGGCCGGCTACATCGGGCTCGTGGCGAGCGCCAAGCGGGCCGCCACCGTGCTCGAGGGCCTCCGCGCGGCCGGGCTCGACGAGGAGGCAGTCCTGCGTGTCCGCGCGCCGGCCGGGCTCGATCTCGGGCCCTCGTCCCAGGAGGAGATCGCGGTCGCGATCCTCGCCGAGCTCGTCGCGTGGAAGCACCTGCGGGCGGGAACGGCCGAGGCGCCGCAGGAGGGAATCGATCCGGTCTGCGGCATGACCGTCGCGTTCGAGGGGGCCGCGGCGCGCATCGAGCACGAGGGGGTGACCGTCGTCTTCTGCTCGGCGCACTGCCGGGCACAGTTCGAGGCCGAGCCCGAGCGCTACAGCCTGAGGGCGCCGTGAGGGACATCCTCCCCACGCTCGAGCGCTGGGCCGCCGAGGGGACGCCGGTCGCGATCGCGACCGTGGTCGAGACCGAGCGGTCCGCGCCGAGAGAACCGGGCGCCGCGCTTGCGGTCTCCGAAGGAGGCGACGTCGCAGGATCGGTCACGGGCGGCTGCGTCGAGCCGGCCGTCTACGCCGAGGCCCGCGAGGTGCTCGCCGGCGGCGAGCCGCGGCTCAAGACGTACGGCATCGCGGACGAGGAGGCCTTCGAGGTCGGACTCCCGTGCGGCGGCACCGTGCACATCTTCGTCGACCGGATGGACCCCGAGCTCGTCGCGCCGATCGCGGACGCGGTCCGCGAGGAGCGGCCGGTCGCGCTCGAGATGCGCATCACGGGCGACGACATCGGCGCGAAGCGGCTGATCGGCCTCGACGACGGCGGGCCGGGAGGCGAGCTGCTCGCGGCCGGACGGACGGGAATCTTCGACACGCGCGAAGGACGGATCTTCGTCTCGTCGTTCGCGCCGCGGCCGAACATGTACGTCTTCGGGGCCGTCGACCACGCGGCCGCGGTCGCCTCGATCGGGCGCTTCCTCGGCTACCGCGTCACGGTCTGCGACGCCCGCGCGAAGTTCGTCACGCGCGAGCGCTTCCCCGACGTGGACGAGCTCGTCGTCGAATGGCCGGACAAGTTCCTCGCCGGCGCGCCCGTGGACGAGCGCACGGCGATCTGCGTCCTCACCCACGACCACAAGTTCGACGTCCCCGCGCTCAAGGCTGCTCTTGAGACGAGTGCGGGCTACATCGGCGCGATGGGCGCCCGCCGCACGAACGAAGACCGGGCCGAGCGCCTGCGCGCCGAGGGCGTCACCGACGAGGAGCTCGCGCGCATCCACGCTCCCATCGGCCTCAAGATCGGCTCGCGAACGCCGGAGGAGGTCGCCGTCGCGGTCGCCGCCGAGATCGTGCAGGTCATGAGATCCCCGAAACCCAAACCGCAGGAGGCACTCACGCCGTGAAGCTCGAGAACTCGTTCCAGGCCGACGCGCCGCCCGAGAAGGTGTGGGCGCTCCTCATGGACGTCCCGCGCGTCATCCCCTGCATGCCGGGCGCCAAGCTCGACGAGACCGTCAGCGACTCGAACTGGAAGGCGACGATGCAGGTGAAGCTCGGCCCGATCGGGCTCACGTTCGCGACCGACTGCAAGCGGACGAACGTCGACGAGTCCGCACGGAGCGTCACGCTCACCGCCGACGCGCGGGAGACGAGAAACCGCGGCCGGGCGAACGCGACGATCCTGTCGTCCCTCACCCCGGAGAACGGCGGCACCCGTGTCGACATCACGACCGACGTGAGCCTCGCCGGCACGCTCGCCCAGTACGGCCGTGGGATGATCGAGGACATCTCGTCGCAGATGGTCACGAGCTTCGCCAACTGCCTCCAGGCGCAGCTCGGCGAGTCCACGGAGGAGGCCGAGGCCGCCGTCGCCGCGCAGGCGAAGCCGATCTCGGGCCTCTCGCTCTTCTTCGGCAGCATCGGGCGCCGCATCGGCCGCCTCTTCGGAAGGAGCTCGAAATGACCCAGATCGCAGTGACGGTGAACGGAGAACGCCACGAAAGCGAGGTGGAGCCGAGGCAGCTCCTCGTCTACTACCTCCGCGAGCAGCTCGGCCTCACCGGGAACGGTGGTCGGCTGCGACACGTCCTCGTGCGGCACGTGCACGGTGCTCGTCGACGGCGAGTCGGTGAAGTCGTGCACGATGCTCGCGGTCCAGGCCGACGGCGCCGAGGTGACGACGATCGAGGGCCTCGCGTCGAACGGCGACCTTCACCCCGTGCAGCAGGCGTTCCACGAGGCGCACGGGCTCCAGTGCGGCTACTGCACGCCGGGCATGGTGCTGGCGACGGTCAGCCTGCTGGCCGAGAACCCGGACCCGTCCGACGAGGAGATCCGGCATGCGCTCGAGGGCAACCTCTGCCGCTGCACCGGCTACCAGAACATCGTCAAGGCCGTGAAGTCCGCGGCCGCGGCCTGAGGAGGCGGACATGGCAGCCACCGAAACCGAGACGTACATCGGACAGTCGGTCGCCCGCAAGGAAGACGCGGCGCTGCTCACCGGCCAGTCCCGCTTCATCGACGACCTGACCCTGCCGGGGATGGTCTGGGTGTCCGTCGTGCGCAGCCCGTTCGCGCACGCGACGATCAAGAGCGTCGACGTGTCGAAGGCCCGCGAGGCCGAGGGCGTCGTCGCCGCGTTCACCGGCGCCGACCTCGCGGAGGACTGGGCCGCGACGCTCCCCTGCGTCTGGCTCGTCACCGAGGACACGAAGCAGCCGAACCACTGGCCGCTCGCCACGGACAAGGCGCGCTACCAGGGCGACGGCGTCGCCGTCGTCATCGCCGAGTCCCGCGCGCTCGCCAAGGACGCGGCCGAGCTCGTCGACGTCGAATACGAGCCGCTTCCGGCCGTGATCGACCCCGAGGAGGCGCTCGCCGACGGTGCGCCGATCATCCACGAGGAGTTCGGCACGAACCACTGCTTCACGTGGAAGCTCGAGGCCGGCGGCGTCGACGAGATCTTCGAGAAGGCGCCGGTCACCGTGAAGGAGCGGTTCCGCCAGCAGCGGCTCATTCCGAACGCGATCGAGCCGCGCGGCGTGATCGCGCAGTACCTCCCCGCCCAGGACGAGTACACGCTCTGGTCGGCCACGCAGATCCCCCACATCCTCCGCTTCTGGCTCGGGGTGGTGCTCGGGATCCCGGAGAGCCGGCTGCGCGTGGTCGCCCCGGATGTCGGCGGCGGCTTCGGCTCGAAGCTGAACGTCTACGCCGAGGAGGCGCTTGCGCTCGTCCTCGCCCGGCGGCTCGGCCGTCCGGTCAAGTGGACGGAGGAGCGCTCCGAGGGCTACCTCGCCACGATCCACGGACGCGACCAGTGGCAGGAGATGGAGTTCGCGGCCGAGGAGGACGGCAAGATCCTCGCGGTCCGCGCGAAGCTCACGGTCGGGCTCGGCGCGTACCTCCAGCTCGTCACGGCGGGAACGCCGATCCTGGGCGGCTGGATGTACGGCGGGCCGTACGACATCACGGGCTACTCGCTCGAGGTCGTGGGCGCGTTCACGACGGCGACGCCGACCGACGCCTACCGCGGCGCCGGCCGGCCGGAGGCGACGTACCTGATCGAGCGAACGGTGGACGCGCTCGCGCGCAAGCTCGACATGGACCCGGCGGAGCTCCGGCGGAAGAACTTCATCACCGAGTTCCCGCACACGCTGGCCTCCGGGCTCGAGGTCGACTCCGGCGACTACGTCGGTGCCCTCGACCGCGCGCTCGAGATCGCGGGCTACGAGGAGTTGCGGAAGGAGCAGGCCGATCGCCGCGCGAACGGCGATACGAAGCAGCTCGGCATCGGCTTCTCGACCTACAACGAGATGTGCGGCCTCGCGCCGTCGCGGATCCTGGGCGCCATCCTCTACGCGGCCGGCGGCTGGGACGCGGCCACGATCCGCTGCCTGCCGACGGGGTCGATCCAGGTCTTCATCGGCACCTCGCCGCACGGCCAGGGCCACGTGACGACGTTCTCGCAGATCGTCGCCGACCGGCTGGGCGTCCCGCTCGAGTCGGTCGAGATCGTCCACGGGGACACGTCCACGATGCAGCTCGGCCTCGACACCTACGGCAGCCGCAGCCTCGCGGTCGGCGGCATCGCGCTCTACAACGCGGCCGAGAAGGTGATCGGCAAGGCCCGCAAGGTGGTCGCGCACCAGCTCGAGGTGGCCGAGGAGGATCTCGGCTACGAGCACGGCCGCTTCACCGTCGCGGGCACCGACAAGTCGATGACCGTGCAGGAGGCGGCGCTCCAGGCGTTCATCGCGCACAACCTCCCGGACGGGATGGAGCCGGGCCTCGAGGCGACGTTCGTCTACGACCCGCCCAACTTCAGCTGGCCCGGCGGCGCGCACATCTGCGTCGTCGAGGTCGACACGGAGACGGGCGAGGTCGAGCTGCAGCCGCTACATCGCGGTGGACGAGATCGGCAACGTCATCAATCCCCAGATCGTCGACGGCCAGATCCACGGCGGCGTCACGCAGGGGATCGCGCAGGCGCTCTGGGAGGAGGCGATCTACGACGCCGACGGCAACCTGACGACCGGCTCGATGATCAGCTACCTCGTGCCGAGCGCGGCCGAGACGATCGACTACGAGCTCGACCGCGTGAACGCGCCGAGCCCGACCAATCCGCTCGGCGTCAAGGGCGTCGGCGAGACCGGCACGATCGCGTCGACGCCGGCGGTCATGAACGCGATCGTCGACGCGCTCTCGCCCTACGGCGTCAGGGACGTCGAGATGCCCGCCAAGCCCGAACGGGTCTGGCGTGCGATCCAGGAAGGAGGTGCGTCGTGATCCCGGCCAAGTTCGACTACGAAGTGGCCAGCTCGGTCGACCACGCGATCGAGCTGCTCGGCTCCGGCCAGGACGCGAAGCTGATCGCCGGCGGCCACTCGCTCCTGCCGCTCATGCGGCTGCGCCTCGCGCGGCCCGAGCTGCTCGTGGACATCGGTCGGCTCTCCGACCTCTCCTACGTCCGCGAGGACGGCGACGCGATCGCGATCGGCGCCCTCACGCGCTACCGCGACCTCCAGACGAGCGAGCTCCTGGCGAAGGAGTGCCCGCTGATCCCGTACGTGTCCGGCCTCGTCGGCGACCCGCAGGTGCGCCATCGCGGGACGATCGGCGGCTCGATCGCCCACTCGCGACCCCGCCTCGGACGCGCCGACGCTGCTCATGGCGCTCGACGCCGAGCTCGTCGTCCGCGGGCCTGACGGCGAGCGGCGGCTGCCCGTCGGCGAGAGCTTCGGCGGCTTCCTCCAGACGACGCTCGGGCCGCAGGAGGTGCTGACGGAGATCCGCGTCGCGAAGGGCCAGAAGGGCGCGTACCGGAAGATCGACGCGCCGCTCGCAGGACTGGCCGATGGTCAGCGTCGCGGCCGTGCGCTCGAACGGCGCAACGCGGGTGGCGCTCGCGAACATGTCCCAGACGCCGTTGCGTGCGAGCGGCGTCGAGGAGGCGCTCGCCGGCGGAGCGGACGCGGCGGCGGCAGCCGAGCGCGCCGCCGAGGGAACGAGCCCGCCGAGCGACCACAACGCGAGCGGCGACTTCCGCCAGCACCTCGCGCGCGTGCTCACGCGGCGGGCGCTCGAGGAGGCGTCGGCAGGCTGATCGCCGGGCTGATCCTCGCCGCCGGCGGCGGCACGCGATTCGGAGGGACGAAGCAACTCGCCGACCTCGGCGGTCGTCCCCTGCTCGCGCACGCGGTCGAGGCGATGCAGGCTCGTCCCGGCGATCGACCGGATCGTGGTCGTGCTCGGCTCCGACGCCGAGCGCGTTGGCGCGAGGCGACCTCACCGGCGTCGAGACGTCGTGGTCGCGGAGGACTGGGCCGAGGGAATCGCCGCGTCGCTGCGCACGGGAATCGCCGCGCTCGCCGACGCCGATGCGGTCGCTCGCTGACGCTCGCCGACCAGCCGCTCGTCGGTCCGGCAGGCGATCGAGGCCGTGCTGGCGAACCTCGCCGACCCGGCGCCGGCCGCTCGCGCGGTCTACGACGGCGACGCCCGGCCACCCGGTGCTGATCAAGCGCGAGCTCTTCCCAGAGATCGCCGAGCTACGCGGCGACGCCGGGCGCACGCGACCTGCTCACGGCGCGGGGCGTCGTACAGGTCGAGTGTGGTCATCTCGCCCGGCCCGACGACGTCGACACGAAGGCCGACCTGGCCCGTTATACTGAACCATCCGGTTAAATAACCAGGTGGTTCAGTCCCGTGACGACCGCGCAGCTCAATCTCACCTTCTCCGCCCTCTCCGATCCGACTCGCCGGGCGATCCTGGCGCGGCTCGCGACCGGCGAGGCCACCGTCACCGAGCTTGCGAAGCCGTTCAAGATCAGCCTCCCCGCGATCTCGAAGCACCTGAAGGTGCTCGAGCGCGCCGGCCTGATCGTCCGCGGCCGCGCGGCCCAGTGGCGCCCCTGCCGGCTCGAGCCCGCCGCCCTCGAGGGCGCCGCGGAGTGGCTCGAGGATTACCGCGTGTTCTGGGAGGGCAGTTTCGACCGTCTCGACGACCATCTCCGAGCGATTCAGAAAGGGAACGCCGAATGACCGATCCGAACCGCCAGCAAGTCACCGTCACCCGCGTCTTCAACGCGCCGCGCGAGCTCGTCTGGAAGACCTGGACGGAGCCCGAGCACTTCGCGCACTGGTTCGGCACGCCGCCGCTGACCACGCCGGTCGAGGAGATCTCGATGGACGTCCGCCCCGGCGGCCGGTGGGCCGCGACGATGGTGCACGAGGAGGATCCGACGAACCGGCTGCCGTTCCGCGGCAGGTACGCCGAGGTCGTCGAGCCCGAGCGCCTGGTGATGATCTTCGAGGACGTGACGAACGACGACAACCCGAACGTCGAGACGCTCACGGTGACCTTCACCGACCTGGGCGACGGCCGCACCGAGATCGTCGCGAACCAGGCCGGCCACATGGCCGAGGAGGAGTACGGCGAGCCGCTCCAGTCCGGCTACGGCGGATTCTTCGACCGGCTCGAGGCGCACCTGGCCGATCTCCAGAAGGGAGCAGCATGACGACCACGATCTTCGAGACGACCTCCGACACCGAGCTCGTCGCAACCCGAACGTTCGACGCGCCGATCGAGCTCGTCTGGGAGGTGTGGACCAAGCCCGAGCACGTCCCCCAGTGGATGGGCGGCTACGAGGGCTGGACGATGCCCGTCTGCGAGATCGACTTCCGCGTGGGCGGCGCGTGGCACTTCGTCTGGCGCAAGGACGACGGCGAGGAGATGGAGATGACCGGCGAGTACCGCGAGATCACGCCTCCGACCCGCATGGTCCAGACCGAGAACTGGGGCGGCGACTGGGCGGAGACGCTGAACACGCTCGAGCTCTTCGACGAGGACGGCAAGACGCGGATGGTCATGTCCGTCTCCTACCCGTCCAAGGAGGCCCTGGAGGCCGCGGTCGCGACCGGCATGAACGACGGCGCGGCGGTCACCTTCGACCGGCTCGACGAGTACGTGGCGTCGCTTAGCTGAGCAGGCGCTCTGAGACGTCCCAGAGACGATCGGCGTTCGCTTCGTTCAACGCGTACGGGGCGACGCCGGTCATGTCTCCGGGCCGGCGGGCCACGACCTCGGCCTCGTTGCAGTTGGCGAAGTAGCGGCCGCCGATGCCGTCGAGGAGCGGCGACGTTGCGAGGAGAACGGTCGTCGAGGCGCCTTCCTCGGTCGTCTTGACCAGATCGGGGCTCGATGCCGAAGCTCTCCATCCCGCCGACGTGGCGCTGGAGGTTCGTGGCGATCGCGCCCGGCATGAGCGCGTTCGCGGTGATCCCGTCGCCGGCCCAGCGCTTCGTGGCGCCGACGGCGAAGAGCACGTTCGCGGTCTTCGACTGCCCGTAGGCGAGCCACGGGTCGTAGCGGCGGTAGTCGAAATGCAGGTCGTCGAAGATGACCGGCGAGAGGAAGTGCGCGCTCGAGCTGACCGAGACGATCCGCGCCGGTGCGGCGGCGGCGAGCGCGCCGTGCAGGCCGACGCTCAAGGCGAAGTGTCCGAGGTGGTTCGTCGCGAACTGCATCTCCCAACCCTCGACCGTGTGCTCTTCGGGGCAGGCCATGACGCCGGCGTTGTTGATGAGGACATCGAGCGGCCCTTCCCACGCCGCGGCGAACGCGGCGATGGAGCCGCGGTCGGCGAGGTCGAGCCGCGCGACGCGGATGTTCTCCATCGAGGTCGAGTCGACGATGCCCGCCGCCGTCTCGGAGCCGGCCTCGACGTTGCGCACGGCGAGCGTCACCTCGGCGCCGGCGCCGACGAGCGCGCGAGCGGTCTCGACGCCGATCCCCGACGAGCCGCCGGTGACGATCATCCGCTTGCCGGAGAGGTCGATGCCCTCGACGACCTCGGCCGCGGTCGTGTGGAAGCCGAACGGGGTGGTGATGAGCGTCATGGCCGGTGAGCCTACCCCGCGTTGACCGTTTGCCGGGCGAGTCGTAGGGTCGCGCTGCAGGACCGCTGTGGCACGACCCTCGTTCATCCCGGCCGTATTCGTCTGGGGCTTCCTCGGAGCGATCGCCGTAGCGATCGTCGTCACCTACTGGCGCATCCCGGCGGGCGACCTCTACCACGTCACCGGCGAGGGAGCCGCGGGCGGCTTCGGGCGAGCGCTCGTTTTCCTGAACTTCTCGGCCGCGCTCGCCGTACTGCCGCTCATCGCCATCGCGGCCGACCGGATGCGCGACCGGCGCTCCGCCGTCGTCGCCGCGATCGCCGGCGCCGCGCTCTGCGCGGTCGTCTTCTGGCCCGGCGTCGTCGACCAGGACAGCCTCGACCCCCGGCTCGTGAACGCGCTGCCGGCGCTCGGGGTCGGGATCGCGCTCGTCCTCACGTACGCGTCGGGGCTGTTCGGCGTCCGCGCCCGTGTCCACCCGGCCGCTGCGGTCTTCTCGGTCGCGCTGCTCCTGCTCGGGATCCCGTGGATCGCAGCCGAGCTCGGTTTCTACCTCGACGGCGTCCCCGTGCTGGGCCGCATCTTCCTGACCGGGACGCTCTACGAGGGCGAGCCCGCCGTGCACTACGGCCATCACCACGGCCTGGACGGCACGTTCCTGGCGCTCTCGGCGCTGGCGGTCGTCCCGCTCGTGCGGCGAATCGAGGTGCGGCCGCTGCGCACCGCGACCGGCCTCTACACGGGCCTCGCGCTCGCCTACGGACTGGCCAACGTCTTGAACGACGCGTGGTTCGAGCAGCTCGGCAAGCGCGGCACCGTGGACTGGCGGATCCCGAGCGTCCTCAACCCGAAGCCGAGCATTCCGTGGCTCCTGATCGTGCTCGCCGCGCTCGTGTTCGCCGCACTGATCCTGCGGCCGCAGGAGTCCTATGACCCGGGCGCGCGAACGCCCGCGACGAGCTGCTGACCGTCCGGGCCGAGGAGCGAGCGCACCGCCGCGTACGGCACCAGGATCCGGACCCGGCCGCAGATCGCGTTCGCGACCTCGCCCTGCTCGAATCCCAGCTGGAGCCCCTCGGTCGTCAGGGCGAAGTGGCGGTAGTTCCCGGAGCTCGGCAGGAAGGCCTTGTCGTACGACTCGCCGGCGTAGCGGATCGGTGAGGCCGCGCTCGATGCACCGGCTCCGGCTCGCGAGCGTCTTGGCGATCTGCGCCAGCTCGGCCTCGCCCTTGACCGGAGAAGCGAAGAGATCCGAGAGGTCGACGGCTTCGCCGCTCTGCGCGTCGACCGTCGCCGAGATCCAGCCCGCGCCCTCGGTTCCGCCGGGGTACCGGCGCTTGCTCGGCATCAGGTAGCTGACGACGACCGTGCTCGCCGAGAGCCGTTCCTCCTTGCGCCGGCTCGCGGTGCCGCCCGAGGTCGAGTACACGCCGTCGCCGTCGTAGTTGTCGAGGAGCCACGGCTGTTCCGCGAGCATCTGCTTCGCCGGCACGGCGTAGGCCGCCTGGTCCTCGAGGACCGCCCCGAGGAGTGCAGTGTTCACGCCGGTCAGGTCGACCCCGCGGCCGGAGACCTGCGGATAGGTGCCGCTCGTCGTGTAGCCGCGGACCTCGAACTTCGGCGTCTGCACGCGTCCGACGGTGAGTGCGGTCGCGTCGACCTGCGGTTCCTTCGCCGTGACCGGACACGGCGGAGGCGTCGGGCCGTGATGCGCGATCGGGCTGCACCCGGCGACGTCCTGGCGCGAGCCGACGGAGCCGCCGGCGGTGCGCGCGACGCTCCAGACCTCCCAGATCGTGTTGTCGTCGCCGTCCACGAGGCGGAGATGGACGCCGTCGTAGTCGGCCCACAGGTCGCCGATCAGGGCGAGGAACGGCGGCAGGCTGTTCACGAGGAACTCCGCCGGATCATCTGAAGAGAACGTGGCGGCCACTGCTACGCCGGCGGGGCGGAAGACGGACAGCTCGTCCAGCTCGAAGCCGCCCACCTCGGCTGCCGATTCAAAGCGTTTCTGCACGAGCTCGGCCTCGTCGCGGCCGGCGAAGCCGCGCGAATCGCCGGGCGGCAGCGGGCCGTCGGCGAGGTACACGTCGACGCCCTCGCCCGAGGCCTCCGAGCGGTCGCGGAACGCTCCCGCGACGAGCAGCTCCTGCCACACCGTGCGCCCCGAGTTGTCGAGCGCACGCATCCGCAGGAGCACCCCGCTCTCGTGGGGCGAGACCTCGATCTCGCGGATCGCGGTCGGCCGCATCGCCTCGACGATCGAGCGCAGCCGCGACTGCTGCTTGTCGGTCCCACCGATGATCTCGGTCGTTCCCGAGACCCTGGGCGGGCCGTCGAGATCGGGACCCTCCGGAACCGTAACCGCCCCCTCGCAGCCGAACGGCAGCACCGGCAGCTCACAAGGAACGGCTGTGGGCTGCTCGTCCGGCCGGAGGATCGAGGAGACGAGGTACGGAGACGCCGAGGCGGTTGATTCGCCTCCGAAAACGACCGCGAGCACGACCCCCACCACAGCCGCACAGGCGCCGGCTGAGGCGTAAGCGACAAGTCGCGGTGACAGGCGAGGGCCGGTCGGGCGGCGGTTCGCCTCCGCGAGCAGGTGCTCACGCCGCGACTCAAGTCGGCCGGGCGGGAGGTCGCGCTCGTTCGGGATGCGGTCGTTCATGGCGCTTCACTCCCTTCATGTCCGAAGTCCGGATCGAGTTCCAGCTCCTTGAGCCGGGCGCGGGCGCGCGAGAGCCGTGAGCGAACCGTCCCGACGGGGACGCCGAGCGCCGTCGCCGCCTCCTCGTAGCTGAGCCCGGCCCAGGCGCAGAGCGCGAACACGTCCTGCTCGCGGCGCGGGAGCCTCGCAACGACGGCGAGCACCTCGCGCATACGCCGCTCGTCGTCCACCCGCGCCTCCGCAGCGTCGGCGAACCCGGGCTCGTCGCGCGCGCTCGGAACCCGCCGCAGCGCCGCCGCGTACCGCCGCTGCGAGCGCCACTGGTTGCGCAGGACGTTCGTCGCGATCCCGTAGAGCCACGGCAGCACCATCCCGGGCTCGAGCTCCTTCGTGCGGCGCCGCCAGGCCTCCAGGAACACGACCGAGAGCAGGTCCTCGGCCAGCGCCCAGTCGCCGGTGCGGCGGAAGCAGTAGTTGTAGATCGCCTTCGCGTGCCGCTCGAACAGGAGCCCGAACGCGCCGGTGTCGCCCGCGCGCGAGCGCGCCCACAGGGCCGAGTCGTCGGGCTCGTTGCGTTCGGGGCCGGGACCGGAAGTCACGGACGGACTCTAGGCCCGGCCGCGAAGCTCCCGCCCGCCTACTCGACCGTGTGGATCACGTACGCGACCGCGAAGCCCAGCGTGACGACGACGCCGACGAGCTTGCCGCCGTGCCGGTACGCCTCGGGGATCATCGTGTCGGAGAGCATCGTGAGGATCGCGCCCGCCGCGAACGTGAGGACGAACGCGACCACGTCGGGAGACGCGTCCTCGAACAGCGCGTACCCGGCCAGGGACGCGAGCCCGGAGACCAGCGCGATCGCGATCCACATCCAGAGAACCCGCATCCGCGTCCATCCTCCGGCGACGAGGCCCGCCGTCGACGAGAGCGACTCCGGCACGTTCGAGATGAACACGGCGATGAGATAGGCGACGCCGACCGTGCCGCTCTCGGAGATGGTCAGGCCGATGACGATCGACTCGGGGATCCCGTCGAGCACCGTCCCGAGCACGATCGCGAGGCCCGAGCCGCTCTCCTGCGCGCCCGTTGCGTCCTTGCGCATGGCCCCGCCCCAGCGGTCGATGAGCACGTCGCCGGTGAAGAACACGGCGCAGCCGGCGAAGAGCCCCGCCAGCGCGGCGCCCTGGCCGGAGGCGATGTCGGACGCCTCCTCCACGAGGTCGAACGCGACCGCGCTGATCAGGACGCCCGCCCCGAAGCCCATGACGAGCCCGATCGTCTTCAGGTTGATGCGGAGGAAGAACGCGAGGAGCGCCCCGACGACGAGCGACGAAGCGGCCAGGAGCCCCCAGGCGAACGCACCTCCCATCGGGGCGTTCTAGCGGACCTTGAGGCCGAGCGACGCGCCGGTGTACGCCGACTTGCTCGCGCTCGCCTTCACGGACGTGCCCGTCCCGGTGAGGCGCAGCGTGACCTTCCCCTGTGCGTTCGTCGTGCCCGACTTGCCGCCCGCCTTGACCTTGGCGCCCTTCACGGCCACGCCGGCGTCGCGGACGACGAACGTGACCGAGACCGTCTTCCCCTTGGGCAGCTTCGCGCGGCTCGCCGTGAGCGAGAGCCCCGGGAACACGCGCCGGTAGAACGTGGTCGAGTCCGAGCTGAGGTTCGGCGTCGCGTTCACGAACACGTCGAGCGCGGACGCGGTCGCGTTCGCGTCGAGGTGGTACATCCCCGAGACGGCCGGACGGCCCGCGTCGACGACCGCGCCCCACGCCGTGCCGGCCTTGTTCGAGCGACGCGCGAAGACGTGCGGCACGAACCCGACGCGCTTCGTCCACGCGGCCCAGAGCCGTCCGTCGGGCGCCGCCGCGATCGTCGCCGAGCTGTTCGTGCCCGGCGTCTTCGCGACCTCCGTGGCCGCCGCGGCACCGACCTTCCAGACCTTGACGCGGTTGAGCGACGGGTAGCCGGTCGCGTACGCGACGTAGAAACCGCCGCCGACGCGGGCGACGATCGGCGTGCGCCCGAGCATCCCGACGTCATGTTCGCCGTGCCCGGCATCTCGCGGGGCCGAACCGATCGGCGAGCCATCGGCTGTTCGACGCCCTGCGCGTAGACGCCGTGGTCGCTGGCCGCGTTCGAGTACCACGCCAGCATCGCGTCATGCCGCTCGCCGCGAGGCCGGTGTCGTAGCCGTAGGTGCCGAGCGGCGCCTGGAAGTCGTGGTTCGCCGTGGCCTGGGAGAAGCCCGAATGCACCCACGTGCCGAGCGACCCCGCCCACGCCTGCAGGACGGTCTGGTCGGAGAGCACGGTGGCGGTGGCCGGGCTGCCGTAGGCGAGCGTCCCGACGGGGACGATGTTCCCCGGCGTGAGGGTCCAGCTCGTGGCATCGGTCGACGTGGCCATGTTGAGCTCGTAGTTCACCTCGGACGGATCAATCGTGCGGATGCCGCCGAAGATCACGCGGAACCCGCCGGTGGTCTTGACGATGGCCGGGTTGTGGAGCGACGCCCAGCCCGAGGTGACCGGAACCGTCGCGCCGACCGTCCCGTTCGCGTTGATGCGCGTGACGAGCAGGTCCCTCGTGTTCGGGCCCGAGCGATTGCGCCACGCCACGTAGAGCGCCCCGTCGGAGCGAACGAGCGCGACCTGCTCGACCGCGTTTCCGTCCAATGCGGTGACGCGTTTCCAGGTCGCTGCGTCCGCGGCGCCTGCGACGGCGAGCACCGCGGTCAGGCTGGCGGCGACGAACAGGCGGAACCTCACCGCCCAAGTATGTGACGCCCGCGACGAGCCCGCAACGCCTATGCAGGTGAGACGTGCGCTAGTGTCGCCCGGCGATGTCGCAGAACCTGATCGAGCTGCTGAGCGGCACGGAGGTGGCGACGGGCCGGAGACGGCGCTCGACGTCCTGCGGGAGGCCGTCGACGAGCGCGGACGATCACCGATGACGACCGTCGGCGCGGCGGCACTCACCGGGATGCCGGAGGCGACCGTGTCTACGGCGTGTCGACCTACTACGACGACCTGACCCAGCCTCGGGGCGATCGTCACATCCGCGTCTGCACCGGCACCGCCTGCTGGGCGGCCGACTTCGACCAGCACGTCCGAGTGTCGAGAGGAGCTCGGCTTGGACTTCGGAACGGTCACCGAGGACGGAGCGGTGTCGCTGGGCGAGACGGTGTGCCTGGGTTTCTGCCATTCCAGCCCGGCATTTCGCGACGGCGACGCGGTCGACGCCGGCTCCGGCGCGCTGGAGCGTGTGCTGGCGAGCGAGGCGGTGGACGCCGGCGAGCCAGAGTGGAAGAGTGCACTCGATCAGCCGGTGCTGATGCGGGAAGGCGACTTCACGGGGCTGAAGAGCGCCCTTGCGGTGAGCCCGGAGGAGTTGGTCGCCGAGGTCAAGGAGGCCAACCTGCGCGGGCGCGGGGGAGCCGGTTTCCCCGCGGGCATGAAGTGGGAGTTCGCGCGGGGAGCCAAGGGCGAGCACAAGTTCATCGTTGTCAACGGCGACGAGGGCGATCCGGGCTCCTACATCGACAAGTACCTGATGGAGCAGAATCCCGTCTGCTGATCGAAGGCATGGCCATCGCCGGGTACGCGGTGGGTGCCTCCAGCGGGTTCGTGCTGGTGCGCTCCGAGTACCCGCGGTCGAAGCCGGCGCTGGATGCGGCCATCGCGGCGGCCCGGGCGGCTGGTCATCTGGGGGAGGACATCTACGGCAGTGGGTTCTCGTTCGACGTCGTGGGTCGAGGAGGGCGCCGGGTCATACGTGGTCGGTGAGGAGACCGCTCTGCTCAACTCCATTCAGGGTCTGCGCGGTACGGTCTCGGCCCGCCCGCCGTTTCCCGCAGAGCGCGGCTACCACGGCCTGCCGACGGTGGTCAACAACGTCGAGACGCTCTGCAACGCTCCGTTCATCGCGACCCACGGGGCCGCCGCCTACCACGCGCTCAGCCCCGGTGCTACACCCGGCACCAAGATGATCTGCCTGAACGAGCGGTTCGTGAACCCGGGCGTGTACGAGGTGTCGCTTCGGTACCACGATCCGGGAGATCTGCGAGAAGATCGGCGGCGGCATGCGCGACGGCCGCACAATCAAGGCGCTGCAGATCGGCGGCCCGCTGGCGGCAATCCTCCCGGCCTCGCTGCTCGACACCCCGTTCGACTTCGACCAACTCGCGGCAGAGGGCTGCATGGTCGGTCACGGCGGCATCGTTGCCTTCGACGACCGCACGGACATGCGCGCGCTCGCGCGTCATCTCCTGCATTTCGGCGCCAGCGAGAGCTGCGGCAAGTGCTTCCCGTGCCGGATCGGCCTGCGGCGGGCGCTCGAGCTGGTCGAGGCCGAGGGCGGCGTCGATCGGGCTGAGTTCGAGGAGCTGCTCGAGACGCTCGAGGTCGCGAGTCTGTGCGCCCACGGCGGCGGTATGCCGGCGCCGATCCGAAGCTCTGATCACGCATTTCCCCGACGAGCTGGGGGTCACCGTGATGGAGGTCTTCGTCGACGGCGATCGCCGGTCGAGGTCGAGCCGGGAACGACTGTGCTCGAGGCCGCCAAGCTGGCCAATCGGTGGGTGCCGACGCTCTGCTTCGACGATCGCATGGCGCCCTTCGGTGCCTGCCGCGTGTGCCTCGTCGGCGTCGAGGGCGCACGCGGGCCCGTGCCGTCGTGCACGACCGTCGCCGGGACGGCATGAAGATCGTCACCGAGGACGCCAGCGCGCCGCATCGCCGCGAACGTGGTCTAGCTGGTGCTCTCGGAGCTGCCGGTGCCCCCGCTCCGCACACCGAGCTGGCGCTGGTGGCCGCGCAGCTCGGAGTCGCCGACCCGCTGGACCGGCGCGCTGCACGAGTCACGCACGACGATGCGGCCACCCGTACCTCGTCTTTCAGCACGAGCTGTGCATCTCGTGTGGGCGGTGCGTGCGGGCATGCGACGAGATCCAGGGTGCGTTCGCGCTCACCGCCACCGGCCGCGGATTCCACTCCAACGTCACCGCGGGTCTCGACTCGGGTTTCAAGGACTCGTCCTGCGTATCATGTGGCGCCTGTGCCGACACCTGTCCGACCGACGCGATCACCGAGCAGCTGCTCGTCGACATCGCCGAGGAGAGCACGGACTGAGAGGTGCTCGGATGGCTGAACGGCGTTTCGACTCGACAACGGAGACGACGTGCGGCTACTGCGGCGTCGGCTGCAGGCTCGACGCGCACCAGCGCGGCGGGCGGATCGTCTCGATCAGCCCCGGCGACGGCCCCGCGAACCGCGGCCACACCTGCCTCAAGGGCCGCTTCGCCCACCAGTTCACGCGCTCGCGCGACCGCCTGACCGCCCCGCTCGTCCGCGAGAGCGGCACCTTCCGCATCGCCTCCTGGGAGGAGGCGCTCGACCGCGTCGCCGAGGCGTTCCTGTCCATCAAGGCCGAGCACGGCGCCGACGCGATCGCCGGCCTCGCCTCCTCGCGCGCGACCAACGAGGACTGCTACGCCATGCAGCGAGTCTTCCGCGCCGCGATCGGCACGCACAACATCGACAACTGCTCGCGCGTCTGCCATTCGCCGACCTCGTACGCGCTGCGCAAGTCGCTCGGCCGCTCCGGCTGCTCGGGCTCCTTCGACGACATCGAGCACGCCGACGTGCTCCTGATCATCGGTGCGAACCCGACCGCGGGCCACCCGGTCGCCGGCGCGCGGATGAAGCAGGCCGCCCTGAAGGGCGCGAAGCTCATCACCGCCGACCCGCGCCGCATCGAGCTCGCCGACTACGGCGTCCTCCACTGCCCCGTCCATCCGGGCACGAACGCGGCCTTCCTGAACGGGCTGGCGCACGTGGTCATCCGCGACGGGCTCGTGGACGAGGAGTTCGTCGCACGCCCGCACCGACGGCTTCGACGCGATCGCCGACGTCGTCGCCGCGTACACGCCGGAGGCGACCGAGGAGCTCACCGGCGTTCCCGCCGCAGGACGTCGAGCGCGCCGCACACCTCTACGGCGAGGCCGAGACCGCCTCGATCGCGTGGGGCCTCGGCGTGACCGAGCAGCTCCACGGCTCCGATTGCGTGCAGCTCATCTGCAACCTCGCGCTCCTCACCGGGAAGATCGGCCGGCCCGGCTGCGCCCTCATGCCGCTGCGCGGACAGAACAACGTCCAGGGCTCCTCCGACATGGGCGCGCTGCCCGACACGTTCACGGCGTACCGCTCGGTCGCCGACGACGAGACGTTCCCGCATGTTCGAGGAGCGCTGGGGCGTCGAGATGAAGCGCGAGCGCGGCCTCAAGATGCCCGAGATGTTCGACGCGGCGATCGACGGCCGCTTGAAGGCGATGTGGATCACGGGCTACGACATCGTCCAGTCGGATCCCGACGTCGAGCACGTGATGAAGGCGCTGGAGAGCCTCGAGTTCCTCGTCGTCCAGGAGATCTTCGAGAACGAGACCTCGAAGTTCGCGCACGTGATCCTCCCCGGCCTCGTCGTTCCTCGAGAAGACCGGCACGTTCACGAACGCCGAGCGCCGCATCCAGCTCGTGCGCGCGGCGGTCGACCCGCCCGGCGCGGCGAAGACCGACCTCGAGATCTGCAAGCTGATCTCCGCGCGCCTCGGCTACGAGCTGCCGTACGACGGGCCCGAGGACGTGATGGCGGAGATCGCCGAGCTGACGCCCGACTTCGCCGGCGTCACGTACGAGCGGCTCGAGGGCCGCGGCCTCCAGTGGCCGATCGCACCCGACGGCACCGACGCGCCGATCCTCTACGAGGAGACGTTCGACCTCATGCCCGGCGGCCGCGCCCACCTGGCCGCGCTCCCGTACAAGGAGCCCGGCGACGAGGCGAGCGAGGAGTTCCCGCTCATCCTGGTCACCGGCCGCAGGCTCGAGCACTACAACGTCGGCACGATGACCCGCCGCACCGGCAACCTCGACCTGCTCCCGAAGGACTGGCTCGAGATCCATCCCGACGACGCGGCCGAGCTCGGGCTCGTCGACGGCGACGCCGTGAAGGTGCGGAGCGCGCAACGGCGAGATCGAGATCGAGGTGGAGATCACCGAGCGCATCGACCCGGGCCACGTGTTCACCGCGTTCCACTTCCCCGAGGTGCGCACGAACCTGCTCGTCGGCCCGAGCGCGGACGTGAACACGAGCTGCCCCGAGTACAAGGTCATCGCGGTCGCCGTCACGAAGCTCGGCGTCGTCGAGAAGAGCGCCCGCAGCCGTCGCCGTCGCCTAAGAGCTCGACGCGCGTCTCACTGGGATCCCCACGCCCCACCCTCGAGACGACCGAGCCCGCCGCGTCTGTTCTCCCGTAGCTGGCGGAAGGCCTCGCCAACCGCGGGGTCGTGCGGATGTCCGTCGAGCACGGCGTCGAAGCGGTAGCGCCACGGCGAGTCCGGGATCGGCCGCGAGACGAGCTGCACGAGGTTGACGCCGTTGCGGTCGAACGGCCTGAGCGCCCGCAGCAGGCTCCCCGGGGTGTGGTCGGTGACGAACGAGAACGCCGTGCGGAACGCGTCGCCGTTGCGGTCGAGCCGCGTGTAGGTCGCGACGGCGACGAAGCGCGTGTACGCCTCGGGGTGATCCCCGACGTCCGCGGCGACGACGTGGAGCCCGTTGAGCTGCGCGGCGCGCTCGCTGGCGATCGCGGCCTCGGTGGGATCGCCGCGCTCAGCGACCGCGCTGGCGGCGTCCGCGGTCGTCGGCGCCGCCACGGCCTTCGCGTTCGGGAGCCGAGCCAGCAACCGCCGGCACTGGTCGAGCGCCACCGGATGGGAATGGACGAGCCGGATCTCTTCCAGCGGCACGTCCTGCGGCGCGAGCAGGCAGTGGCGGATCGGCAGGACCGCCTCGGCGACGATCGAGAGCGGCGAGGCGTAGAGCAGATCGTGCGTCTCGGCGACCGGGCCCGACAGCGAGCTCTCGATCGGCAGCACGCCGAAGTCGACCGCCGAGGCGGCGACGGCGTCGGCCACGGCCTGGAAGCTCGGCAGCGGACGAAGCTCCTCCGCCGCCTCCGAAGAGCGTCGTCGGCGGCCGCGGCGCTGTGCGCGCCCTCGCGGCCCGGATAGGCAACGGTCACGGTGGATTCGGTTGTGCTCGTCATGCGTCGTCCCTTCGGTGGGTGGATCCGCCTGATGTGCAGCTAGCCGGCGACCGCGGAGGTCGAAAGCGCCGGCTAGCGCGTAAAGGCGCGCGCGAAGAGAGCGAAGAAGAAGCGGTTCGGGCTCTCGACGGTGCGACGCATGGATCTACAGCGTAGGAAAACGCCGCGGAATGTCAACGTGCGTTCGCCACCGCCCACGCGGACGCCTCGTCAGCAAACCCACCTGCGCGAGCAGCGTTCGCACGGAACAAAGTTGCAGTCTGTTACAGCGTCATGGAGCGGGCGATCGCCAGTCCCTGAGCGCCTTCCGGCCTCCGTTCGGCGAGTAATGTCGCACGGGATTGATCGGCACCGATTGCCGACGTCGAGACTTCCGTTCGCGTCTGACGGTCGGCTCGCAGGCTACCGGACGCTAGCACGCTCCGACGGGCTCGCGGCCGTCCTCGAGGACGCCGTCGCCGGCGGCGCGTCGATCGGCTTCATGGATCCGTTCTCCCGCGAGGACGCGCGCGCGGTCTTCGAGACGGTCGCGGCCGAGGTCGAGCAGGGCCGCCGCGTGCTGCTGGCCGCGTTCGCCGACGGCGAGCTGGTCGGCACGGTGCAGGTGATCCTCGCGCTGCCGCCGAACCAGCCGCACCGCGGCGAGATCACGAAGATGCTCGTCCACCGCTCGGCCCGCCGGCGCGGGATCGCGGAGCGGCTGATGGAGCGCGCCGAGGCCGAGGCGCGCGCCGAGGGCAAGACGCTCCTCGTCCTCGACGCGGTCACCGACGGCGACGCGGCGCGCCTCTACGCGCGGATGGGCTGGGTCCGGGTCGGCGAGGTGCCCAACTTCGCCCTCTACCCCGACGGGCGCTACTGCGACACGACCTACTTCTGGAAGGCGCTTTAGCTCTCGAGGAGCCGCTTGAGCGTCGCGAGGTTCTCGTCGACGCCGCGCTTCACCGCGCGTGCGGCAAGCGGGCCGAGGATCGCCGCCACTCCCTCGAGCTCGACCTCGGCGTCGAGCTCGAGCTCCGTCCCGCCGTCCGCCTCATGGAGCTCGTAGCGGTAGGTGAACGGCGTCGGCCCGTCGCTCGCCTCGATCACGACGAGGTCGGGCGAGCGGGCCGCGACCACTTCCAGGTGATTCTCGGCGGTCCCCGACGGAAGGTCGCGAACCATGCGGTACTGGTCGGCGGCGAGCGGCTCGACCGAGCGAACGGCCGAGTTCCAGTGTGAGTACGTCGTCGGGTCGCCCACCACGGCGTAGACGTCTGAAGGCTGCGCGATCGATCTCGATCCTCGTGCGGAACGCGATCACGCCAACGCGCTACCCAGATTCGACCGTTACCACTCCACCACCGGCCGCACCTCGACCGCGCCGCCCATCGCCGCCGTCGGGATCCGCGAGGCCAGCTCGATCGCCGCGTCGAGATCGCCGGCCTCGAAGACGAGGTAGCCGCCGATCGCCTCCTTGGTCTCCGCGAACGGGCCGTCGGTGGTGAGCGTCTTGCCGTTCTTGACGCGCACGGTGGTCGCCGTCTCGGGCGGCTGCAGCTGGAGCCCGGGGCTGACGCCGGGCGTCTCGTTGATCGCCTGCCACGCGCCCCAGATCTTCCCCTGCTCCTCCTGCGAGAGCGCCTCGAACGCCGCGACGGCGGCCTCGTTGGACTCCCCGTCGCGCCCGGGCCGCGGCGCGTCGCCCTGGTGGATCAGCAGCATGTACTTCATCGCTTCCTCCTTCGTCAGTGGACGCCTTATAGACGAACGAGGAGCGACGGGATCGACATTTTCTTCGCGCTACGCCCGCGAGCAGGTCGCGGGCGGCGCGCGCCGCGATCAGCTCCTCACGCGCCCGCAGCACGACGACCCGCACACCGGAGCCGGGTGCTGCGACCTCCGCGTCGGGCTGCGCCGTCGCGTTCGCCTCGGGATCGAGCTCGACGCCGAGGAAGCCGAGGCGCGCACAGACGTCCGCGCGAACCCGCGCGGAGCGCTCGCCGATCCCCGCCGTGAAGACGAGCGCGTCGAGCCCGTCGAGCGCGGCCGCCAGCGCGCCGACCGCCAGGGCGACCCGATACGCGAACACGTCCAGGGCGAGCTGAGCGCGCGGATCGTCGGAGCGTTCGAGCTCGTCGACCCGCGCGGTCGTCTCCGGACAGCCCGAGCAGCCCCGACCGCTCCTCCAGCGCCTCCTCGACCTCCTCCAGGGACAGCCGGCCGTGGCGCAGGAGGTGGAGGACGATCTCGGGGTCGATCGAGCCGGAGCGGGTGGCCATCGGAACGCCCTCGAGCGGACTGAAGCCCATCGTCGTGTCCACCGAGCGCCCGTCCCGGACCGCGGTCACCGAGCAGCCGCCGCCGAGATGGCAGACGACGAGGCGCGGCACGGCGACGCGCTCGGCCGCCCACTGGACCGAGAGCCCGTGGAAGCCGTACCGGCGGATCCCCCACTCCTCCCGCCAGCGCGCCGGGACCGCGTACGTGCGCGCCTCGGCCGGCAGCGTCGCGTGGAACGTGGTGTCGAAGACGGCGACGTGCGGCACGTCCGGAAAGACCGCGCGGGCCGCACGGATCCCCTCGAGCGCAGGAGCGTTGTGCAGCGGCGCGAGCTCCGTCAGCGCGACGAGCTCGCGCTCGACCGCCTCGTCGATCACGACCGGCCCGTCGAACCGGGAGCCGCCGTGCACGACCCGGTGCGCAACCGCGTCCACGTCGCGCGGCACGTCCTCCAGCGAGGCGACCGGCTCCGCCGAGTCGTCGGAGCCGACCCGCGAGAGCTTGAGGCTCGTCGAGCCCGCGTTGACGACGAGGATCGTCAGTACGGCCAGGTCCAATCGCGGATCTCGGGGTCGTCCTCGCCGTGGTCGCGCGTCCAGGCCCGCGCGCGCAGGCGGCGGTCGTCCATCTCCTGCCGAAGCCGGGCGGAGGAGTCCGCGAGGCCGGGCACCCGGTCGATCACGTCCATCACGAGGTGGAACCGGTCGAGGTCGTTCAGCATGACCATGTCGAACGGCGTCGTCGTCGTGCCCTCCTCCTTGTAGCCGCGCACGTGGATGTTCGCGTGGTTCGTGCGGCGGTAGGTGAGGCGGTGGATGAGCCACGGATAGCCGTGGTAGGCGAAGACGACCGGCTTGTCGTGCGTGAAGAGCGAGTCGAAGTCCCGGTCGGTCAGGCCGTGCGGATGCTCCGCATCCGGCTGGAGCCGCATGAGGTCGACGACGTTGACCACGCGGACGCGGAGATCCGGCAGCTCGTCGCGCAGGATCGCCGTGGCCGCGAGCGTCTCGAGCGTCGGGACGTCGCCGCAGCAGCCGAGGACGACGTCCGGCTCGCCCTCCTCGTCGTTCGACGCCCACTCCCAGATGCCGATCCCGCGCGTGCAGTGGAGAACGGCCTCCTCCATCGAGAGGAAGTCGAGCGCGGGCTGCTTGCCCGCCACGATCACGTTCACGTACTGCCGGCTGCGCAGGCAGTGGTCGGCGACCGAGAGGAGCGTGTTCGCATCCGGCGGGAAGTAGACGCGGATCACCTCCGCCTTCTTGTTCACGACGTGGTCGACGAAGCCGGGATCCTGGTGCGAGAAGCCGTTGTGGTCCTGGCGCCAGACGTGCGAGCTCAGGAGGTAGTTGAGTGACGAGACCGGGCGGCGCCAGGGGATCCCGCGCGTCACCTTCAGCCACTTCGCGTGCTGGTTGAACATCGAGTCGACGATGTGGATGAAGGCCTCGTAGCAGTCGAACAGCCCATGCCGGCCGGTGAGCAGGTAGCCCTCGAGCCAGCCCTGGCAGAGGTGCTCGGAGAGGACCTCCATGACCCGGCCGTCACGGCTCAGCCCCTCGTCGGTCGGCTCGACCTCCGCGTCCCAGGCCCGGCCGGTCGCCTCGAAGACCGCGCCGAGGCGGTTCGAGGCGGTCTCGTCGGGCCCGAAGATCCGGAAGTTCGTCTCGTTGCGGGAGACGACGTCCCGGAGGAACGTGCCCAGCACCTTCGTCGCCTCGCTCATGCTCTTGCCCTGCTCGGGGACGTCGACCGCGTAGTCGCGGAAGTCCGGCAGGACGAGGTCACGGAGCAGCTCGCCGCCGTTCGCGTGCGGGTTCGCGCTCATGCGCCGGTCGCCCTCGGGTGCCAGGACTGCGAGCTCGGAGACGAGCGCGCCGCTTTCGTCGAAGAGCTCCTCGGCGCGGTAGCTCCGCAGCCACTCCTCGAGGAGCCGCAGGTGCTCGGGATTCCCGCGGACGTCGGCGATCGGAACCTGGTGCGCCCGCCACGTTCCCTCGACAGGGAGCCCGTCGACCTCCTTGGGCAGGTCCAGCCCTTGGGCGTGCGGAGCACGAGCATCGGCCAGCGCGGCCGCCCCTCGGCGCCGTCGACCCGGGCGGCCCACTGGATCTCGCCGATCTCGTCGAGCGCCTCGTCGAGCGCGGCGGCGAAGGCCTGGTGGACCGCGGCGGGCTCGTCCCCCGCGACGACGATCGGCCGCCAGCCGCAGCCTTCGAGGAACGAGACGAGCTCGCGCTCGGGGATGCGGGCGAGCACCGTGGGGTTTGCGATCTTGTAGCCGTTCAGGTGCAGGATCGGAAGGACCGCTCCGTCGGTCACCGGGTTCAGGAACTTGTTCGAGTGCCAGCTCGTCGCCAGGGGGCCCGTCTCGGCCTCGCCGTCGCCGACGACGCAGGCGACCAGGAGGTCGGGGTTGTCGAAGGCGGCGCCGAAGGCATGGGCGAGCGCGTACCCGAGCTCGCCGCCCTCGTGGATCGAGCCCGGCGTCTCCGGCGCGACGTGGCTCGGAATCCCGCCGGGGAACGAGAACTGCCGGAAGAGCTCGCGCAGGCCGTCCTCGTCACGGCTCACCTGCGGGTAGAGCTCGCTGTAGGTGCCTTCGAGGTACGCGTTGGCGACGAGGCCGGGCCCGCCGTGCCCCGGCCCCGTGACGTAGATCGCATCCAGGTCACGCGCCCGGATCGCCCGGTTCAGGTGGACGTAGGCGAGGTTCAGCCCGGGCACGGTGCCGAAGTGTCCGAGAAGCCGTGGCTTGACGTGCTCGTCCGCCAGCGGCTCCCGTAGGAGCGGGTTGGCGAGGAGGTAGATCTGGCCGACCGACAGGTAGTTGGCCGCGCGCCAGTAGGCGTCGATCGCCTCGAGCTCGTCTACGGCAAGCGGCCCGGCCGTGCCCATCCCCTATTCGTACCTGAGAGAGGGCCGGGAGATCACCCGGGTACGACGGTCAGGAGCAAGACGGCCGCGAGGTACGTGAGCAGGACCAGGAGCGAGTCCCGCCCGAGGAGGCCGAACAGCTTGGTGTCGGATCTGACGAGCAATCCGTAGGCGAAGATTCCCGTCACCACCACCCCCGTCGCGCCCAGCCAGAGCGACTGGTCGCTCGCCGTCGAGAGCACCGGGCTGCCGGCAAGGAAGTCGGCGAGCAGGAAGAACGTCAGCTGCATGGCGTTGCCGCCGTAGATGTCGCTCATCGCGAGACCGACGGCGCCGAGCCGCACGGCTGCGATCCCGCTCGAGATCTCGGGCAGCGCCGTCACAGCGGCGAGGATGGTCGCCCCGAACACGACGCCGTTCATGCCCATGTCGTCCGCGAGCTGGTTCCCCGTCTGCTCGAGCATCACGCCGGCGAAGAGGGTCACGCCGGACGCAATCGCGAACACGCCGAGAACGGCCGCCGTCGTCGACGCCTTGAAGCGATTCGGCGCGTCGCCGGCCGACGGAGTGTCGGCGTCGGCGAGGACCCACACCTGCCGCCGGCGGGCGCGGTTCAGCCCCAGGATCCCGAGGACGAAGAAGATGACGATCGCGAGCGAGGCCGGGCTCACCGGGCCGATCGCCGACGACTCGGGCAGGAACCCGCCCATGACGGCGATCGTGGCGACGACGATCACGAGCATCGACTCGATCAGGGGACTCGTGTCGGACACCAGCGAGGTCAACGGCTTCTTCTGCTTGGAGGTGAGATCGAGGAACACGAGCACGAGCGTCTGCATCGCGATGCCGCCGAGGAGGTTCCCGACGGCGAGCGACAGGTGGCCGCTGAGCGCCGCCGAAGTCGTGATTGCGAGCTCCGGCAAGGACCCCGCCAGCCCCAGCAGAAGCATCCCGCCAACCGCGTCGCCGAGCTTGAACCGGTCGTCGAGGACGTCGGTGGCCTTCGAGAGAAAGATGCCCGCGACCCACGTCGCAGCGCCCGAGACGGCGAAGACCGCGACGAGTGCGGGCGTGCCCCAGGAGCTCATGCGGCCAGCATTTCACACCGCGTTGCCGGACGCTCCCCGGGCCGCTACCGGGGCGGAGGCAACTTCAGTACGACGAGGTCGTCGGCCGCATGAAGGCGCCGATGATCCAGAGAATCGGGAAGAAGATCCCGAAGAAGAACATCCAGCCGTGCCCGTTCCTCAGGGTCATGATCCCGAGCGTCAGGATCAGGACGATGTAGATGAACGCGCCGATTCCGTAGAAGTACCACACGGTTCCTCCCGCTTGGTCGTTGCCTGCGTGCCGGGCATCCTCGCACAGCGAGAGCGACCGTGAAATCGGGGCGCCCGCCGATCCCAGGTGCGGAGAAACCGCGAATCTCCGCACTTTGCCGCAGCACCGATCCGCGGACCGTCCGATGTCCGGGCACCGGGCTGCTTATAGGGTCGAGGCAGACCTACACAAGACATCCGAAAGGGAGATCCCATGGCAGAGACAACCGAAACCCCAGTTCTCGACCTGCTTGCGAGCATGACCGCGGACTCGATCGAGGCCTCGAGCCTCGACGCCGAGACTCTGATGCTCGTGCGGATCGCCGCGCTCGTCGCGGTCGATGCGCCGCCGGTCTCGTACGCCCTCAATCTGGCGGCCGCCGGTGACCTCGAGATCGACCCCGAGCAGGTTCGGGGCGTTTTCGCGGCGATCGCCCCGATCGTCGGGACGGCGCGGATCGCCTCGGCGACCGGCAAGATCGTGCGGGCGCTCGAGCTCGAGCTCGAAGTCGCCGAGCTCGAGAACTAGAGCATCGCCCGAAGCCCTGCGGAGCCGTCTCTCTCGCCCTCGCGGCACGAGAGACGGCTCCCGGGCGTGGTCCGGGTTGCCATCGGGCCGACGGCGTCGGAGACTTCTCCGGGTGGAAGCTCCGGAGGTGCGCTACGCGCGAAGCGGCGCGGTCAACATCGCCTACCAGGTGGTCGGCGACGGCCCGACCGACCTGCTCTACATCCCGGGCTGGATCTCACACCTCGACCTCTACTGGGAAGATCCCGCGGTCGCGCAGTTCCTCCGCCGGCTGGCGCTCGGCGTCCGGCTCATCATGTTCGACCGCCGCGGAACGGGGCTCTCCGACCGCGTAACCGACGTCGAGTCCCTGACGCTCGAGGACCGCATGGACGAGGTGCGCGCGGTCCTCGACGCGGCCGGAAGCAAGCGGGCCGCCGTCTTCGCGCAGGGCTACGGCTGCCCGCTCGGGATCGTCTTCGCCGCGAGCTGCCCGGACCGCACCGAGGCGCTCATCCTCTACAACGCCACCGCGAAGGCGGGCGTGAAGGACGACGACTACCCGTGGGGTTCGACGGCCGAGGAGCTCGAGGCCTGGCTTCAGCGGGCGGGAGACGAGTGGGGCACCGAGGAGTTCGCCCGCGACTGGCTGCACCGCCTCGCCCCGAGCGCGGCCGGCGACCCGCGCCAGATCGCCTGGTACGCGCGCCTGATGCGGGCGTCCGCGACGCCGACGACGTTCCGGCTCTTCTCCGAGCTGAGCGCGCACACCGACGTGCGCGACCTGCTTCCGGCGATTCACGTGCCGACACTCGTCCTGCAGCGGAAGGACGTCGTCGGCCCGAAGGGCGGCATCGACGTGCACTCTCTCGAGGAGGCCGAGTACGTCGCCGGGCGGATCCCCGGCGCGAAGCTCGTCGAGTTGCCGGGGCGTGACTACCTGCCGTGGGTCGGCGACCAGGAGGCGCTCGTCGGCGAGATCGCGGCGTTCGTCACCGGAACGCGCCCCGCGGCGGAGCCCGACCGCGTCCTTCTGACGGTGCTCTTCACGGACATCGTCGACTCGACCGGCTGGCTCGCGAAGCTGGGCGACCAGCGCTGGAAGGAGCTGCTCGCCGAGCACGACATCATCGTCGGCAAGGCCCTGGAGCAGTTCCGCGGCCGCGAGGTGGACAAGGCCGGCGACGGCATCTTCGCCACCTTCGACGGCCCGGGCCGGGCGATCCGGTGCGCGCAGGAGATCGGCCGGGAGACCCGTGGCCTCGGCCTCGAGATCCGCGCGGGCGTCCATACCGGCGAGGCCGAGCTGAGCGGAGACCGGGTCAGCGGAATCGCCGTCCACATCGGCGCCCGCATCGCCGCCCTGGCCGGCCCCGGCGAGGTGCTCGTATCGAGCACGGTGAAGGACCTCGTAGCCGGCTCAGAGCTCGAGTTCGAGGAGCGCGGTGCGACCGAGCTCAAGGGCGTGCCCGGCGAGTGGCGGCTCTACACGCTCAGCTAGATCCGACGCGCTCCAGGAGGTCGGTGATCGCGGCGAGCACGCCTTCCGGGTCGCTGCCATGGATCTCGTGCCCGCCCTCGAGGACGACCTGCTCCGGGTCGGAGCTGCCCTCGAGCCAGATCTTCTGCCCGTCCGGGTTGTCGGCCGACAGGCCGTCGGTCGCCGTGATCACGGTCACCGGGATGGCCGGGATCGGAAGCCGCCCCCGCGCCACGTACCGCTTCAGCGCGGCGAAATCGGTGTGCTCGGCGTTCTGCCGGGATCGTCCCAGGCCGGAATCTGATCAGCGGGAATGTCCCCGAGCCCCGGCGGCACGTCGAGCATCGCAAGCCCGGCGACGTCGTCGGGATACCGCCCCGTGTAGTGGTAGGCGATGAACCCGCCGCCCGACCAGCCGACGAGCACGTAGGGCCCGGGCACGTCGGCCGCCTGAAGCAGCGCGTGGAGGTCGTCGACGAAGTCGTCGAGCCCGCGCTTGCGATTCGGGGCGGGATCGCTGAGCCCGAGCCCCGCGCGGTCGTAGGCGCAGAAGCGCGTGCGTCGCGCCAACTCCGGCGGGATGGTGGAGTTCTCGAGCCCGCCGATCCCGGGCACGCCCGAGCCGGCGTCGAAGATCACGGTCGGGGATCCAGAGCCCCAGCAGCGGAGGGCTAGCTCCCGCTCGCCGTCGACCGGGAAGCTGGCGTCGAGCGTAGGCGCCGCAGGCGCCGCGGCCGGGGTGGTCGTGGTGGCGTCGGTGGGCACGGCCGAGTCGGAGCCGCCGCACCCTGCGAGGGTGACGACGAGCGCGACCAGCGCAGCATCGAATCGCAGGCGGGCAGGCACCAACGCGATTATGAGCGGCGGCCCGGCAGGAACGAGGGCCCGTCAGGTCTTGCGTCAACGCACTCGGCGCTCAAGGCTCACGCCGTGCGCGGTCGTTCCTAGACCGCGGCCCGTCGCCGCTCGGCGACCTCGCGGCCCAGCGTCGTGAAGTCGATCTTCCCGACGCGGGTCTTCGGCAACTCGGTGCGGAACTCGATCTCGCGCGGGCACGACCACTTGATGAGATGCGCGCGGCAGTGCTCGATGAGCTCGGCCGCCAGCGCGTCGCCGGCCTGGGCCGTGGGCGACGGGGACGACGACCGCGACGACCCGCTCGCCCTGAGCCGGGTCGGGCACGCCGACCACACAGACCTCGGCCACGTCGGGGTGCTCGTGCAGCGCCATCTCGACCTGAAAGGGGAAGACGTTGAACCCGGACGACTTGATCATCCGCTTGAGGCGCGACGTGAAGAAGAAGAACCCGTCCTCGTCCATCCGGCCGATGTCGCCGGTGTGGAGCCAGGTCGCGGCCGTCGGGATGCACCTTCAGCGTGGCGGCCGTCGCGTCGGGATCGTCGAGGTAGCCGAGCATCACCGCCGGCCCGCTGACGCAGATCTCCCCCTCCTCGCCCACCGGCAGCTCCTCCAGCTCATCGAGTGCGCAGATCGCGACCAGCGTGTCCGGGAGCGGGACGCCGATGCTGCCCGGCCGGGACTCGTTCAAGGGCATCCCCATGATTCCCGTCACAGCCTCGGTCAGCCCGTAGCCCTCGAGCAGTCGCACGTGTCCGCCGCGCTCGGCGACGAGCGCCTCGAACCCCAGCCGGACGGGCTCGGGCAGCGAGTCCGCCCCCGAGAAGGCGCCGCGGAGCGACGACAGATCGGCCGTTTGCAGGGCGGGGTGACGGATGAGCGCCTCGTACAGCGTCGGCACGCCCGCGATCAGCGTCGGACGCTTCGTCTGCAGGAGTTCCGCCGTCGTCTCGGGGCTGAAGACGGGCACGAGCACGAGCTGCGCGCCGCTCAGGAAGCCTGCGTTGATGAGCGCCGCCAGGCCGAAGCCGTGGAAGATCGGCAGCGCCGCGAGGATCGTGTCGTGCGGGCCCATGCCGATCCACGCGCCGACCTGCATCCCCTCGCTGACGAAGTTGTGGTGCGAGAGGACGATGCCCTTCGGCGTTCCTGTCGTGCCCCCCGAGTAGAGGATCGCGGCCGGCTCGTGTGTCCCGATCGCCGCGGCCGGTACGGCGGGATGCTCCTCGGCCATGAGCTCGGACCACCACCGGACGCGCGGATCGGGCGGCACGCGAGCGATCTTGCGGCCCCGGGTCGCCCAGAAGCCGATCCGCTTGAGGAGCGGGAGATCGTCGGTGATGCGCGCGAGGATGAGCGTCTCGAGCGGCGTGGTCTCCTCGATCCCGGCGAAGCTCCCGTAGAACGCGTCCAGCGTCACGGCGATGCGCGAGCCGCTGCGGTTCAGGTATCCGGCGATCTCGGCGGGAGCCGAGAGCGGATGGATCATCGAGGCGACCGCCCCGAGCTTCGCCGCCGCGTAGAACGGGATCACGCCCTGCGGCGACGTCGGCATCGAGATGGTGATCCGATCGCCTGGGCCGAGCCCAAGGGCGGCGAGCGCGTTCGCGCAACAGTCGACCGACGCGATCAGCTCGGCGTAGGTCGCGGTCACCCCGAGGAAGTCGTAGGCCGTCGCCTCGGGCGTTCGCCGTGCCGAGGCGGCCAGAGCCTCGTAGAGCGTGATCTCCGGGTACTCGAGTGAGTCCGGGACGTCGCCGTAGAACCGCAGCCAGGGTCGATCGGAGGCCGTGATCATGCGTCGCTCGCCGTCGCCGCAGGCAGACGGGGACGCGGAGGCTCGTAGGCCCTCGGATCCTCGAGATACCCGCGCACGCTTCGCGCGAGCCTCGCGGCATGGGAGCCGTCGAGGTAGCGGTGGTCCATCGTCGCCGACATCGTCAGCATCGGCCGGGCCACGATCTCGCCGTCGCGAACGACGGGCTTTTCGGCGACCTCGGAGACCAGCGCGAGGAACGGCACGCGATAGAACGGCGACAGGGGCGCGTACGCGTGCTGCACGCCGAACATTCCGACGGACGTGACGAGCGCGCTGCCGAAGGGATGGCTTCGGAGCCCGAAGCGGCGCAGGTCGAGGCCGAGATCGCACGTCAGCCAGGTCACGAACCTCAGCGCCAGCCGGAGGATCGGGGTCGGGGTTCGGGCGAGGAGCGTCTTCGACCGCCCGAAGTCGGAGTCCGCGCCGCTTCGGATCCGCCCGGCGCGGTCGGAGAGCTCCTCGGCGATCTCGACCGCCGACTTGCGATCGGCGTCCTTCACCTTGACGCCGGAGAGATCCTTGCCGCCGTCCACGGCGACGACGAAGAAGATGGCCACGGTGTCCCGCGGGATGAAGTGGCCTCGGCGCTTGCGAACGTTGAGATCGGGGTTCTCTCCCAGCGCGTGAGCGACGGCGCGACCGACGAGATGCGTGACGGTGACGTGGGCGCCGGTTTCGGCGCGGGCGTCCTCGATGAAGGCAAGAAGCTCCGTCGCGTCGATCTCGAGATCGCCGTAGATCTGCGGATCGAGCGGGCCGCGCCACGTGGCGGATGCAACCTTGCGCCAACCTTCCGCTCGCATCCTGTCGCCCTCGCCTTGTCGCAAACGTCACAGGGAGATGACCTCGCGACCGTACCCCGGGGCTGCCGCCGAGTCAACGCTCGGATGAATCACGATCTTCGACGCGACAGAAACTCACCGACGCCTGCCACCGTTGGCCTTACGCCGATCGCGCCATGAAGAAGAGATCGTCCAGCGCCGGATTGTCGATCTCCGCGGCGAGCGATCGGGCGGCGTCGAGTGCGCCGGGCTCTCCCAGGCGGGCTCGGTAGACAGTCGCGTGCAGCAGGAGCTCCCGGATGCCCCGTCGCGCGGCGATCGCCTCGAGCTCGTCGATCCAGCGCGGCGCAGACTCGGCCCCATGCTCGACCGCAACGGCGCAGAGAGCATCGAGTGCGTAGGTCTCGATCCAGAGGTACGTGTCGGGAAGGCGGCGACACATCTTCGGCGCGTCGACGAGCAGGTCGAGTGCGCGGGTCACGTCCCCCCGCGCCTCGGCGACCAGGCCCAGCCCTCGCAGGCCGATGCTCTCCCAGCAGGCGTCGCCGACCTGGCAGCCGATGGCAAACGCGTGCTCGAAACGCGCTTCCGCGGCGTCCACGTCGCCGAGGGCGAGATCGATCTCGGCGCGGAAGGACTCCGGCCACGAGACGAACGCCGTCATCGCGCGAGCTTCGATTTCGTCCAGAGCCTGATCCAGCACATGGACCGCATCCTCGATCTCGCCCCGCAGAAGGTGGTAGCGGCCGAGCATGGTCAGGGCCATGGCAAGCGGCTGGCCCGAAGGAAGCTGCCGCGCGCGTTCGACGCCCGAGCGGAGCAGCTCCCCGGCCGCCGCATGGTCACCGGTGTCGTGTCGGGAGGCGCCGCGGGTCACGTCCACCCAGGCGAGCTCCACGTTGCTCCCGCCGGCGAGCTCCTCGGTCCGCGTCAGCGACTCCTCGGCCCGCTCGTACTGGGCGCGAAGGAACTGCACCCAGCTGATCTCTCGCCATCCCGTCGCAGCGATGTCGTCGCGACCCACCGCCTCGGCGAGCGTCGTCCCTTCGTGGAGCGCCGCGGCGCCCTCCTCGTCCGTGCCGCGAGCGGAGTGGACGAGCGCGCCGCCCAGGGCTACGAGCGCCCTGGCCAGGAGCTCGAGATCCTCGATCCTCCGGGCGGCGGCCACGGCGCCCCGCACGCGCTGGACGCCGGCCTCGACCGCGCCGGCGGCGAGGGCGGCTTCACCCGCCTCGACCTGCGCCAGGACCGCAGCGCGCCCCGAGACGCGCGTCTCGACCGGAGCCTCGACTCGTCTCCGCCGCCGCGCGAAGCGCGGCGCTCGGGTCGCGGCCCACCTCCCGGCGGAAAAGCTCCTTGCAGGCCTCCGCCCGACGCGCCGCACCTTCGTGGTCGCCCGCGGCGCTCAGGCAGCGGACGAGCAGGACGTGGGCGTTCTCGTCGTAGGGGTTGAGCCGCACGAGTTCGGATGCGTAACGCGCCGCGCCCTCGAGGTCCCCGCGCGCAAGCAGGGCGAGCGACGCCTGGTGGAGGACGGCGCTCGTCGTTCCCGCCACATGGCGGCGCTCGCTCTCGAGCCACATCTCGAAGCCCGGGCTCGACCGGAACACGAGGCCGTCCACGAGCTCGTGCCCGAGCCCGGGCAGCGCGGCGGCCTCGATCCAGGATCCGCGACTGAGGACGTCGACGTCCACGAACGTTCCCGGGCGCAGCGTCAAGCGCACCGGATCCCCGCCGAGCTCGGCGTCCTCGCCCAGGCTGCGGCGAAGCGCCGAGAGCGTCCAGCGGAGCGTCCCCAACGGATCGTCCGCCTCCGGAAAGAGCAGCTCCGCCAACCGCTCGCGTGAGGGCGGCAGCCGCGTGCGCAGCAGATAGACGAGCAGGCCCCACGCCTTGTGGCCCCGCGGCGGGTCGACCGGGGCCCCGCCGCGTTCCATCCTCGGCGGTCCGAGTAGCTGAATGCTCAGTCCGATCTGGGGCCTCCCCTGGTCACACGCGCCGTCACACGCCCCACTGTGACTCTCCCGTCCGTCCGCCGCAACCACACGACGGAAGGGAGCAGGACATGAGCATGAGGACAAAACTGGCTCTGCTGGCCGCGTTCGTGGGCGCGGCGTCGCTCACGGTGGCGGCCCAGGCAGGGCAGCAGCACTACTCGGCCTGGGAACCGGCCCAGAAGATCGACGAGATCGACGGCAACAACTCGGAGCTGAACACGCCGTCCCAGGACGGGTGCCCGATCCAGTCACCCGACGGGCGCAGCCTCTACATGGCCTCGAACCGTCCGGGCGGGAAGGGCCTGCTCGACATCTGGGTCGCCCACCGGCCGAACCGCCACGCCCCGTGGGGCGCACCCGAGAACCTCGGCGAGCCCGTCAACTCGGCCGCGGACGACTTCTGTCCGACGCCGATCCGAGACGGCGGCCTCTTCTTCGTGAGCAGGGAGGCGCTCCCGGGCAGCTGCGGGCTGGGGGACATCTACTTCACCCGCTACAGCCGGAAGCACGGCTGGAGCGAGCCGCAGCACCTCGGCTGCGCGCCCGACGGCCCGAACAGCGACGCTCGACGAGCAGGGCCCCTCGTACGTCAACGGCCGGCTGGATCGCCGCAGCTCTACTTCTCGCGCAGCTCGGCGACCGTCCCCGGCGACATCTACGTCAGCCGAGGGCTTCGCCGGCTGGGACTTCGGCCCGGCCACGCCGGTCGCGGAGCTGAACGACGCCGTGGCGAACGACATCCAGCCGAACGTGCGCAAGGACGGGCTCGAGGTCGTCTTCTCCTCGAACCGCGCGGGCGCGCTCGGCGGCCAGGACATCTGGGCCGCGACGCGGCGAAGCATCCACCACCCGTGGTCGGTCGCGGTCAATCTGGGCGCGGCGGTGAACACGGCGGCTGCCGAGTCGCGTCCGTCGCTCTCGCGGAACGCGCGGCAGCTCCTCTTCGGGCGTTCGCCCGGCCCGGAGGGCATCGGCGACATCTACGTGACGACGCGGGAGAAGGTCGGCCACAGGCACGATTGAGGCATCCCGGTCTTCGGAAGCAGCTAGGGCCCGCCGTCGCGCGGGCCCTAGCCGTCCAGTCCCGCTGCAGGAGCTACTCGCTCCTCGCGTGACGGCCGGCGCCGGAGGCCAGTAGAGCCCTCGACCCCGGCGACAGGACGCTCGCTCACCCCAGCGCCCGCTAAGTACGTCAGAGGTGGACGGGGAGCGCGTGCGCCTCAGGCGTGCCCGCCGATCGCATCGTTCGCGGGTTGAAGGTCGCGTGGATGACCCGTCGAAGGGTGTTGAGTGTCCGTGGAGACTTCGCCCGGCACCCGAACACGATGACGACCGCGAACCCCAGGAGTCCGACGATCAGCACACCAGCGAAGACGAGGATCGGTGTCAACGTGTCCCGGAAGCGGTCGTGCTTGGACTGAAACCCTTGGCGATCAGCCATACCGCCATGACCATCTCTTGCGGGAACATTGGCAGCGCCCAGATGTCCTGATCCGTGCCGAACATGGCGATCAAGCCCCCGGCCAGATACAGCCCGGCCGCAACGATCCCCCAGCCGGATATCCACCGCGGGATGAGTCTCGCTTGATACAGCACGTAGTAGAGCATCAGGGCGCCGAGGCTGAAGACGATGTCCAGGACTGCACTGATCTGATCCTTCGCATCGACCAACAGGATCCCGCGACTAGAAGACTGGGAAGCGGCGGCAGCCCCGGAGTCTGCATGTTGCCCGGCCACCACGACGAGTAGAAGCCAGCAGATCGCCAGCGCTATGTAGGCCCATGTCTCCAGCGCCCCTCTGAAGATGACATACCCGATAGCCAACGCCTCGTTCTGTCTCTTGAGGATCGGAAAGATCGTCGCCGCAACCATGGCAAGTGCCAAGCCCATGACCAGCACGAAGAAGGCTCCCAGTTGGATCTGGCCGGGATCCGAGGCCGCCTTGTTGAGATAGGCAGGAGCGTCCATAGAGAAGCCCCCCATGACAACCACGCTCAGGATGCCTGCAACCGTTCCGATGATGTATAGAACCCCCACGATCTTTGCGGTTCTTCTGTCTGAGTTCACGATTGATCCCCCTTGCGGCCATGGTTGAGCATCTCTGCGAGTCTCACCGCGCCTGCCGGCGTGCACATCAGTGCGACCACTGACGGCCCCGAGCGGAACTACAGATCCGGTGTCGGACACCGGATCGTGTCAAGTGGAAATCGCGCCGAAAGTGTGCCAATCGTTCCACACGCGTCGAATGGGTCAGGGTTCGCCCGCCGCGACCGGCATGACGGGCGCGGCTCACATCGGCGCTCGGAGAAAGCAATACCGACCAAAGTCGCATGCCCGCGGAGCGGGCGAGACTTTGGTCGGAGAATGGAGCTAGCCGGGCTCGAACCGGCGACCTCCTGGGTACGATGGCGACAAGAGGAGCTCGCCGCACGGAGGCTTCCCGTGCCTGAGCGGTTTCCGCTCATCGGAGCTCTATCTGGTTGGCTCAGTTTGGTAGCACGGCCGGTAGCACACGCGGTGAGGGACGACGCGTGTCAAAGCCCGCTACTTTCGCGAGGCGCAAGTCCTCGCGGCCCGGATCAGCAACCCGGCACGGCAAGGAGGCGCGGAACGGGTGACATCGAAACGGCCTCCTTTCGCTCGGGATCGGACGGCGCCAGCCTACAGGCTCGCCGTCGGTTTCGTCCCTCGCACCACGAACCCCGGGACCGGATCGCCGGCTTCGAGACGCAGTTCCGCCGACACGATCTCCGACCGCAGATTCGCATTCGCCAGCACACGCTCGAGGTACTGACGCGTATGGCCGTAACGACCGGTCACACTGATCGCGTACCCCGCCTCGGACCCGGCGCCGAGCAATTCCTCCACGGTGAAGATGAGCCATCCGCCGGGGCGCAACGCGCTCGCGGAAGCCGCAGCAACGTCCTCGAGCGGTCCGAAGTAGACGAGGGTGTCCGCCGACACGATCGCATCGAACCCCCCGATGGATTCGCCCAGGTAGGCGGTCAACTCCCGTTTGACCAGTTCGTCGTAGACATTCCTTGCCCGGGCTTGAGCGATCATCGGTGCGGACAGGTCGACTCCCACCAGTCGGCGCGCGTACGGCGCGACGAGCGGTCCGCACAACCCCGTGCCGCATCCGGCATCGAGCACATCGAGGTTTTTCGACGCTGCTGACAGCCGACTCCGCGAGCATCTGCGCGACCAGCGCCGGCGCGCGGTACGACAGTTGGGCGAGCTTGGCATCGAAGCTGGCGGCGAAGCTGTCGAAGGTCTCTTCGACGAACGCATCCGATGCCCGCGGCGGGACGTCGCGGCCGGAGCAGGCCGCAAGCATGTGCCGGGCAATGGGGCTGTCCGGTTCCTCTTCCAGCCACTCTTCGAAGACTTCGACCGCCTTGTCGACTTCGCCGAGCGTGCAGTGCGCTATCGCCAGCAGTCTCCGAGCCTCCGGATGCTTCGGCCTCAACGTGATCACTTTCGAGAAGCAGACAGCCGCTTCGTGCGACCGCTTCTGGGCGTTCAGCAGGACGCCCAGGTTGTGGTACGCGTCCGAGTGTTCGGGATCGATTCGAGTGGCGACTCGATATGCCGCTTCGGCTTCGACGGCTCTGTTCTTGGCCCGCAGAACCACACCGAGATTGTTGTGCGCATTGGCGTGATCCGGATCAAGCGCAATCGCGCGTTGGTATGCGACGATCGCATTGTCGAGCTCGAGTCGATCCTGCAGAACGATCCCCAGATTGCTGTACCAGTCCGCCCGATCGGGCTCGAACTCGAGACTCCTCTCGATCAGCGCGACTGCTTGCTCGCTCCGCGCTTGCTGATGGGCGAGCACTCCTGAGAAGTGCAATGCATCGGCATGATCAGGCGCGACTTCGAGGATGCTGCGGTAAACGTCCCCGGCAGCCGCCCACTGCTCGTTCTGCTGCAGCAGAATCGCGACCGATATCGCTTCGTCGAGACTGAGGGCGCGGTCCGATGTTGGCGACTGCTCCATGTGTCAACCGCGGACGCGCGCGGCTGGTTCCGCTTATCCTTCCTTGTTGCCCTTGATGTCGTACTTGAAATGGATTCCGACATCCAGTGATCCGTCGGCTTTCTGCGGCTTGTATTCCAGATCGACTTTGGCGAACTGCAGCGAGACGTGCTCCGCCGTGGCAGGCGTATCACCGGCACCGCTCGGATTGACGCTGGTGATGAGGACGTCGTTCATCTTGATGATCAGGAACTCCTGCTGTCCCTTGCCGGCCTTCCGCACTGTGATAGTCGCTTCCTTGATGTGCTCACCGGTCGCACACGCCTTCAAGAGAACCGGCGACGCCTTGTCGACGTGATGGGTGAAGTTGAAATCGTTGAAACTCGCCTTGCCCTCCCCGCCTCCGCCTCCGTGGGCCACGCTGCCGGACTGCGCCACACCCCACGACCAGCTCGACACCTCGACCTCGCCCTTGTGCTTGGAGTCGAGCGATTCGCCCTTGATGCTGCCGATCTTTGCGAAAATGCTTGATGCCATAACCGGGCCTCCTGCTTTACCGTGAGTGTGGGTTAGCGAATGTCGCGAAGATCAGCCGCCTTGGCTCGCCTCACCTATTGCGGACCGTGTGGTCGAGCTCCGATCACGATGTAGTGTGATCGCCGCTCCGAAACGTCTCTTGATCTCAGCGACTTCGGTCGAGTCTGTGGCTTCCTCCAGCGACCGGGGCTGTTCGGAGCCAGCGTACCACCGCGGTAGATCGATCGCCCGTGACGGCGTCAAGGCCGAACGACGAACTCCCTCGTGAGCGGGAGTTTTGGCGGATGGAGCTAGCCGGGCTCGAACCGGCGACCTCCTGGGTGCGATCCAGGCGCTCTCCCAACTGAGCTATAGCCCCGTGCAGGACACAGTTTAGCTGCGTCTTCGGGCTCCTTCGCCGCCGCGACCGACATGGCGGGCGCGGCTCACATGCGCTTCACCGGCCGAAGTTGTCAGCCCGCGCAGCGGGCAGACTTTGGCCGGCCTAGATGTCGAGTCTCGTGTCCTCCAGGTCGAGGTCTCGCTGGACTCGCATCATCACGTCGTCGCTGATCACCCGCCGGCGCTGGAGGTCTCGGAGGGCGTGGCGCTCCGCGTCCAGGAGCTCTCGGCGCAGGCGCTGGTACGCGACCGAGCGCTCCTCGATCATCGCCGTCGTCGCCGTCGTCCAGGCGAGCCTCGAAGCGGCGGCGGCGGAACGCGTAGAGGCCGCGCATCCGCTCGGCCGTGTCGTCGTTCACCCAGTCCTCGCCCTCGAGCTCGTCCAGCCGTTGTACGGCCGCGTCTGCGGCCGCGAGGCGGGCCTCGATCTCCTCGCGCTCCTCCTCCACGTCCGCCGGCAGCCGCAGCGCGAGGATGAGGCGCGGCAGCGAGAGGCCCTGGAGCACGAGCGTCGCGAGGATCACGCAGAACGTGAGGAACACGATCAGGTCGCGGTCCGGAAACGGGTCGCCGGCGTCGGTCACGAGCGGCAGCGCGAGCGCGGCGGCCAGCGAGACCGAGCCGCGCATCCCCATCCACGAGATCAGCACCGAGTTGCGCCACTTGTACATGTAGTGCCATGTGCCGCCGCTGCCAGGCGCGCGCCACGAACGCGAACGGGAAGACGAAGGCGAAGCGCACGGCCGCACACGGCGAGCGCGACGACCGGCGCCGTAGCCGACGAGCTGACCCACCGAGTAGCCGTCGAGGTTCTCGACGATGGTCGGCAGCTGGAAGCCGACGAGGCCGAAGAGGAGCGAGTTGAGGACGAACGAGGCGATCTCCCAGACGGCCTCGCCCTGGAGCCGCGTCTCCGCGTCGGTCAGCTCCGGCGTGTGCCAGCCCATGTAGATCCCGACGACGACCGCCGCGAGGATCCCGGAGACGCCGATCGCGTCCGCCGGCAGGAAGCCGAAGTAGCCGCTGAGGAGCGCGATCGCGATCTCCGTCGGCGGGTGGTGGATGCGCTTGCGGACCTGCCGGATCACGTAGCCGACGCCGAGGCCGACCGCGATGCCGCCGGCGACGTTCCAGACGAACTCGAGCCCGGCGGACTGAAGCGAGAACCAGCCGGTGACGACCGCGACGACGGCGAACTTGTAGGCGACGAGCGCCGTGCCGTCGTTGATCAGCGACTCGCCCTCGACGATCGCGACCACGCGGCGGTTCACGCCGAGGCGCCTCGCGATCGCGGTCGCGGCGATCGGATCGGTCGGCGAGACGATCGCGCCGAGCGTGAACGCGGCCGCCCACGGCATCCCGTCGATGAGCTCGTGCGCGACGACGGCGACGACGACCATCGTGAACAGGACGAGCCCGATCGCGAGCGACGAGATCGGCTTGATGTTCGCGCGGAGCTCGCGCAGCGAGGTGAAGTACGCGGCGGCGTAGAGCAGCGGCGGCAGGAACGCGACGAAGACGAGCTCGGGCTCGAGCTCGATGTCCGGCAGCCCGGGGACGAACCCGAGCGCGAGCCCGCCGAGCACGAACAGGATCGGATACGGGATCCGGACGACGCGGGCCAGAACCAGGAGCGCGGCTACCGACGCGAGCAGCGCGAGGAGGACGATCTCGTCGTGACCCGACGTCGGCACGCCGGGAGATTACGTTCAGGCGGCTTCGTCGGGCACGTCGGCTTCGTCGCCGTCGTCGGGCGGCGATTTCTCGGCCAGGCCCTCCTCGGGGGGCGGCGCGAGAAAGGCGGTTCGCGCCGCAGCCCCGGCCCGGCCGAGATCTGTGAACCCTGCGGACAGATCGCGTCGAATGCCGCTCATGCCCTCACTAGGACGCCGAGCGGGCGAAAAGGTCAGACGCGCTGCAGGTGCGTCGGCTTCGGCGCGTCGGCGTACTTGAGCCCGTAGCCGATCGCGCGGTCCATGCCGATGTGCGCGAGCCAGATGAGCGCGATCTCGATCCCGAGCGTCCAGTCCCCGAGGAACGCGGCGGCGCCGAGCGCGACTGGAACGGCGGTCGTGTGCACGGCGTCGTAGGCGTAGGAGCCGATCCGCGGGCCGGCGAGATAGCCGAGCAGAGCGAGGTCGGGCGCCAGGAAGAGGATGAGTGCCAGCCACAGGTTGTAGTCGGCGTCGACGTAGACGACCGCGGCGCCGACAAGCAGCACGACGCCTTCGGCGCGCAGGAGCACTCGGGGCAGCATGGGCCGAGGTTCGGCCGCGCCGGCGCGGTTCCTTGTGGGAAGCTCGCGGCGTGGAGCTTCCGCCTCCCCCGCGCAGCGACGACGCCGAGGCTCTCGCGCGCCTGCGCGAGGCGCTCGCCGCGGCGCGCTACTCGCACGACGGGCTCGCCGAGACGCTCGGGCTCGACGGGCCCTCGCCCACTCCCGCCGACGCGCCCGTGGCCGAGCGGCGGCTGCCGGAGGGCGAGGCGATCTCGACGCTCATCCGGCTCTTCCTGCTCGAGCGTGCCGTGTCGCGGGCGGACGCGGCGGCGGCGCTCGAGCCGCTCGGGCTCGAAGGCGCGACCGCGCTCGGGCTCGTCGCGGAGAACGGGACCGCAAGGTCGAGCCGCTCGTGCGGCTCGTCCCGTCCGGCGAGCTCGCCTTCGCCTCCGACCGCGCACGGGCCGGCCGAGCAGGTCATGGGCGTCGCCCCGTCCTCCGCGCTGCTCGGGAACCTCACCGTCCGCCGCCCGGTCGACGCGCGCGCTCGACGTCGGGACCGGAAGCGGGATCCAGGCGGTGCTCGCCGCCCGCCACGCCGACCTCGTGGTCGCCACCGACGTGAGCGAGCGCGCGCTCGCCTTCGCGGCGTTCAACGCGGCGCTCAACGGCTTCGACAACGTGGAGCTGCGGCAGGGGAGCTTCTTCGAGCCGGTCGCAGGCGAGCGGTTCGAGCTCGTCGTCTCGAACCCGCCGTTCGTCGTCTCGCCCGACCTCGACGCTCACCTACCGCGACGCCGGCCTGCGCGGCGACGCCGTCTCCGAGCTGGTCGTCCGCGAGGCGGCCGCGCACGTGGAGGAAGGCGGGTTCGCCCACTGCCTCGGTCGCCTGGGCGCACGAGCCCGGCGGCGACTGGTCGGCGCCCGTGCGCGCGCTGGGTCGAGGGAAGCGGCTGCGACCCGGTCGTCCTGCGCTACACGACCGACGACCCGCTCACGTACGCGGCGCGCTGGAACCCGCCGGCGCAGACGCCGGACCTTCCCGAGACGCTCGACCGCTGGCTCGCCTACTACGCGGAGCTCGGCATCGAGGCGATCGCCTACGGCGCGATCGCGCTGCGCCGGCGCGAGGGCTCGAGCTGGGTGCTCGCCGAGGACGCGCCGGAGCGCATCGAGCCCGCGTCCGGCACCACGTCGAGCGGCTTGTTCGAGGCGCAGGATTTCCTCGCGGACGGGCGCGACCTCGCCTACGAGCGGCTGGTGCTCGTCGACGAGCACGTGCTCGAGCAGGCGCTCCACCTGGACGACGGCGTGTTCGGCGTGCGCGCGGCGGCGATCCGCCTCACCGACGGGCTCGGGTTCCAGGCCGAGATCGACGTCTTCACGGCGCACATCGTCTCGCGGCTCGACGGGAAGCGGACCGTGCGCGAGGCGATCGCCGACACGGCCGAGATGCTCGGCCCCGAGGGAATGACGCCCGGAAGCGCTCGGCGCGAGCGGCGATTCCGGCGCTCGCGGCGCATGGTCCAGCTTGGCTTCCTCGTCCCGGCGCCATTGAAGACGTCCCGACGGGGCGTAAGCTTCGCCCCAGACCTAAGACGAGGAGGAGGCCGTGGCCGAGCGAGCGCGGAAGACGGATCTCGCGCGGCGAGTTCCTGGCGCGACCGCAGGCGTCGCGGGACTGGCGGTCGGCGCCGGCGTCTGGGCGGCCGGCCTGGCCGCCCCGGAGGCAAGCGGCTGCCGCGGCCGCGGCGACGCCCGCCGCGCCTCGGCGGCACTCTCGCTCGAGCTCGACGGCATCCTCGTCGGCCTGCTCAAGTCGGTCGTCAGGCGGCCGCCCCAGCGCCGACGTCATCGAGGAGGAGCTCGGCCGGGGCGTCATCGCGAAGAAGCACATCGGGAACGTCAAGTTCGACGACGTCACTGTCGCGTGGGCTTCTCGATGTCGCAAGGCGATCTACGACTGGATCTCCGCGTCGTGGGACGATCAGTACCAGCGCAAGAACGGCGCGATCCACGCCGCCGACTCCAAGAAGAACGTGAAGCACACGCTCGAGTTCTTCAACGCGCTGCTGACGGAGACGACGATCCCGGCCTGTGACGCGTCGTCGAAGGAGCCCGCGTACCTGACGCTCAAGTTCGCGCCCGAGTTGACGAGATCGCAGCCGGGAACCGGCAAGCTCGACGGCGCGGCGGAGAAGAAGCAGAAGCCGTGGACCCCGAGCGCCTTCAGGCTCGCGATCGACGGACTCCCGTGCAACCGGGTCTCGAAGATCGAGTCGCTGACGATCAAGCAGCTCGTGACCGAATCGGCGATCGGAGACATCCGCGACTACGAAAAGGAGCCCGCCAAGCTAGAGATCCCGAACCTGAAGATCACGTTCGACGAGGCGGACATCGGGCCGTGGTCGGACTGGTTCGACCACTTCGTCGTCCAGGGGTTCAGCGGCGAAGCAGACGAGAAGAACGGCACGCTCACGTTCCTCGCGCCGAACCTGAAGACCGCGCTCGCGCACATCGAGCTCAAGAACCTCGGCATCTTCAAGCTCTCGAAGCACAAGTACGAGGCGGCCGCCGATGCGAGCCGAAAGGTCACCGCAGAGCTCTACTGCGAGCGCATGTCCTTCAAGTACGGCTGATCGGGCGATTGAATCGCATGGGCCGTCGGCGTAAGCTCCGGCGCTTGATCTAGCGAAGGAGGGGTCGTGGCAGAGGACGTACTCGAGTACGGATCGTCACGCGGCGAGTTCCTGCGCGCGGGGCAGGCATTGCCGGGTTGGCCGTGGGCGCAGGCGTCTGGGCCGGCGGGCTTGCGCAGGCGACCGAGGCGGAGGCGGCGAGCGACTCCCGCAGCTACGTGTCCGGCCACTTCGCGCTCGAGCTCGACGGGATCCTGATCGGCCTGCTCAAGAAGATGGAAGGCGGCGACATCACCGCCGAGGTCGTCGAGATCCCGGGCCCCGGCGGAAGCCCGATCTCGAAGAAGCACATCGGGAACATCAAGTACGAGGACTTCACGCTCCAGTGCGGCTTCTCGATGAGCAAGGCCATCTACGACTGGATCAACGCCACCTGGTCCGGCAAGGCCGAGCGCGGACGGACGGTCCATCGTCGCCGACGACGACTACAAGGAGAAGGCGGCGCGATCGAGTTCGAGACGCGCTGGTCTCGGAGGTCGAAGATCCCCGCCTGCGACGCCTCCTCCAAGGACGCCGGCGTTCCTGACGCTCAAGTTCGCCCCCGAGCTGACCCAGGCACAAGGCGGCCAGGGGCAAGCTGACGAGCACGATCGACGAAGAGCCAGAAGAAGTGGCTTCCGTCCAACTTCAGGTTCACGCTCGGCGACCTGCCGACGCAAGAAGGTCTCGAAGATCGACGCTTCACGATCAAGCAGGCCATCGTGACCGAGTCGTCGGCGGCACCCGCGAGTATCCAGCAAGGAGCCCGGGAAGCTCGAGTTTCCGAACCTGAAGATCACGTTCCCGAGACGGACGTCAAGGCCTGGGACGACTGGTTCGAGGACTTCGTGCATCGCAGGGGCAACCAGGAGGACGAGCAAGGAGAAGACGGGCCAGCTCGTCTTCCTCGCGCCCAACCTCCAGACCGCGCTCGGCACGATCGACCTGCTTCAACGTCGGGATCCTCAAGCTGTCGTACGACAACGCGGCGATCGGCTCGGACAAGGCGAAGAAGATGATCGCCGAGCTCTACGTCGAGCGGATGGAGATCAAGGTCAAGTAGCTACTGCGGGGCGCGGATCCCGCCGTCGGTGCGGATCTTCGCGGCCCGCGCTCCGAAGTCGGCCTGCGAGAGGCTGCGGATCGACTTCAGCGCGGCCTTCTTCGGATCGCGCCTGGGCACGCCGTGCGAGCGCACGGGGACGACCTTCCCCTGCACCCAGGTCCCGTCGCCGAGCAGCGTCACGCGCAGGAGCGCCGAGACGCCGCGCACGCCGTCCCAGTTGAGGCTCCCGTGCCCGGCGAAGTTGCCGAGGCTGTAGGCGATGAGGCGGCCCTTGCGCCACTCCATCCCGCGCACGACGTGCGGGCCGTGGCCGACGACGAGGTCGGCGCCCGGCGTCGACGACCGCGTGCGTGAACTTGCATCAGGTTGCCCCGGTTCTCGCCGAGGAACATCTCGGTGCCGGGATTGACGTGCTGGTGGTCGGGGCCCTCGGCGCCGCCGTGGAAGGTCACGACCACGATGTCCGCCTGCTCGGCGGCGTTCTCCACCTTCTTCACGGCGGCGGGGATGTTCACGATGTCCCAGTTGGGGATCTCCGGCGCGAAGCCGAGCACGGCGATCCGGACGTCGCCGACCTTGAAGAGCGTCGGGCCCGACCCGGCTCCGGTCGGCCGCACCTTGGCGTTGCGGAGCGCCTTCAGCGTCTGGCGCCGCCCGATCGCGCCGTAGTCGAAGCCGTGGTTGTTCGCCGTGTTCCCGACGTCGAAGCCCGAGTCGTGCAGAGCCTTCGCGTACTTCGGCGGCGCGCGGAAGGCGAAGCAGTAGCGCGAGGCGCCCGAGCCGCACTTGGAGGAGCCACCCGTCGCGAGCGTGCCCTCGACGTTCCCGATCGTCACGTCCGAGGTCGTGAGCGAGCTGCGCAGCGGCTTGAAGAAGACGCGGCCGTCGCTCGGGCAGGCTTCCGTCCTCGTTGAACGCCATGTCTCCGACCGCGGCGAACGAGACCTTCAGAGCCTGCAGCTCCTCCAGGGGGAGCCCCGGGCCGAGCGCCAGCGCGCGCGGAGTCTGCGCGGCCGGGGGCGTTGCGGCGCGGCGCGAGACCTGCTTGCGTGGGCGCCGAGGCGGACGCGCCCATGACGAGCCGCATCGAGAACGCGAGCGCGGCCAGGGCGAGCCCGATCCCGGCGAGGGCGACGACGCGGCGCCGGCGAACGGTTCGCCGGTGCGCGTCGCGGCGGAAGCGCAGCTCCTCGGACGTGCGCGACATCACGACCCCGACTCTAGTCCTCGATCGGAGCGTCGAACAGCCCGAGCCAGTTCTCCAGGCGGGGTTCGATCGGAAGCTGGGATTTCAGTGCGTCGCGCAGGCGGATCTCTTCGTCGTTATCCCGCTCCTGTTCCTTGGCCGGTGGGGACGAACGGCCAGAAGGTGCCGCTCTTGAAGCCGTAGACGAGGTAGACCGGCTGCTCGCCGCGGGAGAACCCGAAGAGCGCGGCGAGGAGCTGGCCGCCGAAGCCGCGTCTCGTGAGCTCGGACGCGACGTTCTCGACGCCCGCGACGAGGCGCTCGAGATCGCCCTCGCGGACGATCAGCCACTCGAACCCGTACGAGTCGGAGCGGCGGCGAACCGACGCGCTCGAGTTGAGCCCGACGACGCCCATGAGCTCGTCGAGCTGCTGCTCGGCCCGCATGAAGTCCTTCGTCGCGGCCGGCTTGAAGCAGATGCCGGCGACGCCGGACCCGCGCAGTCCCAGCTCCCCTTGGAGCGTTCCCTCGGCCCGCGTCAGCGTCGACAACTTGCCGACCTTCGCGCCGCCCTTGCCGCGTCCTAGAAGCCCCATCGGCTGAGCCTAGCGCCGTGGAGAACCCGGCACGAAGTCGTCACGTTTCGTGACAGACACTGCGCTTTTCGCCGTTACGATCAACATCGAGGGGTACGCGTCCGCGTTCAGTCACACCCGAGTTCGCGTGACGCGTTCGGAACGGCGGCTAGAACTCGACGGGCTGCGGGCGGCCCATCTCTTCCGCGATCGCGCCGAGGCGCTCGAGGCGCTTCTCCAGCGGCGGATGCGTCAGGAAGAGCTGGCCGAACGAGGACTTCACGTTGGTCGGGATGATGTAGAAGGCGTTCATGCCCTGCATCTCCCGGAGGTCGCGCTGGGGGATCCGCGTCATGTCGCTCGCGATCTTCTTCAGGGCGCTCATCAGGTGCTCGGGCGCGCCGGTGATGCGCGCGGAGCCGCGGTCGGCCGCGAACTCGCGGTAGCGCGAGAGGGACAGGATGAGGACGTAGCTGAGGATGTACGTGAGGATCGAGACGACGATCACGATCAGGTACACGGGCGTCCCGTTCGAGTCGCGCGACCTGCCGCCGAACATGCTCGAGAAGAGCGCCATCTGCGTCAGGTAGGACGCGACCATCGAGAAGAACCCGGCGATCGTCATCGTCATGACGTCGCGGCTGCGGATGTGGGACAGCTCGTGCGCGACCACGCCCTCGACCTCGTCCGCGCTCAGGCGGTCGAGCAGCCCCTGCGTCACGGCGACCGCGGCATGGTTGTGGCTGCGGCCCGTGGCGAACGCGTTCGGCGCCGCGGTCGGGATGATCGCGACCTTCCTCGGCTTCGGAATGCCGGCCTGCTCCGAGAGGCGCTCGACCATCGCGTGCAGCTCCGGCGCCTGCTCCGGCGTGACCACCTTCGCGCGTGAGGCCTTGAGCGCGAGCGTGTCGGACGTGAAGAACTGGAAGAACGCGAGCGCGCCGAGCAGCACGACCGCGAAGGCGAGGTTCACCTTGAACAGGCTGATCATCACCGCGAAGAAGACGACGTAGAGCAGCCCGAGCAGGAAGATCGTCAGGTACATGCGGCCCTGAAGGCCGCGATCCCGTCCGTACGCCTCGTTCTGCATCGTGCGGAAATAGTACCGGCGCGAATGCTTCCCACCGACCGCCTGGCGTCGTTAGACTGCGGGCCGTGCGTCGCCTCCTCCTTCTCGCACTGCTCGTCGCGCTCCCGGTCTTCGTCGCCGCATGCGGTGGCGGCGACGAGAAGAACACCGCCCCGGAGACCGTCGTCGGCAGCGTTCCGACGGGCGGCGGCGAGGCGGTCGAGGGCGACCCGGTCGCCGGCAAGCCCGTCTTCACCGAGAACTGCGGCAGCTGCCACACGCTGAGCGACGCCGGGACGACCGGCACGGTCGGCCCCGACCTGGACGAGCTCGCCCCGGACGAGGCCAGGGTCTCGAGCCAGGTGACGAACGGCGGCGCCGCGATGCCGGCGTTCGGCGGCCAGCTCTCCGAGCAGCAGATCGCAGACGTCTCCGCGTACGTCGCCCAGGCTGCCGGCTCCTAGCTCGCTCACGCAGCGTGCGGGCCATCGCCTGCGACCTCGACCGGACGCTGATCGGCGAGGACTCCGTGCTGCGGCCGCGGACCCGCGCGGCGCTCGGGGCGGCCCGCGACGCCGGGCTCCACGTGATCCTCGCGACCGGGAGGATGTTCCGCTCGGTGCGCCCGTACGCGCAGGAGGCCGGACTCGACGATCCGCTCGTCTGCTACCAGGGCGCGGTCGTCGCCGATCCCGCGACCGGCGAGTTCCTGCGCCACACGCCGATCCCGCTCGCCGAGGCGCGCGAGGCGATCGCCGCGGTCGAGGCGGAGGGCTTCGGGCTCAACTGCTACGTCGGGGACGAGCTCTACGTCGCCGCCGAGACGCCCGAGTCGCAGCGCTACGCCTCGTTCCAGTCGATTCCGATCCACACGGTCGGGCCGCTCCTCGACTGGCTCACGGAGGAACCGACGAAGCTCGTCACGATCGGCGACCCGGACGAGCTCGACGCGCTCGAGGTTCGGCTCAAGGCGCACTTCGGCGAGCGGCTCTTCATCTCCAAGTCGCTGCCGTACTTCCTCGAGTTCGCGCGGGCGGGCGTGACCAAGGGCTCGGGGCTGGCGTTCGTCGCCGAGCGGCTCGGGTTTTCCGCGGAGGAGACGGTCGCGTTCGGGGACGGCGAGAACGACGTCGAGCTCCTCGAATGGGCCGGCCACGCGGTCGCCGTGGCCAACGCGCACCCGCGCGCCCTCGCCGCCGCCGACGAGGTCTGTCCCTCGGTGGACGACGAGGGAGTCGCCCAAACGATCGAGCGACTCTTAGACTCGTTGGCGTGATCGACGTCCGCGCAGCCCGCTCCGACCCCGACGCCTGGCGCGCTGCGCTCGCCCGCAAGGGCGCGGCGGAGACGTTCGACGCGCTGATGGAGGCCGACGCCGCCTGGCTCGCGCTCGTCCCCAAGGCGGACGAGCTGCGCTCCAAGACGAAGCTCAAGGGCAAGCCGACGCCCGAGCAGCTCGAGGAGCTGAAGGGCGTGAAGGCCGAGCTCCAGCAGGTCGAAGACGACCTCGCCGCCGCCAGGCGCCGCCGCGACGAGCTGCTCGCCCAGGTGCCGAACCCGCCCGACCCGTCGGCGCCCGACGGCGCGGCCGAGGAGGACGCGGAGGAGATCCGCCGCGTCGGCGAGCCGCCGCAGTTCTCGTTCGAGCCGCGCGACCACCTGGAGCTGACGCGGATCGACATGGAGCGCGCCGCGCGCATCTCCGGCTCGCGCTTCGCCTACCGCGTCGGCGCGGCCGCGCTGCTCGAGCTGGCGCTCTACCGCTTCGCGCTCGACCGCGTCGGCGCGCGAGGGCTTCGTCCCCGTGCTGCCGCCCGTGCTCGTCCGCGAGGAGGCCATGTACGGCACCGGCTTCCTGCCCACCGACGAGGTCAACATCTACCGCATCGAGCGCGACGACCTGTACCTCACGGGAACCTCGGAGGTCGCGCTCGCGGCCTTCCACACGGGCGAGATCCTCGACGCGGACGCGCTGCCGCTGCACTACGCGGGCTACTCGACCTGCTTTCGCCGCGAGGCCGGCGCCGCCGGGAAGGACACGCGCGGGATGTTCCGCGTCCACCAGTTCGACAAGGTCGAGATGTTCGTGTTCTGCCGCCCGGAGGACTCGCCGGCCGAGCACGAGCGGCTGCTCGCGATCGAGGAGGCCCTGGTCGCCGAGCTCGGGCTCCCGTACCGCGTCGTCAACGTGGCCGCCGGCGACCTGGGCGCGTCGGCGACGAAGAAGTACGACGTCGAGGCGTGGTTCCCGACCCAGCAGCGCTACCGCGAGATCACGTCGACTTCGAACACGACCGACTTCCAGGCCCGGCGGCTCGACATCCGCTACCGCGGCGAGGGCGGCGTCGAGACGCTGCACACGCTGAACGGAACCGCCGTCACCGCGCGGCACATGCTCGCGATCCTGGAGAACTTCCAGGACGAAGGCGGCGCGGTCGCAGTGCCGGCCGCCCTCGTCCCGTTCGGCGCCCCGGCCCGCATCGAGCCCGGCGCCTAGGCCGCAGCTCAGCTCAGCAGCTCGTCTTCACCTCGGCGACGCACGTGTCCTTGCCGGGACCGCCGTTCGCTCGGTCACGGCCCTTGCCGCCGTTCAGCTTGTCCTTGCCCTTCTCGCCGAACAGCTTGTCGGGGCCGCCCATGCCGTTGATCGTGTCGTTTCCGTTGCCGCCGTACAGCTCGTTGGCGACCCCGTTGCCGGTGATCGTGTCGGCGAAGTCGGACCCGAACACGTGCTCGAGCCCGGAGATCTTGTCGGCGCCGTAGCCGGTCGCCTTCCCCGTTCCAAGGTTGACGTTGACCTTCCGCGGCGCGAGGTCGTAGAGCGCGAGGTCCTGCCCGGCCCCGCCCTTGAGAACGTCGTTGCCGGAACCGCCGTCGATCAGGTCGGGTCCACCGGCGCCGTCGACCGTGTCTTTGCCCTGAGCTCCGTCGAGGAGGTTGCCGTTGCCGTCGCCCTTGATCGTGTCGGCGAACGGGCTTCCGAAGACGCCTTCGACGGCGAGGGTGTCGCTCCCGTCGCCCGTCGCGACCGCGAGGGCGAGATTCGCGTTCACCGGGCCGGGCGCGCTCGGGTACGCGACCGCGTCGAAGCCGTCGTCGCCGTTCAGCTGGTCGTCGAGCGGGCCTCCCTCGAGGAGATCCGCGCCGGGGCCTCCGTTCAGGATGTCGTTCCCGTCGCCGCCGCAGATCAGGTCGTTTCCGCCGCCGCCGTCGATCGTGTCGGGCCCGGCCGAGCCGAGGATGATGTCGTTGCCGCTCGTCCCCGCAATTGCGCCTGCGCCCGTGATCGTGGGCGTCTCGCCGAGGCAGGTGACGCCGGGGCTCGCAGAGGCGCCTCCCTGCAAGACGACGAGCACGACGGCAAGACCGGACGCCGTGGCGAACATGGCAAACCGGCGATTCATGAGGTTCCTCCTGTTCCGCCGGCGGGTCCGGCGCCGGCCTCGGCTGGGCCGGATTCTACGCCAAGAGCCGTTTCACACATAGCCCGTTTCCGGTCGACTCCGGCCAGGGGTCGCCCTATCGTCCGTCGAACTGGAGGACGCTTTGGGGCGAAAACGGACACGAACGATCGCCGTCGCGCTTGCCGTCGCAGGCGCCGCCTTGGCCTGCCCCGCCGTCTCGTTCGCGCAGACGTCCATCCTGCTGGCCGCCGGCGACGTCGCCTCGTGCACGACCGAGGGAGACGAGCTGACCGCGCAGATCCTCGACGTCCACCCGGGCACGATCGCCGTGATCGGCGACGTCTCCCAGACCGACGGCAGCCTCGCGTCGTTCCTCAAGTGCTACGACCCCACCTGGGGGCGGCACAAGGCCCGAACGAGACCGGCGCCGGGCAACCACGACTACCGGACACCCGGGGCCGAGCCCTACTACGCCTACTTCGGCGAGCTCGCCGGGCCGCCGGGCCTCGGGTACTACAGCTACGACCTGGGCGCCTGGCACATCGTCTCCCTGAACTCGAACTGCATCTTCGTGAGCTGCGCCGAGGGCTCGCCGCAGGAGCAGTGGCTGCGGGCCGACCTGGCGACGCACCCCGCCGCCTGCACGCTCGCGTACTGGCATCACCCGCGCTTCAGCTCGGGACGGACGCCGCAGCTCGAGGACACGGCGCCGTTTTGGGACGCCCTCTACGAGGCGGGCGCCGAGCTCGTCCTCACCGGCCACGACCACATCTACGAGCGGTTCGCCCCGCAGACGCCGAGCGGGGATTCGAGCTCTGCGTACGGGATCCGGGAGTTCATCGTCGGCACCGGCGGCTTCAGCCACTCCGGGCTCGAGCCCGTTCCGCTCGCGAACAGCGAGCTGCGCAACAACGACGCGTTCGGCGTCCTCGAGCTGGCGCTCGACCCGGCGGGGTACTCCTGGACGTTCCTCTCCGTTCCCGGAGGAACGCTCGCCGACTCCGGAACCGGGACCTGCCACAACGCGCCCGCCGACACGACCCGGCCGTGGGCGAGCGCTGACGCTTCCCGCTCCGGGAGCCGTCGTGCACGGCGTCCAGACGGTCGCCGCGGACGCGTTCGACGGCGCGGCCGACCCGGCGCGGGTCGACTTCCTCGTCGGCCAGACCGTCATCGCGACCGACACGACCCGGCCGTACGCGATCCAGTGGGAGACGACCGGGATCCCGGACGGCGCCCGCACGTTGAAGGCGCGCGCGGTCGACGCCGCCGGAAACGCCAGGACCGATTCCCGGCCGGTGGTGATCGACAACAGCCTGCCCGCCACCACGATCGTCAAGGGCCCGACGGGGGTCGTCCGCACGACCAGGCCCGCCTTCTATCTCCGGAGCGAGCCCGGCGCGACGTTCTCGTGCTCGCTGAACGGCGGGCCCTACGAGCCGTGTTCGACGCCCGCGGTCTACTCCGGCCTCGACTCCGGCCGGCACGTCTTCAAGGTGCGCGCGCGGGACGCGGCCGGGAACCTCGAGCCGACTCCGAAGCTGCGGAAGTGGACGATCGACCGGACCGCGCCCGCGACGAAGCTCGTCCGCAGGAAGGCGACGACCCGTCCTCCGGGCCGCGCGCTCTTCGCCTTCAAGGCCGATGAGGCCGCGACGTTCCGCTGCTCCCTCGACGACGAGCCGTGGCTGCCGTGCGTCTCACCCGTCCGCTACGCGAAGGTCGGGCTCGGCCGGCACACCTTCCGCGTCCGCGCGATCGACCGGCTGGGAAACGTCGATCTCACGCCGGCGGCGTTCGCCTGGCGCGTCGAGCGGCGCCTAGGCTTCCACAGCGGGGCGTAGACTCGCCCGCGGCGGGGTGCCTGAGCGGCCGAAAGGGACGGTCTTGAAAACCGTTGGGCGCGCAAGTGTCCCGTGGGTTCGAATCCCACCCCCGCCGCTTGTTTCATGCCGGAACCGTGGGGCAGAGTGGCCGGTGATGGACGCCGACGTGATCATCGTGGGCGCCGGCCCGACCGGCCTGATGCTGGCCGGTGAGCTGCGCCTGGCCGGGGTGCGACCGCTGGTACTGGAGCGGCAGCCGCAGATCCGAGACATCCCGAAGGCCGGCGGTCTCAGCGGGCAGATCCTGGAGCTGCTGCGCTACCGAGGCGAGCTCGAGCGATTCGAAGCAGCCAGCACCGCTCCCAGGCCGGCTCCCCGATTCCCGTGGGGCGGGATGCACGTGGACTTCACCCAACTCGCAGATCCCCCGATGCAGGCGCTGCCGCTCCCGCAACCGCAACTCGAGCGCGTCCTCGACGAACGCGCCCGCGAGCTCGGCGCCGAGATCCGCCGCGGCCAAGAGGTGGTCGGGCTGAGCCAGGACGACGCCACGGTGACCGCGGACGTGCGCGGCCCGGACGGGCACGATCGGGTGACCGCCCGATACCTCGTCGGCTGCGACGGGGCCAGCAGCCGGGTGCGCGACCTGGCCGGCATCCCGTTCCCCGGCACCACGTACCCAGAGGTCCAGCGGCTCGCCCAGGTCACCGTGCCCGAGTCGGTGACCGTGCTCGAGAATGGCGACCTCGACGTCGCCGGCGTGGGCAGGATCAGCTTCGGTTTCACACGAACCGACCGCGGTGAGTTCGCCCAGGGGTCGACCGACCCCGCGCTCCTGGGGCTCTACACCAGCGAGGAGGAGTCCGCCGACTACGACGACGACGAGCCGATGACCTTGACCGAGCTCCGGGACAGCATCCGCCGCGTGCTCGGCGTGGATCTGCCCTTGGGAGAACCGACCCGGCTGACGCGCTTCACCTTTCACGCTCGACAGGTCGAGCGATACCGCGACGGGCGGATCCTGCTGGCCGGCGATGCCGCCCACCTGTTCCCCGCCCCAGGCGTCGCCCTCAACGCCGGCCTGCTCGACAGCGTCAACCTCGCCTGGAAGCTGGCCGCCGACATCCACGGCTGGGCGCCGGCCGGCCTGCTGGACACGTACCACGACGAACGCCACCTCGCCGGCGCACGGACCATGCTGCACACGCAAGCCCAGGTCGCGCTGCGGCGCGGCCACGACCCGGCCGCCGAAGCCCTCCGGGAGCTCTTCCAGGAACTGCTCGTCGACGAGCAGCCGTTGCGCCGCATCGGAGCCCTCATGGCCGGCTCCGACATCCGCTACCCGTTACCCGGCCACGACCACCACGCCTTGATCGGGACCTTCGCACCCGACCTCGCCCTGCGCACCGACCGGGGCGCAACGAGCGTCGCGGAGCTCATGCACACGTCACGGCCCGTCTTCCTCGACCTCGCCGACCGCGCGGACCTCCGCGAGACCGCCCGGGACTGGGAGCATCGCATCGACATCCACACCGCCGAAACCGATCACCGACCAGCCGACGCCCTCCTGATCCGCCCGGACGCCCACATCGCCTGGGCCGCAACCATCGACGAACCCACCGACACCGCCGCGCTCGCGCTGCGAGAAGCGCTCTCCGGCTGGTTCGGCAAGCCCGCCTGATCGGTCCGCCGCATCTACGATCGGTGCCGTGCCTTATCAGGGGCAGACCGGGCCGATGGTGTCGGTGCCGTCCTGCACGACCGTGTCGCCGGCCGTGAGGCACGTGTAGTTGTCGGCGCCGCCCTGGCCGTCCAGCGAGTCGGCTCCCAGGCCGCCGGTGATGGAATCCGCGCCGCCGCCGCCGAAGATCTTGTCGTTCTCCGTGTCGCCGAGCAGGACGTCTGGGCCGTCGCCGCCGGTGATCGTGTCCGCTCCGGCCCCGCCGTTCAGCGTGACGCCGATGAGGGACATGAGCCCGCTCGAGGCGGACAGCTTGTCGGCGCCGGCGAGACCGGACACGGTCAGGTCGTCGTTCGCGACCTCTGCGGTCGTGATGTGGACGGCCGCGCTCAGGCCGGTGACGTCGACCGTGCCCGACGACGGCGAGACGGCGACCGTGTTCGCCCCGGTCGACCCGAATACGCGAACGTTGTCGGCCTGCCCGTCGCCCGTGGTCATGCCGGCTGCGGCGAGGTTCGCGTAGACGTTCTTCACGGCCGTCGCCGAGAGATCGTTGACGACCACGTTGTCGGCGCCGCCGAACGCGTTGTAGTCCGCGCGCTCCACCCCGCCGAGCGTCATCGTGACGTTCGCGACGTCGCGGAAGAACCGAAGCTTGGCGCCGACCGCGGAGAGATCGATGTTCTCGGAGATGTTCGCCCCGTTGAAGATGAGCCGGTCGGTTCCGGCGTCGCCTTCGACCTCGTCGCTGCCGTCGCCGGGATCCCACTGGACGCTGTCGGCGCCGTTGCCGAGGAAGACCTTGTCGGCGCCGCGGTTGGCATCCACGACGTCGTTTCCGTCGCCGCCGCGGATCGTCTCGTTCGCGTCGCTGCCGGAGAGCGTGTCGTTCCCGGGCCCGCCGTCGATCTCGACGGCGAGGCCGCTCGAGGCGATGCCGTTCGTGCCCGTCACCGTGTCGTTTCCGTCGAGGCCGTTCACCTCGAGCCTCTCCGTCGAGCCGACGTCGTTCAACGCCGCGGTCGGGCCCACCAGCCCGAACCGGAGCCCGTTGGCCGCGATCGAGAACGTGTCGACGCCCGCCGACCCGTCGGCGGCGAAGGTGTCGCTGTCGCCGTCGCCGTCCGCCGTGTCGCTGCCGTCGCCGGCCTTCCAGAGCATGAAGTCCGCTCCCGCTCCGCCGTGGAGCAGGTCGTTGCCCGGCCCGCCGCTCAAGACGTCCGCGCCGTCGCCGCCGGTGATCGTGTCGACGCCCGCGCCGCCCGCGAGGTCGAGCGTCACGAGCGCGGCGAGCCCCGGCATGCCGGTGAGATGGTCGTCGCCCCCGCCGCCGTCGACGGAGACGATCTCCGTCGTGCCCACGTCCAGCGTGTCCAGCCCCCGTGCGACGCGAACGCGGCCGACGACCGGCGAGATGTCGAACACGTCGTCCGCGTTCGAGCCCGTGACGAGCAGGATGTCGAAGCCGCCCTGGCCGTCGAAGCGGTCGCTTCCGTCGGTTGAGGCCCAGGAGAAGATGTCGCGACCGTCCTTGCCGAGGAGCCAGTCGTCGCCCGGCCCGCCCGAGAACGTCTCCGCGTAACGGCCGCCGGTGATCCGGTCGTTGCCGGGGCCGCCGTTCAGGGTCGTCTTCTCCGTGTTCGTGAACGCGCCGAAGTTCTCGGCGATCGTGAGCGTGTCGGCCCCGCCGCCCGCGTCGACGACGATCCGCTTGAACCGCTTCCGGTCGAGCGAGAAGTCGGCCGTGCCGTTCAGCCCGACGTCGACCTGGAGGACGTTCTTGTTCCCGGGCTTGAGGCGCAGCTGGAGCTTCTCGCCCTTCGCGTTCCCGGTGAGCTTCAGCGTGCCCTTCGAGATCCGCGCCTTGTAGGCGGCGTCTGCGGGCGCGGCGAGCGCGAGCCCTGTCGCGGCCGTTACGGCGGCTGCGGCGATCAGCACGAGTTTTCTCATCGACCCCTTCGGACGATACGCCCCCACGGGAAAAACTCTAGCCCGGGCGCCCGCTGAGCCGGCGGGCGCCCGGGCTGTGACCTACGCTCGAGACTAGGGGAGCGAGGAGTTCTGTCGAGCTATTCGCCGAGAGCGGCGATCTCCTCGTCCGTGAGGAAGAGCCCACCGACGCCCGTCTCGGTCTCGGCACCGTCCGCCCACGAAGCGCTCGCCCAGGACGCAGCCGCCCAGGACGCTGCCGCCCAGGAGGCGTTCGCCCACGAGGCGCTCGCCCAGGAGGCGCTCGCCCACGAGGCGTTCGCCCACGAGGCGTTCGCCCAGGAAGCGTTCGCCCAGGAGGCGTTCGCCCACGAAGCGTTCGCCCAGGAGGCGTTCGCCCAGGAGGCGTTCGCCCAGGAGGCGTTCGCCGAGGCGTAGTTCGCCCAGCTCGCCGCGTCGAAGACCGGGATCGAGCCGCCGGCCGGATCGCGCACGACGAACTGCTGCAGCGCGAGGTTCGGGTTCGGAGGCGTGTCCGTGAGCTTCGCCGCCTTGTCGCCGTTCACCTCGCCGACGCCGACCGAGAGCGCACGGGCGTTCGGAGCGTTCGAGGCCGTGAGCATGAGCGCGCCCTTGACCTGATCCGGCGTCCAGTCGGGATGCAGCGCCAAGGAGGTAGGCGGCGATACCGGAGACCACCGGCGCCGAGAAGGACGTGCCCGAAAGCTCCATGTAGCCGTAGCCGCGAACCTGCTCGGGGCGCTCGGCTCACGAGCGTCGAGTTCATCGGGACCGGGCCGACCATGTACCGGCCGGGTGCGCTGATCTCGGGCTTCGCGAAGCCGTCGAGCGTGTAGCCGTAGGCCGACCACGGCGCCGCCTGGTCGTCCGTCGGTCGTCCAGGAGTGCGCCGATGTCCATGGCGCCGACCGTGATGACGAACGGGTCGTTGCCCGGCGCGTAGTAGACGCCCGACTGCTCGCCGTTCACGCCGTAGTTGCCGGCTGCCGCCACGACGACGACGCCGCTGAACCAGAGCCTCTCGACCGCCTTCGACGAGCGGGTCGTACATGAAGCTGTTCGGCACCGCCGAGTGCAGCGAGAAGTTCGCGACGCCGATGTTGTAGCGCGTCTTGTTCTGCGAGGATCCAGTCGGCGGCGGCGATGACGTCGCTCGTCATGGCCATGCCCTTGTCGTCCATCACGTCGATGGAGACGATCGGCGCGCCGGGAGCGGCGCCCGCGTATGCCGCGGCCGACGCCGGCGGCGATGGCCGCGACGAACGTTCCGTGGCCGCGGCCGTCGCCGGCCGAGTTCGGCTGGAGGGCCGTCATGTCCTTCTGCGCCCTGACGGTCTGACCCGTAGTCGAAGTCGCGAGCGGTTCGCGTCGATGCCCGAGTCGATGATCGCGATCGCCGGCATGTTGAGGTAATCGACGTTCGCGCCAGAACCTCGTGACGTCGGCCGCGCGAGGCCACTGCTGCGGGTTCCTGTAGCGCCCGCCCCGGAGAGCTCGACCGGGGCGTCGGCGGTGATCGCGACGATGTGCGCGCGATCCGCGAGCTTGAGGATCTGGCGACCCGTCAGCGTCGCTGCGACGCCGTTGATCGAGCGGAACTTGTTCGAGATCCGGTTCTTGCTGAAGAGCGCCGCGTACATGCGGCCGCGGCCCATCGACTGAGCGACGCCGGCGGCAACCGAGTTGCCGACGCCCGCGCTCGACGTGGAGCCGTCGCCCTGCACGATGACCTTGAAGGACTTGTTCGGATGGGACTGGGCTGCGGTGAGCAGCGTCGGCGTGACGTACGCCTTGTAGTCCTTCTGGCCGGCGCTGGTGCCCGTCGAGGCCAGCGGGCCTGCGACAGCGACGAGCAGCACGAGGAAAGATGCGAAGCCGCGACCCATGCTCGAGCGGGCTGCATGGCCACGCGAGCCGGAGCGCTTGCCCCACAGGGCGCTCGACCTGCTCTCGCCCTTCGTACCAACCTCTTTCCGCATTCGTCCTCCCAATTCCGCCGTCTCTCTCGGCGGGCCGCAGAACCCATCCCGGAGTTGCAGGCGGAACGCTACGGCGCGGGGGTTGCCGGTACGTCCCCCTTATGGGGGTCAAACCAAAGATCACTCGATCGAGGGATAGGGGGCTAGGATCGAAAAATGGCCGCCTCGATCCGCGTCGGAACCTGCTCCTGGGCGGACGAATCGCTCTCCAAATGGTGGTATCCAAAGGGGATCCGCACCGCCGAGGAGCGGTTGCGCTTCTACGCAGAGCGCTTCGACACGGTCGAACTGGACGCGACGTACTACCGGCTGCCCGAGATCGAGCAGGTGCGCCTGTGGGTCGAGCGCACGCCGCCCGGGATTTCTGTTCCATGTAAAGGCCTTCGGGATGATGACGCGCCACCCCGTGCGGCTCGAGCAGCTGCCACCCGATCTGCGCGAAGGCGCGCCCACCGACGACCGCGGTCGGGTCGACCGTCCGCGCCGGGAACTGCGCGAGGAGGTGTTCCGCCGCTTCCACGAGGCGCTCGAGCCGTTCCGCGAGGCCGGGAAGCTCGGCGGGATCCTGCTCCAGTTCCCCTCGTACGTCGTGCCGAAGCCCGCGTCGTACGAGTACCTCACGTGGGCGAAGGAGCAGCTGCGCGGCGACGAGGCGCTGGTCGAGTTTCGCCACCGCGACTGGTTCGAGGGCGCCCAGACGGCGGAGACGCTCGCATTCCTCGAGGAGCTGGGCGCCGCGCACGTGATCGTGGACGCGCCCAAGACGGAGGCGAAGAACCTCGTCCCCACCGTGCTCGCGCGCACGAGCCCGACCGTCTACCTGCGCTTCCACGGGCGCAACGCGGCCACCTGGAACGTGCGCGGGACGAGCGCCGCGCAGCGGTTCGACTACCTCTACTCCGACGAAGAGCTGGCCGAATGGGTCGCGCCGCTCCAGGAGATCGCCGAGGGCGCCGAGCAGGCGTTCGCGGTGTTCAACAACAACGGCCGCTCGCCGGCGACCCCTGCGATGAACGAGGGCCGCGAGTGGCTCGCGCAGGCGCCGCTCAACGCGCTCACGTTCAAGGAGCTCCTGGGCGCGGGAACGAAAGCAGCATGACGGCCGAGCTCACCGTGCGCACGCGCCCCGCCCGCGGGGAGCCTGCGGGCGTCCTCGTCCTTCTGCACGGACGGGGCTCGGACGAGTACGACCTCGAGCCCCTCGCCGACGCGCTCGACCCGGAGCGGCGCCTGGCCGCGTTTCTCCCGCGCGGGCCGCTGACCATGCCACCCGGCGGCGCGCACTGGTACGTCGTGCGCGAGGTCGGCTTCCCGGATGCCGGCAACGTTTCTGGCCACGTTCGCGCTCGTGTCCGACTGGCTCGACGGCGCGCTCGTGGAAACCGGCGTGGCGCCGGAGAGGCTCGTTCTGGCCGGCTTCTCCCAGGGTGCGGTGATGTCGTACGCGCTCGGGCTCGGCGCGGGACGGCCGAAACCGGCAGCGATCCTCGCCTTCAGCGGCTTCATCCCGACCGTGGAAGGCTTCTCGCTCGATCTCGAGCTCGCGCGCGAGGCTCCCCGTCTCGATCGCGCACGGATCGGCCGACCCGATCATCGATCCCGCGTTCGGCCGCGACGCCCGCGACCGGCTCGAGGCGGCCGGGCTCGACGTCTCCTACCGCGAGGATCCGGTCGGGCACACGATCACGCAGGCCGGACTGGCGCAGGCGCGAAGCGTGCTCGAGCGGGCGCTCTAGGAGGCCTTCGCGGCCTGCGCGCGCCCGAGGTACAGCCACTGGTAGGCGATCGCGGCGACCGCTCCGCCGACGAGCGGGCCGACGTACCAGACCCAGGCGTTCGTCCAGTCGTTGTCGACGAGCTCGGGCCCGAATGCGCGCGCCGGATTCATCGCGGCGCCGGTGAGCGGCCCGCCCATCAGGATGTCGAGCGTGATCGTGAACCCGATCGCGAGGCCCGCGATCGACGAGAACGTGCCGCGCGGGTCGGCAGCCGTGGCGAAGACGACCCAGACGAGGAAGAAGGTCAGGATCCCCTCGATGACCGCGCCCTGCGTCGCCCCGACCCCGTCGCCGAGGGCGGGGATGCCGAGCGAGACCGGATCGGTGAGCGCGTTCGGCACGAGCCAGGCGATCGCAGCCGCGGCGACCACGGCGCCGGCGAGCTGGGCGATCCAGTAGAGGATCGCGTGCGCCGTCGAGAGCCGGCCCGTGATCAAGAACCCGAGCGTCACCGCCGGGTTGAAGTGCCCGCCCGAGATGTGCCCGAGGGCCGAGACCATGACGCCGATCGCCAGCCCGTGCGCGAAGGCGATCGCGACGAGATCCGCGCCTCCGGTGACGGCGATCGCCCCGACGCCGACGAAGATCAGCGTGAACGCGCCGACGAACTCGGCTGCCGCCCGCTGCAAGCTGTCTCCCTGCACGCGGCGCAGGGTAGAACCCGGGCCGGACGGGCTGGAGGGCTTGGCGAACTGGGCCTGCCCGCCGGGGCGCGCTGGGCGGTGCGAGGCAAGGACGCAGGGCGCGCCCGTATCGGGAATACGGGTGCAACCGAGGACGCTGGATCGCGCCGTCCAGCGTGGCCCGGCGCCAGGGACAGTTCGGCAAGACCGACTAGAACGTGCCTTCGGCGAGGAGCCGGCGAAACTCCCCGTACTGGCCGAGCCGGCCGACGGTGACGAGCGTGTCGCCCTTCTCGATCACGTCACTGGGCTGTGCGCCGGGGATCGGCTCGGGTTCGCGGAGGATGGCGATGATCGTGATCCCCGTCCGGGCGCGGAAGCCGCACTCGGCGAGCGTCTTGCCGATCGCGGGGCTCGTGTCCGGCACGGCGACCCACTCGATCGCGAGCTCGCCGATCGCCATCTCGAGGTCCTCGACGATCTTCGGCCGCTCGTAGGCGCCGCCGATGACCGCGCCGATCTGGCGCGCCTCGTCGTCTTCGAGCTGGATCACCGCCGTCGGCTCGTCGTCGTCGAGGTGGCGGAAGAAGTAGAGCTCCCGCATCCCGTCGTTGTGCAGGATCACGGCGAGCCGGCCGCCGTGCGCCGGCAGGGCCGTGTACTTCACGCCCACGCCGGGAAGTCGCGTCTCTCGAAGCTCGGTCGTCATGCGGAACTCCCTTCAAGTCTAGGCGGGCGGAAGAGCGCACGGCCGATGCGCTTGGACTCCTTCATGAAGACGACGCCCAGGGTGGCCGTGATCAGCACGTAGAGGCCGGCGAAGGCGACGAGATCCGCGCTGTCGTCGAGCGAGAGCGCCACGTTCGCGGCGCCGATCTGGGCCAGGATGATCGTGAACTCCCCGTGGGCGACGAGCGCGGAGCCCGCGTTGAGGCTCTGCCGGGGCGTGAAGCCGCCGACGCGCCCTGCCGCGTAGCCGGCCGCGAGCTTCCCGAAGACCGTGAGCACGACGGCGAGCGCGACGAACCAGCCGACGCTCGAGAACGTGCTCGCGTCGATGGTCAGGCCGAACACGAAGAAGAAGAGCGCGGCGAAGAGGTCGCGGAAGGAGAAGAAGCGCTCCTCGATCTCGGCGCGGGCGCCCGTCTCGGCGAGGATCACGCCGGCCATGAGCGCCCCGATCGCCTCGGACAGGCCCATCGCCTTCGCGATCGCGGCCAGTCCGACGACGAGCGCGAAGACGGCCAGAAGGAAGAACTCGAGCGGCAGGCGGTCGAGCACGCGGTCGATCAGGCGCGGCAGGAAGCGCGAGGCGGCGAGCGAGCCGACGATGAACACGACCGCCTTGACCACGAGCCAGGTCGTCTCCCCGGGAGACGCGCCGCCGCTCGCGGCGATCGCGACCATGAAGGCGACCGCGATGTCCTCGAACAGGAGCACGCCGAGCACGACGTCGGTCTCGTCGTCCGCCAGGCGGCGGAAGTCGGTCAGGCCCTTGACCGCGACCGCGCTCGACGAGACGTAGACCGCGGCGGCGACGAGGAACGCCGCGAACGTGAAGCCGAAGAAGGCGACGCCTACCGCGAGCCCGATGAGCCCGTTGACCGCGAGGTCGATCGTGCCGCCGAGCCCGATGTGCCTCCCCGTCCGCATGAGGCGGTCGAAGCTGAACTCGAGACCGAGGAAGAAGAGGAGGAAGACGAGCCCGAGCTCGGCGACGAACTCGGTCACCTCGGACGGATTGATGAGCGTGAGCGTCTCGGGCGTGTGCGGCCCGAGCAGAATGCCGCCGAGCACGTACGCGGGGATGGCCGAGAGCCCGAACTTGTTCGCCACCAGGCCCAGAGCGGCCAGGACGGCGACGGTGATCGCGAGCTCTTCGAGGGTCACGGGCGGCTCGCGAGGGGCTCCATGGAAACCGTGAGCCTATCGACCCCGTCCGCGCGAGCGGTGCTGCCAAGCGGCTTCCGATGGGTTAGACTCGGCGCCCCCGTGCAACCGAACAAGACTCCTCTCCTCGGCCTATCCGACGATCCGGCCCTCGACTCCGAAGGGATCGGAGAGGTGCGGCGCCGGACCGGCTACGAGGAATTCGGCGGCCAGATCGCCGGCGTGCTCGCGGCCGCGGAGCAGGCGGCGGAGCAGATCCGCGCCGAGGCCGAGCTCGAGGCCGAGCGCGTGCGCGCGGAGGCGGACTCCTACGCGAACGACGTGCGCCATGCGGTCGACTCCTACGCGCAGCAACAGCGCCGCGAGGCCGAGGGGGACGCCCGCGACACGCTGGCGAGCGCCCAGGCCGAGGCGCGGGCGATGCGCGAGGCAGCGCAGGCGATGGCGGGCCAGCTCGAGGCCGAGGCCCGGCGCGCGCGGGAAGGGCTCTCGGACGAGGCCCGCGCGCTCGAGGAGCGCCGCAAGCGGGCGCTCGACGACCTCCGCGACATCTCGTCGACGCTCCAGGATCTCCTCGCCGGCTCGGGCGACGCGAACGGCCGCGACGAAGCGTCCGTCAGCTCGCTCTCGCTGCGCCGACGCCGCTGATCGCGGCCGTCGTCTTCGATCTCGACGGCGTCATCGTCGACTCCGAGCACGTCTGGGACGAGGCGCGCGAGCAGCTCGCGCCGAAGCGTGGCCGACCGTGGCCCGGTCGACGCGCAGCGGGACATCATGGGGATGAGCTCGATCGAGTGGTCGCGCTACATGCACGAGATCGTCGGGCTCGAGGAATCGCCGCGAGGAGATCTCCGCCGAGGTCGTCCGCCGGCTCGAGGCGCTCTACCGCGACGAGCTGCCGCTCATCCCGGGCGCGCCGGAGGCGGTGCGCCGCCTTGCGGAGCGCTGGCCGCTCGCGCTCGCGTCCTCGTCGAACCGCCCGTTGATCGACCTCGTCCTCGAGCTGTCCGGCCTCGCGCCGTGCTTCGCCGGCGACCGTCTCGTCAGAGGAGGTCGCGCACGGGAAGCCGGAACCGGACGTCTACCTCGAGGCGGCCCGGCTTCTCGGCGTCGAACCGGCGGCGTGCGCGGCCGTGGAGGACTCGCGGAGCGGCATCCTGAGCGCCTCGCGCGCGGGCATGCGCGTGATCGCGATCCCGAACCAGCAGTATCCCGCCCGGCGACGACGCTCTCGCCGCAGCGCGCACGCGGTCATCGGCTCTGCCGGACGAGCTGACCGCGGAGCTGGTCGAAGCGGTCTAGTTGACCTTCCAGGTCTTCTTGGCCGGCGTCGGATCCGCCACGCCTTGTAGATCGCCTTCGCGCGGAAGGTGTGCGAGCCCTTCTTCAGGTTCTTCAGCGTCTCGCCGCCGAGGCCGCACGTGTACCAGGCCTTCTTGTCCAGCTTGCACTTGGCCGTGCCCGTGATCTTCGTCGAGGCGACGTGGAAGTACTGCGTCTTCTTGTGCGTGATCGAGTAGTGCAGCTGGGTGTTCGGTGCGCCGCCGGCACCGGCGACACCGACGAGGACGCCGAGAGAAAGGGCCGAAGCTGCGAGAAGAGCGGTGAGCCTGCGCATCGGGCGTGACCTCCTTGAGCCGGACTCTAGCACCCGATTTGTGGGCAAATCCTCAAGGTTCATCGCGTGATTCGCCAAGAACGCACGATCGGACTGGGGTCGATGTTCCCGGCCTGGTCGATCGCGCGGACGCGGAACGTGTGGCCGCCCTTCTTCAGGTTCTTGTAGGTCTTCGGCGACGCGCACGCCTTCCAGGCGCCCTTGCCGAGCTTGCACTGGAAATGCGACTTGAAGCCGTTCGAGGCGAACTTGAACGTCGCCGTGCGCTTCTTCGTCCTCGCTGCCGGCCCGCCCTTGAACACCGTGTTCGGCGCCGTGTACGCGAGCGCGCGGGCCGCGTTCAGCCGGCCGCGCGAGCCGACGGTGGCGAACGCCGGCTTGCGGTCGACCGTGTTCAGGATCGCCGCCTTCACCCGCGCCGTGCTCCAGGTGGGATGCGCCGCGATGACGAGCGCCGCGACGCCCGAGACGTGCGGCGCGGCCATCGAGGTGCCGATCATCTTCTCGTACTCCTCGCACGCCCGGCGTCCAGGCAGCCGACCTGGAGCTCGTCGATGTTGACGCCCTCGCCGACGTTCGGGTCCGCGTCGGCGTCGAGCGAGAAGCGCACGTAGCCGTTCAGCTGCCCGTCGAGAGAGGACAGGTCGGTGAACCAGCCGTCGAACGCGCCGTTTGCCTCCGACCACTCGTCGACGATCTGTTCGATGTTGTCCGCCGCCGTTCCGGTCCTGACGCGGAACCAGTCGGTCGTCCCGGCCGATACCCCCACCTCGGTGTCGAGCCTGAGCTGGTAGACGGCGATGCAGCCGGACTTGTCGGTGAAGTCGTACGCCGTCGTGTTGCGGATCGACGCGTTCGAGTTCGGCCGTGTACGGCAGCGCCCGGCGAGTCGGCGAGGCTGTCCCCGTTGAGCGAGCCCAGGGTCGCATCGCGGGACCAGGCCGGCAGCGGAGCTGGCGGCGGGGCCGGCGCCGGGTCGTACGCCTCCCAGCGATTGGCCCAGGTGGTCGCGTCGAAGTCGTCGGTCGTGACGAGCTGCGTGTAGGCCGGCATCGTGCTCAGGATCTCGTTCCCGCTGCCGCCGGCCCCGCCGGGCGCGTACAGGTCGACCGACCCGGCACCGAAGTTCGAGTAGCCGGCGCGGGCGTCGGCGGCCGTCGAGGCGCCGACGCAGACGATCCGCGGGCTCGGATACGAGCACGGGAACGTCGGGTCGAAGTCGTTGTTCGAATCCATGTTCCCGGCCGCGAAGACGAAGAGCGTGTTCGCGCAGGCAGGCGGAGTTGATCGCCGCCTCCTCCGTATCCGAGCTGAAGCTGCCGCCGTAGCTGCCGTTCACGACGCGCGCGCCGTTCTGGCAGGCGTAGAGGATCGCGTCGGCGGCGATGTCCACCGGGAAGTTCCCGTAGGCGTCGCCGGCGCGGACCGGCATGAGCGAGACGTTCCAGTTGACGCCCGTGACGCCGAGCGTGTTGTTCCCCTTGGCGCCGATCGTCCCGGCGACGTGCGTGCCGTGCCCGAAGAAGTCGAGCGGCGCGTTGTCGTTCTGGATGAAGTCCCAGCCGTGCGTGTCGTCGACCTTGCCGTTTCCGTCGTCGTCGACGCCGTCGACGTCGGGATCGTCGTCGTTCGTCCAGATGTTCGGCCACCAGGTCGGGGTGGTCGTAGGCGACGCCCGTGTCGAGGACGGCGACGATCACGCTCGGGCTGCCCGTGGTCGTGTCCCAGGCTGCGGGCGCGCCGATCTTCGGCAGCGCCCAAAGCTGCGCGTAGTCCGTGTCGTCGGGAACCGCGCTCGCGTGGCGGATGTAGTTCGGCTCGGCCGAGAGGACGTCCGGATCGTCCTCGAGGTCGGCGGCGGCCGCCTCGACGCTCTCGCCCTTCGGCGAGCTCGACCACCTTCGTGCCGGCGAGCGCGAGGCTGCGGTCGATGCGCCCGCCCTGGCTGCGCACCGTGCGCGACTGCTCCGCGCGCGTCACGCCGTCGCGGAAGCGGACGATCACCTCGCCCGGCACGAACTCCGGGCCGGCGGGCCGGTCGGCCGTCGCCGGGGCAAGCGGCGCGGCGCCCTGCGTGCTCGCACCCGCGAGCGCGGTCAGGACGGCAAACGCGGCCAGGACCGCGGCAACGAGGGACTTCCGCACTACGAATCAGTGTGACACGAAGATCCGGCCGCTCCCGGGGAACCGCCAAGGATTTGCAGAATCCAGACCTGGCGCTTCACGGCGCGGCCCAGCAGAACGCAGGCGTTGTGGCCGCCGAGGCCCATCGCGTTCGAGAGCGCGTAGCGGATGTCGAGTGAGCGCGCCTCGTGCGGGATGTAGTCGAGATCGCAGTCGGGATCCGGGTCGTCCAGGTTGATCGTCGGCGGGGCGATCCCGTGGTGGATCCCGAGGACGCAAACCATCGCCTCGAGGGCTCCCGCCCCGCCGAACAGGTGCCCGACCATCGACTTCGTCGAGGAGATCGGGAGCTTGTAGGCGTGCTCGCCGAACACGCGCTTGATCGCCTTCGTCTCGGCGAAGTCGCCGAGCGGCGTGCCCGTGCCGTGCGCATTCAGGTAGTCCACGTCCTCGGGCTTGATCCCGGCCGAGTCGATCGCGCGGCTCATCATCGCGGCGACGCCCTCGGCCTCGGGATCGGGCGTGATCATGTTGTAGGCGTCGTTCGAGGAGCCCGCGCCGACGACCTCGGCGTAGATGGTCGCGCCGCGCCCCTGCGCCTGCTCCATTTCCTCGAGGCAGAGAATCGCGGCGCCCTCGGCAATGACGAAGCCGTTGCGGTTCGAGGTCGAAGGGCCGTGATGCCCGCGCCGGCTCCTCGTTGTTCACCGCGAGCCCGCGCATGGCGCAGAAGCCGCCCAGGACGAGCGGGTTGATCGCGCCCTCGGTGCCGCCGGCGAGGACGGCGTCGGCCTGGCCGGAGCGGATCAGGTGCGCGCCCTCGGCGATCGAGTGCGAGCCGGACGCGCACGCCGAGTTGACCGCGCAGTTCGGGCCCTTGAGCCCGAGCTCGATCGCGATGTAGCCGGTCGGCGAGTCCGGGAGGAAGTTCGCGAGGAAGAACGGCGACATCCGGCTCCACCCGCGTTCCTTGAGCACCTCGATCTGGTCGAGCGTCTGGTTGATCCCGCCGATGCAGCAGCCGACCACGACGCCGACGCGGTCCGGCGCGAAGTCCTTGAGCCCGGAATCCTCGAGCGCCTCCTTGGCCGCCGAGAGCGCGTAGAGGATCGACTTGTCCACCTGCCGCACCTGGCGGTGCGGGATCAGGTCGGTCGGCTCGAAGCCCTTGACCTCGCCGGCGATGCGCACGGGGAAGTCGCTCGGGTCGAACCCCGCGATCGTGTCGACCCCGCTTTTCCCTGCGAGGAGCGCGTCCCAGGTCGTCTTCGCGTCGTTGCCGACGGGCGTGATCGCCCCGACTCCCGTGATCGCAACTCGACGCATCGTTGCCCGTTAGACGGACGAGGCGCGCGACCGGTTACTCCGGTTCGCGCACGAGCCTGAAGCGGCAGACCTCACGCCCGAGAACGAGCCCGCGCCCGGCCCAGCCGTCGCCTCGCGCCTCGAGCTCGTCGCGCACGGGAAGCGCGATGTAGTCGAGCACCGCGCGGGTGCGGCCCTCGCGGCGAACGCGGAAGTGCGCAACCGGGACCTCGGCGACGAGCGTCCAGCCGCCGTCGCCGAAGATCCGCTTCGACACGCCGGCGCTCGGCAGCAGGCCGCTCTCGCGCTCCACCCGCCAGACACCGTCGAGCTTGGTCACGGCGATAGTGTGCGGCAATGGCCGAGCCGCCGCGAGGGCTTCCCTATCCGCCCATGGAGGCGGAGCTCGTGCGGACGCTTCCCGAGGGCGACGGCTGGCAGTACGAGCCGAAGTGGGACGGCTTCCGCGGCGTCCTCGAAAACCTGCGCGGCGACGTCGGCCCTGTGGAGCCGCAACGGCCGGCCGCTCCTCCGCTACTTCCCCGAGCTGGCCGCGCTCGGCGAGAAGCTGCCGCCGCGCTCCGCGCTCGACGGCGAGGTCGTCGTCGTGCGCGAAGGACGGCTCGACTTCGACGCGCTCCAGATGCGCCTGCACCCGGCCGAGAGCCGCGTGACGAAGCTCTCCGGGGAGATCCCGGCGCAGTTCGTCGTCTTCGACGTGCTCCTGTGGGACGGCGCAGAGGTGCACGAGCGGCCGCTCGAGGAGCGGCGCAAGCTGCTCGAGACGCTGCCGTTCGAGCTCTCGCCGGCGACGCGCGACCTGAAGGAGGCGCAGCGCTGGGTCGACCGCCTCGAGCCCGCGGGGTTCGACGGCGTGATCGCGAAGCGGCTCGGCGTCGCCTACAAGCCCGGGTCGCGCGAGGCGGTCATGAAGGTGAAGCGCGAGCAGACCGCCGACGCCGTCGTCATCGGCGTCACCTGGGCGGAGAAGACCGAGGGCATCGCGAGCCTCATGCTCGGGCTCTACGACGGCGACCAGCTGCGGCCCGTCGGAACCGCGGCGGCCGGAGGGAACCGCGAGGAGATCGACCGCCGCCTCGGGCCGCTGCTCGGGCCCGAACCCGGAGCGCAAGCCGCGCGGCGAGCCGAGCCGCTGGCGCCCGAACGTCGTCGCTCGAGTGGTCGCCGGTCGAGTCCGAGTCTGGTCGTCGAGGTGCGCTACGACAAGTGGCAGAAGCGCGCTTCCGCCACGGCACGAAGCTCCTCCGCTTCCGCGACGACAAGGATCCGGACCAGTGCACGGTCGCCCAGGTCGCCCAGAAGCCGAAGAAGGGCGACCCGACGGTCGCCGACCTGCTCGCTAGGTAATCCGCCAGACCTTCTTGGCCGGCGTCTTGTCGCGGTTCCCGGCCTTGTCGATCGCGCGGACCTGGAACGTGTGCTTGCCCTTCTTCAGGTTCCTGTAGGTCTTCGGCGCCTTGCAGGACGTCCACGCCTTGCGGTCGAGCTTGCACTGGAACTTCGAGCCGGGCTCCGTGGACGCAAAGCCGAACGTCGCCTTGCGCGACTTCGTGGTCGCCTTGGGCGTCTTCTTGAACTTCGTGTTCGGCGCCGTCGTGTCCGGGAGCTGCGCGATGTCGCAGTCGGCGTTCGGCGTGTCGCCGGTGTCCACGACCGCCGTATCGACCTCGGTGCCACACACGATCGAGCTCTCGTTCGTCCCATCCCGAGCCTGAACCGTGTCGGCGCCGGCGCCGCATCGAAGGTGTCGACTCCGGGGCCACCGGTCAGCGTGTCGCCGCCGGAACCCCCGAGCAGCGTGTCCGCGCCCGCGCCGCCGTTCAGGATCACCGGGCCGAGCGTGAACGCGGCGGCGTTCAGCGCGTTGTCGCCGGCTCCGCCGGTCAGCGTGACAAGCTGAATCTCGAAGAGCGCGTCGGTCCCGTGCCCGATCAGGCTCGTGTTCGTCAGCGTCCAGTTCGTATCCCCGGTCCCGACGACGCGGTTCGAGCCAGCGTCGCCGTGAAGGACGTCGTTCACCGCGTCGGCGCCGCCGTCGAGCGACGTCGTCGCCGTCGCCGCCGTTCAGCGCGTCCGCGCCGACGCTCCGCCGTTCAGCGGTGTCCGCCCGCGTTACGTCGCCGTTCAACGTGTCGCCGGCGCGTGCCGCCCGTGAGCGTGTCGTCGCCTGCCTGCGCCGTTCAGCGTCGACCGGATCCGCTGAACCCGGTCGCGTTCAGGACGTTCGCGACCGTCTCCCGCCGTTCAGCGTCGCCAGCTCGACGTTCGTCGATCGTGTCGCGTGCCGGTGCCGGACCCGACGAGCGACGCCGTCCGAGAGAGTCATGTTCGCGTCCGCCGTCTCGACGCAGCCGATCGCGTCGCGCTCCCGCCGCCGTCGAGCGTGTCGTTCCCCGCGCCGCCGGTGAGCGATGTCCGCCTGCGAGCCGCCCTGGAGCGACGTCGATCCCGCGCGCCGCCGTCGAGCGTCACCGGGCCGCTCGTGAACGCGCTCGCGTTCAAGGCGTTGTTGCCGCGCGCCGCCGGTGAGGATGACGCCGTTCGCGGTCCCCACGAAGGTGTCCGTGCCGCGACCGGTGAGCTGCGTGTTCGTGAGCGTGAAGTTGACGTCGCCCGACTCTTCGACGATGTCGAAGCCGAAGTCGGAGCCGAGGTTGAGCGTGTCGTCGCCCGGGCCCCCGATGAGCGTGTCGTTGTCCTGGTACAAGCAGCACGCGTCGCCGCCGATCAGCGTGTCGTTGTTGCTGCCGCCGATCAGCCGGTCGTTCCCGTCCCCGCCGGAGACGCCCACGCCGCCGCGAAGGCGTGACCGGGCCGGAGATACCCCGACGCGTCGATCGTGTCGTTCCGGGCGCCGCCGTTCAGCTCGACGTTCTCGATCGCCAGTGAACGTGTCGGTTCCGTAGTACCGCGTCAGCGCTCCGTTCGTGAGCGTCATCGAGATGTCGAACGAGATCGCGCCGCCGCTCTCGCGGAAGAGATCCGTCCCCGCGCCGCCGTCGATCGTGTCGTTGCCGCCCGGCGCCGGTGAACGTCGTGATCGAGCAGCCCCGCCCCGCCGTTCAGCGTGTCCGGGTGCGCAGGCTCCCGACCATGACCTCGACGTCGTCGTGGACGTTGTCCTCGGGCTGAGAGCCGACGCCGTCGCATGTCGAGGTCGTAGTTCCCGTCGTTCGCGACGTTGTCGATCGTGACCGTCCACGCCGATCGGGACAATCGGGCGCCAGGAGTCATGCAGCCCGGATCGTACGACGCGCCGATCCGGAGTAGTCCACCGTGTCGATGCCGGCGTTCCCGTTCAGGTCGTCGCTGCCGTAGCTGTTCTTCAGGCAGGTCGTTGCCGTCGCCGCCGTCGTAGGAGTCGTAGCTCCGCGCCGCCCTCGAGCGTGTCGTTGCCGATCGTTCCCTGTCAGCGTGTCGTTGCCGGGCCCGCCGTTCGAGGATGTCGTTGCCGGCGCCGCCGTCGAGCGTGTCCCCGCCGTCCTCGCCGATGAGCACGTCGTCGCCGTCCCCGCCCGACAGCGTGTCGTTCCCGGTCCGCCGTCGACGCTGTAGGCGGCAAACGCACCTGCCGCTGAGGACGAGTCGTTCCCGTCCCCGAGGTTGATGAAGACGTTCCAGCCCTGGAACTTGATGTTGTCGCATTGAACCTTCGTCGCCGTGAGGTTCCCGCAGTCGGTGATCCCGGCGGCGACCGTGATCGGGACGACGTCCTCGACCTGGACTGTGCGGAGCCGGAGGCGCGTGAACGTCACGTTGTTCGTCTCCCCGGCCGCTGCGGTGTAGCGCACCGTGAGAGCGCCGAACAGCAGGGCGAGTTCGGGTCCCGCGACATCGTTCCCGCGTACGCAGGCGCAGCGAACGCGGCAGCGACGATTCCGCGCGGCAGGAAGAAGCGGCTCCTCTCGCCCGAAGAATGGCACCTTGTGTCGGTCGATTCAATCGCCCGCCGGCGGCTCGAGCTCGAGATCGGCGAAGCGCGGGACGAGGCTCGCCTTGCGCTTCCACATGCCCTTCGTGAGGTCGCCGACCTCGGCGACGCGGTCGCGCATCGTCTGGAGCGTGAACGCCTCGGGATCGACGTCGGCCACCTCGTCCCAGTCGAGCGGCGCCGAGGCGCGGGCGTCCGGGGTGGGACGGATCGAGTAGGCCGAGGCGATCGTCCGGTCGCGGGAGTTCTGGCCGTAGTCGACGAAGACGCCGCGTCGGTCGGCCACCTTCCACGTCGTCGTCGCCACGTCCTGGTCGTCGATGCGCCGCTCGACCTCCTGGGCCAGCGCCTTCGCGAAGCGGCGCACCTCGGGGAAGCGCAGCTCGCGCTTGATCGGCGCGAGGATGTGCAGGCCGGTCGCGCCGGACGTCTTCGGGAAGCTCGCGAGGCCGAGCTCGTCCATCACCTCGTGGACGACGAGCGCGATCGTCGGCACGAGCTTCCACGGGTTCCCCTCGCTCGGGTCGAGGTCGATCAGCAGGTAGTCGGGCCGCTCGACGTCGTCCACGCGCGAGTGCCACGTGTGCAGCTCGATGCAGCCGAGGTTCGACGATCCAGGCGAGCCCGGCCGCGTCCGTGACCACGGGGAAGTCGGCCGTGCGCCCGCTGCCGGGGAAGACGATGTGCACCGTCTCGAGCCAGTCCGGATGGTGGAACCGGAACGCGCTTTTGGTAGAAGAACTCGCTCGTCGACCCCGTTCGGATAGCGCTTCATCTGCATCGGCCGGCGCTCGACGTGGTTGAGCACGTGCGGCGCGAGATCGACGTAGTAGGAGACGAGATCGCCCTTCGTCGCGCCCGAGCGCGGGAAAGAACACCTTGTCCTGGTTCGTCAGCGTGACGTCCCGTCTGCCGATGCGCACGCCCGCGAGGCTACCGAGTCACCCATCGGAGGGTGGTGCGATCCGATACGCACTCCATGATGGTGGGTGCCGGCTCCCCTCATATATCCCCCGGCACGACGACGCCCGACTCGGCAAACGCGGCTCCCCATGGCTCGCGCGAGGCGGGCTTCGTCACTGAAGGAGCCGGAACCGTTGGGTACCATGGCCCGGCACGGAGAAGTGGCCGAGTGGCTGAAGGCGGCGCCCTGCTAAGGCGTTAGGGGGGCACAAGCTCCTCCCTCGAGGGTTCGAATCCCTCCTTCTCCGCTCGTCGCTCGTGCTACGCGGCGCGCGGCGCTGGCGCAGGACCGCGGCGGTGAGCGTCGCGACCGAGATGCCGAAGAGGACGATCAGGAAGCCGGCGAGGCGCGCCGTCTCGGCGCCCGCACCGCGCTCACGGCCGAGGCGGCGATCGCGCCGTGCTCGACACGTCGGCCTCGGGATCGGCGTTCGAGATCTCGCCGTCGCGCACGGTCGGGCTTCGGCGCGGCCGGCTAGCTTCGGGCCGGCGCCGTAGTCGGACGACGTCGCGACCTCGGTGAGCACCGGCGCGTCCGAGCCGCCCTGCTCTTCGATCTGCGTCTCGACCGACGGCTTGATCGTGTCCTTCTTCGGCTTTCCCTTGCCGGGATGCGTCGTGCCGCCCGCGCTCGGGACGTCCTCGACGTACTGGTCGACGCCGCCCGAGGTCTGCGCGTATGCGCCAGAGCAAGCGAGTAGGGTGGCGCCGAAGACGGCGGCCACGGCGGCCAGGCGACGCCGCCCGCCGATTCCATTCCTTCTGTGCACATCGACCCCCACTCCGAGCCATGGTTGCGACAGCCGTAGAACGTGTCAAATCGGCGGGGCTGGGGGCGGTCGCTCACGGCCGCGGTCGCGCTCGCCGTCTTCTGGATCGCCTTCGACGGCGGTTCCTACGGGCTCGAGAGCCGCGCGACGCTCGCGATCGTCGTCTGGTGGACGATCCTCATGACGCTCGTCCTCGGCCTGTGGCCGCTCGCCCGGCCGGGGCGCGCCGCCTACGTCGCCGGAGGGCTTTCTCGCCGCTCTGGCCGCTGTTCACCGCGGCGTCGATGGCCTGGGCCTCGAGCGCCGAGCGGGCCTTCACGGAGGCGAACCGGGTCGCGCTCTTCCTCGGCGTGTTCGCCGTCGCGGTGCTCGCCGGAACCCGCGGGAACGCGCGCCGCTGGGCGGACGGGCTGACGCTCGGGATCGTCGCGATCGGGCTGCTCGCGCTCGCGAGCCGCCTCTTTCCGGACTGGCTCCCGGCGGGGCAGATTCCCGACTTCCTGCCGAGCGCCTTCGCACGGCTCAGCTGGCCCGTGGAGTACTGGAACGGCCTCGCCATCTTCGTCGCGCTCGCGTTCCCGCTCCTCCTTCGAACGGCCACGGACGCCGAGCGCGTGCTCGCGCGCGCCCTCGCCGTCGGTGTCGTCCCGGCGCTCACCGCGATGCTCTACCTCACCTCCTCGCGCGGCGGATTCGCGACGGCGTTCGCGGGGATCCTCGGCTTCTGGATCCTGACGCCGCGAAGGCTGCAGGCGGGCCTCGCGACCGTGCTCGTCTTCGCCGGCTCGGCGGCGCGCGATCGGCGTTCTGCTCGCGCGCGACGAGCTCGTGAACGACCCTTCGTCCCCGACGCGATCGGCCAGGGCCAGAAGCGCTGCGCTGCTCCTCGTGCTCGTCTGCATCTGCACCGGCGCCGTCTGGGCGCTCGGCGTGCGCTTCCTCGGCGGAATCGCGGTGCCCGAGAAGGTGACCTGGATCGCCGCCGGCTTCGTCGCCCTCGTCCTCTCGGCGCCGTCGTCGACCTCGCATCCCGTCGCCCGCGTCGAGACGTTCTGCCGCATGCCGGGCACGGAGGCTGCGACCGGCGAGGAGAACGACTTCGTCCGCGCCCATCTCCTGAGCGGGAGCGGAAGCGGCCGCTGCCAGTTTTGGGAAGCGGCGCTCGACGAGTGGGAGACGAAGCCCGTGCAGGGGCGCGGCGCCGGGTCGTACGAGGCCTGGTGGGCGCAGAACGGATCCTTCTCGTACTTCGTGCGCGACGCGCACTCGCTGTACGTCGAGACGCTCGGCGAGCTCGGCGTGGTCGGCTTTCGTGCTGCCTGCTCGGCGCGCTCGTGACCGGGCTCGTCGCGGGTGTGTGCCGGGTGCGCCGCAGCGAGGGGAGCGAGCGCGTGCTCATCGCGGCGCTCCTGGCCGGCTTCGTCGCGTGGCTCGTCGCCGTCGGCATCGACTGGATCTGGGAGCTGACCGCGGTCGCGATCGTCGGCGTGCTCCTGCTCGGCCTGCTCACCGGGCCGGCGACCGCGCAGGACGGACCGAAGTCCGTCGCCGAGCTTCCTCGCACGACGCGCAGGCGGTTCGCGGTCGGCGTCGCGGCCGTCCTCGTCGTCTGGACGCTGATCATCGCCCAGGCGATCCCGCTGCTCACGCACGTGAAGATCTCCGCGAGCCAGAAGGCGGTGCGCGCCGGGAACGCGGAGCGGGCGCTCGGGAACGCGGAGGACGCGCGGCGGCTCCAGCCCTGGGCGGCCTCCCCCTACCTCCAGCTGGCGCTCGTCCGCGAGGCGATCGACGACCTCCCGGAGCGCCCACGCGGCGATCGAGGACGCGATCGAGCGCGACCCGCTCGACTGGCGCCTCTGGCTCGTCCGCGCGCGGATCGAGACGAACTCGGGCGACATCGCGGCGGCGCGCGAGAGCCTGTCGCGCGCCAGCCGCCCTGAACCCCCGCTCCCCGCTGTTCGCAAACGTTCCGTGAAGCCCCGGGCCAAATGCGAAACAGTCCACTATCCTCGGCGTTCGGCGCAATCAGGTGCGAAGGAGCCCGGCATGAGTGAAACGATGGAGCCGCGCACCACGATCGAGCAGAACCCCCTGGGGAGCGGCCCCCGGCGCGATCCGAAGCGGCCCCCGCGCGGCTTCGCCCTCGACCGCGGCGATCAATCCCTGGCGCGACTCCCTGCTTCGCCGGATGCTCGCGATCGCCGACATCGCCACCGCGCTCGTCGTCGCCGGCTCGCTCGCGCTCTTCCCCGGCGGCACGCTCGTCGACGCGCTCTGGGCCGCCGTCTTCGCGCCCGTGTGGATCCTGCTCGCCAAGCTCAGCGGCCTGTACGACCGCGACCAGCGCTCGCTCCGCCACCTGACCGTGGACGAGCTGCCCGGCGATCTTCGCCTGGACGCTCACCGCGACGGCGGCGATGACGTTCTTCCTGACGCTCACCCCGGCCGGCTCGCTGGGCATCCCGGCCGCGCTGCGGAGCTGGGGCGCTCGCGGTCGTCTTCGCCGTCGGGCTGCGCGGCCTCTCGCGCTGGCTCTGGCGGCGGATCGTCCCGCGCGAGCGGACGCTCATCGTCGGGACGGGGCCGCTCGCGGACGCGACCCGGCGCAAGCTCGAGCTCTTCCCCGACATCCACGTGGAGGTCGTCGACCAGGTGGACGAGCTCGATCCGACGCCCGGGCCTCGACGTCGACCGGATCATCGTCGCGTCGCAGTCGATCGACGAGGCGCTGCTCGCCGACCTGCTCGAGTTCTGCCGCGACGAGCGGATCAAGCTGAGCGTCGTGCCGCCCGCGCGCGGGATGTTCGGCACGGCCGTCCGCCTCGAACCACGTCGCCGACCTCTCGGTCGTCGAGTACACGACCTGGGACGTCTCGCGCTCGACGCTCTTCCTGAAGCGCGTGCTCGACCTCGTCGTCGGCTCGGTCGCGCTGCTCCTCTTCCTGCCGGTCTTCCTCGTCGTCGCCGTCGCGATCCGGATCGAGACGCGCGGGCCCGCGATCTTCACGCAGCTTCGGGCCGGGATGGACGGGCGTCCGTTCAAGATGCGGAAGTTCCGCACGATGGACGTGGACGCGGAGGCGAAGCTGCCGCAGCTCGTCCCGTTCGACAGCCTGCGCGACCCGATGTTCAAGCTGCCGAACGATCCCCGCGTCACCCGCGTCGGGACGGGTGCTGCGCCGGTGGAGCCTCGACGAGCTGCCGCAGCTCTTCAACGTCGTCCGCGGGAGCATGAGCCTCGTCGGGCCCGCGCCCCGAGCAGGTCGAGCTCGTCGCGCGCTACGCGCCCGAGCAGCGGTTCCGCCTGATGGTGAAGCCCGGCCTGACCGGGCCGATGCAGGTCTACGGGCGCGGGCGGCTCACCTTCGACGAGCGGCTCGCGGTCGAGCGTGAGTACATCGAGAACCTCTCGCTGCGGCGCGACCTGCACCTGATGGCGCTGACGCTCTCGGCGGTCGTCAGCGGCAAGGGGGCCTTCTGAAGCGACGCACCACAGGCACGCCGCGTCGAAGCTCGCGATCTCCGCCTCACCGAGCTCGGTCAGCGAGCGGGCCTGCCCGAGACGCTCGGCGGCCGCCGCCGCGACCGTGGGGGAGATGTCGAACGAATAGGCGTCCCATCCGGCCGCGAGCGCTCGCTCCGCGAAGAACCCGACACCGCCGCCGACGTCGATCAGCCGGCGGCCGGGGGCGAGGTCGGCGAGCAGCGCGAGCGCCCCGTCGAAGTAGGTGCGGCGGGCGGCGGTCCAGTACTCGTGAGAGACGTCGAGCGCGCTCCAGTAGTCGGTGCGGCCGCTCCCTTCCCCGACGAGGACCGCGTAACCGCAAGAGGAGCACTCGGAGAACGTGAACGCGCCGTGGCGGGAGGGCGTCGTCCTGGACCCACAAGCGGCGCAGACCTCCGACGCCGCGCGACCCTCCGCCGAACGAATTGAAGGGGACTCGGGCACGTTCGGAAAGTGTAAGTCGTCCGCACGAGGCCTCGGACGGCGCGGCGGGAGCCCGCGCGATTTCGTACCCTGGGGCGCGTAGTGAGCACCAGTCCGCCCCGCGCCGCGACGGGCCCTGCGGCGAGCGAGCCCCGGGGCCGGAAGGTCACGCGTCTCTTCCACGAGAACGCCTGGGCGCTCGCCGACCAGGCGCTCATCTCGGCGACCAACTTCGCGACCGTCGTCATCCTCGCGCGGGCGCTCACGCCGTCACACTTCGGCGTGTTCGTGCTCGCGTACGCGGCGCTGCTCTTCGTGAACGGATTCCAGACCGGCGTTCGTCACCGAGCCGCACAACGTCCTCGGCCAGGGCAGCCAGGAGACGACTACCGGCATTACACGCTGTCGACCGCCGCGGGGCAGGGGCGTCTTCTCGGCTGGCCGCCGCGCTCGTGGCGCTTGCGGTCGCCGCTCGGCGCCTTCCCGCGGGCGGCCGGACGTCGGCCTCCTCTTCGCTCTCGTCCCGGCGCTCGTCGCCTGGCAGCTCCAGGAGTTCACGCGCCGCATCCTCTACACGGAGAACGCGCATGCGGACGGCGTTCGCGATCGACATCGTCGGCTACGGCGGCCAGGTCGCGCTCATCCTCGCCCTCGTCGCGGCCGACCGCGCCTCCGGCCCCGCCGCGCTCTACGCGGTCGCGCTCTCATCGAGCGTCGCCGCCCTCATCGGCGGCTGGGCGATCCGGCAGAGCCTGCGCGGACGGGTCGAGCGCGCGTTCCTGCGCGAGAACTGGGCGTTCGGCAAGTGGCTCGGCGCGGCGATCGCGGCCTCGTGGCTCTCGATCCAGCTCTTCTTCTACCTCACCGCCGTCGATCGTCAACGCGAGCGCAACCGCGGGCCTGAAGGCGTCGCAGACGGTGCTCGGGCCGCTGAACGCATTCCTCCTCTTCATCGTCACCGTCCTGCCGATCCGGCTGGCCGCGGCCCGCGAACGGACGGCGAGTCGATCGGATCGCCCGGCTCTCGCCTCGCCTACCTCGCGACCGTCCCGTTCGTGTTCGCCTACTGCGCGCTGGTCGCCGTCTTCGCCGACCGATCCTCAAGGCGCTCTACGGCGCCCCGTACGTCGGCTACGTGGACGCGGTCCGCCTCTTCGCCGTCTACTACGTCGTCATCCACGCCGCCTTCGTCCTGTCGTCGGCGCTCAGCGCGCGGCGTCTCACCAGGCCGCTCTTCACCGGGAACCTCTGGGCCGCGCTCGTCGGGGTCGCGGTCGGCCTGGCCGCTCGTGCGCGATGGGGCGTGAACGGCGCTGTCGTCGGGCATGATCCTCACGGCGCCGTCGTGCTGACCTTCGCCTTCTGGCGCGCGTACCGCCGCTCGTCCGGGCCCCGTGTCGCCCCGTCCGCTCCGCCGGTCTCGGATCCGCTCGTGTACGTCGTCGTTCTCATACCATCAACCGGAGCCGGTATCCCGACACGGCGGCGTGCCTCGCTCGCTCGCCGCGCTCGACTACCCGCGACACCGAACCGTGGTCGTCGACAACGGGTCGACCGACGACTCCGCCGACGCTCGTTCGCCAGACCTTCCCGGACGTCGACGTGCTCGAGACCGGCGTGAACCTCGGCTTCGGCGGAGGCTCGAACGTCGGCATCCGCCACGCGCTCGAGCAAGGCGCGGACGCGATCTGGCTCTTCAACAACAACGCGGTCGCGGAGCCGGGCGCGCTCACCGCGCTCGTCGAAGCCTCGATTGCGAACCCCTGCGCCGGCATCGTCGGCTCGGTGGTCTACCGCTTCGATGACCCGGCGGAGGTCGCAGGCCTGGGGCGGCGGCACGTACAGCGCGATCCTCGGCATCACGACGGACGTGACCGGGCCCGTCGCCGCCGGCGAGCTTGCGTACATCACCGGGGCGAGCATGTACCTCTCCCGGCAATTCGTGGAGGACGTCGGTCTCTTCGACGAGAGCTTCTTCATCTACATGGAAGACGTCGATCTGTGCCAGCGCGCCCTGGTAGCACGGCTGGGAGCTTGCGGTCGCGGGCGCGAGCGTCGTCTTCCACAAGGGCGGCCAGACGATCAACGACGGTGCCGGCGCACGTTTGATCATCGCCGACCGCCTGCACGCCAAGGGCGGCGGGATCTTCATCGGCAAGCACGCGGGCCCGGTCGATCGTCGTCGCGGCGCCGATCCGGCTGGCGGGGATGGTCGCTGCGCCGCTCGAGCGCCGGCAGCTCCGCTCGATCCCGGGGGTCGCCGGCAGCTTCGTCTCGGGGGTCGGACCGGACTGCGCGGCGGGGCGGGCCCCAAGCGAGCCGCCGGTCCCGAGCGTCGCTGGATCCGGCCCGGCGCTCGAGCCGTGAGGGATCGTCCTCGACTGCCGCTGGCTCGGACTCGGGCGGCGCGGGCCGCGTCACCGAACTGCTCCTGCGCGAGCTCCAGGCCTCGCCGCCTCCGGGGGACTGGACGCTGTGGGGCGACGGCGATCGCGCTGGCGCCGTTCGCCTGGCCCGGCGCGACCGTGGCGGCGGGGGGCAACCCGCTTCGGCTCAGCGGCCAGCGCGAGCTCTTCCGCATCCCGCACGGCGACGTCATCGTCTACCTGCACCAGATCCGGCCGCTGCGACCCGGGCGCTCGGTCACGGTGATCCACGACACGATCCCGCTGCGACACGGCGGCAGCCCGGCATGCCGGCTCGCGAAGCGCAGCGTTCTTCCACCGACGGCCGCTGCTCTCGACCCACGTGCTCACCGTCTCGGAGATCTCCCGGACGGCGGATCGTCGAGGACCTCGGCGTTGCGCCGGATCGCGTCTCGGTGCATGACCCTCCCGCAGGACCGGGAGCGGGCCCGGCGCATCGCCGGGCTGCGCGCCACGCTCGGTCAGGAGGACCGGCTGCTCTACGTCGGCCGCTTCGCGCCGCACAAGAACCTCGACCGGCTCGTGCGCGTGTTCCCGACGGCCCGGTTCGCCCGCGCGGGCGGCACGCTTCTCCTCGTCGGCGGCGGAACGGACGAGGTCGCTCGCCTTCGCGCGCGCGGGGCACGGGGTCGAGGTGCGGGGCGAGTGCTCCGAAGAGGAGCTCGACCGGCTGCTTGCGACAAGCCGCGCGCTCGTCCTCCCCTCGCTCGAGGAGGGATTCGGCCTGCCGGCGTACGAGGCGGTCGCGTCGGGCCTGCCCGTCGCCGTGAGCCGCACCGGCGCGCTGACCGAGCTTCCGCCCGATCGGGCATCGTTCTTCGATCCGCTCGACGAGACCGCATGGCGGCCGCGATCGACGACGGCGACGGCGCGGGACGTCTCGGCGCCGGTCGAGCTGGACGGACGCCTCGCCGAGCTCGTTCTGGACGCACTCACGCACGTCCTCGCCGAAACACTGAGCGGCCGTGAGCGCCTACGCGTTCCTCGCCGGCCGTTCACCGGCGCGACGCCCCTCCTTCGGCTCATGGCGAAGGCCGTTCGGCATTCCGCCCGACGTGGCGGTGGGACGGCTGGCGCTCGTCGTGCTCTTTCTCGCCATCCCGCTCTTCAACCCGCCGATCTACGAGCCGGGCGCCGAGCGGGTCTACCTCGGCCTGCCGCTCGCGCTCCTCGCCGTCGTGTGCAGCATCCGGCCGGTTCTCGAGCGGCGCTACCGCTGGATGCTCCTCGGCTGGGGGCTCGCGGCCGTCTACGTCTTCGAGGCGGGACTCCTTCGAGGCGACCTCAGCCCCGGCGTCGTCGGCAACGTCTACCGGCCGATCAGCGCGGTCGTCGTGTTCTGCGCGTGCGCCGTGCTCCTGCGCGATGCCGACCGCGAGCTCTGGGTCCGCCTCTTCTTGCTCGGCGGCCTCGTCGGCTGCGGGCTCGCCGTCCTCCACGCGATGATCCCGACGATCGATCCGCTCGGCCCCAGCCGTCCGAATACCGACTCGCGGTATCTCGGCGATCGCCGCGAGGAGGGCGCCTTCTCCTACCCCGGGAACCTTGGCCCGTACGCCGCCTACGTCTCGATCGTCGCGCTCGTGACGATGGAGCGGCTGCGGATCCGGCCGCTTCGGCCGAGCCTCTACACCGTGTCGGCCGTCGTCGGCGCGCTCGCGATCGCCGTCTCGGGCTCGCGCGTCGCGGCGCTCGCGCTCCTCATCGGCGTGATCGTGATCGGCGTGCGCTCGCCTCGGCTGCGCGTGCCGCTGGTCGTCGGCTGGGTGTCGTCACCACCGTCGTCCTCGCGCGCGCTCGTCCTCGGTCGCCGCGCCGTGTCCGCGGTCCGACGCGATCGTCGCTCGAGCTCCGCGCGTGAACCAGCGCCGAAGGCTCGGTCGGATCCGCGTACGCGAGCTGGCGGCGCACGCTGTACATCGGAGCGGTTCTCGGACATCCCGCCGCTGTCTTCGGCGGCGGCGTCTCACGCCGACACGACCGACGGAACGCCTCTTCAACCTCGGCGTGGTCGGCGTCGCTGGGCTCGTCGGTCGCCCGTCGCCGCGATGTACTGGCTGACCCTGCTGCGCCCGTCCGGAGCGCGCGACTGGGCCGGGCCTGCCGCTCATCCTCGGTGCCGCCTCGATCGGGATCCCGCAGGACGTGCTCGGAACCCCGCTCCACACCTGGGCGCTCGCCGCCGGCGTCTTCCTCCTCGCCGCGCCGAGAACGCTCTACGACGACCGATGATCGACCGGCCGGCCGCGATCGTCCACGACTGGTTCCAGGGCTTCCACGGATCGGAGCGCGTCGTCGAGACGATGCGCACGGGACTCTTCGCAACGCCCGCCGGACGTCTTCACGTTCCACGCGGCGAAGGAGCTGCTCCCGCCGGACCTGGCCGCCGCGATCGAGCAGGAGTCGCGCCTCGCCGGGCCTGCCCGGCCTGCGCCAGCGCGGGCACGACCCCGGCCGCTGGCGGCTCCTCGCGCCGCTCATGCCGCGCTACTTCTCCCGGCTCGACCTGGATGCCTACGACGTCGTCGTCTCCTCGTCGCACGCCTTCGCCGTCCACGCGCGCCCGCGCGAGGACGCGCTCCACGTCTGCTACTGCCACACGCCGATCCGCTACGCGTGGATGCCCGTCACGGACGCGCGGGCGAAGCCTCTCGCCCGGTGGCTGCGGCGGAAGGATCTCGCGGCGTCTCGAGCGGCCCGACGTCTACGTGGCGAACTCGACCGCGGTCGCGGAGCGGATCCGCCGCTTCTACGGCCGCGACTCGGTGGTCGTGCATCCGCCGGTCGACGTGGGCGACTTCGATCCGCTCGCCGAGAAGGAGCCCGGCCGCTTCCTCTGGGCGCACCGGCTCGTCCCCTACAAGAACCCGGAGGCGGTCGTCGAGGCGTTTCGCGGGCTGCCGTTCACGCTGACCATGGTCGGCGTCGGGCCGCTCGCCGAGACGCTGCGGGCGAACCTGCCGGAGAACGTCGAGCTGCGCGGCTGGCTCTCCCGCGAGGAGCTGGCGCGCGAGTACGAGCGCGCGTCCGGCTTCATCCACGTGGGCGAGGAGGACTTCGGGATCACGATGGTCGAGGCGCTCGCCGCCGGCACGCCGGTAATCGCGCTCGGCCGCGGCGGCGCCCTCGACATCGTCCGGCCGGGCGTGGACGGGCTGCTCGTCGACGACGCCGAGCCGGAGACGATCCGCGCCGCGGCGCGCGAGCTGGCTTCGCGCGACTGGGACCGCCGCGCGCTCGCCGACCGCGCCGGCGCGTTCTCGCGCGAGCGGTTTCTCCAGGGCATGCTTGCCGTCGTGGAGAACGCGCGATGAGGACGCTCGTGACGGGCGCCGGCGGGTTCGTGGGCGGGCACCTGGTGCGCGAGCTCGGCGAGGACGCGGTCGCCTCGTCCACCGACGTCACCGACCTCGACGCGCTCACCGCGGAGATCGGCGAGTGCCGACGCGGTCGCGCACCTCGCGGCCGTGTCCTCCGTGGCCGCCTCCTGGGAGCGCGGCGCCGAGACGTGGCGCGTGAACGCGATCGGGACCGTGAACGTCCTCGACGCGGTGCGCGACGTCCGGCCGAAGGCGCGCGTGCTCGCGGTCTCCTCGGCCGAGGTGTACGGCGCCGGCGAGGCGCCGGCGCGGGAGGAGGACGAGCCGCGGCCGCTTTCGCCCTACGCCGCCTCCAAGGCCGCCGCCGAGCTGGCCTGCGCCCAGGCCGCACGCGCCCACGGAACCCACGTCGTCGTCGCCCGCCCGTTTCCGCACATCGGGCCCGGCCAGAGCGAGCGGTTCGCGGTCGGCTCCTGGACGCGCCAGATCGCGCGGCTCGAGCGCGAGGGCGGCGGCGTGCTCGAGGTCGGCGACCTGACGGTGGAGCGCGACCTCACCGACGTCCGCGACACGGTTCGCGCCTACCGGCTGCTGCTCGGCGTCCCGGCCGGGACGTACAACGTCTGCTCCGGGCGGGCCGTCCGGCTCGCGGAGGTGGTCGAGATCCTCGTGGGTCTCGCCCGCTGCGCCGTCGAGGTCAGGCAGAATCGGGCACGCAAGCGGCACGCCGACCTTCGAGTGCTCGTCGGCGACCTCTCCCGGCTCCACGCCGCCACGGGGTGGACGCCCGAGATCTCGCTCGAGCAGACGCTCGCCGACGCACTCGACGACGCACGAGAGGAGTCCTGATGAGCGCCCCGAGAGCACTGGTCACCGGGATCACCGGCCAGGACGGCTCGTACCTCGCGGAGCTCCTGCTCGCCGAGGGCTACGAGGTTGCCGGCATGGTGCGCCGCGCCTCGACCGAGAGCCTGGAGCGGATCGAGCACATCGCGGACCGGATCACGCTCGTCCAGGGCGACCTGCTCGACCAGGCCTCGCTCGTCCGCGTCATCGAGGAAACCGAGCCGCAGGAGATCTACAACCTGGCCGCGCAGAGCTTCGTCCCCACCTCGTTTCGCCAGCCCGTGCTGACCGCCGAGTTCACCGCGGTCGGGGTGACGCGGATGCTCGAGGCGATCCGCACCGCGGCGCCGGACGCGCGCTTCTACCAGGCGTCCTCGTCCGAGATGTTCGGCCATGCGGCCGAGGTGCCCCAGACCGAGCGGACGCCGTTCCACCCGCGCTCGCCCTACGGCGTGGCCAAGGTCTACGCGCACCTCGCCACCGTGAACTACCGCGAGTCGTACGGGCTCTTCGCCGTCTCCGGGATCCTCTTCAACCACGAGTCGCCGCGCCGCGGGCTCGAATTCGTGACGCGGAAGATCTCGGACGGCGCCGCGCGAATCAAGCTCGGCCTCGCCGACGAGCTGCGCCTCGGGAACCTGGAAGCGCGGCGCGACTGGGGCTTCGCCGGCGACTACGTGAAGGCGATGCGGGCGATGCTCGGACAAGACGAGCCGCGCGACTTCGTGATCGGCACGGGCAGTGACCACTCCGTCCGGGACTTCGTCGAAGCGGCGTTCGCGCATGCGGGGATCGAGCCCGGCGACCGCGTCGTGCAGGATCCGACCCTTCTTCGCCCGGCCGACGTCGACCACCTCGTCGCCGACTCCACCCGCGCCCGGGAGGAACTCGGCTGGGCGCCGGAGACCTCGTTCGAAGAGCTCGTCGCGATGATGGTGGACGCCGACCTCGAGCGGCTCGCACGCGGGCCTGAGGCAGCCGTCAAGTCTTTGTGAGCATTCAGCGAAGGCGTCGTTTGCGGGGGAAATCCGGGGCTACACTTCGCGCCTTGCTGCGCGCGGTTTCCCTAGTTGTCTGCCTGGTGACGGCGCTTGTCGCCACGGCGTCGGCCTTCGCCGCGACGCGGCCGATGCGCACGGCCATCGTCGATCCCGCGTCGTTCGCAGGCGCGAATCAGACCGACGCGTTCGCGAAGACGGCGGCGAGCGGCGCGACGTTCGTCCGGCTGACGCTCAACTGGGACTCGGTCGCCCCGGACACGCAGCCTCCGGATCCGAGCGACCCGAACGACCCCGGCTACGACTGGGCGAACTTCGACAGCCAGGTCGAAGGCGCGATCGCCGCCGGCCTCGAGCCGATCGTCTGCATCGAGTACGCCCCTTCCTGGGCGGGCGGCATCAGTCCGAACGCGACGGCCTTCGGCGAGTTCGCCCGGGCGGCCGCGCGCCGGTACTCGGGCGAACCTGGCGGCGAGCCGCGCGTGCGCTACTGGCAGGCCTGGAACGAGCCGAACCGCGACTACTTCCTGCAGCCGCAGTACACGAACGGAAAGATGAGCTCGCGCCGCGCTCTACCGTGCGATGGTGAACAAGTTCGCCGCGGCCGTGCGCGACGTCAGCCCGACGAACCGCGTGATCGCGGGCGGCCTCGCGCCGCTCGGACGGAAGGGCAAGCCGGCGCCGCTCGCCTTCATGAAGAAGCTGCTCGAGGCGCCGGTCTCGTTCGACATCTGGGCCCACCATCCGTACACGTCGGGCGGCCCGCTCCACATTCCGCCGGGCAAGAACGACATCGTGCTCGGCAACCTCGACAAGATGAGCGCGCTGCTCAAGGCGAAGGCCGGGAAGATCCGCCACTCCGTTCCCGTGCAGTTCTGGGTGACAGAGTTCTCCTGGGACTCGAACCCGCCCGACCCGCACGCGCTGGGCCAGCCGCTGCACAAGCGCTGGGTGGCCGAGGCGCTCTACCGCATGTGGGCGGACGGCGTCTCGCTCGTCACCTGGTACCGCCTCAAGGACGACCCGCTGACCGGAATCGGCGCGACGCCGTACCAGTCGGGCTTCTACACGGTCGACGACACGGCCGAAGCCGTCGCTCGACGCCTTCCGCTTCCCGACCGTCGCGCTCACGCAGCCGACCGGCATCCTCGTGTGGGGCCGCACGCCCGACAGCTCGAGCACGAAGGTGACGGTCGAGATCAAGACCGGCGCGACCTGGAAGAAGCTCTCGACCCTCCAGTCGAACGGACAGGGGATCTTCACGAAGACGTTCAAGGTGCCCTACAAGAAGGGCTACGTCCGCGCCAAGGCGGGCGCCGAGACGAGCGTCCCCTTCTCGCTCAAGTACGCGCGAGACCGGTTCGTGAACCCGTTCGGCTGCGGCGGCGTCATCGCCTGCGGCAACTAGCCGAGCGCCCGGTCGAAGAAGCCGACGACGCGCCGCTCGTATTCCTCCGGCTGCGCGTCGAGCCCGCCCGTGTGCTCTGCGCCCGGCACGAGCCACAGCTCCTTCGGCTCGCCCGCAGCGTCGAAGTAGACGGGGTTCAGCTCCTCGCCGCCCTGCCCCGGGCTCGCGTAGACGAGGGAGAGCGCCCGCGGCGAGATCTCGGCGGCGAGCTCGTCGAGCGCGGGCGGCGGCGCGGTTCCCGAGAACACCATGGTCGCCGCGGTGGTGACCGCCCAAAACGGAGCGCTGATCCATTTCGAGGCGCCGTCGAGCAGAAGCGCCTCACGGATCGAGCGGATGCCGGCGCCCTCCGAGACCACCGCGGCAAGCCCCTCGTTCTCGGCCGCCGCCTGGATCATCAGCTCGCCGCCGACCGAGAGCCCGAGCCCGCCGATGCGGCCCGGTTCCACGTCCGGGCGCGCCTCGAGAAACGCGATCGCCGCGTCGAGGTCTTCCTGCGACGACCACCCGAGCATGTTCGGCTCTCCGTCGCTCGCGCCCTGGCCGCGCATGTCGAAGAGCAGGACGCCGTAGCCGTGCTCGGCCAGCATCCGTGCCTCGTTCACCGGCCCGTCGCGCCCGGGGAAGGCGATCACGGCGGCGCCGTTCTCGGACGGCACGTACCAGCCGTAGAGATCCAGCCCGTCCGCGGTCTTCAGCTTGACGTCCTCGTAGGCGCGGCCGAGATCGGCGCGGACCACCGTCGTCCGCGGGCGGTGCGTGACGACGAAGGCGAGCACGACGGGAGCGAGCGCCAGGTAGGCGACGACGAGGCCGGCCAGCGCAATCAACCCCCGGCGCAGGTAGCGGCGCCGAACGGTTCCTCCCTTCCGGGAGCGCCAGAGGGTCAGCCCGGCGAGCCCGAGCAGCGCGAGCCCGGCCGGCACGAGCAGAAAGCCCGTGTAGTCGTTCCCCTCCGGCCCGCCGCTGACCGCCTCCGCAACCGTGAGCACGCCGGCGGTGAGCGCCAGCACTCCGAAGACGATCGCGATGCACGCCTGCGCCCCGGCACGAACGCGGGGATAGAGGACGACCCCGCCGACGACGAGGGCGAGCGGCACGAGCGTCGTCAGGTGGTCGCCGGCCGAGACGCCCGTCTCGGGCCGGAGGAACGACTCGTCGAGGATGTTCAGCACGATCGCGCCGCACGCGAGGCCGAACACGAGATCGCCGCGCCGTGGCACGCAGCGATCCTACGACACTCGCAACGACGGGCTGAACGGCGATCCCGGCCGGCGGGGTTGCCGCCGGCCGGGACCCAGTGACATCAGCCGCGAATGCGCATGCCGAGCGCGGCGTCCCAGTGCAGGAGATCGTCGTAGCGCTGCAACGGCGACTCCGGGAGCTCGCCGACCCTGACGCCGTAGCGCCAGTTGCTCGGGCAGATCGCGATGAAGCGCGCGTAGCCGCCCAGGCCGCCGCCGAACTTGGGGTACCCGATCTCGACGAGGCAGCCCGTCGGGGGCACCTTGTCGAGGTTCGCGACGCCCTCGGCCTGGGCGAAGCCGTTGTGCATGAGCCAGGACTCACCCTCGAGCGTAGGCGTCGAGTCCGTGTCCAGCGGCTCGTGGCCGTGGAACAGGATGTGCCGCTTCAGCTGGAGGAACTGGAGCGCGGCCAGCGACACGCCCGGGAACTGCGTCAGCGTCGAGAGGGCCGGATCCGGCCAGAGCTTCGACCAGTCCGAGCGGACCATCACGACGCTCCCCGCCGGAATGCGACCGTACTTCTTCTCCCACCGCAGGATGTCCGAGACCTGGAGGTGGTAGTTGAAGTTCATCTGAACCTGGTCGACGATCGAGATCACGACCAGGGGCCGGACCGCAAACGTGGGCGGGAGTTCGTCGATCGCCGCGTACTCGGGCGCCCAGTGCGCCGGGGGATCGAGCTGCGTGCCGAGCTGATCCGTCTGGAGCTTGTAGGCGGTCGCCTCGAACCCGTCGGCCGCGTAGGTGTACGGCAGGCCCGTCGACGGGTTCACCGTCGGCGAGAAGACCGACGGCCCGAATCCCGACCAGACGGGAATCGACGGCGTGATCGTGTGCGTGAGGTCGACGTACTTGGCCCTGACGAGCGCGTCGTCGTAGACGCGCCACAACGACTGGCCGTGATGCGAGTGGCCGTGGCCCTGCAACGGCCGTGCCGGCGCCCAGCGACGCGACGGCGAGCGCACCCACGATCGCAAGCACGAACCGGCTTGCACGGTGCCTGAACTGGGTCATGAGAACCTCCTCGTCGGTGTGCGAGAAGTCTTACCGACCCGGCTGGAATCCAACCGGCGCCGCTACCATGCGCTGCGCCGGAGGGGTGGCAGAGCGGACGAATGCGGCGGTCTCGAAAACCGTTATCCGTCGTTAGGCGGATCGAGGGTTCGAATCCCTCCCCCTCCGCTCTCGGGTCTTGCCGCGCGGGACCGCCCCGGTCTTCGTGCGGCTGGGAAAGATGTTGTGAAAAGGCGGTGAGCCCGCGGGCGGGGTCTTCGCGGCGGTCGCCGGGCGCTGCCGTCGCGCCGGCGGGAATCGCTGAGAGTCGCGGCGGCTCGTTTTCCCTCCAAAAGCCGATCTTCTGCGTTCCCTGGCTCGCCGGCAAATCGCGCCCACGGACGCACATCGGAACGGGTCGCTCGGTCGGTTCCCGAGCGTCGGCCGCCGCGGCCGGTGGCAAGCCGCCCCTTGCCGCCGGCCCATTCTGCAGCTATGTATCGACTAGAACCGAGGGCGGCATTGATGGACCAGACGAACTGCGGCAGTACACCCGGGAACTGGACCGGGCCGGCGAACAGCCGTCGTGATCGACCGCGACCGGCTTTGGCGGGACGCCGCAGCCCAGGTTCTGAACCGGATGGGCATCGACGTGATCGCCCGGGCCGACTCGATGCGGGCGGGTCTTCGAATTCTCCGGGAGTCCAGGCCGGACCTCGTGGTGGCCGAGCTCTCCGGAGCGGCGGACGATTTCGGGGCGACAGAGTTCCTGCGCCGCACGCGAACGCTCGGCACCTGCAAGGTGATCGCGCTGTCAGAGCTCGACGACGCGGAGGCGGCACGCCGCGCGCTCGCGAACGGCGCGGTTGCCTACGTCGTCAAGAGCGAGGAGCTCTCCGACCTCGTCTTCGCGGTGCGGCAGGCGCTGCACCGGTCGATCTACCTCTCCTCCGACGAGGCGGCGGCCGGCGAGGAGACCGAGGAGCCGCCGGGCGCCGAGCTGCTCACGAACCGCGAACGCGAGATCATCTGGCTCGTCGCCGAGGGCTACAGCAATCCTGAGATCGCGCGGCGCCTCTGGGTGACGCAGCAGACGGTGAAGTTCCACTTGTCGAACACGTTCCGAAAGCTCGACGTCTCCGGCCGCGCCGAGGCGGCGGAGTGGGCTAGAGGCCAGGGCCTGATTGCGCTCGGCAAGCGCGAAGCTCCCCTCTGACCCTACCTCTACCCCTACCCCTACCTCTCCCCGAACTACCGTTCTGCCCTGCGTCTGACCCCTCTACGAGGACTTAGCGCAGCGCCGCGTCGAGCAGCACGCGTCCCCCGCCGTTCGACACGCTCTGACCGTGGTCGTAGCCGTTCCCGTTCCCGTTCCCATTGACCGCTACGTCGTCCCTCGCCTGCGCAGGCCCGTCGGAGAGGATCCCGTTGAGCTGCGCCCAGCGGCTCGCCTCCGTCCGGTTCGCAACGTTGAGCTTGCGATAGATGTTCGAGAGGTGGAACTTCACCGTCTGCTCGGTGACCCAGAGCATCTTCGCGAGCCCGGCATTCGAGTGGCCCTCGGCGACGAGCCGGAGAATCTCGAGCTCGCGACGAGTCAGATCCGCGATCGGCTCGAGGTCCCTCGGACGTGCCTGCGTGACCGTCCGCCCACCGGCGAGGTAGACGGAGTGCTCGAACGTCTGGCGAACCGCTGCACCGAGATCGTCCGGGTGCGCGGTCTTGACGACGAATGCCGAAGCACCGGCTGCGAGCGCGTCGTCGATCTCGCGAACGTCTGACCGCTCCGAGAGGACGAGAACCTTCGTGCGTGGCGAGACGCGAAGCGCGTCACGCACCCGCCCGGTGTCGAAGTCCCCCGCCGGGGTCCCCGGCTCGACGACAAAGAGATCCGGCGTGTGCTCTTTCAGGAGGGCGAGGGCCGTGGCCGCAGAGTCCGTCCTGCCGGCAACGTCCACGCCCGCCCTATCCAACACCGGCTGGATCGCGTCCAGCCAGAGCGGATGGTGATCCAGTAGTACCGCAGTCTTTCGTTCCCCCACCATGTTGCCGCCGCCTTTCGCGTGGGTTGTCGCTTGTGGAAAACCGCTGCCAATTCTGTACCTTTGACCGTCCCACGTAAACAGGTCCAGTGCTTCCTAGACCGTCCAGTTTTCCCCAATTCGGCTAGGAGGATGTCCACAGGGTGTGGGAAACCCCTGACCCCAAGCGGCATTGACGCCCCGTTCCTCCCTGGCGGCGGAGTGGTCGGGCGGGCGACATGAACCGTCCACACCCCCCGCGTCCGGCTAGCGGCACGGGCCGGCACGCCGTTTTTGCTGCCTGTTGGCAATGAATCGAGGGGCCGCAGCGGCCTCTCAACGTCGGTTGGTCGGCCGCGTGGGGCCGGCGAAGCATCAATCCGGGCACGACAACGCGGCACTCGGATCAGGAGTGCCGCGCGAGGTGGCTTTCCGCGGGGTGCGAAGCCCTAGGGCGACGCGTTCGCGATGGGCGCGCCCATGAACGTGAAACCGTCGCTGGGCCCGAGCTTCTTGTCCACCGTCTGCTGCGTGAGAGCCGAGACGGATCCCAGGAGCCGGAGCGCCGGCGGCACGTACACGGCCGTACCGGAGGTCGGATGAGAGGACTCATGCATGGCGGGAACGCTATCGCCCTCAGAAGGCGGCGACAACTGCCCATGTGGCTAAAGTTGCGACACCTGTGACAAAGGCGGTCGGCGCTTATGGGCTGCGGATTCGAGGGGTCGGGGCCGCGGCCTCCCTTCTCGTCGCCGTACGCGCCGACTGGCCCCTGTTCTCCATTCGCTCGCAAGTCGGAACCGCCGCACCAGGAGGCGAAAGCGCGTCGGAGACGCATGCGCGCCTGCTGCTGCGCAAAGGAGGCGAGATTGCGATCGACCGCGCGAAGAGCGAGATCTGCTTCACCGTCCCGGAGCCGGTGCCGGATCAGGCGCTCGTCCATCCCTACCTCGCGCCCGCGGCCGCGGTGATCGCGCGGTGGCTGGGCCGGGAGTCGTTCCACGCCGGCGCATTCGCCCTGGAAGGCGGCGCCTGGGGCGTCCTCGGCGAGCGCGAGGCGGGGAAGAGCTCGCTCCTCGCGTGGCTTGCGCTCCAGGGCCGGAGCGTCCTCAGCGACGACATGCTCATCGTCGCAGGCGAGACCGCGTTCGCCGGGCCGCGCTCGGTCGACCTGCGGCGAGAGACGGCTCTCCACCTCGGCGCCGGCGAGGAGCTCGGCGTGATCGGCGCCCGCGAGCGGTGGCGCGTCGGCCTCCCGCCCATCGAGCCCGAGGCGCCGCTGGCCGGCTGGGTCTTCCTCGAGTGGGGAGACCGGGTGAGCGTCAGACCGCTTGATCCAGGCGAGCGGCTGGCCAGGCTGCTCCACCACCGCGGAGTCCGGCTGCCGCCCGCGAGCCACGAGGCGCTTCTCGCGCTCGCCGCGCTACCCGCCTGGGAGCTTCGGCGTCCGCAGGACTGGGCGTCACTGGCCGACGCCGGTCAGGCTCTCCTCGACGCGCTCGAGGCCGCCTGAGGCCCGCTCGAGCCACGCGGCCTGGAGCAGCGTGAACGTGCGCGCGTCCGGCTGCTCTCGCGCCCATTCCGCCCGCAGCGCATCGGCGTCCACGAGAGCGGGATCCGCCCCCTCCCCGTTCCAGGACGCTGCGAACGCCCGGCTGTGGCGGTGCCAGAACGCTCCGTCGAAGCTCGCCTTCGTTTCGCGGGCGAGGATCTCGTCCGGGAGGAGCTCCCCGAAGATCGACCGCATCGCAGCCTTCCGGTCCGCGAAACGCTCACGCCGCGGGAGCGCCGCGAGCGCGGCCAGGAACCGCGGATCGGCGAGCGGATGGACGACCTGCGCGCCGGCGTCCGCGCCGAGCCGGGCAAGGCTCTCCACGCCGACCTGGAGATAGCGCGCGCCCCCGAGCCACCTGATGCGCGAACGCCAGCCGAGGGGCTCGGTGGCCGACTCGGCGGCGAACGCGTCCCAGACGGCGTCGTAGGCGTCGCGCCGAAGCCAACCGAACACGCCTGACATCCGCCGGCGAAGCACGCGGCGCCGAAGGCGCGCCGGCGAGAGGGCGAGCCCGAGCCGTAGCGGGTCTCGGCGCTCGGGCCGGGCGTGCCCCGAGGCGACGGCCCTGGCCCGGCTCCACTTGGATGAGGAAAACGCCTCGTCGCCGCCGATGCCCGTGAGGAGCGAGCCGCCTGCGGCGGCCTCGAGAAGCGGCGCGTGGAAATGCACGTTCGCCGGCCAGAGCAGTCCGTGGCGGCGCAGCACGGCCGTGGCGACGGGCCCCACCACGTCCAGCTCGTCGGTGTTCTCGATCCGCAGCCAGTCGACGAGTCCCAGCGCGCCGACGATGAGCTCCTGCCATTCCCGCTCGTCGGTCGCCTCCGCCTCGCGGAACCGGTGCGTCGCCGGAACGGGAAGCGCAAGCCCCTCACGCCGCGCTACGTGCGTCGCGACCGCAAGAACAGCCGAGGAGTCCCGGCCGCCCGAGAAGCTGACGAGGCACGGCGGGCGCTCGAGCGCGGGCCGAACGAGGCTCTCGAGCGTCGCGAGTGGTCCGAGTCCATCCGAAGGCGGAAGTTGCACGGGGGCGCGGCCGAGCACGAGCCCGGACGCGACCTCGAGCGGAGTCAGTTGCTCGTGAGACATCGCTACTCGGCCGGCAGGCGGAGGAGCTCCGCGAACTCCCCGGACTCGGCCGGATCGCCGTCCAGCCACGCGTGGGCGCTGAAGTCCTCCGGCGCGGTCACGCCGATCACGACGTCGCGCGGGTGGCCCTGGGCCGCTTCCCACCGCTGGAGGACGAGCGCGCGCTCGAGACAGCTGGCGGGCCGGCGGCGGAGAACGACCCCGACGCCCCGCACCGAGGATGCAGGCAGCGGCGGGGGCGCCGGGAGGGTGGGCGTTTCGAAGCTGTCCCGGTCGAGGCCTCGGCGCGCGCGGCGCAGGGCCCGGAGCGTCCACCAGGCGGCGCGAAGGGTCGGCAGGTCGGGCGGCCGCCTCATTCGACGAGCAGCCCGCCTTCCCTGAGCTGGGCCAGGAACGCCTCCGTGTCCGTCGCCGCCTGCTCCGGGTCGATGCCGAAGCGCTCGACGAGCAGGCCTGCGAGCTCCTCCTTCGTCGTGCCGGCCGCCAGGGCGCGCCAGAGCACGGCCCCGGCCTCGTTGGCGCCGAGATACGAGGAGGTCTCGAGGTCGACCGCGACGACCTCGCCTTCGATTTCGCGCCACTGCAGCGCCTCGGGGCGGAGACGGAGGGTCACTGCCCCGGCCTCGGCTCGCCTTCGTCGGGTGGTTCGAGCTTCGCGCCGGTGGTCCGAGAGGCGCGCGAACGGGTGGCGCACGGCACGGCCGGCGCGGCGGAGCTTGTCCCGCCAGGTCTCGTCGTCGAGCGGCCGGACCTCGTCCGCGAGGGACGCGAGCGTCGCCCTCGCCGCCGTCCGCGGCGGGTACGTCCAAAACGGTGCGAGCCAGTCCTCGACGTGGGATTCGAGCACGGTTCGCTCCCGGACGGCGGGAAGACACCGGGCCCAGAGCCGGAGCGAGAGCGGTCGCCGGCCGTCCGCGAAGAGCGAGTCGGCGATTGCCGCCGTCGTCTGCCAGAGCCGCTCCATCTCCCACCGGCGGGCGAGCGTCGTCAGCTCGTCGGGAGCCGCCTCCGCCCGCATGACGGCCACGTCGATCGCGTGCACGAGCCTCGTGACCGGGCCGTGCGCGTACGCGTGGGCGGCGAGCACGAGGGCGTGCTGCGCCGGCGGCAGGGTGTCGATCCCCTCGATCCCGACCGAGGAGGGAACGGCCGCCTCGAGCAGCTCCTCCTTGCGCGGCGGACGCAGGCGCTCGGGCCATTTCGGGCGATCGTGCACCTCGACGAGCAGCGGAAGTCCCGGGTACGCAAGCGGCCGGAGGTGATGGATCGCGGTGTACTTCTCCGGCAGGCCGACGGGCTCGAAGCCGGCCGCGACGAGCTGCCGCTGCACCTCCGGAGCGTCGGGAACGAGCAGGTCGAGGTCGCGGAAGCCGCGAAGCGCCGGGCCGGGATAGCGAAGCGCCACCTCCGGACCCTTCATGAGCACGAGCTGCCCCGAGCACGACTCCCGGACGCGCTCGAGCACGAACGGCGCGACGAGGCTGAAGACGGCGGCCGTCCAGGCGTCCTGCTCGAGCTCCGGGGACAGAGGCCGGCCGAGGGCACGAAACCGGTTCGCGGCGAGCAGGTGGATTCCGTGAGCCCGAAGGTCGGACTCCCGCGGAGCCCGGTCGACGAGCCGGTCGACGCGCGCCCAGAACTCCTGACTCCCGCCGAGCCCGACCGGAAGCGGCGCCGCGGCGGAGTGCGCGGAAGCGTGCGGTGACGTCCCGACGAACGACATGGCTAGTAGAGCCCCAGGCTCCCGCGCCGCAGCTCGCGCCGCACGGCGAGCCGGAACGCGTACATCCCGAGGGCGAGCGAGGCGAGCGAGATGGGGAGCAAGAGCGCGGCGATCCGCACGCCGTCCAGGGCGGGCGCGCCGCCGAGCAGCGCCTCACGCATCCCCTGGATCGCAAGCGCAATCGGGTTCAGCTCCGCGATGCGCACGAGCCACGCGGGCAGCAGGTCGATCGGGAAGTAGATGCCGGAGACGAGCGCGAGGCCAAGCGTCCCGATACCCACGAGGCCGGCGCCGCGGCGGAACGTGAGGATCGCGGCGGCGCTCAGCACGCCGAGCCCCCACACGAACGGGATGAAGGCGAGCAGGATGAGGATCGCGGGGACGATCCCCGACGCCTGGAAATGGAGTCCGAAGACGAGCGCGATCCCGCCGAGGAAGATCACCGTGCGAATCGGGATGTACAGAAGGTCGAAGGTGACCGAGCCGAGCTGGATCGTGACGGGCGACGTCGGGGTCATGAGCACGGACTCGAGCGTTCCCATGAGCTGCTCCCCGCGCACCGCGACCGCGACCCGGGTGAGCGCGAACTGGACGAACACGCCGAGCGCGATCCCGATCGACGCGAACTCGAGGTACGAGACCTCGTTGCCGCCGTAGGTCGGCAGGACGTCGGGATCGATCATGAGGCTGATGAACGAGAATACGAGCGCCTGCCCGACGAGGTTTGCCGCGTCCGAGAAGAACCCCATCCGGTAGCTCCACGCGACGAGGAAGTCGCGGCGGACGAAGGCGGAGAGCTTGTGCGCCTCGCCGAGAACGGTGCGCGGACGGCTCAGGGCGAGCGACGTCACGGCCGCGGCTCCTCCGTCAGCGCGACGAACGCGTCCTCGATGTCCGAGCGGTCCTCGCGGCAGGCGACCACGTCGATCCCGGCTGCGGCGAGCGCGACGAACGCCGACCCGAGGAGCGCGTGCGGGCCGAGCTTGAGGAGGAAGTGCTCCGCGTCGTCGCCGTCCCCGACGGGCTCGATCATCCCGAGCACGCCGAGGGCGTCGCGGGACTTGGCCGCGAGATGCCCGGCCGTGAGGCGGCCGTTGCGAAGCTGGAGGACGTAGCGGTTCGGGCTCGAGTGCTCGAGCAGCCCCGGGACGGTGCCGGCGAAGCGCACGCGGCCCTCCGCGAGGAGGGTCACGTGGCCTGCGAAGCCTCGGATCTCGTCGAGACGCTGCGTGGCCCAGACGACCGCGGCGCCGCGGGCGGCGCAGTCCGCCACGAGCGCGCGCACCCGGCGTGCACCCTCGGGATCGAGGTCGTGGGTGGCCTCGTCCACGAGCAGGACGGCCGGGTCGGTGAGGAGCGCCCGCGCCACCGAGAGACGCTTCTGCATTCCGTGGGAGTACGTACCGACCGGCCGGCCCGCGGCGTCGGCGAGGCCCACGTGCTCGAGCAGGTCGGTCGCGCGCGTCAAGGCGGTCCCCCGCCGGAGGCCGTTCAGGCGGGCGAAGAAAGCGAGATTCTCGAGGCCGGAGATCCGAAGGTAGAACGAGCGGTCGCCGCTCGGCACGAGACCGACGAGCCCGCGCGCCGCCCGGTTGCGGCGCTCGACCTCCCGCCCGAGGACGTGCACCCACCCGGCGGTCGGCGTCATCAGGCCGGCGAGGAGCCGCAGGAGCGTCGTCTTCCCGGCCCCGTTCGGACCGAGAAGCGCCTCGATCTCGCCGGGGCGGACCGTCAGCGAGACGCCGTCGAGCGCGAGCGTCCCCGGGAAGCCGCGGACCAAGTCGCGCGCCTCGATCGCCGGCGGAGCGCTCGCCGGGGCTGGAAGCGGGCGTGCGGCGGCGGCCGCGATCTCGGCTGCAGCAACGGTTCCGCCGTTCACCTCTGCCCCTCCGTCCGGCCTCGCAGCGCCTGCTCCTTCCGTCGGACGCCGGGGCCTCGAACGGCCCCGTTCACACGAGGGTAGAAGCCTCGGAGACCGCATTGAAGGCCAGAAAGGGAAAACCGGCCGGGGACGAGGAACTAGCCGATCGGTCA
>CAVRUF010000003.1:0-173874 GCA_963724315.1 uncultured Actinomycetes bacterium | reverse complement strand
AACCGGTCGGCTAGCTCCCGGCCGCGCGAGCGGTTTTTCGAGTTCTGGTCTACCCCGGCGGCCCTCGCGTTCGTACCCTCGGTGCTGCGTGAATCGCTTGCGACGCAAACGGGATCTGGAGGAGAGACGGCCGATGAGCACCGGCGTCGACCACGTCCTTCCGGCAACGCGGACGGCTTCCAAGCGGGGCCGTCTTGGTCACGGCCGGACCTGGATCCTCGCGACCGGCGATCTGATCGCCCTGACGGTCGCCTACGCGTTGACCTACGTGGCCGCCGACCACCTCGGCCCGCTGCCCCCGGTGTCCGCTCCGACCTGGTTCCTCGTGCTCCTGGTGGTCACCGCGGTGCCGGTCTGGCTCGCGATCTTCACGGGCTACGGGCTGTACGAAGCCGATGCCCTGCGGATCTCCGTCTCCAGCTTCGACGAGGTGCGGAGCATCTTCCACGCGATGCTCGCCGGGTCGCTCGCGTACCTGATCCTCTCGCAGGGCGTCCGCTTTCTCTTCGACTGGTGGGTGTACACGGCCGTCGAGGCGGCGCTGTTCATCGGTGCCTCGCTCGTGCTCGTGCCGGTGCTGCGCGGCTCGATCCGCTCGTGGGTCTTCCCGCGGGTCATGGAGCGCCGCCGCACGCTGATCGTGGGCGGCGGCGACGAGGCGCTGCTCGTCTACCGCAAGCTGAACACGCATCCCGAGTACGGCCTCGAGGTCATCGGGTTCCTGGCGGCCGACGAGGACGACGTTCCGGGCCCCGTGCTCGGCGCGTCAGGGGACGTCGCGCGGCTCGTCGACGAGCTCGAGATCGACCGCGTCATCATCGCGACGTCGATCGACGGCCACGAGCAGATGCTCGACCTGCTGCGCAGCGTGCGGCGCCCGGATGTCCAGATCTCCATCGTCCCGCGCTACTTCGAGATCTTCACCTCGCAGGCGACCTTCGACGACATCGAGGGCATGCCGGTGGTGACGCTGCCGCCGCTTCGGCTCGGGCGCAGCTCCCGCGTCCTCAAGCGCTCGTTCGACATCTGCGCCGCAGGAGCCGCGCTCATCGTCTTGGCACCGCTCCTCGCGGCCGTGGCGGTCGTCATCAAGCTCGACAGCCCCGGCCCGGCGCTCTACCGCCAGAAGCGGCGGGGCCGCAACGGCTCGACGTTCGAGATCGTCAAGTTCCGGTCGATGTGCACGGGCGCCGAGGCCGAGCGCGCCGAGGTCCTCCACCTGAACGAGGTGGACGGGCCGCTGTTCAAGATCAAGGGCGAGGACCCGCGCGTGACCCGCGTCGGCGCGTTCCTGCGCAGGACGAGCATCGACGAGTTCCCGCAGTTCTGGAACGTGCTCCGCGGCGACATGAGCCTCGTCGGGCCGCGGCCGTTCGTCGTCTACGAGGCCGACCAGATCACCGGCTGGGCGAGCCGCCGGCTCGACATGACCCCCGGGATCACGGGTCTCTGGCAGGTGCTCGGCCGCAACGACATGCCGTTCGACGAGATGACGAAGCTCGACTACGTCTACGTCACGAACTGGTCCCTCTGGTGGGACCTCAAGATCCTCTGCCAGACGATCCCGGTCGTCCTCGGCAAGCGCGGCGCGTACTAGCCGTACTCAGAAGATCGCGTACAGGACGGTCAGGCCGGCCGTGGATCGCCCGGGAACGGGCGCATCGGGCTGGGCCGAAGAATGGGCTCAGGCTTCTTCACGGCGACCTTCTTCACAGGCTTCATGGTACCTCACAGGGCCAGAGTGACCACCCACGCGACGATCTCGAGGAGCAGGACGACGATCGCCGCGCGGAAGTAGTCCGTGAGCGGCTTCACGTGCCGTTCCTCGTTGACCTGATACGCCTCTTCGCCGTAGATCGCCAGATCTCGATAGAGCATCGCCGGGGTCGGCGGCGGGGTCGACGACTCGATGATCTCCACGAGCAAGGTGGGTGACGCCGTGAATCCCTCCGCACCTTCGGCACGGGGCCAAAGCACACGCAGCGCGAGCGCGCCGAAGATCACGAACAGGCCGATTCCGATCCACGCGCCCACGTCAGCTTCATCGCGAAGCGCGAGGCCGCCCAGAAACGAGGTCGCGATGGTGGCCGCCGAAAGCAGGTAGCCGACCCGCGTCCGCAACGCGTCGAGTGACGTCCTCTGGTAGCCGAGCGACCGGAGCGACTCGTTGTAGGCGATCGCATACGAATCCCGATCGGTGGGCGGAACCGTCGTCGGCGCAGCAGCAGCCACGAGTCATCCGTTCGCCGCCTGCTTCGCGCAAACCCTCCTAGCCGTAGGTCGCGGAGTAGTTCCCGTCCGCCGCGGTGAACAGCGCGTACTCGATTCCCTTGATGGTGGCCGTCGAGTAGAAGACGGGGCTGCCGACGCGGGAGAGGCCGGTCAGGTTGCCCGCGGCCGAGTGCACCGGGAGCATCGCCTGGAGGCCCCGGGCGCCCGCCGCCGCGTGGATCGAGAACGTCAGCGTGCCCGCGTTCCACGCGACCGCCTGGAACGAGGAGGCCTCGCGCCCGTCGAGCCAGGTCAGCAGCTGCTGCCGCCGAGATGATCGGCACCGAGCGGGCCTGCGCCGCGGCGACGATCGCCTCGGAGCCGGCGTGGTCGGCGTGGTCGGTGTGCATGTTCGCCGTGAAGATGCCGTAGTAGCCCTCGGGGCCGAGCGCCTTGTCGAGGAGCGCGTCGGCGGTGGCCGGGTAGGCCTGGCCGGACTCGTCCGTCATCTGCGTGGCCGCCTGGAAGACGTCGATGAGGCTGCCGTCCAGGTCGGCGAATCGCATCGGGATCCCGGAGCCGGTCATGAAGCCCGGCTTGGAGCCGATCCACGCGCCCGGGTAGTGGTAGTAGTTCGTGTCGAGCCGGATCCCGTACTCGAGCTCGATCTTCGGCTCCGAGGCCCAGTCGCTCCACGCGACGCAGTGCGTCCGGTTCGAGACGGGGGCCGGCACGCCCGGGTACCTCGAGGCGAAGGTGTTCAGCTGCTGCGTGAAGTCGGTCTCGAGCGAGGCGGGCGTCCAGTTCTGGCAGTTGCTCGACAGGTGGACCGCGACCTCGAAGCCCTGGGCCGCGTACTGGGCGGCCTGGGCGGCCGTGAGCGGGCTCACCGGGTAGATGTAGGACGTGGCGCGCACGCACTCCCAGTCGACGACCGAGCAGCCGGCGGGGCTGAGCGCGAGGTAGCGGTCGAAGCGGCCCGCCGTCCCGCCGAGCGCGTGGTCGTCGCCCGTCATCACGACCGCCGCCTTCTTTCCGAACGGCAGGTACCAGAAGCGCGGGATCGGGGCCCGGTCGGACGCGACGTCCTCGATCAGGTTCACGAGCAGGCGCTGCTGCTCGTCGGCCTGGGGAATCGCGATCCGGGTCGTGTCGACCCAGTCGGTCTGGTCGTCGCCGAGCGCGCCGCCGAAGAAGAGGTCGTCCGAGCGGATCGGCTGCACGCCGTCGCGCTCCTGGCCGATCCAGGCCGGGTTGCCCTGCCGCGTCAGCACGATCGAGCGGGAGAGGTCGTACGTGAACGCCGCCGCCTGGCCGCCGTTCGGGCCGACGTCGTTGATCGTGACGGCCGGGTTCGGCGTCGCGGTGGCCGCGCCCGAGTAGAGCGTCGCGACCGTGCGCGCGCTCGAGGTCACGTACCGATCCGCCGTTCCGTGGAACTGGATCGTCTGGTTCACGATCCCGGCGCCCGGCGCGCTCGACGTGTCGGCGAGGACGTAGCCCTCGTGCACGGTGCCGCCGGCGTCGTTCAGCCCCAGGAGCGGCGCGAGCTGCTTGTCGGGCCGGAACGCGACCAGGTTGCCGCCGCCCTGCACCCACGAGGTCAGCATCTGCGTCTGCGCCGCGCTCAGCGGCGTCTCGCCGAGCAGGACGACGTCGAACGAGGACAGGAGGCCGCTGGTCACGAGCGGCAGCCCGATCGTCGTGAACGGAAGGCCCTCCGCCTTCAGGATCTCCCCGGCGTAGGCGCCGTACGGGTTCGAGGGGGTCTCGACGACGAGGATCGGGGGCGGCGAGGCCTCCGTCGCGAACGTCCAGGTCTGCGGAGCCGCGAGGGCGTTGCCGGCGAGGTCGCGCACCCGTGGGCCGCTCGTGCCGCCCGCGAGCGTGGCCGTGTACGTGGTGCCGAAGAGCAGCGAGCTGGTGACGGTGAGCGTCGCGGTCCCGCTCAGGGGGTCGTAGCTCACGGTGGCCGGCACCGGCCCGCCCGGGCCGTCGACGTGGAAGGTAGCGCTCGTCACGGTGGAAGGATCGAGGGCCTCGTTGAAGCGGGCCTTGAGGGTCGCCCCGACGTTGACGCCGGTCGCGCCGGCGGCGGGCGTGGTCGAGAGGACGGACGGCGGATTCGTGTCGGCCGCCACGGGCGTCGACATGTCGTTTTGGATCTCGCCCTGCGTGAGCGTGCGGCCGTAGACGCGGACCTCGTCGATCCGGCCGGCGAACCACTCGGGCCAGATGCTGTTGCCGCCGATCCGAAGCGGCCCGCCCGACGCCGGGAGTGCGCCGGCGATCGCCTGGGTGGCGACGAGGGCCCCGTTGACGTAGAGGCGAAGGGCGCTTCCGTCGAACGTCGACGCGAGGTGCGTCCAGTGGCCGGCCTCGAGGCCGGCGGGCCCGCGAACGTTGTTCTCGGATCCTGCGACGAAGATGCTCGAAGCCGGGATCCCGCCCGTCGAGTTGGCGTAGAGCGAGTAGACGACGTTCGACGGCTGCTCCTTGAAGAGCACCGTCCGCCAGTCGTTCCCGAGGGACGTCGGCAGGACCCACGCCTCGAGCGTCATCGCGCTCGACAGGTCGAGTGAGTCGCTGTCCGGAACCGAGACGAGGCTCGACATCCCGTCGAACGTCGCCGAGGAGCCGAAGCGGCCGACACCCCAGCCGGCGCCCTGGAGCGTGCCGGTGTTCCCGTGGCCGGAGTCGTCGCTCGCGGTCGTCCCGGTCGCCTCGTCGAAGGAATACGCGGCTACGAGGCCCTCGACGGAGGTGGCGGTGTTCGTGACGACGACCTGGACCGGGCTCGAGGTCGTGGCGTTTCCGGAGCCGTCGGTCGCGACGGCGCGGATCGTGTGCGACCCGTTCGCGACCGTGCGCGTGTCCCAGAGCATCGTGAACGGCTCGCTCGTCAGCTGGCTCCCGACCGCGGCGCCGTCGACCGTGAACCGCACATGGGCGACCGCGTCGTTGTCGTGCGCGTCGGCGGCGAGGGTGACCGTGTTCGCAAGCGTCGCGCCCGGCAGAGGTTCGACGACGGACACGGTCGGGGGCGTCGTGTCGCAGGCGTTCGTCGTCGCGGTCAGCGTCGCCCGTTCGGATGCGTTGTTGGCGCCGTCGTAGGCCTCGACTCCCAGCTCGTACGACGTCGCGCAGGCCAGATTCGCGAACGTGAACCCCGTGCCGGTCGTCGTTCCCGCCTCGACGCCGTTCTTGTAGAGCCGGTACCCGGCGACGCGGACGTTGTCGGTCGAGGCGTCCCAGGCGGTCGCGATCGAGCCGGAGGTCGCCCCGGTCGTCCTGAAGGCCCCCGGCTGGGTCGGATGCTCGATGTCGGGCGGCGCGACGCCTGTGGCCATGTCGGCCTGAATCTCCTCGACCGACAGGGCGCGCTCGTAGATGCGAACCTCGTCGATCGCCCCGTCGAAGAAGCCGCCGGGCGACGCTCCGTAGGCGCCGATCCGCCAGGTGTTCGAGTTGCCCACGTCGCCGCTGAACGGCTTGCTCGCCGTCAGGACGCCGTCGACGTAGAAGCGCGCCACCGCGCCGTCGTAGGTCGCGGCGACGTGCTGCCACTGGCCGACCGCCGGGCTGTGCCCCGAGTCGAGGTAGTCGCCGATCGCGGCCTTGTTGAGCGTGAGCCGGTACCGGCCCGACCACGTGGTCGACCCAGATCATCGGGCCGCCGTCGTCGCCGGACGTCCACGTGCCGAGGACGGCCGCGTCCATCTTCTCGCCGCGCTTCTTCACCCAGGCCTCGAAGGTGAAGCCGTCCTTGTAGAAGGTCCCGAGCGCCGGCGGATCGATGCGATCGCTGGTCCCGTTCAGGGACACAGCCGTGTTGACCCGGCCGCTGTCCGTCCACGTGCCGCCTGCGAGCAAGGCCGTGTGACCGTGGCCGGACGCGTCGAGCGCCACGGTTCCCACGCCCTCGTCGAGGGCCCACGCGGCGACGAGGCCCGGCGGCGGTTCCGAGTTGTCGACCGTGATCCCGACCGGCGCGGAGGTGGCCGTGTTGCCGGACGCGTCGCGCGCGACGGCGGTGAGGACGTGCGTGCCGCGAAATGCCAGGTAGCTGTTCCAGGAGGCCATGTACGGCGGGCTCGTCACCTCGTCGGCGATCGGGGATCCGTCGATGAGGAACTGGACGCCGGCGACGGCGTCGTTGTCCACGGCGATCGCCGCGAGCGTCGCGGTGCCGGAGATCGTGGCCCCGTCGACGGGCATGGTCACGCTCACCGTCGGCGGAATCGTGTCGCACTGCTTGGTCGCGGCGGTCGTGGTCGAACGGGCCGACACGTTGCCCGCCTCGTCGAACGCCTCCACTCCGAGCGTGTAGTCGGTGCTGCACACGAGCCCGGTGAAGGTGAACGCCGTCTCGGTCGTCGTCGCGATGCTGACGCCGTTTCGGAACAGCCGGTAGCCCGCCACACCGACGTCGTCGGACGACGCGTCCCAGTCGACCGAGATGGACGTCGCGCCCGCGCCGGCCGGCACGAAGTGCGGCGGCTGGGACGGCGGCCCCGAGTCGGACGGGCCGACGCTTCGCGCGAGATCCGAGGCGATCTCTGCCGCGCCGAGCGCGCGGTCGTAGATCCGGATCTCGTCGATGACGCCCGGGAAGAAGCCCGACGGCCCCGGGCCGTAGGCGCCCGACCCGCCAGGTGTTCGAGTCGCCCGCGTTCCCGGCGAAGACCCTGCTCGCCGTCTCGACGCCGCCGACGTAGAAGCGGGCGGTGATGCCGTCGAAGGTGGCGGCCACGTGCTGCCAGGCGCCGACCGTCGGCGTCCGGCCCGAGTCGAGGTAGTTGCCGAACCCCTTGTTCAGCGTCAGGTAGAAGCGCCCCGAAAGATGGTCGACCCAGATCATCGGGCCGCCGTCGTCGCCGCCGACCCAGGTTCCGAGGATCGCGACGTCGGACGCCGCGGTTCGCGGCTTCACCCAGGCCTCGTACGTGAAGCCCGACTTGTAGAACGTGCCGAGCTGCGGCAGGTCGACGCGCTCGCCCGAGCCGCTGAACGAAAGCGCCGAGCCGAAGCGGCCGGCCGTCCACGCCGCGCCGACGACCGTCGCCATCCGGTCGTGGCCGGAGACGTCCATCGCGGTCGCGCCGCCCGCATCGTCGAACGGATACGCGGCCACGAGTCCCGTGGGGATGTTCGGGTCGCAGGCGAGCGTCTGGCCCGCGAGCGTCGTGCGCGACGAGGCGTGTCCGGCCGCGTCGAGCGCCTCGACTCCGAGCGTGTAGGTCGTCCCGCACGCGAGCCCGGTGAAGGTGTAGGTCGTGCCGGTGACGACGGCGACCGGAACGCCCCCGCGGGTCATCCGGTATCCGGTCACGGCCACGTCATCGGTGGACGCCTGCCAGGCGGTGTCGATCTGGCCGATGGTCGAGCCCGTCTGCGCGAAGCCCGTCGGCGCCGTCGGCGGGCTGTCGTCCGGGTCTGCGACCGGCTCGGCCATGTCCGTCTGGATCTCCTGGAGCGAGAGGGCGCGGCCGTAGACGCGCACCTCGTCGATCGCCCCGTCGTAGAAGCCGGTGGGGCCCGGGCCGTAGGCGCCGATCCGCCAGGTGTTCGAGTCGCCCACGTTGCCCGTGAAGGCCTTGCTCGCCGTCTCGACGCCGTCCACGTAGAAGCGCGCCACCGCGCCGTCGTAGGTCGCGGCCAGATGCTGCCACTGTCCGACCGTGGGAGCCCGGCCCGAGTCGAGGTAGTCGGCGACCGCGCCCTTGTTCAGCGTCAGCCGGTAGCGGCCCGCGAGATGGTCGACCCAGATCATCGGGCCGCCGTCGTCGCCTCCGACCCAGGTGCCGAGCACGGCGACGTCGGTCGCCGCCGTCCGCGGCTTCACCCAGGCCTCGAGCGTGAAGCCCGTCTTGTAGAACGTCCCGAGCCCGGGGAGGTCGACGCGCGCGGACGAGCCGTTCAACGAGGCGGCCGACCCGAAGCGCCCCGCCGTCCAGCCCGCGCTCCCCGCGAGGGCGCCGTCCCGTCCGTTTCCGGAGGCGTCGGCCGCGACGGCGCCGGCGTTCTCGTCGAAGGCGTACGCCGCCACGAGGCCCGGCGCGGACGCGCCGGCGGCCCCGCCGCCCAGCCCGAGGAGGCAGCCGACGAGCAGGAGCAGCGCCGTCAGCGCCGCGCACCGAGATCCGGCTCCGGATGGCTCCTGCTCCTCTGATGACCCCCCTGCCCATTCCTCTAGCCCCCGTAGACCGCCGTGTGGACTCCCGACGCCGCAGCGAAGGCTGCGTACTCGACCCCCTTGACAATTCGCGTGGAGAAGAAGACCGGCGTCGCGCCGCGATGGAGGGCCGAGAGCCGGCCGCTCGGGCCGTCCATCGGCAGCATCGCCTCGAGCCCGTTCGCTCCGGCGCCGGTGACGATGCGGAACGTCAGCGTGTTCCCGCTCCAGGAGAACTCCCGGAAGGACGAGGCGTTGCGTCCCTCCGCCCAGTCGAGCGCCTGCTTGGCGCTCACCACGGGCACGCTGCGGGCGAGCGCCGAGGTGATGATCGCCTCGGAGCCGGGCGAGTCGACGAGATCCGTGTGCATGTTCGCCGTGAAGAGGCCGTAGTAGCCCTCGGCCCCGACCGCCTTGTCGAGCAGGGAGTTCACGGTCGACGGATACGACTGGCCGGACTCGTCGGTCATGAACGTGTGCGCCTGGTACACGTTGAGGAGCGTCCCGTCGAGGTCGGCGAAGCGCATGAGCAGCCCCGAGCCCGTCATGAACCCCGGCGTCCCGGCGATCCACGAGCCGTAGTGGTAGTAGTTCGTGTCGAGCCGCATGCCGTGGTTCAACTTGACCTTCGGCTGGGTGGCCCAGTCGCTCCACGCGACGCAGTGCGTCCGCTCCGTGACCGGCGCCGGGACGCTCGTGTACTTCGTCTGGAACTGCGAGAGCTGGACGGTGTAGTAGATCTCGAGCTCCGCCGGCGTCCAGTTCCCGCACGGCCCGCCCGCCGTGTTCACGTGCAGCGCGACCTCGAAGCCGTTCGCGACGTAGGACGCGGCCTGCGCGTTCGTAAGCGGGCTGTTGGCGTAGACGTAGGAGGTGCCGCGGATGCAGTCCCAGTTCGCAACCGAGCACCCGGGCGGGCTCAGGGCCATGTAGTGGTCGAAGCGCCCCGCCGTCCCGCCGACGCGCGTGGTCGTCGCCGGTCATGACCACCGCGGCCTTCTCACCGCGCGGCAGGTACCAGAAGCGGGGCACCGGCTTGCGGTCGCGCGCCATGCTCGTGATCAGGTTGGCGAGGAGCCGCTGCTGCTCGTCCGCCTGCGGGATCTGCGATCTTGCTCACGTCGAGCCAGTTCGGCTGCGGGTCCCCCGCGGCGGCGCCGTAGAAGAGGTCGTTGGGCCGGATCGGGACGACCCCGTCGCGCTCCTGGCCGACCCACGCCGGGTTCCCCTGGCGCGTGTAGACGACCGAGCGGGCGAGGTCGTAGGTGAACGCGGCCGCCTGCCCGCCGCTCGCTCCGACCGACCGGAGCGTCACCGCCGGGTTGATCGTCGACGTGGTCGCGTTCGAGTAGAGCGTCGCGACCGACGTCGCGCCGTTCAGGACGTAGCGGTCGGCGGTGCCGTGGTACTGCATCGTCTGGCCGACGATCCCGACGCCCGGCCCGGAGACCGTGTTCACGAGCACGTAGCCGTTCGTGAGCGTCCCACCCGCGTCCGAGAGGCCGAGGAGGCCGGCGAGCTGCTTGTCGGGCCGCAAAGCGACAAGGTTCCCGCCGGCCGTCACCCAGCCTGTTATCGCCGTGACTGCGGACCCGCTCAGGCCTACGTTCCCGAGCACGACGACATCGAAGTAGTTGAGCAGCGCGGGCGAGAGGAGCGACGCGTCCACGGTCGTGAACTCGTTCAGGCCCTCGCCTCTCAGGATCTCACCGGTGTAGGAGGTGAACGGATCGGAGCTCGACGTGACGAGCAGGATCGGCGGCGGCCCCGCCTCGAGCGCGAACGACCAGGTGACATTGGCCGGCAGCGCGTTCCCGCTCATGTCGCGCGCGCGGGTTCCCGAGGCCCCGCCCTTCACGGTGGCCGTGTACGTCGTCCCGTAGAGGAGGGCGGTCGTGGGCGTGAGCGTCGCCTTCGCCGCGAGCGCGTCGAAGGTGACGGTGGCCGGCACGAGCGTGCCGCCGCTGTCGCGGAGCTCGAACGTCGAGCCGGTGATCGTGGTCGGATCCATCGCCTCGTTGAACGTGGCCGTGGCGACCGTGGAGACGGGGAGGCCCGTGGCGCCGTTTGCAGGCGTCGTCGACGCAACGCTCGGAGGCGTCGTGTCGCGCGCCACGGCGACGGCGGAGTCGTTCGCGATCTCGGCCGCCGTGAGCGCCCGGTTGTAGATCCGAACCTCGTCGATTCGGCCCTGGAACCACTCCGGCCAGATGTTGTTGGCGCCGATTCGCAGGACGCCGGTCGAGGTCGTGATCGCCCCCGTCTGGGCCGCGACGCCGACCTGCGACCCGTTCACGAAGATCCGGATGTTCGCCCCGTCATACGTGGCCGCGAGATGCGTCCACGTGTTGACCGGAAGCTGGGCGCTGCCGTTCACGTTCCGGTCGGAGCCGGCCACGAACACCTGCGCGTTCGGCCGGCCCGCGGTCGTGTTCGCGTACATGCCGTAGGCGAGGTTCCCCGGCTGCTCCTTGAAGATGACCGTCCTCCAGTTCGTGCCGAGCGCGGTCGGGTAGATCCACGCCTCGAGCGTCATCCCGCTCGTCAGGTCGAGGCTCGCCGAGTCGGGGACCGTGACCCAGTTGGACGTGCCGTCGAAGCTGAGCGCCGTCCCGAACCGCCCGGGAACCCAGGTCGCGCCCGAGATCGTGCCGTTGTTGCCGTTCCCTGCGGCATCGGTGACGCTCGACCCGCTGCCCTCGTCGAAGCCGTAGCCCGCGACGAGCCCGACCGGAGGCGCGGCCGTGTTGTCGACGGTCACGATGATCGGCGAGGACGTCGTCTGGTTCCCCGAGGCGTCGCGCGCGACCGCCGACAGCTGGTGCGACCCGTTCGTCGCCGTCCGCGTGTCCCAGGAGATCGAGAACGGCGCGGCCGTGTCTTCGAAGCCCAGGTCGGCGCCGTCGAGCTTGAACTGCACCCCGGCGACGGCGACGTTGTCGGCCGCGTTCGCCGAGACGGTCGTCGTGCCGACGACGGTCGCGCCGCCGGACGGCGCGGTCATCGACACGGTCGGCGCCGTCGTGTCCGCGGTCGCCGTCGCGCTCGCCTCGTTCGAGGGCCCGCTCACGTTGCCGGCCGCGTCCTCGGCGGTGACGCGGTAGTAGTAGGTGCCTGCCGGGACGCCCGCGTCGACGTAGCTCGGCCCGGTCGGCTGCCCGACCCGGTTTCCGGCCGAGGGCGTGAAGCCGGGCGTAGTCCCGCGATGGACGTTGTAGCGGGCGACGCCCACGTCGTCGGTGGCCGCCGTCCAGTTGAGCGTGACGGTTCCGATCGACCCGGTCGCGCCCAGGCCGGTGGGAGCAGTCGGGGCCGAGGTGTCCGGCGTGCTGACGCTCGCGGCCATGTCGGCCTGGATCTCGGTCGCGCTCAGCGCCCGGTTGTAGATCCGAACCTCGTCGATCAGACCCTGGAACCACTCCGACCAGACGTTGTTCCCGCCGATCCGCAGGACGCCGGTCGAGGTCGAGATCGCGCCGGTCTGCGCGACGCGCGGCGGCCTGCGTCCCGTTCACGAACAGGCGGAGGTTCGCGCCGTCATAGGTCGCGGCCAGGTGCGTCCACGTGTTCGCGGCAACCTGCGCCGTCCCGTTGACGTTGCGATCGGTCCCGCCACGAACACCTGCGCGTTCGGCCGCGACGAGCTCGTGTTCGCGTACAGCCCGTAGGTGAGGTTCCCGGTCTGCTCCTTGAACATGACCGTCCGCCAGGCCGTGCCGACGGTGGCCGGGATTGACCCAGGCCTCCATCGTCACGCCGGCGGTCGGGTTCAGGCTGGTCGACGTTCGGGACCGTCACCCACGCGTTCGAGCCGTTGAAGTTGAGCGCGCTCCCGAACTTGCCCGAGGCCGTCCAGGTCGCGTTCGTGATCGTGCCGTTGTTGTTGTTGCCGGACGAGTCGAGGGCGGTCGCGCCGCTTCCCTCGTCGAAGCCGTAGGCGGCGACGAGTCCCGGCGCCTGCGCGCTGACGACCGCGCTCACCTGCGCCGAGGCCGCGCTGATGTTCCCTGCGGCGTCCTCGGCGGTGACGCGGTAGTAGTACGTCGCCGGGGCGAGCGGGCTGTCCGTGTAGGAGAGCCCCGTGGGCTGCGCGATCCGGTTGGCCGCGCTCGGCGTGAAGCCGTTCGTGGTCGAGCGGTGGACGTTGTAGCGCAGGACGCCCACGTTGTCGGTCGACGCCGTCCACGTGAGCGCCACCGAGCTCGTGCCTCCCACCGCCGCGGGCGACCCGGGCGCCGTGGGCGCCGTGATGTCGCCGGTGACGACCGCGGTCGCCTGGGCCGAGGCGGCGCTGACGTTGCCCGCCGCGTCCTCGGCCGTGACGACGTAGTAGTAGGTCGCCGGCGAGAGCGGGCTGTCCGTGAACGACGTGCCCGTCGGCTGCGCGATCCGGTTGGCCGCGCTCGGCGTGAAGCCGTTCGTAGTCGAGCGGTGCAGGTTGTAGCGAACGACCGCCACGTTGTCGCTCGAGGCCGACCACGAGACCGCGACCGAGCTCAGCGAGCCCGTGGCCACGAGGTTCGTCGGCTGCGAGGGCGGCGAGATGTCGCCGGTCACGACGGCGCTCGACTCCCCGGAGGGAGCGCTGATGTTGCCGGCCGCGTCCTCGGCGGTCACCCGGTAGTAGTAGGTGCCGGCCGTGAGCGGGCTGTCCGTGAGCAGGGTGCCCGTCGGCTGCGCGATCCGGTTGGCGGCGCTCGGCGTGAAGCCCGGCCGTGGTCGAGCGGTGGACGTTGTAGCGGACGACGGCCACGTTGTCGGTCGAGCCCGACCAGGCGAGCGCGACCGAGCTGATCGACCCGATCGCGGAGAGATTCGACGGCGCGGTCGGCGGCGAGACGTCCCCGGTCACGACCGCGCTCGTCTCCGCGGATGCCGGGCTCAGGTTCCCGGCCGCGTCCTCTGCAATGACCCGGTAGTAGTAGGTGCCGGCGGTGAGCGGGCTGTCCGTGAAGGACGGGCCGACCGGCTGGGCGATGCGATTCCCGGCGGCCGGCGTGAACCCGGGCGTCGTGCCGCGATGGACGTTGTAGCGGACGACGCCCACGTTGTCGGTCGACGCGGTCCACGTGAGGGCGACGGAGCTCAGCGAGTCCGTTCGCGACGACGTTCGAGGGCTGCGTCGGGGGCGAGATGTCGCCCGTGACGACGGCGCTCGCCTCCGCGGACGCGGCGCTGATGTTCCCCGCGGCGTCCTCGGCCGTGACGCGGTAGTAGTAGGTCGCCGGCGAGAGCGGGCTGTCCGTGAACGAGGTGCCCCGCCGGCTGCGCGATCCGGTTCGCGGCGCTCGGCGTGAACCCGGCCGTGGTGCTGCGGTGGACGTTGTAGCGAACGACGCCCACGTTGTCGGTCGAGGCCGTCCAGGAAAGCGCGACCGAGTTCAGTCCGACAACCGGTGTTAGCCCGGCGGGCGCCGTCGGCGGGCTCGTGTCCTGGTTGCCGATGCTCGTCGCCATGTCGGCCTGGATCTCGGTCGCGCTCAGCGCCCGGTTGTAGATCCGAACCTCGTCGATCAGGCCCTGGAACCACTCCGGCCAGATGGCGTTGCCGCCGATGTGCAGGACGCCGGTCGAGGTCGTGATCGCGCCCGTCTGCGCCACGGTGGCGGCCTGCGTCCCGTTGACGAAGATCCGGATGTTCGCCCCGTCGTACGTGGCGGCGAGATGTGTCCACGTGCTCGCCGCCACCTGGGCCGTGCCGTTCACGTTGCGGTCCGTCCCGGCCACGAACACCTGCGCATTCGGGCGGTTGGCGCTCGTGTTCGAGTACAGGCCGTAGGTCAGGTTGCCCGGTCTGCTCCTTGAACATGACCGTCCGCCAGCCGGTGACGGCCGTCGGATTCACCCAGGCCTCCATCGTCACGCCGGCGGTCGGGTTCAGGCTGGTCGCGTTCGGGACGGACACCCACGTGCTCGAGCCGTTGAACTGGATCGCCCCGCCGTACTTGCCCGTGGCCGACCACGTGCCGTTCGCGAGCGTGCCGTTGTTGTTGTTCCCGGACGCGTCCGCGACCGCCGTCCCGCTCCCCGCGTCGAAGCCGTACGCCGCGACGAGCCCGGCCGGCTGCGCGGTCACGACCGCGCTCGCCTGCGCCGACGCGGCGCTGATGTTGCCCGCGGCGTCCTCGGCGGTCACGCGGTAGTAGTAGGTGCCCGGCGTGAGGCCGGTGTCCGCGTAGGAGGTGCCGGTCGGCTGCGCGATCCGGTTCGCCACGCTCGGCGTGAAGCCGTTCGTGGTCGAGCGGTGAACGTTGTAGCGGACGACGCCGACGTTGTCCGTGGAGGCCGTCCAGCCGAGCGTGGCGGTGCCCGAGCCCGGAGTGGCCGTGAGGCCGGCCGGGGCGGTCGGCGGGCTCGTGTCGCCCGTGACCGTCGCCGTCGCCTGGGTCGAGGGCGGGCTCAGAGTTCCCGGCCGCGTCCTCGGCCGTGACGCGGTAGTAGTAGGTGCCCGCGGCGAGGCCCGTGTCGGTGAACGAGGTTCCGGCCGGCTGTGCGATCCGGTTCGCCGCGCTCGGCGTGAAGCCGTCCGTGGTCGAGCGGTGCACGTTGTAGCGGACGACGCCCACGTTGTCGCTCGCGGCGCCCCAGGAGAGCGCGACCGAGCTCAGCGAGCCTGTCGCGGCGAGCCCGGACGGGGCCGTCGGCGGGCTCGTGTCGCCCGTGACGACTGCGCTCGCCTCGCCCGACGCGGTGCTGATGTTCCCCGCCGCGTCCTCGGCCGTGACCCGGTAGTAGTACGTGCCGGCCGAGAGCGGGCTGTCCGTGAAGGACGTGGCGGTCGGCTGGCCGACGCGGTTGGCCGCGCTCGGCGTGAAGCCCTGCGTGGTCGAGCGGTGGACGTTGTAGCGGACGACGCCGACGTCGTCGCTCGAGCCCGACCAGGCGAGCGCGACCGAGCTGATCGAGCCGATCGCCGCGAGGTTCGAGGGCGGGGTCGGAGGCCCGGTGTCCGGGTTCACGACCGCCTTGTTCATGTCCGCCTGGATCTCGGTCGCGGTCAGCACGCGGCTGTAGATGCGCACCTCGTCGATCTGGCCGTCGAACCACTCGGACCAGATGTTGTTGCCGCCGATCCGCAGCGCTCCCGTCGAGTTCGGCAGGTCTCCCACCGCCGCCTGTGGTCGCGACCTGGCGTGCCGTTCACGTAGAGCCGGACGATCGAGCCGTCGTAGGTGGCCGCGAGGTGCGCCCAGGTGTTGAGCGCGAGTCCCGCCGTCGCCTGCGCAGCCTGCGGCGAGCCGGACGCGTACACCTCGCTGAGCGGCGCCGCCGGAGAGCCGGTGCGGCTCGCGTACAGGTCGTAGACGAGGTTCCCGGACTGCTCCTTCATGATGACGGTGCGCCAGGCGCCGCTGAGCGTGACCGGTTTCACCCAGGCCTCGAGCGTCATCGAGTTCGTCAGGTCGAGGCTCGGCGCGTCCGGCACGGTCACCCACGCGTTCGAGCCGTTGAAGGTGAGCGCGCTCCCGAACTTGCCCGCGGTCGTGCGCACCGCGTTCGTCAGCGTGCCGTTGTTCCCCGTGCCGGAGCTGTCCGTGACCGCGGCGCCGCTCGCCTCCTCGAACCCGTAGGCCGCCACGGGACCGGGGATGGAGACGTTGAAGCTCGCGGTGTAGGACGCCGGGCTGGCGCCGGCGGTGACCGAGTGGGTCGCGGCGCCGCCGTCCGACCAGGTGAGGAACGTGTAGCCGTTGCCGCCGTGTGACTGCGGCGAGACGGCGCTCACCGTGTTCACGGAGCCGACGATGACCGTGCGCGTGAACGGCGCAGGCGCGGAGGTGCCGTTCAGCGCGATCTCGAGACCCGCCGGGTTCGACGCGAACGTGAGGTCGACCGTCTGCGGGTTGAGGCGCAGGGTCGTCGTGGCCGACGCTCCGTCGGAATCCGTGGCCGTGAGCCGGAGCTCGAGGTACGACGGGTACTCGTGGTCGGGCGCGTTGAACGAGCCGCTCGCCACGTTCGCGAACGTCTGGAGCGGGTGCGTGGTGGCAGTTCGACGGGCAGTGGTGCATGACGAGCTCCCACGAGAGCGACGACGCGGGCAGCGTCCCGTCCTGCGCGTCGGTCGCCGAGCCGGAGAAGGAGATGAGATCGCCGACGCGCCAGGTGAGGCGACGGCGCCGGCGTGTTGATGACCGGCACCGGCGGCGTGTTGTTCCCGGCGGTGACGACGACCGCGCCGATCGCGGTCGCGCCCGGGCCGTCGGTGACGCGGAGGCGCACGGTGCACGGTCTGCGTCTGCGTGTACGTGAAGACGCGGCTGCGCCAGCGGTCGAGTCGTCGAAGGCGCCGTCGCCGTCAGGTCCCAGGAGTAGGTGAGCGTGTCGCCCTCGGGGTCGGACGAGCCGCTGCCGTCGAAGCTCGACCGTGAGCGGGACCGGCCCGCTCGTCGGGGTTGGCCGTCGCGATGGCGGTCGGCGGCCTGGTTGCCGGCGAAGTAGCGGATCCGGCGGATCGTGCCGCTCGTCGAAGTCGACGTAGAAGAGGTCGCCGCCCGGGCCGATCTCGAGGTCGACCGGGCCCGGCCGCGCCGGCGTCGAAGGTCGAGACGCGCGCGGGATCGGGCAGGCCGTTCGCGCCCGCCGGCATGACCCAGATGCAGTTGCGCGAGTAGTCGGCGAAGAAGAGCGCGCCGTTGTAGGTCGCCGGGTAGGTGCCGCCCGTGGTAGAAGGCGAGCCCCGAGATCGACGAGCTGCCGGTCGGGCAGCGTCTCGCCGGGGACGACCTTCGCGCCGTGGTTGTAGGTGAAGTAGGGCGCGACGACCGCGCCGCTGCCGGCCGCGTAGAGGTTCTCGCAGATGTTCAGGTTGGCGGCGTCGTAGCCGCCTGGCGTCCGGTGCCCTCGTAGCAGGGCCAGCCGAAGTTGTCGACGACCGGGTCGATCGGGCTGCCGAGCCGGTTGATCTCCTCCCAGGTGTTCCAGCCGACGTCGCCGACCCAGATCTCGCTCGTGCCCGGGCGGACGGTGATGCGGAACGGGTTGCGGAAGCCGTAGGCGACGATCCGGCGCGCGTTCGGGTCGCTGCTGCCGACGAGCGGGTTGTCCGGCATGCCGGCGCCGGTCGTCGGGATCGACGCGGAGGATCGTGCCGTCGAGCGTCGACGGGATCGCCGGCGTGCGGAGGTCCTGGCTGCGCAGCGCGCCGCCCTCGGCGGTCGGCGGCGTCAGCGTCGCCGCCGGCGCCGCCGGGCGGATCGCCGCACGGGTTCGTCGGGATCCCGGTCCTGGCCGTAGTCGACGAAGTTGAAGCTCGCGCCGTCGCCGCCGCTGACGTAGAGCGCGCCGTCGGGGCCGAACTCGAGCGTGCCGATCGAGTGGCTCGGGAACTGCTGGCACCAGTCCTCGATCGAGCACCTGCTCGGTGCCGGTCACTGCGTTGCCGGTGGCCGTGAGGCGCGAGAGGCGGCCGCTGACGACGCAGCCGTCGGTCGTCGCGCCCGGGCGGGGTCGGGCAGCCGTCCGTGCCAGCCGCGGCGCCAGCGTGGCGCGCCGCCGATCGCGGCGTCGTAGCGTGTAGAGCACGTAGACGTACGGGTCGGCCGGGAAGTTCGGGTCGAGCGCCAGGCCGAGCAGGCCGCGGTCCCAGAAGTTGTGGACCTTCGTGCGCAGGTCGGCGAAGACGGTCGGCGTCGGGTCGGTCGAGGTTGTCGAAGACCTTGATGATGCCGCTCTTCTCGGCGACGAAGACGCGCCCGTCGGGCGCGAACCGCACGGCGGTCGGGTTCGTCGAGCCCGCTGAAGACGATCGTGTCCTGGAACCCGGCCGGAACAGTCCCGGCCCGGGCGGCTGGCGCGAGCGCGAGGAAGAGCCGAGCGCGAGCGCGACAAGTGCCGCGGCTTCGAGAATCCGCCGCCGGACCCCTGCGGGTTTTTCCTTGTGGGATACGCGACGTGCACGGCCTGATGGGCGAGTCGGCTCGCCCGCAGCAACTATCCCGAGACGGGGCCTTTCGGGACAACGGCCGGAAGTAGAGACTTTCCGCCTAGCCACAAGGGGGGAGCGTGTTGACGAACGTCGGCGGGTGCCGTCACTGACGGCAATTGCGAGCGTCCGGGTGCCTTGGAGCGCCGCTCAGGCGGTGCCGACCGCCGCCGAAGCGCCGGAGCTCGTCCGTGAGCCGCGCCTCGCGCCAGCAGAGCGCCGGCAGGTAGACGGCGATGCCGACGCCGACCGTCGACGACCAGCCGTGAGGAACGAGCCGGCACCGACTCGCGTCGAGCGCGAGCTTCGTGCCAGGAGCACGCAGACCGCCATCAGCGCGACCGCCTGCGCGACGCCGCGAATACAGGCGGGTGGCTTCCCACAGCGACGACGCCGAGCGCCCGGGTCGTGAGCCAGGTGTAGAACGGCTCGACGACGGTGCTCGCGACCGCGTAGGCGACCGCGACGCCGACGATCCCGTGCGGAAGCCCGACGATGACCGCCCCGGTCGTGGCGATGACCGCGACGATGGAGAACCGCAGGAGCGTCCCGGTCCGGTCGAGACGCCCGCAGGACGCTCCCGTTGAGACCCTGAAGCGACTGGAGCAGCCCGGCCCACGCGAGAATCTGGAGCACCGGCACGGCGCTCTCCCACTGGCTGCCGAGTACGACGGCGACGAAGTCGTCGGCCACCAGTATGAGCCCGACCATCGCCGGGATCGTGATGCTCCCGACGACGAGGTTGGCCCGCAGCCAGCCGGACTTGATCCGCTCGACCTCGTGCTGCATCCGCGAGAAGGCGGGGAAGAGCACCTCCTGCAGCGGGATCGAGATCTGGCTCAGGGGGATGAGCATCAGGTTGTACGAGATCGCGTAGATGCCGAGCGGGCCCGGGCCGAGGAAGCGGCCGATCAGGATGTTGTCCACGTTGCGGTTCGCGTAGAAGAGGAGCCGCGCCCCGAGGACGTTCGCGCTGAAGCCGCCCAGGTCGCGAAGGCTCGCCCGCGAGAAGCGGAAATGCGGGCGCCAGGTCGAGTAGAACCAGATCAGGATCGTGGACGTGATCGACGCGGCGACCTGCTGGACGATGAGCGCCCAGGGGCCGAGCCCGGCGAGGGCCGCGGCGATCCCGCAAGCGCCGGCGACGAGCGTCGCCGCGATCTCCCGGAGCTCGAGGCTGCGGAAGTCCATGTCTCTGGTGAGCAGGGCGAGCTGGGTCGAAGAGAGGGACGCGATGACGAACGTGAGCGACATCACCGCGAACAGCGGCTCGACCTCCGGCTCGCCGTAGAAGCGGGCCACCGGGCCCGCCGCGGCCAGGCCGATCAGCGTGAAGAGGAAGCCCGCGCCGACGCTCGTCCAGTACACGGTCGAGCGATCGGCCTCGGTGATCTCCTTCCGCTGGATGAGCGCCGTCCCGAACGAGAGGTCCGAGAAGAGGTAGACGAGCGCCGAGAAGGCCAACACCATCGCCGCCAGCCCGTAGTCGTGCGGGGAGAGGAGGTGGGCCAGGATGATCGCGACGGCGAAGCGCGTCACGTAGCCGAAGACCTGGGAGCCGCCCTTCCACGCGATCCCTCGCAGGATCTGAGGTCGCATGTCGGCGCCTGGGGAGGCGCCGGTCGCGATTCGCTCGGGCGGGTCCATCGACGTTCGAATGTACGTTTCGCCGGGCCGAGGGTCACCCCTCCGTCCGGCTGGAAGCGCGGCTAGGTTTCCCGGCCGCGGGCCACCCCGGATTGCGGCGACCGTCCTCCCCGCCTACATTCGGCTCGTGCTCGTGCACAGCCGCCAGTTCGTCGCCGGGCCCCGCGCCGTAGCCGTTCGCGACGACTGGGTCGAGCGCGAGGTCGCGCCCGGAGTCGTCCTCTCCTCCTGTCCCTCGCTCCCGGTCGAGCAGGCGAACGGCCGGACGCTGGTCGGGATCGCCGGTCGAGACCGAACCCGGCCGCCCCGAGCCTCTGACCGCGCTCGGAGCCCCGGGGGTGCCGCCGGCGACGGAGAGCTGGGCCGGCCGCTGGATCCTCATCGCCGACGGCCGGGTGCAGCTCGACGCGGCAGGAACCCTCGGCTGCTACTACCGGCGGGTCGGCTCCGAGCTCTGGCTCTCGAGCAGCCCCGAGCTCCTGCGGGAGCTCGAGCCGGCGCTCGGGCTGCCCTCGGTCGAGCTCGTGCACGAGACCGGGATGGACTCGGTACCGCCGCCGGGCTCGGGAATCGACGGCGTGAGCCGCCTGCTGCCGAGCCAGACGATCGGCTTCGACGGGAGCATCCGCAGGCGGCCGCTCCTGCCGCCCGTCGAGGACGCATCGTACGAGGACCGCCTCGCGTCGCTCGAAGGGCGCCTGCGAACCGCCGTCCTCGGACTCGCGGCCCGGGGCGGTCCGATCGCGCTCCCGCTGTCCGGCGGACGGGACTCGCGCCTCGTGCTTTCCGCCGCAGTGGCCGAGGGAATCCGGGTCGAGCCGTACACCCTTGCCTACCCGAACATGCCGCGGGCAGACCTCGAGCTGCCACCACGGCTCTGCGCAGCCGTCGGGTACGACCATCGGCTCGTCCTTCCGGAAGCCCTGGACGAAGACCGCCTGCGGCTCTTCGACCGGCACACGGCCCTCCACACCATCGACATCGACCGCGAGTTCTTCGCCCGCCGCCAACTCGACGCCGTCGCCGGCGCGGCGCTCGACCTCGGAGGGGGTGTCTTCGAGACCGGTCGCTGCTACTACCACGGAGGGATTCCGGTCGAGCTCCCGGCGACGCCCGCCGAGACGGCCGCCGCGATCCAGGCGGTCCTCCCCACCGGGCGCTACGAGGCGCTCGAGGGTTGGGCCCGCTGGATCCACGAGACGCAGACGCCGGACCTCGACTGGCGCGATCGCCTGTACATCGAGCAACGGGTGGCCGGCTGGCTCAGCGCCGTGTCGCTGGGGCTCGACCTGGCCGGCGTCCAGCGCGTGCACGTCGCCAGCTGCGGCGCCTATCTGGCGGAGACGCTCGCCCTGCCCGCCGACGTGCGGCGGCTCGGGTTCCACCATGACCACCTGATCGAGCGCCTCGCACCCGCGCTCGGCCGCTTCCCCTTCAATCCACCCGGATCGCTGCGAGAGCGGATCGCGGGACGGACCCGGCACGAGCTGGCCGAGTATCGAGCGGCGGGCGGACTCGGCCGGTACGCGACGGGTCGCGTCAGGCGGATCTGGACGCGACGTGCCGTCCGGCGCCTCGGCTGAGCGCCGGCGTGTCCTCCGTCACGAGATCGAAGACCCCGGCGAGGCGCCGGGTGAGCGTCCTGCGCTCGTACGGCGCGAGCGCGGCGCCCGGCCTGGCGGCCGGCGGATCGGAGCGCCGAAGCTCTGCGAGGATCGCGCTCTCCATGCAGCCGACCCCCTTCGGCCGGCAGAGGTGAACACCCTCCATCCCCGCGAGGATGTCGCGGGCGTCGCCCTCGGGCACGGCGGCGAGGATCGGCGCGCCGCGCCGCGAGGTACTCGTAGGTCTTGCCCGGCACGATCCGTCGCCCGGACGCCCCCGGGAGGTCGTGCATCGGCAGGAAGAGCAGGTCGGCCGAGCGCATCAGCGCCGATCGTCTCGGCGTGCGACAGGTAGCCGTGCGTCGCGGACGCCGAGCGACCCGCCGCGCTCGCGCGAGGTCGGCCTCGGAGAGGACGCCGGCGAGGTGGAGCTCGATCCGGCCCGCCAGCGCGGGATCGGCGGCGAGCAGCCGGTCGATCGCGCGCAGCAGGTAGACGTGCGAGCGCGTCCCGATGTCGACTCCCGGAGCTCGCGCCGCCGAGCAGTCGCCGCGCGGCCCGGCCTGCCGGCTCGCTGGGCGAGCTCCGTGTGCAGGTAGCCGGTGTGGACGATCCGGAAGGCGCCGTCCGTCCGCTACGGGCGCCGGGCGCGGCGAAGTCCTCGGGGTCGAAGCCGTTCGGGATCGCGACGCACGGGCGCGGGCGAGCTCGGGGAACGCCCGGACCCGCCGCGCGCGCCTCCTCCGTGTTCATGACGACGGCGGACGCCGACGCGAGCACGTTCCGCATCCGCCGCAGGTCGCGCCGCCGGTGGAGCCGGCTCGGATAGACCTGCATCTCGTCGAGCGCCCAGGGATCGCGGAGGTCGGCGACCCACGGGCACGCCGAGCCGCGCCGGCGATGCGGGCGGCGACCGGCGCCGGACTCGAAGGGCGACATCGAGGCGTACACGAGTTCACGCCGACTCCCCGTGCGCGGCGGCCTCGGCGCCCTGCTCCCACCAGCGGAAGAAGGCCTCCTGCAGGCCGAGCCAGCGCTCCGCGCGGGCACGCGCGCCCCCGGGACGGCCCCGGAGGCTCGGCCTCGATCCTCCGCACGGTGGTCCCGGCCGGAACCTCGGAGGCGAGCGAGTCGTCCGCGGGCGTCCAGCGGCTCCCTTCGACGCGCGGCCCGGTGACGACGACCGGCTCGTAGCCGTGCTCCGGCAGGTAGCGCACGAACTTCGACCGAGCGCTGGACGCCGGCGCCGCCGATCGGCGGGAAGTGGTACGCGAGAAAGAGGACGCGCTTCACAGACGTGGGTTCCGGGACCGCGTCCGAACTCGCGGACGACCCGGGCCGGGACGCCGACGGCCACGGCGTAAGTCCGGGACGTCCTCCCGGACGACGGCGTTCGCGCCCACGACCGCGCCGCGGCCGATGCGAACGCCGGGGCACACGACGACGTTCTGTCCGAGCCAGGCGCCGTCCCCGATCTCCACCGGACGGATGTCGGTCACGCCCTGGTCGAGCACGGGCCGCGTCGTGTCCTCGAAGGCGTGCGCGTGATCGGCGATGTAGACGTTGCGGGCGAGCAGCACCGAGCGCCCGAGGCGGACGTGGGAGACGGCGGAGAGGACGCAACTCCCGGCGATGTTGACTCCGTCCCCGATCACGATCGCGACCCCGTCGCCGCCCTCGTCGAGCGTCTGGAGGCAACAGCCGGGTCCGACGAAGACGTCCCGGCCGATCGCGATCCGCCCCGGGTTCACGAGTCGGACCGGCGGCTCGAGCGCGCTCCCTGGCCGAACTCGGCGAATCCGCCGGCGGCCAGCAGCGAGAACGACCGCCGCGAGGCGCGCCGGACGAACTCCACGAGCGCCAGGAACCCGCGGCCGACGAGGCGTCTCGGAGTGCCCATGAAACGATGATAGGAACCGGACGCCGCGGTGTCCGCTCCCCCTTCGTCGGTGATCCCGCTCTGGGCCTAGCCGTCGGGCTAGCCGGGACGGCGCAGGTCTGGCCCATCGAGGGTCGAGATCGACGAGCCGCAGGACTAGCGTACAAGCCATGTTCCGGGCGCTGAGCCGATGACGCGGACCCGTCTTGCGTATGCGCTCGTGACCCCGGCGCGCGACGAAGCGGAAAACCTCGGCCGGCTCGCCGAGTCGGTCGTCGCGCAGACGGTCCCGCCGGTCGAGTGGATCATCGTCGAAAACGGGTCGCGCGACGGGACGGCCGCGGTTGCGGGCGAGCTCGCGCAGGCCCACGAGTGGATCCGGCTCATCCGCCTGGAGGAAGCGCCGGAAGCCGTTCGCGGCGGCGCGATCGTGCGCGCGTTCACCGCCGGCGTCGCCGGCCTCGCCCACCCGTCCGACGTCGTCGTGAATCTCGACGCCGACGTGACGATGGCGCCCGACTACTTCGAGCGGCTGCTCGAGCGGTTCGAGTCGAATCCCGCCCTCGGGATCGCGAGCGGCAGCGCCTACGAGCTCGAGGACGGCGAGTGGCGGCAGCAGTTCGCGACGCGAGCGACGGTGTGGGGAGCGACCCGCGCCTATCGCCGGGCCTGCTTCGACGCCGTGTCGCCGCTCGAGGAGCGGCTGGGCTGGGACGGCATCGACGAGCTTGCCGCGATCGTGCGCGGCTGGGAGACGGCGACGTTCCTCGACCTCCCGTTCCGGCACCACCGCAGCGTCGGGCAGCGCGACCCGCATGCGCGCGCCACCTGGGTCGCCGAGGGGCGGCTCGCGCACTACATGCGCTACCGGTTCGGCTATCTCCTCGTCCGCTCGGGCTTCCAGGCCGTCCGCCATCGCCAGCCGGCGGCTCTCGGTCTCGTCTGGGGCTACACGGCGGCGGCGATCGCCCGGGAGCCCCGCTGGAGCGACGACGAGGCGGCCGCCTACCTGCGCGGGCTGCAGCGCGCCCGCGCCCTCCCGGTCCGGGCCCGCGAGGCTCTGGGGAGGCGGGCCTAGGCCGTGTGCGGGATCTGCGGCGTCGTTCAGATCGAGGGCGAGCCGCGGCGCGTCCTCGCGCCCGGCGTCATCGACCGGATGACCGACGTCATGACGCACCGCGGCCCGGACGACCGCGGCACCTACGAGGCCGACGGCGTGGCCCTCGGCGTCCGGCGGCTCAGCATCGTCGACGTCGCGGGAGGCCACCAGCCCGTCACGAGCGAGGACGGACGCGTCGTCGTCGTCCAAAACGGCGAGCTCTACAACCACCTCGACCTGCGCCGCGAGCTCGAGCGCTCCGGGCACAGCTTCCGCAGCGGGTGCGACACCGACATCCTCCCCCACCTCTACGAGGACTCCGGGCCGGCGTTCGAGGAGCGCCTGCGCGGGAAGTTCGCGATCGCCGTCTGGGACGGGCGGCGGCGCTCCGCAGTCGTCGCGCGCGACCGCCTCGGGATCAAGCCCCTCTACTACGCGCGCTGCGGCGACCTGCTCGTCTTCGGCTCCGAGCTGAAGAGCGTGCTCGCGAGCGGCCTCGTCTCGACCGGGCTCGACTACGAGGCGATCGACGTCTACCTGACGCTCGGCTTCTTCCCCGGCGGGCGCACGCCCCTCGCCGGCGTCCGCAAGCTCGAGCCGGGCCACCGCCTCGAGATCGCGTCCGGCGACGTTCGGGCCGTCCGCTACTGGGACTTCCCCAGGCCGGCGCCGGCGCCCGTCGGGCGCACGGACGACGAGACCGCCGAGATGCTGCTCGAGCTGCTCGACGAGGCCGTCGAAGACCGGCTGATGAGCGACGTGCCCCTCGGGGCCATGCTGAGCGGCGGGCTCGACTCGAGCCTCGTCGTCGCGCTCATGGCGCGGCACATGACCGAGCCGGTCAAGACGTTCGCGATCGGCTTCTCCGACGAGGGCGGCGACAACGAGCTCGCCGACGCCCGGTTCGTCGCCCAGACGCTCGGGACGGATCATCACGAGCTCGAGCTCTCCTACGAGAGCGACGTCGTCGACCTCCCGGACCTCCTCTGGCACCTGGACGAGCCGGTGGCGGATCTCTCCGCGCTCGGGTTCCACGCGCTCTCCCGGATGGCGAGCGACCACGTGACCGTCGCGCTCTCCGGCCAGGGAGCCGACGAGCTCTTCGGCGGCTACCGCAAGCACCGGGCCGCCGCGCTCGTCGGAACCTGGCGGCGCACGCTCGGCCCGGCCGCGAGGCCGCTCGGCGGGCTCGCCGGCCGCCTCCCGGACCGATTCGGCCGGGCCCCGGCCGCCCTCGCCGCCGCCGACCCGGTGGAGCGCCTGCTCGCCACGAGCGGACAGCTCGATCCGGAGCTTCGCGCCGAGCTCGCCCGCGGGCCGCTCGCCGACATCGAGCCGGGCGCCGCCGAACGGACGCTGCGGGACACGCTCGGCGACGTCGGCGACGATCCGCTGCCCGCGATGCTCTACCTCGACGGGCGCCTCGCGCTCGTGGACGACATGGTCCACTACTTCGACCGCGCCTCGATGGCGCACGGGCTCGAGGTTCGCGTCCCGTTCCTCGACCACCGCCTGGTCGAGCTCTGCGCAACCATCCCGGCCGGGCTCAAGATCCGCGGGCGGACGCAGAAGTACATCCTGAAGCGCGCCGCGCGCGGGCTCGTCCCCGACCGGATCATCGACAAGCGCAAGCGCGGCTTCTTCCGGCGCTCGTCGGTCGGGTGGCTGCAGGCGCAGATGCCCGGGGCCGTGTCCGACTACCTGCTCGGCCCGTCGCCGGCCTGCGCCGAGTTTCTCGACCGCGACGCGCTCGAAACGCTCCTCGCCGACTACCGGACGGGACGGGCCGACCGCCACGTCCACCTCCTGATCGCCATCCTGCTGCTCGAGATCTGGCTCACGACGTACCTGCCGCGCGCGGTCGCCCAGACGGCGCCGCCGCGCGAGCGGATCGTCGTCGGAGGCGCATGACCAGTCCCCTCGTCGTCCATGTCGTCGGCGCCCGGCCGAACTACATGAAGATCGCCCCGCTCTACGCGGCCCTCGAGCTGAGCGGCGCGGTCGAGCAACGGCTCGTCCATACGGGCCAGCACTACGACGCCGCCGTGAAGGACGTGTTCTTCGACGAACTTCCCCTGCCTCTCCCGCACGTACAGCTCGAGGTCGGCTCGGGCGCCCACGGCGCACAGACGGCCCGCGCCCTCGCCGGGCTCGAGGAGGTCTTCCAGGAGCTCCGCCCCGACCTCGTGGTCGTGCCGGGCGACGTCAACTCGACGCTGGCCGGCGCGCTCGCCGCCGTGAAGCACGGGATTCCCGTCTGCCATCTCGAGGCGGGACTCCGGAGCTTCGACTGGGGGATGCCGGAGGAGCACAACCGCCGGCTGACCGACCATCTCTCGACGCTGCTCCTCACCCACTCCCCCGAGGCCTTCGAGAACCTGGCGCGCGAGGGCATCGCCCCGACCGCCATCCACTACGTCGGCAACACGATGATCGACACGCTGCTCAGCCACGTCGCCGCCGCCCGCGAACTGGCCGCGTGGCGCGACTACGACCTCGAGCCCCGCGGCTACGTCCTCGTCACGCTCCACCGGCCGGCCCTCGTCGACAGTCCGGAGCTCCTGCGGGCGACGATGCGCTCGCTCGTCCGCATCGGCGAAGAGCTGCCCGTCGTCTTTCCCGTCCATCCGCGGACGCGGGCGCGCCTCGACGATCTCGGCATCGCGCCGGGCTCCGTGAGGCTCGTCGAGCCTCAGCCCTATCTCCGCTTCCTCTCGCTCGAGGCCGAGGCGGCGGCGGTCGTGACCGACTCGGGCGGAGTCCAGGAGGAGACGACCGTGCTCGGCGTTCCCTGCTTCACGCTGCGCGAGAACACCGAACGGCCGATCACGGTGAGCCACGGCACGAACGTCGTCCTCGGGCTCGATCCGGGCCGGCTGCTCGAGATCCCGGCCAGGATCGCGAACCACCGGCCCGCCCTGACGCCGCCGCTTTGGGACGGGCTCGCCGGCGCGCGCGCCTCGCTCGTGGTGGAGAGCTACCTCGAAGCGGGCGCCGGGCTTCCGGCGCATGCGACCGGCCCGGCCCGGATGGCGTTCGGCCAGATCTCGGCCGCCGCGCGGCCGTTCCACTAGCGATGTCCGGCGAGCCTGCCTCGAGCCTTCGGGGCCGCGTCCTTCGCGGTGTGGCGTGGAAGGTGATCTCCCAGGTCTTCGGCCAGGGCGCCTCGACGATCGTCGCGATCATCCTCGCGCGGCTGCTCTTCCCGTCCGACTACGGGCTCGCCGCGATGGTGATCGTGTTCGCGGCCGTCGTCCCCGTCTTCTCCGACGTCGCCCTCGGCGCCGCCCTCGTCCAGCGGCGCCACCTCACGGAGGCCGACCGCTCGACCGTCTTTTGGACGAGCGTCGCGGTCGGTTTCGTCTTCACCGTTCTCGGGATCGCAGCGTCGTGGCCGATCGCCGACTTCTACGGGGAGCCCGAGGTGCAGCCGCTCTTCGCCGCGCTCTCGCTCACGTTCCTCGTGACCGCGCTCTCGGCGACCCAGAAGGCGCTCCTCACCCGCGCCATGAACTTCCGCCGCCTCGAGCTCCTGCTCATGGCCGCCAACCTCGCGGCCGGCGTCGGCGGGATCGCCCTCGCCGTGGCCGGCTACGGCGCGTGGGCGATCATCGGCCAGCAGGTGATCGCGGCGGTCGCGACGACGGTGCTTCTCTGGACGCTGTCCGGCTGGACGCCGAGCTTCATGTTCTCGCCGGCCAGCCTGCGCAGCATGGCCGGCTTCAGCGCGAACGTCTTCTCGACGCGCCTCCTCTTCTACGTGAACCGGAACGCGGACAACCTCCTGATCGGGCGCGTGTTCGGATCGGCGGCGCTCGGGCCGTACGCGCTCGCCTACAACCTCATGCTCGTCCCGAGCAGCCGGCTCACGTGGCCCATCACCGAGGTGCTCTTCCCCGCCTTCTCGGAGATCCAGGACGACGCGCGCCGAGTTGCCCGCGCCTGGTTCCGCGTCACGCGGCTGATCGGGGCGGTGACGGTGCCCGCCATGCTCGGGCTCATCGTGGTCGCTCCGGAGTTCGTGATCGTCGTCCTCGGCGGACCGCTGGGCCGCGGCGATCCCGCTCGTGCGACTGCTCGCGTGGGTGGGGCTCCTGCAGTCGCTCCAGGGCCTCAACTCGAGCATCCTCCTCGCCCGTGACCGCACCGGGACGCTCCTGCGCTACGCCGTCGTCGTCGCCGTCGCCACGGTCGCCTCCTTCATCGGCGGCGTCCACTGGGGCGTCGTCGGCGTCGCCGCCGCCTACGCCATCGTCAGCACGATCGTGGAGCCGTACTACACCTGGCTCACCGCCCGCGCGATCGACGCCTCGCTCCGCGACGTTCTTGGCCTCGCTGAGCGGCGTCGCCCAGGCCGCGGGCGCGATGGCGGTCGATCGTCCTCGCGGCGCGCACGGCCTGATCGAGCAGGGCGCCTCGGACGGGGTGCTCCTCGTCTCGCTCGTCGCGCTCGGGATCGTCGTCTACCTCCCGCTCCTCGCGTGGCGGGCGCCCGAGGTGCTCGACGAGCTGCGCGCGCTGCGCGACCGGCCCGATCCTCCGTCGCCGGTCGCCGCGCCTGTCGTGACCGAGTCCTAGCTAGCGGCGAGCGACGGCGCGCTCGGCGCCGCGCTGCATCCGATGCCAGGCGACCGTCTTCGCGAGGCCCTGGTCGAGCCGCACCTTCGCCTCGAAGCCGAGCAGCTCCTTCGCCTTCGTCGTGTCGGGCACGCGATGGCGGACGTCCTGGTAGTTGCCCGGGAAGTCGGCGTACGGGATGAAATGCGCCCGCAGCGGCAGCGGGATCTCGAGGTGCTCCTGCACCCGCTGCGCGAGCTCGACGATCGAGAGCGTCTCCGTCCCGCCCGACGTTGATGACCTCGCCGCGCGCCTTGGGCCGGCGGAGCGCCCGGACGAAGCCGTCGACGGTGTCGGTCACGTACGTGAACGTCCGCGTCTGGTGGCCGTCCCCGTGGATCTCCATCATCTCGCCGTCGAGGAGCGCCTCGATGAACGTGACGAGCGGACCGCCCCACCAGCTCAGGTGGTTCCGCGGGCCGTAGGCGTTGAAGAGCCGCAGCACGGTCACCTTGAGGCCGCGCTCTTCGGCGAGCGCGAGCGCGAGATGCTCGTCGTAGAGCTTCGAGACGGCGTACGACCACCGCTTGGAGGTCGGGGGCCCGAGCACGAGCGTTCCCTCCTCGTTGAAGGGCGGCTCGGCGTTGCCGTAGACGTCCGAGGTGGACGTGACGACCAGGTCGGCCCCGAGCTGGAGCGCCACGCCGCAGGCCGCGTTCGCGCCGGCGACGTTGACCTCGAGCGTCGAGACGACCCCGCCGAAGCGCGGGATCTTCTTCGCGGCCAGATGGGCGATCGCGTCGCAGCCGTCGAACGCCGCGCGCAGCGGACGCCGCCGGGTGCAGTCGAGCACCTCGAACGTGAACTTCGGATTCCCCAGGACCGGCTGCAGGTTCGCGACCGATCCGTACGAGAGATCGTCGACGCCGACGACCTCGCATCCCTCCTTCACGAGCCGCTCGCACAGATGCGACCCGATGAATCCCGCGGCGCCGGTGACCCCTACGCGTTTCATGCCCCGTTCTCCTCCAGATGGTCAGCGTCCGCGGCTCGGCCGTCTCCCGCCGGAACCGTCGCGACGCGCTCGTAGTTGAGTTCAATCCAGGCCGCGAGCTCGCGGCCGAAGTCCTCGCCGAACCCTTCCTTCCCGTACGCCAGCCAGGTGCGGTCGTCGGTGACGATCAGCTGGACCGGGTTCTCCTCGAGGTAGGCGATCGCGTCGCGCTCCCCGCCGGGCCGGTCGAGGACGCCCGGCACCACGAGATCTCCGGCAGCGCCGGCGTTGCGCCCGGACAGCGCCTCGAGCCCGGTCAGGAGCGGCAGCACGAGGATCCGGTCGCCCGGCGCCGTCTCCCGCTCGATCCAGTCGAGCGCGGTCGGTAGAGCGCCGCCTCGGCCGGCGTCTCCGCGAGCGAACCGTTGTCGCCGCGGACGACCGCCGACTCGGCGCGGGCGTCCTTGAGGGTCAGCCCGACGCCGGCCGCGACGAGGAAGCCGAGCCAGAGCGCTCCGAGCGCGCACAGCGGCCTGCGTCTTCGCGACGTCTTCAGGTGCAGATGCACGAGGAAGATCGGCGACGAGCGGCGCGTAGTAGACCGCCATCTGCGGCCTGCGGCGCGTGGAGGAAGAAGCCGTTGTAGGCGGTCGCGGCCACGACCGCGAGGGCGACGGCCGCGGCGACGCGAACGGCGCCGGTCTGGAGCTCGGAGCGCGCCGAGCCCGGACGAGCAGCACGACGGCGGCAATGGCCGCGCCGAGCGGCACCCAGCCGTAGACGAACTGGAGTCCGTGGCGCAGCGCCTCCGGATTGACGAACGCCGCCGCGACGGCGAGCAGGCCGCCTGCGACGACGAGGCCGGCGGCGACGTAGCGCGAACGGCCCGGCCGCTCGGCGAGCCGCGCGACCGCGAGCAGACACGGCGACGCCGAGCGCGTAGAGGAGCGCACGGCCGCCGATCTCGACGAAGCTCCCGATCGTCAGCGGCATCCGGGCGCGGATGAGCTCGTCGCCGCCGGCCGAGAGCGTGTCGAGCGGGATAGAGGTTCTCGAAGAAGAGCCGGTGGAACGAGACCGAGGTCAGGAACGCGCCGTACACGACCGCGGGGATCGCGAGGCCGATCCCGGCGAGGGCGATCGCGTCGCGGCGCACGCTGCGGCCGCTCCAGGCGCGGGCGACGAGCCAGGCCACGACCGCGGCCGCGCCGGCGAGCGCGGGCTCGGGCTTCGTCAGCGCGAGCAGGCCGAGCGCCGTTCCGGCGGCGCCGCCCACGGAGCGTCTCGCGAGCTGCCGAGCTGCCGCAGGCAGAGCAGGAGCACGAGCAGGAACAGCGTGCCGAGCGTCGCCGAGATCGTGTGCGGGAGGACGTAGGAGTAGTTGTTCGGCGAGAACGCGACCGCGGTCGTGAGCGCGGCGGCGAGGAAGGCGCCGAGCGGCCCGACGAACGTCCGCGCCAGCGCGTAGGTGGCCGCGACGATCAGCGGCGGTGATCGCGAACCCGAGGGCGACGATCGCCCCGATACCCGGACCGGCGACCACAGAGACGAGGCCGGCGAGCAGCGGGGCGAGCGGGCCGTAGTAGTAGACGAAGTCGATGTACGGGAACCGTCCGTCGGCGACGAGCGCGCCGGCGACGACGTCGTAGCCGGTGTCGCTGTCCAGGTCGCCCCACGTGTTCCCCACGACCGCGGTCAGCGCGATCCGAGCACGGCGAGGCCCGCGATCGCCAGCGCGTCCGCGCCGAGCGCGATCCGCAGGCGTGCCCGCCTTCGCTCCCGCTGCTCGGCGTGCACGGTCATGCCGCCTCCTGCCTTGCGCGCCCGAGCCGGTCGAGGATCCCGGGCACGACGCTTGTCGGCGACGCCGATCACGGCCTGGCCGCTGACGATCTCGGGGTAGACGTGCGCGGTCGAGGCCATGGCGAGCCCCGGCGCCGGGAACATGTCCGGCAGCCGCTTCGCGCCGCCGAGCAGGTGGACCGGCTCTGTAATTCGCGCGCGCTGGAGGCTCGAGTCGAGGATGTCCTCATCCCGGAGGTCCGGGAAGATCGACTGGGCGTGCTCGAGGTACTCCGCGGCGACGTCGGCGGCCGGCCGCTCCTGGTCGGGATGTCCCGGGTCGACGTACTTGGAGACGTAGAGGAGCGTTCCACCGACCGCGTCCGGGTCGACCACGTGCGTCGTCTCGACGACCGTGGTCAGCGGGACGCGGCGGTCGGTGATGTTCAGGTGGTAGTACGGGCTCACGCTTCGCCGCGTCCGCAGGACGAGGCAGATGACCCCGAGGTAGCGGCAGTGGTCGGCCGCGCGCTCGCCCATCCGCTCCGAGAGGAGCGTGCGCGCCTGCGGAGGAACGAGCGTGCACAGGATCTGGTCGAACTGGCGGAAGCCGTCCGGCACGACGAGTCCCGTGACGGCGTCGTCCCCGACGATGCGCTGCACGGGCGTGCCGGCGTGGATCTCGCCGCCGAGCCGCCGGATCTCGCGCTCGAGCGCGTCGATCAGCGTCGTGTACCCGCCCTCGAGCCAGCCCATCACCTCGTTGCCGTGCGAGTCCCGGGTCGTGGCCATGCGCCGCGAGCGGGCCCAGATGTACGTGGCGGGGAGGTCGTCGTAGCGCCCGTCGAACTTCGAGTCGAGCAGCGGCGCCCAGAGGCGCTCGACGACGCGCCGCCCGCAGAGCCGGGTGAGCCACTGCTGCAGCGGAATGTCGTCGAGGTCGTCGTGACCGTTCTTCAGGCGGCAGCGGGCGACGAACGCGGCGAGCCGCACGCGGTCGAGCGGGCGGAGGATGGGGAACTGGAGAAACTCGCTTCGGCGAGGTCATCGAGAAGAGCCGGCCGTCGCCGTAGAAGCCGACCCGCGTCGGCCGGAAGCGGAAGCGGTCGCCCAGCCCCAGCTCCTCCGCGAGGCCGATCACACGGTCGTCGGTGGGGAGGATCACGTGGTAGAAGCGGTCGACGGGCCGGTCGCCGAGGGGGAACGACCCGACGAGCCCGCCGAGGTCGTTCGAGCGCTCGTAGAGCGCGACCCGGACGCCCGCCTGGGCGAGCCGGAGCGCGGCGGTCATCCCGAGAATCCCGCCGCCCACGATGCCGACGGACGGCGTCATGCGGGGGAGATCCCGCGTGCGAACCGGGCCCGCGCGAGCAGGCGCCAGTACGCCAGGATCGTCTTCAGGATCGGCATCTTGCTCTTCCCGATCCGGCGGGTCGAGTCGAGCCCGACCGGCACTTCCGTGATCGTCGCGCCGAGCTGCGCGAGCTTCGCGAGGATCTCCGCCTTGCAGGCGAACCCCGGCTCGCGGATGAGCCGCTCGCCGTAGCAGTCGTGCGCGCTGCGCAGGACGGAGGCGCGGTAGACCCGGAAGAAGGACGACACCGTGTGCGCCTCGAGGCCGAGCGTGCGGCGCACGACGTAGCCGGCGCCGGCGCTCAGGACGCGGCGGAGCGGCTTCACGTTCACCATCACCCAGGACGCGAGCACGACGTCGGCGCCGTTGCCGGCCTCGGCGATCATCACCGGGAGCGCGTCGAGGTCGCTCGTCGTGTCCGCTTCGAGCGTGATCACGAGCGCCTGGTCGTCGCACTGCTCGAGCGCCGCGAGGAACCCGGTGCGAAACGCCGCCCCGGGGCCCTGGTTTCGGCCCAGCTGGAGGAGCTCGACCGGCACGGGGCCGGTGTAGGCGGACACGACGTCGGCCGTGCGGTCGGAGGAGCCGTCGTCGACGATGAGGACGTGGCTGCCCGGCGGGAAGAGCTCCGGGCGGTTCTCGAAGTCGGCGAGCAGGCGTGGGAGGTTCTCCTCCTCGTTGTAGGCCGGGATCACGAAGACGTGCCGGACCGCGCTCTCCTCGGCGCGCTGCGGCGCGAAAGGCGCAGGCTCGACGCGGGGCGCGGCGACAGGCAGAGCGACGCTCGTCATCGCGCCTCTCCGCATGCGGCGGCCCGCGCCGCAGTGATAACCCCTTGATCTCTCCTCCGCATAGGGCCTCCGCCCCTCCCCGGCAGACGTCCGCTAGAGACGTCGAGACTAGGACCCGAGAGGCCTCAAAACCAGGCCAGACCTCGAAAACCCGTCACCCGGCGAGGGTGCTATCCCTTCGGGGGGTGGGGACGGGCGCGCCTGGCCCCGAACCTGTTCGTCCGGGGAATTCCGGCCCGGGGCCCGCGCGGGAATGATTTGATCACCGTGACTGTGCGCGCCGCCAGCCCGTCGACGGTGCGCTCGCGTTCCCGGATGGGAGCCGCGTGAGCACCGACGCCTCCGCGCTCCAGGCTCCTGCAGCGGCCGCCGAGCGGCGGCCCGTGTTCACGGGCGCCTGGCTCCTGTCGGGCTCGATGCTCCTGTCGGGCCTTCTGATCTACGTGTTCCACGTGCTCGCCGCGCGTGCGCTCGGCCCGGCGGCATACGGCCAGATCGCGGTGCTGTGGGCGGCCATGTTCCTCGCCGTCATCGTTCTCTTCCGGCCGATCGAGCAGACGCTCTCGAGGGCGCTCGCCGACCGGCTCGCCCGCGGCGAGGAGGTCGCCACGGTGCTCCGCTCGGTCACGGTGCTCGCGGCCGCGATCGTCGCGCTCATCTCCGCCGGCGCGATCGCCGCCTGGAACGCCATCGGCGACCGCCTGTTCCTGGGCGACTCGGCGATGACCGCGCTCCTCGTCGCGGGCGTCGCGGGCTACGGGCTCGCCTACGTCGTCCGCGGCGTGCTCGCCGGAGTGCGCTGGTTCAACGGCTACGGGGCGAGCCTCGTCGTCGACTCCTTCGCCCGCCTGGCGATCGCGGTGCCCCTCATCTTCGTCGCGTCGAAGCTCACCGCGGCCACGGCCGTCGTGGCGGCAGGCGCGATCGGGGCCTTGATCCCGCTCTGGGTGGGGCGCGCCCGCGTGGGCGGCGCCCTGCACGGGTCGCGGCGGAACCCGGTTCGAGCTCGGCTCGGCGCATGAAGTTCGCGGCGCCGGCGAGCGTCATCGCCGCCTCCGACCAGCTCCTCGTGAACGGGGGATCGCTCCTCGTGATGGTCGAGGGAGGCCCGCACGCGAGCCGGACCGCCGGGATCGTCTTCGCGGCGACGATGCTCGTGCGCGTGCCGGTCTACGTCTTCCAGGGCCTCGCCGCCTCGTTGCTTCCGAACCTCACGCACCTGAACGTCGTCGCGGATGCGCGGCGCTTCCGCCGGGCGGTCGCGCAGGCGACCGGGACCCTGCTCCTGGTCGGCGCCGCGATCGTGGCCGCCGCGGCGCTCTTCGGCCCGCAGTCGATGGGACTCCTCTACGGGAGCGGGTTCGACGCCGGCCGCTCCGAGCTCGTCCTGCTCGGGGCCGGGGTCGGCTTCTACCTCGCCGCGTCGACGCTCTCCCAGGCCCTGCTCGCGCTCGACGCGGGCGGCCGCGCGGCGATCTGCTGGACGATCGCGGCCGTGCTCTTCGTCGGCCTCTACTGGGCCGTCCCGGGAGAGGCGCTCATGCGCATCGCGGTCGCGTTCGCCGTCGCCACCGCTCGTGAACCTCGTGCTCCTTGCGACGGTCACGCTCTGGCGCCCGCCCACGTAGGCGCACCATCCTCCGGCGCACTCGGTACGGTCGGCCGCGGAGTGGACGCCGGAACCCTCGCGTGGATGATCGGCGCGGGAGCCGCGACCGCCCTCGGCGGCCTGGCGCTCCTTGCCTTCCCCCACCCCTCGGATCGCCTCATGGACGGCCTCCTCGGCTTCACCGCAGGCGTGATGCTGGCCGCGACGGCCTTCAGCCTGCTGGTGCCGGCCCTCGAGCGGGGGAATCTCGGAGAGGTCCTGGCCGGCTTCCTTTTCGGCGGCCTCGCCTTCGCCCTGCTCGACCTGGTCGTCCCGCACGTCCACGCCCGCTTCGCGGAGAAGGGCGCGCCCACGAATGCGGCCGGCGAGCGGGCGATCCTCCTGCTTTCGGCGCTCACGATCCACAACGTCCCCGAGGGGCTGGCGGTCGGAGTGGCCTTCGCGGCGGGCGGGGACGAGCTGGGCGTCCCGCTCGCACTCGCGATCGGGATCCAAAACGTGCCCGAGGGTTTCGCCGCCGCCGCGCCGCTCCTCGGCGCCGGCGTCTCGCGCCGAAGGGCAATCGGCTTCGCCGCCGCGACGGGCGCAGTGGAGCCCCCCGCCGCGATCGCCGCCTTCGCCGCCTTCGGGCTCGCCAGCGTGCTCCTTCCCCTGGGACTCGCCTTCGCCGCCGGGGCGATGCTCTACGTCATCGTCGACGAGCTCGTCCCGGAGAGCCACGCGCGGGGCAACCAACGGCTCGCCACGCTCACCCTCATGGCCGGCTTCGCCCTCATGCTCGCGCTCGACAACGCATTCGCCTGAGGCCGGCGCGAGCTTCTACGGCAGGCGCCTCTGGATGCTGCTCAGGTGGTCCTTGTTCGCGGTCGACCTGCGCGCTGTCGCGGCCCGTGCCGCCCTTCACCGTGTCGGCCTTCTGGTCGCGCGCGTAGAACGTGTCGCTGCCGGCCGCGCCGCTGAGCGTGTCCACGCCGCCGCCGCCCGTGATCGTGTCGTTTCCCTCGGCGCCGCGAAGGGTGTCGGCGCCGCCGCGGCCGTCGATGACGTCGTTTCCTTCGGTGCCTTCCAGGAGATTCGCGCCGTCCGTGCCGGTGATCCGGTCGTCGAAGCTCGATCCGAGCACGTTCTCGACCGTGGAGACGAGATCGGCGCCGTCGCCGGTCGCCCGGCCTGCGGCGAGGCTGACGACCACGCCGATGCGCTGGTTCGCGGGGAAGAAGCTCGAGAAGTCGGCGGTGTCGACGCCGTCGCCGCCCGTGAGGGTGTCGCCGCCGGCGAACCCGGAGAGCCGGTCGTTTCCGATCCCGCCCGAGAGCGTGTCGTCGCCGGCGAGCCCGCGCAGCACGTCGTCTCCGTCGCCGCCCGTGAGGATGTTCGCCGCGCCGTCGCCGGTGAGGGTGTCGGCGGCGCTCCCTCCGGTGGCGTTCTCGAAGGCGACCAGCGTGTCGGTGCCGCCCGTGGTCGTCGCCGTGCCCGTGGTCAGGCTGAGCACGACCGGCGCCGTCTCGGCCGAGTAGTCGAGGAGGTCGACTCCGGCGCCGGCGTCGAGCAGGTCGTTGCCGGCCGTACCGGCGAGCACGTCGTTCCCGGCAGCCGCCCGTGAGGATGTTCGCCCCGCCGTCGCCGCGCAGCACGTCGCGGCCCGCGCCGCCCGTCAGGTTCTCGACTCCGCTGAGCGTGTCCGCTCCGGCACCGGTCGCCTGCGCTCCTGCGAGCGAGAGGTCGACGACCACGCCGAGCGCGGACGACGTGTAGTCGGCGGTGTCGGTGCCCGGGCCCCCGTCGAGCGTGTCGTCGCCGGACGCGCCCGAAAGCGTGTCGTCGCCGCCTCCGCCCAGGAACGTGTTGTCGGCCACGTTCCCGGTGAGCGTGTCCGCGTGCGCCGAGCCCGCAACGGACTCGCTCGCGATGATCGTGTCCGTCCCGGCGCCGCCCGTGTTCTGCGCCGCGATCGAGGCGAGGTTCAGCGTCACGCCTCCCGCGGCGCCGGAGTAGTCGAGGAGATCGGTGCTGCCGCCTCCGTCGAGCGTGTCGTTTCCTTCGAGCCCGGCGAGCGTGTCCGCGCCGCCGTTTCCGAGGAGGGCGTTGGCGCCCGCGTCGCCGCTCAGCAGATCGTCGCCGCCGCCGCCGGTCGCGTTCTCGATCCCGGACAGCGCGTCCGTACCGGCCGCGCCGGTGCTCGAGCCCGCGCCGAGGACGACGGTCACGGCGCCCAGGAAGGAGGAGTAGTCGACCGTGTCGGTGCCGGCGTCGCCCATGATCGTGTCGTCGCCGAGGTCGCCGAGGATCGTGTCGTTGCCCGCGTTCCCGGAGAGGAGGTTCGCGGCGCCGTCGCCGGAGAGCGTGTCCGCGCCGGTCCCGCCGATCAGGTTCTCGAAGCCTGCGAGCGTGTCGGTTCCGGCGCCGCCCGTGACCTGCGGCGTCGCCGTCGCGAGACTGACCGTGAGCGCGCCCGCGACCCCGGAGTAGTCCAGGGCGTCGCCGCCGGACCCGCCGTCGGCGTTGTCGTTCCCCGCGCCTTCGACGATCGCGTCCGCATCGGCCCCGCCCGAAATCGTGTCGTTTCCGGTGCCCCCGGTCAGACGGTCGTCGCCGATGCCTCCGGAGATCGTGTCGTCGCCGCGCCGCGCCGTCGATCGTGTCGGCGCCTGCTCCGCCGGTCAGCGTGTTGGCGCTGGCGCTTCCGACGAGCGTGTTGCCGCCGGTGCCGCCGAACGCGTTCTCGATGTCCGCCGCGACGTTGTCGCCCTCTCCCGCCTCGCCGTCGTCGAAGACGCCGTCCATCGTGACGGTCACGTCGTTCGACGCGCGAGGCGTAGGTGACGGTGTCGAGGCCGCCGCCTCCCGCCAGGCTGTCCGATCCGCTCGCCGACGAGCCCTCGTCGATCGTGTCGCTCCCGAGGCCGCCGCTCAGCGTGTCGCCCCCGGCGCCTCCGTTCAGCGAGTCGGTGCCCTGCCCGCCGGTCAGCGTGTCGTCGCCCGCGCCGCCGGCGAGGCTGTTCGTTCCGGTTCCGCCCGTGATCGTGTCGTCGCCCGAGCCGCCCGCGAGCGAGTCGTCGCCGCTCTCGCCGTTCAGCGTGAAGAGAATCGAGGACGGGCCTCCGGTGACGACGTCGCCCGCGCCGGACGCGGTGTCGTCGCCGCCGCTCGCGTTCACGGTTCCGAGCTCGACCCCGGTCAGGGTCACGTCGACGTCGTTGTCGCCGTTCAGGTTCGCGCCGAGCGCGCCGAAGACGACGCTGTCGTTTCCGGGGCCGCCCGTCACGGTGATGCGGTCGCCGGTCCCGGTTCCCAGGTCGACCGTGAACTCGATCTCGGAGAGGCCCGTGCCCTCGACGGCGAGACCCGGCGCGAACGAGCCGCCGCTCAGGTCGACCGTCAGCGTCTCGGCGCCCGTGTTGCCGGTCACGACGATCGTGTCGGTGTTCGCGGTCGTGCCCGCGCCGCACGCGGCGATGCCGACCATGATCCGCCCGAGGTTCACGCCGGTTCCGACCGAGACCTGGCCCGAGTCGCCGGCCGCGGTCATCGAGATCGTCGCCGTCGTCCCGCCGAAGACGCACGCGACGGCCGCGCTTGCGAGCGCGGGAAAGGCGAGTACGGCTACCGCGGTGACGAGCGCGGTCTGGGCGAGGCGGAGGGGTCGCACATCATCTCCATCGGCCGATTGGCGACGAACCTGAGCGTTCGCTTCCCGTGCCCGGTCTCCTCCGGGCGGATCAGCCGCGGCGGCGCCGTCCGAGTCCGGCCCGTGCGGCCAGCGTGCGCCGCACGCGGCGCGGCACGAGGAAGTTCGCCGCATGCACCGTCGCGTCCATGACGGAGGGGCGATGGTGGCGAAACGCCGTGCGCGGCAGCGACACGAACGCGCGCCACGAGCGCTCGCGAGCGGCCGCCGCGCTCACGTGCGTGAGGATGAACGACGCGCGGGCGCGCGGTGACACGTGCGGCGACGACTCGACCCACGCGAGCGAGGCGCGCCAGTCCTCCGTGGTGTAGGTGGCGCGCGAGCGCTCGTACTCGATGTTCCACACGACGTAGGGCGCATCGTCCGGCACGAACTCGATTCCCGCGCCCGGCCGGGCAGAGGCGCGCAGCACCCAGTCCGAGTCCGTGTGGAGGTCCTTGACGAAGGGCACCTCGAGAGCCAGGCGGCGCGGCGCGAGGATCGTCGACGACTGGACGATCCCCTCTCCGACGAACGGGCTGCGGCGCCGGAACAGGTACTCGCTCACGTCCTCGCCCGGCGCGGGAACGCGGGCCGGCCAGACGAACTCCGCCGCACCGGTTCGGGCAAGCAGGCGGCAGCTCACGACGGGCAGCTCGTACCGCGGAGGCGCCGGCGACGGCGAGCTGGGCGGCGAGCTTGCCGGGCAGCCAGACATCGTCGTCGTCGAGAAACGCGACCCAATCGCCGCTCGCCCGCCGGACGCCCTCGTTGCGCGCCTCGCCGTTCCCGAGCTGTTCGGCGGGGACGACCACGCGCACTCTCGGGATCGCCGACGGCGGCGAGCACACGCTCGGTCTCGGCGTCGCGTCCGTCCACGACCACGACGATCTCGGCCGGCGCGGGCTCCTGGGCCAGCGCGCTGCGCACGGCGCGGACGACCAGCTCGGGCCGCAGGTAGCGTCGGAATGACGACCGAGACGGCGTTCATCCCGTCCATCGTGCGGCGGAGCTACTTCGAGGTTCCGCTGAACGCGCTGGCGATGTAGTAGACGAGCAGGCCGACAATCGGCAGGAAGATCAGGACGAGCAGCCAGACGATCTTGCCGCCCGACCCCGAGGTCGCGGCGGCGGAAGATGTCGATCGCGCCGATGATCCAGCAGACCGCCCAGGCCACGATGGCGGCGATTCCGATCAGCGTGCCGGGCCGGTACGCGAGGAGGGTGAGCAGCAGCATCAGCGCACCCTACGTCGTGCGGCGGCGACCTGCACGAAGAGCGCGCCGGCGAACACCGTGCCCGCCGACCCACACGAGCGCGAGCGGCGCATCGTGCGCGAGGGTCGCCGGATCGCGGGTCCGGGAAAGCCGGCGCGAGGTCGCGAACGACCGGGAGCCGCGCATCGTCGCGGCCGCCGTTCACCGGGTAGGCGCTGTCGTGGTCGAGCACCGCGGCGACGGCGATCGCGAGGGAGACGGCGAGAAGCGGAACGAACGCGAAGCGCGCGACGGGTACGTGTTCGAGCACCAGCGCGAGCGGCACGGCGACGAGCACGAGCGCGACGAGCAGGATCCGGCCCGGGAACTGGTAGCCGACCGGCAGTCCGTTGGCCGCGACGAAGCCGGCGTAGAGAGCGACCGCCGCGAGCGCCGCTGCGCCGGCCCAGCGCCAGCGCCACACGACCAGGCCGACCCCGGCAAGGCCGAGCCAGGCGACCGGCGCGTAGGGAATCCAGCCGTCCCCGGGATGGAAGAGATCGGTGAGCAGGTAGTGATAGAGGAACCCGGGGCCGCCGGCGCCGAGGTCGCCGCCGATCGAGTACGCGTAGGCGGCGTTCGGCAGCGGGCTGCCGTACCAGCGCTGGAAGGCGAGCGCGAGCGCGGCGAGGCTGAGCGCGGGCGGGGCGACGACGAGCAACAGGCGCCGGCCGCTCCCGGCCCGGTAGGCGAGCGCGGCGGTCGCAACGACCGCCGGCAGGATGAAGCGCACGTGGAGCCAGGGAAGGCACGCGGCGCCGAGCGCTCCGCCGAGCAAGGCCGGCCACGGCGGGCTCGCCCGCAGCGAGATCCGCAGGATCGCGACCAGGATGAGCGCCCCCGGGACCTCCGGGTAGACCTGCGCCGAGAAGAGCACGAGCGGCACGCAGAACACCACCGCCGCCCAGGCGAGGATGCGCCAGGGCCGTCCGATCCCGAGATCGCGCAGCAGGCGGAAGAGCTGGTCGGCGAGGAGCGCGGCGAGCAGGATCATCACGGCCCGCGCGGCGAGGACGCCGCCGAGCGCGAACGCCGGCGCAAGGAGTGCCGGCAGCCCGTAGCCGTGGACGCTGCGCAGCTCGCCGTCCCCCCGGAAGTCCCAGGCGTGCGACTCGAGCGGAAACTCGCCGTAGACCTCGAGCACGCGGGCGCGGCTCGCGTAGTCGTTCGCGAGGTCGACGTCGCCGTCGCGGACGAGGCTCTGCGCGGCGAGCAGGTAGTGCGGCTCGTCCCCGGTGGGCCCCGGGCGCATGACGGCGCAGACGCTCATGTAGACCACCAGCGCGAGGAGGAAGGGGAGGATCTGCGCGGCGAGCTCGCCGAGCGCGATCCCAGGGACCGGGAACGGCTGGACGTCGGTCTCGGCCCTCATCGCGGGCGCAAGCCTAATCGGCGGCGTCAGTCCGCGATACGGCCGTTCGCGCTTCGCTGCGCCGCGCCTTCGACCACGTAGCGGGCGCCCGAGTTCGGCCCCGGCCGCTGGCTCGTCCACACGACGGTCGGCGCCCCGGTCGCGGCGAGGGCGACGAGAGGCCGGTCGACCCGGCCCCGCGCCGGGAGCGTCCGCCTCGCGCCGAGCGAGCCGCCGGGACGAAGCTTGCGCACGGCGACGTCGTGCTCACCCGCCGGCCAGACGACGACGGCGACGCCGTGAGCGTCCACGGCGACGTCCGGCCAGGCGGTGTCGGGGCAGTTTCGAGCGAGCGTCTTGAGCGGCCCGAGGCCGCCGTCCCGGCCGATCCGGCGCGCCTCGACCGAGTAGCCGCGGCCGGCGGCGCGTCCCCAGACGACGGTCGTCGCGCCGGCCGCGCCCATCGCCACGTTCGGCCCGAGCAGGCCGGTCGCGCCCTTCGTCAGCGCCAGCACGGGCCCGAGCCCGGCCCCGGCGTCGACCCGGCGCGCCCGCAGCTCCTCGGCGGCGGTCGTCCACACGACGGTCGCCCGCCCGCCGGAGCCGGCCGCGACGCGCGGCGCCTCGTACGAGAGGCGTCCGGTCCAGAGCCGCCGCTTTGCCTCGATCGTCCCGTCAGGGGCGATCCGGCGAGTGACGACGACCTCGCCCGCACCGTCGTCGTCGAGGCGGTACCAGGCCGTGACCGCCGCTCCGTCCTCGGCGACCGCCACCGCAGGGCCCCAGGCCGCGTAGGTGTCCGCGTCGAGCTCCCGGACCGGGCCGAGCGTGCCGTCGGGCTCGAGCCGCCGGGTCTTCACCGAGGCGAACTGCTCGTCGCCGGCGGGGAGGTGCACCCAGACGAACGTGGCCGCCCCGTCCGGCCCCACTGCGAGGTCGAACGAGTCCGCATGCCCGCCGCTGACAACGAGGACCGGACCGAGCTTCCCGTTCGGCGCGATCCGGCGCGCCTGGACGACGGGCGCGGCGCGGTCGACCCACCAGCCGACGACCGCGGAGCCGTCCGGCGCGACGCCGACGTCGGGGAAGCCCGCGTCGAGCCCTTCGGCCGAGAGGGTCTTCACGGCGCCCAGCGAGCCAGTGCGGGCCACGAGCCGCGCCTGGATCCGCGTGTGCGCTCCGACGAGCCGCGTCCAGGCCGCCATCGTTCCCTTCGGGCCCGCCGCCACCCGCACCTCGAGCGCGCTGCGCCGCGACGAGCCGGACACGTCCAGCACCGGCGTCCAGGCCGCCTGCGCCGAGCCGGCCGCGGCCAGCGTGAGGGAAGCCGCGACGAGCACACGGCGAAGGACAGACGGTCTGCGGCTGATCGTCTTGCGCATCCGGGTTACGCGGGCGAGACCCTAGAGAAGTCATCGGCAGGCACAGGTCCCGGCCGTACCCCTGGCCCCATGGGTCGAAAGGCGGGCCGGCGACGCGCGCCGGCCCGCCCCAGACGTCCTAGATGAGCCCGCAGTAGCGGGCCGTGTTGGGCCACGGATAGAACCCGCGGCCACTTCGGTACGCGCGCTCGGCCACCCAGATCTGCTCGATCGGGAGCCACTTGTGCGCGCGGCCCTTCGTCCGGAGAAGCTCACGGCCGTAGGCCCGCTGGAACGAGATGTCCATCTGCAGGCCGCCGTAGTAGCCGTTCCCCGTGTTTGCGTTCCACGGTCCTTCGTGCCGGTGGATGCAGAGCCAGGCCCGGAGCCGCTTCGGATGCTTCGCCGCGTAGCGGGCCTTTGCGGCCCGCTGCCGCCAGAGGGCGAGCGTCCGGCTGTGGAAGCCCGGGTTTGCCGACCGCTCGGCAAGGTGTCGCGTCGGCGAGAGCTTCACCCCCATCAGCTTCTGCCAGCGCCACGTCTCCTGCCGGTAGTCCTCGATCCGGTCGATCACTCGCGGCGAGACCCCCTCTCCGACCGATGCCGCGTGCGCCGGCGGGACGAACGCCCCGACGACGACGGCGAGCAGTGCAATCCGGCACAGAACAGCTCGTGTACGCATAGACCCCTTTCGTTTGCTTGCATGACGCGTCCGCTCGTGGGTTGGGAGAGGAACGGACGAGACCCGGTGCGCGAAGTCCGCAACCGCAGCGGGCCGAGGCGCCTCAGGCGGCGCCGAAGCGGGCGAGGCTAGCGAAAGGCGTCGAAGCCCTGCGTAGGTAGGTCGTGCGCGATGCCACTAGCGGTCCTTCGGCGAGGTCGCCTATCTGGCAAGTCGTGCCAGGTGCGCTAACGCCCGTGAGTGCTCGTGGATCGCCCGGCGACCGGGACGGTCGCGCACCTCGAGCACGCGATCGGCGAACGGGGCCTCGTCGGTCGGCCGTGAGGGGCCTCGCACACGATGGAAGGACACTTCCGTGAAACGGATTGCTCGATTTGCGCCTTCGCCGGCGCTCGTCATCTCGTGCCTGGCTCTTCTCGTCGCCCTGAGCGGCGTGGGCTACGCAGCCACCGCGCTCAAGGCGGGCAGCGTGGGCACGAAGCAGCTGAAGGGGAACGCCGTGACGTCGGCCAAGGTGAAGGACGGCGAGATCAAGCTCGCCGACCTCGGCGCCAACACGGTCGACGGATCCAAGATCGGAGACGGCACGGTCGGAGCCGCCGATCTCGCGCCCGGCGTCCTCCCTCCGTCCAAGGCGATCCTGCGGACCCGGTCTGCCCCCGTGAACCTGGGCACCATGGCCGGAGTACTCACGACCGTGCTCACCGCGACGGCGACCCCAGCCGGCTCGTACGTCGCGATCTACCGCGGCGACGTGGTCAACTTCGACACCGGCTCGGCGGCCAACGCGTACCAGCGCTGCCAGCTCGAGGCGCCCTCGAGCACCGTCGTGGCCGGCGCGACGACGTATGCGTGGGGGAACGACGTGATCGTGAACCAGATGAACGTGATGCAGACGATCACGCTCGCCACGGCGTCGGATGTGCGGGTGCGCTGCTCCCACGATGCGACGACGCTCGACCAGCCGTACATCGAGAACAGCCGGCTGCTCCTGATTCCGGTGGAGAACGTCGAAGTGGCCGCGGTGACCGGCTAGCCGACAGAACGAGGCCGAGCCTCACCCCATCGCTCCCGGCCGCCCGTTGAGCTCGACGGGCGGTCGGGGTTCGCCCTACTAGACTCCTTCGATGGCTTCAGCGCGGGGTCGTACAGGCGGAGCGCCGACCTAGATGGACACCGGGCTGGCCGGCAAGCGTGTTCTCGTCACCGGCGCGTCCGGCGGCATCGGCGCGGCGACGGCCCGCGCATTCGCGGCCGAGGGCTGTCGCGTCGCCGTTCACTACCACCGGGGGCGCGACCGGGCGGAGGCGGTCGCGGCGGAGCTCGACGGCGCGATCGTCGTCCAGGCCGACCTCACGAGCGAAACCGAGACCGACCGGCTCTTCGCCGAGGTTCGCGAGGCGTTCGGCGGCCTGGACGTGTGCGCCGCGGTCGCGGGTGTCTGGCCCGAGACCTACACACCGGTGTGGGCGCTCGACCTCGAGCGCTGGCGCGCGACCCTCGACGCGAACCTGACCGCGACCTTCCTCACCGCGCGCGGATTCCTTCGCGAGGTCGCGGCCTCCGGACACGGGAGCCTCGTCCTCGTCGGCTCGACCGCCGGTCTCGTCGGCGAGGCCGGCCACGCCGACTACGCGGCGGCGAAGTCGGCGATCGTCCGCGGATTGCTCCTGTCGCTCAAGAACGAGGTCGTCCGCGTCGCTCCGCTGGCGCGCGTGAACGCGGTCTGCCCGGGCTGGACGGAATCGCCGATGACCCGCGACTCGCTCGCGGACCCGGCCTTGATCGAGCGGGTGACGAGGACGATGCCGCTCCGCAAGGTCGCCAAGCCCGAGGACGTCGCGAACCAGATCGTGGCGCTCTCCTCCGACGTGATCTCCGGCCATGTCACGGGCCAGGTGGTCACGGTCGCGGGAGGCATGGAGGGCCGCGTCGTCCACGAGTAGTCCGTCGCGCGTGTGGCACGATGTCGCGGCTTGGAGAGGTGTCCGAGTGGCCTAAGGAGCGCGACTGGAAATCGCGTACTCGGTGAAAGCTGGGTCGCGGGTTCAAATCCCGCCCTCTCCGCTCAGAAGGGCATGACTACAGGGGTTGCGCGACAGGCAGATGCCTTCCGCGCAGCCCCTGCGGCCCCTCGAATCGGGCAATGCGACACGTTTGCGACACGAAACGAGGGCCTCAAGCGTCCCCGTCGATACTCCGACTAGAACCGTATGACCGTGGCAATCGTCGCCACATGGACTGTTGGCTTCGTGCTCGCATTGGCGGTCGGCCTGAGGGAACGTCGCTTGTCAGCCTGGGCACCCGCTCTGGTTCTCGCCGCGTTCGCCGTCTACGTACTTCGGGCGATTCTGTCCGGCGGCAACTAGCGCGGTCGGGTTCTCTTCGGCTACCGGCTGGTGGAATCGACGACGTAGGCCGCGACGGCCTGGATCTGCTCGGGGCTGAGCTGGCCCCCGAAGGCCGGCATCCCGCCGCCCCCGTTCGTGACCTGGGCGACGACCGCGTCGAAGTCGGGCTGCAGGTCGTCGAGATTCGGCCCCGTCGTCCCGCTCGCGTCGGCCTTCTCCATCGTGTGGCAGCCGGCGCAGCCCGCGGACGCGAACACCTCCTCGCCCTCCTTGACCAGGTCGCTGTCCTCCGGCGGCGCCTCGCCCGTCGTCGCGCCGGTGTCGGTCGGCGTGGACTCGGTCTCGCCGACCGTGACCGTTCCGCCCCCGGGCCCTTCGATCGTCTCGGCGGCGGCCTCGTTGTGATCCTCGCCGCCGAACACCTCGACCGCGGCGAGCATCCCGAAGACGAGCAGCGCCGCGACGACCGCGAAGAGGCCGATCCGCCGGCCGGGAAAATCAGGCTTCCAGCGCGGTACGACGAGCGAGACGATCAGGCTGAAACCGATCAAAGCGGCGGCGGCGACGGTCAGGATGATCTCGTTGCGGCTCATGGGCTCGCATACGATATCCGGCCCCATGAGCCGCGTCGGACTCTATGTCGGCGCCGGAGCGGCGTTCGCCGTCGCGGTCGTCTTGGCGGCCGTCGGTGCGGGTGAGTCGCCCGGTGCCCTAACGGATTGGCAAGCGCTTGCGCTCGGCGTCGTGCAGGGGCTCACGGAGTTCCTGCCGATCTCGTCGTCCGGCCACCTGATCCTGCTTCCCTGGGCCGCGGACTGGACGTACCTCGAGGCGCACGACGAGTTCAACCAGACCTTCGACGTGGCGCTGCACCTCGGGACGCTCATCGCCGCCGTGCTCTTCTTCCGGCGCGACATCGTCGAGCTCGTGGGCGCAGGGCTTGCGAGCCTGCGCGCCCGCGCGATCAGGACGCCGACCGAGCGCGCCGCCTGGTTCGTGGCGGTCGCGACCGTGCCGGCGCTCTTCGCGGGCGCGTTCGGGGAGAGCGTCATCGCCGAGCACCTTGGCGAGCCGTGGCAGATCGCGTTGCTGCTCGGCGGCTTCGCCGTGATCCTCTGGATCGCCGACCGCTCACCGACCGAGCGCCACATCTCGGACATGTCGTTCAAGGACGCGATCGCGATCGGCCTCGCGCAGGTGCTCGCGCTCATGCCGGGCGTCTCGCGCTCCGGCGTCACGATCACCGCCGGGCGCTTCCTGCGCCTCGACCGCGAGTCGGCAGCGCGCTTCTCGTTCCTCCTCCTGGTTCCGACGACGCTCGGCGCGGTCGTCTGGAAGGGCGTCACCGACGTCCTGCTGGCCGACCTGCCGGCCGGTTCGGCCGGACCGTTCGTCGTGGGGATGCTGGCCTCGGCCGCAGCCGGGATCGTCGCCATCGGCGCGCTGATCGGCTACGTGCAGCGGCACACCTACACGCTATTCGTCGTCTACCGCCTGATCGTGGCGGCGCTCATCCTGATCGCCATCGAGACCGGCGCCCGCTCGGCCGGCTTCTAGAGCGTTCCGCCGTACTCGTCGGCCGTGAGCCTAGGCGCCGGCGCCGGCGAACGGCCATTGCGGCGGCGGATTCTGCTCCCGCTGGCGATCCACCCGCGAGCGGAGCTCCTCGAGCACCTCACGCGTCTCGTCCCGGGCGTCGAACGTCCGCTCTTCCGGCTGCTGCGTTTTCGCAGCCAGCTCCTTCTCGGCCAGTTCGGACTCGCGCGTGTCGAGCGCCTCCGCCCGTGTAGTCAGCGACGTCTCGACCTCCGAGAGCCGCCGCGACTCCTCTTCGAGGCGCTCCTGCTCGGCCAGCGCAAGACGCTGGGCGCCCGCGACCTTCGCGTCGCGCTCGGCAGCCCGCCGCTCGCGCTCGGCCAGCCGCGCGGCGACCTGCTCGAGCTCGCGCTCGCGCTCGGCGAGCCGGACGAGTTCCAGCTCGCGACGGGAAAGGCCCGCCTCGCGCTCCGCCAGCGCGGTTCGCTGCCGACCGATCTCGAGGCTTGCCCTGGCCCGCTCTCGCTCGGTGTCCTCGAGCGCGCGGAGCGAGGCTTCCGTCCGTTCGCGCGAGGCCTCGGCCCGCTCGACGGCCGCGGCTGCTGCGGCCGCGACGTCGGTGAGCTCGCGGATCCGCGTCTCCTGCTCTGCCTGAGCCGCCGACTGATCCGCAAGCGCCCGGTCACGGGACTGGATCTCCCCGTGCGCCTTGTCGAGCCGGCTCTCGGCTTCCTCGAGGTTCGGCCGGAGGCGTGCGAGCTCGGAGTCGCGATCCTCGAGCTCTGCGAGGAGATGCTCGATCTGCGCCCGGTCGTCCTCGTAGGCGGGCCCGAACCGTGCGATGCGCCGGTCGAGCTCTGCGGCGCGGACCTCGGCAACGGCGGCACGCGCACTCCGCGCCTCGAGATCCTCGAGCGCGTCGGCCAGGCGGCCGCCCTGCTCCTCGCTCATGCCTTCGACGAGTCCGGACGCGTTCTTCAGGAAGAAGTTTTCGAGTCTGCGACGCACACGGGCCACGCAAATCACTCCGCTCTGCCGCAGATCGGTTGATCCTCAAGTCGGATCGAACGGCAAGCGGCTGAACGCTGCCATGCCTCGATCGAGGGACGGCGGGCGATCTACCGCGACATCGGCGCGGCACCCGCTCCCGGGCATTCCTCGTACTGCTCCACCGGAGCGCAGAGCACGACGGTGTGCCCGAGCGTCGTTGCGAAGTGCTCGCCCTCGACGCGGTACGCGACGCGGACCCCGCGGAAGCCCGAGATTCCGGGACGGTCGACCTCGAGGCCGAACACCAGCTGAAACCCGTTGCCGCTCCCGGGTGGAACGACGAGCCCGTCGACAGCCTGGCCGCCGCTCGCGTCGAACCCCGGAGCGAACCCAACGGTGTCCTCGGCCGTCTCCGGAACCGCTCGAACGCCGACCTCCCGGATCGTTCCACTCTCGTCGACGAGCGAGACGTTCTCGACGACCGCGTCGGCAGCGCCCGAGTTGCGGAGCACCGCGAGCCCCCAGGAATACGGGGTGTCGAGCGGCACCGTGAACGCAATCCGGTCGGCGTAGCCCTGCTCGTAGGCCAGCGGACCGCCTTCGCTGACGTCCGGACGGCTCAGCGCCCAGGCGGCGAACCCGCCGAAGATCGCCGTCACGAGTGCGAGCGACACCCAGAAACGACGTCTCGGCCGAGCCATCAGATCCCCGCGAAGATCCGCTCGGACACGGTCGGCTTCCCCGTGTCGCCGCAGAGGTAGTACCGGGCGAACTGCCGGCCGAACCGCCACGACTGAGACGACGAACTCGACGCGCCGGTCTGGCCGCTCAACACCACGCCGAAGACCGTCACGGCCGCGGTGTACGTCTTCAGATCCTCGCTCGACCGGCTGAATGTCCCGTTCCCCGTCGCAGGCGCGAAGTAGACGGCGTTCGACTTGTACCTGTCGCCGCAATGGCCGTTCAGATCCTTGACGTCGTCGTAGTAGTCGAAGCCCCCGTTCCACCGGGTCGCCTTGACCCGGTAGACGGTTGTTGACCGCCCGAGGCAGACGCGGCGCTTCCGCTCCTTGACGAAGTGGAACTCAGACCGGTACCGGCGGCCGAAGTTCCCCTGGCCGTCACCGAGGTTCGAGATCGTGTCGGTGATCTCGGTGGCGCGCCTGTTCGAGACGTGCACGGAACCCGAGAGGCTCCAGTGGACGCCGTCCGTCGAGTAGCCGACCCCGACGTCGGAATCCGCCCGCTCCCCGTACGTCCACGTCATCGCCTGGTCCTTCCAGACGTGCGCCTCGCCGATGACCATGTACCTGTCGGCCTCGCCCAGCCTCGTCGTGGAGACGTAGCACCCCGGTCGTGCATGGGACGGCTCGAGCTCGGAGAACACCGTCCGAACGCCGGGCGCCTGGGCTGCGATCGCCGCCGCAGAGTCGAACTGAACGCTGACCTGCCCTTCTCCAGACGTCCAGGCGGCACCGTCGGCCCGTCTCGAGAACGAGCGGAACTGCACCCGGTTGCCCGTGGCGAACGCTGCGTCGAAGTTGACCCAGCCGTCGTTGGCCGCGGCCGCCGCCGCCACCGCCGGATCGCCGGGGGAAAGCCGCACCACGAACGTCCCCGCCGCGTCGGTCTCCGCCGACGCGAGTTGCGCCGTCTCCACGGAGTCCGCCGTGTCAACCGCCTGGAACACGGAGACGGCACCGCCCGGAACCGGCGCACCGAGCTCGTCGAGGAGCCACTCCGGTGAGGAGCGCCGGACCGAGCCCGGCGGGCGGCGGGCCGGCAGACCCCGGCGTGTCGTGTCAGCAGCATGAGCTCGATGGCCATGCCGCGCTCGGGATCGAAGCGTCGGTCGAGCCCGTCGACCGGCCCGTCGGCGGTCTCGTAGGTCTGCGGCTCGGCGACGGACTCGTCGCCGCGCAGCTCGAGGCCCAGATTCGGAACGGCCTCCACGGCCCAGTCGCGGACGGCGGCGGTGATGTCGATTCGCGCCTCGCTGCTGGGACAGCTGCCTCCCTCAGCAGCCGCGATCTCGTCGCCCGTCGCCGGCCGGTCGTCCCAGGACGCCTCGGCCGTCCACTCCGAGAGGATCGGGTGCGCGGCAACGCGAGGCGTGTCGCCGAAGTAACACGCGGCGTCACCAAGCACGACCGTCGCGCCGAGCAGTCGGCCGGGATCGATCGCGGGCAGGTCGAACCGCAGGAGCGCTCTGTACAGCGGCCCGCCCGGCGCCTTGGGACCAACGTGCAGGAGGCCGTCATCGGGACGGTCTCCGAGGGACGAGATCTGCACCGTCTCGATCGCCGGATACGTCTGCGCACCGGCCGCCGCCGTCCACAGGAAGCAGCCGAGCACCGTGAACATCCCTACACAAAGACATCGCAGTCTCGTGCCCGCGCGGGGTCGTCGCCGTTCCACGTTCTTCGCCTCCAGTCCGTCGGTTGCAAGGTCGCGCGGGCCATGGCGACAGACTGCGACCGGAGGCCGAGGCCGTCAATTGTCCGTTTTGGACAGGTGAGGGCAGAACACGTGCAGACAAGCCACGTTGTGGAAGGCCCGTCACATATTCGCCACGCTTCCGAGACGAAGGCGTGAGTCAGGCGCAGCGCGAGCGGTAGAGGCGCGGCGGCGCGCAGAGAGTCAGTCCGACCGCGAACGCCTTGACGTACCCGTGGTCGCCGACGTGGTAGGTGATACGGATCCCCGGCGATCGGTACACGCCCTGAGCATCGATCTGCGCGCCGAGCACGAGCCTGAACGCCGGCTTTGCACTGGGAGCGATCGTCAACCCCTCGACCTCCGAGGCGCCGCGCGGCCACCTGAAGCCACCGCCGATTCCCGCCGCTCCCTCGTCCGCGGGCACCGCGTACATCCCGACGAGCCGCATCCCGGTCGTCGGGTCCACGAGCACGACACGATCGATGATCAGATCGTCGCTCCCCTCGTTCCGGAGCTGGAGCGCACCGGCGGCCACCGGCGCGCCGGGCGTCGCAGGCCCGGCGACCGACGCATCGCTTACCCCCAGGAGCGGCCCGTCCGCAGGCCCGTCCGAGGAGCGCGACGTAAGCCACCACACGAGTGCCACGCCCAGCAGAAGCAACAGCACCGCGGCGACGATCCGGGTTCGCTGCTGCGAGGACCTGCGGCCGGCGCGCCGCTCGGAACGCTCCGCTTCCGGTGAGACGCCCATCGTCCTGGCGATCCTGTCCGTTCCGCCCGCGCCGGTCAATGGAGCAGCCGGAAGTGGGCGCAGCTGGGATCGAACCAGCGACCTCTCGCGTGTGAAGCGAGCGCTCTCCCGCTGAGCTATGCGCCCCGCATTGCGGACGATAGCCGGTACGATCGTGCGGCCGGTCGCGCTAGGTGGGGAGCTAGCGGTTCCCTGAACCCGCAATCCGCTCTAGCGGGGCCGAACTCCCTCCCGCGAGGGTGGCTTCGAGGTAGGGCTAGCGCCCGCGAGTGTTGAAGGCCAGGTCCCGCGCACTGAGAGCTTGCGAACCGCGTCAGGTCCGGAAGGAAGCAGCGCTAAGCAGCGCTTCTCAGGTGCCGCGGCCAAGCCTGGCCCGAGCGAGCGGCGCCGGCACCGCCTCAGAAGACACCACCAACGGAGGGTGCGCGACCGGTACAACCTGGGGAACCCATGGTTCCCCGGAGGCCCCTCCTTCTCTCGGGGAACCTGCGGTTCCCCCTTTCCCCCTCGCTTGGAGATGGCGCTTAGATGGACGCGTGAGCGGCGCGCTCTACCGGACCTACCGGCCTCAGACCTTCGACGAGGTCGTGGGGCAAGAGGCGATCGTCCGCACGCTTCGCAACGCGATCGAGGGCGGCCAGGTGCGCCAGGCCTACCTCTTCGCCGGGCCGCGCGGAACCGGGAAGACGTCGATGGCGCGGATCCTCGCGAAGGCGCTCAACTGCGCCTACGGGCCGACGGTCACGCCCGACGGCACCTGCAACTCGTGCGTCTCGATCGCGAGCGGAACCTCCCTCGACGTGATCGAGATGGACGCCGCGAGCCAGCGTGGGATCGACGACATCCGCGAGATCCGCGAGCACGTCGTGCTTCAGCCCGCCGAGGGCCGCTACAAGGTCTACATCCTCGACGAGGCGCACCAGCTCACGGACGCCGCCTTCAACGCACTGCTCAAGCTGATCGAGGAGCCACCGCCGCACCTCGTCTTCGTCTTCTGCACGACCGACCTGTCGAAGATGCTCCCGACCGTCCGCTCGCGCTGCCAGACCTTCATGTTCGCGCGGCCGCGCCTGCCCGAACTGACGAAGCTCCTGCGCCGGATCGCGGACGCGGAGAAGATCGACGCGCCCGACGCGGCGCTCGCGCTCGTCGCCCGCAGCGCACGGGGAAGCTTCCGCGACGCCGTCTCGACGCTCGACCAGCTTTCCGCCGCCTCGGGCGGCGCGGTGACGGTGCAGGGCGTCCTCCAGCTGCTCGGCGCGGTCGAGGAGGAGGCGCTCTTCCGCATCGGCGACCTGATCGTGGACGGCGACACGGCCGGGCTGCTCATGTTCGTCGAGGAGCTCGCCGACCAGGGCCAGGACCTCGGCCGTCTCGTCGCCGACCTGCTCGAGCACCTTCGCCACCTGCTACTCGTGCAGCACCTCGGCGAGGTTCCCGACTCGCTCCCGGTGACCCAGGAGACGCGCGAGCGGCTGCGCTCCCAGGCGAACCAGCTCGGCGAGGCGACCGTGCTCCGGCTCGTGGATCTCCTCATGGTCGCCGTCGACGACGCGCGCCAGGGCGGCGATCCCAGGCTTCCGCTGGAGCTCGCGCTCGTGAAGGTGACGCGGCCCGGATCCGACGTGACCCGCGAGTCGATCGCCTACCGGCTCGACCAGCTCGAGGCGCGCGGCCACGACGCCGCGCCGCCCGCTCCCAGGCCGAAGCCCGAAGCCCGAGGCCGCCGAGCCCGAGCCAGAGCCGCGAGCAGTCGTCCGAGCCCGCGCCGGCCGGCGAGCCGCTCGGGCTCGACCAGATCCAGCAGCTCTGGAAGCAGGCCGTCCTTCCCGCCGTGCAGGAGCGCTCGATCCCGCTCGGCTCGGTGCTCGCCGAGGCGAAGCCGATCGAGCTCGACGGCGACCGGCTCATCGTCGAGTTCCCGCAGGCCGCCTCGTTCCACCGCGCCGTCGCGGAGAAGCCCGAGAACGCGACGCTCCTCGGCGACATCCTCGACGAGGTGACCGGCCGTCGGCTCGTCGTCGAGTACGCCGTCGGGGAGGGCTCTCCGGAGGAGCCCGCCGAGGAGGGGCCGACGAGCGAGGAGGAGTTCGTCTCGCTCTTCAAGAGCACCTTCGACGCCCGCGAGATCGACGAGAGCTAGGCTGCGGACATGGCCAAGGGCATGGACGTGAACAAGATGCTGCAGCAGGTGCAGCAGATGCAGGCCGAGATGGCGAAGGCGCAGGAGGAGCTCGCGGTGCAGACCGTCGAGGCCTCGGTCGGCGGCGGGATGGTCACCGTGACCGCGAACGGCTCCGGCGAGATCCTGAGCATCAAGATCGCCCCCGAGGCGATCGACCCCGAGGATCCCGAGACGCTCGAGGATCTCGTGCTCGCAGGCGTCAACGAGGCGCTTCGCAACGCCCAGGAGCTCATGCAGTCCCGCTTGGGCGGCGCGCTCGGCGGCGCCGGCGGACTCGGGCTCCCCGGCTTCTGAGACACCTCCGCGCGATCGGGCTTCCGCGCGCCGGGGTGATCCTCGGCCTCGCCGTCACGACCTGGGTGTTCTTCCTGATCGCCCAGCGAGACCGCGGCGCGGCCGTCCTCGGGGGCATCCTGCTCGAGGTGCTCCTGATCGTGTTCGTGCAGGACGGGCTGACGAAGCGGGAGCGCCTGGTCTTCTCGCTCGCCGCCGTCGTGCTCGGAACGGCGGCTCTCGCTGCGGGAACCGCCACTCGCTCGTAGACAATGGGGGCATGTTCGGCCCCGTCGTCGACAACCTCGTCGCGCAGCTCTCGCGCCTGCCCGGCGTCGGGACGCGCACGGCCCAGCGGCTCGCGTTCCACATCCTGCGGGTCTCGGACGAGGAGGCGCTCGCGCTCGCGACCGCGATCCGCGAGGTGAAGGAGCGCATCCGCACCTGCACCGAGTGCGGGAACCTGACCGAGGAGGAGCTCTGCGCCATCTGCACCGACGCGCGTCGCGACCGCACGGTCATCTGCGTGGTCGAGCAGCCGGCCGACCTCGTCTCGGTCGAGCGCACCGCGTCGTACCGCGGCGTCTACCACGTGCTCGGCGGCGCGCTCTCGCCGCTGGACGGCGTCGACCCCGGCGACCTGCGGATCGACGACCTGCTGAAGCGGGTCGAGCGCAACGGCGTCGAGGAGGTCGTGCTCGCCACGAACCCGAACATGACGGGCGAGGCGACGGCCTCCTACCTGGCCGACCTCCTGCGCGGAAAGACCCGCGTGACCCGCCTCGCGAGCGGTCTCCCGGTGGGCGGAGACCTCGAGTACGCCGACGAGGTGACCCTCGGCCGGGCACTCGCCGGGCGCCGCGAGATGTGACCGCGTGCACTGAGTAGCATTGGGCGCATGGCGAGCTCCCCGACCGTGACGGCGGCGGACCCCGAGGATCTCTTCGCGCCCGAGGTCATCGCCGACCCGTACACGTACTTCGGCCGGCTCCGCGAGACCGACCCGATCCACTGGAACCCGCGGGCGGAGATGTGGATCGTCACGCGCTACGAGGACCTGGTGTGGCTCGTGCGCCACCACGAGCTCTTCTCGTCGGCCGTGATCCGAAACGACCGGCGCCCGCCCCATCCGCCCATCGACGCCGGCGACGAGCCGCTCTTCGAGCAGGTGCGCACCTTCCGCGCCGACCAGCTCGTGGAGAACGACCGGCCGCCGCACCAGTCGATGCGCGCCGCGGTGCACGAGTACTTCACGCCCCAGGCGATGGAGAGCTGGCGGCCGTTCGTCCGCGAGGCCGTCAACGAGCTCCTCGACGAGGTCGAGCCGAAGGGGCGGATGGACGTGCTCGAGGCGCTCGCCGCGCCGCTCCCCGTGCGGGTGATCACGCAGATGATGGGCGTCCCCGAGGAGGACCGCGAGCACCTGCGCCACCTGGCCGACCGGCTCCTCTACATCAACCGCGGCGAGCCGGACCGGATGCGGTTCCTCATGGAGGGGATCGAGGGGATGATCGAGTACGTCTCCCCGAAGGTGGACGAGCGGGCGGACACCCCGGCCGACGACTTCATCTCCGTGCTCGCGCAGGCCGAGAAGGAGGGCGTCTTCACCCGCCACCAGGTCCTCGTCAACACCGCCCTGCTCCTCTTCGCGGGGCACGAGACGACGATGAACCTGATCTGCAACGGCACGCTGGCCTTCATCAGGCACCCGGAGCAGTGGGAGCGCCTGGTCGCAGACCCCGAGGGCGCGGCGCGGCTCGCCACCGAGGAGTGCCTCCGCTACGACCCGCCGGTCAAGTCGACGCAGCGCATCGCCGCGGAGGACGTCGAGCGGGGCGGGCGGACGATCCGCAAGGGCGACCGCATCCGCTGGATCATGGCCGCCGCCAACCGCGATCCGCGCGCCTTCGACGATCCCGACAGGTTCGACATCTCCCGGCAGCCGAACACCCACGTCTCCTTCGGGGCCGGGATCCACTACTGCCTCGGCGCCTCGCTCGCCCGCATCGAGGGCCAGGAGGTCTTTCGGGCGCTGGCCGAACGGTTCCCGGCGCTGCGCCTCGAGACGGAGGAGCTCACCTACCAGCCGAGCATCCAGTTTCGGTCGCTGACGTCGCTGCCGGTGGCCTGGGGCTAGCGGTGTCGAAGCTGCGCATCACCGTCGACCACGGCCGCTGCGTCGGGAACGCCCAGTGCGTCGGGCTGGCGCCGGCCGTCTTCCGCCACAACGACGACCGGCAGTCCGAGGTCGTCGACCCGGACGGCGCCCCCGAGGAGCTGATCCTCAAGGCGGCGAGCTACTGCCCGACCGGCGCGATCGAGGTCGTCGACGACCGCACCGGCGAGGTCCTCTTCCCCGACTGAGCGGGGTCGAAAGACAACTTGTCGCAAAGAGCGAACAATTGCCTTCTGGTGTCCTTTACAGGCAGGGACAGCCTCGATATAAATCGCCTTGCTGAACCGATGGGCCCTCGGGCTCGTCGGTTCGGCGCTTAAGGGGACGGATACGACCCACGCGGTCACGAAGTCTCCGAAGCGAAGGCTCCCCTTCGCGCGTCCCTACAATCATCGGCGATGTCCGAAACCGCCCCTGAGCCGCTCCCCGCCGGGATCCACACGGTCGTCATGAAGTTCGGCGGCACGTCCGTCGCCGATCCCGAGAAGATCCAGCGCGTCGCGCGGCGCATGGCGGCCGCGAAGGAGCGCGGCGCGCGGGTCGTCGGCGTCTGCTCGGCCATGGGACACCACACGGACGAGCTGCTCGCGCTCGCGGAGGAGGTCTCGCCCCGGCCGAAGCCTCGCGAGCTGGACATGCTGATCTCGGTCGGCGAGCGGATCACGGGCGCGCTCGTCGCGATGGCGATCTCCGACCTCGGCCACGACGCCATCTCGCTCACCGGCTCGCAGGCGGGGATCGTCACCGACACCGTGCACGGGAAGGCGAAGATCGTCGACATCCGCGGCCGGCGCATCCACGAGGCGCTCGAGGCCGGGGCGATCGTGCTCGTCGCCGGGTTCCAGGGCGTCTCGACCGACTACGAGGTGACCACGCTCGGGCGCGGCGGCTCCGACGTGACCGCGGTGGCGCTCGCGGCCGCGGTCGGCGCCGACTCGTGCGAGATCTACACGGACGTGGACGGTGTGTTCACGGCCGACCCGCGCGTCGTTCCGACCGCGCGCAAGCTCCATGCCGTCTCGTACGAGGAGATGCTCGAGATGGCCGCATCGGGCGCGAAGGTGCTGCAGCTACGCTCCGTCGAGTTCGCGCGAAACCACGACGTGGCGCTCCACGTGCGCTCGACCTTCACGGACGAGCAGGGAACGTGGATCCGCGAGGAGGACGAGCGAATGCTCGAGAAGGCCATGATCTCCGGGGTCACGCACACGGTCGAGGAGGCCGTGTACGAGGTGCAGGACGTCGCCCCCGCCGATCTCTTCGAGGCGCTCTCGACCGCGAGCGTCAACGTGGACACCGTGATCCAGATCGGCGCCGACATCGTCTTCTCCGCGCCCATCGAGGACCGAAACGACGTCGAGGACACGCTGACGCAGCTCGGTGCGAACTGGACCGAGCAGACCGAGCTCGGCAAGGTCAGCGTCGTCGGCGCCGGCATGCGGAGCCACCCGGGAGTTGCCGCGAGCGCGTTCGCGACGCTGCGCGCACTCGACGTGGAGCCGCACTACGTGTCGACCTCGCCGATCAAGATCGCCTTCTTCGTCCCCCGCGACGACGTCGAGCGTTGCGTCCAGGCGCTGCACGAGACCTTCGAGCTGTCCGATCCCGGGGCGGAGCGCGGCCATGCCTGACGCTCGCATCGGCGTCGTGGGCGCGACCGGCGCCGTCGGGACCGTGACGCTCGCGCTTCTCGCCGAGCGCGGCTACGAGCAGGTGCGCGCCTTTGCGAGCGCCCGCTCGGCGGGCACCGAGTTCAGCTACCTCGACGGCAGGCTGACGGTCGAGGAGGCGACGCCGGAGACGCTCGCGAACGCCGACGTCGACCTGCTCCTCTTCTCGGTCGGCACCGAGGCGAGCCGCGATCTGGTTCCGCCGGCCGCCGAAAGCGGGACGACCTGCATCGACAAGTCGGACGCCTTCCGGCTCACGGACGGGATCCCGCTCGTCGTCGCGGGCGTGAACGACGACGCGATCGGGGACGGGCCGATCGTCGCCAACCCGAACTGCTCCGCGATCCAGCTCACCTGCGTGCTGAAGCCGCTGCACGACGCGGCCGGCCTCGCGCGCGTGCGTCTGGCCACGTACCAGTCGATGTCCGGGGCGGGAGATGCCGGGATCGAGCGCCTGCGCGCGGTCAAGCCGCTCGAGGCCGACCTCGCGATGGACTGGGAGTTCACCGGCGACGAGTCGAGCGAGGAGTGGAAGCTCCGCGCCGAGACGCGCAAGATCCTCTCGCTGCCGGATCTGCCGCTCCAGGCGACCTGCGTCCGGGTTCCCGTGCTCGTCGGTCACGCGCAGGCGGTCTGGGTCGAGACGGAGGAGCCGCTCTCACCGGAGCAGGCCGCGGAGATCCTCGGCGCGGCGCCGCACCTCGAGCTCGCCGACCTGCCCATGCCGGGCGACGCCGCCGGGCACGACTCGGTGCTCGTCTCCCGGATCCGCCGGGACACGACCACGGACCGCGGGCTCGCCCTCTGGATCGTCAACGACAACCTCCGCAAGGGCGCGGCGCTGAACGCCGTCCAGATCGCCGAGCGCCTGCTCTCCGCGAAGGCCCTCGCCGCCTGTAGTGGCCGCGGTCACCTCGCACGAGGAGCTGCGCCGGCTCTACAACGAGCCCAAGGAGCGGTCGCTCCGCAAGGAGCTCGACCACCTCGACGAGCACTGCCGGCGCTTCATCGCGCACTCGCCCTTCGTGGTGCTCGCGACCACGAACCTGGACGGAACCGCGGACGCGACCCCGCGCGGCGGCGATCCCGGCTTCGTGACGGTCGCCGACGAGCGGACGCTCCTCATCCCGGACCGGCCCGGGAACAACCGGCTCGACACGCTCTCGAACCTCGATTGCCACCCCGGGCGTCGGACTGCTCTTCCTCGTCCCCGGCATGGACGAGACGCTGCGCGTGAACGGCACCGCGGAGATCCGCGACGACGAAGAGCTGCGCGCGACGTTCACCGAGGGCCGCCTGCCGGCGACCGTGCTCACGATCCACGTCCGCGAGGCGTACCTCCACTGCGGCAAGGCGCTCATGCGCTCCAAGCTCTGGGACCCGGAGCGCCACATCGAGCGCTCCGAGCTGCCGACGCTCGGCGAGATGCTCCGCGACCAGGTCGGCTCGACCGACCCGCCCGAGTCGCAGGAGGACATGCTCGAGCGCTACAAGGCCGAGCTCTACTAGCCGACGGGCCGCTGCGGCACGGGCGCGGGCGCAAACGCCTTCTGCACCTGCCGGAGCACCTTCGCGCGCGTTCCCTCGGCGACCGGCTGGAGGCCGCCGAGATCGAGCCGCCCCAGCGCGACGCGGCCCTCCCAGCGAAGCGGCCTGAAGCCGAAGTCCGCGAGGAAGTCGCTCGGGAAGATCGTCTTGTGGACGAAGAAGCGCTCGTAGCCGCTCTCGCCCTCGGGATAGCGGTAGCCGAACGCCTCGATCGCCTTCACGCCCCGGTCGCGCGCCTCGCCGATCACGGAGAGGAAGAGGCTCTGCAGCACCCACGGCGACGACGGGTCGAGCAGGTAGGCGCAGGTGATCAGGACGGAATCCTCCGACGGCGGCCCTGCCGGCAGCGACTTCGCCCGCTGGAAGTAGCCCGACGGCGCGAACTGGATGAAGCCGAGCTTGCGGTCGTCTTCGGCGAAGTAGAGCGTGCCCCAGGCGCCCCAGGCGTCCTCGACGCGGTCGGCCCAGCGGGTCTTGTCGGTGCGGCGGCCCTCCCGCGCCTGCCAGAACGAGCACTCGACGCACGGAGGCGGCGTCGAGCCGACCGAGCCGGCCGTGACGGGCGCGAGGCGGTAGGGCACGGGCTCAGTCTAGGTCGAACGTGACGCGATGCACGCTCGAGTTCGCGTAGCCGCGCGCGTTCCATAGCGGACGCTCGGGCTGTGTGTTCCCGGCGGTGTCGGTCGCGCGGGACGCCGCCGTGTGCGGGCCGGGCGCCAGCTCGACCAGGAGCTCCCACGGGACGAACGCGTACGGGCCGAGCGCCCGTCCGAGGACTGCCTCGAGCCATGGGCCGTCGTCCACTTGCACCTCGACGCGGGCGATCTCGCCGCCCCAGGCGACGCCGGCGACGCGTCCGGGCTCGGTGACCGTGACGAGCGACGTGACCGGAAGCTCGTGCAGCTGCGTCCCGTCCGGGATCCCGTCCGCCGAGACGAGGCAGTACTCGTTCACCTGGAAATGGCCGTCGAACGGCTCGGTCGCGACCACGATCCTGCGGAGCCACTTGACCGAGTCGACCGCGTAGTTGCCGGGAACGATCGCGCGCAGCGGCCCGCCCAGCTCCAGGGGGATCGGCTCGCCGTCGAGCGACCACGCGAGCAGCGTCGCCTCGTCGCGTGCCTTCGCGACCGGGATCGCGCGCGCGAAGCCGTCCTCCGCGTCACCGTCGCCCCCGACGAGCACGACCTCGACGGCGTCCGGGCGCGGCTCCGCCTCGGCGAGCACGGCGGCCAGGGAGGCGCCGCCCCAGCGGCCCTGGCTGACCGCGCCCGCGCCCCAGGGAACGCCGTCGACGGGAGGGTCGAGCTCCGCCCGGCGATGGCCCGCGCATTCGAGCACGACGTCGTGCGCGACGATGCCGAACCCCGCGAGCCCCTCCGGATCGAGGCGAAGCGGACTCGCGACCGCGCCCACGACCTCGAGCGCCCACCCCTCCTCGACGTCCGGGTACGGAAAGTGGTTCCGGCGGAAGTGAAGCGCCGCCGAGGTGGAGCCGCCGTGGAGCGCGGAGAGCTCGGCGGCCGAGACCTCGATCTCGCTCATGGGCGAAGCGTAAGAAGTGTCGCCTCGGGACGCGCGAGGAACCGGAGCGGGACGAAGCTCGTTCCCAGGCCGCGCGAGACGTGCAGCACCCCGGCATCGGGTCTCGTACAGGCCGTGCAGGTACGGAGCGTGGAACTCCTTCAGCGGCACCCGGCCCCACGGCGTCGGCAGGCGGATCTGGCCGCCGTGGTAGTGGCCGGCGAGCACGAGGTGGAACACCCCGGGCGGGAGCATCCGGACGGCCTCGGGGAAGTGGCAGAGGAGGATCCGCAGGTCCGCGCTCGCATCGGCGCGCTCGACCGGGCGCGAGCGGCCCGACACGTACGAGACGCGGGTCGACGCCGACGATCTGGATCCGCACGCCGCCCGTGACGACCGCGATCTCCTCGTCCCGAAGGAGCGCCGAGCCCGGAACCGAGAGGTCGGAGAGGTCGGCGGGACGACGGAACGGGTCGCGGGAGTCGTCCACGTCGTGGTTTCCCAGCGTGAGGAACGTCCCGTGGCGCGGCTGGAGCCGCCGCAGCGCGGCCTCGAGCGGCTCGCGGCCGCGGTCGCGGGTGACGAGATCGCCGGTGATCGCGACCAGGTCGGGCTCGGTCTCGTCGGCGAAGTCGAGCGCCTGGTCGAGCGTGCGCGCGGCGAGCGAGAACGACCCGAGATGCAGATCCGAGAGATGGAGGATCCGGAAGCCGTCGAGCGCCGGCGGGAGTCCGGGAACCCGGACGTCGAGCGTGATCCGCTCGAGCCGCTGCGATTCATAGAGCCCCCAGCCTGCCGCGGCGACGAGCGCCGGCAGGCCGAGGCGAAGGCGACGAGTCGTTACGAGACCTCGACCTTCTCGAACATCGGCGCCACGGGGACGACGTGCCGCTTGAACTTGAGCTCCGACTCCTCGAGGCCCGCGGCGACGCCGACGAGCTGCGAGAGGTGGAGGATCGGCATGCCGAGCTTCTGCCCCGTCTGCTTCTCGAGCTTCTGCTGCCAGGCGTCGAGCGAGAGATGGCAGAGCGGGCACGGCGTCACCATCGCGTCCGCGCCGGCCTCCATCGCCTGCGAGATCGGCTGGATCAGCTCGGCGAGGGCGGTCTCCTCGCGTGCCTGGATGATCGGGAACCCGCAGCACTTGATCTTCGCCGGGTAGTCGATCGCCTCGCCCCCGCAGGCCTCGATGATCGCCTCGAGCGACCAGGGCTTGTCGGGATCCTCGAAGCCCATGAGCTTCGACGGGCGCAGGATCTGGCAGCCGTAGAACGGCGCGATCTTGAGGCCCTTGAGGCCCTTGTGCGCGATCTGCTGGAGCTTCTCGTAGCCCTCCCCCTCGGCGATCATCCAGAGGAAGTGCCGCACCTCGACGCCGCCCGGTAGCGCGGCGCGCCGACGGAGCGCAGGTTCTCGTTCACGCGGGCGAGCACGGCCTCGTCGCCCTGGAGGATGTGGTTCGCCTGGCGCAGGTTGAGCGTGCAGACGTTGCAGATCGTCATCAGCGTGTCCGCGCCCGTCGCCTCGGCGTAGGCGAGGATCCGCGCGTTCAGGTGCAGGTAGTAGTCGGGCTCGGCCTCGTGGATGTCGCCGGCGCCGCAGCAGGTGACCGACTCGAGCTCGTCCAGCTCGATGCCGAGCTTCGGCGCGAGCGCCTTCGTGGACGTGTCGAGCTCCTTCGCCGAGAGCGTCGCCAGGCAGCCCGTGTAGTACGCGACCCTCACTGGGCGCCTCCTTCGTCGGAATGCTTGTGCTCGATCCGCGACAGCGCGCGCTCGCCCTGGACGTGGCCGGCGGCGCCGTCGAAGCCCTGCTTCTTGACCAGGTCGCGCAGCATCCGCGCCTGGCGGACGTCCTTGGCCACGTGCGGCGGGAACGGGAACGGAACCTTGCCGCGCTTGGCGAGCGAAAGCGCGAAGCCGGTCTGCTTGAGCGCCTCGATCACGCCCTGCGTCTTCGGGACGAGCTCCGTCTCGCGCAGCCACCCGGTCGTCTCGGCCGAGCGGACGAACCACTTCGCGTGCTTCGCGCCCATGTCGCGGTCGATGCCGGCCTTGATCGACTCGGCGCCGAGCTTGGCGATCGCGTCGCGCGGGTCGACGCCCTTCGGGCAGCGCTCGTTGCAGAAGTAGCAGCGGGTGCAGTCCCAGATCCCGTGCGGCGAGTTGTAGGTCTCGAGCCGCTCGTTCGTCGTGCGGTCGCGCGGGTCGCCGACGAAGCGGAAGCCCTTGGCGAGCGCCGCGGGGCCGAAGAACTCGGGATCGGCCTCCATCGAGTTGCACTCCGAGACGCAGCAGCCGCACATGATGCAGAGCGCTTCCTTCTGGATCGGGTTCATCGCCTCCTGGGAGTGGACGTACTCGCGCTCCGGGTACTCCTCGAAGCCCGGCTCGAGCCACGGGCGCATCGCGCGCACCTTGTTCCAGAACGGATCCATGTCGACGACGAGGTCCTTGAGGACTGGGAGGTTGCCCATCGGCGCGATCGTCGGGACGTGGCCCGCGTCGACGATCGGCTTCATCCGCTCGCGGCAGGCGAGGACGGCGCGTCCGTCCATACGCATCCCGCAGGAGCCGCAGATCATCATCCGGCAGCTCTTGCGGAAGGCGAGCGTCCCGTCGACGGAGTCCTTGATGATGTCGAGGACGTCGAGCAGGCAGGCCCATTCGGGCGCCTCGACCTCGTAGCGCTTGAGCTCCGGCTTCCCCGTCGCCGGGTCGGAGCGCCAGATCTTCAGGGCTACATCCACCTAGATCCGTCCTCCTTCGCTCATTGCTGGCTCGTCGTCGTCGGGATGAGGCCGCCGAGATCGCCGAAGTCGAGCACCTCGTCGTCGTCCGGGACCTCGATGTCCACGTCTTCGCCGAAATCGTAGATCTCCTGGGTGACCGTCATGTCGGTCGCGCCCTGCGGCGTCGTGATGTCGTTGAACGTCGTCACGGTCTTGCGCACGAGCCCGTCGCCGTCGATCCAGACCTCGGCCGGCACCTCGCTCAGTCCGGTCGAGGCGATCGAGTCGAGGATCGCCTGCTTCAGCTCCTCGGTGTCGGCCTGCTCGGCCGCCTTGTTCAGGTCGATCGTCATCGTGTACTTCGTCGTCTCGACGTCGCGGATCTCCTCGGTGCCCGCCTCCTGCACGTCGCCGGTTACGCCGCGCAGGTACTGGAGCGTCTGCGTCGGGTCGCCCTGCGTGATCTGGGAGAACTGGCCGAGCCCGGCGGCGTTGCCGAGCGACTCGATGTCGATCTTGATCCAGGGCTTCGGACCGGCGCTGAGGCCCGGGATCTGCATGTACATCGTCGACCCGTCCATGATCACGACCGCGTCGCCGCCGGCCGCGCCGCGAGATCGCGGAGAAGTCCATCGTCACCTTGCCGAGCGGCGGATCGGCCTGGAACTCGCCGTCTCCGGCGAGCGTGATCGGGCCGGTCGGGCCGCCGTCCATCGCCAGCTCGAACGTCGTCTTGTACGTGCCCGCGGCGGTCGTGGCGGCGGCGGCCTGCGCGAGCACGTCGGACGACGAGCCGCCCGTGACGGCCGGGGGCGGGTTGGCCGAGGCCTCCGTGGCGGAGGAGCTGCCCGAGCCGCCGCCGCAAGCCGCCGCCCCGAGCGCGAGGGCTCCGGCGAGCGCGAGAAGTCGGATTCGGGACGAGGCGATCAACGCGGTTCCTCTCCGGTGGCGGTCGTCGGAATGGCGGACTGCCCCAGATCGTAGGCGTCTTCGTCGCTCGGCAGGTCGAGATCCACAGGCTCGCCGAAATCGAAGAACTCGATCGTCGTCCTGGCGATGCCCCCGCCCGCGTCGGCCGGGTTCGAAAACTCGTAGGCGAGGCGGCGGCAGACGCCCTCGCCGTCGATCCAGAGGTCGGCGCGGAACTCCGGGAGGTCCGAGGTCTGGGCCAGCTGGGCGAACGCCTCGGCGAGCTCGTCCGATCCCTCTGCGGCCGCCTCGACGTTCACGGTGCCCGAGTAGTGCATGGTGTCGACGCCGCGGATCTGCTCGGGCCCGATCTCTTCGACGTCTTCGATGCCCGCGGTGACGAAGCTCAGGATCCGCAGCGGATCGGCCTGGAGGAAGCGGAGGAAGTCGCGGAGACCCGACGTGCCCGGAGAGAACTCGGCGATGTCGAGCCGGACCCAGTCCTTGCCCTCGGGGATCTGGGCGCCGGCCGGAGGCTTGACGTAGAAGACCGTCCCGTCGTGGGCGATCTCCGTCGTCAGCGTCGTGCCGCCTGTCTCGGCCGTCACCGTCACGCGGCCGCTGTCGCCGTCCACCGCGCCTTCGACGGTCGACGGATTCGGTGCGGACGCACCACCCTCGAACGAGTCGCTCGCGGAGACGCTTGCGGGGGTCGCGGCGGCGGTCTTGGCCGCCGTGGCCTCGACGATGGACTGCGGATCGAAGCTCGAATCGGGGCTGGGAGTCGAAGCGGTGCTGGAGCCGCCCCCCGCCGAGCAGCCCGCGGTGGCCAGGACGGCCGCGCCGACCAGGACCTCCCGGCGCATCAGTACTTCCGTTCCTGCGGCTGCCACTTGGTCATCCGCACCGGGGCCCAGTCGAGGGACGGGCCGCCGTCGCGCCAGGTGACAAGCGTGTGGCGCATGAAGTTCTCGTCGTCGCGGTCGGGGTAGTCGTACGGCCGCGCGTGCGCGCCGCGCGACTCCTTGCGCGCCAGCCCGGCCTCGATCATGCAGGCCGCGAGATCGAGGAGGAACCCGAGCTCGAGCGCCTGCGTGACGTCGTTGTTGAAGACCGTTCCCTTGTCGTCCACGGTCACGCGGAGGTAGCGCTCGCGCAGGCCGGCGATGATCTCGCCCTCCTTCAGCATCTGCTCCTCGCGGCGGAACACGCCGAAGTTGACGTGCATCGTGGAGGCCATCTCGTCGCGGATCGTGTGCGGCCGCTCGCCGTCGGTGCGGTCGAGCAGCGCCTTCAGCTCGCGCTCGCAGTCGGCGACGACGCTGTCCGGAACGCTCGCCTCGGGAGCGGCGAGCGCCCATTCCGCCGCCGCGGCGCCGGCGCGCTTGCCGTACGTGATCGTCTCCATGAGCGCGTTTCCGCCGAGCCGGTTGGCGCCGTGCACGGAGACGCAGGCGCACTCGCCGGCGGCGTAGAGCCCGTCGATCGTCGTCTTGCCCCAGAGGTCCGTGTCGATGCCGCCCATGTGGTAGTGGGCGCCCGGCCGGACGGGGATCGGCTCGTGGATCGGATCGACGCCCGCGAAGACCATCGACAGCTCGCGGGTTCCGTGCAGCCGGTCGATGATCTTGTCCGCGCCCAGGTGGCGCAGGTCGAGGAGGACGTTGCCGTCCACGCCGCGCCCCTCGTCGATCTCGGTCTGCTCCGCGCGGGAGATGACGTCGCGGCTCGCGAGCTCCATCGCGTTCGGCGCGTAGTCCTTGAGGAAGCGCTCGCCCTCGGAGTTCAGGAGGTAGGCGCCCTCGCCGCGGCAGCCCTCGGTGATGAGCACGCCCGTCGGCGAGAGCGTCGTCGGGTGGAACTGCATCATCTCCATGTCCTTCAGGGCCACGCCCAGGGAGAGCGCCATCGCCATCCCGTCGCCGGTGCAGGCGTAGGCGTTCGTCGTTCCCATGTAGAGCCGGCCCGCGCCGCCCGTGGCGAGGATGACCGTCTTCGCGCCGATCACCTTGAGCCCGCCGTTCACGATGTCCCAGGCGATCACGCCCTGGCAGCGGCCGTCCTCCTCGATCACCTTCCACGCGAACCACTCCTCGTAGGCGGGGATCGAGCGCTTCATCACCTGCTCGTAGAGGACGTGGACGAGGACGTGGCCCGTGATGTCGGCCGCGTAGGCGGTGCGCGGCGCGCCGGCGGCGCCGAAGGGGCGCTGCGCGATCCGGCCGTCCTCGGTACGCGAGAAGACCGCGCCCCAGTGCTCGAGCTCGTAGACGTCGCCCGGCGCCTCGTCGCAGAGGACCTCGATCGCGTCCTGGTCGCCCAGGTAGTCGGAGCCCTTGACCGTGTCGAAGGCGTGCAGCTCCGGGTTGTCCTCGGACGCGTTTCCGAGCGCCGCGTTGATCCCGCCCTCGGCCGCGCCGGAGTGGCTGCGAACCGGGTGGATCTTCGAGAGAAGCGCGACGTCGGCCCCCGCATCGTGGGCCTCGATTGCCGCTCGCATGCCGGCACAGCCGGCACCTACGACCAGGACGTCGTGACGAGCTTCCACGGGATTGAGACGCTACATCACGCGGCGGGGACTGCGCCTCGTGACGGTAGCCTCGATTCGCGATGGAGTTTGCGCTCGAGCGTGCGTTGGTCGTCCCGGGCTCGCTCGAGGACGTCTTCGCGTTCTTCTCCGACCCGTCGAACCTCGAGCCGATCACGCCGCCCGAGCTTCGGTTCGCGATCGTCGAGGCGCCGGCGTCGCTCGAACGCGGGTCGCTGATCCGCTACCGCCTGCGCATCTCCGGCGTTCCCGTTCGCTGGCTGACCGAGATCACCGAGTGGAACCCGCCGCGCGGCTTCGCCGACCGGCAGCTCCGCGGGCCGTACCGCCTGTGGGAGCACACGCACCGCTTCACGGAAGTCCCCGGCGGGACGGAGGTCTACGACCACGTGCGCTACCGCGTTCTTGGCGGGCGGCTCGTCGAGCGCTTCCTCGTCCGGCCGAAGCTCGAGCGGATCTTCGACTACCGCACGGAGCGGCTCGGGAGCTGCTCGGCGTAGAGGGGACGCGCCCGCCGGCGGCGAATGGTCCTGGTCCGTGGATGCCGCCCGCGCAATCGACCGGTTTCTCGAGAGCCCGGCGCTCTCCGACTCGACGCGCCGCGCCTACCGCTCCGACCTGGAGGAGTTCTCCTCGTGGCTGCGCGAGCGGCGACTGGGGCTCGACGACGTCGACGCCCGCTCGTTCTCCGCGTACGCGGCCATGCTCGGCGCCGACCGGCCCGGACGGGAGCCGCGCAAGCTCGCTCCCTCGACGCTCGCCCGCAAGCTCGCCGCCGTGCGCTCGTTCCTGCGGGCCACGCTCGGGCCCGCGCGGGTTCCCGACCTCGCGCTGAGCGGCCGCCGCCGCCGCCGGCTTCCGCACGCGCCGCGCCCCGCCGAGACCGACGCGCTGATCGACGCCTTCAAGGAGAACGAGCCGCTCGCGATCCGCAACCGGGCGCTCTTCGAGCTCGTCTACTCCGCCGGGCTGCGCGCCCAGGAGGCCGTCGACCTGCGGCTCGCGGACGTCGACTTCGAGAGCGAGCTCATCCACGTGAAGGGCAAGGGCGGCAAGGAGCGCGCCGTGCCGCTCGGCGAGGAGGCCTCGTTCCGCCTGCGCCTCTACCTCGAGCGCGCCCGGCCCTCGCTCGCCCGCGGCGCCGAGGATCGCCTCTTCCTGTCCACGCGCGGAAAGCCGCTCGACACGTCCACGCTGCGCCGCCTGCTCCCGAACCCGCACAAGCTCCGGCACGCGTTCGCGACCGATCTCCTCGAGGGCGGCGCCGACCTGCGCACGATCCAGGAGCTGCTCGGCCACTCGTCCCTGTCCACCACCCAGATCTACAGCCACGTGGACGCCAAGCGCCTGCGCAAGGTCTATGACACCTCCCACCCCCGAGCTTGACGCCGCGGGCGAGAGCTTCCTCGCCCTCCTCGCCGCCCGCCGCGCCCCGAAGACCGTGGAGGCGTACCGCCGCGACCTGCTCGACTTCACGGCGTTCCTCGGCCGCCCGCCGACCGACGCGACCGGCGAGGAGGTGCAGGACTGGCTCACCGAGCTGCGCGCCCGCGGGCTTTCGCCGAGCTCGGTCGCGCGCAAGGCCTCGGCCGCGCGGACGTTCTTCCGCCACCTCGTCCTCCTCGGCCTGCGCCCGGACAACCCGGCCGCCGACATTCCCCTGCCGCGCCGGCGGACGAAGCTGCCGCGCTCGCTCGCGCCCGCCGAGATCGAGCGCCTGATCTCGGCCGCGAACGGGACGACGCCGCGCTCGTTCCGCGACCGCGCGCTCGTCGAGCTCCTCTACGGCGGCGGCCTGCGCGTGAGCGAGGCGGTCGGGCTCAGCTGCTCGAGCATCGACCTCGAGGACCGCCTCGTACGCTGCATCGGCAAGGGCGACAAGGAGCGGATCGTCCCGCTCGGCCGCGAGGCCGTCGAAGCCGTGCGCCGCTACCTCTCCCGCGGGCGGCCGTACCTGGACAAGCGCCACCGCCAGGATCTGTTCCTGAACGCCCAGGGCGGGGCGCTCACGCGCGCCGGCGCGTTCCTGATCCTCCGCAAGCTGGCTCTGAAGGCCGGGCCTCGAGCCGGAGCGCGTCCACCCGCACCTGCTGCGCCACTCGTTCGCGACGCACCTGCTCGAGGGCGGCGCCGATCTACGCAGCGTCCAGGAGATGCTCGGCCACGCCGACCTGGGGACGACCGAGATCTACACGCACGTGTCCGACAAGCGCCGCCGCGACACGTACTTCAGCTCGCATCCGCACGCGCGGCGGCGGTTGAGCTAACCGAGTACGACGGCGTCGGCCGAGGCCTGGCCCGGGCACGAGTTGGCCATGGGCCCGCTGATCCAGACCTCCGCCTCGGCGCCCTCCGTGAGATCGGACCAGCTCGCCGACTCGTAGGAGTCGCCGTCGCGGCGCAGCACCTCGGTGTCGTCCGTCTCCGCGATCACGAACCCGCAGTCGTCGCCTTCGGCCTGGATGAGCACGCGGCCGTCCGCTTCGACCGACTCGACGACGCCCGTGTAGGCGGACGCGCCCTCGGGCGGCTCCGGCGAGTCGTCGCCCCCGCAGCCGGCCGCGGCGAACGCCAGGGCGCAGAGCACGGTCACGAGGAAGAAGCTGGAGCGTCGCACGGGCGCGCAAGTCTATGCAGACGGGACGACGCGCAGCACGCCGGTATCGACGTCGTAGATCCAGCCGCTCGCGGCGACGCCCTGCAGGAACGGCGACTCGGCGACCCGCGCCACGCTCGCCCGCACGCTCTCCTCGACGTCGGCGAACGGCTCGAAGTCGAGCTCCGAGGCGTCCGCGCCGGTCTCCGCTTCGAGCCGCGCGCGCAGCGACTCGTTCGTGAACGCGACCATCCCGCAGCCGGTGTGCCCGATCACGAAGACCTCCTCGGTGCCCTGCATCCAGTGGGAGATCACGAGCGAGCGGAGCATGTCGTCGTTCACGAGCGCGCCCGCGTTGCGCAGCACGTGCGCGTCGCCCTCGGCGAGCCCGAGGATCCTCGCCGGGTCGATCCGCGCGTCCATGCAGGTGACGACGACGAAGCGCCGCGCGGGCGGCATCGGCAGCCCGGTGCGCGCCGTGCTGGGCCGCGTGACGGCGGTTGGCCTCGAGGATCTCGTCGCGGACGGACATCCCTCGAGCGTTCCTACTTGTCCCGGGCCTTCTTCCGGAGGGCCTGCGAGCGTCGAGGCGGCGGCGTCCCGCAGCTGCTTCTCCTCGTCCGAGTCGGTCAGGTGGTCGAGGAAGACGAGCGTGTCGCGCGCCGGCGAGCCGTTCTTCAGGCAGAGCACGGCGAGCCGGCGCACGGCCTCGTTGGGGTCGGCGTTCACGAGCTTGTGCAGGATCGGCCGCATCGAGTTGACGAGGCCGGGGTGGTCGCGCGAGAGCAGTTCCAGGGAGAGGAGCGCGGAGCCGCGGCAGGCCGGGCTCTCGTCGTCCATGCCGCGCCGCAGGAGCTCCGTCTTCTGGGCGAAGTGCAGCGTGCCGATCGCGCGGTAGGCGAGCGCGCGGGTGCGGAAGTCCGGGTCGCGGATCGCCGCCTCGAGCTCCTCGTCGACCTCGCGGCGCAGGTCGGCGAGGGCCCGCTCGTCGGCGGCCTCGGGGGCGAGGGCGACGGCCTCGGCGAGGTTCAACCGGAGACCCGGGCGCCGTCGACGGCAGACGCGGGGCGGCTGCCGGGCCCGATGTACTGGGCCGAGGGCCGGATCAGGCGGCCGGTTCGCTTCTCCTCGAGGATGTGCGCCGACCAGCCGGCCACCCGCGCGCAGGCGAACATCGCCGGCGTCAGGTCGGGCGGAATCTCCGCGAGGTCGAGCACGACCGCCGAGTAGAACTCGACGTTCGTCGCGATCACGTAGTCCGGCTTGCGGTTGTGCAGCTCGGCGAGCGCGGCCTCCTCGAGCGCCTCGGCCACCTCGTAGCGCGGCGAGCCGAGCTCCTGCGCGGTGCGCTTGAGGATGCGGGAGCGCGGATCCTCGGCCCGGTAGACGCGGTGGCCGAAGCCCATGATCTTGCCGCGGTGGTCGAGGACGTCCTTGACGAAGCCCTCGGGATCGCCGGTCTTGGCGACCGCATCGAGCATCGGCAGCACCCGCGCCGGCGCGCCGCCGTGCAGCGGGCCGCTCAGCGCGCCCACGGCCGCCGACATCGCGGCGCCGCAGTCGGCTCCTGTTGAGGCGGTGACCCGAGCGGTGAACGTCGAGGCGTTCAGCCCGTGCTCGGCGGTGCAGATCCAGTACGTGTCGATCGCCTTGACGTGGTCGGGGTTCGCCTCGCCGCGCCAGCGGAGCAGGAACTTCTCGGCCGCCGTCTCGCCCTGGGCGACGACGTCGTCCGGAGGCGGGCTCGCGGCCGTCGGCGATCGCGGCCGACTTGGCGACGATCGACATCATCTCGGCCGAGAGCCGCGCCAGGTCGTCGCGCACCTCGTCGTCCTCGATGTCGATGATCTTCTTCAGATCCCATTCGCTCGAAAGGCGCGCCGTCTCGGCCTGGAGGTCGGACGGGCGCGTTGCCGCTCAGGCTCTTCGGGCTCGTACGGCTCGGGATCGGGCATGCCCGACTCGAAGGTGTCGTCCACGAGGAGGCCCCAGACCTGCTCGTAGTGGTAGGCGCCGACGAGCTCCTCGATGTCGACGCCGCGATAGCGGAGCGCGCCGCCCTCGCGGTCGGGCTCTGCGATTTCCGTCTGGAAGGCGACGACGCCTTCGAGGCCTGGGCGGAACTCGGTCACGCGGGCAATCTACCCGGACCGTCGTGCTCCGTACCTTCGTTAGAGTCAGCGTCCGTGACGCATCGCGTAACACTCATCCCCGGCGACGGCACGGGCCCCGAGATCGCCGAGGCGACGCGCCGCGTCATCGACGCCACGGGAGTCCAGATCGAGTGGGACGTCCAGGAGGCGGGCGCCGACGTGATGGACCGCCACGGCGGCAATCCGCTCCCCGACCACGTGCTCGAGTCGATCGCCCGGAACACGGTGGCGATCAAGGGCCCGATCACGACGCCGGTCGGCGGCGGCTTCCGCTCGGTCAACGTGGCGCTGCGCAAGACGCTCGACCTCTACGGCCAGGTGCGGCCCTGCAAGACCTACCCGGGCGTGCGCACCCGCTACGAGGACGTCGACCTCGTGATCATCCGCGAGAACACCGAGGACCTCTACGCCGGGATCGAGTTCGAGGAGGGCACCGACGAGGCGCTCGAGCTGATCGACTGGGTCGAGGAGAAGACCGGGACGCGGATGCGCGACGACTCGGGGATCTCCCTGAAGCCGATCTCGATCACGGGGAGCCGGCGGATCGTCGAGTTCGCGTTCGAGTACGCGCGCCGCAACGGCCGGCGCAAGGTCACGGCCGTCCACAAGGCGAACATCATGAAGTTCTCGGACGGGCTCTACCTGCGCGTCGCGCGCGAGGTCGCGGCGGAGAACCCGGACATCGAGTTCGAAGACCGCATCGTGGACAACCTCTCGATGCAGCTCGTGCAGCGGCCCGAGGAGTACGACGTGCTCGTGCTCCCGAATCTCTACGGCGACGTCGTCTCCGATCTGGCCGCCGGCCTGATCGGCGGGCTCGGGCTCGCCCCGGGCGGGAACTTCGGCACGAAGGCGGCGGTGTTCGAGCCCACGCACGGCTCGGCGCCCAAGTACACCGGCCAGAACAAGGTGAACCCGATGGCGATGATGCTCTCCGGCGTGATGATGCTCCGCCATCTCGAGGAACGGGACGCGGCCGATGCGCTCGAGGGCGCGATCGCCGCCGTCATCGCCGACGGCAGGTCGGTGACCTACGACATGAAGCCGACCCGCGACGACCCGACCTCAGTGGGAACGAGCGAGGTCGCAGACGCAATCATCGAGACGATGGGAGTGACGGTTTGAGACGCAAGGTGACGGTGGTCGGAGCGGGGCACGTCGGCGCGACCGCGGCGCAGGAGATCGCGCGGCGCGACTACGCGGACGTCGTCCTCGTGGACATCAAGGAGGGCCTGCCGCAGGGCAAGGCGCTCGACCTGAACGAGGCGGGCCCGGTGCTCGGCTACGAGCCGAACGCAGTGGGATCGAACTCCTACGAGGAGACGGCCGGCTCGGACGTGATCGTCATCACCGCCGGTCTTCCGCGCAAGCCGGGGATGAGCCGCGACGACCTCGTGACGACGAACGAGGAGATCGTCCGCTCCTGCGCCCTCGAGGCCGCCAAGCATTCGCCCGACGCGGTCCTCGTGATCGTGTCCAACCCGCTCGACGCCATGTGCCACGTGGCCCGGGCCGCGACGGGCTGGCCGCGCGAGCGCGTGTTCGGCATGGCCGGGATCCTCGACACGGCCCGTTTCTCCACCTTCATCGCCTGGGAGACCGGCTCGTCCTCCAAGGACGTGACCGCGATGGTGCTCGGCGGGCACGGCGACCAGATGGTCCCGGTCGTCTCGGCAACGACCGTCGGCGGCATCCCGCTCACCAAGCTCGTCTCCGCGGAGAAGATCGACGCGATGGTCGAGCGCACGCGCAAGGGCGGCGGCGAGTGCGTCGAGCTGCTCGGAACGTCCGCCTGGTACGCGCCGGGCGCGGCGGTCGCGCAGATGGTCGACGCGATCTGCCTCGACCAGAAGCGCGTGCTCCCCTGCACCGCGCTCCTCGAGGGCGAGTACGGCGTGGACGGCCTCTACATCGGCGTGCCCGTGAAGCTCGGCGCGGCCGGGATCGAGGCGATCGTCGAGCTCGACCTCACCGACGCGGAACGGGCCGAGCTGGACGCCTCGACCGAGGCCGTCCGCGAGGTCGTCGCGGTTCTGCGCCACGGCTCCTAGCGCGGCCCGCACAATACGAGCGTGAAGCGCCACCATCTCCAGGGGATCGCCATCACCCTGGTGGCGGCGGTCGTGATCGCGGTCGGCGCGTTCTTCGTCTTCGCGCCCTCCGACCAGTACCTGTTCGTGCCGGACAAGGCCCGGCCGGTCGATCCGCTCATCCGCGTCGAGGGCGAGAAGCCGGACACGAGCGGACGACAAGGGCGGCGTCTACATGGTGGACATCCTCATCCGCAAGGCGTCGCGGCTCGAGGCGATCTTCCCGTCGCTCGCCGCCGACGGCACGCTCGTTCCGGCCGACGCGCTCAATCCCGCCGGGGTGAGCGAAGAAGACCGCCGGCAGGAGGGCAAGAACCAGATGACGCGCTCGCAGCAGATCGCCGCGGCCGTGGCGCTCGAGCACCTGGGCTACGACATCGACGTGAAGGGCGAGGGCGCGCAGGTCGACACGGTCGTCCCGGGCCGCCCCGCGGACGGCGTCCTCGAGGTCGGCGACGTGATCGTCGAGGCCGGCGGCGAGCCGGTGAAGGGCCACGCCGACCTGGTCAAGGAGCTCGGCAAGATCGAGCCGGGCGACGACATCGACCTCGTCGTCCTGCGCGACGGCAAGCGGACGCCGGTCACGGTCGGTACGAGCGAGTCGCCCGAGGATCCCGACCAGGCCGTGATGGGGATCATCGTCGCCGACGCGGCCACCTTCGATCTCCCGGTGGACGTCTCGATCGACGCGGGCTCGATCGGCGGGCCCTCCGCGGGGCTCGCGTTCGCGCTCGGCATCGTCGACGAGCTCGGCGACGACATCGACCACGGCCGCACGGTCGTCGTCACCGGCGAGCTCGCCCTCGACGGAACGGTGCTCCCGATCGGCGGCATCAAGCAGAAGACGATCGGCGCCAAGGAGGCCGGCGCGGACATCTTCATCGTCCCGGACGAGAACGCCGAGGAGGCGCGCAAGTACGCGGACGGGCTCGAGATCGTCGCCGTGTCGGACTTCGACGAGGCGCTCGCGGCGCTGGCTAAGCCGTAACGGCGGCGGATTCGCGCACGAGCCCGCAGAGGCGGGCGATGCCCTCGTCGATCTCCTCGGCGGTCGCGAAGCTGAACGCGAGCCGCGCCGACTCCTCGCCGCCGGGCCCGAGGTAGAAGTCGGAGCCCTTCACGAACGGGACGTCGGCCGCGGTCGCGCGGTCGAGCAGCTCGGCCGCGTCGACTCCGGCCGGGAGGTCGAGCCAGAGGAAGTAGCCGCCCTCGGGGCGGTTCCAGCTGAGGCCTTCGGGCGCCTCGCGCTCCAGCGCGGCCAACATGGCGTCCCTGCGGATGCGCAGGCCGTCGCGCGTGCGCTCGAGGTTCGGCTCGAAGATCCCCTCGTTCGCGAACTCGGCCAGCGCCGCCTGCACGAAGATCGACGGCGAGACGTAGTTCTCGAGCACCTGCTGCTCGATCGCGCCGACGAGCTCGGTCGGGAAGGATCACGTAGCCGACGCGGATCCCCGGCGCGATCGTCTTCGAGAACGAGCTGAGGAAGAGGACGCCGTCGCCGCCGCTCGTCTCGAAGAGCGTCGGGATCGGGTCGCCGTCGAAGCGGAGCAGGCCGTACGGGTCGTCCTCGAGGATCGTGGAGCCGGTCTCCCGGGCGAGCTCGAGGAGCCGCGCGCGGTTCTCGGCGCCGAGCGTGCGCCCGCTCGGGTTCTGGAAGGTCGGGATCGTGTAGATCAGCTTCGGCCCGGGCGTCCCCTCGACGGCGACGGCGAGCGCGTCCACGTCGAGCCCGTCCTCGCGCAGCGGAATCGAGACGGCGCGGGCGCCGACGCTGCGCAGGATGCCGAGCGAGCGGTCGTAGCACGGCGCCTCGACGAAGATGGTCGCGTCCTGGCTCGCGAACGTATGCGCGACGAAGTTGAAGCCCTGGAGCGACCCGGTCGTGAGGACGACGCGGCCGGGATCGACGTCGTGCCGCGCCGCGACCCAGTCGCGCAGCGGCGGGTAGCCGGAGGGCGGCCCGTAGTTGAGCGCGCGCGCCCCGTCCTTCTCCGCGGCCGCCTTGGCGCAGGCGCCGAACGCCTCGGAAGGCAAGAGGTCGGGCCCGGGAATCCCGCGTGCGAAGGAGATGACGCTCACGTCGAGACTCTAGCGACGCGGTCGAGCTAGCCGCCGACCGCGTCGGCGACGAGCGCGGCGACCTCGGTCGGGTTCGTCCCGACGCGAACGCCCTGGGCCTCGAGTGCTTCCTTCTTCGCCTGCGCGGTGCCGGCCGAGCCGGAGATGATCGCGCCCGCGTGGCCCATCGTCTTCCCCGGGGGAGCGGTGAAGCCGGCGATGTAGGCGATCACGGGCGTCTTCATGTTCTCGCCGATGAAGGCCGCGGCCTTCTCCTCCTCGGCGCCGCCGATCTCGCCGACCATGACGACCAGCTCGGTCTCCTCGTCGGCCTCGAACTTCTCGAGGATGTCGATGAAGGACGAGCCGACGACCGGGTCGCCGCCGATGCCGACGATCGTGGACTGGCCGATCCCGAGCTGCGTCAGCTCGTGGCCGATCTGGTACGTCAGCGTCCCCGAGCGGGAGACGAGCCCGACGCGCCCGGCGCTGAAGATCTCGGCCGGGATGATCCCGACGTTCGCCTTGCCCGGCGACAGGCAGCCGGGGCAGTTCGGCCCGATCAGCGTGACGCCCTTCGGCCGCACGTGGTTGTAGACGCGCAGCATGTCGTGCGCCGGGATCCCCTCGGTGATGCAGATGACCGTCTCGATCCCCGCGTCGACCGCCTCGAAGATCGCATCCGCGGCGAAGCGCGCCGGGACGAAGACCATCGCCGTGTTCGCGCCCGCCTCGGCGACCGCGTCGCGAACCGTGTCGAACACCGGGATCCCGTTCACGTTCTCGCCGCCCTTGCCCGGCGTGACGCCCGGCGACCACGTTCGTGCCGTAGTCGCGGTTCCGCGTCGTGTGGAAGGAGCCCTCGCGCCCGGTGATCCCCTGGACGACGAGCCGCGTCTCGTTGGTGACGACGATCGCCACTACGCGTCGAGCTCCACGGCCTTCTTCGCCGCCGCGAGCATCGTGGCCTCGACGTAGAGGTTCGGGGGCGCGGCCTCGGTCAGCAGGCGGCGGCCCTCCTCCGCGTTGGTGCCGTCGAGCCGCACCACGATCGGCTGCTCCAGCGCGAGCGAGCCGAGCGCCTCCAGGATCCCGCGCGCCACCTCGTCGCAGCGCGTGATCCCGCCGAAGATGTTGAAGAGGATCGAGCGCACCTGGGGATCGGCGGAGATGATCTCGAGCGCGTCCACGACGCCCTGAGCGTCGCCGCCGCCGCCGAGATCGCAGAAGTTCGCGGGCTTGCCGCCGGCCTGGGCGATCACGTCGAGCGTGGACATGACGAGCCCGGCGCCGTTCCCGAGGATTCCCGACCTCGCCGTCGAGCTTCACGTAGGTGACGCCCTTCTCGCGCGCGGCGCGCTCCTCGGCCGGGTAGGCGTCGAGGTCGCGCATCGCGGCGATGTCCTCGTGGCGGTAGAGCGCGTTGTCGTCGACGGTGAACTTGGAGTCGAGCGCGCGCACCTCGCCGTCGGGCGTGACGATCAGCGGGTTGATCTCGCACAGCATTGCGTCCGCAGCCCACGAACGCCTCGTAGAGCTTCCCGACGATCGCGATCACCTGCTTCTGCTCGCCCGGGTCGGTGATGCCGCCGTGGAAGCAGAGCCAGCGGGCCTGGTACGGCTGGAACCCGACGAGCGGGTCGATGTGGAGCTTCGCGAGCGCGTCGGGCGTGTTCGCGGCGACCTCCTCGATGTCGATCCCGCCCTCGCTCGTGAGCATGAAGAGCGGCTTCTTCTCGCCGCGGTCGAACGTGACCGAGAGGTAGTACTCGTTCGCGATGTCGGAGGCGCGCTCGATCCAGAGCCTGCGCACGACGTGTCCGTTGATGTCGAGCCCGAGGATCGCCTCGGCCGCCGCGGCCGCCTCGTCCGGGTTCTCCGCCAGCTTGATCCCGCCCGCCTTGCCGCGCCCGCCGGTCAGCACCTGGGCCTTGACGACGACCTGGCCGCCGATCGTCTCGGCGGCGGCGCGGGCCTCCTCCGGGGTCTCCGCGAGCCGGCCCTCAGAGACGGGGATGCCGAACCGCTTGAAGAGCTCCTTGCCCTGGTACTCGTAGAGGTCCATCGGCGGGCGAGTCTATGCGAAGGGTTCGCAACGAGCGTCGATCGGGCATATCGTCGGACGCACCAGGGGTCGCAACCGCAACCGCAACCGAAGGAGAACGAATGTCCAGCTTGCACGACGACGACATCGAGACTCTCGAAGGAATGACTCCGGTGTCCGAGATGGACGCCGACGACGCGGACGCAGACGACTCGGACTCCGACGACTCGGACAGCTCGGATCACGCGGATGGATCAGACGACTCGGACGCCGACGACGCGGACACCGGGCCTGCGGACTCCGGCGAGTAGCGCCGCGCTTCAGCGGTGCGTCGAGCCGGTCTCGGTCGACGCATTCCTGGCCGAGCATTGGGAGCGGCTGCCGCTCGTGGTCGAGCGCGGCGGCCGCTCCGGCTTCGACGACCTGATCTCCGAGGCCGACCTCGAGCAGCCTGGTCTGCTCGGGCGCGCTGCGCTCGCCCGCGTTCCGGCTCGTGAAGGCGGGCGAGCGGCTGCGGCTGAAAGACCACGCGGTCGACATCCCGTGGCGGCCGCTGCCGTTCACCGGCGTCGCGAACCCGGGCGCGGTCGCGGAGGCCTTCGCCGGCGGCGCGACGATCGTCGCGCAGGGGCTCCATCACTGGTGGCCGCCGTCGCGCGTTTCTGCCGCGACCTCGAGGCCGAGCTCGGCCATCCCGCCCAGGGGAACGCGTACTGGACGCCGCGCGACTCGCAGGGGCTGCCGGTGCACCACGACACGCACGACGTGTTCGTCCTCCAGATCGCCGGCGAGAAGCGCTGGCTCGTGTACGACCCGGTGCTCGAGCTGCCGCTCAAGGACCAGCGCTACTCCGAGTCGCTCGGCGGGCCCGGCGAGATCGTCCACGACGTCACCCTGCGCGCCGGCGACACGCTCTACCTGCCGCGCGGCTGGCTGCACCAGGCGGTCACGTCCGCCACGGACTCGCTCCACCTGACCGTCGGCGTGAACGTCTACACCTGGATCGACGCGCTGAAGGCCGCGCTGCACGCAGCCGAGGACGAGGTCGAGCTGCGCCGCTCGGTTCCCGCCGACGGCGAAGGCGGCGCCGAGCTCGTGGAGCTGCTCGCGGCCCGGCTCGAGCCCGAGGCGGTCGTCCGGCGCATGCGGCGGAAGTTCGTCGGCTCGCGGCGCCCCATCCTCGAGAACCGCATCTCGGAGCTGCGGGCGCTCGACGATCTCGGCCCCGACACGGAGGTCGAGCGGCGCCCGACCGTGATCGCCGATCTCCACGACCGCCGCGACGGCTCGATCGAGCTCGCGTTCGAGGGCAAGCGGATCGCGTTTCCCGCGCACACGCGCGAGGAGATCGAGGCGCTCGTGCTCGGCGACGGGCCCGTGCGGCCGTCCGGATCTCCCCGGCGATCTCGACGAGGCGAGCCGGCTCGTGCTCGTCCGCCGGCTCGTGCGCGAGGGGTTCCTGCGGCTCGCGGACTGACCGTCCGTTTCGGCCACGGCCGGGGTCTGACCCCGGACACGGCTCGCAGGGACATGGCCGTCGGCGCAAACGCGCCGGCCATGCGGGGATCTCGTTTCTCCACCTAGTCGATCAGGATTCGGTGGCCGACCACCGCGCAGTGGAGCGCGCGCTTCGGCTCGTCGCTGTCGCACGTCAGGTAGCGCTTCTCGCCGCGCAGGCGGGCGCGGATGTCGACCTCATGCGTCTCGCCCCGGCGCTCGTCGCGGAAGCGGACGCGGACGCCGTCGCCCTGGGTCCCCGCGCCGACGAAGGCCAGGTCGTCGATCCCGCGCGACCGCGTCTTCGCCCGCACCGCCCGCTCGGCCGCCTGCACCGGGAACGGGTAGATCGAGCGGCCGCGGTAGCGCTTCATCCGGATCCGGCCACGCTCGTGCTCGCTCAGGATCCCGCCGAGGTCGTCCTCCTCGACCCAGCCGAAGTAGAGCCCCTCGGGCAGCACGACCAGGTTCGCGGCGAAGCGGTCGCCGCCGACATGCGTCGACTGCCAGGCCCACGCCGGGTCGACGTCGCGGCGCAGCGCGTCGTAGAGCGGCTGGCCGTAGCGCGCGCAGCAGCGGTCGCGCTTCCCGTGCGTGCAGACGACGAGGAGCGGATGGTCGACCGGAACGGCCGGCTCTTGCCCGCGCGCGAGCGCGACCAGGTCGAGGTCGAGCAGGTCGTCGTGGTCTTCGAACTCGAGCCGGTGCAGCCGCTCGTTCCCGCTCTTGGAGGACGCGACGTAGAGCATCCGCCGCCGCGGCCCGCGCCGCTCGGGGCGCTTGATGAAGAGGAGCCGCGAGCGAGGAAGCCGGGCGAGCGCGTCGCGCAGGTGCTCCTTCAGCGGCTCCGAGAGGACGCTGCCGGTGAGGAGATCGCGATCCCAGCGGCCGCGGTACTCGACGAGGAGCCAGGTGTCGATCCGGCTCGCGGTCGCGGTGAGCGACTCGGCCGAAGCACGGGCGACCTCGGAGCAGAAGGGTCTCGCCACCCGCCGAACGCTAGCGGGCGACCACGCAAATCACCTGGCCGGCCCGGACCGAGTCCCCGGCCGCGACGCTCAGCCCGCTCACGGTCCCGTCGCGGTGCGCGCGGATCTCGTTCTCCATCTTCATCGCCTCGATCACGCAGAGGACGCGGCCCGCGAGCACCTCGTCCCCGTCGGCGACCTCGACCGCGAGCACCGTGCCCTGCATGGGACTGACGACCGCCTCGGTGCCGGAGCCGTGCGCCACGCCGGCCTCGCGCTCGCGGCGGCGGCGGGCGAGCTCCACGTGCGGCGGCTCGGGCTCGAGCAGCGTCACGTCGAAGCGGCGGCCCTCGATCTCGACCGCCAGCGCGCGGCCCTGCTCGCGGCCGTTCGCGCGGGCCGCGGTCACGCCGGGGGCCGCGGCCAGCTCGGCGGCCTGCGCCGCCAGCTCCTCCGACTCGACGACGCCGTGGCAGGTCGTCCCCGGCGATGAAGCACGGATGCGAAAGCAGCGCCCGGTGGAACGGGATCAGCGTGGTCACGCCCTCGACCACGAACTCCTCGAGCGCCCGCAGCATCCGCCGGCGCGCCCGCTCGCGGTCCGAGTCCCAGACGCACAGCTTCGCGACCATCGGGTCGTAGAGCGCCAGGATCTCCGAGCCCGCCTCGACGCCCGAGTCGACGCGCACGCCGGGCCCGGCCGGCTCGCGGTAGGCGGTGATCGTCCCCGGCGCCGGGAGGAACCCGTTCGCGACGTCCTCGGCGTTGATGCGGCACTCGAACGCGTGGCCCCGGAACGACCACGTCCTCCTGGCGCACCGCGAGCGGCGCGCCCGCGGCGATCAGCACCTGCTCGCGCACGAGGTCGATCCCGGTGACGAGCTCGGTGACCGTGTGCTCGACCTGGATCCGCGTGTTCATCTCGAGGAAGAAGTAGTTGCCGTCCGGATCGAGGAGGCCCTCGATCGTTCCGGCGCCGCGGTAGCCCACCGCGCGCGCGGCATCGACGGCGATCTGCCCGATGCGCTCGCGCAGCCCGGCGTCCACGGCCGGGGACGGCGTCTCCTCGACGAGCTTCTGGTGGCGCCGCTGGATCGTGCAGTCGCGCTCGCCCAGGTGGAGGCACGTGCCGTGCGAGTCCGCGAGCACCTGCACCTCGACGTGGCGCGGGTCGCGGATCAGCTTCTCGACGTAGACGGTCGCGTCGGAGAAGTACGCCTCGCCCTCGCGCTGGGCCGACGCGAGCGCGCGCTCGGCCTCCTCGGCGGACTCGACCACCTTGAGCCCCTTCCCCCCGCCCCCGGCGGACGCCTTCACGGCGAGCGGCCAGCCGTACTCGTCGCCGAGCCGCACGAGCTCCTCCGCGGTCGTGACCGGATCCGTCGTCCCCGGAATGACCGGAACGCCCGCGCCCGACATGAGCCGCCGCGCCTCGATCTTCGAGCCCATCGCCTCGATCGCCTCGGGCGGCGGGCCGATCCAGACGATTCCCGCCTCCGCGCACGCGCGCGCGAACCCCGCGTTCTCGGCCAGGAAGCCGTAGCCGGGATGGATCGCCTGCGCGCCGCAGCGCCGGGCGGCGTCGAGAATCCGCTCGACGTTCAGGTAGCTCTCGGCCGGGGCGCCGGGCCCGACGAGAAACGCCTCGTCGGCGGCGCGGACGTGGAGCGAGGCGCGGTCGGCCTCGGAGTACACGGCGACCGTGGCGATGCCGAGCTCCCGCAGCGTGCGAAACACACGGATCGCGATTTCGCCGCGGTTCGCGACGAGCACCTTGGAAAACGGAGGAGCCTCGGCCACGCGGCGTATTCTGTCCGGCATGAGCTTTGCGAACCAGTTGACCGTCGGGCGCACGGTCGCGGTGCCGGTCGTGATCCTGCTCTTCGCCTGGGACTTCCCCAACCACTACTACTGGGGAACCGCGGTCTTCTGCGTCGCCATGGCGACCGACTGGCTCGACGGCTGGTGGGCGCGCCGCGTCGGCGACTCGTCCGATCTCGGCGGCCTGCTCGACCCGATCGCCGACAAGGTGCTCGTCCTCGCGGCGCTGATCATGCTGATCGGCGACGCGTTCCCCGCCTGGATGGTCTCGCTGATCGTCGTCCGCGAGATCCTCGTCTCGGGCCTGCGCCTCGCCGCGTTGGAACGAGGGGTGGTCATGAGCGCCCGCGACCTGGGGAAGCTCAAGACCTGGGCGCAGGCGATCGCGGCCGCGCTCGGCGGGCTCGCGGCCGGCGGCGCGATCAACGAGGACGTCGCCTGGGTCGCGCTGCTCGTCGCCCTGATCCTGACCTGGGTGTCCGGGCTCGACTACGCCCGCATCGCCCCGAGCGTGCTCCGTGGCCGCCAACCTGCGTAACTTCGCCCGCGAGGACGCGGAGCAGGTCGTCGCCCTGAGCCGCGCCACGCTCTCCCGGCCGGAGTTCCAGGTCGGCAACCCGATCTGGACGACCATCGAGGAGCTCGACGAGCGAGATCGCCGACTGGGATCCGCCCGCCGAGGACACGCTCTTCACCGTCGAGGACGAGAGCGGCGAGGTGGTCGCGTTCGGCGGCGTCGAGCGGCCGGCCGGCTTTCCCCACGCCGAGCTGTTCGGCCCGCTCGTCGCAACCGAGGCGCGCGGGCACCGGCTCGGCACGCGACTCCTCGAGGCCTCGGTCGAGCGCGCCCGCGCGGCACGGAGCGGACGGCGGTGTACGGCTCGGTGGGGACCCGCAACGCGGCCGGGCAGATCCTCCTCGAGCGGCAGGGCTTTCACGCGAAGGGCCGTCCGCAGGCGACGTTCAAGCTGGAGCCCGGCTCGCACCGGCCCGCGGAGGAAGAGCCGGAGGGCGTGGTCGTGCGCCGCGCCGGCGAGGACGACCTGCCCTCGGCGCTCGAGCTCTACCGCGAGTGCTTCCCGGCCGGCACGCTTCCCCGACGCCGTCTGGCGCGAGAACGTCGCCACCGGAACGGTCTACGCCGCCGAGGACGAGGGGCGCCTCGTCGCCGTCCTGAACATCGACCCGAGCGACCGCTGGATCTACCACGTCGGCGTCACGACGAGCGAGCGAAACCGCGGGGTCGGCTCCTACCTCCTCAGCCGCTCGCTCGCGGACTACTGGGAGCAGCATCCGAACCAGGCGCTCGGCCTCGACGTGGACGCCGACAACGTTCCGGCGATCCGCCTCTACCGGCGACAGGGCTTCGCGCCCTGGCTCGTGCTCCAGACCTTCGAGCTGAAGCTCTAGCCCGGGCTCCTAGAAGTCGGGCTCGACGTTCTCGCGGACGCCCTCGCGCCACCACTCGCCGCGGGAATCGTCCTTCGGCTTGTCGAGAACGCGGCGCAGCGCCTCGAGCTCTTCGGGCGTCGGCTCGGGCACGATCTCGAACCCTTCGCGGGATTCGTCGGCGGCCATGTGCTGATTAAAGCCGTTTCCGGGCTCCGACGATACGAACGAGGATGCGTCGTCTCGTCATCGTCCTCGCCGTGCTCGCGACCTTGGTCGTGGCGCCGTCGGTCTCCGCCGCCTCCTGGGCGAAGCCGTACATCCGCGAGGCCGTGAAGAGCGGGCTCATGGGCCCGAGCGTCCCCGAGTTTCGTCCCAACGACCCGCTGACGCGCCGCGACCTCGGCCTGATCGTGGTCGGCATCACCCAGCGCGAGCGCACGATCTCGAAGCCGGACAAGCACGTGACGATGACGGAGCTGAACCGCGCGCTCGTCAACGCGGTCGGCCTCGCGCCCGCCGCGAGCGCCTTCCGCACGGAACTTGGCCGCGCCGGTCTCAGCCCGACCGACCGCGCCGGCTGGGAGACCGTGGCCCGTCTGCTCTCGCTCCGCTACAACCACCCGTCCAACCGGGACGACCTCGAGCTGCGCCCGAAGGACGTCGCCACCCGCGCCGAGGCCGCCTTCTCCGTCTGGCGCCTGCTCAACCTGACCGAATGGGATCTCGAGCGCGTGAACGAGCTGGCCGGCGGATTCCACCTGCCCGACTACTCCGACTGGCAGAAGCGCGTCCTCGACGCGCGCCGTCAAGTTCGTCGGCTACCCCTACGTGTGGGGCGGCACGTCCGAGAACACCCAGACGCTCTTCGGCGTCACCTCGCGCGGCGGCTTCGACTGCTCCGGCCTCGTCTGGCGCGTCTACAAGCTCGAGACCTGGAACGGCGGGCCGTCGCTCGGCACGACCATCCACGGGCGGACGACCTACCAGATGGCCGGCGAGATGAGGAAGAAGCGCCGGATCCCGCTCGCCAAGCTCCGCGCCGCCGGACGTGATCTTCTACGGCTCGCGCGGCCCGGCGTCGAAGCCGAACCAGATCAGCCACACCGGCCTGTCGCTGGGCGCCGGCTGGTTCGTCCACTCCTCCGGCCAGGGCACGACGATCGCGCCCCTCGAGGGCTGGTACGAGACCACCTTCGCGTGGGCCCGCAGGCCCCTCCGCGAAGCCGGTTTGGGCTAACGAGCCCTCCCGGCGCGAATCCCCCATCCGAGTGATGCCTACGGGTCGTTCTCGGCCGGATACTGGCAAGCCATTGCGGTCTTCGAGGGAGGAAACATGCTGCACTGGAAGAGCAGGCTCCTTTTCGGCCTGATTACGGCACTCGTCTTGGTCAGCGCGGTCGGGGCCGGCTGGACGTGGCAGCTGTAACACAGCCGCCATCGGGGATGGATCGCGGTCCGAGCCGGGACGCGGCCGAAAGGCTGCGCTCGGTCCGCCTATCCAGATCCGGCGACCTCGTCCGCGCGCGTTCTCTGGGTTCTCGTGCCCGTGACGGCGGTCGGGTTCATCGTGCTCGTCGCGGCCGCCGCGACGCTGCCGACGCTCGGACTCTCGCCAACGACTGGGCCGGCATCGGCCTGCTCGTCGTCGGGGCGATGCTCGCCGAGCTCTTCCCCGTCCCGATCGACCTCGAGGGCGTCGCGGCCGGCGGCGTGTCGCTCGCCGCGGTCTTCATCGTCGGCGCCGCGGTCATCTACGGCTGGGCGCCGGCGGTGCTCGTCGCCTTCGTCGCCCTCGTCGTCATCCAGCTCGTCCAGCGGCGCGGGCTCGACAAGCTTCTCTACAACGGCGCGGTCTACGTGATCGGCGCGGCCTCCGCGGGCGCGGCCGCCGGTGTCGCATCGCTCCGGCCTCGAGTCGAGCGACGGCGTTCCGGCGCTCCTCCTCACCGTCTGCGCCGGCTCGACCGCCTTCTACATCACGAACGTCGCGCTGATCGGCATCGTCGTCGCCCGCGCGGCGCACGAGTCGGTGACCGCGCTCGTCTGGCGCTCGCTGCGCCGCACGGCGATCCCGTTCTCGATCATGGCGTCGATCACGCTGATCCTGACCGAGCTGTGGCCCCACTCCCCGCTCCTCTCGGTCGCGCTCGTCGGCCCGCTCGTCGCCGTGGCGCTGTACCAGCGCTCGGTGCACGACGCGCTCAGCGCGATGCGCCTGGCGCTCACCGACCCGCTGACGGGCCTCGGCAACCACCGTCACTTCCACGAGCGGCTCCAGAACGACCTCGACCGGGCGCCGAGCGCGGCACGCGGCTCGCGCTCTGCCTCGTGGACATCGACGATTTCAAACGCGTGAACGACCGGCACGGTCATCCCGTCGGAGACGACGTGCTGGCGCAGGTCGCGACGCGACTGCGGCAAGGCGGCGAGGCGTTCAGGCTGGGCGGCGACGAGTTCGCGCTGCTCCTGCCGGGACGCACCGAGAGCGAGGCGCTGGCCGTCGCGAGATCCGTCATCGACCGGATCGCCGTCGCTCAAACTCGAGCACGGAGAACGACTGACCGTTTCGGCGGGCGTCGCCGTGTTCCCGGACCACGGGGTCGACCGCAGCGAGCTCGTCCGCGTGGCCGACAACGCGCTCTACGCCTCGAAGAACCAGGGCAAGGGCAGCGCGACCGTCTACCGGCCCGGCGCGCCCGAGATCGGCGACCTGCACCTGCTCGCGACCGGCAACGACCGGCATGCGCGCTTCCTCGCGGCGGCCGGACTGGCCCGCGCAGTCGACGCGCGCGACGCCTACACCGGCGAGCACTCCGCCGAGGTCGGCGAGCTGGCGGCGCGCATCGGCGCCCGCATCGGCCTGAACGCGAACGACGTGGAACTGCTCCGCCTCGCCGGGAGCCTGCACGACGTCGGCAAGCTCGCGATCCCCGAGGAGATCCTTCGCAAGCCGGGCCCGCTGAGCGCACCCGAGCGGCTCGTGCTCGAGCGTCACCCCCAGATCGGCTTCCGGATGCTCGACTCGCTCGGCATCGAGCCGGTCGCGACCTGGGTGCTGCACCACCACGAGCGCTGGGACGGCGCCGGCTACCCGAACCGGCTTTCCGGCAAGACGATCCCGCTCGGCGCGCGGATCCTCTTCGTCGCCGACGCCTACGACGCCATGACCACGGAGCGTGTGTATCGCGGCCGGCTTTCGCACGAGCACGCGGTTCGCGAGCTTGAGCGCTGCGCCGGGACACAGTTCGACCCGGAGGTCGTCGAGGCGTTCAAGGCCGAGGTCGCCGAGCTGGGCACGCCCGAGCGCGAGGACGCGCCGCGGCCGCTGTCCGTCGTCGCCTCGGGCTGACGTGAGCTACTCCACCGGCTCGTTGCTCCAACTCGGCGACGGGCCGTTCCGCAAGGTCCGCCAGGCGCTCGGGGTGCGAGCGTTCGGCGTCAACGGACTGGTTCTGGAACCGGGCCAGGAGTGGTTCGAGCACTATCACGAGCAGCAGGACGAGCTCTATTTCGTCCACTCCGGCGTGGCCGGGTTCGCGATCGAGGGGAACGAGTTCGAGCTGGGCCCGGGCGGCCTCGTGCACGTGGAGTCGACGACGCCGCGGCGCGTGTGGAACGCCGGGGACGAAGATCTGGTGCTCCTGATCGTCGGCGCCGCCGGCGGATACGTCGGGCGCGACGGGCAGATGGTCGATCCCGCAGACGTCGAGCGGCGCAAGGCGGTCGCGGCAGGCGATCTCAGCGTGATCACGCGTCGCGAGTCGTAACCCGCCGGGGAGAGATCGGCACAAAGCCGGCGCGGCTCCGGCACTGACACGCGCGGATTTCGCCGGTACCGTCGAAGGCGGGTAAGCGGGCGGTGCACCCCCACCCGGGCGGGGTGGTCGCGCGCGCGTCTCACGTTTGCGCTGGTCCCGGCCGGCCAGAAGCGCGTGAGGCGGCGGGCCGCTAGAGCGGGATGTTCCCGTGCTTGCGCGGCGGGCGCGGCTCGCGCTTCGTCAGCGCGGTGGAGAGCGCGTCGCAGAGCACGGCGCGGGTGCGCCTCGGCTCGATCACGTCGTCCACGTAGCCGCGCTCGGCCGCCGTGTACGGGTTCGCGAACTTCGCCTTGTAGTCGGCGATCAGCTCCGCGCGCCGGGCCTCGGGGTCGGCGGCCTCCTCGAGCTCCTTGCGGAACACGATGTTGACCGCGCCCTCGGGCCCCATCACGGCCACCTCGGCGGTCGGCCACGCGAAGTTGAAGTCCGCGCGGATGTGCTTGGAGCTCATCACGTCGTACGCGCCGCCGTAGGCCTTGCGCGTGATCACCGCGATCTTCGGCACCGTCGCCTCCGAGTACGCGTAGAGCAGCTTGGCGCCGTGGCGGATGATCCCGCCCCACTCCTGCTCCGTCCCCGGGAGGAAGCCCGGGCACGTCCACGAACGTGACCAGCGGCAGGTTGAACGCGTCGCAGGTGCGCACGAAGCGCGCGGCCTTCACGGACGAGTCGATGTCGAGCGTCCCGGCCAGCGCGCTCGGGTTGTTCGCGACCACGCCGACGGGATGCCCGCCGAGCCGCGCGAAGCCGCACAGGATGTTCTCCGCCCACAGCGCCTGCACCTCGAGGAACTCGCCGTCGTCGACGACCGCGGTGGACGACGTCGCGCATGTCGTACGGCTTGTTCGGAGCTCTCCGGGACGATCGAGTCGAGCTCGGAGTCCTCGCGGTCGACCGGGTCGGTCGGCGCGAAGAACGGCGGCGGCTCGACGTTGTTCTGGGGCAGGAACGAGAGCAGGTAGCGCGCGTCCTCGAGGCACTCCTCTTCGCTCGCCGCCGCGAAGTGCGCGACGCCCGACTTGGACGCATGCGTGTCCGCCCCGCCGAGCTCCTCGAACGTGACCTCCTCGCCGGTGACCGTCTTAACCACCTCGGGCCCCGTGATGAACATGTACGAGGTCTCCTTGACCATGAGGATGAAGTCGGTCATGGCGGGCGAGTAGACGGCGCCGCCCGCGGTCGGGCCCATGACGAGCGAGATCTGCGGGATGACGCCGGACGCCTGGACGTTGCGCCAGAAGATCTCCGCGTAGCCGCCGAGCGAGACGACGCCCTCCTGGATCCGCGCGCCGCCCGAGTCGTTGATCCCGATCAGCGGGCAGCCGTACTTCACGGCCAGGTCCATGACCTTGCAGATCTTCTCGGCGAACGCCTCCGACAGCGTGCCGCCGAACACGGTGAAGTCCTGGGAGAAGACGAAGACCTTGCGGCCGAAGATCGTCCCGTATCCGGTCACGACCGCGTCGCCCCACGGCCGCTTGTCCATCATCGCGGGGTTGCGGTGGCGGACGTAGCGGTCGAGCTCGACGAACGAGCCGGGGTCGAGGAGCTTGTCGAGCCGCTCGCGCGCGAGGAGCTTGCCGCGGTCGCGCTGGCGCTGAACGGCCTTCTCGTCTCCGGCGTGGAGCGCCTCGTCGCGCAGCCGCTCGAACTTCGCGAAGGCGTCCTCTTCCTTGGCCATGGCGGGAGACTATTGCTACGGCGCGACGTGCGAGTCGTACGTGCCGAACTCGGCGCGAAGCACGCCGCAGATCTCCCCGATCGTGCAGCGCGCGGACAGGGCGTCGCGCATCGGATGGAGCAGGTTGCCGTCGCCGAGCGCCGTCTCGCGCACCCGTTCGAGCGCCGCCGCAGCCGCGGAAGCGTCGCGCCCGGCCCGAACCCGCACCGTGCGCTCGACCTGCCGCCGCTCGGCCTCGGGGTCGAGGCGGTGCAGCTCGATCTCCTCCTCGTCGTCTTCGGTGTAAGCGTTCACGCCGACGATCGTCCGCTCGCCCGACTCGATCGACTGGTTGTAGGCGTAGGCCGCGTCCTCGATCTCGTGCTGGATGAACCCGGCCTCGATCGCCGCGACCGCGCCGCCCAGGTCGTCGATGCGCTGGATCAGCTCGCGGGCCTGCGCCTCGAGCTCGTCCGTCATCGCCTCGATGAAGTAGGCGCCGCCGAGCGGATCGGCCGTGTCCGTACCGCCCGCCTCGGCCGCGAGGATCTGCTGGGTACGCAGCGCGATCCGGGCCGAGCGCTCCGACGGCAGCGCGAGCGCCTCGTCGAAGCCGTTCGTGTGAACCGACTGCGCCCCGCCCGCGACGGCGGACATGGCCTGGATGGCCACGCGCACGATGTTGTTCTCCGGCTGCTGCGCCGTGAGCGTCGAGCCGCCGGTCTGCGCGTGGAAGCGCAGCGCCTGGGCTTTCGGGTTCGTCGCGCCGAAGCGCTCGCGCATGATCGACGCCCACAGCCGCCGCGCCGCGCGGAACTTCGCGACCTCCTGGAAGAAGTGGTTGTGCGCGTTGAAGAAGAAGGAGAGCCGCTCGCCGAACGTGTCCGGCGACAGCCCCGCGGCCACCGCGGCCTCGCAGTAGGCGATCCCGTTCGCGAGCGTGAACGCGAGCTCCTGCACCGCCGTCGCCCCCGCCTCGCGGATGTGGTACCCGGAGATCGAGATCGTGTTGAACCGCGGCAGCCGCTCGTCGCAGTACGCGAAGAGGTCGGTCGTGATCCGCATCGAGGGCCGCGGCGGGAAGATGTAGTTGCCGCGCGCCGCGTACTCCTTGAGCACGTCGTTCTGGACGGTGCCGCGCAGCTTGTCCCCGGCCGTCCCCTGCTGCTCGGCCACCAGCTCGTACAGCAGCAGGAGCAGCGAGGCGGGCGCGTTGATCGTCATCGAGGTCGAGACCTCGGCGAGCGGGATCCGGTCGAACAGGATCTCCATGTCGGCGAGCGAGTCGATCGCGACGCCCGTGCGGCCCACCTCGCCGAGCGCGCGCGGGTCGTCCGAGTCGTAGCCGAGCTGCGTCGGCAGGTCGAAGGCGACCGAGAGCCCGGTCTGACCGCGGCCGAGCAGATAGCGGAAGCGCTGATTCGTCTCTTCCGCCGAGGCGAAGCCCGCGTACTGGCGGATCGTCCACGGCCGGCCGCGGTACATCGTCGGGTACGGCCCCCGCGTGAACGGGAACTCGCCCGGCGCCTCGAGCGGCGTGCCCGCGTCGTCGGCGGTGTAGACCGGCTTGATCTCGATTCCCGAGTCGGTCTCGCGCCGATTCTCCTCTGTGCCCATGGCGGGACTAGGCTACTCGGCGTGCAGGTGACGGTGAAGCTCTTCGCGGGCCTGCGCGAGCGGGCCGGCTACTCCGAGTGCGAGCTCGACGCGGCCACCGTGGGCGACGTCTGGGCGGCGCTCGCCCTCGGCGACGAGCCGGAGGGGCTTCTCTACGCAGTCAACCGCGCCTACGCGCCGCGCGACCAGGCGCTCGTCGACGGGGACGAGGTCGCGCTCATCCCACCGGTTTCCGGCGGCGACTTTCGCGTCGGCGAGGCGCCGCTCTCGCTCGACGCGGCGGTCGCCGAGGTCGCGTCCCACGAGGCGGGCGCGATCGCGACGTTCACCGGAACCGTGCGGCGCCACTCCCGCGGCCGCGACGTCGAGAGCCTCGAGTACGAGGCGTACGCCGAGATGGCCGAGGACGTCCTCGCGGAGATCGCCGCCGAGCTGCGCGGACGCTACGACCTCACCGACATAGCCATCCACCATCGCGTCGGTCGGCTGGAGCTGGGCGAGGCGAGCGTCGTCGTGGCCGTCTCGGCGCCTCACCGCGCAGACGCGCTCGCAGCCTGCCGCGACGCGATCGACGCACTCAAGGACCGCGTCCCCGTCTGGAAGAAGGAGATCTACGACGGCGGCGAGGAGTGGATCGGCCGCGGCTCCTAGAGCGTAGTTCGTAACGACAAGCACAACGTGCTTCAATCGGCTTGTTTGGGAGCAACGGAAGGAGCGAACCCATGCAAGGCCTTCTCCACCCGAAGCGAATCGGCATCCCGCTTGCGGCCCTGACCGCGATTGCGCTGGTGATCGCGGGCGCCGCCTACGCGCTGACGTCCAAGTCGTTCACGTACAGCAAGGCGAAGACCGGCTACGTCATCGTCAGCCACATGGCCTTCACACCTGGGAATGACACGAGGATCTACACCACCGAGCCGGATACCGGCCTCACCACGACCGGGGGCTGCTTCAACGCCGGCGTGACGCTCCCGGCGGGCGCGAAGGTGAAGTCGGTTCAGTTCTTCTACAAGAGCGTCACGGGCGCCGTGCTCGGACGCCTCTGGCGAACGTTGCTGAGCAACGGAAGCGCGTCGAGCATCGCGACCGTCCAGCCCACCGACACGTCCGGCGGATACCGCTCGTCCATCGGCGCGGTTGCCGCCGCGAAGCAGGCCGTGAGCTCCGCGTACAGCTACGGCATCCTCGCCTGCGAGGGCCCGGGCGACACGTTCTACGGCGCGAAGGTGAAGTACACGTACACGTCGGCCGGCTCATAGGAGCGCCTCGACAACGGGCTCGGCGCGTTTGCGCGGTAGCCCCTTTTCTCGAAGGCGCGAATGTGGGACACTAGTCGGGCTCAGCTCAGCGAACCATCGTGGAGCGCACGAGAACGACCGACAGCACGGGAGGTTTCTTGATGGAGAGAGGCTCGAAGCGGAAGCGTCTGCGCGCGCCGTCGCCCGCGATGGTAGTCGCCTGCATTGCCCTGGCCGTCACCCTGAGTGGCGTCGGCTATGCGGCAACGGCATTGCCCAAGAACAGCGTTGGCTCGGGTCAGCTCAAGGCGAACGCCGTGGGCACCGCGAAGGTTGCGGATAACGCACTCACCGGCGCCGACATCAACGAGTCGACGCTTGCCGGCGCATCGATCACCGGCGTGAACGCCGCGCTCCTCGGCGGCCATTCCGCCAGCGATTTCAAGATGGCCGGCGGCTCCGACGCGTACGTCGTTTCAGGCGGTTCCTGGAATGACCGCGACGGCCTGATGCTCAACGCCGTGCAGGCCACGTTCACCGGCGCCTTCGGTACGAAGACGCAGTGGTGCACCACCCCCGGCTCAGGAACGCCCGCCGCCTACGCGGATATCCACCTTCCGCAGGGCGCGCAGGTGATGAAGATGACCGTGGACTACCGCGACGACGCCGGTACGACGAACTCGAACGGCACCGTCGTCCTGACCCGCGATCCGCTCTTCAGCAGCGATGGCTCGGGCACGGCGGGCACGCTCGCCACGGCCACGCTCGGAAACATCGGCCTGGGCGATGCAGCGATCGCGCTCGACGACACGATCGGCGATCTCAACCCGAGCCTCGGCGCCATCGACAACTCGAGGTTCGCGTACACGCTGACCGCCAACCCGGGTGCGAATACCGGCGTCGGGTTCTGCGCCGTCACGATCATCTACAACCTGCCGTAACGAAGGCAGTTCAGACGAATCCTGCGAAGGGCGCCGCAAGGCGCCCTTCGTCGTTTTCGGGGCTACCATGCGACAGTGAACGACCGAGAGCTTTTGGAGCGTCAGGACGGTGACCGCAGGGCGGTCGCCCGCATCGCGGACGAGTTCCTCGAGGGGTTCGAGGCCGTCGCGCAGATCCCCGACCCGACCGTGTCCATGTTCGGCTCGGCACGCGTGCGGGAGGGGCATCCCGCGTACGACGCGGCCCGCGAGACGGGGCGGCGCTTCGCGGAGGCCGGCTGGTCGGTCGTCACCGGCGGCGGACCCGGCGCGATGGAGGCCGCGAATCGCGGCGCCAGGGAAGGCGGCGGCTTCTCGGTCGGGTTCAACATCGAGCTGCCGCACGAGCAGTTCACGAACCACTACCTCGACATCGAGGTCACCTTCCACCACTTCTACGCGCGCAAGGTGATGTTCGTGAAGTCGGCCGAGGCGTTCGTGATCTTCCCGGGCGGCTTCGGGACCCTGGACGAGCTGTTCGAGGCTCTCACGCTCATCCAGACGGAGAAGATCCTCGACTTCCCGGTCGTCCTCTTCGGCACCGACTACTGGGCGCCGCTGCTCGCCTGGATCCGCGACACGCTGCTCATCGACGGGATGGTCAGCCAGGAGGACATCGACCAGCTGAACGTCACGGACGACCCGGACGAGGTCGTTCGCATCGTGGTCGAGCGGCACGAGCACCGGCTCGCGGCGTCTTAGCGCAGCGCGAGCACGACGTCCGCCTGCTCCACGACGAGCGGATCGTGCGTGGCGCAGATGACCGCGGCACGCGATTCCCGCGCAAGGCGGGCGAAGAGCGCGCCCACGGCGAGCGCGTTCGCCTCGTCGAGCCGCGCAGTCGGTTCGTCGGCGAGGAGCAGGCTCGGGCCCGAGGCCAACGCGCGGGCGATCGCCACCCGTTGGCGCTCGCCGGCGGAAAGGCGCGCGACGCGCTGCTCGCTCCGCTCACCCAGGCCGACCGCGGCCAGCGCGTCGAGGGCGCTCTCGCTCGCCTCCGCCTCAGAGATCCCACGCAGCGCGAGCGCCAGCTCAACGTTCTCGCGCGCCGAGAGGAACGGGGTCAGGCCCGGGTCCTGGCCGATTACTGCGACGTGGTCGCGCCGCAGGGCCGCGCGCGCCTCGCGGTCGAGCCCGCCGAGCGCGTTTCCGAGAACGGTCACCTCGCCGCCGGTCGGGTCGGCCAGGCCCGCGAGGAGATGGAGCAGCGTCGTCTTCCCGGAGCCCGACGGGCCCGTGACCGCGACGAGGCGGCCGGCGGCGAAGGCCGCGTCGAGCCCGTCGAGGACGACCGACTCGCGCTCGCCGCTCCCGTAGGTCTTGCGCAGCCCGCGCACGTCGGCCACGACGCGGTTGTCGCCCTGCGCCGCGGCGACGGCGGCAGGCTCGGCCTCGCCGGCTGCACGGGCCTCACCGGTGGGGCTGAGCACGATCCCCGACTCGCCTAGCGAAGCGCGGGCCCGGTCGCCGAGTCCGGCGCGGAGGACCAGCTCCTCCGGGAGCCGCACCCAGCCGCCCTTGCCGACGACCAGCGCCTCGTCGCCGCCGCCGTTTCCGCGGGACTCCTCGCTGACACGCCCGTCGCGGACGCGGACGACCCGGTCGGCGATCGCGGTCGTCTCGACGTCGTGGGTAACGACCACGGTGGTGCAGCCGTGTTCCCGTGCCAGCTCGCCGATCAGCCCGGTGACGAGCCCCGCGTTGGCGGCATCGAGCTCTCCGGTCGGCTCGTCCGCGAGGAGCAGCTTGGGGCGATGCGCGAGCGCGGCGCAGACCGCGACCCGCTGCTGCTCGCCCCCCGAGAGCGCGCGCGGGTAGGCGTCGCGCTTTCCGGTCGAGGCCGACGCGTTCGAGCAGCTCGTCGGCGCGGAGGTCGCGCTCGGCCCGCGTCGCCCCGGCCAATCCGAGCTGCACGCCGATCAGCTCCCGCGCCGTCAGGTCGGGGTCGAGCGAGCGGGAGTAGTGCTGCTCCACGTAGCCGAGCGTGTTGGCGCGGTAGTCCGCGAGCCGGCGCCCGCCGAGCCGGGTGAGGTCGGCGCCGAAGGCCCGCGCGGTTCCGGCCGAGGGCCGCTCGAGCCCGGCGAGGATCCGCAGGAGCGTCGACTTGCCCGAGCCGCTCGGCCCGAGGACGACCAGCACCTCGCGCTCCTCGACCGAGAGCGTCAGCCCCTGGAGCGCGGCCGCGTCGCCCTCGGGCGTGGAGAAGACGCAGAAGAGATCCTTGGCCTCGATCGCGCTCATACGGCCCTCCTCGTGGACGTGACGATGAGCGCGCCGGCGGCGAACGCGTAGGCCAGGCAGGCGACGCCGACGAGGAGCCAGTTCACGGAGAGCGAGAGCGGCGGCTCGGGCGCAGCGGCGCCGGCAGTCAGGGTCACGAGATCGACCGCGAGGATCGACAGGAGCGCCGCCGCCGCGAGCCCGCCGAGCAGGCCGAGTCCCGCGACGAGGCCGGCCCTGAGCCGCAGATGGCGGCGCAGTGTCCTCGGGCCGGCGCCCTGGGCCTCGAGATCGAACAGCTCGCGTCCCTCGTCGCGCGCGTCGCCCGCGAGGAGGAGCGCGAGCCCGAAGAGCGCAAGCAGCGCGGCGGCGAGCGCGGCGCCGGTCAGGGTCGCGAGGGAGCCGCGGGCGAGCGGATCGCTTTCGAGCCGATGCTGCACCTCGGCGCGCGAGCTGACGTCGAGCACGTCGAACGGCGGCTCCGCAAGCGCCTCGCCGACCGACGCAGGCCCGTCGATCCAGAGCTCGTCCGGCACCGTCGTCCCCGGACTCGCCGAGTTCAGCGCCACGAAGAGCTCCCGCTCGTCGGCCAGGATCACGTCGCCCGACACGGTCGGGAAGCGGTCGACGACGCCGGTGACCCGAACCGAGATCTGGCCGGACGGCACGCGCACGGCGAGCACGTCGCCCTCGCCCGCGCGTGCGGCCAGGCCGGGCGTCACGACCACCGGCACCGGTTCGCCGTCCGTGGGCTGGCGCGGCTGGAAGCGCGGGTTTGCGGCCTCGTTCGACAGGAGGAACGTGACCTTGTTGCCGTCCGCTTCGACGCCGTCGAGCCCGACCCAGTCGTCGTAGCCGGCGAGGATCGGCTCCCCGCCGGCGGCCAGGTCGCCGAACGTCAGCGTCCCGTCCGCGCGCTCGAAGTCCCCGTGTCCGGTCACGGCATCGGGCCGCGCCAGCGTCAGCGCGACCACGCGTCCGCCGCGGGCCGGCTCGGGAATCGCGCCCGTGAGCTCGGTCTCGGTCGCGCCGTTCGTCTGGCCGAGCGGAATCCGCACGAACCCGCCGCCGGGCGTGAGGACGATCGCCGTGATCGTCACGTCGCCGCCGTCGGTGGAGACCGGCAGCTCGAGCCGCGCGGCGTCCTCGGGCAGATCCGGGCCTGCGAGCTCGACGTCGGCGCTCTCGAGATCGGCGCCCGAGACCGCGGCGGCGGTCTCGGCCGGCACGCCGAGCAGCGTCGACTGGCCGGCGCCGGCGACGGTTCCTGTCTGGCGGATGACCGGGACGACCGCGTCCGCGCCGAGCGCCTCGTACTCGCCGAGCGGCGCGGCCTCGAGCGGCGCGACGAGCCCCGCCTGCGTGAAGTCCTCCTGCACCCGGAAGTCGAGCGGCACCGCGTAGGCGGCCTGCGCCTCGAGCCCGTCGTCGAGTGTCGAGCGGTAGACGGCGGAGAAGAGTCCCAGCCCGAGGCTCGCAACGAGGAAGGTCACGGCCACCGCGGCGCGGCCGGGATTCCGCGCCAGCGAGAGCGAGGCGAGGCGGATCGCCGGCGAGGAGCGACGCGTCGTGCGCTCCAGCAAACGCAGCCCGGGGCCGAGCAGCCGGGCGAAGGCGACGGCGCAGATGAACGTCACGAGGCCCGGAAGCAGGAGGAGCAGCGTGCCCGTGCCTGCGTCCGAATCCGCGTTCACGTCACCGCGGGCCAGCGCGAGCAGCACCGCGCCGAGCGCCCCGAGCGCGGCCACGTCGAGCGCCGTGATCCGCAGCCCGCCGAGCGGAGCGCCGGGCGCGCGCAGCGCGAGGAGCAGCACGACGACCGCGGCGACGACGAGCAGCACCGCGGCCGCGAGCCCGCCGGCCGCGAGAACCGAATGGCGCAGGATCTCCCCGACGGGCGCACCGGCCCGGTCGGCGAGAACGGCGACGGCGAGGATCCCGAGTCCCCAGCCGACGACGACCCCTGCGAGCGCTGCCGCTCCCGTCTCGGCTCCGGACAGAACCCCGAGCTGGTAGCGCCGCGCACCGAACCACGTCAGCCGCTGCCAGACGCCCTCGACGTCGCGGCGCATCCCGGCGGCGGCCAGGATCGCGAACGCGAGGAGCAGCGCGGCGGCCTGTCCGCCCACGAGGAGCAGGCGCCGACCGGCGACCTGCCCGGTTTCCCGCGCGGCGGCGAGCTCGTCGACCGGCGCGGCGAGATCCAGGAAGAGCGATTCCGAGCGAAGCGTCGAGCGTGCCCGGGCCGCGGCGGCGGCGAATCCGTCGATCTCCCACGGATGCACGCCGTCGGCGGCGAGCGGCGTCGTCCAGGCGTAGGTGCGGTAGAAGCCTTCGAGCCCGGGGAGCGTGGCGAACTCGTCGAAGCCCTCGGCCACGAGGAACGGCGGCTCGGCGACGCCGAACGAGTCTCCGAGGCGGGTCGCGTTCTCGCCGGGGAGGCGCCCGAACGGCAGCGGCGAGACCAGCGTCCCCTCGCCGACCTTCACGAAGCGCAGGCCCTCGACGCTCGGCACGCGGCCGGCGCCGCCGAGCTGGACGACCTCGCAGCGTTCCGGCGTGCACGTCTCCGGCAGCCGTCCCGACGTGAGCCGCACGAAGCGCCCGAGGTCGTCGGCGGCCGCGAGGTTCGTGAGCTGCCCGCCGATCCGCAGGAGCTTCAGCTGGACCGCGCGCACCGGGGCGCCGGGCGCGAGGCCCGCGAGCGTGCGGTCGACGAGCGGCTCGAGATCGCCCCGCGTCACGCCGTTTCGCGTGACCCCGAGATCGGAGTAGACCACCGAGACCGAGCGCTCGTTCGGCGGAACGCGCTGGAGCGCGCGGGCGAGCGCCTCGTCCTGCGCCACCAGGCTCCCGCCGACGACCGCGGCCAGTGCAGCGGCAGCGGCGGCGATCCCCAGCGCGAGCAGTCCCGCGCGGCCGGCGCCGTGGACGAGCCGGTTCCACGCGAGGCGCAGCGGGTAGCCGATTCTCCGCGTCGCGTTCACGAATACACGCTGACAGAAGCTGAGAGTCACGACCACTGAGGCTTCTTCAGGTTGTGCTAAGTTCTGCTTATGCTCGATGTTCGGCGCATGCGCGTGCTGAGCGAGGTCGCGGAGCGCGGCTCGATCGCCGCGGCCGCCCTGGAGCTCGGCTACACGCCCTCCGCGGTCTCCCAGCAGATCGCCACGCTCGAGCGCGAGGCCGGCGTGGCGCTCGTGGAACGCGGCCCCCGCTCGATCCGCCTCACCGACGCCGGACGCGCGCTCGTCGCCCACACCGACGGGATCGTCGCGAGCCTGGCGGCGGCCGAAGCGGAGATCCAGGCGATCGCGGGCGTCCGCGGCGGCATGCTGCGACTGGCCTCGTTCCCCACCGCGTACGCGACGCTCATGCCGGCGGCGATCGGCGAGTTCCGCCGCCGCCATCCCGGCGTCGAGCTCTCACTGACGGAGGCGGACCCGCTGATCAGTCTCGCGCGGGTCAAATCCGGGGAGCTCGATCTGGCGCTGGGCTTCGAGTACGACTTCGTGGACTTCCCCGAGGAGGACGGGATCGTGCGCACCGACCTGCTCGACGATCCGATCTACGTCCTCGTCCCGAGCGGCCACCGCGCGGCCAAGCGGCGCGCGATCAGCCTGGGCGAGCTCTCCGAGGAGTCGTGGATCAGCTCGACCCGCCGCTCCTCGTGCCACCAGTTCGTGACGCGGGCGTGCCGCGAGGCCGGGTTCGAGCCGCAGATCGGCTTCGAGAGCGACGACCACGGCGTCTGGCAGGGCCTCGTGGCCGCAGGGATGGGCGTGGCGCTCGCCCCCGCGCTGGCGCTCGAGTCCGTCTACGCCGGAGTCACCGCGCGACCGGTCGCGCTGCGGCCGCTCAAGCGCGGCGTGTTCGCGATCCACCGGGCCGACGGCCGCTCACCGGCGGCAGGCGCGATGCTCGACGTCCTCACCGAGACGATCGCCGCCCGCGGCCAAGTCGAGCTCGCGGCGCTGGCCTAGTTCGCCGCGGAAGCGCTTGACGCCGCAGCCAGGCGGCGGGCAGCAGCGCGGCGGCGAGGTAGAGCTTGATCAGGTCGCCCAGGATGAACGGGTAGAGCCCCGCCTCGAGCGTTCCTTCGAGGTTCGTGTGGATCGTGTGCTGGAGCCAGACGAGCCCGAATGCGTAGATGATCACGCTGCCCGTCAGCATCGCGGCGATCGACGAGCCGAACTTGCGGTCCCAATGCGGGCGCTCGGCCAGCCACCCGATCACCAGCGCTGCCACGATGAAGCCGACGAGATAGCCGCCGGTCGGACCGGAGAAGACATCCCAGCCGTGCTTGTGTTCCGCGTAGATCGGCAGGAACAGCCCGGCGAAGACGTAGAGCGACAGGCTCGCCGCACCGAGCACCGTCCCGAGCGACGCGCCGACGAGCAAGACGCCGAACGTCGATCCCGTGATTGGAACGGGCGTGAACGACAGCGGGATCGAGACCAACGCGCAGAGCGCCACGAACCCGGCGCCGCCGACCACGAGCATCACGTTCGTGAGGACGTCAGTCCGCGGAAAGACGGCAAGTCGCAGAGTGGCGGCATTCGGCTGCACAGCGCGTGATCCTATAACGCCCGGCCCGGCATCCAAGGGCGACAACCGAATGGAGTCGATTCGAACGACGCTCGATGTCACCCCGGCCCGGGGCGACCACGAGGGCGAGCCCGCCGCAGGCTCGCCCTCGTCTCATATCGAGCCCCCGCCGCATCGGGGCCCGACTCTCTATGAGCCGCAGTGCCGTATGGACAGCAGTATTCATCAGGCGGGCCGCTTGATTCCATGGCTCGAAAGGTGGTTCACCAACTCACTTCACTTTCACCCTTAAGGGTTACGCGAAGCCGGGAGAAATCGACCATGGTGATCCTTGCCGGGGCACTGAGGGGCGTTTACCCGGCTCAAGCGGATCCGTGGGAGGCCGCAGCCTACGGACCCGCAGGGGGCGGCAATAGTCGCCCCCTATTTTCGGTCCAACGCGGTTTACGGAATGTTGACCGACGTCTCGCAGGTCGCGCCCATGTCGATCCCGGGCCCGCCGTCGCAGTAGTCGCCGGTTCCCGCGTCGCCGTTCAGCGTGTCGGCGCCCGAGCTGCCGACCAGGATGTCGTTGTCGTTGCCGCCGTTCAGCGTCAGGTGGAAGAGGCTCGACGCCGCGAGCCCCGAGGCGCTCGACCAGGTCGGCGCCGCTCGAGACGTTGACCGTCAGCGTGTCGTTGGCCGGCTCGGCGCGCAAGACGTTGAGCGCCACGCCGGCGTCAGGACCGAGACCGACCCGGCGCTGCCCGAGAGGTTCATGACATCGACGCCGACTGTTCCGTTCACGGTGAGCGCATCCGCCGCTCCGTCGCCCAGTCCGTTGACCCCGAGATCGATGTTGACGAACGCGATATCGGTGCGCCAGGTCATTCACCGTCGCCGTGTCCGCGCCGCCGAGCGTGTTCAGGTCGAGCGTCTCGACGTCGTCGGCGTCCATGACGATGTTCCCGACGTTGCGCGTGAAGAGCAGCCGTCCGCCGTTCGACGAGGCCGCGAAGATCTCCGCGCCCGCCGAGCCGTTGAAGTGGAGCGTGTCGCCACCGTCCTGGCCCTCGATGATGTCGCTGCCGTCGCCGGGATCCCAGACGAAGGTGTCGTTGTCCTGGCCCCCAGGAATGCGGTGTCGTTGCCGCCGTTGCCGTCGACGCCGTCTGCGCCCTCGCCGCCGATGAGCGTGTCGGCGCCGTTGCCGCCGTTCAGCGTGTCGTTGCCGTCGCCGCCGTCCAGGGTCAGCTGCATCAACGACGCGAGCGCGCCGCCCGAGAGCGTGTCTCCTCCGCCGAGCCCGCGAACGGTGAGCCGGTCGTTCGCGGCCTCCGGATTCGTGACGAGTACCTGACTGGCGAGCCCGTTGACCTGGGGCGAGGCGCCGACCGTGGTCGCCTGGACGATGTCGCTCCGCCGGTGCCTTCGACGACCACCTGATCCGCGGCCGCGTCCCCGACGCCTGCCACGCCCAGATCGACGTCGACGGTGGTGAGATCGGTCGTCGAGAGGTCGCCCACGGTCACGGCGTCCGCGCCGCCCGAGCGTGGCCAGGACGACGGCCTCGAGCCGTCGAGGCTCAGCGGTGACGGCGTCGACGTTCCGCTTCAGAAGCGCCTTCCCGGAGCCGGCCGTGAAGGCGAAGGTCTCGGCCGCGCTCGAGCCGGTGAAGGACAGCGTGTCGTTGTCGGCCTGACCGTCGACGATGTCGTTGCCGTCGCCCGGATGCCAGACGGCCGCGTCGGTGCCGCGTCCGAGAAGCAGCGTGTCCTTCCCGTGCCCTCCCTCCACCTGGTCGGCGCCGAGGTTGCCCTTCAGGACGTCGTTGCCGGCGGCGCCGACGATCGTCTCGGGTCCGGAGCCGCCGGTGAGCCTGTCGTTGCCGAAGCCGCCGTTCAGCCGTCGTCGCCTCCTCGTTCGTGAACGCGCCGTTCTTCTCGCTGATCGTGACCGTGTCGTTGCCGCCGCCCTGCGCTCACGACGATCTGCGTGAACAGGCTCCGGGCGAAGCGCGAACTCGACCGGAGCCGTTCGAGCCGACGTCGACCTGGAGGACGCCCTTCTTGCCCTTCGTGAGCTTGAGCGTGACCTTGTCGGCCTTGTTCGTGCCCGTGAGCGTCAGCGTCCCGCCGGCGACCTTCGCCTTGACCGCCGCCGAGGCGGGTCCCGCGACGGCCAAAGCCACCGCAACCGCCGACGCCGATAAATGCCACTCGTCGCATGAACAGCGGAAAATACGCTACTCGGGGGCGAATCTCCAGACCTTGGCAGCCCACCGGTCGGCGACCCGATTGACGAGCCAGAGCGCGAACACGGCGTAGATCCAGCCGAGGAGAACGTCCACGAGATAGTGCTCGGCCGTGTAGGAGAGCGCGAAGGCCATCGCGAGCGGATAGGCGACGAGCAGCGGACGTCCCCAGCGCGGGGTGTAGCGCCAGAGGAACATCGAGATCATGAGCGTGTACGCAGCGTGCAGCGACGGCACGGCGGCGACCGGGTTCGCGTACTGCGTCCCGTGATCGAAGAGCGCGCGGCCGTCGATGATCGGGATGTGGCCCGAGATGACCCCGATCGAGCGGGTCACGCTGCCGATCTCCCCCAGCTGGGCCGCCATCCACGGCGGCGCGGCCGGAAAGAGCGCGTAGGTCGCGAACCCCATGAGCGCCAGCAGCGAGACGCAGGCGACGTAGCGGCGGAACCGGTCGCGCGCGAAGAACCAGAGCACGGCCGCGAGCACGTAGACGAGGAGGAAGTAGCTCACGTAGACGGCCCAGGCGGCGTAGTCGTACCAGCGCAGGTCGAACGTTCCGTGCCAGAGCCTGTCCTGAAGCCACACGCTCGGCACGACGCCGAAGAAGAGGAGCTTCTCAGCGTCGATCTGCGGCGTCACGTTCGTGGGGAAGAGGAGCCCGTCGGCGGCGCCGCGCAGGAGGTCGTAGATCCACAGGACGAGCGCGAGTGGCAGCCATTCGAAGAGAACGCCACCCGCCCAGCCGCGGACGTTCGAGAGCGACACGGCGAGCAGCCCGAGCAAGATCCACACGAGCAGCCGCTCGCCTGCGACACCGGCACGCCGTCGCGGTCAGATCGCGACCGACAGGACGGCCAGGTAGACGACCGGGGCCGCCCAGCGAACCGCGCGGGCAGGGCCGCCGAGACGTTCGGCCGCACGACGCCGCGAGATCGAGCCGGCCTCCATCGCAGCAGGCTAGCCCCGCGCGCTGCGCGGCGTCCACGGCAGGCGCCCCTACCATGAACGCATGCGAGTTTCCCTGATCGCCCTGGCGGTATTCGCCATCTGGGCCGCCCCGGCCGCGGCGGCGCCGCTCGTCTGCCTCGACCCGGGACATGCGAGCAAGGCGAACCTGGGCAAGGAGCCGATCGGGCCCGGCTCGAAGACGATGAAAGTGAAGGACCCGGGCGGAACCGCGGGCGAGGCCGAGGTGACGCTCCAGATCGCGAAGCGCGCCCGCCGCCAGCTCCGTGCTGCCGGCTTCCGCGTGGCCATGACCCGCACAGGTCCGGACATGAAGCTGAAGGGCGGCGGCAACGTCGCGCGCGCGAGATTCTGCAACCGCAGGCACGCGGCGCTCGTCTTCCGCATCCACGCGGACGGGTCGACGAGCTCGTCGATGCACGGCCTCTCGACGCTCTACCCGGCGAAGCGAAAGGGTTGGACCGACGACGTGCTGCCCGCGTCCCTGCGGGTGGCGCGGATCGTCCAGGACGAAGTGCTGGCGACGACCGGCGCGGCGGACCTCGGGCTCGTAACGCTCCGACCTGACCGGGTTCAACTGGTCGAACGTCCCGACCTGCCTGGTCGAGACCGGCTTCATGACGAACCCCGCCGAGCGGACGAAGCTGCGCTCGCCGTGCTACCAGGCGAAGATCGCGCCGTGGCGCTCGCGACGCGGCTGACGCCGCGTTTACCCGCTCTAGGTCTCGAGCGCTCCTTGAGCCGCTCGAGGTCCTCCTCGAGCTGCTTCTGCGCGTGCCCCGTGACGACGCCGCTCATGAGCCGCGCCAGGGCGCTGTGGTACTCGGTGTCGATCGTCGTGGTCAGGGTCGTCTTGCCGTCGGCTCTCCGTGAGCGTCTGGGTCAGGTCCGACTCGAACGCGCTTCCCTCGAGCTTCAGCCGGATGAGCTCCGGCGCGCGCAGCTCGACGATCTCGGCCTCGAGACTCGAAGCGCTGGCCGTGATCCTCGAAGACGTCCTCGAAGCGCGTCCCCTCGCCCGGCTGGCCCTCCGTGACCTGCTTGGACTCCTTGAGCGCGCCCATCCAGCGCATCCGCCGCTCGCTCGCCACGAGGTGCGGGAACACCTGCGCGGCGGGACGGTCGATCTCGACCGAGTACTCGTTGGTCGGCACTAGAGCGTCTCGTCCTCGCCGGAGCGCTGCATCTCGTCCATCGCGGCGCGGGCCTCGTCGTGGACGCTGGCGGCGGGACTCCTCGAGGTCGACCGTGAGCTCGGGCTCGGGCTCGGGGTCGGGCTCGGAGTGCGCGGCGATCCGCGGGCTCGGCCTCGCGAGCCTCGGCGAGCTTGCGGCGCAGCTCCTCGGTTCGCTCGTCCGGCTCGGCCGGGGTCGTCGAGGCAGCGTCGGCGGCGCAGCAGAACGGCCGCGGCGGCGCCGATCGTTGCTCCTGCGAGGAGTGCGAGCTTTCGTCTCACACCCGTCACTCTTCCACGCGGGATGAGGGCTCGGGCAACCTGAACCGGCTAGCTATACTCGGCGTTCTTCCTGCTTCGTCGGGCCCCGCCAAACCCGGGCGGCGCACGAAGGACGAAGCCACTAGACCAAGGGAAGAGTCAAGGAGGACCGGGAACTGAACGCTTACGAGATCATGCTGCTGCTCGACGTCGAGCTGCCCGAAGAACGCCAGACGGAGATCCTGACCCGTGCCCGCGAGCTCGTCGAAAAGGACGGGGGAACGTGGGTCGGCCAGGAGTCCTGGGGCCGGCGCCGGCTCGCGTACGACATCGACAAGAAGCCCGAGGCGATCTACTACCTGCTGCACTTCGACTGCGAGCCCGCGACGCTCGACGAGCTGACGCGGATCCTCAAGATCACCGACGGCGCGATGCGGCACATGGCCGTGCGGCGGCTTCCGACCGCCACGCGGACACCGCCGCCTCCGCCCCCGGCCGAGTCTGAGGCCGTGTCCCAGCCCGTCGACGAGGAGCCGGCCGAGATGCCGGCCGCCGTCGAGGCCGCGCCGGAGCCCGCAGAGCCCGAGACCGCAGAACCGGCGCCCGCCGAGGCGACGGAGTAAGGAGGCTCACATGGCCAACATCAACCGAGTCGTGCTCGTGGGGAACCTGACCAAGGATCCCGAGCTGCGGCACACCCCGAGCGGAACCGCCGTCTGCAAGCTCCGCCTGGCCGTGAACACGCGCCAGAAGGACGCCTCGACGGGCGAGTGGGGAGACAAGCCCAACTACTTCGACGTCACGGTCTGGGGCAACCAGGGCGAGAGCTGCGCGCAGTTCCTCGCCAAGGGCCGGCCCGGTCGCCGTGGACGGACGCCTCGACTGGCGCGAGTGGGATGCGCAGGACGGCTCCAAGCGCCAGGCGGTCGAGATCATCGCCGACACGGTCCAGTTCCTCGGCTCGCGCGCGGACAACGAAGGCGGCGGGGGCGGCGGACAGCCGCAGTACGTCCCGGCCGGCGACGTCAGCGCCGACCAGTCCGATTTCGCGCCGGCCGCCGGCGACGACGACATTCCGTTCTAGGAAGGAGCCCGAAGCCCGATGGCCCAGAAAGCTAAGCAGCAGCAGTCGCGCGGAGGCAGTAGGCGCCCGGCACCCCCCGGGGGCGGGCGGCGCAAGAGCTGCTACTTCTGCAAGGACAAGGTCGAGGTGGTCGACTACAAGAACTACAACCAGCTCCGGCGCTACATCTCGGAGAAGGGGAAGATCCGCTCCCGCCGCATCACCGGCGCCTGCCGCCGCCACCAGGAGCAGGTCGCGGTCGCGGTCAAGCGCGCCCGCGAGATGGCCCTCCTCCCCTACGTCACGGGGCAGTAGCGAGCCGTGGAAGTCATCCTCCTCTCAGACGTCGAGAAGGTCGGCCTGCGCGGCGACGTCGTGAACGTCGCGCGCGGCTACATGCGCAACTACCTCGAGCCGCGCAAGCTCGCGGAGACGGCCACGCCGGCGCTCCTCGCCGAGCACGCGAAGCGCGAGGCAGCAGCGCGCCCGGCACGAGGCCCGCACGCACGAGCAGGCCCAGGAGATCGCGGCCAAGCTCGGCGGGATCGAGCTGCGCTTCGAGCGCAGCGCCGGCCCGCGCGGGCGCCTCTTCGGCTCGGTGACGCCGACCGACATCGCCGACGAGATCTGGTCGACGCAGAAGATCCGCGTCGACCGCCGCAAGATCGACCTGGACGAGACGATCAAGCGCGTGGGCGTCCACACGGTTCCGATCCGGATCTTCGAGGACGTCTCCACCGAGGTCCGCACCGTCGTCGTCCCCGAGGGCGGCGAGCTGCCGTCCGAGGACGAGATCGCCGCGTGGGAGGCCGAGGAGCGCGCCGAGGCCGAGCCCGAGGAGGCCGAGGTCGAAGGCGCCGAGGAGCTCGAGGCCCTGCTCGCCGAGGAGGCGCCGGAGCCCGTGGCCGAGGCCGCCGAGGGCGAGGCGGACACCGAGGTCGCGGCCGAGCCCGAGGCCGAGGCCGCGCCCGAGGCCGAGGCCGAGGCCGGTGCCCGCCGAAGCGGCCGAGGCCGAGGCGGCCGAGGAGTCCGAGACCTCGTAGCGACTTGTTCACCGGCCTGTGCACAGGCCTGTGGGCGAGCACGAGAAGTTCCCGCTCTAAGCGGGAGGACTGTCCACCGCCCCTGTGCGCGGACGGGCGCTTCCATCCGGCCTGCCTGCGAACCTATGTTCCATAATGGCTGCAAACGGCCCTATTGAGCCTGTGCACGACGCGTTCCCCAGATCTCTTGACACGCCCGGTCAAGTCATGGCTAATGGAGCGCCCCGCGGCATGGCACAAGCCCTCCAGACAGCCCCCGTCCCTCCCCAGAATCTCGACGCCGAGGAGTCCGTCCTCGGCGCGATGATGCTGTCGCCGAACGCGATCGGCGCGGTCAGCGAGGTGCTGGACGCGGGCGGGCGCGACTTCTACCGCGAGAGCCACGCGAAGATCTACCGGGCCGCGCTGGCCCTGTACGCGAAGGGCGAGCCGGTCGACGCGATCACGCTCGTGGACGAGCTGGACGAGCGCGGCGACCTCGAGGGCATCGGCGGCGCCGGGCGCGTGAACGAGCTCGCGGCCCTCGTCCCGGCCAGCGCGAACGCGCGCCACTACGCCCAGATCATCCACGAGTCGTCGATCCTGCGCGGCCTCATCCGGGCCGGCGGCGAGATCTCCCGGCTCGGGTGGGACCGGCCCGGCGACGCGACGATGCTGGTCGACCAGGCGGAGCAGATCGTGTTCGAGCTCGGCCAGGAGCGCGCGGCGAGCGAGTTCAGCCACATCGAGGTGCTCCTCAAGGAGAGCTTCGAGCGCATCACCGCCCTGTACGAGCTGGGCGCGGAGGTCACGGGCGTCCCGTCCGGCTTCCGCGACTTCGACCGGCTGACGTCGGGCTTCCAGGAGGGCAACCTGATCATCCTCGCGGCCCGCCCGGGGATGGGGAAGTCGGCGCTCGCGCTCGGCATGGCCGCGAACGTCGCCGTCCGCAGCCAGATCCCCGTCGCCCTCTTCACGCTCGAGATGTCGAAGGCCGAGGTGACGCAGCGCCTCATGTGCGCCGAGGCGAAGGTCGAGCTGCACCGGCTCCGCACGGGCCGGCTGGGCGGCGACGACTGGCCGCGGCTGACCGCCGCGTGCGACCGCCTCGCCAAGGCGCCCGTCTACATCGACGACACCGGCTCGATCACGATGATGGAGATCCGCGCCAAGGCCCGCAGGCTCAAGTCGAAGCACCCGAACCTCGGCCTCATCCTCGTCGACTACCTCCAGCTCATGACGTCCGGCACGTCGGCCGAGAACCGCGTCCAGGAGGTCTCGCAGATCTCCCGCTCGCTGAAGATCCTCGCGCGCGACCTCGAGACGCCGATCGTCGCCATGTCCCAGCTCTCCCGCGCGGTCGAGCAGCGCCACGACAAGCGCCCGATCCTCTCCGACCTGCGCGAGTCGGGCTCGATCGAGCAGGACGCGGACATCGTCGCCTTCATCTACCGCGACGACTACTACAACCCCGAGGACTCCCCGGACCCGGGCGTCGCCGAGGTGATCATCGCCAAGCACCGCAACGGCCCGACCGACAAGGTGAAGCTGTCCTTCATCTCGCAGTACGCGAAGTTCGCGGATCTCGCTGCGGTCTAGCGGCCCGCCGACGCCGCGCGCGACTAAGCTCCAACCGATGCCCGCCACAGTGATCGTCGGCGCCCAGTGGGGCGATGAGGGCAAGGGCAAGATCGTCGACCTGCTCGCCGAGCACTCCGACGTCGTCTGCCGCTACCAGGGCGGGCCGAACGCCGGGCACACGATCGTGCGCGACGGGGAGACGTTCAAGCTCCACCACATCCCGTCCGGGATCCTCTACGCCGGGCGCATGTGCGTCGTCGGCGCCGGCTGCGTGCTCGACCCGCGGCTGCTCGTGGAGGAGATCGACGGGCTCGAGGCGCGCGGCATCACGACCGGCGACCTGCGCATCTCGGGGAACGCGCACCTGATCATGCCGTGGCACGTCGCCATCGACTCAGCGAGTGAACGGAGGCTCGGGCGGCTCCAGATCGGCACGACGCGGCGCGGCATCGGCCCCGCCTACGCGGACAAGGCTGCGCGCATCGGCATCCGCATGCAGGACGTGCTCGACCCGAAGATCCTCCGCCAGAAGTTCGAGACGACGCTCGCCGAGAAGAACGTCCTCCTCGAACGGCTGCACGGCGTCGAGCCGCTGCGCCTCGAGGAGCTCGCCGACCGGATGGAGGAGTACGCGACGCGCCTTCGCCCGTACATCGCGGACACGTCGCTCCTCGTCGACACGGCGCTCAAGGAGGGCAAGCGCGTCCTCCTCGAAGGCGCGCAGGGCACGCTGCTCGACCTCGACCACGGCACCTATCCGTTCGTCACCTCGTCCAACCCGACCGCCGGCGCGGCCGCGACGGGCATCGGGATCGGGCCGACGCGCATCGAGCGGGCGATCGGCGTCGCCAAGGCCTACGTGACCCGCGTCGGCGAGGGCCCGTTCCCCACCGAGATCGAAGGGCCCGACAACGCGAAGGTGCGCGAGCTCGGCGCCGAGTACGGCACGACCACCGGGCGCGAGCGGCGCTGCGGCTGGCTCGACCTCGTCGGCCTGCGCTTCGCCGTGCGCGTGAACGGGCTCACGTCGCTCGCCGTGACCAAGCTCGACGTCCTCTCGGCATTCTCCGAGCTGCCCGTCTGCGTCCGCTACCGGCTTCCCGACGGAACCGAGACGGAAGATTTCCCCGCGCACCAGAGCGACTTCCATCACGCCGAACCGATCTACGAGACGCTGCCCGGCTGGGAGACGCCGCTCGACGACGTCGAGACGCTCGACGGCCTCCCCGGCCGCGGCGCGCGACTACGTCGCCTTCATCGAGGACTCCCTCGGTGTCGAGATCTGCATGGTCGGGACCGGCCCCGACCGCGAGCGCGTGCTCACGTCCCGCGAGCTCGAGAGCGTCGCCGGACCGGCGTGAGCGCCCGGCTCGGCCTCGCCTTCGTTTTCCCTCTCCTCGCCTGCGCCGCGCCTGCCCAAGCAGCAAGCTGGGAGGATCGCGCGCCGTTTCCGACTCGCCCGATCCGAGGTCGTCGCCACCGTCGCGAACGGGAAGATCGTCGTGATCGGCGGCGTCCTCGGCGACGGCTCCGTCTCACGGCGCGTCGATGCCTACGACCCGGCGGGGAATGCCTGGAGCCGGCTGCCCGACCTTCCCATCGCGCTGCACCATCCCGCGGCCGCGACCTGGAAGAACCGCATCTACGTCGTCGGCGGCTACCGGCACGACGGTCACCGCGCCCGCGCGCTGCTCGTCTTTCGCGGCGGGCGCGTGGCACTACGGGCCGACAGCTGCCGGCCGAGCGGGCCGCTGCAGGCGCAGCCGTGGTCGGCCACACGCTCCTCGTTGCAGGCGGCGTGGGCCCGAACGGACTCGCCCAGTCGGCGCTCCTCTACAACCTCCGCACGGGCCGCTGGCGCTACGGGCCCGGGCCGACGCCGCGCGAGCATCTCGGCGTGACCGCGTGGGCGGGCAAGGTCTACGTCGTCGGAGGACGGACGGCCGGGTTCGCCTCCAACCTCCGCCGCTTCGAGCGCTACCTGCCGAAGCAGCGGCGCTGGGAGAAGCTCCCGCCCGTGCCGCGTCCGCGCGGCGGCACCGGAGCGGCCGCGCTGAACGGCTGGATCGTCTCGGTCGGCGGCGAGGCGACGACCGGCACGATCCGCGCCGTCTACCGCTACAACGTCGCCACGCGTCGCTGGACCCGGCTCCCGAATCTCCCGACGCCACGCCACGGACTCGGCGTCGCGGCCTTCGGCAACCGGGTCTACGCGATCGGCGGCGGCGTGGTTCCCGGCCTCAGCGTCTCAACCGCCAACGAGTCCCTGGCTCTCGTCGGCCCGGTCGTGACGCCGCCACCGCGGCCTGCGGCGCACGAGCCACACTGACGCTCCCGCGAGCGCGACGACGACGAGGGCGAACGGCGCGAGCCAGATCGGGCTCGGCCGGCCCGCGTCGCCGCCCTCGATCAGTCCGGCTACGTCGTCGGAGGCCTGCAGCCACTGGTGCTTGCGGTGCAGGACGTTCTGCTCCGGGAAGTACTCGATCGGCCGCTCGTCGACCCAGGCGTCGGGGAGCCCGGTGATCTCGATCACGACGGGCTCGACGCCGAGCACGGCCGGCGTCGGAGGAAGCTCGTCGAAGAGCGCCGCGAAGGCGGCCGCATCCTCGACGGGCACGCCGTCCACGGTCGCACCCTCGAGTTGCGCCGCCTTCGGCTCGAGCCCGTCGACGGCGCCGCGCAGCGCGTTTTCGGTGGCGGGCTTGGGATACGTCCAGCCCGCGCCCGAGCCGATGACCGCGCTCCGAGGGAACGTAGATCAGCGAGTCCCAGTGCTCCCAGCCCTCGAGCTTGAGCGTGTAGTACGGCGCGAGCGGCGACGGATCGGCGAACGACAGATCCTGAGTAGCGCTCGAGCACGCCCCAGACGAGCGACTCGTTCTTCTGCTCCAGGCCGTCGAACTACGCGGCAGTCGGACGCGCCGCAGATCCGTGAGCGACAGCGGACCCTTGGCCTGCGCGGCCGGGACGGCCGCGCAGGCTACGAGTGCGACGAGCGTGGCTGTGAGCTTGCGAGTCGTTGCAGATCCTCCACGGTGTTTACGTTCCGAAGCTCCTCGGGGTTCCCGTGGATTTCGCGGACCTGCAACTCGGCGAGCGCGTCGCGCAGCGCCAGCTCCCCGGCGGCGATGCGCCGCTCGAGCACCGGCAGCGCCCGGCGGTGGAAGGCGGCGGGCAGCGGGCCGGTCTGCGTGACGGCGGCGTCCTCGGCCGCGTCGGCGAGCGCGGTCAGGAGCGCCGGGGTCACGAGCGGAACGTCGACCGGGAGGACGACCACGACCTCGTGCCGGGCAAGGCGAAGCGCGGCGGCGACGCCGGCGATCGACGCGCGCAGCTCGCTCCCGTCGTCTTCGACCGGAAAAGGGAGCGGCAACGCGTCGGCGGTCTTGCCCACCGCGATCACGTCGTCGAAGGCGGCCGCCAGCGTTCGGTGCGCGCGCTCCGCGAGCGTCTCCCCGTCGAGCACGGCGAGCGCCTTCGGCGATCCAAAGCGGCGGCTCGCGCCGCCGACGAGCAGGACGCCGGTTACGTCGTGACGCGCCACGGCTCCGTGTAGACGTTCGATCCGCCCGTCGCGGACGAAGCCGCAGAGCGTGATCCCGCGGTCGGCGGCCAGCTCCACGGCGAGCGACGAAGGCGCGCCGACGGCGACGAGCAGCGGACAGCCGGCGACCGCCGCCTTCTGCACGAGCTCGAAGGAGAGCCGGCCGCTGACGCAGAGGACGAGTCGCGAAAGCGGCAGCCGCCCGGCGCCGTGCGCCCAGCCGATCACCTTGTCCATCGCATTGTGGCGGCCGACGTCCTCGCGCAGCGCGAGCAGCGCGCCGTTCTCGTCGAAGAGGCCGGTGGCGTGGAGGCCGCCCGGTGGCCGCGAAGGTCGCCTGGCCCTCGCGCAGCCGGTCGGGGAGCGCTGCGATCACGGTCGCCGGGACGGTGAGATCGCTCTTCGACCTGCGAGCCGCCTCGACCGCGATCGCCTCGAGCGCGCCCTTGCCGCACACGCCGCAGGAGGACGTGGTGTAGAAGCTCCGCTTCAGCGCTCGCCGGATCGAACCCGGGCGCGTCCACCTCGACCGTGTTCGCGGCAAGATCGTCGGGCAGCCGGGCCGCGGTGGCCGCGATTCCCTCGGAGAGGCAGAAGCCGAGCGCGAGCTCCTCGTCGTGGCCGGGCGTGCGCATCGTGACCGCGACCGGCTCGCCGTTGACGCGGATCTCGAGCGGCTCCTCGACCGCGACCTCGTCGGGCTCGCTGCGGCCTCCGGGGAGGCGAAGCACCTCGACCCGGCCCGCGGTGTGGGCGGGCGGCGTCTGCATGGGCTAAGCGTAGGCCGGGTGAGCCGCGCGCGCCCTTAATAGCACTCGCACGTGTGTCAGGGTCTCCCTCCGCCCCACCCAGACGATATCGGGAAAATGACGCGCAGAACGCGCGCCGATTGTGCCGAATTGCAGGCAAAACCGAGCCAAATCGTGCCGGACAGACTACGCGCAGAACTCGGTCGCGACCGCGAGGTACGTCTCCGCGCAGCGGGTCGCCGAGTCGAGGTCGACCCACTCCACGTCGGCGTGAGCGCCCTCGCCGACGGGCCCGTACATGACCGTCGGGATCCCGGCCGCGGAGAAGATGGCCGCGTCGGCCCAGAACGGCGCGCCCGACACCTCGCTCCCGGAGTGGCGCCGCACGAGCTCCACGATCTCGGCCGTCGGCGCGATCTCGAACGGCTCGCGGACGAACGTCACGCGCACGTCGGCGTCGAGATCCGGGTCGCCCGAATCCTCGACGATCTCGCGGATCTGCTCCTCGACCACCGCGGGCGTCTCGCCGGGAATCGTGCGCCGCTCGGCCTGGACGAGACACCGGTCGGGATACGTGGACAGCTCGACCCCGCCCTCGACGAGCGACGCGTGCAGCGAGCCGCTCCCGAGCAGGAGATGCGTCGGCGAGGCGCGCAGCGACCGGTCGAGCGCAGCCATCCCGACCAGCACGGTCCCCATCTTCGCGATCGCGTCCACGCCGAGATCCGCCCGCGAGCCGTGCGCCGCCACCCCGTGCGTCTCGATCTCGAGCCAGACGAACCCCTTGTGCGCGATCGCGACGCGCTCCTCGGTCGGCTCGGTCACGATCGCCGCGTCCGGCACGCACGTCTGCGACGACCGCCTGGGAGCCGATGCTCGCGACCTCCTCGTCGGCGACCGCGGAGACGATCACGTCGCCGCGCAGCCCCAGCGCGGCGGCCCTCGCGCCGGCGAGCATCGACGCGGCCACGCTCGTCTTCATGTCGTAGGCGCCGCGCCCGTAGAGCCGGTTCCCCTCGACCGTCGGCTCGAGCGCCCGCTCCATCCCTGCGTGCCCGACCGTGTCCATGTGGCCGTTCAGGAGGAGCGTCCGGCCGCCGCCCGAGCCGTCGCGCGACCGCGGTCACGTTCCAGCGGCCCGGCGCGATCTCGTCGCGGGAGACCTCGAGCCCGTGCCGCTCGAGCCAGGCCGCCACGAAGCGGGAGATCTCCTCCTCGCCCGCGGCGCCCGGCGCAAGCGCCGGGTTGACCGAGTCGATCGCCACCAGCTCGCGCGCCAGATCGGTCAGCTCGTCCCGCACAGGGTGAACCTTAGAATCGATCCATGGCCGACGCGCCGGCCCGCTTTCGCGCCGAGTGCGTTCGCGAGGACGGCGGGCCGATCTTCGCGGAGGGGAACGCGCGCTCGGACGGCCGCCGCTGCCGGGCCGCGTAGTTACTGCACTCGCGCCCGTCTAACTCGGGTCCCGACCCGCCCCCTGCTCGCCTTCAGCCTATCGCCGAAATCCGCACTCGTGGGACACCGAATCGTGCCGAAAGTGTGTCGACCGCCTACCCGAGCGAGTCGCGGATCGGGTCGAGATCCGTGTCCTTGGTCGCGACCTCGCCCAGCCGCGGGTCGAGCGAGATCGCCTGCCGAACATGGGAGACCGCTTCGTCATGTCGCCCGGCCTGGGCCTCGTAGCAGCCGAGGTTGTAGAGGAGCGCCGGATTGTCGGGGAAGCGCTCGAGGCCTTCGGCAACCGTTTCGACGGCCGAGTCCCATTCGCCGGCCTTCGCGAACGGAATCGCGGCGAAATAGAACTCCCAGGCGGAGATCTCGTAGGCCTTGCCCGGCTCGCCCCCGACCGCGAGCACCGTCGAGCCCGCCTCGGTCGCGACCGCGGAGCGGCGCACGGCCGGGTCGCGAAGGAAGACGAGCGTGCCGGCCGGCGCGTCGATCTCCTCGCCTCCGCAGGTGAAGGTCACGTGGCCGCTGATGACCACGTACAGCTCCTCGTGCCCGCCCGCAGCGTTGCCCAGCTCGTCGTGATCCTCGACGATCTCGTCGCCCGCGTTGGCGGCCGTGTAGGCGTTGACGCCGAAGGCCTCGATCCCGAGCGTGCGCCGCACCGGGCGCCAGACGAGCGTCTCCGTGATCGGCACGGCCGGAAGATCCGAGATCCTGATCGCCTGAAAGCCCTTCTCCGTCATGCCTCTCCCATCGTTCGTGTGGCTCCTGAACAAGTTGCAGTCTGCAACTTGTGTGGCTCTTCCGGTCGTGCCCCGCATGGTTACAGGGCTCAGGCGGTTCGAGACTTAGTTGCAGTCTGCAACTTGCGTTCGCTGTGCGCCATTCGCGCGCCTTCTGTGCGAGTCGCGCCGGGCGCTCAGAACACGACCACGGAGCGCGCCCGCTCGCGGCGGCGCATGGCGGCGAAGGCGTCCTCGACCTCGTCCAGGCCGATGCGGTGCGACACGAGCTTGTCGAGCGGAAGCTTCCCGGCCAGGTAGAGATCGGCGATGCGCGGGAAGTCGAGCGCCGGCACCGCGCCGCCGTAGATCGACCCGACCAGCGTCTTGCCCGAGTCGACGAAGGAGTAGACGTCGAACGAGGCGCGCACGTCGTACGCGGCCAGGCCGACGAGCACGCCGGTGCCGCCCGAGCGGAGGAGATCCGGGATCGCCTCGATCGTCTCCACGAGCCCGATCGCCTCGAAGACGTAGTCCACGCCGCGGGGGACCTCGTCGAGCGAGCCGACGGCATGCGTCGCGCCCACCTCGAGCGCGAGCGCGAGCTTCTCGGGGGAGACGTCGACGGCGACGATCGGGTTCGCGCCGGCCAACGCGGCGCCCATCACGGCCGAAAGCCCAACCCCGCCGCAGCCGATCACGACGACCGAGGCGCCCGCCTCGACCTTCGCGGTGTTCACCACCGCGCCCACGCCGGTCGTGATCGCGCAGCCGATCAGCGCGGCGACCTCCATCGGCACCTCGCGGGGAATCGGGATCGCCCCCGCCTCGGGTACCACGGTGCGCTCGGCCATCGACGCGACGGCGAGGTACGAGAACACGTCCTCCCCGGAGGAGCGCTTGAACCGCGTCGTCCCGTCGTCCATGACGCACTGCCCCGCCTTCGTCCCGGTACAGGCCCACGCGCGGCCGGCGAGACAATGCGAGCAGCGCCGGCACGAGTAGAACCAGGAGCAGACGACGTGGTCGCCGACCTCGACACCTTCGACGCCTTCGCCGACGGCCTCGACGACGCCCGCGCCCTCGTGGCCCATGACCACCGGAGCGGGGCGCGGCCAGTCGCCGTCGACCACGTGGAGGTCGGAATGGCAGACGCCGCTCGCGCCGAGCTTCACGAGCACCTCGCCCCGGCGCGGGCCTTCGAGCGAGAGCTCCTCCACGGAAACCCGTCCGGGCCCGTCGAATACCGCGGCGTTCACCGTGAGCATCGGCCGATTCTACGGTAGGGTCGGGGCCGCTCATGAGCCCGCAGATGCCGTCCAGCCTGGAGATCGCGCAGTCCGCCACGCTGCGCCCGATCGCCGAGATCGCCGCGGCCGCCGGGATCCTCGACGACGAGGTCGAGGCGTACGGGCGCTACAAGGCGAAGATCGACCTCGCGGTGCTCGACCGGCTCGCCGGCCGGCCCGACGGGAAGCTCATCGACGTCACCGCGATCACGCCGACGAAGGCCGGCGAGGGGAAGACGACCACGTCGGTCTCGCTGACGCAGGGCCTCGGCCGGATCGGCAAGAACCCGGTGCTCTGCCTGCGCGAGGCCTCGCTCGGCCCGGTGTTCGGGATCAAGGGCGGCGCCGCCGGCGGCGGCTACACGCAGGTCGTCCCCATGGAGGACATGAACCTCCACTTCACCGGCGACATCCACGCGATCGGCGCCGCGAACAACCTGCTCGCCGCGCTCGTCGAGGCGCACCTCATGCACGGGAACGAGCTCGGGCTCGACCCGCACAGCGTCACGTGGCGGCGCTGCGTCGACATCAACGACCGCTCGCTCCGCCAGACGGTGATCGGGCTCGGGCAGCCGCACGAACGGCAACCCGCGCGAGACCGGCTGGGACATCACCGCGGCGTCCGAGGTGATGGCGATCGTCGCCGTGGCGCGCGACCTCTTCGACCTGCGCGCACGGCTGGGCGCGATCACGGTCGGCTACACGCGCGAGGGCGAGCCGGTCACGGCCGAGCAGATCCGCGCCGCCGGCGCGATGACCGTTCTCCTGAAGGACGCGATCAAGCCGAACCTCGTGCAGACGCTCGAGGGCCAGCCGGCGTTCGTCCACTGCGGTCCGTTCGCCAACATCGCGCACGGGAACAGCTCGCTCGTCGCGACCCGCGTCGGCCTGAAGCTCGGCGACTACTGCGTCACCGAGAGCGGCTTCGGCTCGGACATGGGCATGGAGAAGTTCTTCGACATCGTCTGCCGGGCCGGGAACCTGCGGCCGGACGCGGTGGTGCTCGTCGTCACCGCCCGGGCGCTCAAGCACCACGGCGGCGACCCGGACGGCGGCATCGACGCGATCGAGCGCGGCGGCGAGAACCTGCGTCGCCACCTCGGGATCGTGGCCGAGTTCGGGCCGAGCACCGTCGTGGCGATCAACCGCTTCCCCGGGGACACGGACGAGGAGGTCGAGACCGTCCGCCGGCTCGCGCTCGAGGCGGGCGCGGCCGCGGCGCCGGTGAACGACGGCTTCGAGCGCGGCGGCGAGGGCGCGCCGGCACTGGCCGAGGCGGTCGTGGCCGCGGCCGAGTCTCCGTCCGACTTCAAGCCGCTCTACGCCCTCGACGAGCCGATCGAGGCGAAGATCGAGGCCATCTGCACGCGGGTGTACGGCGCCGACGGCGTCGACTACCTGCCGGCCGCGCGCGACTCGATCGCCCGCGCCGTCGCCTCCGGCTTCGACCAGCTCCCGATCTGCATGGCGAAGACGCACCTCTCGCTCTCGCACGACCCCGAGCTCATGAACGCGCCGACCGGGTTCACGGTGACCGTGCGCGACGTCCGCGCCTACACCGGCGCCGGCTGGCTCGTGGCGCTCCTCGGCGACATGCAGACGATGCCCGGCTACGGCGTCTCGCCGGCCGCGTTCAACGTGGACATCGACGAGACCGGGAAGACGATCGGATTGTTCTGAGCACCATCGAGGACTTTCTCTCGCAGCCCCTGGACGACCTGCTCGCCGAGATCGCCTCTGAGAAGCCGGCGCCCGGTTCCGGCTCCGTCGCCGCGCTGGTGGTCGCGATGGCCGCCGGGCTCGCGGCCATGTCGGCGCGCCTTTCGGTGGGCCACTGGGACGGCGCCGCCGACGCCGCGCTCAAGGCCGATGCGCTGATCGCCCGCGTCGCGCCGCTCGCTCCCGCCGACGGCCAGGCCTACGAGGAGGTGCTGACGGCGCTCCGCCTGCCGAAGACGCTCGAGCCGGTCGTCCGCGAGGCGGCGATCGGCAACGCGCTCGCCCGTGCGGCCGAGATCCCGCTCGAGATCGCGGGCTGCGCCGTCGAGGCCGCCGAGCTGGGCGCGCTCGTGGCCGAGAACGGGAACCCGAATCTCCGCTCGGACGCGGCCGGGGGCGCCGCCTTGGCGGCGTCCGCAGCGCAGGTCGCGGCGCACCTGGTCGCGATCAACCTGGGCACCTCGGACACGGACGGCCAGGTGATCCAGGCGCAGGAGCGGGCCGCCGCCGCGCAGCTCGCCGCCGAGCGGGCGCTCGCCGCAACGCGACGGTAAGCTCGCGGCAATGGACACGTACCTCGCGATCGCGAGCAAGCGCGACCGGCGCGACTACGACGGCCGGCCCGTCGCCGAGGAGACCGTCCGCAAGATCCTCGACGCGGGCCGCCTGAGCGGCAGCTCGAAGAACCGGCAGCCCTGGCGCTTCATCGTGGTCGCCGAGCGCAGGGCGGAGCTCGCCGAGCTCGTCTTCGCGCACGACAACGTCGCGACCGCCGGGCTCGTGGTCGCGATCGTCGTCCCGGACGGGATCCGGTCCCGGTTCGACGCGGGCCGCGTCGCCCAGAACATGCTCCTCGCCGCCTGGAACGACGGTGTCGTCTCGTGCCCGAACGGCCTGCGCGAGCCCGAGCAGGCGCAGCGAGCTGCTCGAGCTGGGCGAGGAGGAGCGGATCGCGATCGTGCTCTCGTTCGGCTACCCCACGCGGCCCGCCGACCCGAACGCCCATGACGCGGAAGCGTGGAGCGCGCAGGCGAATCGCCGCCCGCTCGACGAGCTCGTCACCTACCTCTAGAACGGTTCTCGTTTGACGTGGCGGCAGACGGCACCGGTAGGAATTCCCACGTTGCCTATCTAATCCGTAGAGAAAGAGGACTACACGTGATTCGTCGCCTGCTCATCCCGCTCGCACTGGCCGCCTTCGCCGTCGTCTCGCTCGCCGCCTGCGGCGGGGAGGACACCGCGAGCGGCGGCAGCGGCAAGAAGATCACGCTCGTCGCCTACTCGACCCCGCGCGAGGCCTACGAGGCGATCATCCCCGCCTTCCAGAAGACCGCCGCCGGCGAGGGCGTCGACTTCGAGCAGTCCTACGCCGCGTCGGGCGAGCAGAGCCGGGCCGTCGAGTCGGGCCTGCCCGCCGACTTCGTCGCCTTCTCCCTCGAGCCCGACGTCACCCGCCTCGTCGACGCCGGCCTCGTCGAGAGCGACTGGGCCGACGACGAGTACAACGGCATGGTCACCGACTCGGTCGTCGTCTTCGCCGTGCGCCCGGGGAACCCGAAGAACATCCACACCTGGGACGACCTCCTCCAGGACGGCCTCGAGGTGATCACGCCGAACCCGTTCACCTCCGGCGGCGCGCAGTGGAACATCATGGCCGCCTACGGCGCGCAGCTCGAGCAGGGCAAGACCGAGGAGGAGGGCGTCGAGTACCTGCGCGAGCTCTTCCTGAACAACGTGCCGGTTCAGGACAAGAGCGCGCGCGAGGCGCTCCAGACGTTCCTCGTCGGCAAGGGCGACGTGCTCCTCGCCTACGAGAACGAGGCGCTCTTCGCCAAGAACAAGGGCCAGGACCTCGACTACGTCGTCCCCGACCAGACGATCCTGATCGAGAACCCCGTCGCGGCCGTGAACACGTCCAAGAACATCCCGACGGTGCAGGCGTTCATCGACTTCCTGCGCGGCGACGAGGCGCAGAAGATCTTCGGCGAGAACGGCTACCGGCCGGTGAACCAGGACGTCGCCGGCCAGTTCGACTTCCCGGAGCCGCCCGGGCTCTTTACCATCGCCGACTTGGGCGGATGGCCCGACGTGCGGTCGGAGTTCTTCGACCGCGAGAACGGGATCTTCGCCGGGATCGAAGAGGAGCTTGGAGTCCCAACTGACGGATAGCACCAGCGCAGTCGCACTTCCCGCCCGGGCGGCCTCGCCTCGCCGCTCGGGCGGACTTGCGCTCGGGATCTCGACGGCGTACCTGAGCCTGATCGTCCTGATCCCGATCGCCGCGGTCGTCGCCGAGTCGCTGAGCGACGGCCTCGCCGCGTTCTGGGACGAGATCACCGCGCCGGCCGCGGTCGCGGCGCTCAAGCTCACGTTCGCGGCGTCGCTCCTCGTCGTGTTCGTGAACGCGATCACCGGGACGCTCGTCGCCTGGACGCTCGTGCGCGACTCGTTCCGCGGCAAGGCGGTCGTGAACGCGCTCATCGACCTGCCGTTCGCGCTGCCGACGATCGTCGCCGGCCTGACGCTGCTCGCGATCTACGGCCCGCGCAGCCCGATCAACCTGAACCTCGCCTACACGCGCGCCGCGATCGTGGTCGCGCTGCTCTTCGTGACGCTGCCGTTCGTGGTGCGCGCCGTGCAGCCGGTGCTGCTCGAGCTCGACCAGGAGATGGAGGAGGCCGCGCGCTCGCTCGGCGCCTCGAGCTTCCAGACGTTCCGGCGCATCGTGCTCCCGAACCTGATGCCGGCGATCCTCTCGGGCGCGGCGCTCTCCTTCGGCAAGGCGGTCGGCGAGTTCGGCTCGATCATCCTCATCTCGGGGAACATCCCCTTCGACACCGAGGTCGCCTCCGTGAACATCTTCAAGGCGATCGAGAGCGACGACCCCGCCGGCGCCGCCGCGGTGTCGGTCGTGCTGCTCGTGCTCTCCCTGTTCGTGCTCGTCGCCGCCGATCTGCTCGAGCGGCGCAGCCGGAGGCACGATGCGTAAGTACGTCATCCGCTACACGGCGCTCACCTACCTGGCGCTCGTGCTCGTCCTGCCGCTGTCGATGATCCTCTTCCGCACGTTCCAGGACGGGCTCGCACCCGTCTGGGCCGCGCTCACCGATCCGCTCTTCCTCAGTGCGTTCAAGCTGACGATGATCGCCGTGCTGATCGCGGTGCCGCTGAACACCGTCTTCGGCGTGCTGTGCGCGATCGCGCTCGTGCGGCGCGAGTCGAACCGCGGCGAGTGGTTCTTCAACTCGGCCATCGGGCTGCCGCTGGCGCTCTCGCCGATCGTGGTCGGGCTCTCGCTGATCCTCGTCTACGGCAACGACGGCTGGATCGGCAGCTGGCTCGCCGACTTCGGGATCCAGATCATCTTCTCGACGCCCGGGATCGTGCTCGCGACCATCTTCGTGACGCTCCCGTTCGTCGTCCGCGAGGTGATCCCCGTGCTCCGGGAGATCGGCACCGACCAGGAGGAGGCCGCGTGGGTGCTGGGCGCGTCGACGCTGGCAGACCTTCCGCCGGATCACGCTCCCGTCGATCCGCTGGGGCGTCGCGTACGGCGTCGTTCTCACCACGGCGCGGGCGCTCGGCGAGTACGGCGCGGTCGCCGTCGTGTCGGGTCGCCTCGCCGGAAAGACGGAAACGCTTACCCTTCACGTCGACGAGCAGTACCTGCGCTTCAACGAGGTCGCTGCGTACACGACATCGCTCGTCCTGGCGTTGCTCGCCGTCAGCACTCTCATCGCGATGAACGTCTTCAAGCCGAGCGAGCACAAGGAGGTGGCACGTGGGGATAGCGGTCCGGCAGGCGACTAAGCGCTTCGGCAGCTTCGTGGCGCTCGACAACGTGTCGCTCGCCATCCCGACGGGCTCGCTGACCGCGCTGCTCGGCCCGAGCGGCAGCGGCAAGTCGACGCTCCTGCGCGTGATCGCGGGTCTCGAGAATCCCGACGCGGGCGACGTCGTCATCTCGGGCCAGGACACGACCGGCGTGCCGCCGCAGGATCGCGGCGTCGGCTTCGTCTTCCAGCACTACGCCGCCTTCAAGCACATGACCGTGCGCGACAACGTCGGCTTCGGGCTCTCGATCCGCAAGGAGCCGAAGAAGGAGATCCGCAAGCGCGTCGACGAGCTGCTCCACCTCGTCCAGCTCGACGGGCTCGCCGAGCGCTACCCGTCGCAGCTCTCCGGCGGCCAGCGCCAGCGCATGGCGCTGGCGCGGGCGCTCGCCGTGGAGCCCGAGGTACTGCTCCTGGACGAGCCGTTCGGCGCGCTCGACGCCCGCGTCCGCAAGGAGCTGCGCACCTGGCTGCGCCGCCTGCACGACGACGTCCACGTCACCACCGTCCTCGTCACGCACGACCAGGAGGAGGCGATGGACGTCGCCGACCGCATCGTCCTCATGAACAAGGGCAGGATCGAGCAGACCGGCAAGCCGCGCGACCTCTACGAGCATCCCGCGAACGAGTTCGTCATGTCGTTCGTGGGCCCGGTGAACCGGCTCGGCGAGGACTGGGTGCGCCCGCACGACCTGGAGCTGCGCCTGGAGCCGAACGGCTCCACGGACGAGGCGATGATCGAGCGGATCGTCCACCTCGGCTTCGAGGTGCGCGTCGAGCTCGTCCTCCACAACGGAACCCACGTCTCGGCGCAGGTCACGCGCGACGAGGCCGAGGAGCTCGAGCTGCACGACGGCCAGATCGTGTTCGTGCGGCCCAGCCGCACGACGGTGTTCGCCGAGGAGAACGCCGAGGCCTAGGCGTTACTGCGGCGCCCGCGCCGCACGGTGAGGACGACAATGGGTCGCAGGCTCACGGTGTCCCCAGGCTGTTCAGATCTGACTTGCGGAGCGGCTGGTTCGTCGAACCCTTTCGCGCCTCGCTGCTGAACTGGTCGCCGCCGACGAAGGTCGGCCTGAAGGCGAGCACGAGAGCGGCCAGCCAGGCGAAGACGTACCCGTAGAGGCCGATGTGGTGGTACAGGAAACCCGTCGGGCCGTTCATCGCCAGCTCGAGGCTTCCCCCGACGAGAAGTGCGAAGAGCACGGCGAACCATCCGCTGCGCCGCCCCTCGCGGAGCAGCGTGAGCGCGATCACGCTCAAGAGGACTCCGGCGACCGCCGTGTAGGCGCCGGCCATGAAGTAGTGCACGGTGGAGTGGGGGTTCGACCATGAGCGCTCGTGGATCGCCAGGCGCATCGCCCACATTCCGTGCTCGCTGCAGGCGGCCAGGGCGCCCCAGATGACGAGGGCGGCGGCGGTATTCATCGGACCGATCCTGCCGCCGAAAGGCGAGGAGTGCGACGGTCGGCGCCAGGATCACGGCCAGGGCGACCAGCTGGAGCCAGAACGGCGCCTCGTCGTTCGCGTTCATGCCAAGTGAGGCTAGTGCCGGCCGCCGTCCTGCGCATCGATGAAAACCCCAGTCTTCGCACTGCCGGGATGGCGGCTGCCGGTGGCCTCGAGGAACGCGAGCACCGCGTGCACGCGTCGGTTCTCGCTCGCGTCCGCGGGGAGATCGAGCTTGCCGAGGATGCTGCGGACGTGCGCCTCGACGGTCTTGCGCGTCACGAAGAGCTCCGCGGCGATCCCGCGGTCCGTCTTGCCCTGCGCGACGAGCGCGAGCACCTCGCGCTCGCGTGGCGTGAGCTCCGCCAGCGGATCGCGAGCGGCGGGAGCGTTGAGGAGCTCGCTGACGAGCGAGGGCTCGACGACGGTTCCGCCGGCTGGCGACCTGCTCCAGCGCGGCCACGAACTCGCCCACGTCGACGATCCGGTCCTTGAGCAGGTAGCCGACCCGGTCGGATGCTCCGGTCACGAGCTTCAACGCGTAGTCGACCTCGACGTACTGCGAGAGGACGACCGTGCCGACCTCCGGGTGCGCACGGCGGATCTCCTGCGCCGCGAGCAGCCCCTCGTTCGTGAAGGTGGGCGGCATGCGGATGTCGACGACGGCGACGTCCGGCGGGTCGGCTGCGACAAGCCGCAAGAGCTCGTCGGCGGTGCCCGCCTGGGCGAGCCACTTCGATTCCCTGCTCGGCGAGCAGGCGCGCGAGTCCTTCGCGGATGACGACGGCGTCGTCGGCGAGGATCACGCGCACGGGATCGCAGCCCTGACCCGTGTGCCTTCTCCGGAAGGACTCTCGACCCGCAGGCGGCCGTCGAGCGCCTCGACGCGGTCGCGGAGGCCGCGCAGCCCGGCCCCGCCGGCGTCGGCCCCGCCGACCCCGTCGTCGGTGACGTCGATTTCGACCCGGCCGTTCGCGCGTGTGACCTCGATCGTGACCGGGTGGCGTTTGCGTGCTTGACGACGTTGGCGAGCGCCTCGGCGGCGACGAAGTAGGCCGTCGCCTCGACTGCGTGCGGGCAGGCGCTCCCGGTAGACCGTCAGCGCGACCGGAACGGATGCGCGGCGCGCCAGAGCCGCGAGGGCGGGGGCGAGCCCTTCGTCCGTGAGGATCGCCGGGTGGATACCGCGGGCGAGCGCGCGCAGCTCCTCGAGAGCGCCGACGACCTCGGCGTCCGCCTCTGCGAGGAGCTCGTCGACGGCGCGCCGCCGTCCGAGCTGTCCACGCGCGAGTTGGAGCGCGAGCCGGATCCCGAGCAGGCGCTGTTGCGCGCCGTCGTGGAGGTCGCGCTCGAGCCGACGCCGCTCGGCGTCGCCTGCCTCCACGATCCGGGCGCGCGAGGCGCGCACCTCTGCGAGCTGAGCGCGCAGCTCCGCCTGCAGGCGCGAGTTCTCGAGCGCGAGGCTCGCCGCGGCGCCCACCGCCTCGACGAGCTCCGGGTCGTCCAGGAGCGACGGGTCGTGAACGAGGACCGCAAGGCGCTTTCCGTCGTGCTCCAGCACGGTGACCGCGCGCCCGGGCTCCTCCTCCGGGTTGACCGCTTTCCCGTCGAGGTCGACGTAGCGCTCACCCTCGGGAAGCCAGAAGGCGAGCTCCAGCGACTCGTCGCCGAGCGTGCGCGCGATCGCGTCGCGGACCTGCGCGGGCGGAGGCAGCGAACCGAGCTCGACCACCAGCTCCGCCACGGCGGAGCGGTGCAGCCGCGTACGCAGGAGGCCGACGAGAAACGCGAGCGGCACGATTCCGCCCGCGACGAGGAAGGCCCACAGGAAGACACTGCCTTCCGACGTCTCGTAGCTCGGCCAGTGGGTCAACAGGGCCGCGCCGAGGAAGAGCACGAGCACTCCACTCCAGAGCACGGGCGCAAGTACCGCGGCGAGCGGGCCCGCTCGCCGTGTGCCAGCGATGGACCAGAAGGGCGACGGCGACCACGAACAGCACCGCCATCGCCAAATCGGCGGCAAGCTCGATCGCGTCGGCCAGTCCGCGATCGTCGTGGACGAGCAGCAGATTGCGGGAGCCTGTCCCCGAGAATGGGTCTTCGGGTCCCAGGAAGAGCTGTACGCCGACGCCGGCGACGAGCAGGACGTCGACGTAGAGGGCTCCCACGAGCACCCGCTCGATCGTCGAGGAGAGCCGCCCGCGGGGAAACGCGACGAACAGGTGCACCGCCACCGCGAGGAAGAGGCGATCGGTGATGCCGAAGACAGTCGACGGAAGCGAAGCATCCCACCCGCTCGGGAAGCCACGTGAAGACCAGAAACCCCGCCGCAGTCATCAGTGCGCCCGTGCGGTTCTCCGGGCGTTTCCACCAGGCGACCAGACCGGCGAGGATCCAGAGCAACCCGAGCGCGACGAATGCCGCGACGAACGTCGCCTCGATGTTCAGCCGGCCGCCCGACCGAAAGAACGTCAGCGTGAGCGCGGCACAGCCGGCGCCGAGTGCCCCAAGCCCAAGCAGCAAGGCATGGAGCCGATGGCTCACGGCGAGTTCCCCGCCAAGGCCGCGAGTGCCGCGCTCGAGAGGTCGTCCTTGTGGATGAAGCCCCTCACGGGACTGCGCTCGAGCCGCTGCCCGAAGTCCGTCGCCTGGCGGCTCGAGGTGAGCACGACGACCGGACCTGCGCCGTTCTCGGCGAGCCGCTCGGCGACCGCGAACCCGTCCGTGTCCGGCAGCACGACGTCCAGCAGCACGAGCTCGGGTTGCAGCTCTTCGACGGCGGCGAGCGCCGAGGTTCCGTCCTCGGCCTCGCCGACGACCGCGAAGCCGTCAGCCTCGAGAAGCCGTCGCGCGAAACGACGGAAGCCGGGGTGGTCGTCCACGATCAGCACAGTCCACACAACGTGCGAATCGTCGCACAGTCGATGCGGCACGGCGATTGGGGATATCCCCGATCTTCGGCCCAGGCAGCGCAGGACCGGGGATTTCATCGATGCGGCTCGACGAGATCGGGCCTACCGTCGTCGCCATGAACAACGGTCGTCTTCTGCGCATCGCGGCCGTCGCAGCCGTCGCCGGAGCGGGGGCTTCGCTTGTCGCAACGGTGCTCGAGCCCGACTGGAGCGGCGACCCCGACGAGGCAATCCGCGTCGTTGCGGAGAGTGGATTCTGGACCGGCGGCCGGCTGCTCGACCTGATCGGGATCTTCCTGACGGTCGGTGCGCTCACGGTTGTCGGACGGACGTTTGCCGAGGGCTCGGGCAGGGAGTGGGCCAGGGCCGGCCAGCCCTTCCTCTTGCTCCTGGGCGCGCTCGGGGCGGGGGCCATCCTCACGGGTGCGAACTTGGAGGAGGTTGCTGACGCATGGGTGGCTGCCGGGCCCCAGGCGAAGCAGTCGTACCTTGCCGCCTTCGACACCACGACAAGCCTGACGGAGGCCCTGTTCTTCGGCGCGTTCATGGCGATGGGCCTGTACCTTGCCGCCCTCGCGACGGCGATCCTGACCCAAGGCGTCTATCGGCGCTGGATCGGCTGGGTCTCGGCCGTCAGCGCCGGCCTCGTGCTCTCGGGCGACCTGCTCGTGCTCGTTTCCGAGTCGGCTTTCATCGCCGTCCTCGTGGGCTACGTGCTCTACAAGACGGTACTGATCGCCCTCGGCGTGTCGATGTGGCGACAGGCGGGGTCCCGTGCATTGAGGCAAGACCTGACCCCGATCGCCGGGACGACGGAATTCGCCGAGGAGTCCGCGGGGTCCTAAGTCATCAGGTGCGAGGAGTACCCTCGCCGCGTGGCTCGGATTCGGCGGTACTTCACGGCCCGGTTTGCCAACGTCAGCCGCGCCGAGGGCTGGGGCTACGTCGTCTGGAGCGCGATGGGCCTCGTCGTCGCGATCCCGGAGGTCTGGGCCGCGGTCTCCGGGAGCGACTTCATCTGGCCGACCATCTCGACGACCGTCGGGCATCTCGAGGATCGCTGGCCGGTCGTGGCGCTCATCCCGGTCGCGATGATCGTGATGTCCGGCTTCTCCCTGTACCGAGTCGGCGCCGGGAGCACGGCGATCCAGGCCGACTACCAAGGGCTCGGACGCACGCCCGAGGGCCGGCTCGCGAAGCAGGACGTCACGCTCGACCAGCTCGCCCGCGGCGGCGTGCCGGCGCGCGCGGATCGCGGTGAGTGTGGGCGTCGTCCCCTACTTCGCGTTCGTGACGGTCGTCGTGATCGCCGGCTGCAGCCGTTGCCGCGACGAGCGACAACCGGTTCCTCGTCGGGTACGTCCTCTACTCCCTGATCTTCGTGTTCTGGCTCGTCCTCCCGAACGTGACCGTCGTACTGGTTCAAGCGCGACGTCCCGTTCTGCGACGGTGTTCTTCACCGTTCGCTGTCTCGGGCAACGGCTCCAGCTCGTCGCGGCGCTCATCGCGGCGCTCCTCGTCATCCTCCTGCTCCACCTGGCCTTCTATCCGTGGCCGAGCTCGCCGTAGAGGCTCCGGACTGATGGAGATCGTGATCGTCGGAGCGGGAGCGTTCGGCGCCTCGCTGGCCTGGTGGCTCGCGCGCGCCGGCGAGCAGGTGACGCTCGTCGACCAGTTCGAGCCCGGCGACCGGCGCGCCAGCTCGGGCGGGGAGACGCGGCTCTACCGCTGCGCGCACGGCTCCGAAGCCGACTACACGGCGATGGCGCGCCGCGCGCGCACGCTCTGGCGCGAGCTCGAGGACGAATCGGGCGAGGATCTGTTCGTCGAGTGCGGCATGGCGTGGTTCGCCCACCGCGAGGACGGATGGGAAGCGGCGTCCGAGCAAACGCTGGCCGAGCAGGGTATTCCGGTCGAGCGCCTCGACGTCGCAAGCGCGGCGAGGCTGTACCCGAGCTTCGCCGGCGACGACGTGACGTTCGTGCTGTTCGAGCCGGACGCAGGCGTGCTGCGCGCGGAGCGCTCGGTGCGGACCCTGGCGGCGCAGGCGGCCGCCCACGGCGCGCGGATCCTGCGCGCCCGGGCGCGGCCCGACGGCGCGGCCGCCGTCCTCGACGACGACTCGCGGCTCGAGGCCGACCTCGTCGTCTGGGCGTGCGGCCCTTGGCTCGGGCGCATGTTCGGCGACCTCGTCTCGCTGCGGGTCACCGAGCAGGAGCTCCTGTTCTTCGACGGCGGAGCGGCCTGGCGTGCGGCCGGCGTGCCGGCCTGGTGCGACTACGACCGCTCGATCTACGGCACCCCGGACATCGACGCGTGCGGCGTCAAGGCGGCGAGCGACGCCGAAGGGCCGCCGCTCGACCCCGATGCGGAGCTCGGCAACACGACCGCCAGCGAGCCGGAGGTCCGCGCCTACCTCCGCGACCGCTTCCCCGCCCTCGAGCACGCGGCGCTGGCCGGGGCGCGCTCGTGCCGGTACGAGCTGACCCAGGACACGAATTTCCTCGCGGCGCCGCACCCCGCCCATCCGAGCGTCTGGCTGGTCGGCGGCGGCTCGGGTCACGGCTTCAAGCACGGTCCCGCGCTGGCCGAGCGGATCGCCGCCGCGTTCACGGCGGAGGCGCCGCTTCCCGCCCACTTCGGCCTGGGCGAACGATCTCGCTCGCGGGGTCTACGGACGGCGAGCTCAGGCAGCGAAATCTGAGCAGCCGGACGCGCTAGTGCGGCTGCCAGGCCTCCGGATCCGCGGTCAGGCGCTTCACGGCCTCGGGAAGCCGGCCGCTCGCGAGGTCGGCGAGCGTGACCTCCTCGAGCACCGAGCGCATGCTGGCGCGCACGGCGATCCAAACCTCCTGGAGGCCGTGGGCGACGCCCTCGAACTGGAGCTGCTCCGGACGGACTCCTCGGACGTTCGCGAGCGGGCCCTCGACGGCGCGGATCACCTCGGCCAGCGAGATCTCCGCCGGTGGGCGGGCAAGCCAGTAGCCGCCCTCGGCGCCGCGCTGGCTCTGCACGAGCCCGTCGTGGCGCAGCTCCAGGAGGATGTTCTCCAGGAACTTGAGCGGGATCGACTGGGCCTGCGCGATGCGCTCGCCCTTCACCGGGCCCTCGCCGGCACGCGCCAGTTCGGCCGCGGCGCGGAGCGCGTAATCGACCTTGGCGGAGACCCTCACGCCCCCATTCTCCACAAAGTCAATAGGAGCCGTGAAGTCCAGCGAACGGATTCGCATGACCGGGCCGCGACCCTGGACATGCCCCGCAGGCCACGGCCGGGGTCTGACCCCGGACACGGCCGCCGCCGGAGCCCGGCGCGGGCTCGCCCTGGGTGACCCGGAGGAAATGAAGCGCGACCAGGCCTCGGTGAGGACGTCGCCGAGGATGCTCGTCATCTCGTCGAACTCCGCCTGGCCGGCGATGAGCGGCGGCGAGATCTGGATCACGGGGTCGCCGCGGTCGTCCGCGCGGCAGATGAGGCCGCGCTCGAAGAGCCGCCCCGAGAGGAAGCCGCGGATCAGGTCCTCGCACTCGTCGTCGGTGAACGTCTCGCGCGTGTCCTTGTCCTTCACGAGCTCGATCGCGTAGAAGAACCCGGCGCCGCGGACGTCGCCGACGATCGGCAGGTCGAGGAGCTGGTCGAGCGTCGAGCGGAACGCGTCCTCCTCGGCGGCAACGTGCTCGACGACCCGCTCGCGCTTCATGATCTCGATGTTCTTGAGGGCGATCGCCGTCTGCACGGGATGGCCGCCGAACGTGATGCCGTGGGAGAACATGCCCGTCTCCGAGAGGAACGGCTCCATCACGGCGTCGGTCGTCATGACCGCGCCGATCGACGCGTACGCGGACGAAAGCCCCTTGGCGCAGGTGATGAGGTCGGGCCGGATGTCGTACTTCCCGGACCCGAACCACGTGCCGAGCCGGCCGAAGCCGCAGATGACCTCGTCGGCGCAGAGCAGAATCCCGTACTTGTCGCAGAGCGCCCGCACGCCCTGGAAGTAGCCGGCCGGCGGGGTGAACGCGCCGCCGGCGTTCTGCACCGGCTCCATCACGATCAGCGCGATCGTGTCCGACCCGGCCTGGTCGATCGTCTCCTCGAGCTCCTCGAGGAGAACTGCCGTGAACTGCTCCTCCGTCTCCTCGGGAGGACGGTGGTAGCGATTCGTGTTGCGGACGTGGTGCACCTCGGGGACGAGCGGCTCGAACGGCGTGCGCAGTCCGGCGACGCCGTTGATCGAGAGCGCGCCCATCGTCGTCCCGTGGTAGGCGACGCGGCGCGCGATCGCCTTCCAGCGACGCTCGCCGCGCGCGTTCGCGTACTGCCGGGCGAGCTTCCACGCCGACTCGACCGCCTCGGACCCGCCCGAGACGAAGAAGCTGCGGTTCAGGTCGCCGGGCGCGAGCGAGGCCAGCTCGGCCGCCAGCTCGATCGCGCGCGGATGCGCGTAGCTCCAGTTCGTGTAGAAGGGCAGCTCGCGCATCTGCGCGGCCGCCGCCTCGCCGATCTCCTCCCCGTGCGAGTAGCCCAGCTGCACGGCGAAGAGCCCGGCCAGCGCGTCCAGGTACCGCTTGCCGTTCGAGTCCTCGAGGTAGCAGCCGTCCCCTCGGACGATGATCGGGACTTCGGCGTCGCGCACCGCCCATCCGGGTGAAATGGAGCCAGAGATGGTCGCGCGCGGCGCGCTGGAGTTCGCTTGCGGACAGTTCGGTCGTGGGTGAGCTCATGCGGGTCCTTTCGTACGGCTGCGCTGGACGACGATGTTGATGACCATGATGGCGATCGCGGCGATGAAGATCGCGCTTGCAATCACGTTCACCTGCGGCGGCACCGACACGCGCGCCGCGCCCCACACGAACAGCGGGAACGTCGACGTGCTGCCTGCGACGAAGTAGGTCACGACGAAGTCGTCGATCGAGAGTGCGAAGCCGAGCAGCGCCGCGCTCAGGATCGCAGGGGCGAGCAACGGCAGCGTGACCTTCTTCATGGTCACCCACTCGGTGGCGCCGAGATCCATTGCCGCCTCCTCAAGATGACGGTCGAAGTCGATCAGCCGCGCCTTCACGGTGACGACGATGTAGCTGATCACGAACATGACGTGGGCGACGAAGATGGTCAGGAAGCCGGTCGCGAAACGGAGCGTGACGAACAGCGTCAGGAGCGAGGCGCCGAGCACGATCTCCGGCGTCGCCATCGGCAGGAAGATGAGGACGCTCGTCGCCCCGCGGCCGCGGAAGCGGTGGCGCACGATCGCAAGCGCGATCATCGTCCCCAGGATCGTCGCCGCGATCGTCGAGATGGCACCGATCTCGAGCGACTTGATCACCGCGGCGCGGATGCCGGGAACTGCATCCCAGTGGATCCAGTTGTCGAGCGTGAACCCTTCCCAGAGATAGTTGAAGCGCCCGCTCGGCGCGTTGAACGAGAAGAGGATCACGACCGCGATCGGCAGCATCAGGTACGCGAAGGCGAGACCGGCGTAGGCGGTCAGCGCGTTGCGCCGCACGAACGCGATCACGCCGCGGCGCGGGCGGACCGCCGGGGCCACGGCCGCGGGAGCGTCGGCGCGCATCAGCCGGTCAGCCTTTCCGGCCCCACGGCCCTCGCGTAGATGAGCAGCCCGATCAGGATCGTCGCCATGAGGACGAACGAGAGCGCCGCGGCCGCCGGGTAGTCGATCAGCTCGAGGAACTTCGACTGGATGACGTTCCCGATCATCGACTGGTTCGGCGTGCCGAGCAGCTGGGCGTTGATGAAGTCGCCGGCCGCGGGAATGAACGTGAGCAGCGTCCCCGCGATGATCCCGGGCGCCGACAGCGGCAGCGTGACGCGCATGAACGCCCGGACGGGGCCGGCGTACAGATCCTTCGCCGACTCGATGAGGCGCGGGTCGACCTGCTCGAGCGACACGTAGATCGGCAGCGCCATGAAGGGGAGGAAGTTGTAGGTGATCCCCGCGACCACGGCGACCGAGGTCGCGAGCACCCGGCCGCTCGAGCCGAGCAGGTGGAGGCGGTCGAGGAGGTTCACGAGCGGGCCCTCGTCGGCCAGGATGTTGAGCCAGGCGAGGGTCCGCACGAGGTAGGTGACGAAGAGCGGCGCCACGATGGCGAGCAGGAAGAGGTTCTTCCAGCGGCCGGCGCGAAACGCGATCCAGTAGACGAGCGGATACGCGATCAGGAGCGCGAGGATGGTCGCGATCCCGGCGTAGAGGAGCGAGCGGAGCAGCTGCTCGTGGTAGTCCGAGATCGCGTCCGAGTAGTTCGAGAACTGCCAGGTGAACTCGTAGCCCCGCTCGAAGCTCCCCGACTGCAGCGACTGATAGCCGAGGAACCCGAGCGGGACCAGGAAGAAGAACGCGAGCCACGCGAGCCCGGGAATGAGCAGGAGATACGGCGACAGCCGTTTCCGCGTGGTCCGGTTCATCGCATCACGCTCCGAGCACCGTCTGCCAGGCCTCGATGTAGTCCTCGTTGTTGAGCGCGGCCGAGTCGAACTGGCTCACCTGGGAGAGCATCTCGTCGGTCGGGAAGATCAGCGGGTTCTCCGCCGTCTCCGGATCCGTCTTCGCCAGCTCTTCCTTGGCGCCCGCGACGGGCGTGACGTAGTTCACGTACGCCGCGATCTGCGCGGCGACGGCCGGGTCGTACACGTAGTTCATGTAGGTCGACGCCGTGGCGATGGAGCCGCCCTGCGGGATCAGCATGTTGTCCGTCCAGATCATCCCGCCGTCGGTCGGGATCGCCCACTTGAGCTTGTCGTTCGACGCCAGGAGCTGCACGACGTCGCCCGACCAGGCCACGGCGGCCGCGATGTCGCCCTGCGTGAGCGGCTGCGCGTAGTCGTTGCCGGTGAACTTGCGGATCTGGCCGCTGTCGACCGCGCCCTGAATCGTGTCGATGGCCGCGTTGTACGTCTCGTCCGTGACGGCCGTGGGGTCGTCGCCGTTCGAGAGCATGACGAGCCCGACCGAGTCGGCGAGCTCCATGAGCATCGTGACCTTGCCCTTGAGCGCCGGATCCGTGAGGAGCTGCTCCACGGTCTCGACCGGGCCGGTCACGTCCTCGTTCCAGGCGATGCCGGTCATGCCCGACTGCCACGGGAGCGAGTACTCCCGGTTCGGGTCGAACGGCGGGTGCTGCTGGGCGGTGATCAGGTTGGACATGTTCGGGATCAGGTCCGTGTTCAGCTTCTCGGCCCAGCCCCGCTCGACCATGAGACCCGGGAAGCGCGAGTTGTCGGTGAGGACGATGATGTCGCGGTCGATCCCGCGGCCCTGCGACAGCGGCCCCTGGATCTTCCCGAAGTACTGGGCGTTGTCGTTGATCTCCTCGGTGTAGTCGACCTTGATCCCCGTGTCGGCCGTGAACGCATCGAGCGTGGGGTACTTCTTGGTCGCCTCGTCGTAGTCGATGTAGAGCGGCCAGTTTGCGAAGCGCAGGTTGTCGCGCAACTCGTCCGTCGCCGCCGCGCTTCCTCCGTCGCTCGTCCCGCCGCATGCGGCGACGAAGCCGGGAACCGAAAGCAGCGCGAACCCTGCCGCTCCTCGCTGAACCAACTCGCGACGTGTCAGTTGCGAGGTCATTACGAGCCCTCCCCTCCTTGGTCGAGAACGAACGTGCAGTCCGCCGGCCACGACACGGTGACCTGGGAACCGACGGCCGGGATGAGCCCGCCGGCTTCGGTGTTTTGGTGGAAGACCGTCACGCTTCCGGACGGCGTGTCGACGATCACCTGTGTTGCGACGCCGATGTACGCGGTCTCGCTGACCTTGCCGGAGAGGCGGTTGCCGCCCGCGTCTCCGATCCGCACCTTCTCGGGGCGGACGCCGACCGAGACCGATCCAGACGCGCCGTCCACGTTCGCCTGGATGATCGTCCCGTCCGGGAGCTTGACCCGGCCCGGCGCCTTCGACCGTGCCGGTGAGCAGGTTGCAGGTGCCGAGGAACCCGGCCACGAACGACGTCCTCGGCCGCTCGTAGAGCTCGCTCGGCGTGCCGAGCTGCTCGATCGTGCCGGCCCGCATGACCGCGATCTGGTCGGCCATCGTCATCGCCTCTTCCTGATCGTGCGTGACGTGGACGAACGTGATCCCGACCTCGCTCTGGATGCCCTTCAGCTCGAGCTGCATCTGCTTTCTGAGCTTCAGGTCGAGCGCGCCGAGCGGCTCGTCGAGGAGCAGCACCTGCGGCCGGTTGACGAGCGCGCGCGCGAGCGCCACCCGCTGCTGCTGGCCGCCGGAGATCTGCCGCGGCTTCCGCTTGCCGAGCGCGCCGAGGTCGACGAGCTCGAGGGCGTCGTCGACCCGCTTCTTCAGCTCCTCGCCCTTCACGCCCTTGCGGCGCAGGCCGAACGCGACGTTCTCGTGGATCGTCAGGTGCGGGAAGAGCGCATAGCTTTGGAACACCGTGTTCACGTCGCGCTTGTACGGCGGCAGGCCGGCGATGTCGGTCGCCGCCGAGCAGGATCCGTCCGGCCGATCGGCTCCTCGAAGCCGCCGATCATGCGGAGCGTCGTCGTCTTGCCGCAGCCCGACGGGCCGAGCAGGGCGAAGAAGCTCCCATGCTCGATGTCGAGCGAGATGTCGTCGACCGCGGGCGCGTCCTCGAAGATCTTCGTGACGCGCTCGAGCTGGACGGTTCCTGGTTCGTTCACGAGGCGGCTCCTTCCACGTACGGCTTGTCGAGCGCGTCGGGCGCGGCCGTCTCGATCTTCCGGCGGAAGAAGTCCGGCTGGACCGAGAACTGGATCAGCATCAGCGCGATGCCGAGGATCAGGAAGCCGATCGCGATCACGAGCGGCGGCCCGAGCCCGAACCACGATTCGCCCGACTCGGAGTTGGCCGGGTTCGAGAGGTCGATGATCTCCTTCACGAACGCCCAGCCGAGGATCAGTGCGCCGATCAGCGGCGCGAGACCGATGAAGAGGAAGTTCTTGACGCTCTTGAACAGGAGCCGGCGGAAGTAGACGACGCAGGCGACCGCCGTCAGCCCGTAGTAGAAGGCGATCATGAGGCCGAGCGTCAGGAGGCCGTCGAAGAGCAGGTTCTCGGACACGATCGTGAGGCCGACGTACCAGGCGATCGACAGGATGCCCATCCAGATGGTCGCCGTGCCGGGCGTCAGGTAGCGGGGGTGGACGCGGCCGAAGTACTTGGGCGCCGCGCCCTTCGCCGACATCGAGAGCACGGTGCGCGTCGTCGGCAGGATGGTCGTCTGCGTCGAGGCGGCCGCCGAGGTGAGCACCGCGATGATGAGGAGCTTGTCGAGCGGCGATCCGAACACGTCGCCGGCGAGCGCGCCGAGCACGTCCGCCTGGTGCTCCTCGCTGGCGAGGAATTCGGAGCCGTGGTAGGCGAGCGCCGCGATCGAGACGATCACGTAGATGCCGAGCAGGATGACCGTCGAGACGACCGCGGCCTTGCCGGGGCCCTCGGACGGGTTCTCGCTCTCCTCGTTCACCGTGACGGTCGAGTCCCAGCCCCAGTAGATGAAGATCGCGAGGATCATCCCCGTCGCCAGCGCGCTCCACGAGTCGATCGCGAACGGGTTGAGCCAGTCGAGCGACGGCAGCACCTCGCCGGCGATGTCCATGGTGTAGACCTTGTACAGGGCGACCACGGCGAAGAGGAGCAGCGTGATGAGCTCGGCCCCGAGCAGGAACCACTGCGTCTTGGCCGAGACCTCGATGCCGACGTAGCAGATGAGGGTCATGAGCACGATCCACAGGACGCCGACGACGAGCACCGCGTTCGTGTCGGTCGCGGCCTCGTCGGCGCCGACGAGCAGGAACGAGTACGAGCCTGCGATCGCCGCGAGGTTCGACATGACGACGATGTCGGCGACGACGATCGCCCAGCCGGTGAGCCAGCCGGCCCACGGCCCGAGCGCCAGCGTTCCCCAGGAGAACGACGTCCCGCAGTCCGGGTCGACGCGGTTCAAGTAGTAGTACGACGCCGCCGTGAACAGCATCGGGACGAAGGCGAGCAGCATGATCGCCGGCGACTGGAACGCGACCGCCGCGGCCACGAAGCCGAGCACGGCGGCGAGGCTGTAGCCGGGCGCGGTCGATGCGACGCCGATCACGACACCGGAGACGAATCCGAGCGCGCCGGTCTTCAGGCCCTTCTCGCCCGGCTGCGCCTTCCATCCGGACGGGGAATCCGGGTGCGGGTGCGTCTGCGTTGTGCTCACCGTTCCTCCTCTCGCTGCTTCATCGGGTTCACCGAGCCTCCCCCTCCCGCGATGGCGCCCGCGCTGTCGCGGCTCAGCCGCTGCGCGAAGTACACGGGGATTGCGGACAGGAGGATCACGAGCAGTGCGACGACGTTCACGATCGGAAGCTGGTTCGGCCGGGACAGGTTGGTGAAGATCCAGATAGGAAGTGTCTGCTCCGCACCGGCTGTGAAGGTGGTGACGACGATCTCGTCGAACGAGAGCGCGAAGGCCAGGAGGGCCCCGGCCATGAGCGCGGTGCGGATCGACGGGAGCGTGACGAAGCGGAACGTCTGCCAGGAATCCGCGCCGAGATCCATCGACGCCTCCTCGAACGAACGCGAGACGCGGCGCAGGCGTGCGATCGCGTTGTTGTAGATCACGACGATGCAGAAGGTCGCATGTCCGACGACGATCGTGAAGAGCCCGAGGCTGAATCCGAACGGCGAGAGCACCTCCCGGAAGGTCGCGTTCAGAGCCATTCCGGTGACGATCCCGGGCAGGGCGATCGGGAGGATGACGAGGAACGAGATCGTCTCGCGGCCGAAGAACTCGTAGCGCTGCACGGCGAGCGAGGCGAAGAGCCCGAGCACGACGGCGACGCCGGTGGCGAGGAGCGCGACCACGATCGAGGTCGCGAGCGCATGGCGCACGCCCGGGTTGTGGAACGCCTTCCCGAACCAGTCGAGCGTCAGCCCCGAGATCGGCCAGGTCTGGATCCGCGTCTCGTTGAAGGCGTACAGCCCGATCACGAGGAGCGGCACGTACATGAACGCGAGCGTCAGCCCGCTCGCCGCGCGCAGTCCGAACCGGGCCAGCCGCGATTCCACCATCAGAGGCTCTCGAAGGCGCCGAGGCGCTTGGCCACGGTCAGGTAGAGGATCATGATCACGACCGGCACGAGCGCGAACGCGGCCGCGAACGGGAGGTTGTTGGCGACGCCGACGTTCACGTAGACGACGTTCCCGATGAACTGCGTGCTCGAGACGAGCGTCGGCGTGATGTAGTCGCCGAGCGTCAGCGAGAACGTGAAGATCGAGCCGGCGACGAACGCCGGGAAGGCGAGCGGCAGGATGACGCGCCGCAGCGTGCGCAACCCGCCGGCGCCGAGATCGGCCGAGGCCTCGAGCAGCGAGTTCGGGATCCGCTCGAGCCCCGCGTAGACGGGCAGGATCATGAACGGCAGCCACAGGTAGCTGAAGACGAGCCAGGTGGCGACGTTCCCGAATCCCGGGCCGCTCAGGCCGAGCGGCCCGAGCACCCAGTTCAGGATCCCCTCCTCCTGGAGGATCACGCGCCAGGCGTAGACCTTGACGAGGTAGCTCGACCACAGCGGCATGAGCACCGCGACGATGAGCAGGCCGCGCGTGCGCGGCGAGGCGACCCGGGCCATGTAGTACGCGATCGGGAAGGCGAGGATCGCGTCGGTGAGCGTGACCGCGGCCGCGATCGTGACCGTGCGGATCGTGATCGCGCGGTAGACGTCGCTCTCCGCGAGCGACCGGAAGTTCTGGAAGCCGTACTCGTGGACGACCTCGGACGTGAACGGGTCGAGGCGCCAGAAGGCGGCGACGAGGAGCACGAGCAGCGACCCGAGGTACGCGATCACGAGCCAGCCGACCGGCGTGGCGAGCAGCAGCCCGAGCTGGAGCCGGGGGCGGCGGTACAGGTAGGTCGCGAACCGCCGGCTGAGCGTGGGACGCGGCTGAACGGAGGGGCTGGCTGCCGTCATGGGCGGAGAGGGAGGGCCGGGCCGAAGCCCGGCCCTCCTGCGGAGCTCATCCCTTGATCTCGGTCCAGGCCGTGACCCAGTCGGCGTAGGTCTTGCAGACCTCGCCCCGATCGTCGCCGCAGTCGGCCTCAGGCGTCGTCCAGTACGCGACCTGGTCGAAGTACGCCTCGTCGTCTGCGTGGAACGTGTCGCAGTGGTTCTCGTCGGCGGTCTCGGCACACGCCTTCGAGTTCGAGGGCGCCTCGCCGAACCACTCCGCCACGGCCGCGTTGGCCGTCGGCGAGATGATGTGGTCCATCCACATGTACATGCAGTTCGGATGCTTCGCCTTGGACGAGACCATCCACGTGTCCGACCAGCCGGTGGAGCCTTCCTTCGGCAGGGTCGTCTTGATCGGCACGTCGTCGGCCTCGAGCAGGTTCGCGATGACCTGCCACGTCGTTCCGAGCACGCTGTCGCCGCCGGAGAACGCCGACATCTGCTTCGTGTAGTCCGACCAGTACTCGCCGATGATCCCGTTCTGCTTCTTCAGCAGGTCGACGGCGGCGTTGAACTGGTCCTCGTCGAGCTCGTACACGTTGTCGATGCCGAGGTCCGGCTGCGTCGCCTTGAGGTACAGCGCCGCGTCGGCGATGTAGATCGGGCTGTCGTACGCGGTCACCTTGCCGGCGTACGGCGAGTTCTCGTCCCAGACGACGCCCCAGCTGTCCGGGTCCTCCGTGACCGTGTCGGTCTCCCACATGAGCAGGTTCGCGCCGCGGCCGTGCGGGACGCCGTACATCTGGCCGTCCACGCTGTTGAACGGCTGGTCCTTGAGGCCCTCGAAGACGTCCGCGTAGTTCGGGATCGAGATCGGTGTTCACCGGGCGAGACGTCGCCGGAGCGGATGAGGCGCAGCGTCGCGTCGCCGGAGGCGGACACGCCGTCGTACTTGCCCGTCTGCATGAGCGTGACCATCTCGTCCGACGTGTTGCCGATCTTCACGTTCACCTTGCAGCCGGTGTCGGCCTCGAAGTCGCTGACCCAGTCGACCGCCGGATCGGTCGAGCCGTCCTCGACGTAGCCGGCCCAGGCGATCAGATCGACCTCGCCCTCGCCCTCGCCGAGCGTCTCCATCATCGGCCCGCCCGGCAGATCGCCGTCCCGAGCCGTCGTCGCCTCCGCATGCAGCTGCGGTGGCGAGAATCGCCATGAGGCCTCCGATCGCGAGAAGCCGTCCCACCCGTCCGTACGTCATTCCTCCTCCTCCTTCGATTCCAGTGCGAGCATGTGCTCTCGGCGCCACTCGAGCCGCACGGTCGTGCCGCGCGCCGCGAGGGCCTGCGCCGAGGTTGTCTCCAGGTTCTGATGCACGGCGATCACCGCGCCGCCTTGATCGAGGTCGACGAGGTAGCGCGTCGCCGGCCCCGCGTAGACCACTTCCCTGATGTGTCCCGTCTCCACGTGCGCCTCGGGATCGCGCGGCTCGTCGCCGACGAGGATCCGGATCTTCTCGGGCCGGACGCTGAAGCGCTCCGTCCCACGCTCGAGCACGTTCGAGACGCCCACGAAGCTCGCGACGAACTCGTTCGCCGGGTGCTCGTACAGCTCGGCGGGAGGCCCGATCTGCTCGATGCGGCCGTGGTTGAAGACGGCGACGCGGTCGCTCATCGTCAGCGCCTCCTCCTGGTCGTGCGTCACGTAGACGAACGTGATCCCGACCTCCCGCTGGATGCGCTTCAGCTCGATCTGCATCTCCTGGCGGAGCTTCAGGTCGAGCGCGCCGAGCGGCTCGTCGAGGAGAAGCACCGCGGGCTCGTTCACGATCGCGCGGGCCAGGGCGACGCGCTGCCGCTGGCCGCCGGAGAGCTGCGCCGGCTTGCGCGGGCCAAGGCCGGGGAGGCGGACGATCCCGAGTGCCTCCTCGACCTTGGCCGCACGCTCTTTGCGTCCGACGCGCTTGATCTTGAGCCCGTAGGCGACGTTCTCGGCCACGGTCATGTGCGGGAAGAGCGCGTAGTCCTGGAAGACCGTGTTGACGTCGCGGTTGTACGGCGGCTCGTCGCTCACGTCGGCGCCCGCGAGCAGGATTCGCCCGGCGTCGGGCCGCTCGAAGCCGGCGATCAGCCGGAGCGTCGTTGTTTTTCCGGACCCGGACGGGCCGAGCATCGTGAAGAACTCGCCGCGCGCGATCTCGAGCGTGAGGTCGTCCACGGCCACGACGTCGCCGAAGCTCTTGCGGACGCCCTCGAGGAGAACGTCCGCCTCGCCGCCGCCGACGTCGCTGGGCGCCGGGTCGTCCACCCGCTCTTGGAACTGCGTCGACACGGTCAGTCGATTTTCGCCATCACGTGCTTGACGATGGTGTACTCCTCGACGGAGTACATGGACATGTCCTTGCCGTAGCCGGACTCCTTGAAGCCGCCGTGCGGCATCTCGGAGACCAGCGGAATGTGGTCGTTGATCCACACGGTCCCGAACTCGAGCTTGCGGGCCGCATTGAGGGCGCGGCCGACGTCGCGCGTCCACACCGACGCCGCGAGGCCGTACGGGACGTCGTTGGCCCAGGCGAGCGCCTGGTCGTCGTCGGCGAAGCGCTGCACCGTGACGACCGGCCCGAAGACCTCCTTCTGCACGAGCTCGTCGGTCTGCTCGACGTCGACGATCACGGTCGGCTTGACGAAGAAGCCGCGGTCGCCGTTCGTCTCGCCGCCGGTGAGCACCTTGGCCTTCGTCGACTCGGCGCGCTCGAGGAAGCCGAGGATCCGCTCCTGCTGCGACTGGGAGATGACCGGGCCCATCTCGATCTCCTCGCCCTCGGCGGGGTCGCCGACCTTGAGCGACTCGACCTGCGGGACGAGCTCCTCGAGCAGCTTGTCGTAGATCTTCGGCCCGGCCATGATCCGCGACGCCGCCGTGCAGTCCTGGCCGGAGTTCCAGTAGCCGGCGAGCCGGATTCCCTCCGCGACCGCGACCGGGTCGGCGTCGTCGAACACGACCACCGGCGCCTTGCCGCCCAGCTCGAGGTGCACCCGCTTGAGCGTCTCGGCGGCCGTGCGCGCGATCTCCTTGCCGGTCGAGACGTCGCCGGTCAGCGAGACCATGCGGACATCCTTGTGGCGCACGATCCCGGCGCCGACCGGCTCGCCGTCCCCGGTGATGATGTTGAGGACGCCGGGCGGGAGGATGTCCGCGCACAGGCGCCCGAGGAGCAGCGCGGTCAGCGGCGTCTGCTCGGACGGCTTGAGCACGATCGTGTTGCCCGCGGCCAGCGCGGGGCCGATCTTCCAGATCGCCATCATCAGCGGGTAGTTCCAGGGCGCGATCTGGCCGACGACGCCCACCGGCTCGCGGCGGATCATCGACGTGTAGCCGCGCATGTACTCGCCGGCGGCCTTCCCTTCGAGGTTGCGCGCGGCGCCCGCGAAGAAGCGCAGGTTGTCGGCGGAGACCGGTGTCTCCTCGACGACGACGGCCTGCGGCTTGCCCACGTTGATCGACTCCGCGGACTCGAGCTCCTCGGCGTTCGCCTCGAGTGCGTCGGCCAGCGCGAGCAGCATGTCTCCCCGCTCTCGCGGAGTGGTGTCACGCCATTCGACGAACGCATCCTTCGCCGCGCCGACGGCGCGATCCACGTCGGCCTGCGTTCCCTTCGGCACCTCGGCGATGACCTCGCCGGTCGCCGGGTTGATGACCTCCTGGATGCCGCCTTCGACGGCATCGACCCATTCGCCTCCGACGAAATTCTTGTACGACGTGGCGACGCTCATCTGGACCTCCGTTCGCGTTTCTTGGGCTGGTCGTCCCCTTCCGCTCCGTCGGGCAGCGCGCCCCAGTCGTAGAGCTGCTTCCACAGCTCCAGGTACATGAAGCTCTCCGTGGACACGACGGAATCGATCGCGCGGATGCGATTGATGATCTCGAGCAAGTGGTGCCGGTCGGAGCACACGAGCTCGACGAGGACGTCGTACTGCCCGGCGGCGACGACGACGTAGCTCGCCTCGCGCCAGGTCGCGACCTCGTCGGCCACCATCTCGACCGGCCCATTCGTCTTGACCCCGATCATCGCCTGCGCGTCGAAGCCGAGGCCCAGCGGGTTCGTGACCCCGGTGACCTGGAGCACGTTGGCCTTGCACAGGCGGGCGTACCGGTTGCGGATCGTCGCCTCGCTGACGCCGAGCTGCGCTGCGATCTGGCGGAACGGCTCGCGGCCGTTCGCCTGGAGCGCCTCGATCAGCTGCCGGTCGAGCCGGTCGATCGAGGCGGGCCGGGTGACCGCGCCGCGCGGAAAGACGGTGACGCTACGCGCCATGGCCGTTCCCGTTTGCGAATCTTGAAGCCACCAAAGCGACGAATTGGGGGCGCGAGCATACCACTGTGCTGCGCAAAAAACAGCAAATTCGCCGTTTCAGCTGCGCATTGCGTTACCGGCGGCCGAGCGGCATTCCGAGCAGGGTCGGAACGGTGGCGACGGCGCGCGCGACGAGCGACGGGCGGCGTCCCTCCTCCTGCGCGTCCTCGACCGAGAGCATCGCCTTGCGGATGACGGCGCCGCCGAGGCGCTTGAACGGCTCGGGCGGCAGCGAGGCCTTGGGGGTGCGGACGAGCGGCGAGGAGCTCCATTCGTCTGCCCGGCGGAGCGCGAGCGAGGCGAGGATCTTGCCGCCCATCCAGCTCGGCCCGACGCCGTGGCCCGAGTACCCGACGCCGTAGTGGACGCGCGTCCCGTCGACGGTTCCGAAGAAGGGCAGCTGGTCGGCCGAGACGTCGATCGGCCCGCCCCACGCCCGCTCGACCCGGACACCGGCGAGAGCCGGCAAGAGCCCGCGCAGCCCGGCCTCGGCGCGGGCGGCCGCCTCCCGGTCGTAGGCGAAGCGGTCGTCGACGCGGCCGCCGCGCCCGATCGGCCCGCCGCCCGACCCCATGACGACGCGCCCGTCGGCGGTGGTGCGGAAGTAGTGGATGAACATGCGCGCGTCGGTGATCGCCTCGCCGCCCGTCCAGCCGAGCTCGGCGAGCAGCTCCGGGCACCGGCTCGGTGAGGACGACGTAGCTCCCGAAGTTCGTGAGCTTGCGCGCCACCGGCTTCCACCCCGTCTCGGCCGCGTTCGTGGCGACGACGACCTCGTCCGCGGAGACGCGCCCGCCCGCCGTCTCGATCGTGCTCGGCGTGCCGGCGCTGAGCTTGGTCGCGCGCGTGTGCTCGTGGATCCGCACGCCGCGTTCGAGCGCCACGCGACGCAGGGTCCGGGCGAGCCGGGCGGGCTGCACGGTGGCGCCGTCGCGGAAGTAGACGCCGCGCCGGAAGCGCGGCGAGTTGCACTGCGCGGCGATCTGGTCTGCGTCGAGCGGCACCGCCTCCTCGGGCGCGCCCAGCTCGGCCGCCGTTCGAATCGAATGCTCGACGGCGGCGTCCTGCTCCGGGCAGGTCGAGACCTTGAGGTAGCCGCCGACGGTGAGCCAGACGTCGGCGCCGCAGCCGTCGCAGAACTCCCGCACCGACGGAATGACCTGGTCCGACTGGCGCGCGACGGCAAGCGCCCCCTCGTCGCCGAGCGACGCGCGCAGGCGATGGAGATGCGTCCAGTAGCCGTGGAGGAATCCGCCGTTGCGCCCGCTCGGGCCCCACCCGCAGACCTCGGCCTCGAGGACGACGACCTCCGCGGCGGGATCGAGATCCTTCAGCGCGAGCGCAGTCCACAGGCCGGTGTAGCCGCCGCCGATGATCGCGACGTCCGCCCGCACCTCACCCTCGAGCGGCGGCGCCGGCGAGCGGGTCGGTCTCGGCCGCGAGGGCCTCGTCGAGCCACCAGGACGGAAGCGAGGGAGCGACGCTCGGCTCGGGCATGGCCCGATGGTACGCGCGTGCCCTAGGATCGCGGCGCGATGCCCCGCAGCACCGTCTGCCTGACCTTCGACTTCGACGCGCTGTCGGTGTGGCTCGCCTACGACCGCGTGACGCCGGCGATGCTCGGGCGCGGCGAGTTCGGCGCGCGGGTCGGCGTGCCGCGCGTCCTCGACCTGCTGCGCTCGCACGGCCTCGACGCGACCTTCTTCGTCCCGGGGCACACGGTCGAGTCGTATCCGGCCGAGACGCGAGTCGATCCTCGACGCCGGTCACGAGATCGCGCACCACTCGTACGCGCACGTCGATCCGAGCGGGCAGAGCCGCGACGAGGAGCGCGCCGACATGGAGCGCGCGTTCGAGGCGCTGGCCGCGATCGGCGTGACGCCGCTCGGCTTCCGCTCGCCGTCGGCCGACCTGTCGGACGCGACCCACGAGCTCGTCGAGGAGCACGGGTTCCTCTACGACTCGAGCCTCATGACGGACGACTACCGCGCCGTTCCGGCCGCGGATCGGCGACCGCGTGGCGCGGGGCGTCCCGCTCGAGCGCGGCCGCGAGGCGCGGTTCTGGGAGCTGCCGCTGAGCTTCGAGCTCGACGACTGGGTGCACTTCCAGTTCAACTTCGACCCGTACCGCAAGGGCGGGGCGCCGCCGCGGCACGTGCGCGAGATCTGGGAGGCGGAGTTCGACTGGATGCACGCGAACGTGGACGGCGGCGTGCTCGTCGTGACGATGCATCCGCAGGTGATCGGCCGCGGCTCGCGGATCGCGATGCTGGACGAGTTCATCCGCCACTGCGGCGACGCGGGCGCGGAGTTCCTGCGGATGAGCGACGTCGCGCGGGCGCTCGGGCCGGCGGCCTGATCGGCCGTCGCGTTTGCGCGGCCGCGAGCCGCCGCGGAAAGTCGGCACACAATCGGCACACACCCGCGCGCCCCGCAATGCTAGATTTCATGCGGGATTGCGGGTGGCTCGAAAATGAGGGCCACAACCCCTCCCAAGGGTGGGGGATTGGTCCTACAGCGTCTCGCAGCCCGAGCCGAGCCGCCGCTGGCTACAGTCCCGGCGTGCCCGCGGGTGAGCCCGATCGATCCGGGCGTGGACATCGGCCACGTCCATCTCAAGGTCGCCGACATCGACCGCGCGCTCGGGTTTTGGCGGGACGTGCTCGGGTTCGAAGAGACGGTGCGCTACGGCGGCGAGGCCGTCTTCCTGAGCGCCGGCGGCTACCACCACCACATCGGGCTCAACACCTGGGAGAGCAAGGGCGGCTCGCCGCCGCCGCCGGGAACGACCGGGCTCTTCCACGTCGCGATCCGCTACCCGACGCGCGAGGCGCTCGCCGACGCGCTCCGCCGGCTCCTCGACGCAGGGATCCGCCTCGACGGCGCCACCGACCACGGCGTCAGCGAGGCGCTCTACCTCCGCGACCCCGACGGGAACGGCGTCGAGCTCTACTGGGATCGGCCGCGCGAGGACTGGCCTCGCGCCCGGCGACGGCAGCGACGGCCTCGTCATGTACACGCGCCCGCTCGACGTCCAGAGCCTGCTCGCGCTCGCGGGCTAGCTAGAGCGTCCGCGCCGGGCAGCGGCTCGGCCGCCGGCCCGTTGACGACCGTGCCGTCGATCGCGAAGGCCGACCCGTGGCAGTGGCACTCCCAGAGCTGATCGTCGAGCTCCCAGTGGACGATGCAGCCGAGATGCGTGCAGACCGCGGAGAGCACGTGGAGATTGCCGGCGGCGTCGCGCGCGACCGCGAGCGAGTCGTCGCCCCGCTCGAGCACGACGCCCTCGCCGGGCGCGACCTCGGGGATGCTCCTCCGCGCCGGCACCGAGCGGTGTGCCCGGATCGGCGAGCGCGGTCGGGTCGACCTGCTCGCGCGAGCGGATCAACTCCTCGATCGCCTCGCCGACGCCCGGCGAGTTGTAGCCCGCCCCGGCGAGGACACGGCCGTCCTTCAGCCAGAACGCGACGAAGCTCTGCTCGTCGCCGCGGATGACGACCTCGTCCCATTCGCGCGCGAAGCCCCAGTACTCGAGCGACGCGTCGAACTGGTCGGAGAAGAAGTACGGGAGCGTGTCGTAGTCGTCGTCGCTTCCGAGCATGCTCCTCGCCGCGAACGGGCCGTGGTCGTTCGCGACCGCCCAGTGCTCGACCCGGATCCGCTCGCCGAAGAACGCATGCTCGACCGCGGCGACGTCGCCTGCGGCCCAGATGTTCTCGTCCGACGTGCGAAACCGCGAGTCGACGTCGATCCCATTCGAGACGAGCGAGCCCGGCCTGCTCGGCCAGCTCGACCCGCGGGACGACGCCGATCCCCACGACGACCGCGTCCGCGTCGAGCGAGCGGCCGTCGGCGAGGCGCACCCGCTCGACCGAGCCGCTCCCCTCGAGCGCCGCGACGCCTGCGCCCGCGTAGAGCTCGACGCCCGTTCGCCTCGTGGAGCCGCGCGAAGATGCCGCCGATCTCGGTGCCGAGCACCCGCTCGAGCGGCACGTCCTCGGGGAAGACCATGGCGACCTCGCAGCCGCGCGAACGGGCGGTCGCGGCCACCTCGGCGCCGATCCAGCCGCCGCCGATGACGACGAACCGCGCACCGCTCGTCGATGCGCTCGCGGATCGCGTCCGAGTCGCCGACGCGCCGTAGAAGCAGCACGTTCTCCAGCTCGGCGCCCGGGAACCGGAAGTGCGCGCGGCATCGCGCCGGTCGTGAGGAGCAGTCGGTCGTAGCCGATCCGCTCGCCGCTCTCGAGCTCGACCTCGGCGGCGTCGCGGTCGAGTCGCGGTCACGACCGTCGACGTGCGCAGCTCGATCGCGTGCTGCTCGTAGAAGTCCGTCGTCGAGCACCGCGACGGCCGGTCTTGCTTCGCCCGCGAGGTATCGCCTTCGAGAGCGACGGGCGCGAATACGGCTTCGTGCGGCTCCTCGCCGAGCGAGGACGACCCGGCCGTCGAATCCCTCCTCGCGCAACGTCCGCCGCGGCCCGCGCCGCCGGCCAGGCTCGCGCCGACGATCACGAAGGTCCGGGGGTCGGCCATCGTGAGCGCGAGCGTACCCGCTGGCGCCCGATTAGACTCGCCGGATGGACGTGCTGGTCGTCGGATCCGGTGGTCGGGAGCATGCGCTCGTCTGGAAGCTCGCCTCCTCGCCCGAGATCGGCGAGTTGCACGCGGCGCCTGGAAACCCCGGCATCGCGGGGCTCGCCACCTGCCACCCGCTACGGCCCGACGATGCCGAGAGCCTGCTCTCGTTCTGCCGCTCGCGCGAGATCGACCTGGTCGTGATCGGCCCCGAGGCGCCGCTCGTCGCCGGCGTCGCGGACGTGCTGCGCCACGGCGGCGTCCGCGTGCTCGGCCCGGGCGCGCAGGCCGCCCGGATCGAGGGCTCGAAGAGGTTTGCGAAGGAGGTCATGCGCGCCGCCGGCGTTCCGACCGCGGCCGATCTCGACCTGCCGCGCGCGCCGTGCGTGGTCAAGGCCGACGGCCTCGCGGCCGGCAAGGGCGTCTTCGTCTGCCGGACGCAGGACGAGGCCGAGGACGCCTGGCGCAAGGCCCGCGCGTTCGGCGGCAGCGTCGTCGTCGAGGAGCTGCTCGAGGGCGACGAGCTCTCCGTGTTCGCGCTCACCGACGGAGCCGAGGCGCTCGCGCTGCCGTCGGCGCGCGACGCGAAGCGGCTGCTCGACGGAGACGAAGGCCCGAACACCGGCGGCATGGGCGCGTATGCACCCGTTCCAGGATTCGGCGCCGACGAGACCGCCGAGCTCGTGGAGCGGATCCACAAGCCCGTGCTCGCCGAGCTGGCCAGGCGCGGCACGCCGTTCGTCGGGCTCCTCTACGCCGGGCTCATGCTCACCGAGGACGGCCCGCGGGTGCTCGAGTTCAACTGCCGCTTCGGCGATCCCGAGACGCAGGCCGTGCTCCCGGTCATCGGCGACGACCTGCTCGAGCCGTTCGTGCGCGCCGCGAGCGGCGACCTCGCCGGGGTCGAGCTGTCCGAGCCCGAGCGGGCGGCGGTGACGATCGTCGTCGCCTCGCCCGGCTACCCGGACGCGCCTCGTGACCGGCGCGCCGATCGGCGGGATCGACGACGCCGAGGCGGCCGGAGCGCTCGTCTTCCACGCGGGAACCGCGCTTCGCGACGGCGGCCTCGTCTCCGCCGGCGGGCGCGTGCTCGGCATCACCGGGCTCGGGGAGACGCTCGCCGACGCCCGCGGCCGCGCCTACGACGCCGCCGGCTGCATCCAACTCCCAGACGCCCAGTACCGGCGCGACATCGCGGAGGCCGCAATCCATGTCACGAGCTGAAACCGATCTGACCCCACCCACCGAGCCGGCACCGAGTCCGTTGTCCGTCATCGACGATTTCGAGCAGGGCCCGCTGGTCGCGATCCTCATCGGCTCGGAGTCGGACCGCGAGCGGATGCAGGGCGCGATCGACGAGCTCGACGCGCGCGGGATCTCGAACGAGCTGCAGGTGCTCTCGGCCCACCGCAACCCGCGCGAGGTCGCCGACTACGCGGCGACGGCGGCGATGCGGGGGACGCGGGTGATCATCGCGGCGGCGGGGATGTCGGCGGCGCTGCCGGGCGCGGTCGCGGCGAACACCGACCTGCCGGTGATCGGCGTCCCGCTGACGAGCTCGAAGACCGCTGCCGGCGGACTCGACGCGATCCTCGCGATCGTCCAGATGCCGCCCGGAGTACCCGTGGCCTGCGTGTCGCTCGACGGCGCGAAGAACGCGGCGATCCTCGCCGCGAAGATCCTCGGCCAGGGCGGCGGCTACCCCGAGGCGCCGAACGAACCAGCCAGCGCCCCGAGTAAAATCGACGCCACGTGACCGAGATTCCAACCTCTCCGGCACAACGTGAGCGGTACCGCGATCGCGTCGCTGGTCTGCGGCATCGGCGCGTTCTCCTTCCTGCCGCTCATCGGAGGCGTCGCTGCGCTCATCCTCGGATACAGCGCGCGGAAGGAGATGGCCCGCGATCCGCAGGTCGGCGGCGAGGGGTTTGCGACGGCCGGGATCGTGCTCGGCTGGATCGCGATCGCCTTCGCGGTCTTGCTTCTTCATCTTCATCGGCGTCGGCACGGTAAGCGGCGGCTCGGGCGAAGGCCCGACTCAGCCCGTGATCTCCTAGAATCGATCGCGTGATCTCGCGCTACTCCCGTCCGGCCATGCAGGCGATCTGGTCGGACGAGGGCAAGCTCGCCCGCTGGCTCGAGGTCGAGCTGGCGGCGCTGGACGGCTGGGTCGAGGTCGGCGCCATCCCCGCGGAGGACGTCGCGGAGATCCGCGCGAACGCCGTGCCGCCGACGCGCCGAGCGCGTGCGCGAGATCGAGGAGAAGACGCAGCACGACCTCGCCGCGTTCGTGGACGCGACCGCGGAAGGGCTCGGCCCCGCGGGACGCTGGCTCCACTACGGACTGACCTCCTCGGACGTGCTCGACACGGCGCTCGCGCTGCAGGTTCGCGACGCGGGGGCGCTCCTCCTGGACGGCATCGACCGCTCGCTCGCCGCGGTCGATCCGCCGGGCCGAGGAGCATCGCGCGACCGTCGTGCGTCGGCCGCACGCACGGCGTCCACGCGGAGGCGACCACGTTCGGCGCGAAGCTCGCCGGCTGGGCGTTCGAGCTGGCGCGCGACCGGGTGCGGCTCGAGCGCGCGCTCGAAGGGATGCGCGTCGGCAAGATCGCCGGCGCGGTGGGCACGTACGGCGGCGGCGATCCCGAGATGGAGCGCGTCGCCTGCGAGCGGCTCGGGCTCGAGGTCGAGCCGGTCGCGACGCAGGTCGTGCCGCGCGACCGGCATGCGGAGCTGCTCTCCGCGCTCGCGGTGACCGCGGCGTCGCTCGAGCGGTTCGCGACCGAGATCCGCCACCTCGCCCGCACCGAGGTGCGCGAGGTCCAGGAGCCGTTCCGCTCCGGGCAGAAGGGCTCGTCCGCGATGCCGCACAAGCGCAACCCGATCGTCGCCGAGCGGCTCTGCGGGCTGGCGCGGATCGTGCGCGCGGCCTCGCTCGTCGGGCTCGAGAACGTGGCGCTCTGGCACGAGCGGGACATCTCGCACTCGAGCGCCGAGCGCGTCGTCGTCCCGGATGCGTTCCTCGCGCTCGACTACATGCTCGACCGCTTCGCGTGGCTCGCCGACGGGCTCGTCGTCGACGCCGAGCGGATGCGGCGAAACCTCGACGCGTCGCACGGCCTCGTGTTCAGCCAGCGCGTGCTGCTCGCCCTCGTCGCCGCGGGGCTGACCCGCGACGACGCGTACCGGCTCGTCCAGCGCAACGCGCTCCAGGCCTGGGACGAGGAGCTGCGACTTCCGCGCGCTCGTCGAGGCCGACCCCGAGATCGCGGACCGCCTCGGCGCCGGAAGGGATCGCGGCGGCGTTCGACCTCGCCGACGCCCTGCGCCACATCGACGTCCTGTTCGAACGCCTCGCGGCGCTCACGACCGAAAAGGAGAAGGCGATTGTCTGAGGACACCATGGATTGCGCGGGCACCTGGCTCTCGAGCGGCAAGGTTCGCGAGATCTTCGAGCTGGACGCGCGGCGCCTCCTGCTCGTGGCAACCGACCGCATCTCGACCTTCGACGTCGTGCTCCCGACCGAGATCCCGGACAAGGGCCGCGTGCTCACCGGGCTCTCGGCGTTCTGGTTCGCCCGGACGCGCGACATCGTTCCCAACCACGTCCTTTCGCTCCGCGACGACGGCCGCTCGACCGAGGTGCGGAAGCTGCGGATGCTTCCGATCGAGTGCGTCGTACGCGGCTACATCACCGGCTCCGGCTGGAAGGACTACCTCGCGACCGGCGCCACCTCGGGGCACAGGCTTCCCGAGGGGCTGCAGGAGTCGGACAAGCTGCCCGAGCCGATCTTCACCCCCGCGACGAAGGCGCAGGAGGGGCACGACGAGAACATCGGCCGCGACCAGGCGGCGGTGATGATCGGCGCCGAGCTGCTCACCGAGGTGGAGCGCGTCGCGCTCGAGCTGTACCGCTTCGGCTCCGAGCACGCCGCCGCGCGCGGGATCATCCTCGCGGACACGAAGTTCGAGTTCGGCCTCGACGAGGACAACCGGCTCGTGGTCGGCGACGAGGCGCTCACGCCGGACTCCTCCCGCTTCTGGCCCGCGGACGAGTACGAGCCGGGCCGCGCCCAGGCCTCGTTCGACAAGCAGTTCGTCCGGGACTACTGCGAGACGCTCGGCTGGGACAAGACCGACCCCGGCCCCGAGCTTCCCGCCGAGGTCGTCGCAGGAACGCGCGCACGCTACGTCGAGGCGTTCGAGCGCCTGACCGAGCTCTCCTTCGACGCCTACCTCGCCGACCCGAACGGGACGCTCGCGTGAAGGCGACCGTGCTCGTCCGGCCGAAGGCAGGGATCCTCGACCCGCAGGGCGAGGCGGTCGTGACGTCGCTGCGCCATCTCGGGTTCGAGGTGGACGAGGCGCGGATCGGCCGCGTGATCGACGTCGAGGTTCCCGCAGGCAGCGAGGACGAGGCCCGCGCCGCCGTCGAGCGGATGTGCGAACAGCTCCTCGTGAACGCGCTGATCGAGAGCTACGAGATCTCGATGGAGAACGGCGCATGACCGAGCTTCGCCCGCGGATCGGCGTCATCGTCTTCCCCGGCTCGAACGACGACCGGGACGCGGCCTGGGCGCTCGCGGCGCTCGGCGCGGACTCGGAGCTCGTCTGGCACGGCGACGAGGAGCTCCCGGAGCTCGACGCGGTCGTCCTCCCGGGCGGGTTCTCCTACGGCGACTACCTGCGCGCAGGGGCGATGGCCCGCTTCTCGCCCGCGATGCGTGCCGTCGCCGAGTTCGCCGCCGAGGGCGGACCGGTGCTCGGGATCTGCAACGGGTTCCAGATCCTGTGCGAGGCCGGCCTTCTGCCAGGCGTCCTCCGTCCCAACGCGTCTCTGAGCTTCGTCTGCCGCGACGTTCCCGTCCGGGTCGAGCAGCTCGAGACACCGTTCACGTCGCGCTGCACGGAAGGCCAGCTCCTCACGATCCCGGTCAAGCACGGCGACGGATGCTGGTACGCGCCGCCCGAGCTCCTCGCCGAGCTCGAGGCGAACGGTCAGATCGTCCTGCGCTACGAGCCGGACTCGAACCCGAACGGCGCGCTCGCCGACGTCGCCGGCGTCCTCAACGCCGAGCGGAACGTCATGGGCCTCATGCCCCACCCCGAGCACGCGGTCGATCCGCTGCTCGGCTCCGGCGACGGGGCGTTCATCCTCGCCTCGCTCGTCGACGCGGCTCGCACGCGCATGCTCGCCGCTGGCCTAGTCGCCAAGCCCTCCCGGGTTTTTCGCTCACCGCAGCTTCAACCGACCACCTCCTCGCTTCGCAGCCGCCGGGATCCCGAGCGCCGCGGCCAGCTCCGGCCGGTCGCGGAGCCCCGCGTGCAGGCGCGCCACGTCCTCCTCCCGCAGGGTCACCGGGCCGCGCCGCGCAACACCGTCGGTCGTGTACGCGAAGCGGACGTAGCGCGCGCCGTCCGCCCCGGCGAGGAGCTGCACGACCGAGGTGAACTCCTTGTCGCCGGACGACTGCGGGAGGTCGACCTGCTCGAGGACCGTCGTCTCACCCCACGCCGTTGTCGCCTTCGCAGCCATACGTCCAGGGTAGGCGGCGAATCCGCACGAAAGGCGCACGAAATGCGCCGAAACACGCACGAAAGCGCAACGAAATGCGACAGTTGCGCCGTGGCCGGCAGCTCCATCCTCGACACGATCGGATCGACCCCGCTCGTCCGCCTCAACCGGCTCGCGCCGGCCAACGGCGCCGAGCTCTGGATCAAGCTCGAGTACCTGAATCCGACCGGCTCGATGAAGGACCGGATGGCGCTCGCGATGATCGAGGGCGCAGAACGCGACGGCCTGCTCACGCCGGGCACCACGGTCGATCGAGTACACGGGCGGCAGCACCGGCCCGGCGCTCGCGCTCGTCTGCGCCGCCAAGGGCTACCCCGCGCGGATCGTCATCTCGGACTGCTTCAGCGACGAGCGGCTGCAGCTCATGCGGGCCCTCGGCGCGGAGCTCGAGGTGATCGACGGCCGTCGAAGGCAAGGGCCGCCCGACCGCCCAGGACATCGGCAACATGGTCGACCGCGCCGCCGAGCTGGCCGCGCGAGCCGGGCACGTACGCGACCGACCAGTTCCGCAACCCGTACATCATCCCCGGCCACAAGGCGATGCTCGGCCGCGAGATCTGGGACGACACCAAGGGCCGCGTAACCGCGTTCTGCCACGGCATCGGCACCGCGAGCTCGCTGATCGGCGTCTCGCGGGCGCTGAAGGAGCGCAACCCCGAGCGTCTACGTCGTCGCGCTCGAGCCGGCGGGCTCGCCGGGGATCACGGGCGGGCCGAAGGGATCGTTCGCGATGCAGGGCTGGACCGGGGGCATCCCGCCCCACTGGGATCCCGCCGCGGCCGACGAGGTCTGGACGATCGAGGACGACGAGGCGGTCGAGATGACGCTTCGGCTCTCGCAGGAGGAGGGCGTCTTCGCCGGCGTCTCGACCGGCGCGAACGTCGTCGGCGCGCTTCGGCTGGCCGAGCAGCTCGGCCCGGACGCCGTCGTCGTCACGCTCGCGGTCGACTCGGGCTTCAAGTACATGACCGGCGTGCCGTACGCAGACCTCTAGCCGCCCGTGCAGCTCGAGATCACACACTTCACCGACCCGGCGTGCCCGTTCGCCTTCTCGGGGGAGCCCGCGCGCTACCGCCTGCGCTGGCACTACGGCGACCAGCTCGTCTGGCGGACGCGGATGATCGTGCTGACCCGCGAGCCCGGTGAGGCGGAGAAGCTCGCCGAGGGCGCGCCGAACCTCCAGCGCCGCTACGGGATGCCGATCGACCCCGCGCCGTATCCGCGTCCCGCCTCCTCGGAGCCGGCGTGCCTCGCGGTCGTGGCGACGCGGCTGAACGCTCCCGATTTGGAGGAGCCGCTGCTGCGGCGCTTACGCATACGCACCATGCTCGGCGGCCTCCTCGACGAGCCCGAGCTCATCGCGGCGGCGGCGCAGGATGTCGGCATCGACCCGGCGGAGCTGGACGCCTGGCAGAAGCACGCGGCCGTCGCCGAAGCGCTCGAGGCCGACGCCGCGGCCGCACGCCGTCCCTGCGCGGCGGCGCGGGCCCTCGACCACAAGCTCGGGGGCCCGGCGACGCAGCGCCGCTACACCGCTCCGAGCTACGAGATCGCCCGCCCGGACGGCGGAATGATCGCGGTCCCGGGCTTCACGCCGGTCGAGGAGTACGAGGCCGCGATCGCGAACCTGGCTCCCGAGCTCACCCGCCGTCCGAGGCCCGAGAGCGTCGCGGAAGTCCTCCGCTGGGCGGGCGAGCCGCTGGCCACGGCCGAGGTCGCGCTCGTCATGCGGATCGACCAGGCGAAGGCGCGCGAGCAGCTCGACCGGGTCGCCGAGCCGCAGGCCGCGGGCGCCGACTTCTACTGGACGCCCGGGGGCGTAGATCGAGCGCCGCGACGGTCGTAGACTCGCGGTCTCACGCAAGACCGAGGAGGACGCATGCCTGGGCTCGGAATCCATCACGTCGATCTGGCCGTCCGCGATGTCGAGAAGTCGCTCGCCTTCTACCTGGAGCTGCTGGGCCCGTTCGGACTGGTCGAGGAATCGCGGTACATGAGCTACCGGGGGACCGAGGAGGTCGTGTACCTGCGGTTCGGCTTCCAGTTTCTCGGGCTGCGGCCCGCCGACGGCGGCGAGTACCGCTACCACGACGTCGGCCTCGAGCACATCGCGTTCTACGTCGGGACGAGAGCCGAGGTCGACGCGGCGTACGAGCGCGCCCTCGCGATGGGAGCGCGGGTTCACTTCCCTCCCGAGCAGGATCGCGACCTGCCCGACTTCTACGAGTTCTTCGTCTTCGACCCGGACGGCATGCGCGTCGAGGTCGCCTGCATCCAACCCATCGTCAGGTGATCGGGTCGCGCGCCTGCGACCTGCTTGCGCGCGCCCGTCCGGCCGAAGAAGATCGCCGCATGGGACACCGGCTCGAAGGCATCCCGGGCTTCGGGATCGATCGCGTCGCCGCGGCCGCCGGCGCGGATCCCGACGTTCTGCGCCTGGAGAACCTCGACACCGACGTGCCGCCGCATCCCGACGCGGTCGAGGTGACGCGGGCCGCCGTCGGCCGCGACGAGGCCAACTCGTACCTGCCTTTCTCCGGGCTCGACGAGATGAAGGAGGCGGTGGCCGGCCTGATCCGCCGCCGGGGCGGCCCCGAATACGACCCGTACGGGGAGATCGTGATCACGCAGGGCGAGGGCGACAACATGCTCAACGCCTTGCTCGCGCTCACCGACCCCGGCGACGAGGTGATCCTCACCGACCCGACCTACGCCGGGATGCTCCAGCGGGTGCGCCTCGTCGGCGCCGTGCCGCGGCTCGTGCCGCTGCGCGGCGACCCGGACGGCTGGCGGCTTGATCTCGACGCCCTGCAGGCGGCGGTCTCGGAGCGCACGCGGGCGCTCTTCGTCATGAACCCGTCGATGCCGAGTGGCTGGGTGGCGAACGACGAGGAGTGGGCGGCCATCGCGGACATCTGCCGCGAGCGCGACGTCACGCTCCTCTACTGGATGCTCATGGAGGCGATCGTCTTCGGAGGGCGGCCGGTGGTCGTACCGTCGGCGTTCGACGGGATGCGCGACCGCACGGTGACCCTGGGCTCGGTCTCGATGGAGCAGCGGATGATCGGCTGGCGCGTGGGCTGGATGGTCGCCAACGCCGGGCTCGCGCCGACGCTCGCGCTCGTCCACATCTACAACGGCGTCTGCGTCGGCGGCTTCGGGCAGATGGGCGCCGCGGCGGCGCTCGGGCTCGGCGACGACGACGTCCGCGCGGCGGTCGTCGAGTGGGAGCGCCGCCACGAGGAGATCCTGCGCCAGTGCGAGGGGCTGCCGCTCGTCCCTGCGCACGGCGGCTGGTCGGCGCTCCTCGACGCCGAGGCCGGCGGCATCGATGCGCCCGAGCTCTCGCGGCGGCTGCTCGAGCAGAAGGTCGCCGCGACGCCTATGACCGCCTGGGGCGACACGGTCGCGCCGCGCCACGTCCGGTTCGTGTTCAGCAACGAGCCGGTCGAGCGCCTTGCCCTGCTCGGCGAACGGCTCCGCGCTGCGCTGGGGTAGCAGCGCGTGGAGATCCGTTCCCTGGACGAGACCGACCGCGGCTGGGTCACCGAGCTCATCCGCGACCGCTGGGGCGCCGAGACGGTCGTCGGCCACGGTGTCGTCCACACGCCTCACGAGCTTCCCGGCTTCGTCGCGCACGAGCACGGCGAGAGCGTTGGGCCTGGCGACGTACGCTCTCGGCGAAGACGGGTGCGAGCTCGTCACGATCGACAGCCTGGTCGAAGGACGGGGCGTCGGCACCTCGCTGCTCGAAGCGGTCGCCGAGGCCGCGCGCCGCGCCGGCTGCCGCCGTGTCTGGCTGGTGACCACGAACGACAATCTCCCGGCGCTCCGCTTCTACCAGAGGCGCGGATTCGTCCTCACAGCGCTGCATCGCGACGCGGTCGCGAAGTCCCGCGACCTGAAGCCCGAGATCCCGAGGTTCGGGAACGACGGCATCCCGATCCGAGACGAGCTCGAGCTCGAGCGCGCGCTCTAGGGGCGTTCGATCAGCGCACGGCAGACGAGGGGGCGGCCGGTCCGGCCGCCCCCTTTTGTCCTGCGGTACGGGCTACGGAACGAAGGTGCCCTGCGAGCCGGCCGGAGCCGGGATGTGGAAGTGACCGGGGACATCCTTCCCCGGTACCCCGTTCACGGTCTCGGTCGAGTACGCGTACGTGAGCATCGCGAACCCGATCAGGTCGGCATTGACCCTGAGCGCGTGGTTCGAGTTGTTTGCGAACGTGTCGCAGGCCTGGTGGTAGCACGGGTCGAACTGCGCGCCCGCGGTTCCGCCCCAGATCGCCTGCTGCTCGGCGGTCTTGACACCCTCCGCCCCGGTGAAGAGGCCACCGGCCGGGATGTCGTTGAGGATGAACGCCTGGTAGTCGCTGCGTCCGCTGAACTCGGCGTCGTCGTACGGCTCGATGCTTCAGCGTGTAGAACGACTCGAAGAGATCCTCGATCTGCACCGAGCCGGCCGGAACGGCGACCGGTGCGACGAAGCTCGACTGGTCGGCGTCCTGCGTCATGAAGATGTAGTTCGGAGAGCCGATCATGTCGAAGTTCAGGTAGAGCGCGATCCGGTCCTGCTCGGCCTGGCTCAGGCTGTTGACGTAGTTGGTCGAGCCGACGAGCCCGCTCTCCTCCGCACCCCACCACGCGAAGCGCAGCGTGTTCTGCGGCTTGTAGCTTCGCGAGCTGCTCGGCGACCTCGAGGATCGCCGCGCTGCCGGAGCCGTTGTCGTTGATGCCCGGTCCCGCGAGCACCGAGTCGAGGTGCGCGCCGGCCATCACGACGTTGTTCTCGTTCTTGCCCTTCTTCTCGGCGATCACGTTGTAGGTCGGGAGGATCTGGCGGAGCGTGTTGGCGAACACCCGCATCCGGAGGCCGGCCGTGCCGGCCAGCGTCGCGCCGAGGGCGTACGTGGTGCCGAGCACCGGGATGCCGCTCGTGTTGTTCGCCGTGAGCGTCACGGCCGGGATGCCGTTGCGGTCGGGAGCAGCCGTGTTGCCCTGGTTGAAGATCACGATCCCGACCGCGCCGGCGGCGGCGGCGTTCTCGGCCTTCAGCTCGAAGGTGCACGTGCCCCGCTGGAGCAACGCGATGTTCCCCGCCGGGAAGCCCGCGTAGTCGGCCGCCTCGCAGCCGCTCGTCGACGTGTTGCCGAGCCCGAGCTGCAGGTCGACCGCCGTCACCGCCGCGGTGACGTCACCGGGGTCGGACTGGGTGATCGCCCCGAAGTCGGTGCCCTCGACGTAGGTGACCGTGCCCGGGCGCGGTCTGCTGGAGCGCCGATGGGCCGATTTCCTCGTACGCGAGGTAGTCGAACGCGCAGAACCTGCGGCTTGTAGCCGGCGTGCTTCAGCGTCTTGACGACGTAGTCGACCGACCTGTCGTAGCCGGCGAACCCGGCGAAGCGGTTCCCGTCGTTGCGGTCGGCGATCCGCTGGAGCGCCCACTGGTGCTCGCGCACCTCGCTGAGCCGGACGCACTGGAGGATCTTCTTGTACGTGTTGTTGTCGCGCTTCTCGCAGCTCTTGTGCTTGTTGCCGTGGCCATGGCCGTGGCCGTGACCGTTGCCCGACCGGCGCGACCGCGTCGCTCGCGGGCACCATCGCCGCCACTGCGAAGGCGATGATCGCGAGCACCCGGACGCGGGTACGCGTCAACGGTCGTGAGAGTCCCGACATGTTTCTTCCCCTCCCTCTGGATTTCTCGGCAATAGACGGCGGTCTCAGCCGCCTAGGTGCAGGCGGGGAGCATACTGCTCAGGCTCGAAAGAAAGCTACTTGCAGGCCGGACGCGATCAGAGCGTCTGCGTGGCGGAGCCGGCAGGACCCGCGAGGATCGGAGACGACGGCCTGAATCCCTTGAACGTCAGGTAGATGCCGAGCGACAGCTCCCACAGGAACTCCGGGATTGTCGCAATCGCCTGCCCCGGGCTGCCCGGCTCGATGACGTCGAGCAGCACCGCGATCCCCGAAATGCAGATGAGCGGGCCTCCGACGAGCCCGAGCACGGCCATGCGCCGTGGCACCAACTCGGACGTGTACATCAGGTAGCCCAGGATCAGCCCGTTCCCGATGCCGACGATGAAGCCGGGCCCGAGCAGGAACGTCCAGTCCTTGATCGCGGCCAGCGCCACGGCGACCGCGCCCGCATCCGGCGTAGCGTCCTCTTGCAGGCTCACGACCGCGAGGACGCTGACGAGGCCGATGGCGATGAATGCGCTTTCCATGAGACGAGCCGTGACATAGCCGAGCGAGAGCATCTCGTTCTGCCGCTTGAGCACCGGGAAGAGCACCACGGCGCTGGCGACGTTCGCGACGATGAGGAGCAGCTCCAGGAACGCTCCGAAGAAGACGGCGTTGTTGTCGCCGCCGGTGCCGGCGACAAACGCGGCGGGGTCGTCGAGAACAGGCTGGAAGAGATACAGCGCCGGGATCGAGGTGGCGAAGGTGATGAGGAAGAGCACCCCGGCGACCCGTGCCGTCCTTTGGTCTGAGTTCACGTCGACTCCCTTGATCGCGTCATCGTTGACGGCTGCACCAGACGCCGCGCTCGATGAGCTCGACGCGATAACCGTCTAGGAATCGTACGTTCGCGAGTTGACGATCCACGGTCGGTAGGGTGACGCACATGTCACAGCCGACACATTCCACGCTCAAGAGCATCCCCGGTGGGCAGGTGTCGTACTCCGACGCGGCATGGCAGCCGATCCGCAATCACTTCGGCATCACGGCGTTTGGTATCAACGCATACACGGCGGCACGAGCAGGCGACACCATCATCGGTGAACACGACCACGCGGATCCGAGTGACGAGCAGCATCAAGAGCTGTACTTCGTCCATGCAGGGGCGGCCCGCTTCGTCGTCGACGGATCGGAGGTCGATGCCCCGGCAGGAACCTTCGTCAGCGCTCTCGACGTGGCCACCCGTCGATCCGCGACGGCTCTGACCGATGGAGCCATCGTGCTCGTCATCGGCGCCGAAGCCGGAGCGCCGTTCGAGATCACGCCCGCAGAGCGCGAAGATCTAGGTTCGGTCGGTTTTTCAACGAACCCCGCGTAGTGGATCGTGAAACCTACGCCCGCTCGATGAGCTCCACCCGGTAGCCGTCGGGATCGCCCACAAAGCACAGCCGGGAGCCGCCCTCGCGGACGGTGTACGGCGGCCGCTCGGGCTCGATGCCCTGCTCGGCCGAGCGCGGCCAGCGTCGCGTCGAGGTCGTCCACGGAGACGGCGATGTGGCCGTAGCCGGTGCCGATCTCGTAGCCGCCCTCGGGGATCTCGAAGTTGTAGGTCAGCTCGAGCCGGTCGCCGTCGCCGGGAAGGCCCATGAAGACGTTGATCGCCTCCTCGCGGATCGGCATCCGCCGCCGCTCCTCGAACCCGAGCGCGGTGTAGAAGGCGACCGAGCGGTCGACGTCGGTGATGCGGTAGCAGGTGTGGATGAGCTCCATGCGGCCGAGCATAAAGAACGAGGGCCCCGGCGCGATGCCGGGGCCCTCTTCGACGCTACGTCAGCGGTTGCCCTACTTGAACTTCACAACCACGGAGTGGACGGAGCCATCCGTGAGCTGCACGACGAGCATCCGGCAGGTGCCTCTCCAGCTCCTGTCGGTCTCCCACTCGAAGGAGTACCGCTTCTTCTTCTTGTCGTACTTGAGCGGACCGAAGTCCTCGCCCTGCTGGCGGGCCAGCAGTGCCTCTTCAGCCGCTTGGCCTTCCCGCAGCCCTTCGCGGGCGTGTAGTCGGAGCAGTTCACCTTCTGCGAGTACGGGGAGCCGATCGCGAGGATGTTCATCCCGCGATCGCCGCCCAGGGAGAAGATGACGTCGATGTCGTCGCCCGCCTTCTCCTCGACGTACTTGCCCGGCTTCGCATCGAGCGGATCCTCGAAGCCGTCGAAGGGCCAGAACACGTTGTAGGTCTGGCTCACCGTGGTGGTGTTGCCGGCCAGGTCGGTCCCGGTGACCGTGAAGGTCTTCGGGCCGAGCGTGTTCGTGGCGATGTAGGCGCCGTTCGCCACCGTGCCCACGCAGGACAGGAGTCCGGACTGCCCGTCAGAGCAGAGGTAGGACGCCTTGACCAGCTGGTTGAGCGTGTAGGTGGCCCCGTCCGGCGGCGTGGTGAGCGCCACCGTCGGAGGCGTTGAGTCCACCGTGAACGCGATGGACTGCGTGTCCTCCACGTTCCCGGCGTTGTCGGTCGAGCGGAAGTCGAGCGTGTGAGGCCCGTCCGCCGTGACCTGGAACGGCCCGGAGTAGACCGACCAGTCGGCTGCACCGTCGAGCTTGTACTCCGTGGACGCGATCCCCGAGCCGCCGCCGTCGATGTTGTCGTCGGCGACGAGGGACACGAACGGAGCGCGGTAGTAGCCGTTCTGAGGCGCCGGCGACAGCGTTGCGGTCGTCTCCGGAGCATCGGTGTCGATCGCGAACGTGGCGGACTGCACGTCGGAGGTGTTGCCGACGATGTCCACCGCGATCCACTTCACCGTGGTCGTGTGGTCGAAGGTGAAGATCTCACCCGGCCGCCGCGGACCCTGGGCCTCCCACTTCGGAGAGCTCAGGTTCGGCGTCGAGCCGTCGAGCGTGTAGTAGATGACCGCCGGCTCGTTGCCCCACTTGAACGTCGCGCTGATCGGCGACTGGGACGCCGTCGGGCCGCCCTCGGGCTGCGTGATCATCGAGGACGTCGGTGCCGTCGTGGTCGCGCTGGTACTCGAGAGCCGCACTCGAGCAGGCCGTAGTGGCCGTTGGCGAACTCCATGCCCTCCCACTGGCCTTCGACCGCGAAGTTCGGCATGAAGCCGACGCCGACGGTGCGAGCCGGTGGAAGTCCCGGGCGTGGCCAGCTGCGTGTTGGCCACGTGCGGGAGCGGTGAGCGGAGCGTCCAGGTGAGTTCGTCGCCGGGCTCGCGGGGTTCGGAGTCACGATGCCCGTGATCGTCCGGACCTCGAGGTTCTTCCCGACGTCGATCCTGATCTCGTTTCCGACCGTCATGCCCGCGGTCGTCGACGCGCGGATCGCGCTCACGCCCGCCGGGGTCGCGATGTTGAGCAGCGGCATCGGCAACGCGGTCAGCGCCCACCTCGAAGCTGTAGGCGATGATCCCCTTGCGGTACCAGTAGTCGTCCGCCGAGTTGCCGGCGGCCGAGTACAGCACGTCGGCGACCGGGCCGGTCTGCTGCGGGTCGATCACGGTGCCGCGGAACTCCTTGATGCGCCGCAGCGTCGTGTCGGCCGCCTTCCAGAAGTAGCCCTCGATCCCGATGTTCGGGGCGGGCGCCGTCACGCGGCCGGCACCGACGTAGGACGCCGGCGACCACATGAAGTAGCCGCCCGAGCTGTGGGTGTTCATCGAGAACTTGATGTTGTCGAACGTGTCCACGACCCAGTGCGAGTTCTTCGTCTCCATCTCGGAGACCTCGGACGGGCCGGCGTACATCTCGCTCGTGCAGTTCGTCGACGCGCCGAAGTACCCGTCGAAGAGCGTGTACTCGGAGTTGTTGCGGTTCAGGTCGACGCCCCAGCCGTTGCGGCCCGACGGCATCGCGTTCGTCGTCCCCGGCGCGCAGTAGTTCGGCATGTTCTTGCGCTGGCTGGCGAAGTCGTAGAACGAGCAGGTGCGACGCCGTCCGGGTTCACGGACGGGACGATGAAGATGTCGAGGTTGTCGACGAACTCCTTCGTCTCGGCGTCGGTCGCGTAGTTGACCGTCAGCCGCTTCGCAAGCTCGTAGCACGTGAGCGGGGTGACCCACTCGCGAGCGTGCTCCTGGCAGTAGATGTAGATACCCGTCTTCGAGCCGTCACGGTGCTTGCCGATCCGGAGGACCTTCATCCGGAACGGACCGCGCTGGACGTTCGCGGGAGCGTTCAGGAAGTCGGACAGTGTTGACGAGCGCGTGCGGCTGGACGATGCCCGCACCCGCGTTCGACGGCCCACGTCTGCGCCGACATGCTCGGCGGCTGCGGCCGGGTTGGCGTTGATCGCCGCGACGACCTGCGCGGCCGTGCTCGAGAGCCTGCCGGCCGAGTCGGTCGCGAGGCTCACGATCACGTCCTTCTGTCCCAGGATGTTCGGGACGACCGAGACCGAGAGCGGCGAGTCGGCGACGCCCGGGTTCACGAACTGCGCCCGGGTCTGGTTGCCGCCGCTCTGACCGAACTTCGTCGCGGTCAGAACCACCGCGGCCGGCTGGAGCGACCCCGCCGGAGCCGATGCCGATGTTCCCGGCGCCGTGGAGCACCGTCGCACCCGCCGCGTGCGCGAGGGTGAGCGGAGCGGTCAGGTTCACGTTCGGCGCCGGGCTGGCCGGGTTCGGCGTGATGACCGACGCGACCGTCGCGAACTCCTGGTTCGCTCCGGTGTCGATGTTGAGCACCGTGCCGGCAGCGACGCCCGTCGTCGACGCGAGCCGGATGCGCGGTCGCGCCCGCGCGGCACGGCCGCGGCCTGGATCGTCGTCGCAGTCGGGAACATGATCGCCGGCCGACTTGCGCTGGTACCCGGTCGTCAGGTTCGGCAGCGAGATCAGCTGCGAGATGTTCGGGTACTCCGTCGCGATCGTCTCGAACGCGTTGTAGACCTCGGTCGGATCCATGTAGTGATCGAAGAAGTGGCTCTGGAACCCGAGCGGGAACGGCTCGCCCTGCGGGTTGCCCGTGATGAACTCGGTGACAGGAGCCACGACCGGAGGCTCGCCGACCGTGCTCGTCGCGACGCGCACCGTCTTCGGAACCGGAGTCGTCGAGCCGACGGCGCCGATCCGGATCGTCACGCGGTGGTACAGGTACGTGTCGGGAGTCGGATCCCCGTCGATGTAGCGGCTCATGTTCATCGGCGGCGCGTAGACGCCGTCGTCGGCCGCCCACGACATGGCCAGCGTCGGCCCGGCGGTGCCGGAGTCACCGTCGGCCCGCGTCGAACGCCTCGACCGACATGAAGCGGCCGGCGTAGTTTTGGAAGTAGTCGATCCGCTGGATCGTCACCTCGGGCGCGGCATTTCGCGAAGACGATCGAGCGAAGCCCGAACTTCTGGACGCTCGACGTCGAGCCGTTTTCGGCCGCCCTCTGGGCGGCATTCGACGCGTCGATCGCCGCCTGGCGCTCGGCCATCCGAGCGAGGTAGTCGTTGTAGTCCTGGATCGTGGCGCCGATCGAGTAGCCCGCGTCAGCGAGTGCCGCGATCTCCTCGTCGGTGCCAAGACCTGCGTGGTGAGCGTGCCGTCTTCGTTGTGGCGCACGTACTCCGCCACGTCGGCTCCGGTCGCGATCAGCGCATCGAGCGCTGCGCGGCTCGGAACGGTCACCTCGACCAGGCTCTCCTGTTCCACTCCGTTTTCGTCTGTGATCGCCGCCGCGCCTCCTGTCAGCGCGAGGGCGGCGACCAGGACGAGAGCCGGCAGGATCAACAAGCCCCGAAGGCTCCCCAAGCGTCTCCGCATTCCCCTCTCCTCTCCTGGTGGGACGCGCAATGAGAACAGCTTTTCGGCTCGGTTGCAAGCGGAACGCCCACCTTGCAATGCGCAGATGTTTCGTGTAGCCGGGCCGTCAGGGCCGCTGAGGGGCGGCGACGGCCTCGCGCGTGCGCGAGAAACGAAAGTGCGCCGGAACCGAGCGCGACCCCGCCCAGAATCAGTGCGAGACCGAGGATCGCGTTCAGCGGCAGCGGGTCGTTCAGGATCGTCACGCCGTAGGCGACCGCGAACGGCGGGATCAGGTACGTGACGAGCGCGGTGCGCGAGGCGCCGTAGGCCATGAGCATCCGGAAGAAGAGCAGGAGAGCGAACGCCGTGCCGACGATCCCGAGCACGGCGACCGACGCGAGCGCCTTGGCGCTCGGCGTCTGCTCCGGCAGTCGGAAGAGCGCGAGCGGCAAGAGGATCAGGAAGCCGGCGATGGACGAGCCCGTCACGAGAACGAGCGGCTTCGTCGTCGTGTAGTGGTTCTGCGTGAACAGGTTCGCGCACGCGTACGAGAACGACGCGGCCACGACCGCGAGCGTTCCGAGCGCGGCCCACCAGCCTCCCTCCGGGTGGAGCCCCGCGAGCACGGCGACCCCGACGAAGCCGAGGACGATCCCGACGAGACGCAGGCCGGCGACCCGCTCGCTCGGCCGGTACTTGATCGCGAGGAGCGCCACGAAGATCGGCACCGGCGCGTTCGCGATTCCCGCGATCGACGACGTCACGTGCAGCTCGCCCCACGCGATGAGCGTGAACGGCAGCGCGGTATTGACGACGCCGAGGACGACGAGCCCCCAGCCGGCGGCGCGGAGGTCTGCGATCGCGCCGCGGCCGCCCTGCTGGATCATCAGGATCGGAAGCAGGACGAGCGAGGCGAGCAGGAGGCGCAGCGCCATGAGCGGGATCGGGTCGATCTCGTCCACGGCGACGCTGATGAACATGTAGGAGGCGCCCCAGATCGCGGCCACGAGGATGAGCAAGGGGAGGTAGCCGCGCGCCACGGCCTCACGCTAGCGATTCGCCCGCGCGTCGCGCCGACGACGCGGCTAACCTACGAGCCTTGAGCCCGGTCGCGGAGCAACCACTCCACCGCGCGCTCGGCCTGACGGACGGGGAACTCGATCGGATCTGCGCGCTGCTCGAGCGCGAGCCGAACGATTTCGAGTTGGCGGTGTTCTCCCTCCTTTGGTCGGAGCACTGCGGTTACAAGCATTCGGCGCTCCTTCTGCGCCGTTTTCCGACCGAGGGCGCGGCCGTGCTCCAGGGCCCCGGCGAGAACGCCGGCGTCGTCTCGGTCGGCGACGGCCAGGCGGTCGCGTTCAAGGTGGAGAGCCACAACCACCCGTCCGCGGTCGAGCCGTTCCAGGGCGCGGCGACCGGGGTCGGCGGGATCCTCAGGGACATCATCGCCATGGGCGCGCGGCCGATCGCGCTCCTCGACGGGCTCCGCTTCGGCGACCCCGGCTTCGCGTTCGGACGCGCGGTCGGGGGGATCGGCCACTACGGCAACTGCGTCGGCGTTCCGACGGTCGGCGGCGAGGCGGTGTTCGACGAGGTCTACGCGGCCAACCCGCTCGTGAACGCGATGTGCGTCGGCGTCCTCCCGGCGGAGCGCGTCCTCGCCTCTCGCGCGCGCGGGCACCGGGAACCTGATCGTCCTCTACGGCGCGACGACCGGCCGGGACGGCATCGGCGGCGCCAGCGTGCTCGCGAGCCAGGAGCTGTCCGACGCGGACGACGACAAGCGTCCGACCGTGCAGATCGGCGATCCGTTCACCGGCAAGAAGCTGATCGAGCTGAGCCTCGCGCTCGTCGAGAGCGGGCTCTGCGTCTCGCTCCAGGATCTCGGCGCGGCCGGCCTCGCGTCGTCGCTCGCCGAGATGGCGGCCCGCGGCGGCGCCGGCGTGGACGTCCACCTCGACCGCGTGCCCCAGCGCGAGACCGCGATGGAGCCGGTCGAGATCATGATCTCCGAGAGCCAGGAGCGGATGGTCGCCGTGGTCGAGCCCGAGCGGCTCGCCGAGGTCGAGGCGCTCTGCGCCCGCTGGGAGCTCGCCTGCACCGCGATCGGCGAGGTCACCGAGTCCGGCGAGCTGCGCTGCTTCTACGCCGGCGAGCCCGTCGGCGAGATTCCGGCGCGGTTCCTCACGGACGAGGCGCCGCGCTATCCGCTCGAGACCGAGGCTCGCGAGCCGGCCGAGCCGGTCGAGGTCGCGCCCGCGCAGGCCGAGCCGTTCCAGCTCCTCGAGCTGCTCGGCGCGCCGAACATCCGCAGCCGCCGGCGCGTGTTCGAGCGCTACGACCAGCTCGTCGGGTCGCGCACGGTTCGCCGTCCTGGACTGGACGCGGCGGTGCTCCGCCTGCGTCCGTCGATGCGCGGGCTCGCGGTGTCGCTCGACGGCCCCGGCCGCGCCGCCTCGCTCGATCCGCGCACGGCGGGCATGAGCGCGGTGCTCGAGTCGGCGCGCAACGTCGCCTGCGCCGGCGGCACGCCGCTCGCGATCACGAACTGCCTGAACTTCGGCAATCCCGAGAAGCCGGAGGTCGCCTGGGAGCTCACCGAGGCGATCGAGGGGATGGCCCTCGCCTGCGAGGCGCTCGGCATTCCCGTCGTCTCCGGGAACGTGTCGCTCTACAACGAGACCGACGGGCGCGCCATCGATCCCACCCCGGTCGTCGGCTGTGTCGGTACGGTCGAGGACGTGAGGACGATTCCGTCGCGCTGGCAGGAGGGCGACGTCGTGCTGCTCGCCGGGGACGCACCGGTCGCGCTCGACGGCTCCGAGTTCCAGGCGCGCTTCCTCGGCGGCGTTCGCGGGTGTCCGCCGCGGCCCGACCTCGAGCGCGAGACGGCGCTGATCTCATTCCTCGCCGGCGCGACCCCGATCCTCACGAGCGCGCACGACGCCTCCGACGGCGGCCTCGCGGTCGCGCTCGCCGAGCTGGCGATCTGGTCCGGGCTCGGCGCCGAGATCGAGCTCGACGAGCGACACGGTCACCTGGTTCGGCGAGGGCGGCGGCCGTGCGGTCGTCACCTGCCGGCCCGAGGACGTCGCGCGGCTCGACGGCGTGCCGCTGCGGCCGATCGGCGTGGTCGGCGGCGACTCGATCCTCGGGCTCGCGGCTCGACGAGCTCGCGGCGGCGCACGAGCACGGGAAGGCGGCCTAGCCGTGTGCGGCATCCTCGGCATCCACGCGCCCGACCGGGACGTCGCGCGGCTCGCCTACTTCGGGCTCTTCGCGCTCCAGCACCGCGGCCAGGAGTCGGCCGGGATCGCGGTCTCGGACAACGGCCGGCTGACGGCGATGCGCGACATGGGGCTCGTGTCCCAGGTCTTCTCCGAGGAGAGCCTCCAGGGCCTGCGCGGCCAGGCGGCGATCGCGCACTGCCGCTACTCCACGACCGGGTCGGTGAACTGGACGAACGCGCAGCCGGTCGTGCAGCGCGGCCCGGCGCGTACGCGTCGCGCTCGGGCACAACGGGAATCTCGTCAACACGACCGCTCTGCGCGACGAGCTCGACGCGATGGGCGTGAAGCTGCGCACGACCTCCGACACCGAGGTCATCGCCGCGTTCCTCGCCCACGACGAGCGGCCGATCGAGGAGGCCGTCGCCGCGACGATGCGCAAGCTCGAGGGCGCGTACGCGACCGTCGTCCTCTCGGACGGAAAGCTGCTCGGCTTCCGCGACCCGCAGGGGATCCGCCCGCTCGTCGTCGGACGGCTCGAGAACGACCTCGTGATCGCCTCCGAGACGTGCGCGCTCGACCTGCTCGGCGCCGAGTTCGAGCGCGAGATCGGCCAGGGCGAGCTCGTCGTCTGCGACGAGAACGGGCTGCGCGGAATCCAGGTCGTGCCCGAGGACAAGGGCGGCGCGCTCTGCATCTTCGAGTTCATCTACTTCGGCCGGCCCGACTCGAAGTTCCGCGGCGTCGAGCTGCACGGCGCGCGGGTGCGGATGGGCGAGCGGCTCGCCGAGGAGTCCCCGGTGGCCGCCGACATCGTCATCCCGATCCCGGACTCGGGCACGCCCGCCGCGATCGGCTTCGCGGCGGCGAGCGGCATCCCGTTCAACGAGGGCCTGATCAAGAACCGCTACGTCGGCCGCACGTTCATCCAGCCCGACCAGGCGCTGCGCGAGCACGGGATCAAGACGAAGTTCAACCCGCTCGCCGAGGTGGCCGGCAAGCGCGTGGTGGTCGTGGACGACTCGATCGTGCGCGGCACGACCACCCGCAAGATCGTCTCGATGCTCTTCGAGGAGGGCGCCGAGGAGGTGCACGTGCGCGTCTCGTCGCCGCCGATCATCTCCCCCTGCTTCTACGGGATCGACATGGCGACCGAAGAGGAGCTGATCGCGGGCAACCGGACGGTCGAGGAGGTGCGCGAGCAGATCGGCGCGACCACGCTCGCCTACCTCTCGCTGGACGGGCTCCAGGCCGCGACCCGCCGGCCCGAGGCGACGTTCTGCCGCGCCTGCCTCACGCGCAAGTACCCGACCGCGGTGCCCGACGACCGCACGCTCGCCAAGCACCGCTTCGAGCCCACGCGCCTGTGATCGCCGTCTCGCGCCTCCAGGTCGCGCCCGTGAAGGGGCTCAGGCTGCAGTTCCCGGAGGAGATCTCCGTGGAGAACGACGGCGTTCCGGGCGACCGCCGCTTCTTCCTCGTGAACGAGGACGGCCGGCTGTTCAGCGGGATCGACTACGGGCCGCTCGTGCAGGTCGTCTCCGAGTCCGACGCGACCGGATCGCGGCTGGCGCTGACGTTCCCCGACGGCCGCGTCGTCGACGGCGAGGTGGAACTCGGCGACGAGAAGGTGACGCCGTTCTGGGGCCGCCCGGTGCGCGGCCGCTACGTCGAGGGACCGTGGGAGGACGCGCTCTCCGACTTCGCCGGCAAGTTCCTGCGCCTCGTCCGCGTCGACGACGACCGAACGGGCTACGACTCGAGCCCGGTCACGATCCTCGGCGACGCGTCGGTCGAAGAGCTCGGCCGGCAGGCCGGAACGAACGGCGATTTCGACGCTCGACGCTTCCGGATGCTCGTCGCGCTCTCGGGCACGAAGCCGCACGAGGAGGACGAGTGGATCGGCGGGCAGGTGCGGATCGGCGACGTGCTCCTCCGCGTGGTCGAGCAGACCGGCCGCTGCGCGACGACGACGCACAACCCCGATTCCGGCAGGCGCGACTTCGACACGCTTCGGGCGATCAAGAACTACCGCGGCGTCCGCGACGGCGACTCGATCGACTTCGGCGTGCTCGCCAAGGTTCTCGAGCCCGGGCGCATCCGTGTGGGCGATCCGGTCGAGCCGCTCTAGCGATTCAGACGCCTCGAAGCGCTGCCGAAGATCACGACGATCAACACGACGACGAACACGACCGGCAGCGCGACGACCGCGATCCCGGCAAGCCCCTGACCCACGCTGCAGCTGTCGTTGCATTCCATCCCGCCGCTCTCGCCGTAGTAGGCAAGCGCGAGCAGCCACGTTGCCGCGATGACCCCCAAGATCCAGAGCCGCATCCGGCGATCATCGCGCTCCAAGCGCCCCTTGTCACTCGCGCGCGACGACCCCGCCCTGGGTGGGGGGTGACCACCCTCGGACCCGCTGGTCACGCTATCGAGGAAATACGCACGTGTCTGGCACCGAACCGTGCCGACTTTGTGCCGAGTTGTGAACAGCAGCGCGGCAGCACCGCCGGGCCGGGAGAGCTACGAGCCGCCCACGTCCAGGATGATCGTCCGCAGGTCGGTCATGTCCTCGAGCGCATGGCGGCCGCCGACACGGCCCCAGCCCGGTCTTCGTTCCGGCCGCGCCGCCGAACGGCTGCAGCGTCTCCCAGTACATGGTCGAGTCGTTCACGACGACGCTCCCGACCCGCAGCTCGGTCGCGAAGCGGAACGCCCGCGCCAGGTCGCGCGTGTACACCGCCGCCTGGAGCCCGAGGTGCGACTCGTTCGCGACCGCGAGCGCGTCGTCGTCGCCGTCCACGGAGATCAGCGGCACGATCGGCCCGAACGTCTCGTCGCGGTTCACGAGCGTGTCGCGCCCCACGTTCGCTACGACGGTCGGCTGGTAGTAGAGCGCCGTCGGCCGCCCCGAATCGCGCGACCCGCCGACGCACGACCTCGGCGCCCTTCGCCACCGCGTCCTCGACGTGCGCGTCCATCTTCTGCGCGGTCGGCTCGTTCTGCATCGGGCCGACCAGCGTCGAGTCGTCGAACGGATCGCCGAGGATCCAGCCCTCCGCCTCGCGCGACGACCGCCGCCTGGAACTCCTCGTACACCGAGCGGTCGACGAGCACGCGCTCGGTCGCCGCGCACACCTGGCCGGCGCAGTAGAACGCGCCGTAGACCGCGCCCTTCGCGGCGAGCTCGAGGTCCGCGTCCGCGCACACGACCACCGGCCCGTTGCCGGACGCCTCGATCAGCGTCCGCTTGAGGCCGGCCGCGCGGACGATCTTCTCGCCGGTCGTGTGCGAGCCGACGAACGCGATCCCGTTCACGTTCGTCGATCGGTGACGAGCCGCTCGCCCACGTCGCCGCCGCCGTAGATCACGTTGACCACCCCGTCCGGGAGCCCCGCGTCGGCCATCGTCTGCATGAAGTCGGCCATCGCGATCGGCGTCCACTCGGACGGCTTCACCACGAACGTGTTTCCCACCGCGATGCCCGGCGCGACCAGCTCGGCCGGGATCATCCCGGGGAAGTTCCAGGGCGTGATCGCCGCGTAGACCCCGTTCGGAACGCGGATCGTGAACATCCGCTTCGCCGCGTCCTGGGTCGGGATGACCGACGACTCGAGCCGCTTCGCGTCCTCGGCCGACGAGCGGAAGTTGTCGGCCATCTCGTGGATGTCGTCGAGCGCCTCGGCCTTGTACGGCTTGCCGTTCTCGAGCGTCAGCGAGCGGGCCAGCTCCTCCTTGCGCTCCTCGAGCAGGTCGCCGATGCGGTGCATCACCTCGGCGCGGTCGAAGACCGACAGCGCGGCCCAGGCGGGCTGCGCGTCGTGCGCGGCCTGCGTCGCCCGCCGGACATCCTCCGGGACTCGCGTTCGGCGCCTCGGCGAGCGTCTCGCCGGTGACCGGGGAGACGACCGTGCGCGCGTCCTCGCCGGTCGCGTCGACCCAGTCGCCCGCGACGAAGTTCTGGAGCGTCCTGGTCAAGGCGCGTTCACGACGAAGCGGTCGTACGCCTCGTCCAGCACCTGGCGGAACACACCCATGAACTCATCCAGCTCGGCGCGGCCCGCAACAAGAGGCGGAGAGAACTGCGCCGCAGTCTCGGCGCGATCGTCGACGCGCATGTAGACGCCGAGCTCCCGTGCGCGCGGGACGAAGAACTGCTTGATCAGCACGTCCCGCTCGGCCGGCGTGAAGGTCGCCTTCGTCTCCTTGTCCTTCACGAGCTCGAAGGAGTAGAACGCTCCGTCGCCGCGGACGTCGCCGACCATCGGGTGCTCCTCGCCCAGCTTGTCGAAGACGCTCCGGTACTCCGGCGTCATCCGCTGGACGTGGCCGATCAGGTCCTCGCGCTCGATGATCTCGAGGTTCGCGAGGGCGATCGCGCACGCGACCGGATGGCCGCCGAACGTGATCCCGTGGGTGAACATCGAGGCGGGATCGGCGAAGAACGGCTCGATCACCTTCTCGCTCGCGACCAGCGCACCGAGCGCCGCGTAGGCCGAGGTCAGCCCCTTCGCCATGGTCATCATGTCCGGCTTGATCCCGTAGCGGGTCGAGCCGAACCACTCGCCGACGCGGCCGAAGCCGCAGATGACCTCGTCGGCCACGAGCAGGACGCCGTGCTCGTCGCAGATCTCGCGGACGCGGTCGAAATAGCCGGGCGGCGGCACGATCGAGCCGGCCGAGTTCTGCACCGGCTCGAGGATCACCGCGGCCACGGTGGACGCGTCTTCGTTGCGGATGATGTTGTCGATCTCGTCCGCGCACTGGAGCGTGCACGCCGAGTGCTCCGCGCAGTAGGGGCAGCGGTAGCGGTACGGCATCGGCGCGCGCAGGCAGCCGGGGAGCAGCGGCTCGAACTGGGAGCGAAGCGACGGGCTCCCGTTGATCGAGATCGCGCCCATCGTCGTGCCGTGGTAGGCGCTGCGGCGGGTGATGTACTTGAAGCGCGTCGGCTCGCCGCGCAGCCGGTGGTACTGGCGCGCGACCTTGAGCGCCGACTCGACCGCCTCCGAGCCGCCCGAGCAGAAGAACACCCGGCCGACGTCGATGGGGACGAGCTCCGAGATCTTGTCCGCGAGATCGAGCGACGGCTGGGTCGCGAACCCGACCCAGTTCGTGAAGAACGGGAGCCGCTCGAGCTGGGCCCGCGCGGCCTCTGCGATCTCGGGCCAGGGGCCGTAGCCGATGTTCACGCAGTAGAGCGCCGCGAGCGCGTCGAGGTAGCGGTTCCCCTCGGAGTCCCAGATGTAGCAGCCCTCGCCGCGGTCGATCACGATCGGGCTCGAGGCCGCCCCCGCGCTCGTGAAATGGCCCCAGAGATGGTCGGACGTCGCGGGCATGCCCGCCATCATGCCGCGTCTGGGGAGGGCTTGGCGAAACGGGCCTCGTCGCACGGGTGCGATGGGCGGTGCCCAGGCAAGGACGTCTGCCGCGCTCGTATCGGGAATACGGGCGCGGCACGCGGACGCCGCATGGCGCCGTCCAGCGCGGCCGTGCGGCTCAGGCACGTGCCGCCGAGCCCGACCGGCTACTCGGTGACGTTGCGCATCTTCGCGAGGCCGCGGGAGATCAGGTACGCGGCGGTCGCGATGCCGGCGAAGCTCACCCAGTTGGCGGCGACGAGCGTCTTGTCGTCGATGATCACCACGAGCCCGACGGCGATGAGCGCGAGGATGTAGACGATGAGCTCGGCATTGACCGACGGAATGGGCGGAGCGCCGGAGCCGTAGTACGGCTGCTGATGCGGAGGAGGCGGAGGCGGAGTTGACATGCCCGCAGGGTTCGCGCCCTCGCGGAGGTTTCCTTCCGGCGGGCTACGATGCCGACCCGGTGGCGAGCTACGAGGACTCGGGCGTCTCGCTCGCCGCGGCGGACGCCGTGGTCGAGCGGCTGCGCGCCGCGGCGGAATCGACGCGCACGCCTGCGGTCGTGTCCGGCCTCGGCGGCTTCGCCGGGCTCTTCGCGCTCGACGACGACCGCCTGTTGGCCGCGTCCACGGACGGCGTCGGGACGAAGCTCGTCCTCGCGCGCAAGGCCGGACGCCTGCGCGACGCCGGCCGCGACCTCGCCGCGCACTGCATCAACGACGTGCTGACGACGGGCGCCGAGCCGCTCTTCTTCCTCGACTACGTCGCGTCCGACCAGCTGAGCCTCGACGACGTCGCCGCCCTGGTGGAAGGCGCCGCCGACGTGTGCCGCGAGGCCGGCTGCGCGCTGCTCGGCGGCGAGACCGCGGAGATGCCCGGCGTCTACCGGCCGGGCGAGCTCGACTTCGCGGGCACGTGCGTCGGGCTCGTGACGCGCGACCGGCTCGTCGACGGGTCGCGCGTGGCCGACGGCGACGTCGTGCTCGGGTTCCCCTCCTCCGGTCTGCACGCGAACGGGTTCTCGCTCGTGCGGCGGCTCATCGGCGACGGCGACTTCGACGCCGATCTCCTGCTCGAGCCGACCGCGCTGTACCTCGACGCCGGTTCGCCGCCTGCGCGCCGCGGCCGACGTCCGCGCGCTCGCCCACATCACCGGCGGCGGGATCCCCGGAAACCTCGCGCGCGTGT
>CAVRUF010000002.1:0-94532 GCA_963724315.1 uncultured Actinomycetes bacterium | reverse complement strand
ATCCTGCTCACCGCCGAGCCGCCGGCGAAAGACGTAGTAGCGTCCAGCCCTGGTAGAGAAGGACGAGGGGGACGAAGATCAGCGCCACCACGCTCATCACCTTCAGCGAGTACTCCGACGCGCGGTGCCGTCGACGGTCAGGCTGTTGCGAAGTCGGGGTTCGACACCATGACGCGGGGATAGAGGCTCGTGAAGAGCGTTGCGGCCAGGGCGATCGCGCCGACCGCGGTCATCGTGAACGCACGCCCGTAGCGCCGTCCGGAGATGAACACGACGGCGAGCGCGAGGGCGGCGATGCCGACGGCAGCCGGGAGCGCGGGCGGGAAGAGATCCTTGTCGTTTCTGTCGATCGCGACGACGACCGTCCAGGCGAGGAACCCGGCGGCCAGGACGGCGGCCGGAACCGCAAGGCGCCTCGCCGCGTGCTGCGCCCGCTCGGCCAGCGCCCCGGTCGTCCGTAGCGTCAGGAAGGTGGCGCCGTGGAAGGCGAACAGGAGCACGAAGGCGAGTCCCGCAACCACGGTGTACGCGCTGAACAGGTCCGAAAAGCTCCCCGCGAAGTCTCCGTCGGAGTTGATCGGGACGCCGTTCAGGAGATTCGCGAGCCCGATTCCCCAGATGAGTGGCGCACCGACGCTGCCGATCGTGTTGCACCACGTCCAGAACGTCCGCCACCGGGGGTTCTCGCTCTTCGACCGCCACTCGAACGAGACGACACGGATGATGAGGAAGAAGAGGACGAGGAGCAGCGCGACGTAGAAGCCCGGAGAACATCGTCGCGTACCACCCCGGGAATGCGGCGAACGTTGCGCCGCCGGCGACGACGAGCCAGACCTCGTTCCCGTCCCAGACGGGCCCGATCGTCCTCAGCATCGTCGAGCGGTCGTCGGCGTCGCGTCCGACCCACGGCAGGAGCATGCCGACGCCGAAGTCGAATCCCTCGAGCGCGAAGTATCCGGCCCACAGGACTGCGATCAGGACGAACCAGAAGGTCTCGAGATCCATCAGTAGCTCACCGCCGGGGCGGCGAACTCGTCGCCGTCCCCGCCGACTTCAGGCGGGTCGAGGCGCGCGTAGCGGCGCAGGAGAACGAAGTTGAGGACGGTCAGCAGCAGGTACAGGAGGCCAAAGATGCCGAGGCTCAGCGCAATCGTCGTGCTCGTGACGCTCGGAGAGTTCGCATCGCCGGTCTGGAGCAGGCCCCAGACGATCCACGGCTGCCGCCCGACCTCCGTCAGCACCCAGCCCGCGAGGGCCGCGATGTACGGGAGCGGAATCGTGAACACGCCGGCCCAAAGCAGCCACCGCTTCCGCTCGAGCGTGCCGCGCCAGGAGAAGAACGCGGCGACCCCGAGCACGAGGAAAACGAGGCTGCCGAGGTAGGCCATGACCCGCATGGCCCAGAAGGTCGTCTCCACCGGCGGCGTGTAGTTCCCGGACCCGTAGTCGCTCTCCGCCTGCTCCTGCAGCGGGTTGAGGCCCTGAACCTCGCCGTTGAAGGAACCGGTGGCGAGAAACGAGAGCAGGTAGGGGATCTCGATGTCGAAGCTCGGCGTCTGGTCTTCCTTCGTGAAGCCGCCGATCTGGAAGACGGAGAACGACGCGGGCTGCTCCGTCTCCCACAGGGCCTCGCTGGCGGCGATCTTCATGGGCTGGTAGTCGGTGATGACCATGCCCAGGTGGCTTCCCCACCACAGGTTGACGGCGGAAATCGGGACGCCGACGATCAACGCAAGCGTCGCCGCCTTCCTGAAGAGGCTCTCGTTGCGGCCGTGGAGAAGGTGCCAGCAGGCGACGCCGAAGACGACGGCCGCGGCCGTCGTGAGCCCGACCATCACGACGTGCCCGAACGCCCACAGCGCGAGCCTGTTGGAGAGGAGATCCCAGATGCTCGTGAGCTCGGCGCGACCGTCGACGACGTCCGAGCCGACCGGGCGCTGCATCCAGGAGTTGGCCACGATGATGAAGAAGGCCGACGCCCAGGTCCCGAGTGCGACGAGCCAGATCGTCGCGAGGTGAACCCGCTTCGACAGCCGGTCCCAGCCGAAGATCCACAGGCCGAGGAACGTCGACTCGAGCATGAACGCGGCGAGGCCCTCGATCGCGAGCGGCGCACCGAAGACATCGCCGACGAACGCGGAGTAAACCGACCAGTTCATCCCGAACTGGAATTCCTGCACGAGGCCCGTCGCGACGCCGATCGCGAAGTTGATCAGCATCAGCGTCCCGAAAAAGCGCGCGAGTCGCAGCCACGCCTCGTCGCCCGAGCGATACCAGAGCGTCTGCATGACCGCGACGAAAGGCGCGAGGCCGAGCGTGAGCGGCACGAAGAGGAAGTGGTAGAGCGAGGTCATCGCGAACTGGAGCCGCGCGAGCTCACCGAACGGTCGTCACGGCGACGACTCACATGCGGGTTGACCCTCCGGATCTCGATGTTCCGATCCTGGAACCACGCCAGCACGCCGTGCAGGTGCGATTGGTCGATGACGTCCACGAGGATCACGGTCTCGCCGCCGGACCGCTCGAATTCGCGCGCGCCGAGGTCGGCCATGAGATCGTCGCTCACCTCTCCGAGAACGAGCAGCTCGTACGTCGTCGAACCGGCTCCCTCGTCTCGCGTGGCCATAAAGAGATCCAGCATGACGCGCGCTCGGCGCGGCGTCACCGTCCAGCAGCGCGGTTCATCCGGGTGAACTCGGACTATCACCAGTTCCGCAATTAAGCGAGAGTTCACGCGTGGCGAGCAGTACGAAGACCGCGGATCAGGCCGTCTCGCCCAAGGCGGCGTACATCGTCTCGACCAAGCTCCGCCCTCCACACGTGAAGGACGGCCTGCTTCAGCGCCCCGATCTCGTCGAGAGGCTGCGCGGCGGCAGAGAGGGAACGCTCACGCTCGTCTGCGCTCCTGCGGGGTACGGGAAGACCACGCTCCTGGCCCAGTGGGCGGCGACGGACGCCGATCGTCACGCCTTCGCCTGGGTCTCTCTCGACCCGAAGGACTCCGACCCGGGAAGGCTGTGGAGTCACGTGGTCACGGCGCTTCAGGACGTCCACGACCCCGTCGGCCGGCGCTCGCTCGGGGCGTTCGGCGCCGGGCCGAGGGCGATCGTCGAGACGGGCATTCCGCTTCTCATCGACGAGCTCTCCGACTGCCCTCCGGTCGTTCTCGTGCTCGAGGACTGGCACACGGTGACGAGCCGTACCTGCGAGGAGTCGGTCGGCGAGTTCGTGAATCGCGCCCCCGACGCAGTTCAGGTCGTGATCTCGAGCCGCCAGGACCCACGGCTGCCGATCGCCCGGCTTCGCGCCCACGGCGATCTGACCGAGCTGAGAGCACGCGATCTCAGTGTCTCGCCCGCGGAGGCCGACACGCTCTTTCGCGAGGCGGACGTTCGGCTCACCCCGGCCGACGTCCAGAGACTCACCGAGCGAACCGAGGGGTGGCTCGCGGGGCTCTGCCTGGCCGCGATCGTGCTCAAGGAGCAGGAGGATCCTGCGCTCTTCGTCCATCGAATTCTCGGGCGACACGCGCGTCATCTTCGACTACCTGGCCCGCGACGTCTCGGCTGCGGCGAATCTCGACGTCCGAGATTTCATGGTGCACTCGTCGGTGCTCGAGACACTGTCCGCACCCCTTTGCGACGCCGTACTCGAGCGCTCCGACTCCGCCTCGATGCTCGCCGAGATCGAACGCTCGAACTTCTTCCTCGTCCCTCTCGACGCTGCGGGGTCGGAATACCGGTACCACCGGCTCTTCGCAGACGTCCTGAGGCGGGAGCTCGAGGCCGGCGACCCCGACGCTGTCGTCGGACTGCATACCCGGGCGTCGCTGTGGTTCGAGGAGCACGGGGACGTCGAGCATGCCATCGGCCACGCGATCGCTGCGAAGGATCTCGCGCGCGCGAGCATGCTCGTGACGCGTGCGGCCGTCCCGTTGCTTTCGGTCGGCCGAATGGGGACCGTCAACAGCTGGTTCGACGCGCTCTCCTGGCCCGAGGCCCAGGCCGACCGCGAGCTCGCAGCCGTACGCGCGCTGAGCGCGCGGCTGAGCGGACAGGGGCGCGACGAGGTCGAGCGTTGGCTCCGCGTCGCAGAGGACGGCCCCGACTACGGCCCGCTCGCCAACGGAATCTCGTCGATCCGCTCGGTCGTCGCGATGATCAGCTCGACGTACTTGAGCCGTGGCATCGCAGACGCCGAGCAGTCGGCCAGGCTTGTGCTCGAGACCGAGCCCGCCGGAAGCGAATGGCGCTACGCGGGCCTCGTCCCGCTTGGACAGGCTCTCTTCCTCGCCGGCCGCGGCGCAGAGGCCCGAGCGCCGCTCGAAGAGGCCCGGACGCTCCCCGGCGCGCGGCGTCGCGCGACCAGCATCCTCGCACTCGCGTACCTCGCGCTCATCGCGCTCGAAGACGGAGACGCCGAACGGGCCGAAGTCCTGGCCCGCGACGCCCTGGCGCTCGTCGACGAGATCGGCCACGCCACGAGCGCAGCCGCAGCGAACGCGCACCTCGCCCTCGGATGCGTGTTGATGCGCGGGGCGGATCTCCACGCCGCCGTAGAGCACCTCGAACGAGCCGTCGATCTCGCGGGCGTCGACGAATCGTCCTACTGGCACGCGCACGCCAACATTCACCTCGCCGCGGCGCGACACCGCCTCGGAGACTCGGCCGGCGCCAGAGAGGCGCTCTCGCGTGCCCGCGCGGAACTGGACGAGCTTCCGGACGTCGGCGTGCTCGGGGAGCTCTACTGGAAGACGGACGACGCGCTCCATCAGCGCGCGCGGCACGAGGGGTTCCTCGGCGAGGAGCTGAGCGAGGCGGAGCGTCGTGTCCTCGACCTCCTCCTGGACGGCCTCTCGGTCTCGGAGGTGGCGCGCGAGCTCTGGCTCTCGCCGAACACGGTGAAGACGCACCGGCGGAGCATCTACCGAAAGCTCGGCGCGACGACCCGCGAGGAGATGATCGAGCGCGCAGCCGAGGCGAGGGATCTCGCGGAAGTAGGCGTGCGGCCGGAAACGCGACGAACGGAGGCAACGTGGCAACCAAGAGCGACTTCACGGAAGCGGAGTGGAAGGCACTGGAGAAAGGCGTTACGGGCGCCGGAATGCTCGTCTCGGTGGTCGACGACGACTTCACCGACAGCTTTGGCGAGGCGAGCGCGCTCGCGAAGGCGCTTGCCGCGCAGCGCACCCAAAACCCGAGCGAGCTCGTGCGCGAGATCGCCGGCGTGCGGGGGACCGGCTTCGGCATGACGGCGTCGCCGTCGGAGGTCGAATCCGAGACGTTCGCGGCCATCGACGTCGCGCTGGAGGCACTGGCGGCGAAAGCGCCGGACGAAACGGACGGCTACCGTCGAGCTCGTCATCGACGTCGCCGAGGCCGTGGCACAGGCGAAAGGCGGGGTCGAACCCGTCGAGACGGCCGCGCTCGACGCGATCAGAGAGGCGCTGGGCGCGAAGTGAGCTAGGCCGGCTCGGGGCCGTCCTCCTCGAGGCAGGCCGCGACTGCGGCGCGCACCGTCGGGTGGAATCGATCGACCCCGATCGCTTCGTGCACCCCGGCGGCGGCGAGCGTCTCGTACACGTGAGGCTTCATGCGCGCGACTGCGAGCCCGACCCCGTCCTTCTTGAGATCGACGGCGAGGATCCGCAGGGCATCCGCTCCGGTCGCGTCCACGTGCGCCACGGCCTCGGCGTCGAACACGAGCCAGCGGGAAGGCGTCGGTGCGCCGCGAAGAGCCTCGCGCACGCGGCCGCGCACGTAGCGGGCGTTCGCGAAGAACAGCCGGTCGTCGAGGCGATACACCACCACGCCCGGAGTGACCAGGGCGGACGGGTGCAACTCGACGTTGCCGTACCGGCCCAGGCGATCGACCCAGCCGAGGACGGCGTCGTGAGGCTGCGCGCTGCGCCGCGACGACGTCGACGATCGAGAGGAGGACCGCGATCACGAGCGCCTGCAAGCACGCCGAGCGCGACGACGCCCGCGAGCGTGACGGCCGCGATCCCGGTCTCGACGCGGCTCACGGCCCGCAGCGCACGCCAAGCTCCCAGGTCGACGAGGCCGACCGCAGCCGAGACGATCACCGCCCCCAGTACCGCCGAGGGCAGGTACGCGATCGGGTCGGTGAAGAAGAGCAGGACGAGCGCGGTCGCTCCGGCTGCGACGAGCCCGGCGATCTGCGTTCGCGCCCCCATCTGGTCGTTCACGGCGGTCCGCGATCCGCTCGCCCCGAGCGGAAAGGCCTGCGTGACCCCCGCGGCGGCGCTCATCCCGGAGAAGGCCAGGAGCTCCTGGTTCGCCCGGACGTTCTGGCGGTGCTTGCCTGCGAAGGACCTCGCCGTGAGGATTCCGTCCGCGAAGCTCACGAGGAAGATCCCGATCGCCGCCGGGACGAGCGCGGCGATATCGCCGGAAGGAGGCCGCGGCACTTCGAAGCTGGGCAGCCCTGACGGAATCGCCCCGACGACGGCGACCCCGTCGCCGGCGAGGTCGAGCGCCCAGAGACGAAGATCGAGGCGAGCACGACGATCAGCGCGGCCGGGAAGCCGCGGGAGGAAGAACCTCGCGCCGAGCAGTGCGCTCAAGGCGACGACGCTCACGAGCACGGTCACGCCGCTCGCCTCCCCGAGTTCCTGAAGAGCCTCGACGATCTGGCCGAGGGGCTTCGAGGCGTCGAGGTCGACTCCGAGCATCTTCCCCGAGCTGGCTGCAGACGAGGACGACGGCGACACCGTGGATGTAGCCGATCAGAACCGGACGGGAGAAGTAGTCGGCAAGCCAGCCGAGGCGCACGGTCCACGCGAGGAGGAAGCAGGCGGCCACGAGCAGGGCGAGCATCGCCGCGAGCTCCGCCGCCTCCTCGCTGCCTGCGGCGGCGAGCGGCAGGATCGCCGCGCCGACGAGCGCCGAGATCGATCCCTCGGGGCCGACGATCAGCTGCCGGGACGAGCCGAGGAAGGTGTAGAGGACCGCCGGCAGGAGCAATGCGTAGAGGCCGTAGACGGGGGACAGTCCCGCAACCTCGGCGTACGCCATCGCCGACGGGAGCGCAAGCGCAGCGACGGTGAGACCCGCCAGCAGGTCGCGGCGACCGGTGTTCGGCCGGTACTCCGGAATCTGGGCGCTGACCGGGACGACTCGTGCGTACAGCGGGTCTTGTGTCCGCGCACGGAACGGCGACCGGTCACGCCTGTACGCCGTGGGCGGCGGCCCTTCGCCTTCCGGTTGACGAGCTCTCGAGCGACTCATGCCTGGACGCTAGACCAGGACGGCGAGACCCTTCGCGAGGAACAGCGCGCCGAACCCGAATCCGACCACGATCTCGATCATCTTGAGGTTCCCCATGATCCAGTCCGTCATGCGGGTGAGAATCGGACCCGACCGCTCTGGAGTGACCATGTAGAGGACGGCAGGCGCGTAGTACACGCTGAGCATGACGGCGAGGCCGAACAGAGTTGCGACGACCTCCTGGCCGGTCGTGATATCGGCCTCGGCGATCTCCTTGAGCGCGCCGCCGAAAACGGCGATCGCGTCGAAGTTGATCACCTGGACGGCGATGCCCGCGACGAAGAGCTTGGCCAGAGGCGCGGTCGCGATCTGGTCGGCCCGCGCCTGCCTCGCAGCGTCCTTCTCCGGGGACTCCGTTCCGAACACCGCGACAACGCCCGTGGCGGCGAACAGCACCCCGAGCCCGACATCGACATACGCGCCTGCATCACCGCCGCTATCAAACGCCCCCGATGCGATGAAGAGGGCCGAGAGCACGAAGTCGAGCGAAGCCGCACCGGCGACGAACAGCCACGCGGAGGCGAGCGGCCGTTTCGACTTTCCGAGGATCATCGCGGTCACGACGATGGCGACCGGCGCCGCGAGGGCCGCGGCGAGACCGTAGATCGCAACCTGGACTAGAAGGCTTCCCATGATCAGGACTCAGAGCTCAACGCCGTACCCCTGGTCCGGGCGCTCCGACACCGCGACCCGGAGTGACACCGACTCCCGGTGCGCCGACACCCGGCGTCACCGCCCGTTTGGTCGTACGCATGGCCGAACGTGTGCGCGGCGTGCCGGCCGGTCCTGGTCCGACGCGACTCGCTGCCGTTGCTGCTGCCACTGGTCTCATCACTCCTCCTCTCGTTGTCTCTCAGACCGTCGTCGCCTGTTCGGCCTCGACCTCGTCGAGTGCTGCGGTCATCGTCGCGAGCTCGATCGCAACCTCGGCCACGGCCTCGGGCGTGAGGAAGCCCTCGCCGAGCGGGTAGCCGCCGGCGTCGCGGACCGCGGTCTTCAGGTCGCGCGCCCACACGTGCTCGATCAGCAGGAATGCCGCGGCCTGGCCGGGCGCGATCTCGCCCGCGAGCTGCTCGATCTGGTCGCGGGTCAGGCCGAACGCGTGCTGGTCTTCGGCGGCCGACTCGGGCGCCTCCGCGGGGTCGACGCCTTCGAACTCGAAGCCGAGCAACGCACCGATGATCGCGCCGAGATCCTCGCCCTGGTGTTCGAGAACGACGAGATTGCCGCTGTCGGCGTCGTGCAGGAGAAACAGGAGGTCGAGGACGCGGACCGTCCGCTCGTCTTCCAGCCTGACGAGCTCCTCCAGGATGCGTCCCTCGAAGTTGGCGTCCGGGCCGAAGCCGATCGCGATCATCTGGACCGGGCCGATCTGGGTCATAGCGCGCCTCCCCCGTTCGATTCGCGACGGCGTCGCAGCGCGATCGGAGCGCGGCGCGCTCTCGACGCCTGCGCGCGAGCGAGCGCTGCGGCACCGAGAACCGCGGCGAGGCCGAGAAACGTCATGGTCGTCATGCCAATGCCTCCATCATCTCGATCGGTAACCGAGCATGACGAGCGTGTGTCCGGGTGTCGAGGCGAAGCGTGCGTTTCACCCGGGTGATCCCGTGTGCGGCGGTCGTGGGCTACGTGTTGGTCGGTTGGAGTCCTTCGCCTACCCATGCCTCCGCCCCGGCACGTTCGGCGTTGGCGAAGAGCCTCACGTCACCCGGAAGTGTCCAACCTGCTCCCTTCACGACCGTGCGGAAGGCCTTGATGTCCGTCACGACTGCGATGCGCTCGATCGACCGCACGTTCGAGAGCTCCAATCCTGGCGTCCTCGAGAGCGCGGAGGCAGAGTGCCCCGTGAACCGATCGCCGAGCACGTGGAGGAGGCGAACGTTCTCGTGGCTCGCGAGGGTTCGCTCCATGGCAGCCGCGACGACGTCGTAGTCCTCGAGCGTCACGTCGCCGACGGCCTCGATGCCGACGACTCCGTCCGGAAGGCCTTCGATCAGCTCGATCACGTTTCCTCAGTGGCCGTCGTCGGGCTCTCCACGCTCGCGGCCGCCGGCCGGTGGAGAACGTCGTCCACGATGCCGTCCACGAAGCTGCGTGCCTGATCCTCGAAATCGGGCTTGAGGTTGGGCGGCGGCATGCTCAGGCCGAAGACACGCGCCTGCGGCTCGCCGTGCTTCATGTACCCGAGCCACGAGAGCATCGACTTGACCTGGCCTCCGGCGACGACGAAGTGGGTCTTGTCGACGAACCGTCCGCCGTTCTTCTCGCCCAGTCTTCTTCAGCTGCCTGAGGTTGATGCTGTAGTAGCGGCGGGAGATCGACGCGGACGCGAACGGCTTGCCGGCCAGCACCGCTCGGCCGGCCGGCGACTCGAGGTACGAGCGGATCGGCATGCTCGTCTGGAACCACCAGGTTGGAGAGGCGAGCAGCACCAGGTCGTAGTCGCCCGCCTCCGCCTCCGGTGGAATGCGGATCTCGCCCGTCTTGTGGCGGAGCTGCGCGGGCAGGATGCTCGCGATCTGGGGAATCGGGCGCTTCATCGGGAACTGCGAGAGCTTCGGCACCCACCGTTCGTCGGTGAACTCGATCAGCGCCTTCGTCGCGTCGCACCCCCGCGCGGTCAAGGCCTGCGCCATCGCCTCGGCGACCCGTCCGGACTGCTTGGTGAGGCTGTAGTAGACGACGAGGACCTTCGGTTTCGTCACGGTGTTCACGGTGTCTCCTTTCTTCGCCGAATCCCGGCGCTGCGCTACTCGGGGTCGGGGTATCCGAGCTCGTGAACGAGCGCCCGGTCGCGCGCTCGATCCGGAAGAGCCGCCGCCACGGCGGTCTGCCTTCCCGCCGTGGCCGGCCAGGTACTTCGTCTTCGGCTTGTCCGAGGTCAGGGCGTCGAAGATCGCCTCCGCGATCACGAGCGGCGGATCCGCGTCGGCCGCCGCCTTCTCGACCGCCTTGCGGATCGCCGCGATCTGCTGCTCGTAGAGCGCCGAAGCCCTCCGCTCCGAGCGTGCTCTCGAGCCCGTCCAGCTCCGCGAACGTCTTGCCGAAGATCGCGGTCTTGACCGGCGCGACCTCGATCAGCGACACGTGGATGTTCCACTGGCGCAGCTCCAGCCGGAGCGCGTCGCTGATCGCCCGCATCCCGAACTTCGACGCGCTGTAGGCGCCGTTGAGCGGCAGGACGAGCATCCCGCCGATCGACCCGACGTTGACGATCCGGCCGGCCCCGCGCCGGATGAGCGGCAGGAAGGCCTGGATCATGGCGACCGGCCCGAACAGGTTGACCTCGAGCTGCCGGTCGGAAGTCGGCCATCGGCTGGAACTCGATCGGCGCCGGCACGCCGATGCCGGCGTTGTTGACGAGGCCGGCCAGACCGCGTTCGCCGACGACGATCGGCGACCGTGGCCGCAGCGGCCGCGATCGTCGCCTCGTCGGTGACCTCGACGATCACCGGCGTCAGCCGCTCCGGGGCCTGCGCCCGCAGCGCATCGCCGTCGGCCTCGCGCCGAACGCCGGCGATGACGTGGAACCCCTCGCCGGCGAGATGGAGTGCGGTCGCATGCGCCGATACCGGTGGACGTACCGGTGACGACGACGAAGCCGCGGTCGTGACGGTCGGAGCCCATCATCTCAGCCCGCGAGCCCTGCCGAGGCCTCCTCGAGACCGGCCTTGAGCTCCTTCGCGGAGGCCTTGTCGATCTGCGCGATCGACGAGCGGATCGAGTTCCCGAGCGCCCCGGCGACCGCCTCGGCGTCGTCGTGGTCGTAGATCGCGATGATCCCGGCCGAGCCGGGCGGCAGCGCGTCGTCCATCTTCTCGCCGATCCCCGCCTGGACGCGCTTGCGCGCGACCTTGCCGAGGACGCCGCCCGCGGCCGCGCCGATCGCCGTGGCCGCGAGGAGCGGCGGCGCGAAGAGCCCGACGACGAGACCCACTCCTCCGCCCGACCTTGGCGCCCTTGCGTCCCAGGTGGTCTCCCGTCTCCTGCACCGTCACCTCGCCCTCGGCGTCCTTGGTGACCAGCACGACCCCGTCGGTCGTGATCGCTCCCTCCTCGGCGAGCTTCACGAACGCGTCGAAGTCCTGCTGCGCGAGGTCGGGGATCAGGTAGACGGCGACCAGAACGTCCAGCTGGTCGTTGTCGGTCATGGCACTGCCTCCTTGTGGGTCATGGCTACGCGCTCGCTCCGTGGGCCGCGAGCGCCTGCGCCGCATGCTCGTGCAGCGCCTGCCGGTCCTCGTCGCTCATGCCCGGAGCGATATCGAAGACGACCTGCTTGATCTCGCCCGTGAAGCGGAACGGCGCCCTGTCGGCATAGCTGCGGTCGACCACGAGCCCGTTGTCGCAGCCGATGTCCATTCCCGCGTAGCCCGAGAAGCGCGCGGGCACGGTGTGGTCCATGCGACCGGTCGCGACCGGCTCGCCGTTCACGAGCAGCGTCACCTCGCCTCCCGTCGCGGGCTTCGGCTCGTCGGCGGCGAAGATCATCTCGACGGAGACGTCCCCCGCCGGGAGCGGCGCCTCGGCGGCTTGGGTGTACTCGAGCACGCCGAGCATCGAGTAGTGGTGCTTCAGCTTCCCCTCGTCGACGTAGAGCGCGAAGCCGCCGAGGTGGTCGAAGGCGGCAACGATCACGCCCTCGACGCCGCTCTCGGGGACGACGACGGCCGGGAGCGATGTCGAAGGTGACCTGCTTGATCTCGCCCGTGAAGCGGAACGGCGCCCGGTCCGCATAGCTGCGGTCGACGACGAGCCCGTTGTCGCAGCCGATGTCCATGCCCGCGTAGCCCGAGAAGCGCCCGGGCACGGTGTGGTCCATGCGACCGGTCGCGACGGGCTCGCCGTTCACGAGCAGCGTCACCTCGCCTCCCGTCGCGGGCTTCGGCTCGTCGGCGGCGAAGACCATCTCGACGGAGACGTCTCCCGCCGGGAGCGGAGTCTCGGCGGCCTGCGTGTACTCGAGCACGCCGAGCATCGAATAGTGGTGCTTCAGCTTCCCCTCGTCGACGTAGAGCGCGAAGCCGCCGAGGTGGTCGAAGGCGGCGACGATGACGCCCTCGACGCCGCCTTCCGGGACGACGAGGTCGGCGCTGATCGTGTACGAGTGGTTGTAGATGCGCGGGATCATCCCGGCGGCGATGTTCTCGATGCCGTCCGCGATAGGTGAACGTCGACACCTTCGGGAATCGGCGGCACGATCCCGTAGAAGGACGAGAGCCCGCCGAGGATCGGCAGCACCTGGTAGCGCTCCGCCTCCTCCCAGAAGAGCTTCCGGAGCTCGGCGACCTTCTCGGGCTGCTCGTCGGCCAGGTTCCTCGCCTGGGCGAAGTCGTCGGGCAGGTAGTAGAGCTCCACCGGATCGTCGTCCGGATCCCAGCCGGGGCCGAAGTGGCGCAGCGCCTCCGGGTCGAGGAGCCAGGGGATGCGCGGCAGCCGCATCGCGAGCCACCAGCCGTCCTTGTACATCGCCCCGGTTCCCGACCGCCTCGAAGTACTGCTGCGTGTGCCGCTCGGGCGCGTCGGCAGTCGGAGAGCGAGTCGGCGAACGTGAACCCGTGCAGCGGCTCCTGCTCGATCCCGTCGACGTGCGTCGGCGCGGGGATCCCGGCTATCTCCAGCACGGTCGGCGCGATGTCGATCACGTGTGTGAAGTGGCTGCGCATCGCACCCGGGTCGGAGATCGCGCCGGGGTAGCGGATGACGAGCGGATCGCGCGTGCCGCCGAGATGCGACGCGACCTGCTTGCCCCAGTCGAAGGGACAGTTGCTCGCCCACGCCCACGCCGCCGAGTAGTGGGGGGCCAGCAGATCCCCGCCCCAGGCCTCGAGGCCGCCGTGCTTGAACAGGAGGCCCATCTGCTGCTCGGTGGTGAGCGGGATGCCGTTCAGCGTCGTCAGCTCGTTGAACGTGCCCGAGAGCGTGCCCTCCATGCTGGCGCCGTTGTCGCCCCAGATCCAGATCACGAGCGTGTTGTCGAGCTCGCCCATCTCCTCGATCGCGGCGAGCAGGCGGCCGACGTTCCAGTCGGCGTTCTCGGAGTAGCCCGCGTACGTCTCCATCTGACGCGCGTACAGCCGCTGCTCCGTCTCGCTCAGGGAGTCCCATTTCGGGAAGGCGTCGTTCTCCGGCAGCTCCGTCTCGGCAGGCACGACGCCGAGCTCCTTCTGGCGCGCCAGCGTCTCCTCTCGCAGCGACGTCCCAGCCCTGGTCGAACTTCCCCTTGTACTTGTCCGACCACTCCCGCGGCACGTGGTGCGGCGCATGGCTGCACCCGGTCGCGTAGTACATGAACCACGGCGCATCGGGCCGTTCCGCGCGCACGCGGTGTAGCCAGTCGGTCGCCTTCACCGGCATGTCGTCCGGGAAGTAGTACGGCTTGCCGTCGGTGCCCTCGGGAACGCCCAGAACCTTCTGGTTCTCGGTGATGAGGGGGTCGTACTGGCCCGCCTCTCCGCCCAGGAAGCCCCAGTAGTAGTCGAACCCGAGCCCTGACGGCCAGCGGTTGAAGGGCCCGCTCGAGCCCTGCTGGTCGTCCGGGGTCAGATGCCACTTGCCGATGCAGGAGGTCATGTAGCCGTTCTCCTGCAGGATCCGCGGCAGCGTCGCGCAGTCGCGCGGAATGGTGGCGTTGTAGCCCGGGAAGGGCCCGGAGAACTCCGCGACGAGGCCGAAGCCGACGCGGTGCTGGTTGCGGCCCGTGAGCATCGCCGCCCGGGTCGGGGAGCACACCGCGGTCACGTGGAAGCGGTTGTAGCGGAGCCCCTCCTCCGCCATGCGCGTGTAGTTCGGCGTGTCGATCGGGCCGCCGAAGGTACTCGGGTTCCCGAAGCCGGCGTCGTCGATCAGGACGAGGAGCACGTTCGGGGCATCCGCCGGAGGCTCGACCTGGGCCGCCTGGTTCCAGTCGGGCTTGGAGCCCTCGAGAGTCTTCCCCGTCACGCCGCCGAACGGCGGGCGCCGGATCGGAAGAACCGTCCGGTCGATTGTCGACTCGCTCATTGCTCCACTCCTTCGCGCTTCGGTTGTTCGAAATCGGCTCACGGTGACCGCATCCACGGGCCATCATCCTTCAGGCTGGTCCGACGCGCCACAAGGCGGCCGGCCCGAATCACCCGGATGAACCAGCCCTGGTCGGCTGGGGCGGCGAGGGACATCTCGCCGCCCCAGTTCTCGCCGGATTACCGGCGCCGGGCTACGCGCCTCGACGTCCGCCGGGCGACTCTGCGGGGCCTTCCCAACATCTCAGACCTCCCTCTCGGTGTCAGACGTCACGACGCGGTGCCCGCCGTGGTCTTCTCCTGTGCGTGCAGCTCCTTCGCCTCCTCGGCCGTCACGAGCCCGATCGCCACGAGGTCGAGCGGGCTGATGAAGCCTTCCGACACGCGGAAGCCACCGGCGCGCATGACCGCGTCGCGGAGCGGCACCGCCCAGTGGTGCTCGATGAGCAGCAGCGCCGCGGCCGAGTCGTTCGGGATGTCCTCGATGACGTCCCAGGCGTCCTCGTCGGAGAACACGTCGATCCCTTCCTCGGCCGCGATCTCGGCGCCGATCTCGGCGCCTTCCTCCATGCCCTCCTCGCCCTCGATCCCGAGGCCGATGAGCGCGGCGACCTTGCTTCCGAACTCGATCGCCTCCTCCTTGGTCAGGTTGCTGAGGTGCATGACCTCGATCTCGCCCTCGGCGTCCTTGTACACGGCGAGCGAGTCGATCACGCGAACGGTGTCGCTCTCGCGGAGCTTCTCGAGCTCCTCGATGATCTCGCCGTGGAAATCCGGGTGCTCGAACCCGAGCACGATGAGCTGGACTGGCCCGATGGCCATCAGCTACCTCCTTGTTCGTTCCGGCTTTGCGGTGCCAGCATGCACACGGCCGGGTCGCTCCGGGAGGCTGCGGGGGCAGGTTCACCGGGGTGAAACGAGGCGCCGTTGGGTCGACGCACGCGGGCGTACCGAGCGGGCTCGGTCTCGTCATCCAGGCGGCGGACTTCAGGAACACGCCCGTATACGATCGAGCCGGTGCCCCGGAGGTCTCGAATGTGGGTCGCAGTTGTCGGCAGTGCGCTGCTTCTCGCCGGATGCGGCTCGGACGAGGCGACGCCGACGGCGGCGTCTCCGGCCGTCCCGCTCGAGGGCACCTGGCAGACCGGACCGATCTCCCCGAGCGAGACCGAGGCGACGCTGCGACGGTACGGCCTCGGCAAGTGGATCGAACAGTTCCGGCCGGTCACGCCGTTCACGGACACGATCGTCCTGACGCTCGACATCGACGACGGGGAATGGGATCTCTACGGCCAGCCGAGCGGCGGGGCCCGCCAGGAGATCGACTACGACGCCGAGTACGTCGTGAAGGGCGCCACGGTCGACAAGATCCACTCGACCGGCACGACCACCCTCGGGTGGACGGTGAACGGCGACACGCTGACGCTTGAATGGCTCGGGACGAACGAGCCGCCGGTCGAGGGGATTCCGGACGAGGTCTTCCAGCGCGCTCTCTACATGACGCAGGACTTCAAGCGGCAAGACTGACGGGAACCGGGAGGGAGACGCCATGCAGACGCGCAAGCTCGGAACCAGCGGCCTCGAGGTCTCGGCCATCGGGCTCGGCTGCATGGGCATGAGCTTCGGCTACGGCCCGGCCGCCGACCGGCAGGAGATGATCGCCCTCATCCGGGCGGCCGTCGAGCGCGGCGTCACGCTCTTCGACACCGCCGAGGTCTACGGGCCGTATCACGAACGAGGAGCTCGTCGGCGAGGCCCTGGCGCCGGTGCGCGAGCAGGTCGTGATCGCGACCAAGTTCGGCTTCGAGATCGACTCCGATGGGCCGGCAGCAGGGGCTCGACAGCCGGCCGGAGCACATCAGGGACGTCGTCGAGGCGTCGCTCGGGCGGCTCGGGGTCGACACGATCGACCTCCTCTACCAGCACCGCGTCGACCCGGACGTGCCGATCGAGGACGTCGCCGGCACGGTGAGCGACCTGATCGCAGGAAGGGCAAGGTCAGGTATTTCGGCCTGTCGGAGGCGGGCGTCGAGACGATCCGGCGCGCGCACGCCGTGCAGCCGGTCACGGCGGTTCAGAGCGAGTACTCGCTCTGGTGGCGGCGCCCCGAGGAGGAGGTGCTGCCGGCGCTCGAGGAGCTCGGGATCGGCTTCGTCCCGTTCAGCCCGCTGGGCCGGGGCTTCCTCACGGGCGCGATCACCGAGGACACGACGTTCGACGACACCGACTTCCGCAACACCCTCCCCCGCTTCACGGCCGAGGCGCGCAAGGCGAACCAGGCGCTGGTCGATCTTCTCGGCGAGATCGCGGACCGCAAGCAGGCGACGTCCGCTCAGATCGCGATCGCCTGGCTGCTCGCGCAGAAGCCGTGGATCGTGCCGATCCCCGGCACCACGAAGCTGCACCGCCTGGAGGAGAACGTCGACGCGGCCGCGATCGAGCTGACGCCCGGCGATCTCCGCGAGATCGAGAGCGTCCTCGCAAGCGTCGCGGTGCACGGCAACCGCTATCCGGAGACGCTGGAGCAAACGACGGGCCGCTGAGAGCGGGTCCCCACGTATGCTCGGCGCGTGATCCCGTGGATCGTCATCGCCGTGATCGTCGTCCCGCTCGTCGTGATCGCCTTCATGGCCACGCGGCGCAAGACGGCCGCCGGCGAGGAGATCGACGACCCGAGGGCACAAGCGCGGACGGAGCAGGAGTTCGCCGAGGCCGAGGCCTTCGAGGCGGAGTGGCGCGAGGAAGACCACGAGCGCTACCGCAAGGAGCACCTGCCCTAGGCGACCCCCGGGGCCGCGATGGGCCCGGGCAGCCATGACCGGGGTCAGACCCCGGCCATGGCCTGAATGGACAGGAGAGTCAGACGGCCGCGGGCGCGACGCCTCCGCCTGCCGGGCCCTGGTACTGGTCGCTGCCGAATCCCAGGATGAGCAGGAAGATGAACGGCAGGAAGATGATCCCGATCGCGAAACCGGTTCCGTGCCCGAAGCTCTTCGAGAGATCGATCGCGACGATGACCCAGATGACGATGTTCACGATCGGAATGAGCATCAGCAGGATCCACCACCACGGGCGGCCCACGATCTTGAGGAGCACGAGGATGTTCCAGATCGGGATGAGGATCTTCCAGCCCGCCTCGCCTGCCTTCTCGAACACCATCCAGCCGGCGACGAGCCAGACGACGATCAAAAGCGTGTAGACGATCCAAAAGGTCGAGCTCACGACTCGTCCTCCTTCGGTTGGATACGGGATTGTGGCGATCGTCGCGGATGCCGCTGACCCGTTTGGCCGCCGGTAGGCTCGCCGCATGGGCGACTACGGGCACGAGCTCCAGTTCGGCGTGTTCATCACGCCCGTGGCGGGCGACGCCGAGCAGGTCGTCGCACTCGCGGAGCTGGCCGACCGCAGCGGGCTCGACCTCGTCACGTTCCAGGACCACCCGTACCAGCCGCGGTTCCTCGACACGTGGACGCTGCTCTCGTTCGTCGCCGCCCGCACGAGCCGCGTCCGGCTGAGCACGAACGTCCTCAACCTGCCGCTGCGCCCGCCCGCGGTCGTCGCGCGCGCGGTCGCGAGCCTCGACATCCTGAGCGGCGGCCGCGCCGAGCTCGGCATCGGCGCCGGCGCGCTTCTGGGACGGGATCGAGGCCATGGGCGGCACGCCGCCTCGGCGCCGGCGAGAGCGTCGACGCGCTCGAGGAGGCGATCGACGTGATCCGGGAGATCTGGGACGTCGAGCAGCCCGGCCAAGGCGAAGCTTCGACGGCACGTACTACCGCCTCGGCGGCACCGCCCGCGGGCCGGCGCCCGTCCACGACATCTCGATCTGGATCGGCGCGTACAAGCCGCGCATGCTGAACCTGACCGGGCGCAAGGCCGACGGCTGGCTCCCGAGCCTCTCCTACCTCCGGCGACGACGGCAGCTCGCGGCCGGGAACGCCGCGATCGACGAGGCCGCGGCGAGCGTCGGGCGCGACCCGTCCGAGATCCGCCGGCTCCTGAACCTCCCCGCCTTCGACGGGCCGGCGGCGGGATGGATCGAGCAGCTCACGCAGCTGGCGCTCGAGGACGGCGTCGGCACGTTCATCCTCACGGCGACGACGCGGCCACGATCGAGACGTTCGCGAGGAGATCGCGCCCGGCCGTGCGCGAACTGGTCGCGAGCGGCGCGCGGCGGCGAGCCGCCCGCGCCGCGAAGGAACCGGAGGACACGCGCCTGGACATCACGCCGACCCCGGACGACGGCACGCGCCTCAGCGACACCGCGCCCTGGGACGAGACGACGCGCCCGCACCGGCCGCCGTCGCCGCCGGACGCGACCTACTCCCGGCGCGGCAAGCTCGTCGGGCGCCACCTGATCGACGTCCACGACATGCTGCGCTCCGAGCTCGCCGACCTGCGCGACGTCCTCGTCAAGGTGCGCGACGGCGCGATGTCCGCGGGCGACGGCCGCTCGGCGCTCCACGACATGACGCTGCGCCAGAACGACTGGACGCTCGGCGCGTTCTGCTCGCGCTACTGCGCCGTCGTCACGCAGCACCACGGCCTCGAGGACGACGCCGTCTTCCCACACCTCGCCCGCAGCGACGCGAGCCTCGAGCCGGTGATCGAGCGGCTCACCGACGAGCACCTCGTCATCCACGACGCGATCCAGAAGGTCGACCGCGCGTTCGTCGGCGCACATCAACGACCCCACCGACTTCGAGCCGCTCCAGGAGGCGATCGACTTCCTCACCGACGCGCTCCTCTCGCACCTCGCCTACGAGGAGCAGGAGCTCGTCGAGCCGCTCGCCCGGCTCGGCTTCTTCCCCGGGCAGCTCTAGGCCGACAGGAGAGGAACGACTCGACGCGCGGCGGCGAAGCCGTCGACGTCCGCCTCGTCGAGCGGGATCGAGAGCACGACGTACCCTCGGCGGACGTACGTGTAGCCGCGCTCGAGCATCTCCAGGTGGAGGAGCGCGCGCAGCTCGGGCTCGGGCGGGATGTCCGCGATGCTCCGGATCGGCCCGTTCGTGAAGTGGAGGCCGACGAGCGAGCCGTAGCCGGTCACCGTGAACGGGACGTCGATGCCCGCCGCGAAGTCGTTCAGGCGGTCGCGCAGGCGATCGCCGAGGCCGTTCAGCCGCTCGACCGCGGCGGCGTCGTAGACGCGGGTCAGCCCGGCGGCGCCCGCCGCCATCGTGAGGACGGCGTTGTTGAACGTCCCCGCGTGCGGGATCGCGTCCGGGCGCGACGGGTCGAAGCGGCCCATGAGGTCGGCCCGCCCGCCGAAGGCGCCGAACGCCAGGCCGCCGCCGACGTACTTGCCGAAGCGTCGACAGGTCGGGCGTGATCCCGAGGATCTGCTGCATCCCACCGGTCGAAAGCCGCGAGGTCATCACCTCGTCGAACACGAGCAGGACGTCGTGCGCGGAGGTCGCGTCGCGCAGCGCCTGCAGGAACGCGGGCTCGCCGACGATCGCGCCGGCCGAGCCCTGCAGCGGCTCGACGATCACCGCCGCCAGCTCGTGCGCGTGCTCGGCGATCAGGCGGGTCGCCTCCTCCGCGTCGTTGTACGGCGCGACGACGAACGGGAACGGCGCGTTGATCGGCGACCCCGTCGGAACCGTGAAGTACAGGAGGCTGCCGTGGTAGCCGCCCTCGAACACCATGATCGCCGGCTTCCCGGTGACGGCCCGCGCGAACGACAGCGCGAGCATGGTCGCCTCCGTGCCCGAGTTGCAGAAGCGCACGAGGTCGATCGACGGGAACCGCTCGCAGATCGCGGCGGCGAGCTCGGACTCGTACAGGTTGGGCGCGCCGAAGACGAACCCGTCGTCGAGCGCGTCGCGGATCGCCTCGACGATCACCGGGTGCGAGTGCCCGTAGAGGCCGGCGGTGAACTCGCCGAGGAAGTCGCGGTACTCGTGGCCGTCCGCGTCCCAGAGCGTCGCGCCCTCGCCCCGCACGATCGTGAGCGGGAAGGGCGGCATGTGGATGGTCGAGCGCGTGTTCCCGCCGGGCATGAAGCGAGCGCGCTCCTCGTGCAGCCGCCGCGACTCCGGATTGCGTTCGACATAGCGCGCCTCGGCCGCGGCGAGCCGCTGGGCGAGATCCGTGCCGGCAACCGCGGTCATGGGCTAGAGCCGGTCGAGGAGCTCGCGCTTCTTCTCGTCGAACTCGGCCTGTGTGATGAGACCGCGGTCGCGCATGTCCGCGAGCCGCGTCAGCGACTCGTCGACGTCCTCGGCCGAGGTCGGAGCGGGCGCCGGCGGAGCGGCCGCGGGAGCGGGCGCAGGCGCCGCAGGAGCGCGTCCTCCCCCGAGCTCGAGCTCGTACTCGTGCCGCGCGTCGAGCAGCGTCTTCTTGAACCCGTCCGCGTCGGGCAGGAAGCGGATCTTGGTCGTCCCCGCCTCCGACGCCGTCAGCAGGTCGATCTCCCCGTAGCCGACGATCCGCCCGAGCCAGGGACTGCCGACGATCATGTCGGTGATCATCGGGAGCGAGGTGTCCTTCGCGTACTTGTTGATCACGCCGCCGACCTCGACCACGCGGCGCGTCGTGACCACGTAGCGCTCCACGCGCCACACGAGGATGAACCAGCCGACGCCGAGGATCCCGATCGCGATCAGGATCCAGAAGATCCAGTTGAGGCCCGTGCTGAGAAACCCGAAGAAGCCGTCGTCGGAAACGGTGCTGTTCAGGAGCGAGACGAGAACGCCGACGCCCAGCGCCAGCACGAACCAGCGCGCGGCCTCGAGGAACGTGAGCCAGTGGCGCTGCCGCACGAGCAGGACGCGCTCCCCCTGCGCGAGGAGCGATTCGTACCGGGCGCTCTCGTCCGCTGAGCTCATTCGGCGCATCGTATGGTCGGGCCTTGCGCCCCGTAGGTAGGCACGCCGCGGAAGATGGGTAGCGGCCGCCGATGCCCCGGCGCGGCCGCCCGTCCGTACCGTCGGTACGCGACAACGAACTGAGGAGAAACTGCATGAGCAACACCCTGGAAGCAACGCCCGATCTCGCCGCGATCAAGCAGAAGCAGCAGGTGACCTGGTCGAGCGGCGACTTCCACGCCGTCGCCGCACTGATCGTCCCCATCGCCGAGCGCCTCGTCGACACGGCCGACCTCCACGCGGGCTGGCGCGTTCTCGACGTCGCCACCGGAAGCGGGAACGCCGCCATCGCGGCGGCGCGGCTCGGCTGCGAGGTCGCCGGCGTCGACTACGTCCCGGCCCTCCTCGAGCGCGGCCGCGAGCGCGCGGCCGCCGAAGGCCTCGAGATCGACTTCCTGGAGGGCGACGCCGAGGCGCTTCCGTACCCGGCCGCGTCGTTCGACGCCGTGACGTCGATGTTCGGCTCGATGTTCGCCCCCGACCACCCGAAGGCCGCCTCCGAGCTGGTTCGCGTCACGAAGCCTGGCGGCACGATCGCCATCGCCGCCTGGACGCCGGACGGCTTCATCGGCGATCTGTTCCGCACGACCGCGAAGCACGTCCCGCCGCCCGCCGGTGTCCAGTCGCCGCTCCTTTGGGGCACCGAGGAGCACCTCCGCGAGCTCTTCGGCGACAGCATCGCGTCGCTCGAGGTGGAGGAGCGGACTTCACCTACCGGTTCCGACTCGGCCGAGGAGTTCGTCACGTTCTTCCGCACCTGGTACGGCCCGACGCTCAAGGCGTTCGAGGCCCTCGACGACGACGGCAAGAAGGCGCTCGAGGCGGATCTCGTCGAGCTCGTCGAACGGCTACGACCGGCTCGACGACCCAGACGCGATCGCCGTCCCGGCCGCGTACATCGAGGCCGTCGCGATCACCCGCTAGTTCAGCACTCCGCGCGAGGCCCAGCTCGGAAGCCCGGGCTGCGGCCTCGCGCCGGTCGCTCACCTGGAGCTTCCGCAGCACCGCGGCCACGTGGTGCTCGGCGGTGCGCTCCGACACGACCAGCCGCTCGGCGATCTCGGCGTTCGTCAGCCCTTCGGAGAGGAGCTCGAGCACCTCGGCCTGGCGCGCCGTGAGCCCGGCCGGGTTCGCCCGCGTCGTCTCCCGCGGTCCCTGGGGAACGCGCAGCCCGAGCTCCCGCATGCGGCCGGCGACCCGCCGGGTGAGCGGCTCGGCGCCGAGCCCGCGCGCGATCTCGATCGCCTCGACCAGCGCCGGCCTCGTCGTCGAGGAGCGAGAGCATCAGCGCGCGGTCGTACGCTCCAGCCGACGTCGCCCGAAGGCGTCGGCGGCGCCCTGCCAGTCGCGGCGGAGCATCGCGGCGTGCGGCACCGGCATCGGCCTGGTCGCAGTCGGGCGTCGAGTCCGGCGACGACGGCCCAGGCGGCGAGCGGGTCGCGAACCGCCCCGGGGGCTCGATCTCGTCGAGGAACTTCTCGAGCCGCTCGACCGGCATCGGCTCGCCGTGGGTCAGCGCCCACTCGGCGCGACAGCTCGAGGATCGGCGTGATTCGCTGCGGCTCGCCGGTGCGGTCGGCCTGGGCCTCGACGTCGGCGAGCCGTGTCGAGCGGCATCCGGATCGCCCCGGCGCACGGCCAGCTCGGTGAGAACCGTCTTGGCGAGGAGCTGCACGACGGTGATGCCCCGCTCGATCTCGCCCTTCGTGACGCTCGCTCGGCTACGCTCCCACTCGCCCGCCCGCAGCCGGAGCCAGGCGACCATCGTCGCGCAGTACGACGCGAGGTTGTGCACCTCGTGCTCCTGCGCGTAGGCGAGCGCCTGCTGCTCGTAGCCGAGCGCCGGCTCCGGCTCCATCCACCACATGAGCGTGAAGCCGAGGTTTCCGAGCGCGCGCGTCGCCTCGTGCCGGTCGCCCGCGGCGTCGGCGACCGCGTGCGCCTCGAGCAGCATGTCGTCTCGCCGCGATCCCGCATGATCTTCGCGCTGCCGATGTTGACGAGCGCGTGCGCGCGCGTTCTCTCGTCGCCGAGCCGGGTCGCGAGCTCGAGCGCCCGCTCGCCCCACTCGCGCGCCTCGCTCGGCGTCCTCCGCGAGCATCGCGAGCTGGGACAGCCCGCTGTAGGCGCGTGCGAGCTCGACCGACTCGCCGAGCGGCTCGAGGATCGCGATCGCCTCGATCGCCTTCGTCCCGCGCGGGCGGGCCGTCGCCGCGAACCAGTGGAAGCGCGAGAGGATCCGCGTGCAGCGGCCGACGGCCGCCTCGTCGCCGAGCTCCCGGTAGACGCCGGATCGCACGCTCGATCGTCGGACAGCGCGCGTCGAGCCGGTTCACGACGTAGGCGGCGATCGCGATCTCCTCGAGAACGGGCGCCTGCTCGCCGGGCTGCAGCCGGTCGACGAAATCCGCCGCCCGGCGGTAGTGGCGAGTACGCCTCGCGGTTCGACTCGAGCGCTGCGGCGCGCCGCGCGGCGACGAGGGCGTAGTCGGCGACGACGTCCCGCGCGCCCGCGGCTTCCGCGTGGTGGACGATGTCGGCCGGGTCGGCGCCTGCGGCCAGCAGGGCCGCGAGGATCTCGCCGTGGAGGCGGCGCCGCGCGGCGATCGGGACGCTCGACCGGATCGCGTGGCGGGCCAGCTCGTGGCGGAAGCGGACGTACGCAGGATCGACGTCCAAGAGCTGCCGTCGTTCCGGCTCCTCGGCCGCCGCGGTCCAGTCGGGCATCACCGCGTCGAGCAACGAGGTGCCGACGCGGGAGGGCACGACCGACACGAGCTCCACGAGATGGCGTGAGTCGGCGTCGAGCCGGGACGCGCGGCCCACGACCGCGTTCGCGACCGAGGGGGGCAGGCCGGCGGCGGGCCGCGAGGACAGCAGCTCGGTGACGTAGAACGGGTTCCCCCCGGTGACGGCGTAGATCTCGTCGGCGTCGTCGCCGGCGAGCGACTCGACGGCGCTCTCCGACAGGGGCGCAAGCTCGAGAACGTCCCCGCGGATCGCTCCGACGGTCGCGTGCAGCGGATGCCCCGGCGGCACCTCGCCGCCCCGGAAGGTCAGGACGAGGAGCGCCGGCAGGGACGCGATCCGCCGGCCGAGCACGGTGATCGAGTCGAACGTCGCGTCGTCGGCCCAGTGCACATCCTCGAGCACGAGGACGGTCGGCCTCGGCGCCAGCTCGAGCTCCGCGATCAGGAGCGTCTGGATGTCGTGCGGCGCCGCCCCGGCCGCGAGCGCGTCCGCGAGCGCGGGCGAGACGCTCCCCGCAAGGTCCTGGATCGGGCCCAGCGGCCGCGGAATCGAAAGGTCGTCACAGGTTCCGAGCAGAACCCGCGCTCCGGGCTCGAGACCCTCGACGAAGCAGGTCACGAGCGAGGTCTTGCCCACCCCCGGCTCGCCGGTGACGAGAACGACCCGTCCCTCGCCGCGCGCCGCGGACTCCCGCGCCTCGGCGAGCGTGGCCAGTGCGTCGTCGCGCTCGAGCAGCTCCACACGGCAACGATAGACCCAGCTCTGGCGCCAGGATCGCCGGCGAGCCTCCGGGGTGAACCGGAGGCTCGTCCAGCGGAATCCTGACGACGCTACGCGAGCGCCTTGGCCTTGATCGCGTCGAACTCGGCCTGCGTGATCGCGCCCGAGTCGAGGAGACCCTTGGCCTTCTCGATCTCGGCCGCGGAGCCACCGCTTCCGGCGACGGACTTCACGTAGGTGTCCATCTGCGCCTGTTGCGCCTGGGCCCGCTCGATGTTCCGCTCCGTCATCCCCTCGTTGTTGACGATCAGGTAGATGAACACGCCGAGGAAGGGCAGGAGGATCACGAAGATCATCCAGAGAACCTTCGAGAACCCGGACGTGTCGTGCCGGCGGAAGAGATCCGCGAACACGGTGATCAGAATCCAGAACCAGATCACCCACAAGAAGAAGATGAGCATGGATCCGAGGACTCCGAGAAAACGGATAGTCAGCTGCGAACAACCTAGAACCTCCCTGTTCTTTGGGCCCCACTGTTTCAGAGCGCGGCCAACTGTGTCGGCTTGGCCGCGTCTCGACGTCGCAACCTGCCGGGCGTGTACGCTGCCCGCTTCAAAACGCCGCCCCTGCCGGGATGCTTCCGGCACTGAGCACTCTTGACCACGCCGCCACACGAACCCGACACGCGCCTGGCCGCGCACGAGCGGCTCTCGACCGGAGCGCTCGCGCGCTGGCATCGCGCCTGCGCGACGCACCCGTGGCGCGTCGTCGCGACCTGGCTCGTGATCCTCATCGGGCTCTTCGTCCTCGTCGGCGCGTTCGGCGGCGAGCTGCGGGACGAGTTCTCGATCCCGGGCTCGGACACGCAGCGGGCGACCGACCTGATCGAGTCCGAGTTCGCATCCGAGCAGGGCGCCGTGCTGAACGTCGTCTTCGCCGCGCCGGAGGGCGAGACCCTCGACGAGGGAGAGCGCCGGCAGGCGATCGAGGACGTCGTCGCGAAGCTCCAGACCGACGAGTTCGCGCCGCACGACGACAAGGTCGGACTCGACAGCGTCGGCGACCCGTTCGAGGACGACACGGTCTCGGACGACGCACGGATCGCCTACTTCCAGGCCCAGTTCAACGACGTGATCACGGACAAGGACCGCGACCAGGTCGTGGCCGTGGAGGACGCCGCCCGCGAGATCGGCGAGGCCGCCGGGCTCGAGGTCGAGTTCAACGGCGAGGCCGAGTTCCCGCCGCTCGAGCAGGGCACATCCGAGAGCCTCGGACTGCTCGCCGCGTTCCTCGTCCTGCTCTTCGTCTTCCGCTCGCTGATCGCGACGTCCGTCCCGATCATCGTCGCCCTGACCGCGCTCTTCGCGGCCTTCATGCTGCTCTACCTGATCGCGGCCACGACCGACATCAACACGGTCACGCCGCTGCTCGTCTCGATGATCGGAATCGGGGTCGGGAATCGACTATTCGCTGTTCATCGTCACGCGCTTCAGGCAGCTTCTCCACGACGGGCTCGACAAGCGGACCGCGGCCGCGGAGGCCGGCGCATCGGCCGGACGCGCCGTGCTGTTCGCCGGAACCACCGTCGCCATCTCGGTCAGCGGACTCGCGATCATCGGCCTCGACTTCGTCACGAAGCTCGGGATCGGCAGCGCGCTCGGCGTGCTCACGACCGTGCTGATCGCGAACTCGCTGCTCATCGCGATGCTCGCGCTGATCGGCAACGGCGTCGACCGGCTCAGGCTCGGCATGCCGCGAATCGACGACTCCGAGGCCGGGCGCGAGAAGACGCCGATCGCGCGCTGGGGCCGCTTCGTCGCCGCGAACTCGAGGGCCGTCTTCGTGGTCGTCCTCCTCGGGATCCTCGCGGTCGCGGGAACGTCGGCGCTCGTGCGTCTCGGCGCGGCCGACCAGGGCACGCAGCCGAAGGAGCAGACCGCCCGCCGCGCGTACGACCTCCTGGCCGAGGGCTTCGGCGCCGGCTTCAACGCGCCCATCCCGATCGTCATCGACATCAACGACGACCCCGGAGCGCCTGACCGCGTCTACGAAGGCGTCCAGAAGCTGCCCGGCGTCGCGTCGGCGAGCGAGCCGCAGCTGAACGACGCGGAGACCGTCGCCATCGTCTTCGTGACGCCCGACTCGGCGCCGCAGGACGCCGCGACCGACGACCTCGTCGCCCACCTGCGCTCGGACGTCGTGCCGCAGGCGACCGCGGGCGGCGACGCGACGGCGTACGTCTCGGGCCTGACGGCGGCGTTCAAGGACATCGGCGACCAGATCCTCGAGCGGATGCCCTACTTCCTGCTCTACATCATCGGCGTCACGTTCATCCTGCTCGCCACGGCGTTCCGCTCGATCGTCATCTCGGGGATCGCCGCGATCACGACGATCCTGTCCGCCTTCGTCGGCTTCGGCGTCCTGACGCTGGTGGTGCAGGAGGGCCACCTGCTGGGCCTCACCGGCCTCGACAAGACGGGGCCGATCGAGACGTTCGTCCCACCGATCGCGTTCGCGATCCTCTTCGGGCTCTCGATGGACTACATGGTCTTCCTGATGAGCCGCATCCGCGAGGAGCACGTCCATGGGCTCAGTTGCCGCGCAGCGGTCGAGCACGGGATCGCCGCCATCGGCCGCGTGATCGTGGCGGCCGCGCTGATCATGGGCACGGTCTTCGCCGCGTTCATCCTGAGCGCCGACCGGATCCCGAAGGAGTTCGGCCTGCTGCTCGCGGTCGCGATCCTGACGGACGCCCTGATCGTGCGGATGACCCTCGTGCCGGCGTTCCTCGTCATGCTCGGCGAGAAGTCCTGGTACATGCCGAAGTGGCTGGACCGGATCCTGCCGAACCTGACGATCGAGCCGCCGCACCGCGGCGAAGGCCACGAGCCGGCCCCGCCGGCCGCGCCGGTCGCAGCGGCCGACTCCGCGCCCTAGCCGGCGATCCGCGCGGGCGCGTCCGGATCCCAGAGCCTGAACCCGCCGGCGAACGCGTTCTCGTTGTCGCCCAGGCGCGCGTTCGGCGGCAGCTCCTTCAGCTTGTCCGCGTTCCCGCCGCCGAGCACGACGTAGTCGGGCTCGAGCGCGGCCGAGAGCCTCGCGACGATGTCGGCGATGTCGTTGCCGCCACTGCTTCTTGCCGTGCCGCTCGAGCCCGGCCTCGCCGGCGTAGGTCTCGAAGGTCGCGTCGCGATAGGGCAGGTGGCCGAGCTCCATCGGCTGGATGAGCCCGTCCACGGCGAGCGCCGAGCCGAGGCCCGTGCCCAGTCCGAGGAAGAGCATCGCCCCGCCCTCGTAGCTGCCGAGCGCCTGCATGGCCGCGTCGTTCACGACCTTCGTCGGCTTGCCGAAGGCGGCGTCGTAGTCGAAGCCCGCCCAGCCGTCGCCGAGGTTGACCGGATCCGCGACGACGCGGCCGCCCTTGACGACCGCGGGAACTCCGACCGTCACGCAGTCCCAGGCCCACCCCGTCGGCGAGCTCGCGGGCGACGGCGACCATCTGCTCGGCCGTCATGTGCGGGCCGGACTCCGTGCGCCGCTTCTCCGGCTCGCCGCTCGCGAGCACCTTCACGTGCGATGCGCCGACGTCGACCACGAGGATGGAGTCCATGGCGCATCGTTGCATCGACGAAGGAATCCGGCATGGCCGAGCCTCGTTGTCTTCTGCATGGCAGTACCGGCCCGCTGGAAGCTTCTCGTCGCGCTGTGGACCGTCTACCTCGTCTGGGGCTCGACGTACCTCGCCATCAAGGTCTCCGTCGAGACGCTGCCGCCGTTCCTCTCGTCGGGGAGCCGGTTCCTGCTCGCGGGCGTGCTCCTCGCCGGCGATCCTGTGGGCGACCGGACGGTCGATCCGCGTCACCCGGCGTGAGCTCGGCTCGGCCGCGCTCGTCGGGATCGCGCTGCTCGGGCTCGGCGTCGGCGTCGTGGCGCTCGCGGAGACGCGAATCGACTCGAGCATCGCCGCGATGATCGCCGGCACGGTGCCGCTCCAGGTCATCCTCCTGCGCACGCTCGCACGCGAGAACGTCGCGCGGGCGACGCAGCTCTCGGTGCTCGCCGGCCTCGCCGGACTCGCGCTCGTGGTCGTCCCCGGCGGCAGCGGCGCGTCGAGCGCGGTCGGCCTTGCGCTCATGGTCGGCGCGACGGTGTCCTGGTCGCTCGGCTCCTTCTTCGGCCAGCGGCTGCCGGTCCCGGGCGACAGCTTCGTCGCCACGACCTGGGAGATGCTCAGCGCCGGCGTCTTCCTCATGGTGCTCGGAGCCGCGACCGGCGAGATCGGCGACGTCAACACGGCTGCGCTGCACGTTCGACGCCGTGGCCGCCTGGCTCTACCTGGCGATCGTCGGATCACTCGTCGCGTTCAGCGCCTACGCGTGGCTGATGAAGAACGCGCCCGATCTCGACGGTCGTCACGCACCAGTACGTGAACCCGGTCGTGGCGATCGCGCTCGGAGCGCTCTTCCTCGGGGAGCGGCTGTCGGTCGCCGTGGCGATCGGCGCGGCGCTGATCGTCGGCTCGGTGTTCGTCGCCGTCCGCCAGGAGAGCGCCGCGCGGCGCGAGCGCGCGGCGGTCGCCGCGACCTGCGCGCCGGCCGAGGCGCGCGGCTAGCCCTTCGCGCTCGCGAAGCGGCCGCGCACGTCGCCGTCAGTTCGCAGCCACCCCCACGACGTGGCCCTGGGCATCTGCGAACACGCCGAAGGTCACCCCAGGGACGCTCTGGGCCGGCTGAATCGTCTTGCCGCCGAGCTGCTCGGCGCGCGCGAGCGTGGCCTCGACGTCCTCGACGCCCACGAAGAACAGGACGGCCTCCGCGCCGCCTTGCAGGGGGCCGATCGCGGTCGCAGGCGCTCCTTCGACCCCGGTGTTCACGAACGTGTAGCCGGGCAGGGCGCCGTCCGAGTACGTCCAGCCGAACAGCTCCGCAAAAAAGGCGCGGGTCGCGTCGGGGTCCCCCGAGCGGATCTCTGCATGAATGACGGGATGCGCCATGACACCTCTCCTTCGACGGGTTAGCGGTCGACGGTTCCGACCTGTTAGTGGAGAGACGAACGGGCGGCGCGAAAAACGACAGCCTCAGCTACTGCGACTTCACGTACTCGATGTAGCCCCTCACGTCAGCAGCAGGCTCCGAGTACGCCTCGCCCAGGTTGTCCTCCATCCGCGCCATGAAGTCCTCCGCCCAGCCGGGGAGGGGATAGTCGATCGCGCGCAGGAACTCGAGGGTGGCCGACCAGCGGATGTCCGCGATGGACGGATGGTCGCCGCCGATGAACGGCTGGCCCGCCAGGAAGTACGTGTTCAGCACCTCGAGCGGCTCGGCGAGGGCGGCCTCGGCGTCCTTTTGGGCCTGCGCCTTCAGCTCGTCCGACGCCTCCGACGTCGCCACCTCGCCCGGGTACTGGCCGAACGAGAGCGCCGGGTAGGTCGCGCGCGCGAGGAGCGGATAGAACGTCCCGATCAAGTAGAACATCGCGTTGTCGACCAGGGCCCGCTTCGCCGGGATCGGTCGGGTAGAAGGCCTCGAGGCCGTGCTTGTTCGACAGGTAGGCCATGATCGCGCAGCTCTCGCCGAGCGTCCCGCGCGGGAGGTCTGAGTCCTCGATCATCGGCGTCAGGTGCGCCGGGTACTTCGCGAGGTACTCGGGGCTCGTCGTCGAGCCCCACACGTCCGTCTCCTCGAAATCGAGGCCGGCGGCGCGGACGAAGACCCTGACGGTCATGTTGTTCACGCTCGGCTTCAGGATGTTGATCTGCATCGCCATGTCTGCCTCCTAGTAAGGATCTTTGGGCGAACGGTCGTCCGAGAGCGTCTCCCGCGAGCGGGTCACGAGGATCTCGATCGCGTCCGCGAGATGGGCCTGGTCGATGTGGTGGTCGTCGCGCTCGACGCGGAGCTTGTGCGCCTCGAGCAGCACCTCGGCATGCGTGAACCCGTACGGCGGCTCGAAGCGGTACGACGCGAGCTCGATCAACAGGCCGAGCGGATCCTCGAAGTAGATCGAGTCCATGAAGCCGCGGTCCTTCACGCCCGAGTGGCGGACGCCGCGCTCGTCGAGCCGCTCGACCACCTGGTTGAACGTCGCCGCCGACACCGAGAACGCGATGTGGTGGACGCAGCCGATGTCCATCGACGTGCGCTCGGGGTCGGGCTCGCGCTCCTCGTTCGTGAAGACCGTGATGAGCCGCCCGTCGCCCGGATCGAAGTAGAGGTGGCTTTCCGACGCGTTGTCGAGGTTCGGCTGGTCGAACACGAACGGCATCCCGAGCACGCCCTCCCAGAAGTCGATCGACGTTTGCCGGTCGGCGCCGACGATCGTGATGTGGTGGACGCCCTGGGTCTGGAGCTTGCGCATCAAGCGGATTCGGCAGCCGCCAGGTTCTTCGAGAAATAGTCGAGCGCGGTTTTCGTCTTCGTCTGCTGCTCGCCCGAGAGGTCGACGCCCTGGCTGAGCAGGTACGCCTTGCTCTCCTGGGCGACGCGGAAGGCGTCCGCCGGTGCGCACTTGGTCGAGAGCTCGAGGATCCGCGTGCCGTCCGGGTAGAGCCACAACTCGGCCACGAACTTCCGCTTGTACTCCTCCGGGCGGAAGCGGAGCTTGAGCACGAAGATCGGCCCGAGCAGGGTCAGGTCGTCCAGCTCGATCCCCTCCGGTGCGTGCGCGGCGAAGAACTTGCGCTGCTCCTTCGAGAAGAGCTTGCGCTGCGGGAGCTTGCCCTGCGCGGCCCTGCGTACGTGGGTCGTCCCGAGGGTCCCCTTCAGGGTCGCGGAGCACACGTAGCCGCCCGGCATCGCGTCGACCTCGACGACCATGCTCGGCGAGTCGCGCATCTCCGCGGGGAGATCGTCCGGAACGACCGGCCGCAGCTTCACGACCGAGTCGTCGCCCTTGCGCTGGACGCGGCGGGCGCGGACGACGAGTCCGTGCTGGTTCAGGAGAAGATCCGGCGTATCGAAGAAGAAGACCTGGCGGATCTCGGCGTCGAGCGGATCCAGCCCAAGCGCGGTGACGGTGGCGCGCTGGTCGGATTCCGGGACGGTCAGCTTCATCTCGACGCTGTCGGCCTCGCCGGCGATCTCGAGCACTGAAGCGAGTTGCTCGTCTGAGAGCAGCTGGGGTAGAGATTCAGTAGCCATCCGGCGATCCTAACGCGCCTCGGCGGGAAGGCCGTCGAGCGCGAGGCGCTGGTTCGAGTAACGCTCATCCCCGGTGAGCTCGCGCAGGAGCCACCGCGGCGGCACGAAGGCCTCGGCCGCTGCGGAGTCCTCGAACTCGATCTCGGCGGTGACGAGGCCGGCGAGGGAGCCCTTGTAGACGTCGATTTCGAGCGTTCCGCCTTCGATCTGCGTCGTGCTGCGCGTCTTCGCGACCCGCCGGCCCTCGGTGAGCGGCCAGAGGGCATCGAAGGATGCGTGGTCGAGCGGCACCTCGACCTCCACCCGGGTCAGCCCGTGGCCGCGTTTGGCTGTGATCAGGTGGCGGCCGCCTCGCAGTCGCAGGCGGATCTCGTCCTCACCGATCGACAGATACCCCTGGTCGATCTCCTCCTGCGAGTCGATCGCGAGCCCCGGAGGAACCTCGCCGACCAGGAACTTCCGCTCGATCTCCATTGCCATACTGCGAATCTACAGCGCCATGGACATCTACCTCGTACGCCATGCGATCGCAGACGACCGCCATCCGGAGCGCTATCCGAACGACGCCGCGCGCCCGCTGACCGACGAGGGGATCGCCAAGTTCCGCGAAGCCGCCCGCGGGCTGCGCCGGATCGCGCCGGACGTGGACCTCACGCTTGCGAGCCCGTATGTGCGCGCATGGGACACCGCAGTCCTCCTCCACGAGGAGGCCGGCTGGCCGGAGCCCGTCGAGTGCCCCGAGATCGAGGCGGTCAAGCCGGCCGCGGGAGCGCTCCCGCTGCTCGACGCGCACGCAGACCACGGGGCCGTGGCGCTCGTGGGACACGAACCGTTCCTCTCCAACCTCGTGTCGCTCCTCGTCTGCGGCGACGAAGACGCGCTCCGCATGGAGTTCAAGAAGGGCGGCGTCGCGCTGGTCCGGGTCCACGGCGGGCACGGCCACCTGCTCTGGAGCGCGACGCCCAAGCTGCTGCGCGCGCTCGACCGCTGAGGCGTCAGCGCTCGACCAGCTTCGACTTGTACTCGCTGCGGCGCAGGCTCCCGAACGGGACGAGCTCGACCTCGACCCGGACGACGAGGGCCTCGCGCACGCGGTCGGCGATCGCCTCGGCCAGCGGGGCGTCCGGCACGACTCCCTTCACCAGCTCGACGCTGACCGGCAGCGGCGGCTCCTGCTTCACGCCCTCGCTCGCGCGCCGCACGAGGATGTGGCCGCTCGCCTCCGCGAAGCCGCTGACGATCTCGCGGATCGCCGACGGGAAGACGTTCACGCCGCGGACGATGAGCATGTCGTCGGTTCTCCCGACGCAGCGGATGCGCGGGCCGGTGCGGCCGCACGGGCACGGGCTCATCCGGACGTGAACGTGGTCGCGCGTGCGGAAGCGGAGAAGCGGCGCGGCGCGATGGCGCAGGTGCGTGAGGACGAGCTCGCCGGAGGCGCCGTCATCGAGCGGAAGCGCCGCGCCCGTGTCGGGGTCGATCAGCTCCGGATGGACGAAGCCGCGCGCGCCCAGGTGCATGCCGTCCTGCGCCTCGCATTCGCCCCACAATGAGACGCCGATGTCGCCGATACCCATCGCCTCGGTGACCTTGGCGCCCCAGCCCTCCTCGAGCCTGGCCCGGAAGGCGGGCTCGCCGCCGCCCGGCTCGCCCGCGACGAGGACGCGCTCGACGCTCGACTCGCGCAGGTCGGCCTTCTCGAGGAGATGAGCCGCGTAGGACGGCGTCATGACGACGGCCTCGGGCCGCAGGCGCTCGATCGCCTGGAGCAGCCGCTCGGTGTTCCCGGTACCGACCGGGATGTGGGTGAGGCCGATCCGGTCGAACGCGGCCAACGCGGCGCCGGCCACGAAGGGCCCGGCGTTGTAGGTGGAGACGATCCGCTGGCCGGCCTTCACGCCCGACGCCGCGTAGCTGCGTGCGGAGCCGGCGACCCAGTTGTCGAGATCGCCCGCGGTGAGCGGGATGTAGCTCGGGGCGCCGGTCGTGCCGCTCGTCGAGTAGATGCGGACGATCTCCCCCGGCGTCGCGCAAAGATGCGCGCCGAACGGGTTCTCCTCGGTGACCGTGGCGCGCAGCTCGTCCTTTTCGGTCAGGGGCAGCGCGGCGATGCCGGCCAGCCGCCCGGGCTCGAGCCCGGCGAGCCTCTCACGGTAGAACGGCGAGCGTTCGAGCAGGTAGGCGACCTGCTCGCGGAAGGACGCGTCGTCGAGGGCGAGCTGCTCGGCCCACGGACGGGTCTCGTCCGTCATTCGTACTCGACGGCCTCTTCCGCGGCCGCGGCCATGAAGAAGCCGAGCGGGTGCTCGCGCTCCTCGGCGAGATGGGCGAGCAGGCCGGCGGTGCGCGCGAGGATCGGGACGGCCTTGACGACCGCGGGGTCGAAGCCGAGGTCGAGGAGCACCGCAGCGATCGGCATGGCGACGTTCATCGTCAGCGGCTTCCCGTACTCCGCGGCGACTTTGTCGCGGTATGCGCGGGCCGCCGCCACGTTGCGGCCGCTCACACCACGCTCGTCGGCCAGCTCGAGAATCCGCTCGGCGCGGGGGTCGACCGGTGTGTGCACCGGATGGCCGAAGCCGGGGACCTTGCCGCCGGCGGCGCGGATCTCCCGGACCCGCTCGGCCGGGTCGCCGCCGGACGCGAGCAGCCGCGCGCACTCCTCGGACGTGCCGAGCACGACCGGGCCGGCGCCGAGGATCCCCGCGGCGACCGCGCCCTGGAGCGACTCCGGGTCGGCGGCGAGCGTCATCCGCGCGGCGACGTTCGTCGGCATCATCCCGTGCTCGGCGATCGAGACCAGCAGCAGGTCGAGGAAGAAGCGCTGGTCCTCGGTCGGCTCGCGGCCGGTGAGGAGCAGGTGGAAGTACTCCGTGAAGGTGAGCCGGCCCATGAGGTCGCCGGTGAGGTCGCGGCCGCGCACCTCGACCCGGTCGGGATAGGCCTGGGCGATGTGCGTCCGGCGCGGCTCGGTCACGACGCCCGATCCTCCCCGACGAGGCGCCGCCCCGGCAACCATGGCCTCGAGCTTCGCGAACGCGAGGTCGCGCGGCAGGTACTTCATCCCGCAGTCGGGTGCGAGGACGAGCCGCTCGGCCGGGACGACCTCGAGCGCCCGGCGGATCCGCTCCGCGACGACCTCGGGCGTCTCCGCCTCGCTCGAGCCCAGGTCGAGCACGCCCAGGACGATCGTCTTCGACGGGAGCGCGCGCCAAGACCGCCGGGTCGAGGTTCGGCTGCGCCGCCTCGATGCGAGACGTGCGTCGCCGCGCAGGCGTCGAGCTCGGCGAGGAACGGGTAGCCGGCGAGCCGCTCGTGGACGATATGCGCGTAGCCGAAGCAGGTGTGGAGCACGGTCGGCCCCTCGATCCCTTCGAGCGCGCGGTCGATCGCCTCGACGGCGTACTAGCGCGCCGGCTCGGGCCGCGCCTGGAGGTACGGCTCGTCGATCTGGACGATGTCGGCGCCGGCCGCCTTGAGGTCGTGGAGCTCCTCGTTCACGGCCTCCGCGTACGCGAGCGCGACGCTGCGCTCGTCGTCGTAGAAGTCGTTCTGCGCCTGCTGCGTCATCGTGAACGGGCCCGGAACCGTGATCTTGATCGTGCGGTCCGTGATGCGAGCGCAGGAACTCGACGTCGCGCACCTCGACCGGCCGTGTGCGCCGGATCGGGCCGACGATCTTGGGGACCGGGATTTGGGTTGCCGGTGCGGTCGAGCGCGATGCCGGGCGTGTCCAGGTCGATCCCGTCGAGCGCGGTCGCGAAGCGGTTCGAGTAGCTCTCGCGCCGCATCTCGCCGTCGGTGACGACGTCGACGCCGGCGCGCTCCATGTCTTGCACGGCGATCCGGGTCGCGTCGTCCTGGGCCTCCTCGAGGTACGGCTCCGGCACCCGCCAGAGTTCACGCGCGCGCACGCGAGGCGGCAGCCGCTCGCCCAGCCGCTGCGCGGTCGATCAGCCAGTCCGGCTGGGGATAGCTGCCGACGACGGACGTGACGAGGTGCGCCATCCCCGCGACGATAGATCAGTGCGGGCGCCCGAGGCGCCGCTCCGCCGGCGGCGCCTCGGGCCTCACGGGGGTCAAACAGTCGTCTCGGCGGGGTTCGCGTACATCAGCGAGCCGGGCGTCGTCAGCGACTCCCCGGTCTCGAGCAGCGTCTTCAGGCCGGAGAGGATCATCATCCAGCCGCCGTAGAGCTCGTCGTTCGCGCCCTCGCGGAGCTGGTCGTGCGTGACGAGCAGCCGGCACGAGTCGCCGACCGGCTCGATCTCCCACGTCACCCTCGAGGTTCCCTCGCTCTTCACGTCGTCGCTCCAGAGCGCGTTGAAGCTCTGGACGAGCCGGCGCGGCGGATCGACCTCGAGGTTCTCGCCCTCGGAGATCGCCATGCCCGCCGCCGGATGAAGCGCCTGGTAGCTCGAACCGGTCGTCCAGTCCGACTCGATTCCGACGCCGAACGAGTACTTGCTGCGCAGCTCCGGGTCGGTGATCGCCTCCCACAGGCGCTCCGGCGTCGTCTTGATGTAGATCTCGAACACCTTCTCCATTACTCCTCCTCGAGCTCGTGCTTGAGCCCGCTCAGCGTTGCTGCCCAGGGCTCTGCGAATTTGCTCACCCACCGGTCGTGGACGAGCCGGATCGGGACCGGGTTCAGGAAGTGGAGCTTCTCGCGCCCGCGCTTTCGCGAAACCACGAGGCCCGCCTCCTCGAGCACCTTCAGGTGCTTCATGACGCCGAAGCGCGTCATCGGAAGCCTCCCCTCGAGCGCGTGCAGGGACTGTCCGTCCTCGAGGTAGAGCTCGTCGAGCAGGCTCCGTCGAGTCGGGTCTGCGAGCGCCTTGAACACCGCGTCCATGCCGGTCGATAATAGGTGACTATTTGGTCACATGTCAAGGCAAGCGTCGAGACCGCGTTCAGCGGCCCGACCGGCCGGCTACGGGATCGGGATCGCGCAGGGCGCCGAGACGGCGTCCGAATACAGCTCGTCCGCATCGACGGCGGCGACCACGCTCCACGACCAGTTCTGACGGTCGAACATGTCGGAGAAGGTCCCGGCGGCATTGGCCAGCACGTCGTGGCTGACGGCGGCCGGCGTCGGGGGCGGCCCGCTCACGGGGGTGTAGGTCAGGTGCACGGTCAGAGCGCCGCGAGGCGGATCGACGGCACCGGCGACCGTGACCATCTGGCCGACCGCCCACGACCGCCGAGCAGCCCGTGATGCCGATGGTCTGCTGCAGGGTCGGGCCGGGGATCGTGCCGTGCGGCGGGTACGGCTTGTCGTGGGCGGGCGCGACCTGGCCGAGGCCGGGAGGAAGAACGGCGGCAGCGCGGCGCCGGGCGGGGCGACCCGCGGACGAGCAGGTCGATCCCGACGATCTGGTCGAACCCGAACGAGGGGATGTCCGCGGTGCCGAACGAGGTTCTCGCTCCGCCGGTATCGGCGCCGGGCGATCCGAACGACACGGCGACCGGCACGTCCACCGCGGCCTTCTTCGCGCCGGCCGGCGGCCGCAGGACGACCTTCAGGTGCACCGGATGGTTCTTGCGCAGCGCCTTCGTCGCGCCTTCGAGCGAGAACTTCCAGCCCTTCGGGAGAATCGACGGCGTGACCGTGTACGGCACCTTGCCGCTGCACTTCGGTCCGGCCGTGAGCGTGACCGGGATCTTCATCGTCGCGCGGTGCTTCTTGCTCGTGTGCGCCGACGCGAAGCCGACGACCGTCGTCGCGCTCTCGCCCTCGGAGGCCGGCCGGCCCTTGCCGCGCAGCGTCACGGTGATCGCCGCGGGCGCGGAGGAGTGCGGCGTCCACATGACCTTGCCGACCCCGGCCGCGCCCGACGCGAGCTTCGGCAGCGTCACCTGCTTCGATCACCTTCCCGACCGGCTTCCACGCGGCGCCGCACCTCGCCTGCGGCGCCCACGGCTGCTGGACGCGCACGATCGCGATTCCCTTGCCGCTCTTGCCGCCCGCGTTTCCGTAGACGAACCGGATCGTGCTCGGCTTGCCCTTCGCCGGTGCCTTCACGTGGATCGCCTTCGCGAGCGCCTTTGCTGCGAGAACGCGCGACTCGGCGGCGCGGCGCGGCCCGACCGCGCGCGGCTTCGGAATCGGCGGCTTCGGCCCGTTCAGGATCACGCCGGGGTTCACGTAGATCGCCTTCTGGCCCTCCCCGCCGAGCAGCGGCGACATCGTCCCCTCGAGCGGATTGATCGCCGGCACGAACGAGACCGTCTCGGTGATGAGCGACGGGCGGTTGAGGAAGATCGTGCAGCCGCCGTGGTTGTTGAAGCCGTTGAAGATCACGTTGAAGTTGCGGCCGAGGCTCGTGAACGAGTTCACCGGGCGTGATCCTGGGCGGCGTAGATGTCTGTTCAGCGCAATGGGATCGTCGAAGCGGCGCGCGACGACGATCTGCCGGTCCTCCTCCGCCCGCGTCGAGTCGATGTAGCTGATCAGGAGACCCTGGGCGGGCGGCGCGATCGGATCGTTCCACGCCGTACGGCGGCACTCGACGTTGAAGCCCTGGTAGTAGCCCATGTTCCCGAAGGCGCGGGCGAGGACGAGGCGGTCCGGGATCGTCCGGAATGTGGAGCGCGAGCGGATCGCCGTTCGGATACTCGAGCGAGCTCAGGTCGATCGATCCGGAGAACTCGGCCGGCTCGTAGCGGATGTTCGGGGGATAGCTCGGCGCCCAGCCGAGCAGCACGCGGGTGTAGTACATGAGCGCCGGGTTGCGGTCTCCCGTGAGACCCATGAGGTCCCAGGTGCCCATGCACTCGGTGCGGAGCTCGAGCTGGCTCGACGTCGTCGTCCAGGAAAGCGGCGCCGGCTCGCCGGGCGGCCAGAGCGGGCACGGCTGGCCGTACAGGTCGCAGCGGACCGAGCTCGTGGCCCAGTTCGTGCTCGGCGACGCGCACCATCTCGCCGTCGTCGCTCGCCTCGTTCACGAAGGCGGCGGTGACCGAGGTACGTCGTGAAGATCGTCGAGTTCCGCGACGGTCCGCACGGCCGTGTAGCTGATCGGGTTCCGCCCCGACGACTGGCCGCCGAAGACGTGCCAGTTGTGGATCGTGAGGAGACGCGTGTAGCTCGCCAGCTCGAAGCTCGAGATGACGCCCTTCTGGAGCGCCTGCGAGACGATGATCTCCGCGGCGTCGCGGACCGCGGAGCCCTGCGACGTGAAGTTGTTCATGTTCTTGTCGGCCTTCCAGCGGGCCTCGAGCTGCGCGACGGTCGACGCCGACGGCCACCAGCCGTTCGACGTGCTCGGGTTCACGAGCACCTTCACCTGGAAGGTCGTCTTGCTCCCCGTCGCGGCGTTGCCGTAGTAGGCGTTCAGTCCGTTCTGGATGAGCGTCTGGAGCTGGGCGGCGGTGTTGCGCGGGACAGGTCGCCTTGCCGTCGGTGTCCGGCGGGCAGCCGATGTGGTCGTACTCGACCGGGATGACGAGGAGCTTCTGCACGCCCGTCGTGGGATAGGCGGCGGCCCGGCCGGGAGCGATCGCGGCCAGGGCGAGCACGGCGACTGCGACGACCCCGCCCCACACAACCCTTCGTGCCCTCATGCGGCTCCCTTCCGCGGGAAGTGTGCCGCGATTCCCGCGAGAATTCCACCTCCGCCGCCGCGCGGGCCCGATCCGATCTAGGATCCCACCGCGCGCCCCAACCCATGTCCGTCTTCGACCACCCCGAATTCGATCACCACGAGGACGTCCTCTTCTGCCACGACGCGAAGGTCGGACTCGTCGGGATCATCGCCGTGCACTCGACCGCGCTCGGTCCGGCGGCCGGCGGCTGCCGGGTCTACCCGTACGCCTCGACCGACGACGCGCTCACCGACGTGCTGCGCCTCTCCAAGGGGATGAGCTACAAGAACGCGGCCGCGGGGCTGCCGCTCGGCGGCGGCAAGTGCGTGATCGTGGCCGACCCGACCCGGCCCGACAAGCCCGATCTGCTGCGCGCGATGGCCGAGCACGTCCAGGCCCTCGGCGGCCGCTACTGGACGGCGATCGACGTCGGGAATGACGCCCGCGGAGGCGGACATCCTGGCCGAGCGCTCCGACTACGTCTTCACCAGGGCGAGCCAGTATCCGGACGGGTTCAACCCCTCGCACTTCACCGCGCTCGGCGGGTTCGTCGGCATCCGCGCGGTCGTGAAGCACACGCTGGGCCGCGACGACCTCGAGGGCATCCGCGTCGCGGTGCAGGGAGTCGGCTCGACCGGCAGCGACCTCGCGCGGCGGCTGCACGAGGCCGGCGCGATCGCTGACCGTCGCGGACGTGAACCAGGCCGCCGTCGACGCGGTCGTCGAGGCCTACGGCGCCACCGCCGCGGATCCGGAGACGATCCATGCGGCCGACGTCGACGTCTTCGCCCCGTGCGCGCTGGGCGCGATCCTGAACGACCGGACGATTCCCGAGCTCAAGGCGAAGGCGGTCTGCCGGCCTCGCGAACAACCAGCTCGCGGAGCCCCGCCATGCGCAGATGCTGAAGGACCGCGGGATCACCTACGTCCCGGACTACGTCGTCAACGCCGGCGGCGTCATCGGCTCCTCCACGGTCATCTTCACGACGCCGAACCGCGAGGAGTCGATCGAGCGGATCGAGGGGCTCTACGACACGATCCTGCACATCCTCGAGCAGGCGGACGCCGAAAACCGGCTCCCGTCCGAGATCGCCGACGAGCTCGCGATCTCCCGCATTCAAGCGGCTTCCTGAGCCCTTCTGGCGACGGGGCTGTGCCGATCTGGCGAAGGGCTGTACCCGGCGGCGGCAGCGGGTTAGCATCGCCCATCCGCTGTAGCGGCGATCCGCCGGATCCGCCTCTGCGGAGTCACGAGTCCGACAACTGAACTCCATGTTCCGAGGAGGTGCCCAAGTGGCGTCGCTCATTCGGTTCCGATCCCTCGCCCTGCTGAGTGCCCTGATGGTCCTGTTCGTCCTGACCGCGGGCGCTCCGACGGCGAGTTCCACCAGTTCGCACGACCGGTACCACGGAAAGCCCAAGCGAGACACGGCGGTCTTCTTCGCCGCCGACGGCCTTCGCCAAGACAAGGTCGCGAGGTACGCGAAGCGCGGCCTCATGCCGACGATGTCGAAATTCCTGAAGCACGGCATCTCTGCCACCGGCAACGGGCTCCTGACCCAGGCGCCTCCGAACACCGGCGCCGGCTGGTACAGCCTCGCCACGGGCGCCTGGCCCGGCGTTCACGGTTCCACGAACAACACCTTCCACATCAACGGCCAGCCGTTCGCGAACCGCACGGCGGCCTTCGATCCGAACGTGCTCCAGGCCGAGTCGATCGCGCAGTCGGCCGAGCGCGGCGGGCTCAAGGTGGCCCAGGTCGAATGGGCCGGCGGCCGCAACGCCACGATTCAGGGTCCGACGATCGACTTCCAGTCGTTCTTCTCCGGCCGCGGCGTCGCGACCAACTTCATCGGTCACGCCGGCGAGCCGATCTTCGACGACGCGCCGTTCATCGCGGCGTTCGGCCTCCAGTTCGACCATCCGGCCGGATACGCCGGCCAGGCGCCGTTCCCCGGCGCCGCGCCGACGGACGCGACCGGCTGGACGGACGTCCCGGCGTCGTACAGCCCGGCGAAGGAGATGCGGCTCCGGGTGCTCGACTTCGGCGTCGACAAGTACGGCCTGAACGCGTACATCTTCGACAGCCGCAACGACGGGACGACGAGGTACGACAAGGTCCTCTTCTCGCCGACCAAGAGCGGCGCCGATTCCGTCGGCACCCTCCGCAAGGGCGAGTGGGCCGACGTCAAGGTGAAGATCATCGGCGGCGCGCTGGCCGGCCAGACCGCCGGCATGCTCGTCAAGGTCGAGGAGCTCACCGGCGACCTGTCGCGCGTGCGCCTCTTCCACACCTCCGTCAGCAGGGCGCTCGCCAGCTGGCCGACGTGGCCGGGCGAGCCCGGGTTCACCGGCGACTTCGCCGAGTACCTGGCGCAGACGTTCCCGACCTCCACCGCCGCCGACTTCGCCATCCTCGAGGCCGGCGTCGTGACCGAGGAGACCTACGTCGAGCAGGGCCTCTACTGGTCCACCGGGCACGTCCCGATGCTCAAGTACGTCGTCAGGACGTACCAGCCGGATCTCCTCCTGGCCGGCATGCCGACGACGGACGAGTTCCAGCACCAGTTCCTCGGGCTCGTCTCGACGAAGCTGCCCGGCGGCGCTCCGAACCCGGCCTACGACGACGTCGACCTGAACGGCGTCCCGGACGGCCGCGTGCACGAACGCGCGGCGTTCATCCGGACCGCCTACCAGGAGGCCGACGAGGTCCTCACCCTCGCCCGCAAGCTCATGGGCAAGGACCCGACGACGTTCGTCGCCTCCGATCACGGCTTCGCGCCGCAGTTCCTCGCCATCGACGCCAGCCAGCCGCTCGTCGAGCTGGGCCTGCTGTCGCGGCCGCAGACGTCGAACTGCCGCCCGGCGACGGGTGAGACGATCGGCAAGGCCAAGGCCTGCTGGGCCGGCGGCACCGTTCAGATCTACCTGAACGTCGCAGGCCGCGATCCGGCCGGCGGCGGCTTCACCCAGGTCGCCGCAGGCGATGTCGACGCGACCGTCGCGGCGATCAAGGCGAAGTACCTCGGCCTGACCGATCCGAACGACTGGACGCACGACGGCTCGCCCGAGGGCTGGAAGATGATCGACCGCGCCTTCACCAAGGCGGAGGCGCGCTACATCCCGAACGGCCCGGGCACGACGGCCGACATGGCCCATCCCACGCGGACGGGCGACGTCGTGGCGTTCTCGTACCCGCCGTACCAGTTCGACGCGGAGACGCCCGGGACGCTCGTCGCCCCGTCGCACTTCTTCGGCCAGCACGGGTACGTGCCGGCGGTGCAGGACCTGGCCGCCAACATCAACATGCGGGCGACGTTCCTCGCCGGCGGCGAGGACATCGACAAGGGGCAGGTGACGGCACGGACGATCGACCTCGCGCCGACGCTCGCCTACATCCTCGGCATCCCCGAGCCGCAGCACAGCCAGGGGAAGGTGCTGCTGGACGTGGTCGACGGCCACCACTACAAGGCGATCTCGATCGTCGGGCTGACCGACTTCCACGGCCAGATCAGCTCGTCGCTGCTCGCGTTCGACGGGATCAACCAGCCGGTCGGCGGCGGCGCGTTCCTCGCGACGATGTTCGACGAGGAGTTCGCCTCGCTGCCCGGTCACGGGCTGCTGCTCGCCTCCGGCGACAACGTCGGAGCGTCACCGCCGAACTCGCTCCTCCTGGAGGACATGCCGGCGATCGACGTCGAGAACGCGTGGGGCCTCGACGCGACCTCGTACGGCAACCACGAGTTCGACTACGGAGTCGAGCGGCTCCTCCGGCAGCAGGACCGGGCCAACTTCCCGTTCCTCGCGACGAACATCGTGGAGACCGCGACCGGCAGGGCGCCCGACTGGGTGAAGACGTCGAAGGTCTTCTGGGTCGACGGCGTCAAGGTCGGCGTCATCGGCGCCGAGCTCCAGAACACGCCGGAGCTCGTCTCGGCCGGAGCGACGGCCGGCCTGACGTTCCTGCCGGAGGCGGCCCGGATCAAGGCCGAGTCCGAGCGGCTTCGCAGGCAAGGCGTCAAGGTGCAGGTCGTCGTCATCCACCAGGGCACGAACATCGGCAGGAACACGATCGGCAACACCGCCGGCGTTCCCTGGGAGGGCCCGATCCTCGACATCGCGGACGCCCTCGCGGACACGACGGTCGACGCGATGCTCGTCGGGCACACCCACCGCGTGTCGAACCTGATGCGCGGCGACATCCTGATCGCCGAGGGGATCAACGCGGGGGCGAGCTACTCCGTCCTCCAGCTGATCGTCGAGGACGGCGATGTCGAATGGGCCGGCGGCGCAACGCGCGTCGCCAAGACGCTCGGCGTCGCCGCGCGGCCCGACGTCGCGGCGATCGTCGCCGACGCGGACGCCCAGACCGCCGTCCTGCGGAACCAGGTGATCGGCACGCAGCTGAACGACATCACCAGGGCCCCGACGCGGCTCTTCGAGTCGGAGATGGGCAACATGGTCACCGACGCGATGCGGCTGAAGTACCCCGGCGTCGACGCCGCGTTCACCAACTCGGGCGGACTCCGCCAAGACCTCTTCTTCACCCCGCCGAGCGCGGGCGAGCAGCCCGGCGAGATCACCTGGGGCGAGGTCTTCGCGGTGCTGCCGTTCGGCAACCGCACGACGATCCTGACGCTCACGGGCGCCCAGCTCGAGACGGCGTTCCTGAACGGGTTCACGCCGTTCTGCTTCGCCGGGTTCCCGGGCGGCACCGGACGGTTCCCGCAGATCTCGGGTCTCAAGGTCACGTTCCACTGCAACGGCATCGTTCCCGTCGTGGACGGCATGTGGAAGACGCCGAACGGCATCGGCGGAGTCCAGACCCCGATCGGCCCGGCCGACTCGGTCCGGTTCGTCACGAACGACTTCATGTACAGCGGCGGCGACGGCTACACCGTCTTCGCCCAGGGCACGAACGTGGCGCAGCCGGGCGACGACCTGCTCCAGGTCACGATCGACTACATCACGGCGCACTCGCCGGTCGATCCGCACGTGGAAGGACGGATCGTCGGGCCGTAGACGGTTCCGGCGCTTCGAAGTAAACGAGAGCCGGCCCGCAAGGGCCGGCTCTCGCGCGTTCTAGTGGCTCGCCGTCCCCTTGACCTTGCCGACCTTGAGGAGCCCGACCTGGCCGAGGTCGACGTGGGCGAACGCGTGGGAGACGAACGGGTAGAGGCCCGGCTCGTCGATCTTCACGTCGAACACCGCCCCGCCGCCGGCGGGAACCACGACCGTCTGGACGCCCTGCTGGAACTGCGTCATGTCGCCGTTCACCCAGGCGCGGTCGAAGATCGTGCCGACGATGTGGAAGTTCGTGTTGAGCGTCGGGCCGGCGGCGACGACGTAGAAGCGGACGGTCTCGCCCGGCTTCGACGTGAGCGGATGCGTCACGTACTGGTTCGCGTACCCGTTGAAGGTCGTCCAGTCCGGCATCGTCGCCCGGGCCTTCGCCATGTCGAGCGAGGCGGGCTCGGCGACCCCGTCCCCGTTCATGTACCACTCGCTGGCGACGAGGACGTACTCCTTGTCGGCCTTGGGCAGCGGCGTCGCGGGATCGACGACGATGGCGCCGTACATCCCGTTCGCGATGTGCGCGAGCACCGGCTTCGTGCCGCAGTGGTACATGAAGACGCCGGGATCGTTCGCCGTGAAGCGGAAGGTGAAGGACTCGCCCGGCGCGACGTCCGCGAACGCGACGTTGGGGGCGATCCGCGCCGCGTGGAAGTCGATCGAATGCGGGATCGAGCCGCCGTTCGTGAGCGTCATCTCGACGGTCTGGCCCTGGCGGACGTGCACGACCGGCCCGGGCGCGCCGTGGCCGTCGAAGGCCCAGGTGTTGTACTTCACGCCCGGCGCGATCTCCACGACCATGTCCTTCAGGGTCATGTGCACCTTGACGAGGTCGCCCGCGGGAACCGCCGGCAGGGCGGCGTCGCGCGCGACATGCGCCTCGGCGAGCGCGGGAGCGTTCTCGGCCGTCGTGCCGGCGAAGCTCTGGAGGGGGAGGCTGACCGCGCTGTCCGCGGCCGCGGCGCATGAGTCTCGTGCGCCCGTGGCCGCCGCGCCGGCCGGCTGCGCGTTCGCGGCCTTCGCCTCGTCACGCGCGTCGAACGCCAGGTTCATCATCACGCCGGTCGACGAGAACGAGCACGCCCACGGCGATGCCCAGGAAAACCGCAACGACCGCAACCAGCGGGCCCGAGCCCCTCTTGTCCCGCTTCGGCGGGACTGCGATCGCACTCGGGTAATTAGCCATCTCTCCTCCTCGAGGTCTTTCCACGAAGTCTCGGAGAAGCGGCCCGCGAAAACGTCCGCGCGGTCGCGGGTTGCGGCTTCGGCTTATTGCTGATTCGGGGGCGGGCCCAGCCGCAGCCGGGCCCGCCCTCCGGTTCCTAGGTGAAGCGAACGACGGCCGTGTGCGTGGTGCCGTCGGCGAGCGTCAGCGAGTAGATCCGGCAGGTGTTCTTCCACGACGGACACCGACTGCCAGTTGATCGTGTACTGCCCGCTCGAGTACGCCGGGGTCGAGTACGACTCACCGGCCGACCGGCGGGTACGAGCCGGGATCGACCGGCGCGGTGCAGCTCACCGCCGCCGAGCCCTGCGACGACACGATCGCGGTGCCGCGGTTTCCGCCGAGGGAGAACTTCACCTTCACCTTCGAGCCCGCCTTGGCGCTCGACGGCACGGAGAAGCTCGTAAACGGCCAGACCACGTTGTAGACCCGCGTCAGCGACGACGTGTTCCCGACCAGATCGCTCGCCGTGACCGTGTACGACTTCGTGCCGATCGAGCCGGTGTCGATCCCGGGCGGGCCCGAGCACGAGCCCACGCCCGCGGAGTCGGAGCACGAGTACGACGGCGTCACGGACTGGTTCAGCGTGTACGTCCCGGCCGGGCTCGCGATCGCGATGACCGGCCCGGTGCCGTCCACGGTGAACGACTTCGTCTTGACCGCCTCGACGTTCCCGGCGTTGTCGGTCGCATGGAACTGGATCGTGTGCGACCCGTCGCCGCTGACCGCGAACGGCCCGGAGTAAGTCGTCCACGAGCCCGAGTCGAGCAGGTACTCGATCGACGCGGTCCCGGATCCGCCGGCGAAGTCGTTGGCCGACAGCGTCAGGGTCGGGTTGACGTAGAAGCCGCCGATCGGTGCAGGCGTCAGCTTCATCGAGGACATCGGCGGCGAGCCGTCGACGGTGAACGTGATCGTCTTCGTCGCCTCGATCTTCCCGAGCATGTCCACGGCGCGGTACGTGACCGTATGCGTCCCGTCGCCGGTGACCCAGAACGGGGCCGTGTAGCTGCGCGTCCCGCTGCCGTCGACGGTGTACTGGATGCCCGCGACGCCGATCCCCAGCCCGTCGTCGGCCGCGAGAGTCACCTTCGGCGTGCGATGGAAGCCGCCCACCGCCGGCGGGCTCACCGACGCGGTCGTCACGGGCGCGTTCGCGTCCACGAGGAACGAGACCGAGTCCGTCGCGCTCGACCAGCCGGCGTTGTCGGTGGTTCGGAAGTCGACCGTGTGCAGACCGTCGCCGGCGACGACGAACGGCGCCGTGTACGGCTGGAACGGCCCGCCGTCGAGGCTGTACTCGGTCAGCGCTATCCCCGACGTCGCATCCACGGCGTTGAGCGTCACGGTCGGGTTCGCCGGCCGGTAGCCGCCGAGGCCCGGCGTGCCGCTCACGCTCGCGGTGATCGTCGGCGCGGTCGTGTCGCGCTTGACCGTCACCGAGACCGGCCCCGCGGTTCCGACCACGTTCGCCGCCGTGCAGGAGCGCGTGAAGGTGCCGTCCGTGGAGAACGTCTCGTCCGCGCAGCCGGTCTTCGTCGTCTCGGCGCCGCCGTCGGTCACCTGCCAGGCGAGCGCGACATTGCCGGACGTGTACCAGCCGTTCGGCCCGTTCGGGTCGGCCGGATCGAGCGTGTAGCCCACGGTCGGCGCAACCACGCCGGTCGCGGCCGCAAGCGCTGCGCCGCCGCCGACGATCGGGATCCGCGCCTGGGAGCTCGCGAGGTCGAACGTCAGCTCGGTTCCGGCGACCGGGCGGATCGTCGCCTCGTTGTCGCTCGACAGGATCATGATCGCGAGCCGGCGCCCGGCCGCGACGACGACGTCCTTCGGCTGCATGTCGAAGTCGAAGGTGCGGAACGTCCCCGGCGCGAGCGGCTCGGTCACCGCGGTCGAGTTCGGGTTCTCCGGGTCCTGCCAGCCGCGGGTCAGGATCGTCCCGTTCCCGGTCGTCCCCGGGTAGCTGATGAGGACGGCGGTCAGGTTCGCCTTCGCCTTCGAGAACGCCGCGCGGATCTTCACCGTCGGCGTCCCGCTGATCCGCATCGGCGCGGTCAGCACGGGCGTCTGGTAGATCAGGCGCACGTTCGAGGAGGCCGCGTTCATCGAGGTCGCGGCGGTCACGAACGCGTTGTCCACGAGCGTCTCGGGCACCGTCGACGGGTCGGCCGCCTGGAACGTCAGGCCGCCGCGCGCCGGAGCGCCCGGGGTGAAGTTCATGACGGCGTTCGCGGAGGCCGGGTCGGGCCATTCGGGGTACGGCGTCGGGTTCGCCATGCCGCAGACGAGGCTGACGATCGCGCCGTTCACCACGCGCTGCCCCGCCGCGGTCGCCACCGCGGTTGCGAGCACCACGTGCGTCGAGTCCGGGATCGAGGTGATCACCCGGGTCGTGTTCGTGATCGTCCCGCTCGAGTTCGTCTGCGGGACGGTGAGCGTGAATCCGATCGAGAGCGCGCTCGTGTCCGCGACGGTCAGCGTGGCCGTGTTCGACTGGTCGCCGACCACCGTCGCCTCGCGCGGTGGGCACGCGGTCGCCTCGCGGACGACCCAGGACTTCGGCTGCGCCTCGACCCCGTTCGGCACGCCGTAGAGGTAGCGCGTGAACCAGCGGTTCAGCATCACGTCGGGCGGCGAGCCGCCGTGGCCGCCCTGGTGGAAGAAGAACTGATGCGGGACGCCGTTCGCCTTGATCGCGTCGTAGAACTGCGCCGCGTTCTTCGTCATCACGTTGAAGTCGGCGTTGCCGTGCGCGAGCAGGGTGGCCGCGTGGACGTTGTCCACGTCGTTCATGTAGTTGCGGTCCTCCCAGAAGGGGCTCGAGTCGCCGGTGGCGCGGTCCTGCGTCGCGGCGATCGAGTCGATCACCGGCCGGCAGATCGTGCGCGGGCCGGGCGCCGGCTCGTCGGCGCGGGAGTAGACCGCGTCGGCGAGCACGTCGAGATCCTCGCCCTGGAAGCGTGAACGGCGCGCGCGTCATGCCGTTCGCGCGGTAGTAGTCGTACCAGTTGGAGATCGCCGAGATCGGGACGATCGCCTCGAGGCCCTCGACGCCCGTCGAGGCGACGGCGATCGGGAGCGTGCCGTTGTACGACGTACCGATCATCCCGACCTTGCCCGTCGTCCAGGTGGCGTCGACCATGACGTCCCCGGAGCGGGTCGTGAAGCCGGGCGCGCGTCCGTTCAGCCAGTCGACGACCGCCTTGCCGCCCTCGGTCTCGTTGGGCGCCCCCGAGGTCGGGCAGCCGTCGGAGCGGCCGGTGCCGAGCGACTCGGCATGGACGACCGCGTAGCCGCGCGGAACCCAGGTCGACTCGTAGATCGTGGAGATCGTCGGGCTCGTGTTCCCCGCGTTGAAGTAGGGCTCCGGGACGCGCGAGGCGGGCGGGAAGCCGATCTCGTGGTTCACGGCCCAGTTCCGGGCGGGACCGAGGTTCGCGTAGTACGGGCTGATCTCGAAGATCACGGGAACCTTGAGCCCGTCCGTCTGCGTCTCGGCGACACGGGTCACGTCGACGTGGATGCGGTCGAGCTTGCCGTCGAGGTCGCGAGTCGACGTCGGTCTCGACCCAAAGCTCGCTGTTCAGCCACGTCGCCGATCCTCCGAACACGGCCTGCGAGAGGCCGTCTACGAAGGTCGGGACCGCGGGCTCCGGAACGGGCTCCGGCTCGGGTGTTGGGTCGGCCGCGACCGGCGCGGCGGAGATGACTGCGAAAAGCGCAAGACTCGCGACGGTCGTGAGCCCTACGGCCAGGCGCAAGCGCTTGGATCCGGCCTGAATCCGTGGTGCGAACATCGAGCTTCCTCCCCGGGTCGAGTGCGACCGATACTGCGCTACCACGACGCCTAAAGTCAACAAACGGGGAACTGTTAGCCGACCGGCGAAGTACCGTAGTGCCGGAAATTCAGGGACCGAAAGGAGCTAGCCGTGTCGCAGTACGACAATGAGCCAAGCGTCTCGGGGTGGGCGGTCGGCGGGATCGCCTTCGCCGCGACGATCATGATCATGATCGGCGTCTTCCGAGTCGATCGCGGGCATCGTCGCGATCGCGAACGACGACTTCTACGTCTTCACGCAGAACTACACGTTCGACCTGGACACGACGGCGTGGGGCTGGATCCACCTGATCCTCGGCGTCCTCGTCGCGGTCAGCGGGTTCTACCTCTTCGCCCGCCGCGCCTGGGCGGGAATCGTGGCGCTCACGCTCGCGCTGCTGAGCGCGATCGCCAACTTCTTCTTCATCCCCTACTACCCGTGGTGGTCACTCCTCATCATCGCGCTCTGCGTCTGGGTCATCTGGGCCCTGACGCGGCCGGGCGCGATGGAGGCCTAGCTCGTCCTTACGAAGCCGGCCGTGGCGGAGCAGCGTCGCGGCCGGCTTCTGCGTCCCTTGGGGTACTCGAGCTCGAGGGTCACGAGCCACGCGACCGCTGCGGCGATGATCGCGATCGGGATCGCATCCGCGGCGGCCGCCCCGCCGAGCACCGCGGCGAGCAGCGCGCCCGTGAACGGCAGCGTCATCGCCGAGGCCGCGCCCGCCGCGATCCCGGCGACTACGGCAGGGGTCAGGTCGAGCCCGGGAAGCACGAGCGACGCAAGCACTCCGCCGATCACCCCGAGCGTGACGGCCGGGAAGATGATGCCGCCGCGAAAACCGGCGGCGAGCGTCAGTCCGTAGGCGAGCGCCTTGACGGCGAGGAGGACGGCGAGGACGTCCGCAGATCCTTCCGCTATGACCGCCGGCAGCGTCGTCTGGCCCGAGAAGAGGACGAGCTCGGCGGGATGGTCGGTCAGGGCGCGGTAGGAGACGGCGAGCGCGCCGACCGCGAGACCACCGAGGATCAGCGCGCGCTCGGGCCGATGCCGTAGCCCGTGCGGCGACCCCGTGAGCGAGGCGCCGGCAGAAAACCACGGTCAGGGCGACCCCCGCGGCGAGCGGGATCGACCAGCCGACGTCCACGAGCCGGACGCTCGTGTAGGCGGGCAGTCCCGGCACGGCAAGCTGCGGCACGTCGAGGCCGCTCCAGTTGCTGACGCCGACGAAGATCAGGTAGCCGGTGCCGGAGGCGACGAAGCCGGGGAGCAGCAGGTGTCCGATCGCATGCGCGGGCACGGCGCCGGACGCCGCGACCAGCTCGAAGAGCATGAACGCCGAGACGATCGGGCCGCCGAGAATCGCCGCGAGCGCCGCGAAGGCGCCGGCGAAGACCAGGTCCTGAGCGTGTCCCTCTCCGCTCCGGGCGAGGTGCGCCGCGACCCCGCCGCAGACCAGCCCGAGCGCGAGGAGCGGCGCCTCCGGCCCGAGCAACGAGACCGAACGCCAGCGAGGCGCCCGCCGCGAGCAGAATGCTCGGCAGCGCGGCCGGCGTAGCCGGATGCAGGCCGAGGCCCTCGATCGCCGGAGGACCTGCCTTCCCCGGCAGCCGCAGGCAGAGCGCCACGATCGCGCCGCCCGCCGCGGGAACCAGGAGCACGTACCACCAAGCGGGCTCGATCCAGCCGAACTGCTCGGGAATGTCCTCCCAGAGCCATGTGGTCACCGCGTGCACGGCCGAGGTGAAGAGGACGGCGGCGATTGCGGTGGGTACGCCGAGCAGCGCCGCCAGCGCGAGCGTCTTCACGTACTCCGGCTCGCGGATATGTCCTTGCTTGCTCGAGCCCTCGGCGACCACGGCGCAGTATCCCAAGGCGTTCCGCGGGCAAAGCGGCGATGATCCGCGCGTGAACGAGCTCAGCCGAGCCGAGATCGACGAGCTGCTGCGCACCCAGACGGTGGGGCGGGTCGGCTGCCACGCCGACGGGACCACCTACGTCGTCCCGGTCATCTACGGCTGGGACGGCGAGAGCGTCTACGTCCTCACCGTCGAGGGCCTGAAGACCCGGATGCTGCGCGCGAACCCGAGCGTCTGCTTCGAGGTCGATTCCTACGAGGGCCCCGGCGTGTGGCGCAGCGCGATCCTCCAGGGCGACTACGAGGAGCTTTCAGGCCCGACATCGAGCGCGCGCTCGAGCTGCTGCGGGAGCGTTTCGGGGCGACGAGCCGGCGGCCGCGCGAGTCGGGCCGTCAGGCCGTGGCGTTTCGAATCACTGTGCGCGAGGCGACCGGGAGAAGCGTGGGCTAGCGCTCGTCGGTGTCGCTCTTTCCGGCCCGGCGCTCACGGAAGCGCTCGAACGGCGCCGCCAGCGCGGCTCCGGGAGAGATGTCGGCCGCCTCGGGAACGTCGCGCGCGGTGATCCGTCGCAGTCCCTCGAAGCCGAGCGCGAACACCACGATCGCCACGAACATCTGCAGCGGGCGGCGCGTCTGGTCGGTCGGGCCCCACCAGAGGAGACCGAGCGCCAGCGCGAGGAAGATCGTGTAGGCGAGCCACCAGCGCGCGAGGAACGGCGCGACGAAGCGGCGTGACGCCGAGCCGCTGCGCGACGGCCCGGCGAGCCAGACGCCGAAGAGGAGGATCACGCCGAGGCCGATGACCGTCCAGGCGCCCTGGGCGAGAAGGTCGGTGATGATGTTCCACGCGTCCTGCGCGGCCGGGCGGACCGAGTCGTACTGAACCAGGTTGTTCACGACGTAGCGCCCGGAGATCCCGCGGAGCATGAGCACCAGAAGGCCGACCACGATCGCCGCGAGCGCGATCGCCCGCAGCTCGAGGCGCCGCCGGCCGGGAACGATCGCGACCGCGATGCCGAAGAGGAGGATCGGGACGACCCACAGCCAGAGCCCGACCGTGTTCAAGATCTGCGTGATGTCCTGCGCGAGCGTCAGGTTGTCGGCCTCCATCACCTGGATCAGGCCGGCATCCGGCGGCAGCGCGCTTGCTGCGCGGCCCACGATCGCGACCTGGTCGCCGAGCTGGACGATGAGCGGCTGCAGGTTGAGCACGACGTAGCCGTCGGTGTTCTGGACGACCGTCGTGTCGCCGTCGAGGAGCTTCTTCAGCTGCTCCTGCGTCGTGACGAGCGAGTTGATCCAGAGCTCCTGGACGCGGGGTCGATCGAGCACGTTGATCGCCGCGCGGTCGGCGAACTGCCGGGTGAGGCCCGCGATCGGAACGGCCAGACCCTGGAGGTTCTCGGGCAGCGTCGACTCGAGCTCACCGGCGACGTCCACGTTCGCGAACAGCTCGTCGACCATCCGCGCGCCGATCTGGTTGCGGACCTCGTCGTCGGCGATCAGCTCGCTCGCGGTGCCCTTGAAGGTCTCGGTGTCGAGCGCCTGGTAGCGCACGTACCCGGCGAGCAGAGCCACGACGGCGATCAGCGCGCCGAGGACGACGAGGATCCGGGCGATCAGAATCCGGGTCTTCGACGGCCCTGCGGCGGGGGTCGGCGCGGCGCTCACAGCGCGAGTCTATCCACCGAAGGCCTCGATAGACTCGCGCCGCTCAAGTTGTCGCCGTCAAAAGGGAGGATCGATGCAAGGAATGACGCTGGACGAGCGGGAGTTCGTCGACAGCGCGACCAAGTACTGGTGGCTCTTCCTCGTCACCGGAATCGCCTGGCTCTGGGTGTCGCTGATCCTGCTCCGGCTCGACCTGGACTCGGTCTACGCGATCTCGATCATGTTCGGAGTCGTCGCGATCTTCGCCGGCATCAACGAGTTCATGGCGATGCCTGCGTCCTCGTCCGGGTGGAAATGGGTGCACGGCCTGCTCGGCGTGCTCTTCGTCATCGCGGGAATCGTGGCGTTCTTCCGGCCGCAGGGCACCTTCGTCGCGCTGGCGACGATCTTCGCCTGGTTCATCCTGTTCAAGGGGATCTTCGACGTGACGACCGCCCTCATGGTGCGGGGCGATCTCTGGTGGCTCCTGCTCGCCGTCGGCATCCTCGAGATCCTGCTCGCGTTTTGGGCCGCCGGCTACTTCCGCGGTTCCGCCATCCTGCTCGTCGTCTGGGTCGGCATCTTCGCGCTGTTTCGCGGGCTCACCGAGATCATCGTCGCCTTCAAGCTGCGCAGCTTGAAGCACGCCACCGCCTAGACGCTCTGATTCGGCGCGCCGCGTACGATCCGTTTCGTGCGCGGCGCTGTCGAATACCTCGGTCACGCGACGCTTCTCGTCGAGGTCGACGGCGCCCGGTTCCTCACCGATCCGCTGCTCCGCAAGCGCGCGGCGCACCTGACCCGCGTCGTCCCGCGGCCCGAGACGCCGCAGGACCTGACCGCCGTCCTGCTCTCGCACGGGCATTTCGACCACCTGGACCTCCCGTCGCTGCGGCTGCTCGACCACGACATTGCAGTCGTGGTTCCCAAGGGGCTCGGCGGCCTGGCGCGGCGGCGCGGGTTCGCCGACGTCCGCGAGGCGCGTTCCCGGGGACGAGTTCGAGCTCGGCGGCGTGACCGTGCGCGTGACGACCGCCCTCCACGACGGGAACCGCCCGCCGCTGCGGATGGGGCTGACCGCGGTCGGCTATCTGCTCCTCGGCTCCGCGCGGATCTACTTCGCCGGCGACACCGACCTCTTACGACGAGATGGACGGCCTCGTGGACGACCTCGACGTGGCGCTCGTCCCGGTCTGGGGCTGGGGGCCGAACGTCGACACCGGGCTGCACCTCGATCCGGAACGCGCCGCGGAAGCGGTGCGGCGGCTGCGGCCGCGGATCGCGATCCCGATCCACTGGGGCACGTTCGTCCCGATCGGCCGCGGTCTGGGCGCGGGCCGCGAGCCGGCGGAGGCGTTCGCGCGCGCCGCCGCGGAGGTGGCGCCGGACGTCGAGGTGCGCATCCTCGATCCAGGCGAGCGGACGGAGTTCTAGGAGGGTTTGGCGAAATACGTCTCCCGTCGGGGTGCGCTGGACGGTGTGAGGCAAGGAGGCATGCCGCGTTCGTATCGGGAATACGGGCACGGCACGGTGACGCGCATCGCGTCTGCCCAAACGCGGATGCGTGGCGGCTCAGGCTTATTTCGCCGAACCCTCCTAGCTCGGGTCGGCCCAGGTCGTGGGCACGTCGCCGCCGCCCTCGAGGGCGATCCGCGCGCCGACCTTCATGAACGCCGGATGCGGCGCGATCTTCCCGGCGACGAGGCATTCGCCCTGGCGGAACATCGTCGCCCGCTCGAGCAGGCTGCGCGGCACGAACGAGAACACGTCGCCCACGTAGCCGAGGTCGGCCTGCGAGTTCATCCGCATGAGCAGCAGGTTGTCGCACTGGCTGAGGACGTTCTCGTGCACCTTCTGCGGCCGCTGGGTGGAGACGAGCAGGTAGAGACCGAACTTGCGCCCCTCGGCGGCGATGCGGATCGCCGCCTCGGTCGAGCGGGCCGTGATCGCGTCGGCGGGCTCGGCCGGGAGCACGTTGTGCGCCTCGTCGATCACGACCAGCACCGGCTGCCGCCGCTCGCGCTCGCGCCAGAGGGCGTCGAGCACCGCCGTCGCCGCGAGCGACTGCTCCTCGCGGGTCGGCAGCGAGCCGAGGTCGACCACGACGCAGCGCGCGTCGCCGTCGAGCACGTCGGCGACCACGGAGATGTCCTCGCCGCGCGACCAGATGCCCCAGCGGTCGGCGCCGAGGTTCTTGATTCGCAGCGAAAGCCGCCCGTCGGCGAGCTCTTCGAGCGTGTCGAAGCGACCGAGCTCGACGAGCGTGACGAAATCCGCGTACTCCTCGCGGTCGTCGACGGGATCGAGCCGCAGCACCGCCGCCTGCGTCGCGGGGTCGAGTGCGTGCAGCGGCACCCGCAGTCCCTCGCCAGCGCGGCGAACCGCGATCCGGCGGCTCACCTCGGCGTGGCGGGCCGCCGCCTCCGTCCCGGCGTCCGCGCGGGTTTCCCCGAGCCGGACGAAATCGGAGTTCGGGTCGAGCACGACGATCTTCAGCGCCGTGTGGTGGAGGAGCTGCTCGAGCACGACGCCGAGCGCGTAGGTCTTCCCGGACCCGGACTGGCCGCAGAGGAACGTGTGCCGGTCGAAGCCGCCCGCGTCGAGGGCGAGCGGCACGCCCGGCGCGAGGAGCAGCGAGCCGACGTCCAGCCGCGCCCGCGGCGAGGCGACGCGTTCGAGGTACGCGGCCACCTCTTCCGGAGTGGCCGGACGCGCGAGCGCGTCGTGGAACGGCTTGCCGTCGCCGTCGAGCACGACGCCTTCGCCCGATGGCGGCGCGGATCATGATGCGCGACTTCATCTCGCCTCCGAGCTCGGGCCCCTCCGCCTGCGTCGCCTCGAGCGACTGCAGCTGGCCGAGGCGATCGACGCCCTCGCTGGCGAGGACGACGTAGCCGCCCGTCTCGAGCTCGAGCCCGTAGAGCGAGGCCTGGACCGTGAACCGGCGCCCGTCGACCGAGGTCGCGAAGGGGAGGATGCCCTGCTCGAGATCCCGCCGGACGGCGCGATAGAGGGCGAACTGCTCCTCGACGGACATGCGGCGCAGCCTATCGCCGCCGCTCGGCGAAGTAGTCGCGGTGGCCGCTCAGATCCGGCTTCCACCACCACGGCGTCCGGGTGAGGACGTACGCCGACCAGATGTCCCCGGCGAGGGCGAACAGGAAGACCACCCAGAAGCCGCGGTGCCGCTCGGTCACGGCCAGCGCGGCGATCGAGCCGACCCGCTGGTAGAGGCCGAAGAGCGCCAGGAGCGCCAGCAGCCCCGCGCCGGTGGCGATCGCGGGCCCTGCGCGCCACGGGATCCAGACGAGCGCCGCGGCGACCGAGAGCAGGACGAACGCGATCAGCGCCGGGCCCTCGCCGCGGCCGATCCAGTGCTCCACCTCGCCGCGGAAGGACCGCTGCACGTACGTGCCCTCGTAGGTGACGTCGTGGCTGGCGAGCTCGTAGCCGGTCGCCGTCGCGGTGCGCCGGTCGGCCGAGACGGTGACGAACGGGAACGTGAACGAGAACAGCGCAGCGAGGAAGAGACCGCAGGCGACGGCCCTCGCGTGAAGCGGACGGTCGGCGAGTTCCCGCACTCCGCGCCAGCCTACCCACAGCCCCGAACGCGGCTGCTAGCGTCCTGCGCGTGACCGCTCCGCTCGACGTCCTGCTTCGCACCGCGTTCCCCGACGCGACCGAGATCGCGGTCGCAGACCGGACCGGCGGAGGCGACCATTTCCAGGTGACGGTCGCGAGCCCGAGCTTCGACGGCCTCACGCTCGTCGAGCAGCACCGTCTCGTCTACGACGCGCTCGCCGAGCAGCTCGCGGACGGGACGATCCACGAACTGCGCATCACCACCCGAGGAGGAACATGAGCGAGCTGAGCGACAGGATCCAGACCACGATCGACTCCGAGGACGTCGTGCTCTTCATGAAGGGGACGCCCGAGCGGGTGCTCTGCGGCAACTCGAACCGCGCCCTCGAGGCGCTGCGCTCGGCCGGCGCGTCCGTCACCGCCGTCGACATCCTCCCCGACCCCGCCATCCGTCAGGAGCTCTCGGCGCTGTCGAGCTGGCCGACGATCCCGCAGGTGTTCGTGCGCGGCGAGCTGATCGGCGGCGCGGACATCGTCGAGGAGCTGGCCGCCACGGGTGAGCTGCGCGCGAAGCTCGACTCCTCGCTCGGCGCCGACTGGCCCGCGGAGCGCGAAGAGCGCGTCGTCGCCGTCGTTTAGACCGCTCTCCTAGAAGATCCAGAAGAGGACGAACAGGCCGGCGACGGCCAGCACGATGCCGATCGTCGCCGCGTAGGCGGCAGGGTTCGCGGCCAGGCGGTTGTCCTGCGCCCAGCGGTCCTTCGTCTGCCGCTTCTTGCGTCCCATCGCCCGGGAATCGTACTAGGGCTCGGTGTGCACGATCGCCCTGGCCACGTCGGGCAGCTCGCGGTGGATGCGCCCCTCGATCTCGCTCGCCCGCGCGTGCGCCTCCGCCAGCGTGCGTTCCGGGTCGAAGCCGAGCGTGAGGAAGACGACCAGCCCGGCGTCGGTGCGGAAAAGGCGGATCTCCCGCGGCGGCGCCCCGGTCAGCTCGCGCACGATCGCGCCCACCCGCTCGCGCTCGACGGCGGCGGCCTCGAGGGCCTCGCCGGCGGTCTCCTCTCCCAAGGGCTCGAGGTGGGTCTGCACCTCGGCGACGCCCGGAAGCTCCGCCTCGATCGCCGCCTCGACGGCCGAGGCGACCTCGTGCGCCTCCGCCAGCGGCAGCGTCCCGGGGAGCTTCAGGTGGAGCGAGACGACGGTGCGGTCGCCCGCGTCGAGGATGGCGACGTTGTGGATCTCACGGACGCCGCGGACGCGTGACGCGGCATCGTGTGCTCGCTCGCGGAGCTCCTCCAGCTCGGTCGGCTCGACGTGCACGACGACATCCGTGTCGGGCAGGACGCGCTCGACCGCGTCCTCGACCTGGTCCGCGGCCGCGTGGCCCTGGCCGACGACCGCCGAGCCGGGGACGCCGATCACGACGTCGGCGAAATGGCGTCCCGCCGCGTAGCGCATGCGCAGGCGGCGCAGCTCGACGGGCGGCTCGATCGTCGAGATCGCCTGGCGCACCGCCTCTTCGGCGTCCGCGGGCGCGAGGTCCATGAGGACGTCCACGTTGCGCCGCATGAGCCGCGCGGCCGCCACGAGCACGAGGCCGGCGACGACGAGCGCGGCCGCGGAGTCGCCGCCCGGATAGCCGGCGCGCGCGAGCAGGAGGCCGATGAGCACGGCCGTCGAGCCCGCCAGATCGCTCGCGAAGTGGAGCGAGTTGGTCGCGAGCGCGGCGTTTCGGTAGCGGTGCGCCGCGCGCCGCGAGACGATCGAGCGGGTCGCGTCGATCACGATCACGAGCACGACGACCGCGAACGTCCACCACTGGAGATCGAGCTCGGGCGCGTCGCCGCGCACGAGCCGCGTGATCGCGGTCGCGCCGATGACGATGCTGAGGCCGGCGAGGACGGTCGCCTCGGCGAGCGCGGCCAGGTGATCGGCCTTGCCGTGCCCGTACGGATGGCCGCGGTCGGCCGGCCGCACCGCGACGCCGACGGCGAAGAAGGTCAGAAGCGCCGCAGCGAGGTCGGTTCCCGAGTGCGCCGCCTCGCTGAGCAGGCCGAGGCTCCCGCTCGCGAGCCCCGCGCCCAGCTTGAGCGCGATGAGCACGACGGCGGCGCCGACGGAAACCAAGGCGATTCGCCGTTCGGGAGCCACGGAAGGAACCGTAACGCCCGCGCCTCCGTGCGAACCCCGCCGATCCCGACTTAGTTGCAGTCTGTTACTTGGACGCCGCGGCGACGGGCTTGGCCCGGCGTCGCTCACTGCGGCTGCTCTTCACCGACGCGAATTGTCAGGCACTCGCGAAGCGAGGGCCAGATTCGCGTCGGTTGCTTACATGCAGTCTTTGAGCGCCTGGGCCTCGGGGAGGCCCTCGAGCTTCTTCAGCGTGTGGTTCTCGATCTGGCGGATGCGCTCGCGCGTCACGCCGAACGCGCGGCCGACCTCCTCGAGCGTGCGCGGCTGGTCGCCGAGCAGGCCGAAACGGAGCTCGATCACCCTGCGCTCCCGGTCGGGAAGCGACTCGAGCGCCTTGTCGATGTCCTCGCGCCGCAGGTGCACGGAGGCGGAGTCGAACGGCGACTCGGCCGCCTCGTCCTGGACGAAGTCGCCCAGCTCGGACTCCTCCTCCTCGCCGATCGGCTTCTCGAGCGAGATCGGAAGCTGCGCCATGCGGAGGATCTCCCGCACCTCCTCGGTCGGGATCTCGAGCTCCGCGGCGATCTCCTCGGGCCTGGGCTCGCGGCCGAGGCGCTGCACGAGCTGGCGCTCGATGTGCACGACCTTGTTCAGCTTCTCGACCATGTGCACCGGGATCCGGATCGTGCGGGCCTTGTCGGCGATCGCGCGCGTCACGGCCTGGCGGATCCACCACGTCGCGTACGTGGAGAACTTGAAGCCCTTGCGGTAGTCGAACTTCTCGACCGCGCGGATCAGGCCGAGCGAGCCCTCCTGGATCAGGTCCAGGAACGAGAGCCCGCGGCCGAGGTAGGCCTTCGCGATCGAGACGACCAGGCGCAGGTTGGCCTCGATCATCTGCGTCTTCGCGGCCATGTCGCCGCGCTCGATCCGCTTGGCGAGGTAGATCTCCTGGTCGGCTGTGAGGAGCGCCACCTTGCCGATCTCGCGCAGGTAGAGGCGCAGCGAGTCGAGCGACGGCTCGACGGTCAGGTCGAGCTTGGGCGCGTTCTTGTCGTCTTCTGCGAGGGCCGGCTGCTCGTGCGGCGGCGCCTTGTGCTCCTCGCCTTCGTGGAGCTCGATGCCGTGGTCGATGAGGTACGTGTAGAAGTCCTCGACCTGCTCTTTGGTGAGGTCGATCTCTTCGAGCCCCGCGACGATCTCGTCATAGGTCAGGAACCCCTTCTCCTGTCCGTCGACGACGAGCTTGTGCAACTCCTCGATGTCGGGGAGCGTGATGTCGACCGTGAGCATTCGACCTCGCCTTCGTCGTTAGCGTCCGCAGCATCGCTTTCGCGCAACGAACCGGCGAGACCCCACGTGCCCCCGGCTCACTACCGCCTCAGCGGTGGCGGATTGTACACCGGACCTGGGGAAAACGAGAACTGTTTTTCACGGGCTGGGGATGATTCGTCCCACTTCTTCACAGCGACTGTTGAAAACGGGCTCCTCGGCCAGCTCCCGGATGCCGAGAAAGGCCGCCAAACCCGGGCCCGCAGCGCGGTTTGCGCCGTCTTCGACCTTGGCCGCGACGCCCGTCCCGTCGGGGAGAACCGCGCACAGGAGCCCTTCCGCGCCCCGCTTGGCGAGCACGCCGTCGGCGGCGAGCATGAGCCTTGTATCCACTGCCTCCACACCCCCGATCAGCACCGGATGAGCCCGCATGACGGCCGTGACGCGATCCGAGCCGAGCAGCTCGCCGGTCGTGAGCCGCGAGAACGCGAGCGCCATGGCGGAGAGCGGCGCGGCGAACGTGGGGATGCCGCAGCCGTCCACCCCCGTGGGCGGATCGTCGACCCCGAGCGCCCCGGCGACGACGGCGCGCAGCTCGATCTGGAGCGGATGGCCGGGCAGGCGGTAGCCGGTCTGCGGCCAGCCGCGGAGCTTCGCGAGCAGGAGCATCCCGGCGTGCTTGCCCGAGCAGTTGTGGTTGCGGCGCGAGCCGCGCTCGGGGCCGCACTCGAGGTCGTCCTCGCCGCAGGCGGCGCGGGCGAGCAGCGCATCGACCGCGGCGAGATGCTCGGGCGCGCCGTCGTGCGAGGCGCAGGCGATCGCGAGCTCTTCGTCGGGCAGGTCGGGCGCCTCGAGCGCGAGCGGCAGCGCCTGGAACGGCTTCGCGGAGGAGCGCATGAAGGTGACGAGCTCCGGGTTCCCGGCCGAGTCGACGACCTGCCCGTCGCGCACCGCGGCCACGTGGACCGTGTGCCGCGACTCCACGACGCCTCCCGCGCTCCACGAGTACGCTGATCGCCGACGCCACGGAGGGAGCGTAGTTGCCCGAGCTGCCCGAGATCGAGGCCTTGCGCCGCGCGCTGGACGAGCCGGTCCGCCCACGCGCCGGTCGCAGCGCGCCGGCCCGATGCACATCGCGACCGTGAAGACGTTCGACCCGCCGCTCACCGACGCTCGAGGGCCGCAGCCTCGCGGGCGCGCGCAGGCGCGGGAAGCACCTGCTCTTCCCGACCGGCGACGGTGAGCTCGTCCTGCACATCCACCTGATGTCGGCGGGCCGGCTCGCGTGGTCGGATCCAGGCGGCAAGCGGCCGAAGTCGCCCGCGTTCCAGCTCAACTTCACGGACGGCTCGGCGCTCGTCCTCACCGAGGGCGGCAAGAAGAAGCGCGCGAAGGTCGGGCTCTACCGGCCGGAGGCGATCGAGGCGGAGCTGGCGCACCTCGGGCCCGACGCGCTCGGGCTCGGGCCGGATCGGCTGGGCGAGATCCTGCGCGGCACGTCGGGCCGGCTCCATTCGCTGCTCCGCGACCAGCGCGTGGTCGCCGGAATCGGCCGTGCGTGGGTGAACGAGATCCTCCACCGGGCGAAGCTCTCGCCGTACGCGCTCTCGAAGGATCTCTCGGACGAGGAGATCGCGCGCCTGGCGCGACGATCGACGAGACGCTCACCGAGGGCCTCGCACTGCGGGAAAAGGGCGTCCCCGACGCGAAGGCCTACCGGATCCACCGCCACCTGGGCGAGCCGTGCTGGGTCTGCGGCACCCCGATCGCGCAGGTGGACTTCGAGGAGCACACGATCTTCTACTGCCCCACGTGCCAGACCGGCGGCCGCGTGCTGAAGGACCGGCGCATGTCGCGGCTGCTGCGATGAGAGAATGAGCGCATGAACGAGACGCCCGACTACTCCGGCGCCTGGCTCGCGATGAAGCTCGGCGTCGAGCCGCTCGAGATCGACCGGCGCCGCCGTGCGGGCGAGCTGCTCGGCGTTCCGACCGGAGTCGGAAGCGAGTACCGCTACCCGTCGTGGCAGTTCGACCACGCCGGGCGGACGCTGCCGATCGTCGAGCCGATTCTCGCCACCGCGAAGCGCGCCGGGCTCACCGCGACCGAGCTGGACGAGCTCCTCAGCCGCAAGGAAGGGCTGACCGGGACGACGCGCCTCGTCGACTCCCTGCGCGCCGGGCGCGAGGAGCACGTGCTCGCCGCGATCCGCGCGGGCTAGGAGGGTTTGGCGAAATCCGCCTCCCGTCGGGGTGCGCTGGACGGTGGGAGGCAAGGAGGCACGTCGCGTTCGTATCGGGAATACGGGCGCGACACGCCGACGCCGCATCGCGCCGTCCAGCGCGGCCCGGCGGCTCAGGCTGATTTCGGCGAACCCGACCAGCCCGGCAGGCGGATCACCAGCCGGTCGCCGTCGAGGGCGACCGAGCCGCCGAGCGCGACGATCAGCCGCACCGCCGCGGCCGCGCCGAGCTCCTTCTGCTCCTCCCCGCTGACGACGCCCGGCGCCGTACCGGCGAGCGGCGAGATCGCGATCTCCGCCCCGTTCACCGAGACGTCGATCGCGTCGAGCCCGCCGTGGCGACGAGCCGCGCGGGCGAGCTGGCGCAGCGCCCGCCGCGTGGTGTCGACCTCGACCTGCACCGGAGCGCCCGAGCCGGTCACGTTGACGGGATCCTCGGGCAGCTCTGCCGCGGCCTCCTCGACCAGAGCGAGCGAGTCCACCGAGTCGAGGTCGGCTCGTAGCGGCCGGACTCGATGCGCGCGACGAGGGCGAGCTCCTCGAGCAGCTCGGCGATCTGGAGGGACGCGAGGTCGATCATCTCCACGTAGCGGTCGGCGGGCTCCCCGAGCGGGCTGCGCTGGAGCGTCCGCGCGAAGCCGTGCACGGTCGCGAGCGGCGTGCGCAGGTCGTGACAGGCGATGCCGACCAGCTGCGAGAAGGACGCGTCCGGGCTCATCTGACGGGTGCTACGGTTGCCACGTGGCCGAGAGAGTACTGACCACGCCCGACCTCCAGGCGTCGGCGCCGGAGGTGCGTCTGGGCCTCTCGCGGGTCGGCGTGACCGGCGTCGAGAAGGCGGTGCGCATGCGCCACGCCGGCGAGCAGGCGCTCGTCGCCGCCACGATCGACTGCTTCGTCGATCTCGACGCCGACCAGAAGGGCGTTCACATGTCGCGCTTCCCGGAGCTCTTCGGCGAGGCGATCGACGAGCTGGTCATCCCCGGCACGCTGCTCGTCGAGGAGCTGGCCGAGCACATCGCCGAGCACATCGTCGAGCGCCAGCGCGCAGGCCGCGCCGAGGTCCGGATCCGCGCGCGGTACCCGATCGACCGGCGCACTCCGGTGTCGGGGCTCCAGACGCAGGAGCTCGTGACGCTGATCGGGCTCGCCGCCGCGACCCGCGAGAGCTCCCGGCGCGTGATCGGCGTCGAGGCGACCGGGATCAACGCGTGCCCGTGCGCGCAGGGCCTCGTCCGCGACCGCGCCGCCGAACGTCTCGGCGAGGCCGGGTTCGGCGACGTCGACATCGAGCGCATCCTCGATCTCGTCCCGCTGGCGACGCACAACCAGCGCGGCCGCGGGACGCTCTACCTCGGGACGCAGATTCGCCTCGACGCGGAGGAGCTCGTCTCGATCGTCGAGAGCTCGATGAGCTCGCCGATCCTCGCGCTGCTCAAGCGGCCGGACGAGCTCTTCGTCGTCGAGCACGCGCACCTGACGCCGCGGTTCGTCGAGGACTCGGTGCGGCTGATGGTGAAGAGCGCGCTCGAGCGGTATCCCGACCTTGCGGACGACGACTTCGTCTCGGCGCGCCAGGTGAACTTCGAGACGATCCACAACCACGAAGTGCTCGCCCAGCGCTGCGGCACGGCCGGCGAGATCCGCGCGGAGCTGGCGACCGGAGCGCAGCCTCCGACCGGTTCCGATCTGCGCGCCTGGCTCGCCGGCTAGGCCGGGCGACACACGGTCTCACGGGCGAAACCGCACGCCCGCCGACCTCCGACGAAACAGGCGCGGTCACGCACGAAAGGCGCACAAACAATCCAAGTTGCAGTCTGCAACTTGGATTAGTCGTGGCCTGCTGCGGGTTCTCGAAGCAAGTTGCAGTCTGCAACTAAGTCGGACGCGGCCGGACCGACCTGGCCGCCGAGAGGCTCGAGGGAGGCTCAAGGAGGCGCGGGCGGGCTAGAGCGCCGCGGCGGTGCGCCGGCGGCGCAGGCTGATCTTGTGCTCGGTGCCGGAGCGCAGCCGGCGGATGTTCGGCCGGTGGAGGAGCACCACGGCCACGGCGGCGGCGATCGTGAACACCTCCACGGGCACCGACGCGCCGAAGAGGAGCGCGAACAGCGGCAGCGACAACGCGCCCACGAGCGACGCGACCGAGGCGTAGCGGGTGATGAGGAACACGACGACCCAGACCGCGGCCACCGAGAGCGTCGCGAGCGGCGCAAGCGCAAGCCCGACGCCGCCGACCACCGCGACCGCCTTCCCGCCGCGGGCGAAGCGGAGGAAGATCGGGCGGTAGTGTCCGAACATCGCGGCCAGGCCGGCCAGCACGGCGACGAGGTCGTCCGCGAGCCACCGTGCGAGCAGCGCCGCCGCCGCGCCCTTGGCGATGTCGAGCACCGCCACGGCGAGACCGAGCTTGAAGCCGAGTGAGCGCCAGACGTTCGTCGCGCCGGTGTTCCCGCTCCCGACCGTGCGGATGTCGACGCCCTTGATCCAGAGCGGCAGCCAGTAGCCCCACGGGAGCGAGCCGATCAGGTAGCCCGCGGCGATGAGCGATAGATCGGTCAGGAGCGGTTGCACGGAAGCGACAGGCCTAGAACTGGATCTGGTAGCCCGCGATCCAGCCGTTCACGACGTCCCAGTCCAGATTGTCGAAGAAGGCGTCGATGTAGGAGCCGCGATCGGTTTGGTAGTCGAGGAAGTAGGCGTGCTCGTAGACGTCGAGCGCCACGAGCGGCGTCGCGTTCCAGACGGGGAACGTGTTCTGCGCGTCGCCGACGTAGTTGAAGAGCCGGCCCTCGTCCCAGTCGTAGGCCGTCCAGGCCCAGCCGCGCCCGGCGATGCCGGTCGCCTTCAGGTCGGTGCGCCAGTTCTCGACGCTGCCGAAGTCGCGCCGGACGAGATCGCCCATCGCGCCGTCGGGATCGCCGCCGCCGCCGCCGAGGTGCTCGAAGTAGATCTCGTGGTTCTTGACGCCGCCCACGGCGAAGCTGAGATCGACCTTGAGCGAGCGGATGTCGGAATAGACCTGGTTCGCGGCGGCGGGATCGGCCTCGGCGAGCTTGCCGAGGATCTCGTTCCGCTTCGCGACGTACCCCTGGTAGAGCTTGTAGTGCGCCTCGATCGAGGCGCGGGAGATCCCGTGCAGCTCGAGCAGCTCCGGCTTGAGCTCGCGGGCGGCGATCTCTTGATGGTTGAAGGCGAGCGTGGCCATGTTCGTGCTGATCTCCTCTCTCGACGTCGCGCGTGAGCTTATCGTGTGTCCGGATGGCCGAATCGACGAACGCAGCGCTCGTCACCGGAGGGACCGGCCGCGTCGGGCGCGTGATCGCGGCCAGGCTCGAGGCCGAGGGCTGGCAGGTGTCTCGCCGCCGGGCCGCAAGGACGGCGACGTCGCGCGGCCCGAGGAGGCGCGGGCGCTCGTCGAGCGCGCGGCCGCTGAGCTCGGCGGGCTCGGCCTGGTCGTCCACGCGGCGAGCGACGGCTTCGTCCCGCAGGCGATCGAGGACGTGACCGAGGCCGACTGGGACGCCGCGTTCGGCGCGACCGCGAAGGGCGCGTTCTTCGTCTCCCAGGCGGCGGCGCCGTTCCTGCGCGAGTCGAAGGGCCTGATCGTGCTGATCGAGGACGTCGCCGCGTTCGAGCCGTGGCCGTCGTTCGCGCCGCATTCCGCGGCGAAGGCGGCCGAGGCGATGCTGACGCGCGTGCTGGCGCGCGCGCTCGCGCCCGACGTGCGCGTGTGCGGCGTCGCTCCCGGCTCGGTCGCCGACCGACGGAACGGACGACCAGAACGAGCGGCGCGAGGCCGAGTCGCTGCTCGGCCGGATCGGAACGCCCGACGACGTCGCCGACGCCGTCCTCTACCTCACGCGCGCGAGCTTCGTCACCGGCACGAGCATCGTGGTGGACGGCGGCCGCCTGCTCGCCCGGCGCAGCGGCGAGCGGCGGTAGCCGCAACCAAAGAAACCCTTGAACCGTTTCACGAACGGTGGAACACTTGTGGCGTCCGTTTCTAGAGGGGTAGACATGGATTCCGAGCAAAGTCATCTGCGGCTCGGCAAGATCGTCGCCTTGGCGGCTGCGTTCATCGTGGCCGGAGCATTTGCTGGGTCTGCGAGCGCATCGGCCGTTCGGATCACGCCGGTCATCAAGGGCGCCGGAACCGTCTATCGCGTGACCGGCACGGTCGCCAACCCGATCTTCACTGAGATGTGCACCAACACGAACACGGACGACCGCGTAACGAAGAACGACTGCCCGCAACTCGTCGTAAGCAACGACCTCATCGCGCAGATTCAAGCCACCATCCGAGCCGTTCCTTTGGGGAGCCCTGCCAATCACTGGTTCTTCGTCCCCGGCTGGTTCCCGGGCACGTGTCACGCCGTTACGCCGGAGAACTACTGCACCTTCCAGGCGCCGTTCCTCGGCGACCAGAGCTTCTCTCCGCTGATCATCTTCGACGACCTCGCTTCTCCCGGGCTGCTGACCTTCGTCACGGCGTCGTACTCGGACAGCGCCGATCGCACGATCACGGTCTCGATGATCTGGAACGAGCCCGTGGACGCACAGTGCCGCATCGACGGCGGCGCTCCCGTCGCCTGCACGCCGGACGTGACGCCCTTCACGCTGAGCGAAGGCGACCACACGCTCGACGCACGAGCCGCCGACAAGTCGGGCAACCTGAGCGGCTTCTCGTCCCAGCACGCGTTCAAGATCGTCGACACCGCGATCAACGGCGGGCCGTCGAACGGTTCCACGAGCGGGCCGAACGTGTCGTTCCTCTACAGCACGGTCGCCGGGATCGCCTACGACTGCGCGATCGACGGGTCCGGGTTCTTCGACTGCGGATCGAATCCGTTCGCGGGCTTCAACGGGCTCACGACCGGCCAGCACACCTTCCAGGTGCGCGCGAAGAACGGCGGCTACTTCGACCACGTGCCCGCCGTCCGCACCTGGACCGTCGATGCGACCCCGCCGGAAACGTCGGTCTCGAGCGGGCCGCCGGCCCTGACGAAGTCGAAGACCGCGCATATCGAGTTCAACTCGTCGCAGGGCGGTTCATCGTTCCAGTGCTCCCTCGACGGCGGCGGGCTCAGCGCCTGCACCAGCCCGCTGAACCTGACCGGGCTCGGGCTCGGAACGCACCTGCTGAGCGTGGTCGCGACCGATCCGTACGGAAACGTCGACGCAACCGCGGCGACGTTCAGCTGGACGGTTGACTTCGCCCCGCCGAACACGCGGCTCACCAAGAGTCCGCCGGCGAACACCAAGTCGAGGAAGGCCAAGTTCAAGTTCTCGTCCACGGAAGCGGGCTCGAAGTTCCAGTGCAAGCTCGACAAGGGCCGCTGGGCCGTGTGCACGTCCCCGAAGACGTACAACAACCTGAAGAAGGGCAAGCACACGTTCCGGGTCCGCGCGATCGACAAGGCCGGGAACGTCGGACGCGACGCCCATCGCGAAGACCTGGCGCATCACAGTAGCGGCAAACCGCCTGTCGCTTGTGTTCCGTATTGCGTCGCGATATGGCTGTAATCGGCATACCCGTGGATAAGGACGCTGCACTCATCACGCGGACCGGGCCACGGCGACCGCGCGGCCTTCGAGGAGCTCTACCGGCGCTTCGCGCGCCCGGTGCTCGCGATGGCGCAGCGGCAGCTCGGCGACAGCGGCCGCGCCGAGGACGCGACCCAGGAGACCTTCGCCGCCGTCTGGCGCTCCGCCAAGAGCTACAAGGCCGAGCGCGGGAGCGCGTCGGCGTGGCTCTACGCCGTCGCGCGGCACGCGATCATCGACCGCGCGCGGCAGCGCGTGGAGCCGGCGACCGAGACGCCCGAGCTCGTCTCCGGCGACGCGGGCCCGGACGAGCTGGCCGAGTCGTCCTGGCTCTCGTGGCGCGTCCACGCGGCGCTCGAGCGGCTGCCCGAGCGGGAGCGCGTGGTGCTCGAGCTCGCCTACTGGAGCGGACTCTCCCAGGCCGAGGTCGCGTCCTACCTGGACGTTCCCCTCGGCACCGTGAAGACCCGGACCCGCGCCGGCCTCGCCCGCCTGGCCGGACTCCTCGACGAGGTGCGCGAATGACCGACCGCCACGACCCGCCGCCCCTCGACGAGCTCATCGGCGACGACGTGCCCGGCGAGCTGCGCGGCGAGCTCGAACGCGTGGACGCGCTGCTCCGCTCCGTCCCGGCGCTGCCCGAGCTTCCGCCGCGCCTGCGCGAAGCCGTCCCCGCCGGTCGAGCGCCGGCGGACGCACCGGTTCACCTTCCGCCGCGCCGCCCTCGGGCTGGCGACCGTCGCGGCCGTGGCGGTGGGCTTCTTCGCGCTCGGCACGTGGATCGCGAACGACGACTTCGATGCGCGCGCAGCGGTGCCGATGGAGGCGACCGAGCACGCCGAGGGCGCGTCGGGCATGCTCCGCCTCGGCCCGGTGGACGAGGCCGGAAACCAGACGATCCGGCTCGAGGTGAGCGGGCTCCCCGAGCTTCCCGACGGCGCGTACTACTTCCTCTGGCTCGCGAAGGACGGCGAGTACGCGGCCCCGTGCGGCACGTTCGCGACCGGCCCCGGCGAGACGACGGGCGCACTGGACGGTGTCGTACGACCTCGAGGCCTACGACGCGTGGGTGGTCACGGCCCGGATGCCCGGCGAGCGCACCTCCGACGCCCCCTGGCTGCTCCAGGCGTCCATCGACACCTAGCCGGGGTACGCTCCGTCCCAAGGAGACGGTGCCGATGAACAAGCGAACGATTCTCCTCATCGAGGACGAGCGGGCCATCTCGGAGCCGCTCACGGCCGCGCTCGCGCGGGAGGGATTCGACCCCATCCTGGCCGAGACGGCCGAGGCCGGAATGGACGCGTTCGCGCGCCGCAGTCCCGACCTCGTGCTCCTCGACGTGATGCTCCCCGACGGCGACGGCCGCGACCTCCTGCGCCGGATCCGCGAGACCTCGCGCACGCCGGTCGTCATGCTCACGCGCGCGCGGCGAGGAGATGGACCGGGTGCTGGGCCTCGAGCTCGGCGCGGACGACTACGTGACGAAGCCGTTCAGCGCCGCCGAGCTCGTCGCCCGGATGCGGGCCGTGCTTCGCCGCAGCGAGCGCGAGCCCGATGCGGCGACCGGCGCCGTGCTCGAGTCCGGGGGAATCCGGGTCGACCTGGACACGCACGTGGCGTCCCAAGACGGCGAGCCGCTCGACCTGACCGTCAAGGAGTTCGAGCTCCTGCGCGTCCTCGTCGAGCGCTCCGGGCAAGGTCGTGCGCCGCGACGAGATCGTCCACGAGGTCTGGGACCCGGCGTGGTTCGGCTCGACGAAGACGCTCGACGTCCACGTGAGCGCGCTGCGCCGCAAGCTCGGGGACGACCCCGCCGCGCCGCGGTACATCCACACGGTTCGCGGGGTCGGCTTCCGCTTCGAGCCGGGCTCGTGAGCTTCCGCGCCCGGCTCGTCCTCGGCGCGGCGTACCTCCTCCTCGTCGTCGTCGTCGCGCTCGCCGTGCCGCTCGCCCTGAACGTCGACCGCCGGGCGCGCTCGGAGGCCGAGGCGGACGTGCTCGCGAGCACCGCCGTCCTGGCGGCGCGCGTCTCCGATCTCGTCGGCCGCGCGAACCCCGCCCCGGGCTCGGCGACGCCGGTGACGCGGACGCTCCGCTCGATCGCGCGCCAGGCGAGCGTAGGGGCCGGGAGCCGCACCCTGATCGTCGACGCTCAGGGCACCGTCCTCGCGGACTCCACCGGGTCGGCCGCGCTCGGCGAGGCGTACGCGACGCCGGAGCGGCCCGAGCTGGCCGCCGCGCTGGCCGCGGGGCGGGTCGACGTGCGCGACCGCCACAGCAACACGCTCGGCGAGGACCTCCTGCTCGTCACCGTTCCGGTCGCCAACAACGGCGCGGTCGTGGGCGCGCTGCGCGTCTCGGCGCCGCTCGGCGAGGTCGAGTCGAGCGTGCGCTCGAGCTGGATCGGGCTCGTGCTGATCGGCCTCGCGGTCATCGGCGCCGGGCTCGTGCTCGCCTGGATCCTGGCCGGAACGGTCGCCCGCCCGCTCGAACGGCTGGGCGCGGCCGCGGAGCAGCTCGGCGAGGGCGACCTCGACGCGCGCGTGGTGCCCGAGCAGCCGCGCGAGATCGAGACGGTCGGCCGCACGTTCAACCGCATGGCCGACGCGCTCGCCGCGAGCATGGCCTCGCAGCGCGACTTCGTCGCGAACGCCTCGCACCAGCTGCGCACGCCGCTGACCGGGATCAAGCTCCGCCTGGAGGCGATCCGGGCGGAGGGCGGCGCCGCAGCGCAGGAGGCGGCGAAGGCCGACGCGGAGCTCGACCGGTTGAGCGCACTCGTGGACGACCTGCTGGCGCTGGCCGGCGCGTCGTCGCTTTCGCCCGAGGCCGAGCCGGTCGACCTCGGCGCCGCCGCCCGCGCCGCCGTCGAGCGCTGGCGCGAGCCCGCCCGAAGCGCGGAGCACGAGCTGAGGCTGCGCGACGACGCGCCCGAGCGCGTGCGATCGGCGGCCGTGGACGTGGGCCAGATCCTCGACAACCTGATCGAGAACGCGATCCGCTACAGCCCGCCCGGCGCGGAGATCACCGTCGAGAGCACGGGCCGCGAGCTGGTCGTCGTCGGACACGGGCCCGGGGATCCCCGCGGCCGAGCGCGAGCGCGTCTTCGAGCGCTTCTACCGCGGCGCCGACGGCCGGCAGACCGCGCCGGGGACCGGCCTGGGCCTCGCGATCGTCGCCGAGCTCGCCGGACGCTGGAACGCCGAGGTCGAGCTGCTCGACGGCCCCGGGACGCGCATCCGCGTCCGCTTTCCCGACTCCTCACCCGCAGCCAACCATTTCTGAAGAGAGCCGTTGCTACCGTCGAAGGTATGAGTCGCGCGCGCACCCTGTTCCTCGTCATGGCGGCCGTCGTCCTCCCCGTGCTGCTCGGCGTCGCCGTGTACGCGACGGCGGGCGCGACCTCCGCGGGCGCCTCGGCCCTGCCCACGGTGATCACGGTTCCCGACCAGATCGCGCGCGTCCCGACCACGACGGTCGCGACGACGACCGCACCGCCGCCCGCAACGACGACCACGACCCGCGACTGTGAGGACGACTCTCTCGACCCCGACTGCGACCCGCGCGAGGACAACTCGGGCAAGGGCTCAGGTTCGGGCGGCTCCGGCTCGTCCGGGTCGAGCGGCGGCAGCGACGACTCGAGCGGCTCCGGCTCCGGCTCCTCGGGATCGAGCGGCGGCAGCGACGACTCCAGCGGCTACGGCTCCTCCGGATCGAGCGGCGAGCAGCGACGACGACTCGAGCGGCCACGGCTCGGGCGACGACGACTGACGTACTAAGTCTTTACTCGCCGCCGGGGAAGTCTTCACCGCACCCGGGGTCGCTTTTGAACCGGCTCGTCCTAGCCTCGAAGAGACCGATTTCGAGAGCAAAGGAGAGTTCATGTCCACCATTGCGAAGCTCTTTCTGATCCCGGCGATCCTGATCGCGCTCGGCGCCGGCCTTGCGGTCGCGGCCTCGGGCGGCGACGGCGGGACGACCACGCTGTCCACGACGACGGGCGGCACGACGACGGCGCCGACCGGCACCGAAGACGTGAGCGGCCCGTGCGACGAGGCCGAGCACGCCAACGACCCGCGCTGCACCGGCACGCAGGGGCAGGACGACAACGACAACGCGAATGACAACGACGACGGCGCGGTCGAGCCGGGCGAAGACGTGAGCGGCCCGTGCGACGAGGCCGAGCATGCCAACGACCCGCGCTGCACCGGCACCGGCGCAGGCTCCGACGACAGGTCCGGGCCCGGGAAGGGCTCCGACGACGGCGGACGACGACAACTCCGGCCCGGGCTCGGAGAGCTCCGGCCACGGCTCCGGCGACGACGACGACTCGAGCGGCCACGGCGGCGGCGACGACTCGAGCGGCCATGACGCCGGCGACGACAACGGTTCGGGCGGGCACGGCAGCGACGACTAGACTCACGCCCGAAAGGCGCGCGGCCGGGGGACACGTCCGGTCGCGCGCTTTCGGGCGTTAAAACGGCCGCAGACGGGCCGTCGCGCACATGTCGCAACAACCCGCCCAGCGGGCACGCAGACCCCGCCCATTTAGCCGGGAGAGGAAACCCTCTCCTCCTCGACCCGGAAGCGCTTCGCTTACGCGAGACGTCCGGTTGAGCCGAGTGATCTCACGCTAACCAGGCGTGTGGCGGCCGCGCCATCGGTTGCAAGGAACCCTTGCAAACGCCGTGCAGAACGCTTGCAGCGGTTACGGAGAAACGCGGCCTGCAGCCACGAACGCCGCATGCGTGACCGGCATGTGCTGGGCCAAGAAGACCTCGCACGCGTCGGCGTAACGGCGGATCTCCCGCTGGGCCGTCTCGGCGGCGCGCAGCGAGACGAAGTTCATGAGCGAGCGCGCGTTGATCGTCCAGAAGAACTCGGTGTAGGCGCCCACGGGAATCACCGATCGCGCCAGCTCGCGGGCGACGCCGAGCTCGACGAGCCGCTCGTAGGTGGCGTAGGCCTGGTCGTAGACGGCGCGGAGCTCCTCGCGCGTCTGCTCGGCCAGCTCGGGCGACACCGGCTCGAAGGAATAGGCGCCGGGCTTGCCGACCTGCGAGCGCACGTCGTCGGCCTCGGGAACGTAGAACTCGTCGGTCGCCTTCGCGTAGCGCATCGAGAACTCGTTGAACGAGCCGACCCGGTGCCGCATCCACTCGCGCGCGACGAAGAGCGGGCAGCGGATGTGGAAGCGGAAGGCGTTGTGCTCGAAGGGTGTCCCGTGGCGGTCGCGCATGAGGAACCGAATGAGGCCCTCGTCGGACTCGTCCATCTCCTCCTTGCGCCGGGCGAACGAAACCCGGGCCGCGTTGACCACGGAGAGGTCGCTCGCCATCGAGTCGTCGAGTCGCACGAAGCCGTGATCGAGCACGCGAATGGTGTTCTCGGGTATGTCTCCCGCCATGGCGCCAACCCTAGCGAGGGCCTATGTCGGAGCCTCCGGCTTCTCGTACCCGTCGTGGCGGCCCGATTTCTACCCGGCCGGATCGAAGCCCGAGGACTTCCTGCGCCTCTACGCGGAGCGGATTCCGACCGTCGAGCTGAACGCGACCTTCTACCGGATGACCGCGCCCGAGCAGTACGCGCGCTGGGCGGCCGAGACGCCTCCGGGGTTCCGCTTCGCGGTCACGATGAGCCGCGTCGTCACCGCGCGCGGCCAGGTGCAGCAGGCGGACGAGTTCCTCGCCGGGGTGGCCGCGCTCGGCGACCGGCTCGGGCCCGTGCGCGTGAAGGTCCCGCAGAAGCGCGACGACGCGTTCCTCGACGCGTTGCTCGACGCGTTCGACTCGCTGCGGCTCGCGCTCGACTTTCGCCACGACTCCTGGGACGACGCCGGAGGTGCAGGCCCGGCTGGACGAGCACGGCGCCGTGCGGGCGGGGTCGCTCGAGAGCGCCGCGCCCTTCCGCTACCTGCGCTTCCGCGAGCCGCCGTTCGACGAGGCCGACCTCGCCGCGCTGGCCGCCGAGATTCGCCCGCTGCTCTCCCGGGAAGTCGAGGTGTACGGCTACTTCCGCCACGAGGACGAGCCGACCGCACCCGCCTACGCCGCGCGCCTGCTCGAACTGCTCGGCTCCGAGTAGCCTTCGCCGAAAAGGAGGAAGACATGGCATTCGAGGTTCCCGCACTCCCCTACGACTACGACGCGCTCGAGCCGACGATCGACGAGGCGACGATGAAGCTCCACCACGACAAGCACCACCAGGCCTACGTGGACAAGGCCAACGCCGCGCTCGAGGGCACCGAGTGGGCCGACCGGCCGGTCGAGGCGGTCATCGCCAGCCTGGAGATCCTCCCCGCCGACAAGCAGGGCCCCGTCCGCAACAACGCCGGCGGCCACGCGAACCACTCGCTCTTCTGGGAGATCATGAGCCCCGACGGCGGCGGCGAGCCTTCAGGCGCACTGGCCGACGCGATCGCCTCGACGTTCGACTCGCTCGACGCGCTCAAGCAGCAGGTGAACGACGCGGGCGTGAACCGCTTCGGCTCCGGCTGGACGTGGCTCGTCCACGACGGCACCGGGCTCGCGGTCATGTCCACGGCGAACCAGGACAGCCCGATCATGGAGGGCAAGACGCCGCTCCTCGGCATCGACGTCTGGGAGCACGCCTACTACCTCAACTACCAGAACCGCCGTCCGGACTACCTCGCCGCCTGGTGGAACGTCGTGAACTGGGACGCGGTCGCGCAGCGTTACGACGAGGCCGCCGCGGGCTAGCCGAGCCTCCGGCGCCGAGAATTTCGCGCGCCCAGAACCTGCGCCGAGACCTGCGCCGAAACACGCACCAAACGCGCACAGAAGGCGCGCGAACAATCCAAGTTGCAGACTGTTACTTGCCGAATTCGAGGCGTGGCCTTGGTTCCCGGAGCAAGTTGCAGTCTGTTACTTGGCTGGACACGGCCACGCGGGACATGGCCCAAGCGGACTTGCGCGGGCCGGGCCGGGCCGGGCTCAGACCGCGGTCGACAGCGACAGCGCGAAGTCCGCGTCGCGGTCGGTCCACCACTCGCGCAGCTCGAGGCCGGCCGCAGCCAGCTCGCGCTCCACGCCGGCGCGACGGAACTTCGCGCTGATCTCGGTGTAGAGCTCCTCGCCCTCGGCGAAGTCGACCTCGAAGTCGAGCACCTCAAAGCGCACGGTCTGGTCGGCGAGCGAGCGCAGCCGCACGTCGATCTGCTCCTCGGCCGCATCCCAGCGCGGCACGTGGCGGAACTGCGTCAGGTCGAAGTTCCCGTCGAGCTCGCGGTTCAGGACGTTCAGGACGTTCAGGGAGAACATCCGCGTCACCCCGGCCGCGTCGTCGTAGGCGGCGACGAGGCGCGCCGGATCCTTCACGAGGTCGGTGCCGAGGAGGAACGTCTCGCCCGGCTCCATCGTGCGCCGCAGCGCCGGCAGGAACGTCGCGCGCTCGTCGCGATTCAGGTTGCCGATGCTCGAGCCGAGGAACGCGACCATCCGGCGGCCGTCGCGGGGCAGCGCACCGAGATGGCGCTCGATGTCGCCGACGACGCCGTGCACCTCGACGCCCGGGTACTCGTCGGCCAGCTTGGCGGCGCTGGCGCGAAGCGTCGTCTCGTCAACGTCCAGAAGAACGATGCGCGCCAGCGAGCCGCGGTCGCGGAAGGCGTCGAGCAAAAGACGCGTCTTGGTCGAGGTGCCGGCGCCGAGCTCGACCAGCGTGTCGGCGCCCGAGGCGGCCGCGATCTCGCCCGCCCGCTCGTCGAGGATCGCCCGCTCCCGGCGGGTCAGGTAGTACTCGGGCAGCTCGGTGATCGCGCTGAAGAGCCGCGATCCCTCCTCGTCGTAGTGCCACTTGGTCGCGAGCCGCTTGGGCGTGTCCGACAGGCCCTCGCGGACGTCGCGCTCGAGCAGCTCCCGCCGGTCGTTCGGACCGAGCAGGACGTCGATGGCTGGAGGGGCGGCGATCTTGCTCATCGGTCGGCGGCGCAGCGTAAGCCGGCGAAGATCTGCCGGCGGATTGCGAAGTCCCAGTTGCGGAACGTTACGCGCGCAACGCTCGGATGGGTCGCCCACGAGCCGCCGCGCAGGACGACGTACTCGTCCCCGAAGAAGACCTCCGAGTACTCGGGATACGGAAACGCCTGCGAATCCGGGGTAGCCGGCGAACGGCGACGACGTCCACTCCCACACCTCGCCGACGCCGTAGAGCACGCCTGCGCGCGCGGCCTTCTCCCACTCCGCCTCGGTCGGCAGCCGCTTGCCCGCCCAGCGCGCGAACGCCTCGGCCTCGTGGAAGGACACGTGCTGCACCGGCTCGTCCGGGATCGAGCGGCTCCTCGCGGCCGAAGCGCGCGACGACGCCTTCGCCCCACAGAGAGCGGCGCGGTCGCGTCCTCCTCGTCGCGCCAGGCGCGGCCGGCCTCGCTCCAGAGCTCGTCGCGTGCGTAGCCGCCGGCGGCGATGAACTCGGCGTAGGCGCCGTTCGTGACCGGGCCGCGGTCGATCGCGAACGCGGGAACCTCGACCTCGAATGAAGGCCGCTCGTTGTCGTAGGCCCAGGCGTCGTCGGTCGTCCCCATCGTGAACGGGCCGGCCTCGACCACCACCTCGCCGGGAGCGCCGACGGGCTTCGGGCCTCCGCCCGGATGCGGACAGCCGGAGAGCTGGATCGTCTGGAGCATCGTCTCGCGGTGCTGGCGCTCGTGCTGGATCACGAGTCCGAAGACGAACGCGCGCTGGAGCAGCGGGTCGTCGGGGACGAACTCGACGCGCTCGAGGGTCTCGAGCGTCCGCTCGCGCACGGCGGCCACGTAGTCGCGCGCGGCCTCGGGACGAAGCAGCGGCAGCTCGCCCCGGCCGCTGCGCTCGTGCATGAACGCGTCGTAGAGCTCCTCGCCCTCCGCGAGCAGCGGCTCGAGGCCGCCGATCCGCTGGCCGATCCAGAGATCTTCGAAGTGCCCGATGTGGGCGAGATCCCACACGAGCGGCGACTGGAGCGGCGACCACTGCGTCGCCAGCTCCTCGTCGTCGAACGGCGCGAGGAGCATCGTGGTCGCGTGGCGAGCGCTGTCCAGCTCGGCGGCGACGGCGGTGCGGCTGTAAGTGGGCGCAGGAGACACGGCGACCTGGCTCTCTCGGGCGCTGGCGAGTGCGCCAGCCTACCTTGCCGGTGGAAACCGCCGGGACGGCCGCGGCTATTCCGGGAGGGACCGGGCGAACCCGGTCCCTCCCGGCAGCGATTTCCTAGGTGAACCGGACGGTCAGCTCGTGCAGCGTGCCGTCGTCGAGGCGGAGCGACAGCTTGCGGCACGTGTTCTTCCAGGACGAGGGCGCGCTCCACGAGTAGGAGTAGGTGCCGCCCGAGTAGGCAGAGCGAGCCGCTCGCGTTCGAGGAGGAGCCGATCGTCGCGCCGCTCGTGCAGTTCACCTGCTGCGAGGTCGGCGTCCCGTCGAGAACCCCGAGGCCGTAGCTGCCGCCCAGGCTGAACCTGACCGCCACGCTCTTGCCCGCCCTGGCGCTCGAGGGCGGCGAGACCCACGAGAACGGCCAGACGACGTCGTAGGTGTGCGTCAGCGTGGTCGTGTTGCCCGCGTTGTCGGTCGCCGTGACCGTGTAGGTGTGCGAGCCGATCGGGCCCGTCTCGACCACGGCCGCGCCCGAGCACGACGACACGCCCGAGGCGGTGTCGATGCACGAGTACACCGGCGTGACGGACGAGAAGAGCGCCAACTGCTCGCCCGAGGACGGCGTCGTGATCGAGATCGACCGGACCGGTCGTGTCGATCGTGAACGACTTCGACCTCACGCCCTCGACGTTCCCCGCGTTGTCGGTCGCGTGGAACTGGAGCGAGTGGTAGCCCTCGCCGGACACGACCAACGGCGCCGAGTAGGTCGTCCAGCCGCCCCCGTCGAGCAGGTACTCGATCGAGGCGATCCCGGAACCGCCCGCGAAGTCGTTCGCCGACAGCGTCACCGTCGTCGGGCCGGAGTAGTAGCCGTTCACCGCGGCCGGGGAAAGCGTCGCCTTCGACGACGGCGCCGTCGCGTCATTCGTGAACGAGAACGTCTTCGTCGTCTCGATCAGCCCGGTCATGTCCACCGCGCGATACGTGATCGTGTGCGACCCGTCCATCGGCACCGGGAACGGACCCGTGTACGAGCGCGTCCCCGAACCATCCAGCGTGTACTGGATCGCCGCCACGCCGATCCCGGCACCGTCGGACGCGCTCAGCGTCACCATGGGCGAGCGGTAAAAGCCGCCGATCAGCCGCCGGCGTAAGCGACACGGCCGTCGACGGCGCATTCCCGTCCACGCTGAAGGCCAAGCGACTTCGTCGCCTCCACGTTCCCGGCGTTGTCGGTCGCCCGGTACTCGAGCAGCCGCGCGCCGTCGCCGGTCACGGCGAACGCGGCCGAGTAGGTCATGCCACGCCCCGCCGTCGAGGCGGTACTCGATCCTCTGGACGCCGGAGGCGGAGCTTGTCGGCCGCCGTGATCGTCACCGTCGGATTGCGCCACCAGCCGAGATTCAGCGTCCCCGAGAGGACGGCGTTCGAGACCGGCGCGATCGCGTCGGTGATCGTGACCGTGAACGAGCCGCTCGACGAGTTGCCCGCTCCGTCGGTGGCCGTGCACTGCACCGTCGTCGTCCCGATCGGGAAGCCGGAACCCGAGGCCGGCGTGCACGAGACGGCCGGGTCGCCGAGCAGTTCACCGTCGTCACGCCGACCGCGAAGCCGTCCCCGACGACTTCGAGCACGAGAACGCCAGACTCGGATCGGCGTCGTCCGTGGCCGTGGCCGTGAAGCTCACCGGCGTGGACGGGCCGGTCGCGCTCCTTCGTGATGTCGCTCGGAAGGCCGAGCGTCGGCGCGACCGTGTCGGGGATGCCCGCGGCGAGCGACGCCGCGTAGCCGCCCTCGATCGGGAGCTCGATGTTCGAGTCCTTCAGGTCGACCGTGATCTGGGCGCCGAAGTTCGTGTTCGCGACGCCGAAGCCGTTCAGCGACCCGACCACGATGATCCCGATCTGGTGGCCCGGCAGGAACACGTAGTCGTCCGGCATGAGATCCCAGCGGAAGTTGTAGAACTGGCCCGCGACGAGCGGGGTCGGAGTCGTCAGGTCGTCCCGGTTGCGGGAGTCGAGGACTCCGCGGGAAACGCGCCACTGGGTCACGTTCTGCGTGGCCTTCGACACGATGCGGTAGCACGAGTCGAAGTCCGTCGGAACGCTCGGGCCCCAGCAGTCGGTGGCCGCGGCCGTCGTGATGCCCTCGCCGTTCCGCGTCACCTTCTGGAACGCCGTCGGCGCGTAGTCGACGATGAGCGCGCCGAGCGAGGTTCCGGTCTGGTTCGCCGAGGCCTTCAGGTTCATGTACGGCGTGCCGTCGAACCGCAGCGGCGCGGCCAGGGGCGCCGACAGGAACACGCGCTTGGTGTTCGTCACCGTGTTCGGGTTGTTCAGCATCGCCGTCTCGGACTGGTTCGTCGAGTCGGTGAACGTCGTCGTCGCGACCGCGTCGGCCTGGCTCTGCGAGAGCCCGCCGGCGCCGCTCGCCGTGCCGCGGAGGTAGATCTTCCGCGTCGACGTGTCGGTGGACGGCCAGTTGGAGTAGTCCTCGAACACGTCGGGGCCGCGCTCGACGGTCGCCATCGGCTCGCCCATGATCCCGTTCGGGACGCCCTGGAGCCAGTAGTCGAACCAGCGGTGGAGGGTGCTCACCCATTCCGTCCGGCGGAAGTCGAACGGATCGACGTGGCCGACGCGGCCGAGCCAGAGCTTGCGCGGGACGTTGCGGGCCGCGAGGCCGTCCCACCACTTGCCGAGGTTGTCCATCTTCACGTTGTCGTCCTGCATCCCGTGCGCGGCGAAGACCGACGCATGGACGCTGTTCAGGTTGTGGAGGTAGTCGCGCTCGAACCAGAACGGCGTGAAGTCGAAGTTCTCGTCGCCGTCGATCCCGTTCAGGACGTGCGGGTGGCGGCGCAGCCGGCGCGCCGGTCGGGGTTGGTCACCGTGTTCGAAAGGCTCGACGGGTAGTTGTTCGTGAACCCGGAGAGACCGAGCCCGTTCATGCGCGTGTAGAGGTACCAGTTCGAGATCGCGCTGATCGGGACGATCGTGGTGAGCCCGTCGACGCCGGTCGCGGCGGCCGCGTTGGCGAGCGTCCCGTCGTAGCTCTTCCCGATCATCCCGGCCTTGCCGTTGTCCCAGTCGGCCGTGACGACGTTGCCGTCCTTGTCGTGAGCGGTTCGCCGGCCCTGGAGCCAGTCGATCGCGAGGACGGCGCTGCGGTTGTCAGGCGTGCCGCCGGTGACCGGACAGCCGGTCGAGGCGCCGGTTCCCGCCATGTGGAGCAGCATGATCGCGTAGCCGCGGGGAACGAAGTAGTTGTCGTAGTAGAGCGGCCAGCGGTCGTTCAGCCCGTCGCCGTCGGTGTCGCCGATGCACTCGGTGTCGTTGCCGCGGCAAAGCGTCGTGTAGTAGGGGCTCGCGTCCATGATCACCGGGGACTTGAGGCCGTCCGCATTCGCGGCGGGTCGCATGATGTCCATCGCGATCTCGTCGGGAACGCCGTTCGAGTCGCTGTCGAAATCGGCGGTGATCCACAGACGTTCGCGAATCGCAGTCGAATAGTCGAAAACGGGCTGCGTCACCCCGTCCGTGACGACGATCGACGGCGGGTCGGCTGCGAAACTCGCAGCCGGCGCGGCCAGTGCTGCCACCGCAACAGCAAGCGCGGCCCAGGGCCGTGCTCCGCTAAGTGCTCTCATGTTCCCTCCCCGGGGACCTAAGGCAACAGGAAAAAGTGGCCTTTTCTATCACTTCGCGACGCGAAGTCCTAGCCGCCCGTCCGGGTGGCTTGACCTGGTCGAAGCCGCGGGTGTAGGAATCGCGTGACCCGTGCGCCCGCCCAGGCCGACGGGTCGCGACCCAGGGACACTTAGGAGGGGATGCCTGTGACACGCCGATTCAGAAACTGGACGGCGGCTCTCTTTGCGGCGCTGGTCACGTCGCTCGTGCTCGCGTCAGGCGCGGGTGCGGCGATCGTCGGCCCGCCGTGGTGCGGCACTCCGATTCCCGACGGAACGGCGGCGCTGCCGGACGGCACCGGCGCGACGGATCCGGTCGGGAGCTACCCGCACATTCCGTGGTATGCGATCGGGTGCACGCTCGACCAGATCAAGGCGCAGAGCAACGGCCGGATGACCTACCGGGTGACCGGCCAGTCCGCGCTCGGCTACGACATGTACGAGGTCGTGATCAATCCGCTGAACACGCACCAGCAGCGGCGCGACTACTACCACTGGAAGAAGATCCGCAAGGCACGCACTGCGCAGCCCGGGGCTCGCGCAGTGGCTGCTTCGCATCTACGGGGACGACTTCAAGATCCCGATCTTCATCCAGGGCGCGATCCACGGGAACGAGTCCGAGGGGATCGACGCGGACCTGATGCTGATCGAGAGGCTCTCGACCACGCCCTACGGGACCGATCCCGAGGTGGACACGATCCTCGACCACGCGATCACGATCTTCAACGTGATCCAAAACCCGGACGGCCACATCCTCAACCAGCGGGCCAACGGGAACAACTTCGACCTGAACCGCGACTTCCTGACCCAGTCGCAGCCCGAGACCAAGAACACGGTCAAGCGCATCCAGAAGTGGCTCTCGCCGGAGCTCCTCGACCAGCACGGCTACGTGACGCCGACGCTGATCGAGGCGACGACGAAGCCGCACAACCCGGGCATCGACTACGACTTCTGGCTCAAGTGGAACCAGTCCCGCATCGACGCGAACGAGGCGGCGATGAACGCGGAGGGCTACGCGGTCACGAGGCCGATCAACGACTGGTGCCCGAACGCCAGCCCGCCGCCCGCCTCGGGCATCTGCGCCGGCGGCATCATCCCGGGCCCGGCCGTGGCCGAGGGCTGGGACGACTGGGGTCCGTTCTACACGCCGATGTACTCGCAGCTCGTCGGCCTGAACGGCTCCACGGTCGAGATGTGCAACCAGGCGAACAACGCGAACTGCGGCGTGCCCGGCACGACGATTCCGTACGTGCGCGGCCGACTCGGGTCGCGGACGATCCAGGACATCGTCGCCCGCTCGACGCTCGCCTTCGACATCGCCAACCGCGAGGAGCTGACGCACGACCAGCTCGAGATCTACCGGCGCGGCGTGAACGGCGCCCCGCGGCCTCCGTGCTGCGATCCGCCGTTCGACGTGGCGAACAACTGGATGCACGAGTTCCCCGAGGCGTACGTGATCCCGCTCGGCAAGGGCCAGCGGTCAGCGACGCCGAGGCGAACCGGCTCGTCGAGTGGCTCTTCTTCAACGGCATCCGCGTCTGGGAGCTGAAGAAGGACGCCTGGTTCGACGGCCAGAAGTTCGAGAACGGCTCGTACGTCGTGTGGATGCACCAGGCGCACCGCGGCCTGGCCGACACGGCGCTCGGCATCGGCGTGGACGTCTCCGACGAGATCGGCGTGCTCTACGCGCCGCCCGCGGCGTGGAGCCACGGCTACCTGTGGGGCGCCGACGTCGCCACGATCCCGAACGGGGAGCACTTCAAGGCGAAGACGCATGAGATCTACCGGCCGAGCCGCCTCGACGGCGGAGCGGACAAGACCAAGCACTCGTCGGACCGCCTGATCCTCGAGCTCGACTCGGCGACCGCCGTTCGCACGCTGAACGGACTGCTCGCCGACGGCGATCGCCGCGCAGCTCGCGACGGCGCAGTTCACGCTCGTCCGGCAAGACGTATCCGGCCGGGACGATCGTCTTCGCGGGCGACAAGACCACCGCGAGGACGCTCGACGACGCCGGCGAGGACAACGGCCTCACGTTCGTCAAGGTGTCCGCATCGTCGCTGCCGGCGCTCGAGCCGGTCGCGACGCCGAAGATCGCCGTGCTGACGGGCGCGGTGAACCAGGACGTCTGGTCGCTTCGGAACCTCGGCTTCACGGCCGATCCGATCTCGACCGCGACGCTCAACACGGCGGTGACCGATCCGCTCATCGGGTACGACGTCATCTTCAACACCGGCGCCTACCCGGCCGCGTCGAACGTGACGGCGCGGGCCCGCCTGACCGACTTCTTCGCGGCGGGCGGCGGCTACATCGGAGTCGGCGTGAACGGCGGCGCCAACTTCCTCACCACCGGAGGCCAGCTCGTCGGGATGACGGCCGCGAGCCGCACGGGCAACGGCCGCAGCGGCATCGTCTACTGGAACAACGAGGGAGGCCCGTCGAGCCCGATCGTCGGCGCCTACCCGAGCCAGGACACGATGATCGTGGATCCGCCGACGTGGTTCACGGCGACGGACGCGCTCACCGTGGACGCGAGACTGCCGGCGACCGATTTCTTCGCCGCGGGTCTCTGGCTCCTCGACGCGCAGTCGGCGACGGCGCCCGGCGCGGCGCTCATCGCGCACGGCACGAACATCGCAGGGACGGCCAGGCTCGCCGTCTTCGCGAACAACCCGCTCTACCGGGCCGACCCGGAGCGCGAGTGGCCGTTCCTCGGCTCCGCGATCTACTGGGCCGACCAGTAGCGGAGGAAGGAGGCGAAGGGGCGGGGTCTCGAGCCCCGCCCCTGAGCCCTTCCCGCCGCGAGGTAGGCTCGCGGCGTGCGGCTCTACTACCTCCCGACCACCGCGGCCATGGCGCCGCACGCCGCGCTCGCCGAGGCGGGCGCCGACTACGAGCTCGTCCTCGTGGAGCGCGACGAGAGCGGAACGAGCTCGGCGGAGTACCTGGCGATCAATCCCTGGGGCCGTGTGCCCGCGCCTCGTCGACGGCGACCTGCTCGTCACGGAAGCCGCGGCCACGGTGCTTCACATCGCCGACCGCTTTCCGGACGCTCGCCTCGTTGCGCCGGTGGGAACGCCCGAGCGCGCCGAGGCCTACCGCTACCTCATGTACCTCACGAACACGGTGCAGGCCGGGTTCCTGCACTTCTTCTATCCGGAGCGCTACACGAACGACCCGGCGGCCGAGGCGGCGATCAGCGCCCGCGAGGGCGAGCTGCTCGGCGAGCACTTCGACTGGCTCGACTCGGAGCTCGAGGGCCGCGACTGGCTCGTCGGCGACGAGCGCACGGTCGTGGATCTCTACCTGTTCATGCTCGTCCGCTGGGGCCGCCGTCTCGATCCGAAGGCGTGGGACCGGCCCAACCTGCGCCGGCACTTCCTCGCCACGCTCGCGCTTCCCGGCGTCGCCCGGATGATGGCCGAGCAGGAGATCGAGCCGCCCGACCTCGGCTAGTCGCGTCGCAGCTCGGGCGGCTGGTGCTTGCGCCAGGTCGCGCCGAGGACGAGGCCGAGCACGAGCGTCGGGACGAGCGTGAGGAACCGGTAGACGAGCACGGCCGCGACGACCTCGGCGTTCGAGCCGCCGAAGCCGATCAGCGCCGTGGTCATGCCGACCTCGACGATCCCGATTCCTCCCGGCGTGATCGGGATCGAGCCGAGCAGCCGCACGAGCGACCAGGCGGCGAACGCCTCGACGAGGCTGACCTCGTCGGCGCCGACGCCGAGCGTGCGCAGGCAGACGACGAAGAGGAAGAAGACGGAGAGGTGCCCGGCCAGGGTCGCCAGCGTGAGCACGTGCCAGCGGCGGCGCAGGAGCCCGACGGTCTGGGCGCGGAAGCGCACGAACGACTCGCCGCCCCACTTCACCGGCCCGCGTCGGATCCAGCCGAGCACGCGGTCCATGACGCGGGCGGCGAAGTTCCCGGCCGAGCGCGCGATCTTCGCCGTCGATAGGCCGAGACCGAAGCCGACCGCGACGATGACGAGGATCCCGAGCCCGATCCACGAGACGGTCTCGAGCAGCGGGTGCGTCTCGTTCGCGGTCGTGAGGAGCGCGAGCGCGATGACCGGGAAGCCGAGCAGGACGAACTGGTTCCACACGCCGGTGACCGCGACCGCGAGCCCGACGCTCGAGCCGGCGAAGCCCCAGCCGCGCAGCATCCCGTAGGAGAGCGCCATCCCCACCGCGGCGCCGCCGGGCGCGACGTAGGTCGAGGCCGTGGACGCCTGCGTGACGACGAACGCCTGGCGGAAGTGGAGCCCGGGCAGCGCGGCCTGCCACGGCGGCGCGTAGGTGGCGAGGTTCACGAGCGTCGCGCCGATGAGCGCGGCGATCTGCGTCCAGTCGAGCGTCTTGACCGCGTCCCAGACGTCGCGGTAGTCGGCGATCCGCGGGAGGACGAAGACGAACGTCGCGACGACGACGCCGATCCCCACGGCCATCCCGACCCAGCGGCGCCACGAGGGAGCCTTGCCGCGTCTCGGGCTGTCCGGCCGCGGCGGCTGAGGGAGTTCCGTTCCACGCGGGGGAACCCTAGAGGCGCGCCGAACTCGGAAGACCCGTACTAGAAACCGGCCCAAGTGGGAAGAATCAGGTCAATGGACAGCGCGTTCGCCCTCTACTACCCGTTCATCCACTTCCGAGACGAGGCGTGGATCAAGCAGGCTGCCCTCTACTGGGACCGTCTCGGTCGCATCGTCCCCGACGGCTACGGCGAGAAGCTGCACGACAGCGATGTCGTCAAGGCACTGCGCGACGAGGCGGGATTCGTGTCGGACAGCACCCCTGACCCGAAGGTCGTCAAGTCCGTCGGCGCGGAGCTCGCGGCCTTCATCGACCGGTACGCCGACATCCTGCGGGCGCAGCTCAAGCCCGACCCCTACCAGCCGGGCTCGCTCGCGTACATCTACCACTCGAAGATGGACGACGCGCTCGTCGCACAGCTCCGGGACACCGGGCTCGGCACCTTCCGGCGGAACGAGGGCGACCAGCCCGACGAGTGGCTCGGCGTCCACGAAAAGGTGGGCCAGGCCTACATGACCGCGCTCGCGTCGGGAATGGCGTCCGGCGGGAAGCAGTCGGTCGTCAGCGACAACCCCCGATTTGCGGTTGCAGGCTGTGGTTTTCCGGTGCGGCAGCTGTTCGCGAACCTGATCGAAGACCCGAAGCTCGACCTTCCGGTGGGCAAACAGGCCGAGAGCATGCTCGGCGCCGCCGCCATCACGCGCGTACTGCCGAAGAACCTCGACGCGGTCCCGATCGAGAAGATCATCGAGTTCAGGAGCGAGACCGTCCTCCAGCGGGCGAACTACCGCAAGGCGATCGCCGACGCGACCGCCGGCCTGGAGGAGGTCAGGGACGAGCACGCGCTCCGTGAGCACCTCGAGGTGCGAGGAGAACAGATCGACGCCGCAGTCAAGGATCTCGACCACGAGATGAACCGCCTGCTCGGCGACACCGCTCTCAGCGTCATCGGTGTTTCCAAGGACCTTCCCGAGCTGGCGGGTGCGGGAATGGCCGTGGTCGGCGTCGCCACCGTCAATCCGGTGGTCGTCGTCGCCGGATTCGCGTTCAACGCCTTCAAGGCGGTCCGCGACGGCCGCCGGAAGAACAAGGAGCTTCGCGACAAGCCCTACGCGTACCTCATCGCGGCCCACGAGGCACTCGGGGTGACGGAGACGCTCGAACGCCTGCGCCTGGGCGCGCGGAACCTGATCATCGGCTGAATCGCTCCGGCCGTCGCCACCGGCCGGCTCCAAGCGGCATCGGCCTACGCGAGACGCGAGCGCGTCGTCGGTCGAGACGCAGGGTCTGCAACGGCTCCGCGACCGAGAGTCCGGCGGCGTCCTCGTCGCCGGCGCGAGCCAGACGACGACGTTCTCGCCCTCGCGGACCGGAAGCGCGGGAAATCGTTCGGGCTCGGCTCGGTGACGAGCAGCGCGACGGCTCCTCGCGCGCGGCGAGCTCGTCAGGTCGCCCGCGAACGGCCAGACCGTCGCCGTGTAGACGCCGCGCGCGCCGACGTTCCAGTTCGGCTCGACCGCGGGCGCAGGAGCAGGACGTCGTCGGAATCGACGAGCGTCGCGTTCACGGCGTCGCGGTGCGACCACCAGAGATCGCTGTTGTAGAAGGTCTCGAGCGCGGCCAGGCGGGCGGCCATGTCGGGGAAGCCGCGCAGCCAGACGAACCGGTCCGGATCGTCGAGGTCGCGGAAGAGCCCGATCACGTCCATCCCGGCGGCCTCGAGGGGCTCGAGCAGCTCGCCTTCGAAGAGCTCGATGAACTCCTCCCGGCGGCCCGGGCTGGTACGTGTACTGCCGCAGCTCGAAGACGCTCACTCGGCGAACCATTCCCGAAGCGGCACGCTCACGTCGAGCACCGAGAAGTCGCCGGCTCGCGCGCAGAGCCGTGGCCGCGTCGGCCATCGCCCGCACCGCGATCCAGGTGAAGTCGCCGCCGACGCTGACCCGCTGCGCGCCGGCCTCGACGACCTCGGCGAACGTCAGCCCGGGAAGCGCGAGAACGTTCACGGGCTTCGTCACGGCGTCGCACACGGCGCGGATGTCGTCGACGGTGCCCAGGCCCGGCGCGTAGAGCACGTCCGCGCCGGCGGCCTCGAACGCCTGGAGCCGCGCGATCGTGTCGTCGAGATCGGGGTTGCCGCGGATGTGGTTCTCGGCGCGCGCGGTCAGCGTGAACGGGAAGTCGAGCGCCCGCGCGGCCTCGACGGCGGCGGCGATCCGCTCGACGGCGTGCCCGAGGTCGTAGATCCCGGCGGCCGGGTCGTAGTCCTCGATCGACCCGCCGACGGCGCCGGCCTCCGCGACGCGCGTGATCGCGAGCGCCGCGGCCTCGGGCTCGGCGCCGTAGCCGTTCTCGAGGTCGACCGACACCGGGAGATCGGTCGCCGCCGAGAGCGCGGCCGCGTGCGCGATCACCTCGTCCAGCGTCGCCTGTCCGTCGAGCCGGCCGAGCGTGAACGCGAACCCCGAGCTCGTCGTCGCGAGCGCCTTGAACCCGAGCGCCTCGAGCACGCGGGCCGAGCCGGCGTCCCACGGGTTCGGGATGAGGAACGGCTCGCCGGCGTGCAGCGCCCGGAAGTCCGCTCGGCCTTCGTCTCGCTGGCTCGGTCATGAGCTCAGGTCTTAGCGAGCGTCGCGCCACATGGTCGTGACCGGCGGCCCCGATTCACGGCCGGGCGGATAGAACGCGCCGGTCGCGGCGAACCCGAGCCGCTCGTAGCGATGGTTGTTGGCGGGATTGCTCGATTCGAGGTAGGCGGGCATGCGTTCCACGTCGATCCTCGCGAGGTTCTCCTCCAGCATCCACATGCCGATTCCCCGGCCGCGGTGATCCGGATGGGTTCCGAGCAGGCTGAGGTAGTAGTGAGGCGGCTCGTGAGGATGATCGGCGTCGAAGCGATCGAGCAGCTCGGTCACCTCGTCCGCGTGCGGACCGACGAGGTTCTCCAGGATCGGGCCTACCCGCGCCTCGTCGGCCTCGGCGAACTCGGTGCCTCCAGGGGGAATCCAAACCGCGACTGCCTCGTAGGCATCCGTGCGGAGCACCCACGGGTAGCGCAACGCTCCCTCGATCATGAACCGCCACCACACCGCGTACTGCTGCTGCCGCACGCTCGGATCGGGGAACGCCCAGCTCCAGGTCGGGTCATCGTGGAAGGCCAACGAGATCGTCTCCACCAACCCCGGCAGCTCGGAAGGCGTCGCCGCCCGTACGTCCATAGGCTCCTCGGACATCGGACGACCCTAACCGTGAGAGCCGACGCGCGGATTCGAACCCGCGGACCCCTTCGAAAGCGGCCGTTCTTGAGACGCCCGTAGAGGAGCAACGAAGACGGGACCGGCGCGTCGCCCCGGTCCCGCGCTTCGTCTGCTTCCCTAGGCGTGGACTGCCCGACGGCGGGTTCGGCCCATGAAGGCGAGTGCCAGCGCTGCACCCAGCAGCAGGGCTCCTCCGGCTACCGCGGCGCCGATTCCGGCATCGCGCAGGTGGAAGCCCTCCGAGCCGACCGATGTCACGGAAGGGGACGCCGTCGAAACGGCGTATGCCGCCGACTTCTCGAGCGCTCGCTCCCGCAGGGCGCGGGCGATCGCCGTGTTTTGCGACTGCGTCTGGGCTTCCTTCCCGGCCACGTCCGAGGGCGCTGCCGAAACCGCGTCGGCCGCGGACCGCTCGGCCGCCCGCTCCCGCGCACCCCGGGCCATCGCGGTGATCTGCGCTTGTGCCTGGCCGTTGTGCCCGGCCGCGACGGTCGTCTCAACGGCGCCTGTATTCGAGGCCCCGCCTTCCGCGAGCGGATGCGCCTGGGCTGCGGGCGCGGCTAGCGTTACGACGACCACTGCGGCGAACCATGTCTTTCTGATCGAGATCGTCATCTTGCTCACCTTTCCTTCGGCTTCCTGGGTTGATCCGTGGGGGGAGGATCTGCCTCCCGCATAACGGGCCGATAACGGCGCTGCAACGACGTGCTAGCGTGCGCCGCTAGGAGGGCCATGGACTTTCGGATCCTCGGACCGCTTGAGGTAAGAGACGGCGGGCGATCTCTTCCTCTCGGCGGCCCCAGGCAGCGCGCACTTCTCGCACTCCTTCTCCTGCACGCCAACGCGGTCGTCTCGAGCGATCAACTGCTCGACGAGCTCTGGGGAGAGGAGGGGCCGGAGAGCGGCGCGGCCGCGCTACGCGTTCGTGTCTCCCAGCTTCGAAAGGCGTTGCCGGGCGACGTGCTCCTCACCCGTCCCTCCGGGTACCTCCTCCGGGTCGAGCCGGACCAGCTCGACCTCGACTGCTTCGAGCGACTCGCCGAGGACGGCCAGCACGCCCTGGAGGAAGGAGACGCCGTCAGCAGCTCCGCCCTGCTCGGACAGGCTCTCGCTCTCTGGCGCGGCCGGGCTCTCGCCGACCTCTCCTACGAAGGCTTCGCGCAGCCTGCGATCGCGCGCCTGGAGGAGCTCCGCCTCGCCGCGCACGAGCTTCGGATCGAGGCCGACCTCGCACTCGGACGCGACGCAGCGCTCGTCGCGGAGCTCGAGGCGCTCGTGACCGACCATCCGCTCCGGGAGCGTCTTCGAGGCTATTTGATGATCGCGCTCTACCGCTCCGGCCGCCAGGCCGAAGCTCTGGAGGCGTACCACGAGGCGCGTCGGAAGCTCGTCGACGAGCTGGGGATCGAGCCGAGCCAGGCGCTCCAAGAGCTGGAAAAGGCGATCCTCCGACAGGATCCGAGCCTCGCCCGCGAAGAGCGTGCCTCCGCGTCCCCCCCGGAACCGGAGCCTCGGAGGGCGATCGTCGTGGCCGCGCTCGACGAGGCTCGTGCCGAGATGCTCCTCGAGCTCGCGGGCGCACTCGCGCGCCGCCCGCCTCGCGAGGTGATCCTCGCGCAGCTCCTCGCCGAGCATGGGGAACTCGGACCGACGACCGCACGCCTGCAGGAGCGCGTCTCGGGCCTCGCCGAGCAGGGCGTGGTCGCGCGCACGGCAGCCTTCACGAGCGAACAGCCGGGCGACGATCTCGCCCGTCTCGCCGAAGAACAGGATGTCGACCTCCTGCTACTCGACGCCCCGACCGCGCTTCTCGAGGACGGGCTCCCCGGGGCCGACCTCGCCGCAGCGCTCGCGCGTGCGCCATGTGACGTCGCGCTCCTCGTCGCTCGCCGCGGAAAAGTCGACGGCGCTGTCCTCGTGCCCTTTGGCGCGGCAGAGCACGACTGGGCAGCGGTCGAGCTCGGCGCCTGGATCGCGCGGGCCTGGGCGTCACCGCTCCGGCTGCTCGGCACAATTGCCGTCCCAGAAGAAGGAAAGCGGGACGCGAGCCGGGTTCTCTCTCACGCCTCGCTTGCCGTCCAGCGGGCCCTCGGCGTTATCGCCGAGCCCGCTCTCGTCGCACCGGGCGAAGAGGGCATCATCGCGGCGAGCAAGGATGCCCGCCTGCTCGTCGTCGGACTCTCGACGAGGTGGCACCACGAAGGTTTGGGTGCCGCGAGGCTCGCCCTGGCGCGAAGGGCGGCGTCGCCCGTGCTCCTCGTGCGCCGAGGGCTCCGCCCTGGAGGGCTGGCGCCTCAGGGGAGCCTGACCCGCTTCACCTGGTCGGTTCGAGCCTGACGTCCGTCAGCGCACCCACAGCTGATCGAGGAGGAGGCGCCACTGCGGGTGATGCTGGGCATTCCCGACTCGCGCGGACACGAAGTCGATCCCCACCGGGTTCACCAAGGGCACGTACGGGCCGCGGTCGGCGACGTCACGGTCGACCTGGGCGAAGACCTCGTTCGCGCGCGCCGGATCAGTCGGCTGGATCCGGCGGCCTCGCTCGACCATCGCGTCGATCGCGTGATCGCAGAACCCGAAGATCGAGTTGTCACCGGGCACGACCGCCTCGCAGGAGAGCTGGGAAGCGATGAACTCCCCCGCCGCGGGATAGTCCTGTACCCAGCCGCCCATCGCGGCCTGGATGGGAGTGCGCCAGTCGAAGATCGTCTGGAAGTAGGAGTCCACGTCGGTGTCGAGGCTGCGGAGAGACGCCCGGTAGCCGAGTCGGTCGAGCGCCGCAACGGCTTCCGTTGCCGCGAGATCCCATTCCCTCTCGTCGCCCGGCGCGAAGACCTCTACCGGCATCCCAACGGTGCCGGATTCTTGCACGAGCGCCTTCGCCTTTTCGAGGTCGGGAGCGCTCCAGCTGCGCCTCTGCCCGGCGTTCGCGGTGTAGGGGCAGTACGGCGCGTAACCGGGGAAGTTCGGCGGCAGCAGCTGGCAGGTCGCCTTCGCGTGCGCCGGCCCGCCGTATGCCTCGGCGACCGCGGCCCGGTCGATCGCGTAGTTGAGCGCCCGGCGAACACGGATGTCGTCGAAGGGAGGAACCTGCGTGTTGAGCACGAGGTAGTCGGTTCTCGGCTCCGAGACTCGATGCACCTGGCTCGCGTACCGCGTGGTGATCTCGGCCAGATTCCGGCTCGGCACGCGCAGGCTCATGAAGAAGTCGGCTCGCCCCTCCGCGACGGCGGTGACCGCGTCGGCTTCCGGTACAGCGCCCGTCACCGAGATCCGGTCGACGTTGCCGTCCGGCTGCGCGGCGCGCGACCACACGCGGAAGTGCGGGTTGCGGACGAGTGTCAGCCGCTTACCCCTGACGTACTCCGCGATCATGTACGGACCTGTCGCCGGGATCGGACTTGCGCCGACGTCGCGATTCGGCGTTCCCGCCGGAACCGGATACGCGGCGGGGAGAGTCAGCTTGTACAGGAACTCGGGGTCGGGTGCGCTCAGGTGGAATGCGACCCTCCCCGTGGCGTCGTCCGTGACGATGCCCTCGGAAAGGTCGCACGCCGTTGCTCTCGCTCCGCACGCGTCCGCCCCCTTGAGGCGTGAGAAGAACAAGCGCGTGAACGAGGAGGTCGTAGGAACCGAAAAGACGCGCTCGATCGCCCGGCGGAAGTCCTCGGCCCTCACCGCCTCACCCGTCGAGTAGCGGATCCCCTCGCGGACCCGGAAGGTGTACGTCGTGCCCCCATCCGAGGGCTTCGGGAGCCCGACTGCCAGATTGGGGACGAGACTCGCGCCGCGCGCCCCTCCGACGCGCCTGAAGTCGACCAAGCCGTCGTTCGTCACCGTCAGCACCTGGGACGTCAGGGCTTCATACACGACCGCCAGGTCGATGGTGCCGGGAAACGGATACGGCGTGACGACCCTGAGTGTGCCGCCCCGATGGCTTGTCGCGGTGCCGTGGACGCCGGTCCACAGCGCGTCGCCGGCGAACGCGACGCCCTGCGGCGCGGCACCTAGCTCGATGCGCCGCTCGACGGTTCGCTTGGCGGCGTCGATCTCGAGCAGCGTCCGGCCGAGCTCGTCGGCGACCCACACCGACTCTCCTGCAGCGGCGATGGATGCCAGCCCCTTGCCCGCACGAATGGTCGCGACGCCGCCGGATCCCGCATCGATGATCGAGACCGTCCCGTCGAGAGAGTTGGCGACCCAGACCTCATCGCCGACGACAGCGAGGTCGCTCGCGCCCTTGCCCACCATGAACCTTCGGGTGACGAGACGAGTCTCGGGGTCGACCTTGTCCACGTATGACGTCGCCGCGCTCGCGACCCAGACCGCGCCTGCGCCGATCGCTACCGCGATCGGCTCGTCGCCGACCGGGATCGTGTCCGTCACCCCTGGCTTGCCGGCATAGGGGTCTATTCGCTGCAGGGAGTCGTCGAGCCGGTTCGTCACCCAGACCGCGTCGCCGCCGACCGCGACGTCCGACGGTCCCGCGCCGATCGAGAACGTCTGGACGATCTCGCCCTCTTCGGCGCTGATCCACGCGAGCGACGGCCCGCCGCTCTGGGCAACCCAGATCGCGCCCAGCCCCACCGCAACGGCGGCGGGGTCGAAATCGACCGGAATCGCGTCGACGACGGAGCGGGTGTCCGGATCGATTCGAAGGACCCGCTCGTCGTCGGGGCTGACCACCCAGACGGCGTCCTCGGTCGCCGCCACGTCCCCCGGGCGCGACCCGAGCTCGGCGGCAGCGAGGATCGCCCCGGACTCCGGGTCCAGGAGGGCGAGCGAGTCCGGCGGAGCCGACTCCAGCGTCGAGGGCGACGGAGCGTCGAGGCCTGCCACCAGGAACAGGGCGGCGAGGCCTACGGAAAGGACAGCGAGGCCGGCGAGGCCGAGGAGTACGGGACTCCGCAGCCGGCGAGACCGCACGGGCTCGGCGAGACCGAGCGCCTCGCGGGCGGCTCCCATGAGCTCCCTGCAGCTTCGATGCCGTTCGTCCGGGGCCTTCGCGAGCGCAGTCGCGACGACCGGATCGATCGCCTGAGGCAGCTCCGGGCGCCGCTCGCTGGGCGCCGGCGGATCCTCCTCGAGGTGGGCGAAGAGGACGGCGAGGTCGGATTCGTGCCGGAAGGGCGGCTCGCCCGTCAGGCACTCGTAGAGGAGACAGCCGAGCGAATAGACGTCCGCCCGGTGATCGATCTCGCCCCCGGCGATCTGCTCTGGAGCGACGTAGTCGATCGTCGCCATGAGCTGTCCATCCTCGGCGAGCGGGCCCTGGTCGGACCGGTCTTTTGTGAGACCGAAATCGGCGAGGTACGCATGGTCTGCCCCCTCGTGGCCGAGTCCGGGGGCGACGAGTACGTTCGACGGCTTCACGTCGCGGTGGACGAGCCCGCGGGCGTGGGCCGCGTCGAGTGCCGCCGCGACCTGCGCCAGGAGGTCGACCGCCTCCTCAGGCGACAGGGCGCCGCGCCGCAGCTGCTTCTTCAGGTCACTTCCTTCCACGTACCGCATCGCGATATAGAGGCGGCCTTCCAGCTCTCCGGCCTCGTAGATCGGAACGATGTTCGGGTGGTCGAGGGAGGCGGCGAGCTCGGACTCGTGCAGGAAGCGCGCCCGGAAGTCGTCGTCCTGCGCGAGCACAGGAGAAAGCAACTTGAGCGCGACCTTGCGCTTCAGGCGCAGATCCTCGGCCAGGTAGACGACGCCCATCCCGCCGCGGCCCAGCAGGCGCTCGATCCGATAGCCGGCGAGCTCGGAGCCGACGAGACCTCCGAGGTCTACCTCCATGTTTGCAACCGCACGACAGCCCTCTCGGCCGAGCATAACGAGACGGAACCGCTGGAGCGCAAGGCCGTGACCGAATCCCCGGGTCGGAAGGCAGGAGTGTCGCGCCGACGGGCGTCACCATGATGGGAGTGGTGTATCCAAAGCCTGTAACGGCGGCGTAACCGGATCGACGCCGCTCGGCGAACGTGTTCAGGGACATGACCGTCCCTGGCGCGCGATCCCTGCCCGACTCTTGCGGAGGCACCGGGGCCATTACGTGGCTGAAGGAACCGGGCGTCTCCGTGCCGGCAGCCGGCTTCCATCGATGCCCACTAGCCAGATGAACCGAGCCGACGCGGCTTGCTCGTCATCTTGTCCCGACTGTGGGGCGGTGCTGAACATCGGATGCTTGGAACCGAGAAACGTGTACGGGACAGTTCTGGCGGGAAGC
>CAVRUF010000001.1:0-257224 GCA_963724315.1 uncultured Actinomycetes bacterium | reverse complement strand
GGCTTCGGCTCGAAGAAGGGCAAGACGAGGATCCAGAACGACCTCGCCGGCCCGGGCGCCACGTCGCGGGTGACCGGCGCGTACTTCGCCGACGGCAGCCAGCACCTCGACTACGACACGTTCCAGGAGCACATGGCGCCCTCGACCGAGTCGGATTTCGCCTTCAAGGGCGCGCTGCGCGACGAGGCGTCGGCGGTGTGGCGCGGGATGATCCGCGTCGAGCCCGAGGCGCAGAAGACGAACGCCTACCAGGAGAACCGCAACCTGCTCCTCTCGAACAAGGCGCACGCGGACTCGATCCCGGGCCTCGAGATCCTGGCCAACGACGTCCGCTGCACGCACGGCGCGACGATCGGCCAGGTCGACCGGGAGCAGCTCTTCTACCTCATGTCCCGCGGCCTTTCGCGCTCCGAGGCCGAGCGCCTCATCGTGCGCGGCTTCTTCGCGGACATCCTCGATCGCATCGAGCTGGCACCCGTCCGCGAGGCGCTCGGAGCGGTGCTGGAGGCGCGTATCCCCCAGGCCTGACCGCGGGCTTGCTACCCTGCGTTGACCATCTAGAGCGTGCGTTCGGTTCGGCCTATGCCCTTCCTTGCCCGTTCGTGTTCATAGCAAGGGAGGTGTTTTCATGGCAACTGGAACCGTAAAGTGGTTTTCCAACGAGAAGGGGTATGGCTTCATTACCCCCGACGACGGTGCGAAGGATCTCTTCGTGCACCACTCCAACATCAGCGGCGAGGGCTTCAAGACCCTGTCCGAGGGTGACCGCGTCGAGTACGAGGCGGGTGAGGGTCAGAAGGGTCCCGAGGCGACCGGCGTCACGGTCGTCGGCGCCTAGCGCCTTCGGCCCGTCGTTTCACCACACCGGATAGAAAGGCGGGCCATATGGAGGAAAAGATCGAGATGGAGGGCGAGGTCGTCGAGGCCCTCCGGAATCGAATGTTCCGCGTCCAGCTCGACAACGGGCATGAGACGCTCGGTTACACAGCAGGGAAGATGCGGCGCTACAGGATCCGCATCTTCCCTGGTGACCGTGTGAAGATCGAGATCAGCCCGTACGACCTGAACCGCGGGCGGATCGTCTACCGCTACAAGTAGCCCTGGCTCGGCGGGCTACCATGGCGGAGATGGTTGTCACTCCGCAGAGGAAGCTCGACGCGCGGGCTCTCCGCGAGGACTTTCCGATCCTCGCGCGGCCCATGCACGGGCAGCCGCTCGCGTATCTCGACTCGTCCAACTCGTCGCACAAGCCGCGGCAGGTGCTGGACGCCGAGCGCGAGTTCTACGAGACGTCGTACGCGAACGTGCACCGGGCGCTCTACGAGCTTGGCGAATTGGCGACCGCGGAATACGAGGGCGCGCGCGAGAAGGTTCGCGCTTACGTGAACGCCTCCGCGACGCGGGAGGTCGTCTTCACGCGCGGCGCGACCGAGGCGATCAACCTCGTCGCGTACGCCTGGGGGCTCGACAACCTCGGCCCCGGCGACATCGTGCTCTCGACCGAGCTCGAGCATCACTCCAACTTCGTCCCGTGGCAGTACGTGGCCGGCCGCACCGGCGCCGAGTTCGCGGTCATCCCGGCCGAGGGCGGCGAGCTGCGCCTCGACACGCTCGACGAGATCGCGGCCCGCGGGACCATCAAGGTGCTTGCCGTCGGGTACATCAACAACTCGCTCGGCACGGTCAATCCGGTCGAGCGCCTCGCCGGCCTGGGCACGCGAGCAGGGCGCGATCACCGTCGTGGACGCCTGCCAGGCGGCGCCGCACCGGCGGATCGACGTCCAGACGCTCGGCGCCGACTTCGTCGCGTTCACCGGCCACAAGATGTGCGCGCCCACCGGGATCGGCGCGCTCTGGGGCCGCGCGGAGCTCTTCGAGTCGATGGCGCCGTTCGGCCTCGGCGGCGACATGATCCGCTCCGTCTCGATCGAGAAGACGACCTGGAACGAGCTGCCGCAGAAGTTCGAGGCGGGCACGCCGCCGTTCGCGCAGGCGGTCGGGCTCGGCGCGGCGATCGACTACCTCGAGGGAGTCGGGATCGAGGCGATCGAGGCCCACGAGCACGAGCTGACCGAGTACGCGCTCGGCAAGCTCGAGGAGATCCCCGGCGTCTCGATCTACGGCGTCCCGCTCGAGCGGCGCGGCGGGATCGTCTCCTTCGACGTCGAGGGCGTCCACCCCCACGACGTGGCGCAGATCCTCGGCTTCGAGGGCGTCGCCGTGCGCGCCGGCCATCACTGCACGCAGCCACTCATGCAGCGCCTCGGCATCGCCGCAACGACGCGCGCGAGCTTCTACCTCTACAACGTCCCGGAAGAGATCGACCGGCTTGTGGAAGGGCTCCACAAGGTAAGGAAGACCTTCGGCATGAGCGAATTCGACGCCATGTACCGCGAGGTGATCCTCGACCACTACAAGAACCCGCGCGGGCACGGGGTGATCGAGGACGCCGACGCCGAGGCCGAGGGCGAAAACCCGCTCTGCGGCGACGAGGTCGCCATCTACGTCGAGTTCGCCGAGGACGGCGAGACGATCGCCGACGTGAAGTTCCGAGGCCGCGGCTGCGCGATCAGCCAGGCGTCCACGTCGATGCTGATGGAGCTGGTCAAGGGCCGGAAGGCGTCCGAGATCGCCGCGATGCCGCGCGACGAGCTGCTCGACGAGGTCGGGATCCCGCTCTCGCCGATCCGGCTCAAGTGCGCGCTGCTCGGGCTCGGCGTCCTTCGGGTCGCACTGCACCGCGCCAAGGGCACCCCGCTCCCCGAGGAGTGGACCGGCCTCGACGAGCTGACGCTGCGGTAGCGGTGGCGGACATCGACGTCTGCCCGGTCGAGGAGCTTCCTCCCGGCGAGATGAAGCTGGTGCACGCAGGCGAGATCTCGGTCGGGGTCTACAACATCGACGGCGAGCTCTTCGCCCTCGAGGACCGCTGCTCGCACGACGACGGCGCGCTCGTCGAGGGCGACTGGGAGCCGGACCGCGGCATCGTCATCTGCCCACGGCACGGCGCGACGTTCGACATCCGCACCGGCAAGGCGCTGACGCTGCCCGCCTACCTGCCCGTGGAGACCTTCCCGGTACGGGTCGAGAACGGGATGGTCAAGGTGGCGATCACCTGATGCTCGACGACCGTGTCCTCGAGGTGCTGGCCCGGCTTGAACGCGAAGATGCCGAGGAGCGCGAGCGCGGGGTCGGCGTGATGCAGCGCTCCCGTGCGGTCGCTCCGACGACCGGACGGTTCCTGTTCTCGCTCGTCGCGGTGCAGTAGGGCTGCGAGGTGCTCGAGATCGGCGGCTCGCGCGGCTACTCGTCCATCTGGCTCGGCGCCGGCGTGCGCTACCTGGGCGGTCACGTGCTGTCCTTGGAGCAGGATCCGAAGAAGGTCGAAGCGTGGACGAAAAACGTGGCGGCCGCAGGGCTCGAAGACTGGGTCGAGCTCCGCGTCGGCGACGCGTTCGAGACGCTCTCCGCGCTCGACGACGTGTTCGACGTCGTCTTCCTCGACGCCGAGAAGGACGACTACGAGGCGCTCTTCGCCCTGGCGCGCGAGCGGGTCGAACCGGGCGGCCTCGTCGTGGCCGACAACGTGCTCTCCCACGTGGAGACGCTCGGCGCGTACTCGAACGCGCGGCAGGCCGATCCCGGGCTCTCCAGCGTGACGGTGCCGCTCGACCGAGGGCTCGAGCTCACGACGATCCTGACGTCCCGTTGATCGGCTGCGTAATATGGGACTACCACGGAAAGGAGGTGGTCCGATCTTGGAAACTGACAGAACGGGCAGTGGAGGTACTCGCTCGTAGGGGCGTGTCCCCGGGACCCACGGGGAATCGCCTAGCCAGCGTAGGGGAGTAGCGCTCCTACGAATCCAGGCGAGTCACCGACTGTTTAGGCGGGGCCCTTCGGGGCCCCGCTGCCTTTAACCGCGCCGAGCGAGCATCTCGTCGAGTCCGAGCGGCGCGATGCCGAACGTCTCGATCGCCGGTCCGGCGTCGCCGACGTTGTCCTCGAACTCGAGCATCGTCAGCGTGTCGCGCGTAAGCGGCGGGCCGACCGGGACGCGTTCGGCGACGACCGCCGCCGCCCTCGCCATCCCGATCGGGACGTGGAAGGTCGCTCGCCGCTTTCCCAGAGCGCGCTTGATCGCGGCGAAGAGCTCGTCCTGCGTGACGACGTCGGCGCCGACGAGATCGAAGGTCCGGTTCGCGGCCGCCGGCTCGGTCACCGCCTTGGCGAAGTACGCGCCGACGTCGTCCGCCCAGACCGGCTGCGACTTCCGCGTGCCGAGAATCGGAACGACCGGCGCGAGTCGCACCAGGCGCATGAAGATCTTCAGCGTGCCGCCCTCCGGCCCGAACACGAAGCTCGGGCGGAGGATCACGTACTCGAGGCCGGATTCCTTCACCGCCTGCTCCTGGTCCCACTTGGCCGAGAAGTACGGCGTCAGATCCTTCGAGCTCTCGCCCGTGCCGAGCGCGCTCATGTGGACGAACCGCCGGACGCCGGCGCTCTTGGCCGCGGCGACGAGCGAGCGGGTGCCCTGCTTCATGATCCGCTCGAACGCCTGGTCGGAGCCCTTGACGATCGCAACGAGGTGGACGACCGCGTCGCAGCCGGCGACGGCGCTCGCGAGGCTCGCCTCGTCGGTCACGTCGCCGCGAACGAGCTCGCAGCCCCAGTCGGCGAGCATGCGCGCGCTCTTCCCGTCAGGGTCGCGGACAAGCGCGCGGACGTCGTGGCCCTCGTCCCGGATCGCCCGGACGACGTGGGGGCCCACGAAGCCCGTGCCGCCGGTGACGAGGACGCGCATCAGCCTGCCGGCTTCGCTTCCTCGGCGAAGTTCTGCCAGTAACGGCTTGGCGTGGGGCCGGCCTGGCCCTGGTACTTGGAGCCGATCCCGGAGCTGCCGTACGGATTCTCGGCCGGCTCGGTGAGCTGGACGAAGGAAAGCTGGCCGATCTTCATCCCGAAGTAGATCGTGATCGGGAGATTCGCCACGTTCGAAAGCTCGAGCGTGACGTGGCCGTCCCAGCCCGGGTCGATGAAGCCGGCCGTCGAGTGGATGAGGAGCCCGAGCCGGCCCAGCGAGCTCTTGCCCTCGAGGCGCGCGACGAGGTCGTCGGGCAGCGTGATCCGCTCGAGCGTCGAGCCGAGGACGAACTCGCCCGGGTGGAGGATGAACGGCTGCGACTCGTCGCTGATCTCGACGAGCTCGGTCAGCTCCTCCATCGGCTCCTTCACGTCGATGAACGGGTAGCGCGAGTTGCGAAAGACGCGGAAGAAGCGGTCGACCCGCACGTCCACCGACGAAGGCTGGAGCAGGTCGTCGTCGTAGGGATCGATCCCGATGCGTCCCTCGTCGAGGAGCCGCTGAATGGTTCGGTCGGAGAGGACCATCGCGCCGCCATTCTAGGTGGGGAGAAAGAGTTCCAAGATCGGCACGGTTTCGCGCAAGACACGCGCGCACTTTCCCGGTACCGTCGAAGGCGGGTGGCGGGTGGCCCACTCCCCTCCCAGGGTGGGGCGCGCGCGCGTCTAACCCGAGCCCTGGGAGGTGGAGGGCGATCGGGCCCTCGGAGGCAGGCGGCGCGGGGTCGAGCCGGGGCCTCGAGACGATGTCGCTGCACGAACCGTCCCGCTCCTACTAAGCTCCTGCGCATGGCCACTACCGTCTCCATCCAGCTGAAGACCGAAGTTCCGGGACCGCTGAGCCGCGCCATCCTGGACCGCAAGGAGCGCGCGATCGCGGATCCCCTCTCGATCTACCTGCCGCTCGTCGTCGCCGAGGGGCACGGCGCCGCGCTCACCGACGTCGACGGGAACACGTTCCTCGACTTCACGGGCGGCATCGGCTGCCTCGCCGTCGGACACTCGCACCCCCGCGTCGTCGAGGCGGCGCAGGAGCAGGCCGCGCTCTTCACGCACACCGACTTCACGGTCATCCCCTACGAGAACTACATCGCGCTCGCGGAGCGCCTCGCCGCCGTCACGCCCATCTCGGGCGAGCTGCGCGCCGGCTTCTTCAACTCGGGCGCCGAGGCGGTCGAGAACGCGGTCAAGTTCGCGAAGGCGTACACGAAGCGCCCCGCGGTGATCGCCTTCGACGGCGCCTTCCACGGGCGGACGCATGATGGCCATGAGCCTCACCTCGAAGCCGCACCCCTACAAGGCGGGCTTCGGCCCGTTCGCGCCCGAGGTCTACCGGGTTTCCTTCTCGGATCCCTACCGCGGGCCGGACACTGCGACCGCGCTGGCCGAGCTCAGGCGGGCCTTCAAGACGCGTGTCGCCTCCGAGGAGGTCGCTGCGATCATCTTCGAGCCCGTCCAGGGCGAGAGCGGCTTCATCACGCCGCCCAAGGAGTTCCTCCAGGGCGTGCGCGAGATCGCCAGCGAGCACGGCATCGTCCTGATCGTGGACGAGGTGCAGACCGGCTTCGGCCGCACGGGGAAGATGTTCGCGATCGAGCACTACGGCATCGAGCCCGACCTGATGACGGTCGCCAAGTCGATGGCGGCCGGCCTCCCGCTCTCGGGCGTGATCGGCCGGGCCGAGATCATGGACGCGCCGGGCGACTCGGCGATCGGCGGCACCTACGTCGGCAATCCGGTTTCGATCGCGGCCGCCCACGCGGTGCTCGACGTGATCGAGGACGAGCGGCTGGTCGAGCGCGGCGCCGAGCTCGGCGAACGCGCGCGGGCGCGGATGCTCGAGTGGCAGGAGCGCTTCTCCTGCATCGGCGACGTGCGCGGGCTCGGGTCGATGCTCGCGATCGAGATCGTCTCCGACCGCGACGCGAAAACGCCTGATGCCGAGCTCGCAACCGCGATCCAGGAAGGTGCGGCCGCCCGCGGCGTCCTCCTGCTCAAGGCGGGGCTCTACGGGAACTGCATCCGCGTCCTCTGCCCGCTCGTGATCACCGACGAGCAGCTCGACGAAGCCCTCGGCGCCTGGGAAGCGGCGATCGAGGCGGCTACGTCAGCCTAGTCGGGTAGCGCGACCCCGCCGCGGACAACGCGGCAGACTTCCCCGATGAAGATCGGCGAGACGATCGCCGGCCGCTACCGCCTCGAGGGCGTCCTCGGGCGCGGTGGCATGTCGAGCGTCTATTGGGCCCACGACTCCGTGCTCGAGCGCGACGTCGCCGTCAAGGTGCTCCACGAGCAGCTCTCCGGCGACCCGGACCACGTGGAGCGCTTCCGCCGCGAGGCGCGCGCGATCGCGAGCCTGTCGCACCCGAACATCGTCACCGTCGTCGACCGCGGCCAGGTCGACGACTCCGAGTTCATCGTCTTCGAGCTCGTCCGCGGCCTCAACCTGAAGGACTTCCTCGGCGGCCGGACCGACCTGCCGGTCGCGCAGGCCCTCGGGCTCGCGCTTCAGGCGGCGCGCGGGCTCGCGTTCGCGCACGAGCGCGGCGTCGTCCACCGGGACGTGAAGCCGCAGAACGTGCTCGTGAACGACGAGGGCGTAGCGAAGGTGACCGACTTCGGGATCGCGCGCTCCTCCGTCGAGGACGGGCTGACGCAGACGGGGACGATCCTCGGGACGAGCGACTACCTCTCGCCCGAGCAGGCGGTCGGCCAGCACGTGGACGAGCGCACCGACCAGTACTCGCTCGGGGTGCTCCTCTACGAGTTGCTCACCGGCTCGCCGCCGTACGTCGCCGAGACCCCGGTGGCCGTCGCGATGAAGCATGTGCACGACCCGGTGCCGAGCGTCCGTGAGAAGCGGCCCGACGTGTCGCTTCGCGTCGATGCGCTCATCCAGCGTGCGATGGCGAAGAACCCGGACGACCGCTACCGGTCGATGGCCGCCATGGTCATCGCGCTCGAGGCGTGCCTCGCCGAGGAGGGCGGCGTGCCGCGCTGGCTGGCCGAGAGCGACACCGCGTCCCTCGAGCCCATCTCCTCCACGTACGAACGCCGGGAGCGGCCGCGCCGCCGGCGACGGCACGTTCCCTGGCGCGGCCTGCTCGTGCTCGCCGTCCTGGCGGCCGCCGCCGTGGCCGTCGGCGCGGTGGTGACCGGCCGCTTCGACCTGCCGTTCCCGAAGGACGACTCCTCCCCGATGCTCGATGTCCACCTCCAGGCGATCGCCGACTACGACCCGATCGCCGGCGACGGAGAGCATCCCGATCTCGTCGACCTCGCGACCGACGGCGACCCGGCGACCGCCTGGACGACCGAGGAGTACATCAGCTTCGAAAAGGAGGGCGTCGGGATCCTGCTCGACGCGGGCAAGAAGGTGGCCCTCCCGGAGATCGTCGTCGTGTCGGACGACCCGGGCTTCACCGCCCAGATCCTCGCGGCCCACAAGCCGAACGGGAACTTCCGCCCGGTCTCGAAGGAGCAGACGGTCGAGGAGCACACGACGTTCGAGCTCGACACGAAGGGCCGCGAGTTTCGCTACTACGTCGTCTGGATCACGGCGCTCGAGACCACGGCGCACCTGAACGAGGTTCGGGCGGAAAGCTAGAAGCGGAGCGCCCCGCGGCGCTCATGCCGCTCGACCGCGAGCTCGATCAAGCGGTCGAGCAGCTCCGCGTACGGGATGCCGGACGCGTCGAAGAGCTTCGCGTAGACGCTCGTCGCGGTGAAGCCCGGGATCGTGTTCAGCTCGTTCACGAGCACCTCGCCGTCGTCGCGGACGAAGAAGTCGACGCGTGCCATCCCCTCGCAGTCGGCGGCCACGAACGACGCGACCGCCAGCTCCTGCACGCGGGCCAGCGCCTCCGGGGAAATGCGCGCGGGCACGACGAGGTCCATGCCGCCGTCCGCGTACTTCGCCTCGTAGTCGTACCAGTCGCTCGCGAGCGGAACGATCTCGCCCGGGATCGACGCGATCGGCGACTCGTTGCCGAGGACGCTGCACTCGACCTCGATCCCGGAAACGTGCTCCTCGAGCAGGATCTTCTCGTCGTGCGCGAAGGCCAGCTCGACCGCGGCGCCGAGCTCCTCGGCCGACCGGACGATCGAGATGCCGACGCTCGACCCGAGGCGGGCGGGCTTCACCACCACGGGATAGCCGAACGGGTTTTCGACCTGCTCGCGGTCCCAGCGTCGCAGCGTCGTGCTGCGGGCGACCGGCACGCCCTTGTCGCGCATGACCGACTTGAAGAGGTCCTTGTCCATGCAGAGCGCGGAGGCGGCGACGCCCGAGCCGACGTACGCGACGTCCGCGAGCTCGAGGAGTCCCTGGACCGTGCCGTCCTCGCCGAAGGGGCCGTGCAGCACGGGGAAGACGACGTCGACCTGGCCGAGCGGCGACGGCGGCGCGCCGTTCGCCGGGATCGGCAGCGCGCTCGCCGCCCCGGCCTCCAGCTCCGGCTGCGATCCGGCGGTGAGCTGCCACCGGCCGTCGCGCTCGATCTGCCACTCGAGCACCTCGTACCGTTCGGGGTTGAGCGCCTCGGCGACCGAGCGGGCCGATGCGAGCGAGATCTCGTGTTCGCTCGAGCGGCCGCCCATGAGTACGGCGACGCGGAGCTTCGGCATGGGCTAGCCGGCCCTTGCCCGGCGCGGCGAGACGAGCTGGCCGACGAAGATCCGTACGGTCGAGCCCGGCTCGGCCTTGACGCCGCCGGACGGGTTCTGGTCGAGAACCTTGCCGTGCTCGTTCGGGTCGAACGTGTCCTGCGTTGTCACGACGACGTTGAAGCCGCGGAACTCGAGCTCGTTCCGTGCGTCCTCCTCCGTCTCGCCGAGGACGTTCGGCACCGACACCGACGAGGCGCCGGTCGAGATGACGATCGCGACCGTCGAGCCCTTGTCGGCCGTCGTGTTCGCGCCCGGGTTCTGGCTGATGACCAGGCCCTCGGCGACCGTGTCGCTGGGCGCCTCGGTCACGATGACCTTGAAGCCGGCCGCCGCCAGCTCGGCCTTGGCGCTCGCCTCGTCCTGGTTCAAGACGTCGGGCACGGTCGCCGACTCGGTGCCCTTCGAGACGCGCACCTCGACGGTCGAGCCCTCGACGACGGTCGTGTCGGGCTTCGGATCCTGGCTGATCACCGTTCCGACCGGCAGGCGCGAGAACTTGTCCACCCGCTTTGCCTTCAGCCCCGCGGTGGTTAACGCGTCCACGGCGTCCTCGTAGGAAAGACCCGCCAATGCGGGCACGGTCGTCTTGGGCGCGCCGGTCGAGACGACGATCGTCACCTCCTCGCCCTTCGGCAGCCGGGTGCTCGCGGCGGGAATCTGCTCCGACACGCGACCCGGCTCCATCTTCGGATCGGCGGCGCGCTCGATCTTGACGGTGAATCCCGACTTCTCGAGCTGCTTGACCGCCTCGTCCGCGAGCAGGCCGACGACGAGCGGAACCGGAACCGGTTTCGAGTCGGCCAGCTCGTCCTGGATGCGCGAGTAGAGGTACCAGCCGGCGGCGATCGCCGCCGCGACGAAGAGGAGCGCCACGAGCCACGGAAGCCAGCGGCGGCGCTTGGGCGGCGGCCGGTAGCCGTAGTCGGGCGGGTAGCTCGGCGGCCGGCGCGCCGGCGGAATGGGGCGCGGCGGCAGCACCTGCGTTCCGTCCGGCGGCGAGATCACCTGGGTCACGCCCTCGCCGGCGAGGATCATCGTCGCGGCCGCCGCCGTCTCCGGCGCGACCGGCAGCCCCGCCTCGACGCGGTCGAGGTCGGCGCTGAACTCCTCCGCGGCCGCGTAGCGCTCGTGCGGATCCTTGGCGAGCGACCGGAGCACGATCTGGTCGAGCTCCGGCGGGATGTCCTCGCGCAGGTCCGACGGCGGGTGCGGCTGCTCGTTCAGGTGCTTCATAGCGATCTCGATCGGCGTGTCGCCCGTGAACGGCGTCTTGCCGGTCAGCATCTCGTAGAGGACGACGCCGGCCGAGTAGAGATCGGACGCTGCGGTCACGGGCGCCCCGCGGGCCTGCTCGGGCGAGAGGTACTGCGCCGTGCCCATGATCGAGCCGACCTCCGTCATCTCGGACGGGCCGGTGCGCGCGATCCCGAAGTCGGTGACGAAGACCCGGTTGTCGCCGCCGAGGAGGATGTTGTGCGGCTTGATGTCGCGGTGGATGATCCCGTGCCGGTGCGCGAACCGAAGCGCGGCCAGGATCTGCTTGGCATAGTCGACCGCGACGGCGATCGGGAGCGGGCCCTTCGCGACGATCAGCTCCTTCAGGCTGCGGCCCTCGATCACCTCCATCGCGATGTACGGGCGCCCGTCGGATTCGCCGCGGTCGTAGATCGAGACGATGTTCGGGTGCGACAGGCTCGCCGCGGACTTGGCCTCGCGGCGGAACCGCTCGGTGAAGGCCTCGTCGCTCGAGTAGCGCTCGTTCAGGATCTTGATCGCGACGCGCCGGCCGAGGTCTTCGTCCTCGGCGAGGTAGACGTCCGCCATCCCTCCGGAGCCGAGCTTTCGGAGGATGCGGTAGCGCCCGTCGAAGAGCGTTCCGATCAATGTGTCGGTCGTCGTCATCTCTGTTGCAGCCTAAGGATTCCCACGTAGGAGCGCCTCCAGCACGGCCTTGGCGATGGGCGCTGCCGTCGTTCCGCCCGTTCCCGATTGGTTCTGCAGATACACGGCGATGGCGATCTGCGGATTGTCGGCGGGAGCGAAGGCGATGAAACCCGTGTCGTTCTCTCCCAGCCTGCCGGTTTCCGCGGTGCCCGTCTTGCCGGCGACCGTCGACACCGGGGATCTGGGCTGCGGTCCCGGTTCCCGCCTCCACGACGCCCACCATCATGGGCGTCAAGGCGGCTGCCGTCGACGGCTTCATCACGCGCCGCAGCTCGTCCGGCCGGGTGCGCGAGATCACGTTTCCGTCCGGCGCGACGATCCGGTCGACGACGTGCGGCTCCATGAGGACGCCGCCGTTCGCCACGGCCGCGACCACCATGGCCATCTGGAGCGGCGTGACGAGCAGCCGCTCCTGGCCGAACGCGAGCCGGCCGGGGTCGATCTGGTTCGGATCCTCGGGGTCGAACAGGCGGCCCTTCGACCAGAGGCCGCTCGGCGTGCGCTCGTCGGAGGGCGTCTCGAGCGGCGGATCCTCGTAGAAGCCGTACCGCTTGGCGTAGTCGAGCACGACGCGCGGGCCGAGCTCCTTGCCGATGTCGCAGAAGACCGAGTTGATCGAGTTGCGGACCGCGTCGCCGAAATCGACGTTGCCGAAGACGTGCGGCCCGGACTGGTCGGAGTAGTTCGAGACGCGCTTGCCGTACTCCATGCAGTAGCCGGGATCGTCGAAGCGGCTCTCGGGCGTGTAGCGGCCGGTGTCGAGGGCGGCCGTGGCCGTGACGACCTTGAACGTGGAGCCGGGGATGAACACCGGCCCGGGAAGCCCCTGCGTCGCGCGGTTGAGGAGCGGCGAGGCGGGCTCGCACGGCCCCTTGGCGTTCAGCACCGTCTGGAAGTTCTTCTCGACCAGGTTCGGGTCGTAGGTCGGTGTCGAGGCGGAGACGAGCACGCGGCCGGTCTTCGGCTCGATCGCGACCACCGAGCCGCACTTCCCGGCCAGCTGCTCCATCGCGACCTTTTGCGCGTCGAGGTCGAGCGAGGTGACGACGTCGTTCCCCTGCCGCGTCGCGCCGGTGACCGTGTCGAGCGCGCGGTCGATGAGCGTGGAGAGATCCGCGTTCGAGCCGGTCAGGTAGTCGTTCAGCGATTCCTCGAGGCCGGTGCGCGAGCGCTCGATCGTGGAGTAGCCGACGATCTGCGCCGTCAGGCCGCCCTGGGGGTAGCGGCGCAGGTACCACGTGCGCCCGCCGACCTCCGTGCGCCGGTTGCGCGCGAGGATCGTGCCGCCGTCCGAGCCGAAGATGAGCCCGCGCTTGATCGTCAGCTGGCGCACGACGAGGCTCGGGTTCCCCTGGCGCGCCTCCAGCTCGGGCGCCCGCCAGAGCCAGTACGACGACATGACGACGAGCGCGACGAAGAGCCCGCAGAAGACGAGGAAGACGCGGCGGATCTGCCGGTTCATTCCGCGGCCTCGTTCACGTGGTTCGAGACGATCAGGAGGAGCGCGAGCACGAGGAAGTTCGCGACGATCGACGAGCCCGCCGTAGGAGATGAACGGCAGCGTGATCCCGGTGAGCGGGATGAGCCCGGTGACGCCGCCGACGATGATGAACGCCTGGATCGCGACCGCCGCCGTGAGCCCGGCCGCGAGGAGCTTCGAGAAGCCGTCCTGCGCGAGCATCGCGATCCGCAGGCCGCGGTAGGCGAAGACGAGGTAGAGCAGGATGACCCCCGCCGCGCCCGCGAGGCCCAGTTCCTGGGCGAGCGCCGAGTAGATGAAGTCGGTCTGGAGGTACGGGATGTACGTGTCGCCGTTCGGCGCGATCAGCACGCCGCGGCCGAGGCCCTGCCCGAAGATGCCGCCGCCTGCGATCGCGTAGATCGACTGCACGAGCTGGTAGCCCTTGTCCGTGGGGTCCTGCCACGGGTCGAGCCAGATCGTGACCCGGTTTTGGATGTGCGGGACCATGTGGTAGACGGCGTACGAACCCGCCGCGAAGAGCACGGCTCCGACTGCGACGTAGGGCCAGCGCCCGGTGGCGATGTAGAGCATCGCCAGGAAGATCGAGAAGATCAGCAGGCCGCCGCCGAGGTCGTTCGTCACGAAGAGCACGGCCATCGCGCCGCCCCAAAAGAGGAGCAGCGGCCCGAGGTGCTTCGCCGACGGAAGGTGCAGGCGGCCGCTTCCCATCGAGAGCATCTCGCGGTTGTCCCGCAGGTAGCCGGCGAGGAAGACGACGATCAGCACCTTGGCGAGCTCGCCCGGCTGGAAGCTCACGATGCCGGCGTTCACCCAGAGGCGCGCGCCGTTCACCTCGGCGCCGACGACCGGGAGCGCGGGCAAGAGCAGGAGCCCGATCGCGATGATCCCGAGCGTGTACTTGTAGGTGTCCAGCGTCCGGTGGTCACGGAGGAAGAGCACCGTGGCCGCGAAGGCCGCGACGCCGATCACGACCCACACGCCCTGGCGGAACGCCTGGCTCGGCTCGATCCGGTAGATCATCGTGAGCCCGATCGCGGTGAGGAGGCCGCCGATGGGGAGCAGGAACGGGTCGGCGTAGGGCAGCGCCATCCGGCAGGCGAAATGCGCGACGAGGAAGACGGCGAGGAAGAAGGCGGCGTAGGTGAGCGACGCGCCCGGAGAACTCCGGCACCTCCTGGCTCGCGATGTAGACGGTCGCGAACCCGATCGCCGTCATCATCCCGACGACGACGAGGTTCATGAGCTCGCGGTTTCGCGCGGTCACGGCATCGCCTCGGCCTCGAGCGGGGCGATGCGCTCGCGCGCGTCGTCGAAGCTCATCAGGTCGTGGTCGAGCAGCGCCGCCCGCTCCTCCTCGGAGAGCTGCGCGGCGTCGAGGAGGCTCACGTAGCGCACGCGGTAGAGCGAGATGCCGCCGCCCAGGTCGTACGGCAGGCCCTGGTAGACGGCCAGGCTCCCGTCCTCCTCGGCGCCGACGAAGTACGAGTTCGCGAGCCCCCAAAACCCGGCGAGAAGGAGCAGCGACGCGAACAGGAAGATCGCGCCGCCCAGAAAGACCTTGCTCGAGCGGCGCGGGGTCTTCCTCGGCGCCTGCGTGGCCTTTGCGTGCTCGATCGTCTCCCAGCCGTCCTCGGCCGGCGGAACCGGCTCGAGGCCGATCAGCGTGTCGTCGAGCTCGACCGGGTCGCCGGCGGGCTGCCCCGCGATCGAGAAGAGGACGACGGTGATGTTGTCCTCTCCGCCCGAGCGGTTCGCGGCCTTGACCAGCGCGCGGCCCGCCTTGGCGAGATTCGAGTTCTCGCCGACGATGCGGAGGATCTCGGGCCCCGGAACCATGGTCGTCAGCCCGTCCGAGCAGAGCAGGTAGACGTCGCCCGGCTCGGGCGCGACGGCGAAGGTGTCGACGTCCACGTCGGGGTCGGTGCCGAGGGCGCGCGTGATCACGGAGCGCTGCGGATGGATGTCGGCCTCCTCGGGCGTCAGCCGGCCGGTGCGGACGAGCTCGGCGACGAGCGAATGGTCGTCGGTCAGCTGCTCGAGCTTGCCGCCGCGGATGCGGTAGGCCCGCGAGTCGCCCACGTGGCCGATCGCGATCGTGTCCTCCCCGAGGAGCGCGGCCGTCACCGTCGTCCCCATCCCCGAGGCGTCGGCGTCCTCGCGCGCGCGCTCGTAGATCCGGCGGTTCGCCTCGCGGACGGTCGCGGCCACGCGCTCCTCGCCCTCGAGCTCGTCCGCCTCGCGAAAGTCCTTGAACGCGGTGGCGGCGAGGCGGGAGGCGACCTCGCCCGCCTGCGCGCCGCCCATCCCGTCGGCGACGACGAAGAACGGCGGGTCGACGACGAACGAGTCCTCGTTGCGGCGGCGCTTGCGCCCCGCGTCGGTGAGTCCGGCCTGGTCGGCGATCGCGACGGGGCTCATCGCTCGAACCGAAGCTCCGTGCGGCCGATCCGGACGACGTCGCCCACCTGCAGCCGGCGGCGCCCGTTCATTCGCTCGTCGTTCACCCACGTGCCGTTCGTCGAGTCGAGATCGACGATCCACACGCCGTCGCGGGACGACTCGATCCGGGCGTGGTGGGCCGAGGCGAAGTCGTCCTCGTCGAGCACGGCGCGGTTGTCCGAGGCGCGGCCGAACGTGATCGGGACGGCGCCGGCCTCGAGCGTGCTTCCCAGCGGGATGGTCGGGCTCGCGACCACGACGAGCCGCGGCGCGTGGCCCTGCTCGTCCTCGGCGGCCTGCCCGCGCGCCTGCGCCGGCGCGAAGACGAAGCTCTCCTGCGGGATCCGCAGGTCGCGCGACGCGGACTTCACGACGCGCCAGATGAACAGGTAGAGCAGAACGAGGAACGCGATCTTCAGGCCGAGGAGAGCAGGCTCCACGAGGGCGGGCTCCTAGGAGAAGCTCTCGAAGAGAGCGTCCGTGCGGCCGAGGACGATGCGGTCCTGGTTCAGGAGCTTCGTGCGGTCGACCCGGCGGCCGTTCACCTCGATGCCGTTGGTCGAGCCGAGGTCGACGAGCCAGTACGCGCCGTCTTCCCGGCGGATCTCCGCATGGCGGCGCGAGATGTTCGCGTCGTCGATCGTGATGTCGCATTCCTTCGAGCGGCCGAGCACCGTCGTTCCGCTCTTCAGCTCGTAGCGCTTGTCGGCGATGACGACGGCGGCCGGCGTGCGGGCGAGGCCGAGCTCCTCGGCGTCGGCGGCCGACACCTCGGCGGTCTCGGCGGACGGCGGCTTGAAGACCTTCGTCGCGCCGGGCACGGGCACGGGCACGACGGGCGGGACGGGCGTCACCGGCGGAGCGGCGGAAGGCGGCGCCGGAACCGGGGGCGCCGCAGGAGGCGCGGACGCCTCGGGCCGCTGGCGCTGCACCATCCGCGTCGCGATCCCGAACTCGCCGATCGCGAGGTCCTCGTCGGTCTCCAAGAGGACGCGCGGCGTCGAGAGGAGCGCGTAGCCCTCGCGGCGGGCGTGCTCGGCGAGATAGTCCGAGAGCTCGGTCACGAGCGCGTCGGCCGGCGGCAGCGCCTCCTTGTCGGTCGGCGAGAGGTAGAGGACGTACTCGTTCGGCACGTAGACGCGCGAGACCGAGACCGTCTTGTGCTCGTCCATCTCCCGCGCCAGCTTGCGCGCCAGCTCGACGGGCTGCACGTGCGAGCGGAAGGCGCGACCGAACGCGCCCTCGACCAGAGACTCGATGCGGTGCTCGAAGCTGCGAAAAACGCCCATCGACCCCAGGGATTCTGCCTGTTACCCGGCGGAGCCGTCACGCACTAGGCGCGGGCCACGGAGCGGAGAGGGGGCGCTCCGATTCGGGCGTCCCGGCGGGGCGGAACTCGGGCGCGGCGAGCCAGGCGACCGCCGCCCAGATTCCCGGCAGGACGGCCGGCGCGCTCACGACGGTCCCCGCGGCGAGCGGCAGGAGCAGCATCGCCGCCGCGAAGCCCGAGCCCCAAAACGCAAGTCCCCACAGCCCGTGGCGCCGGGCGACCGGCACGGTCAGGGACGCCGCGGCCAGGATCGCCGCGACCACGAAGAGCCCGGGCCTTGCCGCGAGCGAGTCCGCCGCGGCGGCAGCTGCGATGTCGGGCCGGGTCGTCTCCGCGAGGTCGAGGCCGGCGAGCCGCTCGCCGAACGGGAAGAGCCCCCCGGCCAGCGAGGCGAAGATCCCCGCGGCGATCGTGGCCATGAAGACGGTCGCGACCTGGCGCACGCGGTCCTCCACGCGCTGCAGGACGAGCGGCAGGAGCCCGATCGCCCCGAGGGGCGCGAGCGCGGGGCCGGCGAGGAAGATGAATCCGTCCGTCGGCCGGCGCCAGAAGAGCGCGAACCAGCCGGCCGCGATTGCGGCGTAGGCGATTCCGAGTCCGAGCGCGATGTTTCCGAGCGGGAGGATCGGCACGGCGAGCGCGAGCGCGAACCCGAAGCGCGGCGAGCGGAGCGCCAGCGCGCCGGCAAGTGCGCCGAGCACGACCGGCCAGCCGCTGGGGAAGAACGGGAGCGTGAACGCGGCCACGGCCGCGAAGGCGGCGGTGAGGCCCGCGTGGACTGCCCGCTCGCGCAGCGACGAGAGCGAGGCGGCCGGGCGGGGGCGGCGCTGCGTCTCGGCGAAGGCGTCGCGCAGGGCGCGTGCGAGGTGCTTGGCGGAGGGCCGGCGGCGCGGATCGAGATCGAGCATCCGGTCGACGAGCGTGCAGAGGTCGGCGGGCAGGTCGGGGCGCAGCGTCCCGAGCGGCTGCGCGCCCTCGCGGATGCGGCGCGCGGTCTCGATCGGCGAGGAGGAGGCGAAGGGATGCCACCCGGCGAGCGCCTCCCAGAGCACGACGCCCGTCGCCCACACGTCGGCTGCGCCGGTGGTCGGCCGGCCCGCCAGCCGCTCGGGCGAGACGTAGGTGAGCGTGCCGGGCACGTCCCCGACCGCCGTGAGCGTCTCGGCCTCCTCCAGGTGGGCGAGCCCGAAGTCGAGCAGGCGCACGGAGATCGCGTCGCCCTCGTCGAGCATGACGTTCGCGGGCTTCACGTCCCGGTGGACGATCCGCTTGCCGTGCGCGTGCGCGAGCCCGTCGAGGATCTGCGCCGCGGCCTCGACGGCGTCGCGGTCGCTCATCTCGCCGGAGCCGAGCGCCTCGCGCAGCGTGCGGCCGCGGACGTACTCGTAGGCGACGTAGACGTGATCGTCGTCGCGGTCCAGGGCGAGCACGCGCAGGCACCGCGGGTGACGCAGACGCGCGGCGGCGTCGACCTCGCGGTCGGCCCGTGCGGCGGCCTTGCCCTCGCGGCGGACGATCTTGAGCGCGACCTCTCGGTCCTGTCTCGTGTCGTGCGCGAGCCAGACCGAGGCCGATCCGCCGCTGCCGAGCGGGCGCAGCGGCCGGTAGCGGTCGAGGATCAGACCCGCGTCCGGGGACGTCGAAGCAGGGGCGGCTCCCATGGAAGGGCTCTTGCACGCCCGTCGGCGAACTCCTCCCATGACGGTTCGGGACGGGCCCGGTGCTAGACTCCCGCGGGCTTCTCAAGCCCCTTTTTTATTGTGTCCGAGCGTGAACAGAGCGATCCCGACGGCATCGATTTCGACTTTTTCGACGATGCGCCGACGGCAGACGGCCTGCGTGACCAGGCACCGCCCCGCCGCGGTCCGCGAATCCCGCAGCGGCCGCCCGGATCGAACGCTCCGCTGCTGCGCCTCGCGGCGCTGATCGCCGGCGCGATCATCCTCGTCGTCGTCCTCGTCCTCTGGGTGAACGCCTGCCGTTCGGATCAAAAGAAGGCGCAGTACGAGGACTACATGGCGTCGGTGCAGAAGATCGGCGACGACTCGGCCCAGGTGGGCAAGGATCTGAACGCGCTCATCTTCTCGTCCGGGATCCAGCTCGAGGAGCTCCAGACGCAGCTCGACGGCCTGCGCGAGGCGCAGAGCCAGACCGTCGCCCGGGCCGAGGAGCTCGACGTGCCCGGCCCGCTGCGGCGCCAGCACGAGAGCGTCGTCGAGGCGCTGCAGCTCCGCGTCAGCGGCCTCAACGGCCTGGCCAGCGCGTTCGGGCAGATCACCGGCGCCGAGAGCGGCGACGAGGCCGGCACCCTCCTGGCGCAGCAGTCGTACCGTCTGATCGCGAGCGACGTCCTCTGGGCGGACTTCTTCGAGGCCCAGGCGCAGAAGGTCATGGACGACCAGGGCGTGAGCGGCGTCGCGGTCCCGGGCTCCAAGTTCGTGACGAACGCCGAGCTCGGCAGCCCGACCTCGTGGAAGCTCGTGCTCGACCGGCTCACGAAGCCGCCGGGCACCGCCGCGGGCCTGCGCGGCAACCGGATCGCAGGCGTGCGCGCGATGCCCGCCGACGTTGCGCTCAAGTCGCCGCCTGAGGAGAACACGATCACGGCGTCCGACGATCTCGCGCTCCAGGTGCTCGTGGAGAACTCCGGCGACAGCCAGGAGACGCAGGTCAAGGTCACGCTGACGATCCAGCAGACCCCCGAGCCGATCAAGGGCGAGCAGACCATTCAGGCGATCAACCCCGGCGACACGAAGTCGGTCACGTTCAACATCAGCGAGCTCGGCACGCTCTCGTTCGCGACACGGACGATCGTGAAGGTGACCGTGGAGCCGGTCGACGGCGAGACGAACACGAACAACAACACCGCCGAGTACATCGTCTTCTTCACCCTCGAGTAGCCCCGGCTCGTGTCTGACGCAGCACTCCAGATCCTCGCGATCGCCGCGCTCGCGGTGGCCGCGCTCTCGCTCGTCGTCTCGCTGACGCTCTTCCTCAAGCTGCGCCGGATCCGCGCGGCGCAGACCGTGCTGCTCGGCAGCGGCAAGGACGACCTCGTCGACTTCGCCGTGTCGCTCCAGGCGCGCATCGACGACGTCCATCGCGCGGTCGACGAGGTCGCGCTCGCGCTCACGCGCGTGGACAAGCGGATCGACGGCTGCCTTTCGAACACGTCGATCGTGCGCTACGACGCCTACGAGGACGCGGGCGGCCACCAGTCGGCCTCGCTCGCCTTCCTCGACGCATCGCGAAACGGCCTGGTCGTCAGCGCGATCCAGGGCCGCGACTACGCGCGGATCTACGCGAAGGAGATCGACCGCGGACGCTCGTCCGTGACGCTGTCCCCCGAGGAGCAGGCCGCCGTCGACCGCGCGATGGCCGCGACGCCGTAGCGGTCCTCCGCGCCGCTACGATTTCGGCGCATGAGCCACGTCCTCGTCCTCAACGCGAGCTACGAGCCACTGAACGTCACGAGCGTCCGGCGTGCCCACGTGCTCATCTACAAGGGCAAGGCCGAGGTGATCGAGAAGCTCGGCAAGCCGCTGCGCTCGGCCGCGACCGACCACGTCTGGCCGCACGTCATTCGCCTGCTCAGCTACGTCCGCGTGCCCAAGTCGGTGCAGCGGAAGATCTCCCGCCGGGCGCTGTTCGCGCGGGACAAATGGCGCTGCCAGTACTGCGGCACCGAGACGGGAAAGCTGACGCTCGACCACGTGGTCCCGCGTAGCCGAGGAGGCGAGTCGATCTGGGAGAACGTGGTCGCCTCGTGCGCGCCGTGCAATCTCCGCAAGGGCAACCGGACGATCGAGGAGGCGGGCATGCGGCTCTCGTCCCCACCGCGCCGGCCCGCGCCGACGCTGTTCGTCACGCTCTCCGCGCCGCGGATCCCGGACGCCTGGGACCGCTACCTGGCCGCGTTCTCGTAGCGCCGGCCGGGCAGCATGAGTTCTGCGCGGCCCCGCGCCGAATTGGCACAGATTCGGCATCGTTCCGCGCGGATGCTCGCGCTACGTTTTCGGTGGGTGGCGGGTGGAGGGCACCGCCCCTCCCATGAACGGGTGGGGCGTAGTGAATAGGGCCTGAGCCGAGCCGCGCGCCGAGAGGGGGTTGAGCTCGTCCTTCCTCTTCGCTACCCTGAGGCCAGTTGTTGAGGCGACGAAGCCTCGGGCTCAAGCGGCCCGGGGCTTTTTGCATTTAAGGAGGGCGGTCAATGGCGATGGTCGAGAACGAACGCGATACGGGCAACAGGGCGACGAGCGATCCGGCGAAGCGCCGCGAGGTGCTCGAGCGGGTCGCGGCCGAGAACGTCGGCTTCATCCACCTTTGGTTCACCGATCTCGAGGGGCATCTGAAGAGCTTCTCGATCACCCCATACGAGCTGGAAGACGCCCTCGACGACGGCATGGGCTTCGACGGCTCGTCGATCACCGGCTTCAACCGGATCGAGGAGAGCGACATGGTCGCGATCCCGGATCCGGAGACGTTCCAGCTCATGCCGAACGGCGACGGTCAAGGTCGCGCGGATGATCTGCGACATCGTCACCCCCGACGGGGAGCCGTACGCCGGCGACCCGCGCCACGTCCTCAAGCTCGCGGTCGAGCGGATGAAGGCGATGGGCTTCGACACGTTCAACGTCGGTCCCGAGCTCGAGTACTTCCTCTTCGAGGACGACAAGGGCACCGTTCCGCTCGACGAAGGCGGCTACTTCGCCATGACCGCGCTCGACGCGGCCTGGGAGCTGCGCAACGAGACGATCACGGCGCTCGAGGCGATGGGCATCCCGATCGAGTACGTCCACCACGAGGTCGGCCCGTCCCAGCACGAGATCGACATGCGCTACTCGAACGCGCTCGACATGGCCGACCACACGATCACCTATCGCCTCATCGTCAAGGAGGTCGCGAAGAAGGCCGGCTACCACGCGACGTTCATGCCGAAGCCGCTGTTCGGCGAGAACGGCTCGGGCATGCACACGCACATGTCGCTCTTCAACGGCTCGAAGAACGCGTTCTACGACGCCGACGACGAGTGGAACCTGAGCGAGGTCGGCAAGGCGTTCATCGCCGGGCAGCTCCAGCACGCCCGGGAGATCTCGGCCGTCTTCGCGCAGTGGGTCAACTCGTACAAGCGGCTCGTCCCCGGCTACGAGGCTCCGGTCTACGTCGCCTGGTCGCGCCGGAACCGCTCGGCGCTCATCCGCATCCCGCTCTACAAGCCGGGCAAGGAGCAGGCGACCCGGGCGGAGATCCGCTGCCCCGACCCGGCCTGCAACCCGTACCTGACCTTCGCGGCGCTGCTCCATGCGGGCCTCGAGGGGATCGAGAAGGGCTACGAGCTGCCGGCCCCGATGGAGCAGAACCTCTACAACCTGACCGCCGAAGACCGCCGCGAGCGCGGCATCGTCGCGCTCCCCGAGACGCTCGGCGAGGCGATCGACGAGCTGGCCACGTCGGAGCTGGCGCGCCGCGCCCTCGGCCAGCACATCTTCGACGCCTACGTGAAGATCAAGCGCAAGGAGTGGGACGAGTACCGCATCCAGCTCACTCCGTGGGAGATGGAGAAGTACCTGAGCGTGTTGTAGGCGCCTCGGCGGCGCGTTAGAGTCGCCGTAGCGTCCGCGCTTCCAGCGAAGCGCGGGCCCTGACTGACGGCCGATTGCGAGCTACCTGCGGGTGGCTCGCAGTCGTTATTGCGACGCCCTAGAGGGCTTCGCGCCCATCGCCCACACGGCGACGAGGTACGCGATCAGCAACACCGTGGCGAGCACGGTCGTGGTCTTGCCGAGCGCGCCCATCGTCCCGCCTCCCTTGCGCAGGCGGCGCGCGCCGATCCCGGCGAGGACGATCGTGATGAGGAGAATCAGCGCGCCGGGCTCGGCGGCGATCCAGCCGATTCCGACCCAGGTCGGATCCTCGTCGCCGAAGCCCTCCTTGTCGTAGATCCAGCCGGCGCCGAGCCGCATGACGATCCAGGCCGGCACGGCGACGAAGAGCAGGCTCTTGAACGCGAGCCGCGAGTAGGCCAGCGAGTCGGCCGCGACCTTGCTGCCCCAGCCCGCGTAAAGCACGAGCACCGCGGTCAGCATCGCGCCGATGAGCAGGAACGCGCCGAGCACGTGCGTGAAGAGCGCCAGGTTCCAGTCGTCCGGGCGGATGGCGGCGAGGACGCTCATGCGCCGGGCTTCCAGATCATGTCCACGAGGATGAGCAGGACGAGAACGAACGTGACGGCCTGGAGCCCGAGTGCCTTCGACGAGCGGGCCATGGCCCCCAGCTCGGCGTCGGGCGCGTCGTTTCCGGCCGCGACGAGCTCCTGGGCGCGCTTGCCGAGCGCGTTGTAGTGCTCGCCGCCGCGCCGGCCGGTCTCGACCGCGATCGCCCACAGGATGATCGCCGCCAGCACCCAGCCGTCCCACACCTTGTAGCGGTCGATGTCGATCGCGAGCCAGACGCCGAAGATGATCGCCCCGAGCGACCCGATGGTGACGGCGACGGTTCCGCCCTTCGCGACGCCCATCATCCGGGCCTGCGCGCTCGGCACGTCCGTCTTCCAGCCCGCGACGATGAGCACGGTGAAGAGCACGAGCGCCGAGACCAGGAAGGCGGCCGAGAGCAGATGGAGCGCCAGGAGCCAGTCCGTGAATTCCATTGGGGCGGCACCCTAACCGAGAAACCGGCCACCTACAATCGGTGAGTGGATACGTCTGCGCGGCACCTGCGGCTCATGACCGAGACGATCGCGGCGGTCAACTCGACGCTCGACATCGGCGAGGTGTTCGAGCTCGTCGCGGCCAAGGTGGCGGAGGCGCTCGAGGCCGACGCGTGCTTCGTCTACCTCTACGACGAGAGCGCCGGCGAGCTCGTGCTTCGGGCTTCGTTCGGAACCCGCGTGGAGGACATGACCCGCGTCCCCAAGATGCGGCCCGGCGAGGGGATCACGGGCGTCGCCGCCGCCGAGCGCGCGCCGGTGATGATCCCGCGCGCCGCGCATCTCGACCCGCGCTTCAAGGCGTTCCCGAACCTGCGCGAGGAGCAGTACGAGTCGATCCTCGCCGTTCCGATCCTGGCCAAGGAGCGGCTCGAAGGGGCGCTGAACGTTCGCACGCAGCTTCCGCGCGAGTACAGCGACGCCGAGATCGAGCTCCTGATGGCGATCGCGGGCCAGGTCGCGCAGGCGATCGAGAACGCGAAGCTCTACGACAGCGCGCAGCGGCGCGTGGCCGAGCTCGAGGCGCTGGCGCGGATCTCCGAGGCGGTCTCCGAGTCGCTCTACCTGGAGGAGTCGCTCTCCGCGATCGTCGAGACGACCATGGCCGCGGTGCACGCGACCGGCGCGGCGATCGTCCTCGAGGACGGCCGCATCGCCTGGCCCGAGGGCAGAGCCGGCGCGCATGCCGTCCGCCTGCCGCTGCGCTGGAAGGGGCGCGAGGTCGGCGAGCTCGTCTGCGACCGCGACACGCCGTTCTCCTCGGACGAGAAGAAGCTCCTCGCGTCGATCGCGAACCAGGCCGCCGTCGCGCTCGAGCACGGGCGCGCCGTCATGCGCGGCGTGCTGGCTCAGGAGATCCACCATCGCGTGAAGAACAACCTGCAGACGGTCGCTTCCCTCTTGCGGCTTCAGGCGCGTTCGCCCGGGACCGACGCGCGCAAGGCGCTCGAGGACTCCGTGAACCGGATCCTCGCCATCGCGGCCGTCCACGAGGTCCTGACCGAGCAGCGCGACGACGACGTCGACCTCGGCGAGCTGGTCGAGCGGCTGCGCGCGACGCTCGTGCAGGGCGTCGGCGGCGGCAAGCACGTCGAGTCGCAGCTCGAGTCGGTGTCGCTGCACGGCTCACGGGCGACGGCGCTCGCCCTGGTCTTCTCGGAGCTCCTGCAAAACGCGCTCGAGCACGGCGGCGACGAGGTGCGCGTCGAGCTGGGCCGGGCGAACGGTGACGTGCGCCTTGCGGTCTCCGACGACGGCGAGTGGTCGTCCGACGCCGTGGACGGCACGGGACTGTCGATCGTCCGCGCGCTGGTCCGCGAGGAGCTGCGCGGCGAGCTGACCCTCACCGATCGCGGCGGCCTCTGCGCCGAGGTCGTGTTCCCGAACTAGGCGAAACGAGAGGAGAATCACCGTGAGGACGAACACCGAGGCCGGCCGATGAGCGGCCCGCCGGCTCCGGGGATGGAGGGGCTGACGCTGGTGGTGCTGCGTCGGCCTCCGGACGCCACGGATTACCCGGAGGACGAGCTCGATCGCATCCAGGCCGAGCACATCGCCTTCCTCGACTTGCAGCGCGACCGAGGCGTCCTGGCGGCGGCGGGCCCATTCCGCGACGGAGGCGACGAGTCGCTGCGCGGCCTTGCCGTCTATCGGGTCGGGGTGGAGGAGACGCGCGCGATCGTCGCGCAGGATCCGGCCATCCGGGCCCACCGCATGACCGGCGAGGTCGTCACCTGGTGGTTCCGCGAGGGCGAGGTGCGGCTCGGCGACTAGCTGCCGCTCCCGCGGGCCGGGCGTCGCGAGTTCCTAGACTCACCGCATGCGGATCCTCATCGCCGAGGACGAGACGATCATCCGGCTCGACCTGCGCACGACGCTCGAGGAGGCGGGGTTCGAGGTCTGCGCCGAGGCGCGCGACGGCGAGGAGGCGGTCGAGCTGGCCGCGGCCGAGAAGCCCGACCTGGCGATCCTCGACGTCCGCATGCCGAGGCTCGACGGGATCGAGGCGGCGAAACGCATCCTCGCCGAGCGGCCGATCCCGATCGTGATGCTCACCGCGTACGGGCAGGAGGAGCTGGTCGCGCGCGCGGTCGAGGCCGGCGTGTTCGGCTACCTCGTGAAGCCGTTCCGCGAGACCGACCTGCTCCCGGCGATCGCGACCGCGAAGGCGCGGCACGCCGAGCTCGAGGCGCTGCGGGACGAGGCCGAGTCGCTGGCCGAGGCGCTCGAGACGCGCAAGGTCGTCGAGCAGGCGAAGGGGCTCCTGATGGAGCGCGAGGGACTCACCGAACAGGAGGCGTTCGCGCGCCTGCGCCGGGCGAGCCAGTCGGCGAACCGTCCGATGAAGGTCGTGGCCGAGGCGATTGTCGCCACCTTCGGCGATTAGATAGCGTCGCCGCGTGGGCTTCCTCGACGAGACGAATCCGGCGCCCGTGCGCGTCATCGAGGTCAAGGACGAGAGCGTCGGGCTCGACGCGGTCATCGTCATCGACCACGACATCTTTCCGAACTTCGCCGGCGGGACGCGGATGCTCGCCGACGTCACGACCGACGAGGTCGCCCGGCTCGCCCGCGCGATGACGTGGAAGCTCGCCGTCGCGCAACGGCCGCTCGCAGGCGCCAAGGCCGGGATCCGCTTCGCGGGCGGCGACCGCGAGGCCGTGCTCGGCGCGTACATCGAGCGTGCGCGCGAGCTCGAGGGCTTCCTCACCGGCCCGGACATGGGCACGAGCCCGAGCGACTTCCTGACCATGCGCGAGCTCGGCGACGAGCTGCCGATGTGGGCGCGCAGCCACGAGGGGATGGACATGGACGACCTCGCCGTCGGCTACGGGATCCTCGGGCGCGTCGCGGGTCGCGGTCGAGTGGCTCGGCGGGCGGCTTCCCGGCTCGACCTTCGCGATCGAAGGCTTCGGCAAGGCCGGCGCGGGCACGGCGAAGGCGCTCGCCGACGCGGGCGCGCGCGTGGTCGCGGTCAGCACCGTCGCGGGCGCGCTCATCGACGAGAACGGGCTCGACGTCGACGAGCTGCTCGCCCTCAAGGCCGAGCACGGGGACGACCTGGTGGCGCACGGCCCGGTGCCGGCGCGCCCCCGGGAGGCGCTCTTCGACGTTCGGTGCGACGTGCTCGTCCCCGGCGCGCGGCCCGACGTGATCACCGCCGCCTCGGCGGAGACGCTGAGCTGCCGCGCGATCGTGCCGGCGGCGAACATCCCCTACGCCCCGGGCGCGGTCGAGGCGCTGGCGGCGAACGACATCCTCGCCCTGCCCGACTTCGTCACGAACGCCGGCGGCGTCCATCTCTACGAGGCGCCCGGCTGCAAGGACGATCCCGCGAAATGCCTGGCCGAGATCGACCGGCTCGTCGGCGAGGCGGTGACCCGCGTGCTCGACGCCGGCGCGGCGACGCCCACGGCGGCCGCGCTGGCCGTGGCGCGCGAGTTCCTCGCGACATCCGGAAAAGCGGCGTAGGCTGCGCGCACCGCCGCGCATTCCCAAGCGGGAGTGCCAAAATGTGGAATGGCCAAGACCGTCCTCATCGTCGACGACGATCCCGACATCCGAGGGCTCCTCGACCTTGAGCTTGCGCGCCTCGAGCTACGAGACGATCTTCGCCCGTGACGCGCACGAGGCGGTCGCGATCGCGCTCACCGAGCGGCCCGACCTGATCCTCCTGGACCTGGCGCTTCCCGGCGGGAGCGGCTTCACGGTGATGGAGCAGCTGAACGAGACGCCGGGCGGATACTCGGCGCCGGTGATCATCGTGTCCGCCGCCGAGCCGAGGGAGAACAAGGCGAAGACGGACGAGCTGGGCGCGATCGGCTACTTCCAGAAGCCGTTCGACGCGGGCGAGCTGATCGACGCCGTCGACGCGGCGCTCGGCGTGTAGCCGCTCGCCTAGCCCGCCACCTCGTCCACCATCGCCTCCCACCGCTCGAACAGCGCCGCGAGGTCGTCGCGCGCGCGCTTGTGGGCGGCGATCGTGTCCACGTCCGTCCAGTCCTCGGCCAGCTTCGCCTCGAGCTTCTCGACCAGCTTCTGCTGGGACTCGATGTTCGCCTCGAGCTGTTCGAGCTTGCGCGACGGGCGCGCGGGCTTCACCGGCTTCGGGGCCTTCTCGGCCTTCGGCTTCGGCTCGGCCGGCGACGGTCTCGACCCGGTCGGCGCGGGCCTGGGCGTAGTCGGCCCAGCCGCCCTCGTAGGACGTTGATCCCGTGGTCCTCCACGGCGAGCGTGCGGTGGGCGACGCCGTCGAGCAGCGCCCGGTCGTGCGAGACGATCAGCACCGTGCCGGGAAACGCGTCGAGCGCCGCCTCGAGCGCCTCGCGGCTCTCGAGATCGAGGTGGTTCGTCGGCTCGTCGAGGACGAGGAAGTTCGCTCCGGATGCGACCACGAGCGCCAGCGCCAGCCGTCGCCGCTCGCCGCCGGACAGCGCGCCGACGCGCCGCTCGTGCATCTCCCAGCCGCTGAACAGGAACTTGCCGAGCAGGTTCTGCGCCTCGGGGCGGTTGAGGCCGGTCGCGCTCTGCGTCATCCCGAGCACGGTCAGGCTCTCGTCCAGCTCGATCTCGTGCTGGGAGAAGTACGCCGTGACGACGCCGTGGCCGGTCTTCGCCGATCCCGGCGGTCGCCTCGCGGCGCTCGAGCATCGTCTCGAGCAGCGTCGTCTTGCCCGAGCCGTTCGGGCCGACCAGCGCGACGTGCTCCCCGCGCTCCAGCGCGAAGGTCGCGTCGGCGAGGAGCGGCTTGTCACCCGCCTGCACGCCGAGTCCCTTCACCTCGATCACGGTGCGACCCGAGCGCGGCGGCTTCAGGAAGTCGAACCCGAGCGAGCGCGTTCGCCTGGTGAGCAGCGCCACCTCGGCGGTCGCGGCGCCGCGCTCCTTCTCCAGCCGGCCGATGTGCGTGATCTTCGCCTGCGCCTGCTTGGCCTTCGACTTCTTGTAGCGGAACCGCTCGACGAAGCGCTCGAGGCGCGCGATGTCCGCGGCCGCGCGGGCGGCGGTCTTCTGCGCGTGCAGCGCGCGCTCGGCCTTCTCCCGCCGCCACGCGTGCCACGGCCCCGCGAAGTAGGTGGAGCGGCCGGCGACGAGCTCCATCGTCGCGTTCGTGACCGCCTCGAGGAACCAGCGGTCGTGCGCGACCAGGACGACGGCGGCGTCGATCGTCGTCAGCTCGCGCTCGAGCCATTCGAGGCTCTCGACGTCCAGGTGGTTCGTCGGCTCGTCCAGGAGGATGAGATCGGGGTCGCCGCCGAGCGAGCGCGCCAGCGACGCCCGGGTCAGCTCGCCGCCGGAGAACGTGTTGAGGCTGCGGTCGAGATCGGCGTCCGCGAAGCCGAGGCCGCGCACGACCGACGCCGCATGGTCGCGCCAGGCGTAGCCGCCGGCGTGTTCGAGCCGCGCCTGCGCCTCGGAGTAGCGGGCCATCGTCGTCGCGTCATGGGCGCCGCCGGCCATCGCCGTCTCGAGCGTCTTCAACTCCTCCTCCAGCGCGATGAGGTCTGACGCGCCCGAGAGCACGTACTCGCGGAGCGTCAGGCCGCGGTTCAGCGGCGGTCGCTGGTCGTGCAGCGCGACCCGCGTTCCCTTGTCGAGGACGATCCGCCCCGAGTCGGGCCTGATCTCGCCTGCGATGAGACGGAGCAGCGTCGTCTTGCCGGAGCCGTTCGGCCCGGAAAGCGCCAGGCGGTCGCGCCGCTCGACCTTGAACGAGACGTCGTCGAAGAGCACGGCGCCGCCGAGCTCCTTCGTCAGGCTTGTGACCGTCAGTACCGCCATCCCCCAAGGATGACGGTCCCGGCTAGCTCAGGAGCCCTTTGACCGCCGCGACGATCGCCGTCGCGTCGATTCCGGCGGCCGCGAGCAGCTCGTCCGGCGTGCCGGAGCCGGGCATGTCGCGCACCGCGAGCACGGTCACGTCGCCGCCGCCCGCGAGCGCGGAGAGCACCGCCTCGCCGATCCCGCCCTCGGGCCAGTGGTCCTCGACCGTGACGACCGGGCCGAGCGCCGCCGCCTCGCGCAGCGTCGCCGCATCCACGGGCTTCACCGAGTAGAGGTCGATCACGCGCGCCGCGATCCCATCGCGCCGCCAGCGTGTCCGCCGCTTCGAGCGCCTCGTGCAGCGTGATCCCGGCGCCCACGATCGTGACCGTGTCGTCGCCGGAGGAGCGCACGACCTTGGAGCCGCCGACCGGAAACTCCTCGTCGGGGCCGTAGATCACCTTCGTCGCCGCGCGGGTCGAGCGCAGGTACGAGATCCCGTCCAGGTCGGCCATCGCCGCGACGAGCTTCGCCGTCTGGTTTCCGTCGCACGGGTAGAGCACGGTCGAGCCCCACACGGCGCGGAACTCGGCCAGATCCTCGAGCGCCATCTGCGACGGGCCGTCCTCGCCGATCGACACGCCGGCGTGCGAGCCGCACACGGAGAACGTCGCGCGGCTGATCGCCGCCATGCGGACGAAGTCGTAGGCGCGGGAGAGGAACGCGGCGAAGGTGGAGGCGAACGGCCGCCAGCCGCGCACCTGGATTCCCACCGCGGCCGCAAGCAGCTGCTGCTCGGCGATGTAGCACTCGACGAACCGCTCGGGGTGGGCCTCGCGGAAGATCTCCGAGTAGGTCGAGTTCGACACCTCGCCGTCGAGCGCGACGATGTCGCCGCGCCCCGCGCCGAGCGCCGCGAGCGCGTCGCCGTACGCCTTGCGCGTCGCCACCTCGGCGCCGAGCTCGTAGCGCGGCAGCTCGAGCGCGCCCGGTCTCGAACACGTGCGGTGTGCCGTCGCCCTCGGGCTTGCCCACGGCGATCGTCAGGTTGCGCTCGCCGCCCAGCTCGGCGATCGCGGCCTCGGGATCGTCGAGCGGCTTGCCGTGCGCGCCGTTTTTGTCCTCCACGGCGGCGACGCCCTTGCCCTTCTTCGTCTTGGCGATGATCGCGGTCGGCTTCGCGTCGATCGCGAGCGCCTCTGCGTAGGCCTCGTCGATCTCGTCGACGTCGTGCCCGTCGATCTCGATCGTGTGCCAGCCGAACGCCTGCGCGCGCTTCGCGTAGGAGTCGAGATCCCAGCCGTGCATCGTCTCGCCGGTCTGGCCGAGGCGGTTCACGTCGATGATCGCCGTCAGGTTGTCGAGCCCGTAGAACGCGGCGTGCTCGAACGCCTCCCACATGGAGCCCTCGGCCATCTCGCTGTCGCCGCAGAGCACCCAGACGCGGTAGGGAAGCCGGTCGAGCCGCTTCCCGGCGAGCGCGACGCCGACGCCGATCGGCAGGCCCTGGCCGAGCGATCCGGTCGCGACGTCGACCCACGGGATGAGCGGCGTCGGGTGACCCTCGAGCCGGCTGCCGAGCTTGCGGAAGGTGAGGAGCTCCTCGTCCGTGATCGCGCCGGCCGCCTTGAAGAGCGAGTAGACGAGCGGCGACGCATGGCCCTTGGAGAAGATCAGGTGGTCGTTGCGCGGATCCTCCGGCGCGTCGAAGTCGTAGCGCAGGTACTTGTCCGCGAGCACCGCGATCAGGTCGGCCGCCGACATGGACGAGGTCGGGTGGCCCGACTTCGCGGCGGCGCTCGAGCGGACCGAGTCGACGCGAAGCTGCTGGCCCAGCTCGCGCCAGCGTTCGGCGTCGGTTGCGGTCATGGAGAAGGGCCTTTCCGTCGAGGAGATCGGGAAACGCGATTCTACGGTTCGCATGGGGGTAACCTTGCCGTCATGAAGGTCGCGGTCGCGTTCGACCACCGAGGCGTGAAGCTCCGCGAGCGGCTCCTCGCCGAGCTGGCCGCGCTCGGGCACGGCGCGCTCGATCTCGGCACCGATGCCGCGGAGCCGCGCATCGACTATCCCGACAAGGCGCGCGAGCTCGGCGACGCGATCCTCGGCGGCGAGGCGGAGCGCGGCATCCTCGTCTGCGGCTCCGGCGTCGGCGCCTCCGTGGCCGCGAACAAGATCCACGGCATCCGCGCGGCGGTCTGCCACGACACGTACTCGGCCGCCCAGGGCGTGACGCACGACGACATGAACGTGCTCTGCCTCGGCTCGGAGGTCGTCGGCGAGGAGCTGGCGGTCGAGCTCGTGAAGGCGTTCCTCGCCGCAACGTTCGACGGCGGCGAGCGCTACGTGCGCCGGCTAGAGAAGGTCCGTGAGCTCGAGGAAGGAGCGCTCCAGCATGGCTGATTCACGACTGCATCAACTCGCGGCGCTCGGCCAGAGCCCGTGGATCGACTTCCTCTCCCGCGACCTGCTGACGACGGGAGAGCTGGCGCGCATGATGCGCGAGGACGCGATCGCGGGCGTCACGTCCAATCCGACCATCCTCCAGAAGGCGATCTCCTCGGGAAACTCCTACGACGACCAGCTGCGCGACCTGCTGCGCACCGAGCACGATCCGCGCGAGCTCTTCATCGGGCTTGCGACGTCGAACGTCCGCGATGCCTGCGACGTCCTGCGGCCCGTGTGGGAGTCGGGCGCGCGCGGCCGCGACGGCAACGTCTCGCTCGAGGTCGACCCGACGCTCGCCTTCGACACGAACGCGACCATCGAGCAGGCGGCGCGTCTGGCCGAGCTCGTCGGTCGCCCCAACCTCTACGTGAAGATCCCGGCGACCAAGGACGGCCTCCCGGCGATCGAGGAGATGATCGCGCGCGGCGTCCCCATCAACGTGACGCTCATCTTCTCGCTGGAGCGCTACATCGAGGTGACCCGCGCCTACATCCGCGGCGTCGAGCGCTTCGTCGAGGCGGGCGGCGACCCGGCCACGGTCACGTCGGTCGCCAGCTTCTTCGTCTCGCGCGTGGACACGGAGGCCGACCGGCGGCTCGACGAGGTGGGGCATCCCGAGCTGAAGGGCAAGCTCGCGATCGCGAACGCCAAGCTCGCGTACCGGCGCTACCGGGAGATCTTCGCGAGCGAGCGCTGGGAGGCGATGGCCGTCCGCGGCGCGATTCCGCAGTTCTGCCTGTGGGCGTCCACGTCGACGAAGAACCCGGACTACCGCGACGTGCTCTACGTCGAGGAGCTGATCGGGCCGGACACGGTGAACACGATGCCGCAGGAGACGATCGAGGCCTTCCAGGATCACGGGATCGCCGAGCCGCGGCTCGAGTCGGGCCTGGACGAGGCGGAGGCCCTGTTCGAGCAGATCGCCGCCGCGGGCGTCGACTACGACGACGTGACCGCGACGCTCGAGCGCGAGGGCGTCCAGAAGTTCGCCGACTCCTTCGACGAGCTGATCGCCGGGATCGAGACGTCGGCCCGCGAGCTCGCCGCGGCGTAGCACGGGCCGTGGACCTCGTCGAGCGGATCTGGGCGCGCGACGCAAGCGTCTGGACCGGCGCCGACGAGACCGCTGGCTCGGGTGGCTCGAGGAGCCGGCGCTCATTCGTCCCAAGGTTCCGGCGATCGAGGAGTTCGCCCGCAGGGCCGCCGAGGACGGGCTCACCGACGTCGTGCTCCTGGGGATGGGCGGGTCGAGCCTCGCGCCCGAGGTCTTCCGGCGCACCTTCGCGGCCGAGAGCTTCCACGTTCTCGACACGACGCATCCGGACGCGGTCCGCGCGCTCGAAGCTCGGCTCGACCTCGACCGCACGCTCTTCCTCGTCGCCTCCAAGTCGGGAACGACGCTCGAGACGCGCTGCCACCTCGACTACTTCTGGGAGCGGACCGGCGGGCGCGGCGACCGCTTCGTGGCGATCACCGATCCCGGCTCGGCGCTCGAGAAGCGCGCGCTCGAGGCCGGGTTCCGCGAGATCTGGGAGGGCCATCCCGCGATCGGCGGGCGCTACTCCGCCCTGTCGGTGTTCGGGCTCGTGCCGGCGGCGCTCATGGACGTCGACCTCGAGCGCCTGCTCGAACGGACGCACGAGATGGTCGACGCGTGCCGGCTCCCGGTGGGGAACCCCGGGCTCGACCTGGGCCTGCGCCTCGGCGCGGGCGCCACCGACGGACGCGACAAGATCCTCATCAACCCGACGCCGGGCGGCTTCGGCCTCTGGGTCGAGCAGCTCCTCGCGGAATCGACCGGCAAGGACGGCAAGGGACTCGTGCCCGCGCCGGGGGAGACGGCCGAGGGCCCCGACCGCCAGACCGAGGACGTCCGCGTGACCGACCCGTACGAGCTGGGACAGGAGTTCTTCCGCTGGGAGTTCGCGACCGCGGTCGCCGGGTCGCTGCTCGGGATCAACCCGTTCGACCAGCCGGACGTGCAGGCGGCGAAGGACCGCACGTCGGCGATACTCGATTCGGGCGTCGAGCCGTCGGTCGAGCCCGAGGGCTCGGTGGAGGAGCTGATCGCACAGGGCGGGCCGGGCGACTACTTCTGCGTGCAGGCGTTCGTCGAGCCCACGGACGAGGCCGAGCGGCGCGTCGAGGAGATCCGTGAGCGGGCCCGGGCCGCGGGCATGGTCACCACCGCAGGCTTCGGGCCGCGGTACCTGCACTCGACCGGTCAGCTCCACAAGGGCGGGCCGCCGAGCGGGCTCTACCTCCAGATCGTGGACGAGCCCGAGGAGCTTCCGATCCCGGGCCGAACCTTCGGATTCGGGCAACTGATCCGCGCGCAGGCGGCCGGCGACTTCGAGGCGCTGCGCGAGCGAGGCCGTCGGGTGGCGAGAATCCGCTGGGAGGAGACGCGCATGAAGCTCGGAATGGTCGGCCTCGGACGGATGGGCGGGAACATGACCGAGCGGTTGATCCGCGGCGGTCACGAGGTCGCGAGCTATGCGCGCAGCGGCGGCGGTATCAGCGGCGAGTCTCGAGGAGCTCGTGGGCCAGCTCGAAGCGCCGCGCGTCGTCTGGCTGATGATCCCGGCGGGCGATCCGACCCAGCAGGCGGTCGACGAGCTGCTCGGCCTGCTCGAACCGAACGACGTGATCGTCGACGGCGGCAACTCGAACTTCCGCGACTCGCAGCGCCGCGCGGCCGCGGCGGCCGAGAAGGGAATCCGCTACGTCGACACGGGCGTGTCCGGCGGGATCTGGGGGCTCCAGGAGGGCTACTGCCTGATGGCCGGCGGCGAGCCCGACGCGATCGCGCTCCTCGCGCCCGCGTTCGAGACGCTCGCGCCCCCGGACGGCTGGTCGCACGTCGGCCCGTCCGGCGCGGGGCACTTCGTGAAGATGGTCCACAACGGGATCGAGTACGGCCTCATGCAGGCCTACGCCGAGGGGTTCGAGGTGATGGAGCGCTCCGAGTTCGACCTCGACCTGCACGAGATCGCCGGGATCTGGCGCTACGGCTCGGTCGTCCGCTCGTGGCTCCTCGAGCTGCTCTACGACGCGTTCGAGGCCGAGGGCGCCCACCTGGAGAAGATCCAGGGCTACGTCGAGGACTCCGGCGAGGGCCGCTGGACGATCGCCGAGGCGATCGCCGAGGACGTCCCGGTCCCGGTCATCTCGGCGGCGCTCTACGCGCGGTTCGCCTCGCGCCAGGACGAGTCGTTCGCGGCCAAGGTGAACGCGGCGCTTCGCAACCAGTTCGGCGGCCACGCGGTCAAGAAGTCGGAGCCATGACGGTCACGGCCGAGAACCCGCTGCTCGAGGGGCTCCAGCGCCGCCGCACGCCCGAGCCCTGCATCCTCACGATCTTCGGCGCGTCGGGCGACCTGACGCAGCGCAAGCTCCTCCCGGCCCTGTACGCGCTCGCCGTGCGACACCTCCTCCCCGACCGGTTCGCCGTCGTGGGCGTGGCGCGCAGCGAGATGACCACCGAGCAGTTCCAGGCCAAGATGAACGAGGCGGTCGAGACGCACTGCCGTGACGTGTTCGACGAGGAGATCTGGGGCGAGCTCGTCGCCGGGATCCGCTACCTCCAGGCCGATTTCGACGACGAGGCGTGCTGGGAGCGGCTCGGCGCGACGCTCGACGACCTCGACCAGGAGCGCGGCACGCGGGGAAACCGCGTGTTCTACCTCGCCGTTCCTCCCAGCGTCTTCGAGGAGATCGCCGAGCACGTCGGCTCGCGGCGGGGCGCCGGCTGGACGCGGATCATCGCCGAGAAGCCGTTCGGCCACGACCTCGTGAGCGCCCGTCGCCTGAACGCCGCGATCGCCAAGGCGTTCACCGAGGACGAGGTCTTCCGCATCGACCACTACCTGGGCAAGGAGACCGTCCAGAACATGCTGGTCCTCCGCTTTGCGAACGGGATCTTCGAGCCGATCTGGAATCGCCAGTTCGTCGACCACGTGCAGATCTCGGTCGCGGAGGAGCTCGGGATCGAGGGCCGCGCCGCGTTCTACGAGCAGGCGGGCGCGATCCGCGACATCGTGCAAAACCACCTGCTCCAGCTGATCGCGATCATGGCGATGGAGCCGCCCACCGACTTCGACGCCGAGGCGGTGCGAAACGAGAAGGTGAAGGTGCTGCGGGCGCTGCACACGCCTGGGCCGAAGCACATCGTCCGCGGCCAGTACGGCCCCGGGTTCATCGAGGGCAAGGAGGTGCCGGGCTACCGCGAGGAGGAGGGCGTCGCACCGAGCTCGACGACCGAGACCTACGTCGCCGGGAAGCTCTTCGTGGACAACTGGCGCTGGGCCGACACGCCGTTCTATTTCCGCACTGGCAAGCGGCTGCCGAAGCGCGAGACGACGATCGCGATCCAGTTCAAGCGCGCCCCCAAGCCGCCGTTCGAGGAGGGCGCCGACGGCGGGCTGCGGCCGAACGTGTTGCTCCTCAACATCCAGCCGGACGAAGGCGTCTCGCTCGCGATCGGCGCGAAGGTGCCGGGCCAGGGGCTCGCGATCCGCACCGTGCACATGGACTTCCTCTACGGCGGGGCGTTCCGCATGGGACTGCCGGAGGCGTACGAGCGGCTGGTGCTCGACTGCATGCTCGGCGACCCGACGCTCTTCATGCGCGCGGACGAGGTGGAGGAGCAGTGGGCGATCGTGGACGCGATGGTCGCGCCGTGGGTGCGCGACCGGCCGAGCTTTCCGAACTACGCCGCCGGCACGTGGGGTCCGAGCGCCGCCGACGAGCTCCTGCACCGCGACGGCCGCTCCTGGAGGCGGCACTAGTGGCCGGGCCGGCGCTCAAGGACACGACGATCGCGAAGATCGAGCGAACGCTCACCGAGCTGCGCCTGGAGCAGACCGAGATGGAGCACGCGCCGAGCCAGCGGACGAGCGTGATGACGCACATGGCCTGGGTGCCGAAGCAATGGGCGGAGGCCGCCGCGCGAACGCTCGACGGGCTCGGCGAGCGGCATCCCTCGCGCACGATCCTCCTGCATCCGGACCCGGACGACCCGCGCGACGCGCTCGACGCCGACGTCGACCTGCGCTGCTTTGCGAGCGGCGGCGGCGCGGTCTGCTTCGAGGTGATCGACATCACGCTCTGCGGGCAGCGCGCGCATGCGCCCGCGAGCGTCGTCTCGCCGCTGCTCATCCACGATCTGCCCGCGTTCCTGCGCTGGCGCGGCGACCTGCCCTTCGGCTCGACCGAGCTGGAGCAGCTCCTCGGCGTCGCCGACCGGCTGGTCGTCGACTCGACCGAGTGGGGTGAGCCCGAGCGCACGTTCGGCCGGCTGCCCGAGGTCTTCGAGTGGATCGCCGCGTCGGACATCGCCTGGGGCCGGCTCGAGTCGTGGCGGCGCTCGCTCGCCGCGCGCTGGCCCGGGATCGCGGAGCTCGAGAGGCTCCACGTGACGGGCCCGAAGGCCGAGGCGCTTCTGCTCGCGGGCTGGCTCGGCGGGCGGCTCCACCGGGAGATCCCGCTCGAGCACACAGAGGCGGATCGGACCACGGCGGTCGCGGTCGACGGCGATGAGCTCGCACCCGACCATCCCGAACGGGAGACCGCCAGCGACCTGCTCTCCGAGCAGCTCGACATCTTCGGGCGCGACCCGATCTACGAGGAGGCGGTACGGAGCTTCTCGAGAGTCGCGATCTAGCCGGCTTCGCGTCGGGCTGGATCGCCGAGCGGGCGGCCGCGCCGTTTCGGATCGCGCTGGCCGGCGGCTCGACGCCGCGCGCCGTGTACGAGCGGCTGGCCGGGCTCGATCTCGACTGGGCCGGCTGGCACGTCTGGTGGAGCGACGAGCGCGTCGTCCCGCCCGATCACGCCGACTCGAACGAGCGCATGGCCCGCGAGGCCTTGCTCGATCGCGTTCCCATCCCTGAGGCGCAGATCCATCCACTGCGCTCCGTGGACGACGCGCTGCCCGATCGCTTCGACCTGATCCTGCTCGGCATCGGGCCGGACGGGCACACGGCCTCGCTCTTCCCCGGCGACGCGGCGCTCGAGGCGACCGAGCCGATCGCGTACGTCCCCGAGCCGGGCCTGCCGCCGCCCCACCCGCGGCTGACCTTCACCTACCCCGTGCTGAACGCCGCCCGCGCGGTCGCGTTCCTCGTGGGAGCGGACAAGCGGGAGATCGTCGAGCGCGTGCTCGCCGGCGACGAGTCGCTGCCCGCGGCGCGCGTGAAGGCCGAGCGGACGGTCGTGCTCAGCGAGGGCGCTGCTTGACGACCGTGAAGCTCTTCGGCAGCACCTTGACGTACTGCGGATTCGTCCAGGTCATGCCGCGCGCCTTCGTCGGCAGGGTCTTGTCGATCGCCGCGGACGCGGTAGTACCAGACGCCCGGGCCGGGATTGACGAGCACGGTCGTGGCGGGCGTGGTCACGCTGCCGGCCGACTTGAACGGGCTCGACTTCTTGCTCCACTGGATCTGGTAGCGGGCCGCGCCGGGGGCGGGCTGCCAGGCGACCACGAGCCGGCCGTAGAAGGACGGCGTGTTGCTCTGCGCGCCGCGAATCTGCCCGTCGCCGGCCATGCCGGAGACGTACGGGACGCCGCTCGTGCGCTCGATCACCGGGGCGCTCGTCTTGCCGAAATCGATCACGTTGCCGGCCTGGCACATGTCCTCGGCGAACTCGACGTCGCGGTACTCGACCCGCGCGTCGGCGGTGATCACCGGGATGACCGGGACGGCCGTCCAGTAGTAGCGGCTCTCGGGCCAGTCGTTGTCCCAGATGCCCGACTTGCGGTCGGCCTTCTCGCCCTCGGGTACGTCGGCGTCGCTCGGGTCGGCCGGGATGCCCAGCTGCGTTCCCGCGGCCATGACCTTCTGGCCGCCGGCGTCGAACGTGTCGCCCTCGGTGTCGGCGTCGCCCAGGAAGACCGACGGCGCGGTCGACAGCTCGGCCGGGCTCTTCGGGAGGCTCAACACGCCGCTCAGCCGCGGCACGTACGCCGGGCTGCCGACGATGTCGCCGTTGTGGACGCGGTTCACGCAGTCCTCGTCCGTGAAGACGTAGACGCGGAAGAGCGGGCAGGTGACGCCGGTGGCGGCGACGAGGGTCGGGCAGGCGCCGGAGGTGCCGTCGAGCGCGAACTGGCCGTTCCACCAGAAGCCGGGGACGAGCTCGTGCGCGTCGGGGCTCTGGGCGCCGAGCACGTCGAAGATGTCCGTCGTGCGGCTACGCGAGATCGACTGCTGGAGCGCGATCGTCGAGGCGGCGATCGACGCCGGCTCGATCGTGACGTTCGTCGGGCTCCACGGGCCGTACGAGACGACCGGAATGTTGTTCAGGGGTCGCCCTCGAGCTCGCGCATTGCGCGGACCCTCCAGGACAGGTTCGTGAGGCCCTGCGCGCCGAGATCGTTCGCGAAGGCGTAGAGCTCGCGCAGGTCGGCGGCGGTCGTGGCGGTCTTGATCTTCTTGTTCTGCCCGTTCGGGAGATCCCACAGGAACGAGACCTCGTAGGCGGTCGCGCCCTCGACCGGCGTCCAGCGGACCATCCCCGGCGTCGGATTCGCGCCGTTCGAGAGGCTCGTGGGCGGCGCGGGCGACTTCATCTTGAAGCCGTACTTCGTGCTCCAGCCCGTCGTGTCGCCGCCGACGTTGGCGCGAACGCGGGCCCAGAGCGAGTACGGGTTGCCGGTGATCCAGGGGAGCGTGAGCGGAACCGAGGTGAGCGGGTTCGGCAGGTCGTCCTTCTCCCAGACGATCGAGTTCTCGGAGAACGACTTGCTCGTCGCGAGCTGGAACTCGTAGGAGGCCGCGCCGCTCACCGTGTCCCAGGCGAAGGCCGGCGTGCGCGCGAAGGCGTGGCCGGCGGGCTGGGGATCGTTGGCCCGAAGCAGGAACCCGCGCAGGTCGTTAGGCGCGGGCGCCGCGGAGGCGGCAGCGGGCGCGATCGCAAAGAGCGCGAGGACCACAGCGAGGGGACGCAGAAGCATGGCTCTTGCTTGTTGTCGGCACCTGGGTGAGGCCGGCCTTCCCCTAAACGGGGGACAGGACCCGCTCCAGCGCTTGCCCCGCGGCGAGCACGAGGGCGTCATCGTCCGGCCCGCCGATCAGGGAGATCGAGGCCGGGAGACCGTGCTCGGCGGTTCCACACGGCAAGGCCAGGACCGGCCAGCCGAGCACGTTGAACGGGAAGGTCAGGCGGATGACCGACCAGCGCAGCTCGATCTCGCGCTGGCCGACGGTCGGCGCGACCGTCGTGAGGGTCGGCGCGACGAGCAGGTCGTATCGAGACGCGATCTCGGCGCAACGCTCGGCATAGGCGGCGCGGAGGGCGACGGCGGCCGCGTACTCCTCGTCCGTCGTGGCCAGGCAGCGCTCGACCTTCTCCCGGACGTTCGGGCCGTACTCGTCGGCGCGCTCGGCGAAGAGGTCACGGTGGACGTCGGCGACCTCGCGCATGAACGCGGGTGTCACTCCTTGCGGGAACGGGAACTCGACCGGCTCGGCGTGGGCGAAATGGGCGACGGCCTCGCCCACGCGCGCGCGCACGAGCGCGTCGGCCTCGTCCAGCCAGATGACGCCGACGCGCAGATCGAGCGTCGGATCGGCGGGCTCGAGCGCCGGGTCGAGGATGCGCTCCATCGCCACGCACTCGGCGACCGTTCGCGCCATCGGCCCGGCGTGGTCGAAGCTGGGCGCGAGCGGGAAGACGCCGTCGATCGGCACGCGCCCGTGCGTGGGCTTGAAGCCGGCGATGCCGCAGCAGGCGGCCGGGATGCGGATCGAGCCGCCGCTGTCGGTTCCCAGCGCGGCGTCGGCCTCGCCGGTGACGAGCGCGACCGCGGAGCCGCCGCTCGAGCCGCCCGGGATCCGGCCCGGGTCGAGCGGGTTCACGACGTCGCCGTAGTGCGCGTTCTCCGACGTGATCCCGTAGGCGAACTCGTGCAGGTTCGTCTTGCCGACCGAGACGTAGCCCGCGTCCTCGAGGAGCGTGACCGCGGCGGCCGAGCGCTCCGGTACGTGGTCGCGGAAGATCGCCGAGCCGTAGGTCGTCCGCACGCCGGCCGTGTCGAAGAGATCCTTGATCGCCAGGCGGATCCCGTCCCGCGCCGGCTCGACGCGGGTGATGAAGTCGTTCAGATCGTCCGTTCGGGTCGTGTCCACGCGGGCCATGCTAAGACGGTTTGGCGAGCCACGTCCCGAACGGACGAGCTGACTCGGAGTCAACGCACCGGCCCACGGTCTGCGCGCTCCGTTGCCAAGTTGCAGTCTGCAACTAAGTCGGGAACGACACGTCCCTTCGGGCCGTGGCCGGGGAGCCGGCGCGCGGCCGGCCTAGCCGAGCGCGTTGTAGATCTCCGCGACGGCGATCGAGCCTCCGAAGAGGATCAGCGTCAGCGCGAAGAGCGCGAGCCCGAGGCGGAGATTCTTGCGTGCGAGTTCGGGTTCCATCTACACCACCATGGGGTCGAGGGCGAGGGCGACGAACAGCAGCGCGAGGTAGAGCAGCGAGTACGAGAAGAGCCGCCGCGCGCGGGCGGGGGTGGTCGAGCGCTGCAGCGCGACGGCGAGAACGAGGAACACGGCCCCGAGGATGAGCGCCGAGCCGAGGTAGAAGACGCCGACGGTCTGCGCCAGCACCGGCAGGAGCGTGATCGCGACCATGACGACCGAGTAGCGGACGATCGAGCGCGCGGTCTCGCGCTCGCCGACGACGACGGGGAGCATCGGCACGCCGGCCGCCTCGTAGTTGCGCCTGATGAGCAGCGCGAGCGCCCAGAAGTGCGGCGGCGTCCAGAAGAAGACGATCAGGAACAGGAGCAGCGCGGGCAGCGTCAGCGAGCCGGTCGCCGCCGTCCAGCCGACCACCGGCGGGATCGCCCCGGCCGCGCCGCCGATGACGATGTTCTGCGGCGTCGAGCGCTTCAGCCAGCGGGTGTAGACGAGGACGTAGAACGCGCCGCCGATCAAGGCCAGGACCGCGGTGAGCAGGTTCACCCAGCAGGCGAGCACGACGAACGAGAGCGCCAGCAGAGCGAGCCCGAACTCGAGCGCCCGCGCCGGGGCGACGCGGCCCGAGGCGACCGGGCGCGCCTGCGTCCGCTCGCCCATGAGCTGGTCGATGTCGCGGTCGAGGACGTGGTTCAGGGCCGAGGCGCCGCCGCAGGCGAGCGCGAGCCCGCCGAGCGTGGCGATCGTCAGGCCGAGCGGCGGAATCCCGCCCTCGCCGAGCACCAGTCCTCCGGCCCCGGTGATGAGGAGCAGCGACATGATCCGCGGCTTCGTCAGCGTGACGTAGTCGCGCCACGGCGCGCGCGGGGCCTCGACGCCGCCGCGAAAGACGAGCACCGCCGTGACCACCGACGCGGCGAGCGAGAGCGCGCCGAGCGCGATGTGCGCCGGGTAGGCCCAGGCGGGCTCGTCGGCGAGCGCGACGATCGCGCCGACGACGATCTGGACGAGGTAGAGGCCGAGCGCGGTCTCGGCGGCGCGGCCGAGCAGCCGGTCGTCCGGATGCCCGTAGCGCACGCTGAGCCAGACCGTGGTGACGAGCGCGAGGCCGACGAGGACGCTCACCTCGTGCGAGCCGGCCCACTCGCCGGTCGCGATCGCGATCCCGGTCGCGAACGCGGCGGAGACGGCGATCAGGCGCAGCCACGACCCGGGGTGCGGAGTCACGTCGTTCACCGTTGCGTCGCCTCCAGCCGCCGGCGCAGGTCGCGCAGGGGACGCTCGCTCGTGATCGGCGGCAGCTGGTCGAAGTTGTGCGGCGGCGGCGGCGAGGTCGTGTACCACTCGAGCGTGTTCGCCTTCCACGGGTCGTTGCCGATGCGCGGGCCCACCCGCCAGCTGCGGATGATGTTGAACAGGAAGATGAGGAGCGCGACCGACATCACCCACGTCCCGATCGTCGAGAGGAGGTTGTAGAGCTCGAACGACCCGACGCGGTTGTAGGTGTAGACGCGGCGCGGCATCCCCATGAGCCCGACCATGTGCTGGAAGAAGAAGGTCAGGTTGAAGCCGATGAAGATGAGCCAGAAGTGCCAGACGGCGAGGCGCTCGTTGTACATCCGGCCGGTGATCTTCGGGAACCAGTAGTAGACGCCCGCGAAGAGCCCGAACGCGGTGCCGCCGAAGAGGACGTAGTGCATGTGCGCGACGACGTAGTAGGAGTCGTGCACCTGGTAGTCGATCGGGAACATCGCGAGGACGATCCCGGATAAACCGCCGGCGGTGAAGAGCCCGATCAGGCCGAGGCAGAAGAGCAGCGGCGCCTTGAACTCGATGTGGCCGCGCCAGAGCGTCGCGAGCCAGTTGAAGATCTTGATCGCGGTCGGAATCGCGACGGCGAGCGAGGCGACGGCGAAGAAGCCGTTCAGCCAGACGGGCAGGCCGACCGTGAACATGTGGTGCGCCCAGACGAGCATCCCGGCGAACGCGATCCCGATCGTCGAGAAGGCGATCGCCTTGTAGCCGAAGATCGGCTTGCGCGCGAAGACCGGGATGATCTCCGAGACCATCCCGAACGCGGGCAGCACCATCACGTAGACCTCGGGGTGCCCGAAGAACCAGAACATGTGCTGGTAGAGCAGCGCGCTCCCGCCTTCCTCGGGCAGGAAGAAGTTCGTGCCGGTCTGGCGGTCGAAGAGGAGCAGCGTCACGGCCGCGGTCACGACCGGCAGCGTCAGGATGAGCAGGAGCGCGTAGGCCTCCATCGTCCAGACGAAGAGCGGGATGCGCATCCAGGTCATCCCCGGTGCGCGCATGTTGTGGATCGTGACGACGAGGTTGATCGCGCCGGCGATCGACGAGATCGTCGTCAGGTGGATCGCGAGGATCCAGAGGTCCTGGCCGACGAACGGCATGCCGATGTTGCCGGGGCCCGAGAGCGGCGGGTAGGCGTACCAGCCGGCCTGCGCGGGGCCGCCGTCGGCGAAGAAGCTCCCCATGAGGACGAGCCCGCCGGCGAGGAAGAACCAGTACGACATCGCGTTCAGGCGCGGGAACGCCATGTCCTTCGCGCCGATCATGAGCGGCACGAGGTAGTTCCCGAAGCCCGCCAGCACCGGGACGATGAAGAGGAAGATCATCGTCGTCCCGTGCAGCGTGAACAGGCCGTTGTAGGTGTCCTTGGTGACGATGTCGAGGTTCGCCTGCGCGAGCTGCAGGCGCATGATCAGCGCCATCACGCCGCCGAGCACGAAGAACCCGAAGGCGGTGACGATGTAGAGGATCCCGATCCGCTTGTGGTCGACGGTCGTGATCCAGCTCGTGATCCGGCTCTCGTTCCAGGCGGGGCCGCGGACCGGTGTGGCGTTGGCGCTCACTCGCCTGGTCCCGAGAGCTCGGGGTTCGACTTCACGTAGGCCACGAGCGCCTCGATCTGGAGGTCGGTCCAGCCCAGCCCGGTCGGCGGCATGTAGCCGGCGTTGGCGCCCAGGTCCTGGCCGTTCTCGACCAGCGCCTTGAGCGCGACCGGATCGGTGAGGATCGCGTTTCCGGCGATCGGGGGCCCGATGTCGCCCTGCCCGGCGAGGCCGTGGCACTTGGCGCACGACGCCGTCCACTCCTCCTCGCCCAGCGCGACGAGGTCGGGCTGCTCGCTCTCGGCCAGCCAGGCATCGAAGTCCTCGACGCTCACGACCTCGACGATCGTCTTCATCTGCGTGTGCTGGATGCCGCAGAACTCGCCGCAGACGCCCTTGTCGAACGTGCCGACGGCGCGCGGCGTGAAGTTGAGCTTGTTCGTGCGGCCCGGGATCGCGTCCCGCTTGCCGGTCAGCTGGGGCACCCACCAGGCGTGGGCGACGTCGGCCGAGCGGATCACGAGCTGGACGGGCCGGCCGACCGGCAGGCGGAGCGTGTCGAACGAGAGCGCGCCGTTCGGATACTCGTACTGCCAGTAGAACTGGTGCGCGGTCACCTCGACGACGAGCACGTCCTCGCCGGCGGTCGGGTTCGCCTCGACCTCGGGAACCTTGCTGAAGGTGAAGATGGCGAGCGCGAGCAGCGCGACGGCCGGGATGATCGTCCAGATGATCTCGATGCGCGTGTTCCCGTGGATCTGCGGCCCCTCGACGCCCTCGGGCGTGCCCTTGCGCCGGCGGTACCGGATGACGAGCGCGATCAGCGTCGCCTCGACGAGGATGAACACGAACGCGCACGCGGCGAGGACGACCGTGTAGATCTGGTTGATCGTCTCGCCGCTCTCCGTACCGCTCTCGGGCGGCTGCGCCCCGGGCAGGCCGAGGAAGACGGCAAGCACGAGGCCGACCGGAATCCCGACGGCGACGAGGAGGAGGACAATACGGCTCCCGGGCATCCGGGCCCGATTCTACGGCTCTCCCGGTCGGAGTGACCTACCACTCGTTCGAGGGATTGAGCTTCCCCCTTCGTGTGGTTCAGTTCGTCCTACGCGCACACCCTGAGAAGGGGAGAAGACCAAGGGGATGCGCGACGCGACTGGGGAGCAGGCGCGGCGTGGTAGGAAGGCAGTCTAGGCTTCGGCGTTGCGGTGGCCGAAGCCTGGACTGTCCCGCTTCCACCCGAGGCGCACGAGCCGTTCGAGGTCTATGTGAACGGCGTCTTGCAGCAGCGCGGAACCGACTACGAGGTCGAGGGCTCGGTGCTGCGGTTCGTCAAGCCGATCGCGCGTGAAGGCCGGCTCGGGGCGCTCCGCTGGGCGAGCATGTTCCTCGGGGTGGCCGGCACGTACCGCAAGAACGACTCCGTGGACGTCGTCTACCAGGCCGGCGGCAAGCGCCGCGTCGCGAGCGGGCTCGAGATCATCCCGCCCGATTCGGAGGGGTTGCGCTGAGAGATCTCGTCGCCGAGCTGGCCGGGATCTGCGGCGACGCGAACGTCCTCGTCGACCGCGACGAGCTGCGCACCTACGAGTCGGACGCGCTCGCGTACCTGCGCGGCGTTCCGGCAGTCGTCTGCCTGCCCGGCTCCGCGGACGAGGTTCGCCGGGTCGTCCGCGCCTGCTGGGAGGCCGAGGCTCCGTGGGTCGCGCGTGGGGCCGGAACGGGTCTCTCCGGCGGTGCGACTCCGGTTCCCGGCGGAGTGGTGATCGGGCTCTCGCGGCTGCGGCGGGTGCTCGAGGTCGATCTCCCCAACGCGCGCGTGGTCGTCGAGCCGGGCGTGACGAACCTCGAGGTCTCGAAGGCGGTCGGGCCGACGCACTTCTATCCGCCCGACCCGTCGAGCCAGGTCGTCTGCACCGTCGGCGGCAACGTGGCCGAGAACTCGGGCGGCGCACACTGCTTCAAGTACGGCTTCACCACGAACTACGTCTGCGGGCTCGATCTCGTCCTCCCGGACGGAACCGAGGTGACCCTGGGCGGCAAGGAGCTCGACCTGCCCGGCTACGACCTGCTCGGCGCGTTCGTCGGCTCGGAGGGGACGCTCGGCGTCGCGACGAGGATCACGCTGCGCGTCTCCCCGGTGCCGGAGCGCATCCGCACGTTGATCGCCTACTTCGAGACGATGGAGGCGGCCGGGCAGACCGTCTCCGACATCGTCGCGGCGGGGATGGTGCCGGGGGCGCTCGAGATCATGGACCGGCTCTCGATGGCGGCGGCCGAGGCCGCCACGGGAATCGGCAACCCGTACGACGCCGGCGCGGCGCTGATCGTCGAGCTCGACGGCCCCGCCGAGGAGTGCGAGCAGCGCGTCGAGGCGGTCGTCGGCCTGTGCGAGCTGAAGCAGGCGCTCGGCATCCACGTCGCCGCCGATTCGGCCGAGCGCGACCTGATCTGGCGCGCGCGCAAGGCGGCGTTCGCCGCGATGGGCCGGGTCGCGCCGTCGTACTACGTCCAGGACTCGGTCATCCCGCGCACGCGGCTCGCCGAGGTGCTCGGCCGCATCGAGGAGCTCGCGGACGAGTACGGCCTGCAGGTCGCGAACGTCTTCCACGCCGGGGACGGGAACCTGCATCCGCTCGTCGCCTACGACGACTCGCAGCCGGGCGAGGCCGCGCGCGCCGAGGAGCTGGCCGGCCGGATCGTGCTCGCGTGCGTCGAGGAGGGCGGCTCGATCACCGGCGAGCACGGGGTCGGGATGGACAAGAAGCGCTACATGCCGGCGATGTTCTCCGAGCCCGACCTGGCCGCGTTCCAGAAGCTGCGCTGCGCGTTCGACCCCGAGCAGCGCGTCAATCCCGGCAAGGTCATGCCGACGCCGCGCCTGTGCGGCGAGGTGCCCGGGCCGTACCGGCAGCACCCCGTCGAGGCCGCCGGCCTCGCGGAGCGGATGTGAGGGTCGAGACGCCTTCGTCGGCCGCGGAGGCCGCCGAGCTGCTCGCGGCGGGCGGGTCGGTGCGCCCGCGCGGCGGCGGCACGAAGTGGAACTGGGGCGCTGCGGTTCCCGAGCCCGACGTCGTGCTCTCGACCGCGGCGTTCACGGGCGTGGAGCACAACGCGGGCGATCTCACCGCCGTGCTCGGCGCGGGGGTTCCGCTCGCCGAGGCGCAGGCGGTGTTCGCCGCGGCCGGGCAGATGCTCGCGCTCGATCCGCCGGACGGCGGCGCCACGATCGGCGGCGTGGTCGCCGCGGCCGACTCGGGCCCGCTCCGCCACCGGTACGGCGCCGCCCGCGATCTGCTCCTGGGGATGACGGTCGCGCTCGCCGACGGCACGGTCGCGCGCTCGGGCGGCAAGGTGATCAAGAACGTCGCCGGCTACGACCTGGGGAAGCTCTTCGCCGGCTCGCTCGGGACGCTCGGGGTGATCACCGAGGTCGTCGTGCGGCTCCATCCGCTTCCGGTCTCGACGGCGACCGTCGTTGCGCGCGGAGACGATCCGGCCGCGCTTGCGCGCGTGGCGGCGCGCTGGTTCGCGGAGCCGCTCGAGCTCGAGGCGCTCGACGTCTCGTGGTCGGCGGGCTCGGGCGCGCTGCTCGCGCGGGTCGGCGGCGTGGCCGTCGAGAGCCGCGCCGCGCGAATCGCTGCGCTGGCGGACGAGCTCGAGACCGAGATCCACGGGGACGCGGAGGAGCTCTGGGCCGCGCAACGTGCCGGCCAGCGCGGCGAGGTCGTGCTGCGGGTGCCGTCGCTTCCGTCCGACCTTGCGGAGGTGCTCGCGGCGGCCGACCGCGTGGGAGCCTCGGTCGTCGGCCGCGTGGGCGTCTACTGGATCAAGGCCGAGTCGGCGTTCGAGTTCCCGTTCCCGGGCGTGCTCCAGGACGCGCCCGCCGGGCTGCGCGCCGACCCGTGGGGCGTCACCGACGACGCGCTGCTCGCGCTCTCGCGCCGGGTGAAGGAGCGCTTCGACCCCGCCGGGGTCTGCGCGCCGGGGATCTTCGTGGGCGGCATCTGATGACCGCGTTCGACGCCCTGCGCGCCGCCGAGCCAGGCCGACCTCGACACCTGCGTCCACTGCGGGTTCTGCCTGCCGACCTGCCCGACGTACGTGCTCTGGGGCGAGGAGATGGACTCGCCGCGCGGGCGGATCGTCCTCATGGAGGCGGCGCGAAACGAGGCGGATGCGATCTCGGACGCGATGGCGCTGCACTGGGACCGCTGCCTCGGCTGCATGGCCTGCGTGACCGCGTGTCCTTCGGGCGTCCGCTACGACCGGCTGCTCGAGGACACGCGGCCGCAGCTCGAGCGCAACCACCGGCGCGGCCTCGGTTCGCGGCTCTCCCGCCGCGTGGCGTTCGCGACCTTCACCCATCCCGGGCGGCTGCGGGCGGTTCGTCCGCTCGCAAGCGCGGCGGGACGGCTCGGAGCGCGGCGGCTGGGCCGCGCGCTGCCGGATTCCTCGCGGGTCGGCGCGATGCTGCGCCTGACGCCTCACGCGCGCGGGCGCGCGCGAACCGCCGGAGCTGACCGCGGCGCAGGGCGAGCGCCGCGGCCGGGTCGGGCTGCTCCAGGGCTGCGTCCAGCGGGTGTTCTTCGCCGACGTGAACGCGGCGACGGCCGAGGTGCTCGCCGCCGAGGGCTGGGAGGTCGCCGCCCGCACGAGCCCGCGCTGCTGCGGCGCGCTCATGCTCCACACCGGCGCCGAGCCGCCGGCTCTCGAACTCGCGCGCGAGACGATCGCGGCCTTCGAGGACTGCGACACGGTGGTCGCGAACGCGGCCGGCTGCGGCTCCTCCATGAAGGAGTACGGCCGGCTGCTCGCGGACGATCCCGCCTGGGCCGACCGCGCGGCGGCGTTCAGCGCCAAGGTGCGCGACGTGACGGAGCTGCTCGCGGCCTCGGAGCCGCGCGCCCCGCGCGGCCGGGTCGAGCTGCGCGTCGCCTACCACGACGCGTGCCACCTGGCCCATGCGCAGGGCGTCCGCGCCGAGCCGCGCTCGCTCCTGGCAGCGATTCCCGGCCTCGAGCTGATCGAGCCGCCCGAGTGGGAGCTCTGCTGCGGCTCGGCCGGCCTCTACAACGTGCTCGAGCCCGCGGCGGCCGCGGAGCTCGGCCGGCGCAAGGCCGCGAACCTCGCCGGGACGGGCGCGCAGGCGATCGCGGCCGCGAACCCCGGCTGTGCGCTCCAGGTGACGACGTACCTGGAGGAGCTCGGGCGTCCGCTCCCGATTCTCCATCCGGTCGAGCTCGTCCGCCGCTCGATCGCCGCGGCGCGCTAGCCCCGACCTGTGGAGAAGACGTTCCACTTCGGCGCGTCGTGCGTGACCCACCCGCGCGAACTTGCGCGCTACGCTGGCACGCGAGGGGTGCCCTAGCCGGGGTCCCCCAGGGGGCAGAGGAGATCGCCGGGTTGGACGTGTCCCGGAAGGACGTGGCCAAGCCGACGCGAACGGGACCTGCGCGGACAGCCTGAACCCCCTCGCTATCCTCAGTTCACGTGGATTCCACTTCTCTCGAAGATCTCAATCGCGGCTATATCCAAGAGCTCTTCGCCGAGTACCTGAATTCGCCGGAATCCGTGCCGCCCGAGTGGCGTGCCTACTTCGAGTCGAACTCCGACCTGGCCGCGCACCTGCCGGCCGCGGCGCGGCTTCAGAAGCTCGCGCCGGCGGACGGAAACGGCGCCGCGCCGGTCGCCGAGCGCGAGGCGGTCGACGAGGAGCTGCTCGGCGGCGTCGCGGCCGCGATGGCGCTCGTCAAGGCGCACCGCATGCACGGCCACCTCGCCGCGCACCTCGATCCGCTCGGGTCGGCGCCGCCCGGCGATCCCGCGCTCGATCCCGACCGGCTGATCCCGCAGCTGACGCCGGAGCTCCAGTCGCGCATCCCGGCTCGGCTCCTGCGTCTCTACTGCGAGGGCGACTCGCTGCGCGAAGTGCTCCCGAGGCTCCGCGCGACCTACTGCGGGACGATGGCGTACGAGATCGAGCACATCTCGAACCACGAGCAGCGGGTGTGGCTGCGCACCGCGATCGAGTCGGGCCGCTACCGCCAAGCGCTCGACCCGGATGCGAAGAAGGCGCTCCTGGCACGGCTGTCCGACACGGAGGGCTTCGAGCGCTACCTGCGCCGCGCCTTCCTGGGCCAGAAGCAGTTTTCGCTCGAAGGGCTCGAGGTGATGATTCCGATGCTCGACGAGGCGCTCGAGCTGTCGGCCGGAAGCGGGGCGAAGGACGTCGTGCTGGGCATGGCGCACCGCGGCCGGCTGAACGTGATCGCGCACACGCTCGGGCGCCCCTACGAGGTGATCCTCAAGGAGTTCGAGGGGGAGCGGCTGCTCGACGCCGTCACGCACGATCCCGAAGGCGGCACCGGCGACGTGAAGTACCACTACGGCTCGCAGGGCGTCCGCCTGACGAAGCACGGCGAGGTGCGCGTGCTGCTCGCCTCGAACCCGAGCCACCTCGAGGCGGTCGACCCGGTCGTCGAGGGGACGACGCGGGCGCTCCAGACCAGCCACGACTCGCCCGAGCTGACCCACGATCCGAATGTCGCGATGGCGCTCCTCATCCACGGGGATGCGGCCTTCGCCGGCCAGGGGATCGTCTCGGAGACGCTCAACCTGCTCGGGCTCGCCGGGTACTCGACCGGCGGCACGCTCCACATCGTCGCGAACAACCAGATCGGCTTCACGACGACTCCCGAGGAGGAGCGCTCGACCCGCTACTCGAGCGACATCGCCAAGGGCTTCGATGCGCCGATCATCCACGTGAACGCCGACGACCCCGAGGCCGCGCTCGCCGCCGTGCGCCTGGCGATGGCCTACCGCGCCGAGTTCCAGCGGGACGTCGTCGTGGATGTCGTCGGCTACCGGCGCTTCGGCCACAACGAGGGCGACGAGCCCGCCTACACGCAGCCGCTCATGTACGAGCGGATCGCCGAGCATCCGCCGGTCCGGGAGCAGTACGCGAGGGAGCTCGTCGAGCTCGGCATCGTCACACAGGCCGATGTCGACGAGCTGCTGGAGCTGGCCGAGAGCCGCCTGCGCACCGCCCACGAGGCGCTCAGGCAGGCGATCTCCGAGGGTGCGGTGGGCCAGCGCCGGGAGCGCAAGCCCGGCCGCGCCGGAGGTGAGGAGCCCCCGACCGCGATCGGGATCGACCGGCTCGAGGCGCTGAACGAGCAATTGCTCGTCGTGCCTCCCGGGTTCTCCGTCCACCCGAAGCTGCTCACGCAGCTCGAGCGCCGCCGCGACGCGCTCGGCCCTGACGGCGGCATCGACTGGGCGCTCGCCGAGGGGTTCGCGCTGGGGAGCCTGATCGAGGAAGGGACGCCCGTGCGGCTCTCAGGACAGGACACGGAGCGCGGCACGTTCGCGCATCGCCACCTCGTCCTCCACGACGTGAAGACGGGCGACAAGTACGCCCCGATCCAGCACCTCCCGGGCGCGGTCGCTCCGCTCGAGGTCTACAACTCGCCCCTCTCGGAGGCCGGCTGCCTCGGTTTCGAGTACGGCTACGCGGTGGCGCGGCCCGACGCGCTCGTCCTCTGGGAGGCCCAGTTCGGCGACTTCGTGAACGGAGCCCAGATCATCATCGACCAGTTCATCGTCTCCTCCCTCTCGAAGTGGGGGAAGACGTCGCGGCTCACGCTCCTCCTCCCCCACGGCTACGAGGGGAACGGGCCCGAGCATTCGAGCGCGCGCGTCGAGCGGTTCATGCAGATGGCGGCGCAGGAGAACATCCGCATCGTCAACTGCACCACCGCCGGCCAGCACTTCCATCTGCTCCGGCGCCAGGCCCGGCACCCGAAGCCGCGACCGCTCGTCGTGCTGACGCCGAAGAGCCTGCTGCGGCTGAAGCAGGCGACCTCGCATGTGGAGGAGCTCTCCGAGGGCCGCTTCCAGCCGATCATCGATGACCCGACGCTCGACGACGAGGAGCGGGCGCGCGTCGGACGGCTCGTGCTCTGCACCGGGAAGATCTACTACGACATCGCGGGTCACGAGGCGCGCGCCGAGAGCGAGGGCGTCGCGGTTGTCCGGCTCGAGCAGCTCTATCCCTTCCCCGTCGCGGCCTACGACGAGCTGCTGGCGCGCTACCCGCGCATCAACGAGCTCGTGTGGACGCAGGAGGAGCCGCTGAACATGGGCGCCTGGCGCGCGATCCGGCACCGCCTCGAGGAGGGCCTGCCGGAGGACGTGACGCTTCGCTACTGCGGCCGCCCCTGGCGCGCGAGCTCCAGCGAGGGCTACCCGACCACGCATCTCGTCGAGCAGAACCGGATCGTCACCGAAGCCCTCGGCGCGTAGTGGGCCGCCTGCGGGCCGGCGGCAGAGCGCTTAAACGCTAGACGCGGCAACTGATCTCCCGCCGCCCCGTCCCGCCGCTCCCACCCCGACGCTATCGAGGATTTCAGTACGCGTGGCGCGCAATTCCGTGGCGAACGCGTACCGGTTTCTCCACAACGCGGCGACCTGTGCAAGGCTGTCGCCATGGCTGACGAGGCGGCGCGCACGAGAGGGTGGGGCGCAGGCAGGGTCGTCCTGCTCATCCTCGGCTGCATCACGATCCTGATCGCGGTCGGGCTGCTGAGCGCGGGCTGCGCGCTAGTTTGGGCCGACCAGGCGGAGCGGGACTCCGCGGGCTTCATCTCGACGCGCACCGAACGGTTCGAGTCGGACGGCTACGCGGTCGTCTCCCGGACGATCGACCTGGACAACTCGCACGGCGCCGATGCGATCGGGCGTGTGCGGCTGCGCGGCGAGTCTGCGGACGGCGGCGAGCTCTTCCTCGGCATCGCCGCGTCCGACGACGTCGACGGCTACCTCGGCTCGGTCGCCCGCGACGAGGTGCAGGACTTCGACACCTGGCCGTTCGACGTCAACTACGACTCGTTCTCCGGCGACGCACCCTCGGCGCCGCCCGGCGACGAGGACTTCTGGGTCGCGTCCGCGAGCGGCGCGGGCGAGCAGTCGCTCATCTGGAAGGTCGAGAAGGGCGAGTGGACGCTCGTCGCGATGAACGCCGACGCCTCGGAAGGCGTGGCCGCCGACCTCGGCATCGGCGCCAAGTTCGGCTGGCTCGTCTGGGTCGCGACCGCGCTGCTGATCATCGGAGGGATCGTCCTCGTCGTCGGCGTGCTGCTCCTCTTCCTCGCGCTCCGCCGCCGCGGCGTGGCCGCCGAGCCTGAAGGAGCCGCGGCGGAGGTCGTCGTGCCCGTCCCGAGCGTCTATCCGGTCGCCGTCCACGGCGCGCTCGACGAGGACGTGAGCCGCTGGATCTGGACCTTCAAGTGGCTGCTGATCATCCCGCACGCAATTGTGCTGTTCTTCCTGTGGATCGCGTTCATCGTGCTCACGTGGGTCGCGTTCTTCGCGATCCTCTTCACCCGGCGCTACCCGCGCGACATGTTCGAGTTCAACCTCGGCGTTATCCGCTGGACGTGGCGCGTCTTCTTCTACTCCTACGGCGCGCTCGGCACTGACCGCTACCCGCCGTTCTCGCTCGACTCCGAGCCGGACTACCCGGCAAGCGTCGAGATCGCCTACCCCGAGCGGCTCTCGCGCGGGCTGGTACTGGTGAAGTGGTGGCTCCTCGCGATCCCGCAGTACTTCATCGTCGGGATCTTCGTGGGCGGCTGGTGGCTGTGGAACTGGACGCCGGACGTCTGGGTCCCGGTCGGCTGGAACGGTCTCATCGGCATCTGTGTCCTGATCGGCGGGTTCGCGCTGCTCTTCGCCGGCAGGTACCCGCGCGGACTCTTCGACTTCGTGATCGGCCTCAACCGCTGGGTGCTGCGCGTGCTCGCCTACGCGGCGCTCATGACCGACGAGTACCCGCCGTTCCGGCTGGACCAGGGGCCGGACGAGCCGGCGGTCAGCTCTCGCGAGCCCAGCTGAACACGGTCTCCGCCTTGCGCGGCCGTCCGTCGATCAGGGGCTGCCAGGCCCTTGCGGCGCGCCAGAACGTCGGATCGTCTGCGCGGACGTTCAGCGTCGGCGGGATGTCGTTCGGCGTCGTGAAAACGAACACGGCCTCGCTCGTGGTCAGATGCACCTCGTGGTGGTCGAAGTGGGACTCGCTGAGATCCATCGGCGGCCCGCCGGCGAGGAGACGCTTGGCCTCTTCGTACGAGCCTTCCTTGAGCGGAACGACGACCACGAGCTGAGGCATGAACCGAGACTAGCGCGTCCAGTGACGGAACTGCTCCGGCACGAAACGCGCGTCCGAAAGCGCGAGGCCGGCGATGGCGAGACCGGCTCCGCCGAGCACGCCGACGATCCCCCAGAAGCCGAACCAGGCGAGCTCGAAGAATTCGCGGGTCGGCTCGAACGCGAACACCGCGACGTACGCCGCGAAGAGGCACGTGCACAGCGTCCCGACGGCCAGTGTCCGGCGTTGCGTCCTGGCCTCGAGCACGAGAACGAAGTAGAGGCCGAGCACGACGAGCGTCGACAGCGCGACCGTTCGCGCTTCGACGAGCGGTAGCTGGACGACGTTCAACGCAAACAGGTACGCCGACAGCACGCCCAGGCCGGCCGCGGTTCCCGCCGGGAGCGAGAAGCGCGCCACCTCCCGCAGGAAGCCCTCCGTGCGCCACGGCCCGGAGCTCGGGCCGAGCGCCAGGAAGAAGCCGGGAATCCCGACCGTCAACGACGCCGCCAGGCTCAGGTGCCGCGGCAGGAGCGGATACGGCGTCGTCGTCAGGCCGACCACGAGCACGAGGAACGCCGCGAACACCGACTTCGTCACGAAGAGCTTGGTGACCCGCTGGACGTTGCGGAGGATCTTCCGCCCGGACACGACCATGTCCGGAACCGAGGCGAAGTCGCCGCGCACCAGCACGACGTCGGCCACGCTCCGCGCCATCTCCGAGCCGGTTCCCTGGGCGATCGCGAGCCGCGCGGCCTTGAGCGCCGGGACGTCGTTCACGCCGTCGCCGACCATCGCCACATAGCGGCCCTGGTCGCGCAGCCCTTCGACCAGCTGCTTCTTGCCCTCGGGCGAGATCCGCCCGACGACGCGCGCGTCGAGCGGGACGTCGCCGTTCGATCCGTCCACCGGCCCGTCGCCGACCTCGATGCCGGCGTCGCGCGCGATCGCGGCCACCGTCGCCGGCGCGTCACCGGAGATGACGCGCAGCTCGACCCCCTCGCCGCGCAGGTACTCGACCGTCTCGCGCGCGTCCGGGCGCAGCGCCTCCGACAGGACGACGAGGCCGAGCGGCTTCAACCCCTTGGGCGGGCCGTCGTTCGCGCTCAGACGCTCCCGTCGCCGTGCCGAACGCGACCACCCGGCGCCCCGCCTCCTGCTCGCGCGCGGCCACGTCCGCGAGCGGGCCGAGCGGGAACCGCTCCGGCGCGCCCAGCACGTAGGAGGTGTCGCCGAGCCGCAGCGCGCTCCAGCGCCGCGCCGACGAGAACGGGACGTACTCGCCCGCCTCCTCCGCAGGCGCGCCGACCGCGGTCGCGATCGCCTCGAGCGTCCGGTTGCGCGCGGGCGAGCTCGACGCGAACCGCCCCACCGCGCGCCGCAGCTCCTCCGGGGTCGCCGCCGTTCGCGGCCTTGACCGAGACGACGCGGAGGTCGGCCGCCGTGAGCGTCCCCGTCTTGTCCAGGCAGATCGTGTCCACCGAGGCGAGCGACTCGATCGCGTTCAGCTGCTGCGCCAGCGCTCCGCGCCGGGCGAGCTGCAGCGCCGCGGCCGCGAAGGTCAGGCTGGCGAGCAGGATCAGTCCCTCGGGAATCAGCGTGACGATGCCCGCGACCGCCGTCGTGACCGCCTCGTTGATCGGGTCGTCGCGCTGCCAGAGGGAGTAGATGAAGATCGTCCCGAGCGGGATCATCACGGCGACCAGCACGAACAGGAGCCGGTTCAGCGAGCGCTCGAGCGGCGAGCGCGGATGTCGGAACTGGCGCGCCTCGCCGGCGATCCGCTGTGCGTAGCTGTCCGGGCCGACCGCGTCGACGACGAACGCGCCCGCGCCCTCGACCGCGTAGGAGCCGGAGCGCACCTCCTGGCCGACCCCCCGCGCGGCCGGGCGCGACTCGCCGGTGAGGATCGACTCGTCGAGCGAGAGCCCGGCCGACTCGACCAGCGTTCCGTCCGCGACCACGCCGTCGCCGGCCGCGAGCCGCACGAGATCCCCGACGACGACCTCCTCGACGCCGACCACGCGGGGCTCGCCGTCCCGTACGACCGTCGCGTGCGGGGCCACCTCGGCCGAGAGCCGGTCGAGCGCGCGCTTGGCCCGCAGCTCCTGGGTGATCCCGATGGTCGAGTTCGCGACGAGGATCCCGAGGAAGAGCGCGTCGCGCCAGTCGCCGAAGACCAGGGTGAGCCCGCCGAAGACGGCCAGGATCAGGTTGAAGAACGTGAAGACGTTCGCGCGGACGATGCTCGCGAGCGAGCGGCTCGTCGCGGGCGGTGAGAACGGCCCCCGCGCAGCGAGCAGACGAGCGGCTTCGGCCTCGGAGAGCCCGTACGTCGTCACGGCTCGATTCTCGCAGGGCCGCTTGCCACGGGTCGGACGCGCGCGTAGCGTAGGTCACCCGCAGCGAGCGCACGAAGGAGGAGCGATGTCCGGAGGATTCCCGCGCGTCCCAGGCGTCACGAAGGAGTATCAGCAGACCACGTCCGTCGATCCGCAGAGCCGGGGCGAGGGCTGGGGCGGCAAAACTACGTTCGCCGGCATCTGGCTTTCCCTCGTCGGAGCCCTGAACATGATCTGGGGCATCGTCGCGCTGACGCAGTCCGAGGAGCTCAGCGAGAAGGACCTGGTCTGGGAGAACCTCGCCGCCTGGGGCTGGATCATCCTCATCGTCGGCGCGATCCAGCTCGCCATCGGCTTGCTCGTCCTGCGCCGGAAGGGCGCCGGCCGGCCGCTCGGCGTCCTGATCGCCGCGATCGGGATCATCCTCAACTTCTTCACGATCGGCGCGCACCCGCTGTGGTCGGTGATCGCCCTCGCCGGCTGCGGGCTCGTGATCTGGGCGCTGACGGCGGACGAAGTCTGATGGGGCCGGCCGGCATGCCGCTCGCGAGCACGTTTTGGGATGCGTTCTTCCTCCTTCTCATCTTTCTGCCCCTCGCGATGCTCTGGGCGTTCGCCCTGCTCGACGTCTTCCGCCGGGACGACATGGCCGGAGGCTGGAAGGCGATCTGGGTGCTCTGCATCATCCTCGTCCCGTTCTTCGGGACGTTCGTCTACCTGGTCTTCCGCAAGCCGGGCGCGACGTACGAGAAGGCCGCGGTCGCGAGCCAGGCAGCGAGGACACCGCGTCGATGCTGCAGACGCTCTCCGAACCTGCACGACAAGGGCAAGCTGAGCGACGAGGAGTTCGCCGCCGAGAAGGCGCGGGTGCTCGGCATGTAGCCGCCACCGCTCTCGCCGCGGTGCGAGAATCGACGCCGTGAGCGACGCACCGTTCCCCGGCATGGTGAAGATCCCCGGCGGTGCGTTCCGCATGGGCTCCGTCGACTTCTATCCCGACGAGGGCCCGGTGCGCGAGGTCGAGGTCGACGGCTTCTGGATGGACGAGCGCCAGGTGACCGCCGCCGACTTCCGCCGCTTCGTCCGCGAGACCGGCCACGTCACCGTCGCCGAGCGTGCGCCCACCGCGGAGGAGTACCCGGACGCCGACCCGGAGCTGCTCGTGCCGGGGTCGCTCGTCTTCCGGCCGACGCCCGGCCCGGTGCCGCTGAACGACTTCCGCAACTGGTGGGAGTTCCTGCCCGGCGCGTACTGGAAGCGGCCCGGCGGGCCGGGCACGACGATCAACGGGCGCGACCACCACCCCGTCGTCCACGTCGCCTACGAGGACGCCGAGGCCTACGCGGCCTGGGCCGGGAAGGAGCTCCCCAGCGAGGCCGAGTGGGAGTTCGCCGCGCGCGGCGGGCTCGACGGCGCGATCTTCGCCTGGGGCGACGAGGAGTTCCCCGAGGGCAGGCCGATGGCGAACACCTGGCAGGGCGAGTTCCCGTGGCAGAACCTGAAGACCGACGGCTACGAGGGCACGTCGCCGGTGGGCTCGTTCCCGCCGAACGGCTACGGGCTCTACGACGTCTGCGGGAACGTCTGGGAGTGGACGTCGGACTTCTACTCGGCGGCGCCCCAGGCCGACGAGCCCGCCTGCTGCGCTCCGCGCAACCCGCGTGTCACCGACGCCGAGGGAAGCCTCGTCCCGGGCGAGCCCGGCGAGACCATCCCGCGCCGCGTGATCAAGGGAGGCTCGCATCTCTGCGCGCCGAACTACTGCCTCCGCTATCGCCCGTCGGCGCGCCAGGCCGAGCAGGTCGACACGTCCACGGGCCACATCGGCTTCCGCTGCATCGTTCGCACCTCGTAGGAAAGGAGATCCGCATGGCACGACCCAAGGGAGAGGCCTGGCTGACGTTCGCCGGCATCGTGATGATCCTGGGCGGAGTGCTCGGTGTCCTGAACGGGATCACCGCGCTCTCGATCGACAACGAGACCCTGGCCGGGCTCGTCAGCAACAACATCCACGTCTGGGGCACGACGTACCTGATCTACGGAATCGTCCTGGCATGCGCCGGCATCGCGGTCTTCGCGGGGGCGTCGTGGGCGGTGTGGACGGGAATCGTCGTGAGCCTCGTCGGCGCGGCGCTCAACATGCTCTGGGTCTTCGACGAGCCGATCATCGCGCTGATCATGGTCTCGCTGCACGTCCTCGTCCTGTACGGCCTGGTCGTGTACGGCCTCGGCGACGAGCAGACCGCGTAAGCCTTCGGACGGGAGCCGGGCGGGCATGAAGGCACGAAGCGCGCTCGGCTCCTGGCTCCGGGAGATCAAGCCGGACACAGAAGGCGCTTCCCCGGGACGCGATCGCGGGCGCATCGGGCGCGGTCGCGAGCGTCCCGGACGGGATGGCGTCGGCGATCCTCGCGGGCGTCAACCCGATCCACGGGCTCTACGCGACCTTCGCGGGGCCGATCGGCGGCGGGGTCACCGCGAGCACGCGCCTCATGGTGATCACGACCACGAGCGCGGCCGCGCTGGCCGCGGGGTCGGCGCTCTCCGCGCTGCCGGCCGACGAGCGCACCCAGGGCCTCTTCGTCCTCACCGCCCTCGCCGGGATTCTGATGATCGCCGCCGGGATCCTCCGCCTGGGCCGCTACACGCGGTTCGTCTCGCTCTCGGTGATGATCGGCTTCCTCACCGGGATCGCCGCGAACATCATCTTCGGCCAGATCCCAGACCTGACCGGCGCGCCGTCTCGAGGGCCAGTTCGCGCTCGCGAAGGCGTGGAACGTGATCACGAACCCGTCCGAGATCAACCGCGACTCGCTGCTCTGCGGCCTGCTCACGCTGGCGATCGCGTTCGGGCTCGGCCGCACGCGGATCAGGTCGTACGCGGCGATCGTCGCCCTGGTCGTCCCGACCCTCCTCGTGCTCAACGTCGACGGGATCGAGCGGGTCGAGGACGTCGGCGCGATCCCCGGCGGGCTGCCGATGCCGCACGTTCCCGACCTGAGCCTGTTCTTCTCCTTCCACATCTGGACGGGCGCGCTGGCGGTCGCGGCGATCGTGCTCGTGCAGGGCGCCGGCGTGGCGGAGGCGGCGCCGAACTCGGACGGCTCGCGCTCGAGCATGAACCGCGACTTCATCGCGCAGGGCGTCGGCAACGTCGCGTCGGGCCTCTTCCGCGGCCAGCCGGTGGGCGGCTCGGTCGGCGCGACGGCGCTCAACGTCGCCTCGGGCGCGGTCACGCGCTGGGCGTCGATCCTCGCCGGGATCTGGATGCTCACGATCCTGCTTCTCTTCTCCGGCCAGGTGGGGAAGGTCGTGATGCCGACGCTGGCGGGGCTCCTCATCTACGCGGCGGTCGGGTCGCTTCGCATCGCCGAGATCCGGACGATTCTCCGCACCGGGACGACCTCGCAGATCGGGTTCACGACGACGTTTCTCGCGACCCTCTTCCTGCCGGTCGCGGCGGCGGTGGGGATCGGCGTGGCGCTCTCGCTGCTCCTCCAGCTGAACAAGGAGGCGCTCGATCTCTCCGTAGTGGAGCTCGTCCGCCGTCCGGATGGGCGCTTCGCCGAGCAGCCCGCGCCCGAGCGCCTGCCGAGCCGCAGCGTCACCGTGCTCGACATCTACGGAAGCCTCTACTACGCCGGCGCGAAGACGCTCGAGGCGCGGCTCCCCGATCCCGCCGGGTCGGTGGCGCCGGTGGTGGTGCTGCGGCTGCGCGGGCGGACGGCGCTCGGCGCGACCGGCTTCGCGGTGCTCGCGGGGTACGCCGAAGCGGCTGGACGCGGTCGGCGGCCGGCTGTACCTGAGCGGCGTCGATCCGATCCTGATCGAGCAGGCGCGGCGAAACCGCCAGGTGGACGTGACCGGCCCGGTGCGCGCGTTCGAGGCGACCGAGCTGATCGGCGAGTCGACCGGGCAGGCCGTCGAGCACGCCGAGGCCTGGCTCATCCGCGAGGAACCGTGAGCCCGGGCTTCGCAGCGGCGGCGTTCCCCGGCAAGCACGAGGCCGAGCGGGCGCTCGACGCCCTGGAGGAGCTCCAGCACGAGGACGTCGTCTCGCTCGCCGACGCGGTCATCGTGGTCAAGACCGCGAAAGGCGTGAAGCTCCACCAGCAGCGGCAGGTGTCGATCGGCGAGGGCGTCGTCGCCGGCGGGGTGCTCGGCGTGATCGTCGGCCTCCTGATCGGGATGCCCGGTGATCGCGCCGATCGCGGGGATGGTCTGCGGCGTCGTGGTCGGTCTCTTCTTCGACTCGGGCATCGACGATGCGCGGATGCGCGCGCTCGGCGAAGACCTCGAGCCAGGCACAGGCGGCGCTGTGCGTCCAGGTGGCCGAGGCGGACTGGGATGTCCTCCGCGAGCGGATGGAGCGGCACGCGGCGAATCTGATCGTCGCCGAGGTGACGCCGGATCCGGACGCCTAGATGATTGATCGGCAATCGCGCCGCCTCCGGCTGGCGGCCCAGACGCGGCGCCGGCGCACGCCCTCGCTCTCGCCAAGGCTCACCAGCCTTGCCTGCGAGCGATGACGCACCCCGGCTTGGTCTGAACCGTCCCCGAAGACACCGCAATTACCGATCAACCATCTAGCCCGGGAAGCGCCGCCGGAACAGCCAGTACGCGGTCGGGCCCGGCGGGAATCGGGAGCCAGAACGACGCGAGCCGGTACGCGAGCGTCGCCACGACCGCGGCGCCCGCCGCGACGCCGGCCAGCGCCAGCAACCCGGTCAGCCCGGCCTCCACGAAGCCGAGGCCGCCGGGGGTGAACGGGACCATCCCGAGCATCGACGCGCCGACGTACGCGAGCAGCACGAGCGACGGGCTCGGCGTCGCGCCGACGGCGAAGAGCGCTGCGATCAGCGCGAGGTAGTCGAAGAGCCAGCGCCCCACCGAGGCCGTCAGCGCCATCTTCCAGCGGGCGCCGAGCGCGGTCCGGATCGCGTTGCGCTCGCGCACGAGGCGCTCGGGCAGCCCGGCGCAGATCTCCCGGCCGCGGGGAACGATGCTCGCGACCGCGACGATCCCGCGCGCCGCGAGCACGAGCGGCCGCGTGAACGCGAAGGCGACCGCGCCGAGCCCGAGCAAGATGGCGAACGCGGCCGCGCCGAGCCAGGCCGAGCGCTCGAGCGCCTGGTCCACCGACGTCCCGGTCAAGACCGCGGGCAGCGCGAGGATCGGCAGGCCGAGCAGGATCGCGTACAGCAAGCGCGGACGAAGCCGTGAGCCCGGACGCGGCCCGCCCACCGGCGACGCCGGTGCGCACGAGCATCCGGTACTGGAGCGCGCCCGCCGTCGCGGCGCCGCCGGGCACGACCCGCGAGAGCGAGTTGCCGGCCAGCTGCGACGTGCCCACGACGAACCAGCTCCGCGTGCCGATGGCGATCCGCTGGAGCGCCCAGGTGGAGAGGAAGCTTGCGCAGACGAAGCCGATCGAGCCGATCAGCCAGACCGGCTGCAGGTCGAGCACCTCGCGCCACGAGGTGAACACCTCGAGCAGGCTCGGCATGAGGATGTAGAGCGAGACGAGCGTGACCGCGAGCGCGACGAAGCGCAGGACGATCTTGCGGCCCGTCCAGGAGACGCGCCAGCCGCGTCCCTCGGTTTCGAGGCCGCCGGTCAGGACTCGCCGATGAGCAGCGGGCGGAGCTCCTCCTCGCCGCCCGGCTCGAGGAGCGCCAGCACCTGGTCGCCCGGCTTGAGCTCGGTCGCGCCGACTGCGATCTCGGCCTTGCCGTCGCGCATCACCGAGATGAGCCGCACGGTCGGCGGCAGGCGCAGATCCTCGATCTTCTTGCCGGCGGCGGAGGCCTTGGCGCCGACCTCGACCTCGACGATCTCCAGGTTCTCCTTGCGGAGCTCGAGGAGGTGGACGAGCTCGTGCTCGGGCACCTCGTGCTGGATCAGGGCGAGCACCATCGACGTCGCGCTGACCGTCGGCGAGATGCCGAGCTGGTCGAAGTGCTGCTGGTTGCGCGGGTCGTTCACGCGCGCGACGACGCTCGGCACGCCGTACGCCTCCTTGGCGAGCTGGCAGATGACGAGGTTGTCCTCGTCGTCCCCCGTCACCGCGACGACCACGTCGGGCGGGCGGCGCATCCCGGCCTGCTCGAGGACGAACATCTCGGTGCCGTCGCCGAGGATCGCGGCGTGCTCGAACTCCTCCTCGAGCCGCGCGTAGCGGGAGCGCTCCTGCTCGACGAGGACGACCTCGTGCTTGAGCCCGCGCAGCGTCCGCGCGACGTTCGAGCCGACCTTCCCGCCGCCGACGACGATGACGAACATCAGGCCCTCGCCTCCTCGTCCGCCCAGGTCGCGAGGCCGTCGATCGCGTCGCGCGTCGGCGAGACCACGTGCAGACCCTTGGTGGCGTAGAACTCGGCGCGGGCCGGGTCGAGGAGCCGCACGGCGACCGACTTGATCCCGTAGCGCTCCTTCGCGACCTGGGAGACGACGATGTTCGTGTTGTCTCCGCTCGTCGCGACGATCACGGCGTCTGCGCTTCGCGATGCCCGCGCCTTCGAGCACGGCGATGTCCATCCCGTGCCCGACGTGGAACTCGCCGGGCCAGTGCTCGCCGAGCCGCACGAGCGCGTCCTCGCTCGCGTCCACGACCGAGACGTCCCAGCCGGACCCTTCGAGCTTCTTCGCCAGGGACGATCCGACCCGGCCGCAGCCGACGATGAGCGCCTTCATACCGTCACTCTAGTGTCCTCCAGGACGCCGCGAGGGTAGACGACGACCATGACTTCGCAGGGGGCCTTGCGCAGCACGTAGTCCACCGTCGGACTGAAGAACCGCGACTGCCGCCGCCACCGCGGCGCGGAGCCGAGCACGATCAGGTCGGCGCCCTGCCTCTCCGCCTGCTCGACGATCGCCTCCCCGAGCGCGCGGGCCCGGACGATCGTTCCGTCGATCGTCAGCTTGTGCTCGACGGCCAGCTCTTCGATCTCGGCGAGCGAGTCGGCGGCGCGTTCTTCCGCCTCGGGCATCGGCGCGTCGAGGGGGAGATCGAGCGGAACGCGCAGCACGAGGAGGACGCTCACCTTCGAGCTGCGCTCCTCCGCGAGCCGAACTGCGGTCGCGAGCACCTCCTCGCCGATCGGGCCGAGCTTGAGCGGGACGAGGATGTTCGAGTAGACGCCCTCGAACTCCGGGACGAGATCCGGCTCGGCCGGGACGACGCGCTCGAGCAGGCCCTCGCGGGAGGAGCGCCGGACGGCCACGTACACGACCGCGCCGGCGACGAGCCAGATCGGGCCGGCGATCCGCGCTGCGCCGTGCGTCGCGATTGCGGCGATCCAGAGGCCGAGCACGAGCGGCGCGCCGACCAGCGCGGGGAGCGGAACGGCGACTCCGCGGACGGTCACGTTGAGCGGTGCGCGGAAGGGACGCTCGAGGTCGGGTTCAGTCCGGCGCAGCCGCAGCACCGCCATCTGCGCGGCGAAGAACGCAAGCAGGACGCCGAAGCTGTAGAGGCTCGCGAGGAAGCTGAGCTCGCGGCCGGCGAAGTCGGCGACGAGGAGCAGCGCGCTCGACAGGACGGCGGCCGAGACGATCGCGGCCGGCGCGATCAGCGTGCGTGAGCTGAGCCGGGCAAAGCGGCGCGGCAGCATCTCGTGGCGGCCGAGCGCATGCGTGAGCCGTCCGACGCCGGAGATCGAGGTGGTCACCGCCGCGACGAGGACGATCACCGCGCTCGCGGCGACGAAGACCGTCGAGCACGTCGGCGACCGTGTCGGAGATCGAGCCGCGGGCCGCGTCGACGATCGCCTCGAGCGGTGCCCCGCGACCGCTGCCGCCGAGGTCGGGGACGGAGACGCCGACGAGGCCGAGCAGGAACGCCATCACGACGACCGCTCCGACCGCGCCGAACAGGCTCTTCGGCAGCGAGCGGCCGGGCTCGGTCGTCTCGGCGGCGAAGTTCGCGACCGTCTCGAGCCCGGTGTAGGCGAGCGTCGCGACCGCGAGGGCGAAGAAGAGGTCGTGCCAGCTCGGGCTCGTCCCCAGCTCGACGCCGGCGCCGATGTCGCTCGGGTCGAAGACGAACGCGAACCCGACGACGATCACGACGAGCTGCGTCAGGAGCGCGAGTCCCGCCACGAGCTGCGCGATCCGGTAGAGCGACGAGCGGCGGGCCAGGCGCAGGGCGGCGACGCAGAGGATCACGGCCACGCCGATGATCCCGTCCCAGGGCTCCTTCTCGAGCGACTCCCAGCCGGCGGCCGCGCCGACGTAGTGGGGCACGAAGAGCGCTGCGAGCGCGATCACGACGAGGTAGTCGAGGAGGAGCACCCAGCCGGTGAAGAACCCGGCGGGGTCGTTGAAGGCGCGGCGCACGAGCATGGGCCCGCCGCCGGTCTCGGGGATCGCGGCCACGCCCTCCGCGTAGGAGAGCGAGACGAGGAAGAAGATGCAGCCGACGCCGAGCAGGACCCAGGGGAGCAGCCCGCCGGCGAGGAAGGCGACGATCCCGAGCGCGATGAAGAGCGACGCGCCGATCTCGCCGTAGGCCACCGCGGCGACCGAGCGGGCGCCGAGGACGCGCTTGAGGGCGGGGCGCTTCTTCGCCACCTAGACCGTCCTCCGCAGAAGCCAGATGCGCAGCGCTCCGGCGCCGATCATGAGCACGCCGAGCAGGTAGCCGATGCCGCCGCCCTGGATCGCCGTCTCGACGAGGATCGCGATCCCGAGCACGACGAGCAGCCCGGAGAGAATCAGCGTCGCCCCGACCCGGTTCATGCCGCGCGCTTTCCGGCCGTGACGAGGACGCGCACCGGGCTGGCCTTGAGGATGTAGTCCACGGTCTTGCCGAACACCGGCCCCCGGGTGCCGAAGCGCCGGCCGGCGCCGACGACGATCAGCTCGGCGTCGCGACGAACGGCCTCCTCCACGATCGCCGGCCCCGCGCGGCGGGCGCGCACGAGCCTCGTGATCGCCTTGACGCCGTAGCTCTCGACGAGCGCCCGCGCCTCGTCGAGCAGCTCGTCCGCGACCGCCTCCTCCTCGGGCAGGTCGGCGCTCAGCGGCAGCGAGAGCGGCACCTCGATCGCGGTGACGAGGACGATCGTCGCGCCGCGCTCGGCGGCGAGCCGGGCCGCGGCGACGAGCGCCTCCTCCGTCTCGGCCGAGCGGACGACGGGCACGACGATCGTCCGGTAGTCGATCTCGAGCGCGCCCGCGAGGACGATCTGCGGCGCGCGGACCGTCTCGCGGAGCGGAAGGTGCAGGACGCGCAGCCGGTAGAAGGCGTAGGTCGCGAACCCGCCGATGAGCCACGCGATCCCGACCCAGCGCGTGAGCGGCTCCTGGATCACGACCACGAGCCAGGCGAGCAGGGTCGCGATCCCGCCGACGAAGGCGAAGATCGGCCAGTCGATCCCGCGGAAGTGGATGTTCGGCCGGGCGCGGTAGACGAGCTCGTCGTCCGGGCGGCGCACCCGCAGCGCGATCACCGACGCGTGCGCGATCGCGAACGAGAGCATCGCGCCGAACGAGTACATCGTCGCGAGAAAGTCCGTCTGGCCGGGGAGGATGACGAGGATCGAGAGGAACCCGGCGAAGAAGACGAGCGCGACCCAGGGCGTGCGGAACGTCTTGTGCAGATGGCGGAACCGGTCGGGCAGCTGGCGGTGCGCGGACATCGAGTAGGTGATCCGCGAGGCGCCGATCACGCCTGCGTTCGTGGCGACGATGAGGATGGTCGCGGCGAGGATCCCGACGTAGATCTCGAGGGTGTGGAGCAGCGCGCCGCTGATGCCCAGGTTGTCGACGAGGCCGAGCACCGGGTCGTTCGCGTAGCCGCCCTGCTCCGGCGGCAGGCCGAGCACCGTCTGGTACTCGCCGCCCGCGAAGGTGACGGGCATCGCCGAGAGCGCGATCGCGGGGAGCGTGAAGTAGATGGCGAAGACGGCGATCGAGACGAGCTTGATCGCGTTCGGGACCGACCGCGACGGGTCGCGCGCCTCCTCGGCCAGGTTCGAGACGGTCTCGATCCCCGTGTAGGCGATCATCGCGACCGGGATCGCGAGGAAGAAGTTCGACCACGTCGGGGCCGTGCCCCAGTGGATGTTCGCCGAGAGCACGCTCGGGCTGAAGATGAGCGCGAACCCGATCAGCACGAGCAGGAGCTGCGTCGCGAAGTCGAGGACCGCGAGGAAGATGTTCAGGCTCGCCGCCTCGCGCACGCCGACGACGTTGATCCCGACGAGCACGATGATCACGACCACGCCGCCGAAGACGTCCCACGGGTTCTCGCGGAGCGGCTCCCAGAAGATCGAGAGGTAGTGCGGCACGAAGAACGCCGAGATGGCGATCGTGATGATGTAGTTCAGCATCTGCGCCCAGGCCGCCCCGAAGCTGACGAGCTCGTTGAAGGCGTGCCGGGCGAAGCTCGCGGAGCCGCCGGCCTCCGGGTAGCGCACCGTCCCCTCGGCGTACGTCGCCGCGGTCGCCGCGAAGATGAGGCCGGCGATGAGGAAGACGACGGGCGTCAGGCCGAGCGCGAATGCGGCGGTGACGCCGAGCGCGTAGTAGATCGACGAGCCGACGTTCCCGTAGGCGGTCGCGAAGAGCGCGGGCGCGCCGAGAACCCGCTCGAGCCCCTGGTTCCTCCTGGGCATCCGGGGAGCTTACGGCTCGCGCTTGCGCATGCCGAGCAGGTTCCCGACCGCGATCACCGCGAACGCTCCGAGGAGGATCTCGGGCAGCAGAATCGCGCCGTGCCAAAGAACGCCGCCGTAGCCGTGCTCGTTCACGTCGAGGAACGGGTACGGGTACCAGTCGACGATCGCGCCGCGGCCGAGCGTGTAGGCGAAGTAGGCGAGCGGATAGACGAGCCAGACGAACGCGAGCTTCCAGGCGAGGCGGCGCCGCGGCGGATCGAGCAGCCAGTCCGCGAGGAGCACAACCGGCATCAGCTGGTGCACGACGAAGTTCACCCACGGCACGGTCGTCTGGAGATCGTCCGTCAGATCCGAGAGCAGCAGCGCGAAGACGACGCCGGTGATGAGCATGTAGAGCACGGCCGCGCCGCGTACCGCCTCGAAGCGGGTCGAGCGCGTCCCGACGTGGAAGGCGGTCGCCAGGAGCACGGCGGCGGCGAAGAGGTTGCTCTGAACCGTGAAGAAGCTGAAGAAGTTGGCGGCGTCGACCCCGCGCCCGCCGCGGCCCTCGACGAGCTGGTAGGCGAGCGCGACGACCGCGACCCCGGCGAACCCGGCGCGCAGCACGATCGGCAGGGCGCGGCGCATGGGCGCAGGATCGCCCCGGCGCCGGACGGGCGGACGGCTTGGAGCCTCGTCAGACCGCTGATAGATTCGCCGCTTCGGGCCCAATAAGGAGGATCCCATGCGCAAGCTCTTCGTCCTCGCTCTTGCCCTCGCTCTCGCCGCCGCGATCGCCGGCTGCGGAGGAAGCGACAGCACCACGACTGCGCCTGAGGCGGCACCGCCCACGGACACCCAGGACGCGGCGACGACGCCCGAGACGCCAGACCTCACCGGGATCCTCAAGACGGACGGCGTGCTGACCGTCGGCGCGGAGCCTCCCGCGCCGCCGTTCATCATCCCGCCGTACCCCGACAACCCGACCGGGTTCGAGATCGACATCGCCAAGGAGATCCAGACGCGGCTCGGGATCCCCGAGATCAAGTTCATCGAGTTCGTCTGGACGAACCTGTTCTCGCCGGCGCCGAAGCCGTTCGACTTCGACATCAACGAGACGACGATCACCGACGAGCGCGACAGGTGGTCGACTTCTCGGATCCGTACTTCGAGGCGAACCAGGCGATCCTCGTGCACAAGGGCACGGACGCCGAGAACGCGACGACGATGGCCGACATCCAGGGCCTCCTCCTCGGCGCGCAGGACACGACGACCGGGCTCAGCTACATCAAGGACACGATCAAGCCGTCGCAGGATCCGCGGGTCTTCTCGACCACGGTCGCCGCGAACCAGGCGCTCCTCAACAAGACGATCGACGCGTTCATCATCGACCTGCCGATCGCGGCCGGTCTCGTGGGCGAGAACCCGGACGACCTCGTCGTCATCGGCCAGTTCATCACGAACGAGAACTGGGGCATCGTCTTCGAGGACGGCAGCGAGCTCGTGCCGTACGTGAACGAGGCGCTGGCCGCGATGAAGGAAGACGGGACCCTGGTCGAGCTGCAGGAGCAAGTGGCTGCCCGGGACATCCGACGTTCCCGTGATTCCAGTAGTTCGCCCGCGTGCCTGACTGGGGCGTCAGACGGCGGTTCCGCGCGGCGTCGCGCCGTCACGCGCTCCTGATCTCGATCGTCTCGACGACGCTGTTCGTCGCGCTGCTCCTCGCGACTGTTCGTCCTCGCGCCCGGCTCGGGGAGGTCCGCGACGCGTTCTTCTCGCCGCCGGCACTTCAGAGGCAGCGCCGGGCTCGGTCTGGCACGGCTTCGTCATCAACATCGAGCTGATGATCGTCGCCGAGGCGCTCGTCCTCGTCTTCGCGCTCCTCATCGCGGTCGTGCGGAGCCTGCCCGGGCCCGGCCGCGCATGCCGCTTCGGTTGCTCGCGATCGTCTACACGGACTTCTTCCGCGGGATCCCGCTGATCCTCGTCGTGTTCATGGTCGGCCTCGGCGTCCCGGCGCTCGGGATCGACGGCGCTCTACACGCGCAACCCGTTCTTCTACGGCGTCGTCGCGCTCGTGCTCGTCTACTCGGCGTACGTCGCCGAGGTCTACCGCGCCGGGATCGAGTCCGTGCACTCGAGCCAGACCGCGGCCGCCCGCTCGCTCGGGCTCTCGCACCTCCAGTCGATGCGCTACGTGATCGTCCCGCAGGCCGTGCGGCGCGTGATCCCGCCGCTCCTGAACGACTTCATCGGGCTCCAGAAGGACACGGCGCTCATCTCGCTGATCGGCGTCGGCGAGTCGGTCCGCGCCAGGCCAGACCTACGCCGGCTACCAGTTCAACTTCACCGGCTACACCGTCGCGGCGGTCTACTTCCTGCTCCTCACGATCCCGCTCGCGCGGCTGACCGACTACCTGGTCGAGCGCGACCGGCGCAAGATGCGGGCGCTCGGCGGATGAGCGCATGAGTCCGACGGCGCGCCTCCGTCTGGAGGGAGTCCACAAGAGCTTCGGCAAGAACGAGGTGCTGAAGGGGATCGACCTGACGCTGGCGCCGCACGAGGTCGTGTGCCTGATCGGCGCGTCGGGCTCGGGCAAGTCGACGCTGCTCAAGTGCGTGAACCTGACCGAGATCGTGACCGAGGGCCGGATCTTCGTGGACGGCGAGGAGATCACCGACCCCGACGCGGACGTCGACCGTGATCCGCCAGCACATCGGGATCGTCTTCCAGGCGTTCAACCTCTTCCCGCACATGAACGTGCTCCAGCAACGTGACGCTCGGGCCGCGCAAGGCGCTCAAGGTCCCGCGCAAGCAGGCCGAGGCGGAGGCGGCCGAGCTGCTCGAGCGCTTCGGGCTCTCGGACAAGCGCGACGAGTACCCGGACCGGCTCTCCGGCGGCCAGCAGCAGCGGGCCGCGATCGTCCGCGCGCTCGCGATGAAGCCTCGTCTGCTCCTCCTGGACGAGGTGACCAGCGCCCTCGACCCGGAGCTCGTCGGCGAGGTCCTCGACGTGATCCGGGAGCTGGCCGAGGGCGGCATGACGATGCTGATCGCCACGCACGAGATGGGCTTCGCCCGCGAGATCGCGAACCGCGTGTGCTTCCTGGACGAGGGCGTCGTCAGCGAGGAAGGCACGCCGGACGAGATCCTCGCCGAGCCGAAGAACCCGCGGACGCAGCAGTTCCTGCAGCGGATCATCGACGCCGGGCGGCTCTAGCCGTTCTGAGGCCGCGCGGCCGGCGGACGAGCCAGCCGCCGAGGAGTCCCAGCGCCAACCCGGCCTCAGGCGCAAACGGGATGTCCGTGACGATGCTGACGACGATGCCGAGCGCCAGCCCGACGACCGCGCCGGCGACCAGATACACCCACGTTCCCATCTCAGCCGAGCGCCGCGGCGACCTTCACCTGGAAGTCGTGGATCAGCGCCTCGCTCCGCGGCATCAGCCGCCCGTGCTCGACCATTCCGGAGCGCAGGCCGCGCTGGACCGACTCGACGAGCACCGCGTCCTCGCGGCTGACCTGGGCGTCGAACGCCAGCAGCTCCTCGACCCACGCCTCGTCCTCGCCGGGGCGAAGAAGTAGTCGAGGAACCGCGAGGCGCGCTCGGGCCCGGCCGGGAAGATCGGGCCGATCGAGAAGTTCGGGCGGCCCGGGCAGCGATGTTCACGACCGTGTTCGGCCAGAGGAAGTGGAACTGGCCGCGCTCGATCTCGCCCGTCGGGTCGTACGAGCCCTTCGGCTTTTCGCGCACCGGCGCGTACTGGCTCGAGAACGTCTCGCTGATCTCCAGCAGGTACGCGTCGGGATCGACGTCGATCACGCGGGCGAGGTCGGGATGCGCGGTCGGGCAGTGGTAGCACTCGAGGAAGTTCTCGCACGCGACCTTCCAGTTCGCCTCGACCTCGAAGTCGTCGCGCTTGCGGAAGTCGAGCGCGTCCACGTCGATGCCGCCCTCGGCGACCAGGCGCGGGAGCTCGCCGAGTGTCTCGGCGAGCGGCGCAGCGTCCGCGGACGGATTCACGAACACGAACGGGCCCCACGTGTCGACCGCCGCCGGCACGAGCCCGAGGTCGGACTTGTCGAACCCGTCCTCGCGCTCGGAGCGCGGCGCGTTGCGGAGCGAGCCGTCCAGGTTGTACGTCCACGCGTGGTAGCCGCACTGGAGCGTCTCGCGCTTGCCGGAGCCCTCGACGAGCACCGAGGCGCGGTGGCGGCAGACGTTCACGAACGCGCGCAGCTCGCCGTCGGAGCCGCGCACGCACACGATCGGAACGTCCCCGGCGCGCGCCGTGAAGAACTGCCCCGGCTCGGCGACCTGCTCCGCGCGGCCGGCGTAGACCCACGAGCGGCGGAAGATCCGCTCCTGTTCCAGCCGGAGCACCGCGGGGTCGGAATACCACCCCGACGGCAGGGTCAGCCCCGAGGCAAGTGACTCGGCGTCCATCGGCCGAATGTAGCCTCTAGCACGTGGAGGAGAAAGCCGAACAGCTCACGCAGGCCCAAAAGACGCAGCTCGAGGCCGAGCTGGCCGAGCTCGAAGGGCCCGGGCCGCGCCGACGTCGTCCAGGCGATCAAGACGGCCCGCGCGTTCGGCGACCTGTCCGAGAACTACGAGTACCACGCCGCCAAGAACGAGCAGGGCCTCCTCGAGCGTCGCATCACGATCCTCCAGGACCGGCTGCGCCGCGCGGTCGTCGTGGACGAGAAGGCGCTCGCGCCCGACGTGGTCGGCGTCGCCTCGAAGGTGACGATCGAGCACGACGACGGCGAGACGATGGAGGTCGAGATCTCGAGCGTCGGCGGCGTCTCGCCGGAATCCCCGCTCGGCCAGGCCCTGATCGGCGCGAAGGTCGGCGACAAGGTCAAGGTGAAGGCGCCGAAGACGACCTGGACCGCCAAGGTCATCGCGATCGGCCGCTAGCACTGCGGACTTTCCCGTAGCCGAATCGGTGTCGCTGCGGATGAAACGCGGCGTCGCGGGCGCAAGGCTTCCCCATGGGTCGAGCGTGGGAAAGGTGCGCTGCGTCGTCGCCGGGGGAGGGGTCGCAGGACTCGAGACGGTGCTGGCGCTACGGGCGCTCGCGCCGGATCTCGTGGACGTCGAGCTGGTCGCCCCCGAGCACCACTTCTGGTACCGGCCCCTCTCCGTCGTCGAGCCGTTCAACGCCGGGCGCGCGGTGCAGTTCGGATTGCCCGACGTCATGGAATCGTGCGGCGCCGTGTTCACGCACGGCGAGGTCGACCGAGGTCGATCCGGAGGCGCGCGTCGTCCGCACGCCTCGACGGCCTGGAGATCGAGTACGACGCGCTCGTCATCGCGTGCGGCGCGCGTCCGAGGGCGACGCTTGCCCGGAGCGCTCACGTTTCGGGGCCCGGCCGACACCGATGCGTTCCGCAACCTCCTGCGAGAGCTGCGCGAAGGCCTGGTGAGCTCGGTCGCGTTCGCGCTGCCGGGCGCGACCAGCTGGCCGCTTCCGCTCTACGAGCTTGCGCTCCTCACCGCGACCTACCTCGAGCGGCAGGGGATCCGCAGCGTCGAGCTGACCCTCGTCACGCACGAGGCCGCTCCGCTCGTTCTGTTCGGCGGCGAGGCCAGCGAGGCCCTCACCCGGCTGCTCCGCACGAAGCGGATCGCCGTGCTCGCCGGCCGGTACGCGAAGAGCTTCGAGGCCGGCGTGCTGACGCTTGTGCCGGACGGGCCGCTTCACGCCGACCGCGTCGTCGCTCTGCCCGAGCTCGAGGGCCCCGCGATCGCCGGGCTGCCCAACGACGAGCAGGGCTTCATCCTCACGGACTCGCTCTGCCGCGTCGCCGGGCTCGACGGCGTCTACGCGGCCGGCGACGCCACGGCCTTTCCGGTCAAGCAGGGCGGGATCGCCGCGCAGCAGGCCGACGTCGTGGCCGAGGCGATTGCCGCCGCCGCGGGCGCCGACGTGACGCCGCGCCCGTTCAAGCCGGTGCTTCGTGGCCTTCTTCTGACCGGAGAGGCCTCGACCTACCTGCGCACCGAGCTCGGCGGCGGGCACGGCGAGACGGCGGTCGTCTCGGGCGACGCGCTCTGGTGGCCGCCCGCGAAGATCGTCGGCCGCTACCTGGCGCCGTTCCTGGCGGGCCGCTCCGAGATCGAGCTTGCGCCGCCCGAGGGCCTCGACGCCGTTCCGGTCGAGATCTCTCTCTGACTACGGCTTTTCCGCACTGACTTCCGTGGGCCCCACGATGCGGGCACCCGCTCCCGTCTGCGACCATGCCAGCGTCGAAGAAAGGGGAGCGACCATGCAGCGAACAGCAGTCGTGGCGAAGCTCAAGCCAGGCTCGGCCGAGAAGGCTCGCGAGCTGATCGTCAGCGGACCGCCCTTCGATCCGGACGCGCTCGGCTTCGAGCGGCACCACGTCTACATCTCTGAGGACACGGCCGTGTTCGTCTTCGAGGGCGCGAACGTGAACGCGCTCATCAAGACGCTGGCCGAGACCGGCGGAGCGCAAGAGGCGTTCGCCGCCTGGGAGCAGCTGCTCCAGGGCCTGCCCGAGCTGGCCCGCGAGGCCTACTTCTGGGAGCGCTCGGTGCCCGCGGGCTCCGCGGCGTGGGGCGAATAGACGCACCTGCAGCGATAATCGCCGTGTGCAGAGCGAGCAGCAGCAAGACCGCCTGCGCGCGCTGGTCGAGGCCGGGATCGCGCTCACGTCCGAGTTGTCGCTGGACGCGCTGCTCCAGCGACTCGTCGAGACCGTCGCCGTCGCTGACCGGAGCGCAGTACGCCGCGCTCGGCGTGCTCGACTCCGGGCACCGCGAGCTCGAGCGGTTCGTCTACACGGGCATCGACGACGAGCTCCGGGCCCAGATCGGCGACCTGCCGCGCGGCCGCGGCATCCTCGGGGTCGCTCATCCGCGACGACCGCGTCCTGCGCCTGCACGACCTCACGAGCGATCCGCGCTCGGTCGGGTTCCCGCCCGGCCATCCGCCGATGCGGACGTTCCTCGGCGTGCCCGTGCGCGTCCGCGGCGTCGTCTTCGGCAACCTCTACCTCACCGAGAAGGAAGGCGGCGAGGACTTCACGGACGAGGACGAGGAGCTGACCCGCCTGCTCGCCGCGCAGGCCGCGACCGCGATCGAGAACGCGCGGCTCTACGAGTCCTCGACCCGCTGGTCGCGACAGCTCGAGTCGCTGAACGAGATCGTCACCGCGATGGCGAGCGAGGTCGACCTTCTGCCGCTGCTCGCGCTCATCGCCGCGCGCCTGCGCGAGCTCGTCGATGCCGAGCTGGTCACGATCGCGCTGCCGGCCGAGTCGGGCGACCTCCGCATCGAGGCGGCCGACGGCCGCGCCGCGGACGAGCTGCTCGGCCGGATGCTCTCCCGCGACGGCTCGAAGCAGGGCCGCGTGCTCGAACGCGCCCGCACCGAGCGTGTGGACTCGTTCCTCGAGGACCCCGAGACCGATCAGACGATGATCCGCGAGGCGGGGGCCCGCACGGGCCTGTTCGTGCCGCTCGTGCTCGGCGACCGTGCGATCGGCGTGCTCGCGGCGTTCGACAAGCGCACGGCGGACGGGCGGTTCAGCGGCGTCGACGCGCGGATCGCGGAGATCTTCGGCGCCCGCGCCGCCGTCGCGGTCGACCTGTCGCGCCGGGTCGAGCAGGACGCGCTCGGCCGCGCGCTCGACGCGCAGGAGGCGGAGCGGCGCCGGCTCGCGCTCGAGCTGCACGACGAGACCGGCCAGGAGCTGACCTCGATCCTCCTGTCCCTGCGCCGGGTCGAGGAGGCCCGGCTCCGACGAGGAGCGCTCGGCGGCGATCGCCTCGGTGCGCGAGATCGTCGTCCAGACGATCCACGACGTCCGCCGGCTCGCCGTCGAGCTGCGGCCGAAGGCGCTCGACGACTTCGGGCTCGTCCCGGCGATCGAGCGCCTGGCCGAGTCGCTCGCCGAGCGCACCGGGATTCGCATCGACGTGCAGGCGAACCGGATGGAGGAGCGCCTGCCGGGGACGGTCGAGACGACGCTCTACCGCGTCGTCCAGGAGGCGCTCACGAACGTGGTCAAGCACTCCTCGGCCGCTCACGTCGGCATCGTGCTCACGCGCACGGCGCAGTCCGCGACCGCGGTGGTCGAGGACGACGGGCGCGGGTTCGCCGCCGAGGAGACCCACGAGGGCATCGGCCTGCCAGGCATGCGGGAGCGGCTGGCGGTGATCGGCGGCCGCCTCGAGATCGAGTCGTCCGTCGCGGGGAGCACCGTTCGGGCCGAGGTGCCGATTCGATGACCATCCGCGTCCTCGTCGTCGACGACCACGCGGTCGTCCGAACCGGCCTGCGCCACGTGCTCGACTCCGAGCCGGACATCGAGACGGTCGGCGAGGCGGGCACGGCCGAGGAGGGCGTCCGCGCCGCGCGCGAGTTCCAGCCGGACGTGATCCTCCTCGACATCGTCATGCCCGGGCGCAGCGGGCTCGACGTGACGCCCGAGATCCTCGAGGCGGCTCCGGGCGCGAAGGCGCTCATCCTCTCGATGCAGGACGACCCGCGCTACGTGCGGGAGGCGTTCGCCGCCGGCGCCAGCGGCTACGTGCTGAAGGAGGCGGTCGACGCGGACGTCGTCGAGGCGGTGCGCGAGGTGTCCAAGGGGAACCGCTACGTCCACCCGGCGCTCGGGGCGCGGCTCGCGGTCGCCGACGCCGAGGCGGTCGCGAAGGCGGAGGCGGACCCGCTCTCCGACCGCGAGCGCGAGGTGCTGCGGCTCCTTGCGCTCGGGCACACGAACCAGGAGATCGCGAAGATGCTCTTCATCTCGGTTCGCACGGCCGAGACGCACCGGGCGCACATCATGCAGAAGCTCCGGCTGCAGACCCGCGCCGAGCTCGTGCGCTACGCGCTCGCCGAGGGCCTTCTCGAGCAGAGCGACGACGCGTAGCTTCGGGTTTCCCGCAGCGGAAGATCAGCGGGGGCGCCGATGCGCCGGAGACGGGCCGGGATCAGCATGTGGAGCATGGCGAAGACGTACGCGGCGGTCTGGCAGCGGGACGACGCTCCCCGGCGCGTCGGGAAGCTCGCAGTCGCGCGGACGGCGCTGCGCTTCGAAGGCGCGCAGCCGGGCGTGGCGGATGCAGGCGACCTCGTGCGCGCGGGCGACATCACGGCCGTCGCCATCGAACGGTCGCCTGCGGAGCGGCTGGACGGGCTGCCGACGATCGTCGTGCGCCTGCGCGGCGGGCTGACCGTTCGCGTCGCGTCGCTCGACGGTCCAGGCACCGTGCACGAGATCGTCGGACTCGTCTCGGCGCTCGCCTTCGGCGCGAACGCGGCCTAGCCGCCATCCTGCAGGCCGTGGAGCCCACCGCCGGAACCGTCGCGCTCGCCGCGCTCGTCACTGCCCTCGCCACCGGCCTCGGCGCGCTGGCGTTCATCGGCGCGCGCACGGCGAGCCGGTCCCGGATCGGCCTTTCGAGTGCCGCGGCGGCCGGGTTCATGGCCGCCGCGACCGCGCTCCTTGCCTGGGAGGGAGCGGTCGCGAGCGCGCCGTGGATGGTCGTCGGGGCGATCGTCGGCATCGCGGCGCTCGGGCTCTTCCAGCGGGCGCTCGGCCACCACGACGATCTCCACGTCGGAGAGCTGCGCGGCGCGGATGCCTCGCGGGCCATAACGATCGTCGCGGTCATGACCGTGCACTCGTTCGCGGAGGGCGTCGGCATCGGCGTCGCCTACGCGGACGGCGCAACGCTCGGTCTCGTGATCGCGTTCGCGATCGCCGTGCACAACATCCCCGAGGGCCTCGCCATCAGCGCGGTGCTCGTGCCCCGCGGCGCGACCGTCGCGGCCGCGGCCGGCTGGAGCATCGTGTCGAGCCTTCCGCAGCCGGTGATGGCCGTTCCCGCGTTCCTCTTCGTCGAGTCTTTCGGCCCGCTGCTCGCTCCAGGTCTCGGCTTCGCCGCCGGCGCAATGGCCTGGATGGTCGCGTGTCAGCTGATCCCCGACGCGCGCGCAAACGCCCGTCCGCTTCCGCTCGCCGGCGTGTTCGCCGTCGCCTTCGCGGCGATGGCGGCGCTCGAGATCTTCCTCGTCGCCGGATAGGCGGGGAGGCCCGGGGTCGGCCGGGCCTCTCCACGGTTCGCGGTGTGGCTCAGGCGGGCGCGGGAGCGCCGGTTGCCTCAGCGGCCTTGTCCGCTTCTCGGCTGCGAAGCGCGCCGCCGAGCGTGAGGACGAGGAACCCGATGCCGGTGAGGACCAGTGCGACCCCGACGACGATCCCGAACATCGTGATGTTCTCGGCGAGGTAGCCCATGTTGAGCGCCGTCGACAGCGCCGTCTCGGTCACCCAGAGCTGTCGCAGCGGGTTCTCGACCGGCTGGCCCGAGTCGGTCTTCGCGGCTGCGTCCGCGTCCGATGTCGGCTCGCCGTTCTCGTCGAGGTAGCGCCCCATCTGCGCGTAGGTCTGGCCGCCGGTCGCCTCGAGGGCGTGGATCCGCATGTAGTCGGCGAAGCACTTCGCCTCGGAGCCGGTGTCGATCGGCTCGTCCGCGACGCTGCAGGTCGGGACGGTCACGTTCTCCAGGCCTGCCTCGTCGACGGCCGCCTGCGTCAGCTCCGGCGTCATGTCGGGCGTGCCCGACGATCTGCTCCTGCTTGATGGCCGACTGAACATCGCTGCGGCCGTTGACGCTCAGGGCCAGCGCGCCGAGGCCGAACAGGATGAGCACGACTCCTGCGGCGATTCCGCCGATCTCGAACCATTTCCGTCTGTTCATTGCCAAGACTCCTTCCGGTCGATGGGCGCAGCCTCCCCGACCCGGCGCGCGACTTCATCGGAGGGATCACCGAACCGGTTGCGGGTGATCCGCTGGGCTTCGTGTCGGGTTTCCCGCAACCCGTACAGTTCGGCGATGCCCGTGATCCACGCCGAAGCACTCACGAAGTGGTACGGAAGCTCGCGTGGGATCGAAGGCTTGGATCTCTCGGTCGAGCCGGGCGAGGTGTTCGGATTCCTGGGGCCGAACGGCGCCGGCAAGTCGACCACGATCCGGCTCATGCTCGACCTGATCCGCCCGACCAGCGGACGGGTGGAGCTCTTCGGCCTCGACGCCCGCCGCGCCAGCGTGGCCATCCGCCGCCGTGTCGGCTACCTGCCCGGCGACCTGCGGCTGTACGAGCGCATGACCGCGCGCGAGCTGCTCGGCTACTTCGCGCGCCTGCGCGGGCTCGCCGGCCTCGGCGCCGCTCCGGCCGTCGCAGAGCGGCTCGATCTCGAGCTCGACCGCCCGATCCGTGCGCTCTCGAAGGGCAACCGCCAGAAGGTCGGCCTCGTCCAGGCGTTCATGCACGAGCCCGAGCTGCTCGTGCTCGACGAGCCGACCGCCGGCCTCGACCCGCTCGTGCAGCAGCGGTTCTACGAGCTTCTGCGCGAGGAGACGGCGCGGGGCGCCTCGGTGTTCCTCTCCTCCCACGTCCTCCACGAGGTGCAGCACGCCGCCGACCGGGTCGCACTCATGCGCGAGGGACGGCTGGTGCTCGTCGACTCGGTCGAGGCGCTGCGTGAACGGACGGCGCGGCGGATGGCGGTCACGTTCGCCGAGCCGCCGCCGCCGGATGCCTTCGCCGGGCTCGAGGGCGTGCGCGAGGTCGAGCGGCGCAACTCCACCGTGCAGTTCGCGGTGGCGGGGGATCCCGACGCGCTCGTCAAGTCGATCGCCCGCTTCCACGTCAGCGGCATCGAGAGCGGCGAGGCCGATCTCGAGGACGTGTTCCTCTCGCTCTACGGCGGGGAGGCGCCCGATGCGGGCTAGCGTCGCCGCCAAGACGATCCGCGAGACGTCGCGCGCGCTCGCTTTGGTGGAGCCTCGGCCTCGCCGGGCTCGTCGCGCTCATGGTCGCGGTCTATCCGTCGATCCGCGACAACCCGGCCCTCGACCAGCTCACCGAGGACTACCCCGAGGCGCTCAAGGCGTTCGTCGCGTTCGGGGGCGAGTTCGACTACACCTCGGGCGCGGGCTACCTCGGCTCCGAGCTCTACTCGTTCATGATCCCGCTGCTCCTGCTCGTCGCCGCGGTCGGCGCCGGCGCGCGGGCGATCGCAGGCGAGGAGGAGCGCGGCACGCTCGAGCTCCTGCTCGCCAACCCGGTCTCCCGGTCGCGGATCGTGCTCGAGAAGCTGGCGGCGCTCGTCTTCGAGCTCGTCGTGCTCGGGCTCGTTCTGTGGATCGCCCTGCTGGTCGGCGTCCGGCTCGTGGACATGGAGATCTCGGCCGTGAACCTCGGCGCGGCGACGGCTCTCGCCGTTGCGCTCGCGCTTCTGTTCGGCTGCGTCGCGCTCCTCGTCGGCTCGGCGTCCGGTCACAGGGGCCGGGCGATCGGGATCGCCTCCGCAGGTGCCGTGGCCGCGTACTTCCTCACGTCGCTCGCGCCGCTCGTCGATGCGCTCGAGCCGTTCCAGAAGCTGTCGCCGTACTACTACTACTCGTCCGGCGATCCGCTTCGGGCCGGCTCGACTTCGGCCATCTGGCCGTGCTGCTCGTCCTCGCCGCGATCGTCGCTGCGGCCGCGCCCTTCGCGTTCGACCGCCGCGACGTCGCCGGCTAGCGAACGATCACGACGGGGCAGTGCGCGTGGTGTGCGCACTGGGCGCCCACCGATCCGAGCAGGAGCCCGGTGAAGCCGCCGTGGCCGCGCGAGCCGAGCACGAGGAGGTCGGCCTTCTCGGCGGCCGCGACGAGCACGTCGGCCGCCTGGCCGCGGACGGCCTCCGTCGAGATCGCGACGCCCGAGTCCGCGAGCCGCGCCTTCGTCTCGGCGAGCAGCTCCTCGGCGTGAGCCTGCGCCTCTGACTCGAGGGGCGGCGACATCGCCGGCACGTACCCGTAGGCGTAGACGAGATTGGCGATGTCCCAGGCGCTCACGAGGTCGAGCCGCGCGTCGCGCAGGCGTGCCTCTGCGACGGCCCACTCGAGGGCCTTCTCGGACGATTCCGAGCCGTCGAGCCCGACGACGATCGATCCATGGTTTCCGGCTTCCATTCTCTCTCCCTCCGTTCGTGGGAATCGCCGTCATCGTCGCCGCCGGCGGCCCGGCCGGCATCGGGGCGCACGCCGCATCTCCGTTCCGTAGTTGCCCGAAGCCTGAAGCGGGTTCGCCCCGGATGGCGCGGGCTCCACGGCGTGCGAGTCTCCAGGTAACGAATCTTGGAGGGAACATGGTTGTCCAACCCGCAGAAACGAAGGTCGGAAATCTCTTCGCCCGGGTCATCGTGGGCGTCGACGGCTCCACCGCTGGGCTCGACGCGCTCCGCCAGGTCGAGAGCCTCGCGGCGCCGTCCGGCACGGTGCGGGTCGTCTCCGTGGAGGACTACGCCCCGGCCATGAAGGCCGGCGCGATCTCGCCCGAGATCGCCAAGGAGATCAGGTCGGCCGCGGACGCGGCGGTCGACGGCGCACGCGACGTCGCCCCCACCGCCGAGGCGATCGTCATCGAGGGCGACCCGGCGACGGCGCTCATCGAGGCCGCCGACCGCGGCGACGACACGCTCGTCGCCGTCGGCGGGCACGGGCGGAGCCGGATGGTCGGCATCGTCACGGGCAGCGTCATGACGAACATCGTCCACCGGGCGCACGTTTCGGTGTACGTGGCACGGCCCGTCGGCAAGGGCGGGGACTTCCCGCGCTCGGTGATCGTGGGCGTCGACGGATCCGAGAACTCGCTGCTCGCCTACACCGCCGCAAGCGAGCTGGCAGAACGCCTCGGCATTCCGCTGCGCGCGATCGCGGCGTCGGCCGGCGAGGTGCTCGACGAGGAGGGCCTGAAGCTGGTGCCCGAGCTGGAGCGGATCCCGGAGTCGCCCGTCGCGGCGCTCGAAGACCGCGCGGCGGCGGGAGACGTCCTGGTCGTCGGCTCCCGCGGGCTCCACGGCGTGGCCGCCCTCGGAAGCGTCAGCGAGCGCCTCGCGCACAGCGCCGCGGCGTCCGTGCTCATCGTTCGCAGCAGCTGACCGCTACCAGGTCTTTGTCGGACGCGCTCGCTCCGGCGTGCAGATCCGCACGCGGGCGTCGAGCGCCAGGCAGCCGTCCGGCCGTCCCAGCACCGGGTTCAGGTCGAGCTCCGCGACCTGCGGATGCGCGTCGGCCAGCTGGGCCAGGCGGTGCACGAGGTCCGTGAGAGCCGGGAGGTCGGCCGGTGGCGCACCGCGGAAACCGCGCACGAGCTTCCCGGCGCGTCCTGAGAGGACGAGTTCCTGCGCGTCCGTGTCGGTGAGCGGGGCGAGGGCGAACGACGCGTCGCCGATCAGCTCCGCAAGCGCGCCGCCGGGCCCGAACGCGACGAGCGGGCCGAAGACCGGATCCTGGACGACCCCGGCGATCAGCTCGGGGCCGCCGCCCGACATCGGCTGGACGACGACCGGGAGACCGATCCGCGCCGCCGCCTCGCGCACCGCCGGCTCGTCGGCGAGCCCGAGCTCGACCCCGCCCACGTCGGTCTTGTGGAGCCCCGGCACGGCCGACTTGACCGCAACCGGAAAGCCCAGCTCCGTCGGCTGCGGCAACCGCTTCGTCGAGCGTCGCCGCGTCGCGCTCGGCGACGAACGGGATCCCGTACGCGTCGAGCAGCTCCCGCGTCTCGGCAGGCGTCAGCCAGACGTCGCCGCCGCGCTCGAGCGCCGCCTCGACCACCGCCGCGGCGCGTCGAGCGTCGAGTCCTTCCGGCTCGAAGCTCGTCCCGAGCGGACGCCGCAGCCAGGCCGCCCGCTGCGCCGCCCGCGCCAGGGCGCGCGCGGCCGACTCCGGATACGCGTACCGGGGCACCGCGCTTCTCGCCACCGGGTCGAGTCCGACCGCGAGCATCGGCTTCCCGCCCGACGCCTCTTCGAGCACCGGCCCGAGCTCGTCGGGCGAGAACGCCGACGTCGGAACCGCGAGCACGATCACCGAGTCCACCTGCGGATCGGCGAGGAGGAGCGGCAGCGCCCTGGCGTAGTCCGCGACCGTCGCGCCGCCGAGCATGTCGACGGGGCCGGAGACGCTCGCCTCGGCCGGGAGCCAGTCGCGCAACGCCGCCTGTGTCTCGGCCGTGAGCGTCGCGGACTCGAGGCCCGCCGCCTCGCAGGCGTCGGCGCAGAGGATCGCGAGACCGCCGGCGTTCGTGAGCAGCACGACCCGGTCTCCCTCAGGCGCAGGCTGCACGGAGAGGAGCGCCGCCGTGTCGACGAGCTCCTCGAGCGTCGGCGCGCGGATCACGCCGGCCTGGCGGAACAGGGCCTCGACCGCAGCGTCGGATCCTGCCAGCGCGCCCGTGTGCGAGGCGGCGGCCCGGCTTCCGGCGCGCGTCGTTCCCGACTTGAGCGCGAGGATCGGCTTGCGGCGCGCGACCCGGCGGGCGATGCGGCCGAACCGGCGCGGATTCCCGAACGACTCGAGGTAGAGGAGCACCACGTCGGTGCGCTCGTCGTCCTCCCAGTGCTCGAGCAGGTCGTTCGCCGAGACGTCGGCCTTGTTCCCGATCGAGACGAACGCCGAGAATCCGACGCCGCGCTCGCCCGCAAGCGCGAGGAGCGCGAGGCCGAGCGCTCCGCTCTGCGAGCAGAACGCGATGTTCCCCGCCGGGAAGCGCGCCCCGGCGAACGTTCCGTTCAGCGGAGGATCGGCGAGCGCGATCCCGATGCAGTTCGGCCCGACCAGGCGGGCGCCGTGGGCGCGGACGAGCGCGAGCAGCTCCTCCTGGCGCGCCTCGCCCTCGCTCCCCAGCTCGGCGAAGCCGGCCGAGATGACGCAGACCGCGCGCGTCCCGTGGCGAAGCGCCGATTCGACGATCCCGATGACGGCCGCGGCGGGGACGCAGACGAAGGCGAGGTCGACCGGCCCGGGCAGGTCGTCGAACGACGCGTATCCGGTCTCGCCGTCCACCGGGACGCCCTCGCGGTTGACCGCGTAGAGGGCGCCGGGAAAGCCTGAGGCGCGGACGTTGCGAAAGAGCGCGCCGCCGATCGAGCCCGGCCTGGGCGAGGCGCCTGCGACCGCGACGCTCTTCGGCGTGAAGAACGGCCGCAGCGACTCGGTCACGGCCAGGTGGTCGCGCTCGTCCAGGCGTTCGAAGTAGCCCGCCGTCCGCTCCAGGCGAAGCTCGACCCTGATCTCGTCTCCTTCACGGTGCTGCGTCTCCTGGAAGCCGGCGTCGGCGAACACCCGCAGCATCGGCGTGTTCTCCGCGAGCACGTCGGCGACGAAGCGCTCGACGCCGGCCTCCGCGGCCAGCGCGGCGAGCTGCTCGAGCAGCCGCGTTCCGACTCCCCGGCCCTGGAACTCGTCCGCGACGACGAACGCGACCTCGGCCGCAGCGGGATTCCGCAGCCGCTCGTAGGTCGCGAGCGCGACGATCCGCTCGCCGTCGTCCGTCGCGTACGTGCCGACGAGGGAACCGCGCTCGCGCCAGTCCGGGTCGAGCGCCGCCTGCACGAGCCAGGGAGCGGCGCTCGCAGGCCCGTGAAACCGCCGCGCCGAGCTCTCGGGGGAAAGCCGTGCGAACAGCTCCGCCACTGCGTCCGCCTCGCCGGTGCCCGGGGGACGCAGGCGGAGGGTCGTTCCGTCGCGGAGAATGACGTCGAGCGAAGCAACCTGGGTCACGACCGGAAGGATGCCCGTCGAAAGGGCGCGCTGTGGGAAAACCGCAAGGACTTCGGTGGCCGCACCGATGCGGCAAAGCGGGCCTCCCGGGACGATCCTGAGCCGATGGCGGTTTCTCCCGAGCAGACCGGTGGGAACTCGCTCCAGACCGGGCCGCGCGCTCCGCTCGAGCTTCTCTACCGCGATCTTCGTGCCGGCCCGGGCGGCCTGTCGCAGCGCGAGGTCGACCGCCGGCTCGCCGTCTACGGCCGCAACGAGCTGCAGCGCCGGGGCGGCCCGACCTGGCCGGCCGAGCTCGGCAAGCAGTTCACGCACCCGCTCGCCCTGCTCCTCTGGGCGGCGGCCGGCCTCGCGATCGTCGCCGGATCGCTGACGCTCTGCATCGCGATCGTGGCCGTGATCGCCTTGAACGCGGTGTTCGCCTTCGCCCAGGAGCGTCATGCCGAGCGGGCGGTCGAGGCGCTGCGCCGCTACCTGCCGCCGCACGCGCTGGTCGTCCGTGACGGGGCGCCGGTTCGGATCGACGCGGCGGAGCTCGTCCCGGGCGACGTCCTGATCCTGGAGGAAGGCGACGGCATCTCGGCCGACGCGCGCCTCGTCGAGGGAGCGCTCGAGGTCGACATCTCGACGCTCACGGGCGAGTCGGAGCCGGTTCTGCGCGCGGCGGGCGACGCCGATCTCGGCCAGCCCCTGCTCGAGGCTCCGAACCTGATCTTCAGCGGGACGGCCTGCGTCGGCGGCGAGGCCCGCGCGCTCGTCTACGCGACCGGGATGCAGACCGAGCTGGGCCGGATCGCCGCCCTGTCGCAGCGCGTCGCGCCGGCTCCGAGCCCGCTCGAGACCCAGGTGCGGCGTGTCGCGTGGCTGATCGCGATCGTCGCGCTGGCCGTCGGCCTCGCGTTCCTCCCGCTCGGCTGGGTCGTCGCCGGCCTTCCGCTCGGGGATGCGCTCACGTTCGCGATCGGCCTGATCGTCGCGAACGTGCCCGAGGGGCTCCTGCCGACGATCACGCTCGCGCTCGCGGTCGGCGTCAGCCAGCTCGCGCGCCGCGGTGCCCTCGTCAAGCGGCTCTCGGCGGTCGAGACGCTCGGCTCGACCACGGTGATCTGCACCGACAAGACGGGCACGCTCACGGAGAACCGGATGAAGCCGGTCAGGCTGTGGGCTCCCGGCGGGGAGCTCGACTTCGAGCTGGGCATGACGACCGGCGAGTTTCCCGCGGAACTCGCCCGCGCGGTCGCCGACACGATCGAGGCCGCGAGCACGGTCAGCGTGGACGCCGACGGCGTTCCGCACGGGGAGGCGACGGAGATCGGCATGCTCGACGCCGCGCGTGCGGTCGGGCCCAAGCCGCCCCAGTTGGTGCGCCGGCGCCTGTACGGCTTCGATCCGACGCTCCGCCTCATGTCGACGGCCACGGAGCACGGCGATCGCCTGCTCTTGAACGTCAAGGGAGCGCCGGAGGAGGTGCTCGTGCGCTGCGACAGGCTTCCGGCCGGCGCGGCGGAGCGTCCGCTCACGCAGCAGGACCGCGACGCGATCCTCGATGCGGTCGAGCGATACGCTCGGCATGGGCTGCGTGTCCTCGCCGTCGCTCGTCGCGCCCTCCCAGGCGAGGCGCCGGACCGGCGCGAGGAGGCCGAGCAGTCGCTGACGTTCCTCGCGCTCGTCATCCTCTTCGACCCTCCCCGGCCGGAGGTTGCCGCGGCCGTCGAGCGCTGCCACGCAGCCGGGATCCGCGTCGTCGTCATCACCGGCGACTACGGGGCGACGGCTGCGGAGGTGGCCCGGCGCGTCGGCATCGGCACGGACGGCGACCACGTCGTCACGGGCGCCGAGCTCGATGCGATGAGCGAGCCGGAGCTCGACGAGTTCCTCCGGGGACAGCGGGAGATCGTGTTCGCGCGGGCGTCGCCCGAGGCGAAGCTGCGGATCGCGGACGCGCTCAAGGCCGAGGGCCATGTGGTCGCGATGACCGGGGACGGCGTGAACGACGCGCCGGCCCTGCGGCGCGCCGACATCGGGGTGGCCATGGGGCGGTCCGGCACGGACGTCGCGCGCGAGGCCTCGACGATGATCCTCACCGACGACAACTTCGCCTCGATCGTGACCGCGGTCGAGGCCGGACGCCGCGTCTACGACAACGTCCGCAAGTTCATCCTCTACATCTTCGCCCACGCCACGCCCGAGGTCGTCCCCTTCCTCGTCTTCGCGTTGTCGGGCGGAAACGTGCCGCTGCCGCTCACGGTGCTCCAGATCCTTGCGATCGACCTCGGCACGGAGGTCTTGCCCGCGCTCGCGCTCGGACGCGAGCCGGCCGAGCCGGGGATCATGGAGCGGCCGCCGCGCAAGCGATCCGAGAGCGTGGTCGGAAACGGCCTGCTCGTCCGCGCCTGGATCTACCTGGGCCTGGTCGAGGCGGCGCTCGTCCTCGCCGGGTACTTCTTCGTGCTCCTCGGAAACGGCTGGAGCCCCGGGGACGACGTGAGCGAGGGCTCGCCGCTCCACAGCGCCTACATCCAGGCGACCACGATGACGTTCGCCGGAATCGTCGCCTGCCAGGTCGGGACGGCCGTCGCGGCCCGGACCGAGCGCGCCTCGCTTCGCAGCGTCGGCTTCGCGAGCAACCCGTACCTCCTGGGCGGGATCGCCGCCGAGCTGCTGTTCCTCGCGGCGCTGCTCTACATCCCGGCCTTCCAGTCGCTCTTCGGGACGGCCGCGCTCGGCTGGCAGGAGCTCGCCTTCCTCGTCCCGTTCCCGTTCATCGTCTGGGGCACCGACGAGCTGCGGCGCGCCTTCGTGCGCAGACGCTCTCCGGCCGCCGAGTCAGGCTCCGTACTTCGCCGCGCCGAAAATCCGGCTCGGCGCTGATGGCACGCGGCGCCCTCGGCCGGATGATCCCTGTGTGGAACCCTCGAGAGGCCGACTCTCGCTGACCGGTCTGCTCGGCACGGCCGTCCTTGACCAACGCGGAAGCAAGGTCGGCCGGGTTTCCGATCTGGTCGCGTCGATCGACGACGACCGCCCGCCGGTCGTGGCCGTCGAGGTGGGCGGCCGCCGCCGCGCTCCAGTCCGGATCCCGTGGAGCGACGTCGCCTCCTTCGCCGCCGCCGGCGTCAGGCTTCGCGGATCGCTCCCCGCCCGCTCGGAGCCCTCGCAGCCGGACCTGCTCGCCCTCGCGCGCGACGTGCTCGACACGCAGATCGTCGACCTCCGCGGGAAGCGGCTCGCCCGCGTCGGCGACGTCGAGCTCGATCGCGACCCCGACGGCGTGCTCCGAGTCTGCGCCGTCGACACCGGCCTCGCATCGGTGCTGCGTCGCATCGGGCTCGGCCGGCTCGTGCGCCGCACGCCGGAGAAGACGGTCGAGTGGACGCACCTCCGCTTCGTCTCGGGTCGCGCGCCCGAGCTCATGCTCCAGTCGCGGCCGGACCGCATCGCCGGGCTCGACGCCGCGGAGCTAGCGCAGCTGCTCGCCCGCGTGCCCCCGGAGCACGGCGCCGCGCTGCTGCGCGTCTCGCCGCCCGACACCGCGGCGCACGCGCTCGGCCTGGGACGGCCGCAGGTCGGCGGCGACCTCATCGCCCGCCTCGCCCCGGCCGAAGCGGCCGCGCTCGTCGAGCGCATGCCGGAGGACGACGCGGTCGCGGTTCTTCGCCAGGTGCGCTCCGACGGGCTCGAGCCGCTGCTGCGGGAGCTTCCGGCGGCGCGCGCGTCCGAGCTGCGGCGGCTGCTGGCCTTCGCGCCGGCGACGGCGGCGGGGCTCATGACGACCGACGTCCGGGTCGCCCGGAGCGGCGAGGACGCCGCGACGATCACGCAGGAGCTGCTCGCACGCCCGCCACGGCTCCAGAGCCTCCAGACCGTCTTCGTCACCGATTCCGACGGCCGGCCGCACGGGATCGTCTCGCCGCTCGAGCTGCTCGCGGGCCGGGTCACTCCGATCCCGGTCGCCCCGGTCACCGAGGCCGCGTCGCTCGCCGAGATCGTCGATCGCTTCGCCCTCGAGGACGTCCTCGCCCTTCCGGTCGTGGACGCCGACGGGCGGCTGGTCGGAGCGGTGGCGGTCGACGATGTGCTCGAGGAGCTGCTCGCCGAGCGGCTGCCCGGCGCATCCAAGTTCCGTCGCCACCGGATCCTGCGGCGCCGGCGTGCGTAGAACCTGGATCGCGTTCGCGGCGGTGATCGGCCCTGGGCTTCTCGCCGGCCTGTCGGACGACGACCCGGCCGGGATCGCGACCTACTCGATCCTCGGCGCCGAGTACGGCTACGAGCTGCTCTGGGTGCTCGCGATCGCGACCGCGAGCCTGATCGTCTTCCACGAGCTGGCGGTCCGGGTCGGCATCGTCACCGGTCAGGGGCTCATGGGCCTCATCCGGGACCGGTACGGCGTGCGCTGGGCCGCCCTGGCGCTGGTTGCGCTCGTGATCGCGAACGTCGGCACGGCGATGGCCGAGTTCGCGGGCATCGCCGCCGGGGCGGAGTTGCTCGGACTGAGCCGCCTGGTCGCGGTTCCCTTCGCGGCCCTCGGGGTCGCGCTGCTCGTCCTGCGCGGCCGCTTTCACCGCGTCGAGCATGTGCTGCTCGCGCTCAGCGCGGCGCTCGTCGCCTACGTCGGCGCCGGGCTCATCGCCGGGCCCGACTGGGGAGCGGCCGCCCAGGGCGCGGTCGTGCCGCGCATGGACACCACCTCCGCCGCGCTGCTGGCCGTGACGGCGACCCTCGGGACGACGCTTGCGCCGTGGGGCCTCGCGTTCATCCAGTCGTACGCGGTCGACAAGCGCCTCACTCCTCGCGACCTCAAGTGGGAACGGGTGGACGTGGTCGCCGGCGCGCTCATGACCGGGATCATCGGGGCGTTCGTCGTGATCGCGTGCGCCGAGACGCTCCACCCGGCGGGGCAGTCGGTCGACAGCGCCGCCGACGCGGCCGAGGCGCTGCGCCCGCTCGCAGGCGACGCGGCCGCGCTGCTCTTCGCGGCCGGGCTCGTGGGGGCCGGCCTCCTCGCGGCGGCGATCCTGCCGCTCACGACCGCCTACTCGGTGAGCGAGACGCTCGGCTACGAGGCCGCGCTCGACGACCCCGTGCGCGAGGCGCCGGTCTTCTACGGCACCTATGCGTTCGTCCTCGTGACCGGGGCGCTCGTCGTTCTCATCCCGTCGGTGCCGCTCGTGCCGGTGCTCTTCCTGACCCAGGTGCTGAACGCGGTGCTCCTGCTGCCGCTGCTCGTCTTCCTCGTGGCCCTCGGCCGCACGGAGGACGTGATGGGAGAGCACGCGACCGGCCGGGCGGGTCTCGTCGCGGCTGTGGGCGCCGTCGTGATCGTCGCGGCGTCGGTCGTCGCCCTCGGGCTCGTGCTCCTCCTGTAGCCACCGGATCCGTTCCGTACTTCGCCGCACCGGAAATCCGTCCGGGCGCTGATGGCGGGCGGTGCCGGCGTGCGGATGATTCCTCATGTTCGCGTTCCCGCTGCTGGCCGATCTGGAAGGGAGGATCGATGGGAAAGATCTCGCACAAGTGGCGCCGGCTCTGGGGCATTCGGCCCGGCGAGCTCGTGAAGACGAAGCGGCCGCAGAGCGGGCCGAGCGGGCGGGGCCGGATCAAGCGTCTGCGACGACTGCGCGGCGGTTCCGAGAACCGTCGATGACGCCGCACCTCCCGTTCCCCGATCGCGCCGAGGCCGGGAGGGAGCTCGGCGCCGTGCTCGCCGAGCGGGGCGTTCACGACGGGGTCGTGATCGGGCTGGCCCGGGGCGGCGTGGAGGTCGCCGCCGCGGTCGCCGCCGTGCTCGGGCTTCCGCTCGACGCGCTTGCCGTCCGCAAGGTGGGACATCCGCGTCAGCCGGAGTACGCCATCGGGGCGGTCGCCCCCGACGGCACGACCTTTCTGCGGGCGCGCGACGGCCTGACCGGCGAGGAGGCGGACCGCGCCGTCGAAGCGGCGCTCGACGAGGCGGTCAAGCTCGACCGGCGGCTGCATCGGTTCGCAGCCCTCGATCTCCGTCGCCGGCAAGACGGTGATCCTGGTCGACGACGGGCTCGCGACCGGAGCGACCATGACGGTCGCCGTCCAGTGGGCGCGCGCCGCCGGCGCCGAGCGTGTCGTCGTCGCCGTTCCCGTGGCGGCCGGCGAGTCCGTGGCCGCCTTCGGCGCTCGCGCCGACGACATCGTCACGGTCGTCCAGCCGGACTTCATGGCCGCCGTCGGCTACTGGTACGTCGATTTCGACCAGGTCAAGGACAAGCGCGTCCTGGAGCTGCTCGACTGGGCCGGGCACCGCGAGCGGTGAAACGATCGCTGCCGACGGCGACGCGATCGATTCCAAGTCGGAGTGCGCGTAGCGATCGGCACGAGCGACGCGAGCGTCACCGGCTCTGACGTTGTAGATTTCCGGTGAGGGTCATATTGTTGCGCCTCAGTTGGGGCCTGCCGTCCCGGCGCTCACGAGGAGGGATTGAACGTGAAGACATCAAGTTTCCGATCTAACGAAAGAGGGTCGAGGTGGGGCCTCGTCATGGTCCTCGCGCTCGCCTTTGCGCTTGCAGTGTTCGTAGCCGGGTGCGGCGGTGACGACAACGGCGGCACCACAGGCGCCGCCGCGGGCACCGGCACGGGCGGTGGAGGCGAGGGCAGCATCTGGGTCCTCCTGCCCGACAGCGCCAGTTCGTCGCGCTGGGAGACCGACGACCGCAAGTACTTCGAAGATGCCTTTACCGCGGCCGGCGTCGAGCACACCATCGTGAACGCCGAGGGCGACGCGGCCCAGCAGCAGTCGCAGGCCGAGCAGGCGATCGCAGACGGCGCCTCGGTCATCCTCCTCGTGAGCATCGACACCGGCTCCGGCGCGGCGATCATCGACCAGGCCAAGGAGGCCGGCGTCAAGGTGGTCGAGTACGACCGCTTCAACACCGGCGGCTCCGGCGGCGATGCCTACGTGAGCTTCGACAACGTCCAGGTCGGCGCGACGATGGCCGAGGAGATGGAGCCCGTGATCGACGAACTCGGCCTCGACAAGCCGAAGGTCGTGATGCTGAACGGCGGCGAGGAAGACAACAACTCCTTCCTCTTCCGCGACGGCTACGCCGAGACGGTCGAGGCGCGGGTCGCACGCCGGCGACTGGGAGCTGGTCGCCGACCAGCACGTCCCCGGCTGGGACAACGCGCAGGCCCAGACGATCATGGAGCAGATCCTGGTCGACGCGGACAACAAGGTCGACGCGGTGTTCGCGCGCGAACGACGGCCTCGGCAACTCGGCGATCAACGCGCTCGAGGCGGCCGGGATCAAGGGCGCTCCGGTCAGCGGCCAGGACGCGACGGCCGCAGGGATCCAGAACATCGTGCTCGGCAAGCAGACGATGACGGTCTACAAGCCGATCCAGTCCGAGGCCGAGGTCGCCGCAGCCGTGGCGCTCGCGCTTCGGGCCGGCGACGACATCTCCGCGGTCGAGACCGACGCGGAGTGGACGCTCATCGGCATCAAGGCGGCGGACGGTCAGCCGACCGACTCGCCCGATGGGGCCGTGCCGTACTTCGCGCTCGTGCCGATCGGCGTGACCGTGGACAACATCACCGACACGGTGATTGCGGACGGCTTCCGCACGGTGGAGGAGATCTGCACCGGCGACGTGGCCGAAACCCAGTGGTGCAAGGACAACAGCTGAGCTGAAGCGATGGCGGAAGGGGCGCTCGACAGGGCGCCCCTTCCCCGCCGCATCGTGAGAAGATCAGGCATGGCTGACGCGCCGCTCCTCGAGTGCCGGAACGTATCGAAGGCGTTCGGCGCGGTCCAGGCCCTTTACCGCGTCGACTTCGAGGTCAGGCCCGGCGAGGTCATGGCCCTCGTCGGCGACAACGGGGCCGGGAAGTCGACGCTCATCAAGGGCATCGCCGGCATCTATCCCTTCGACGAGGGCGAGGTGTTCGTCGACGGGAGCCAGGTCCATATCCACGGGCCGCGGGACGCCGCGAAGCTCGGGATCGAGATCGTGTACCAGGATCTCGCGCTGGCGGACAACCTCGACGTCGTCGCCAACATGTTCCTCGGGCGCGAGCGCATCCGCTCCGGGGTCGTGCTCGACGAGCCGAGCATGGAGGGATCCGCCCGGGAGACGCTCGACAGCCTCTCGGTCACGACGCTCCGCTCGGTCCGCCAGGCCGTCGCCGGCCTGTCCGGGGGGCAGCGCCAGTCGGTCGCGGTCGCGAAGGCCGTGATGTGGAACTCGCGGATCGTCATCCTCGACGAGCCCACGGCCGCCTTGGGCGTCGTGCAGACCCGGCAGGTCCTGAACCTCGTGCGGCGCCTGGCCGAGAAGAATCTCGGCGTCGCGATCATCTCGCACAACCTCCATGACATCTTCGAGTGCGCCGACCGGATCACGGTTCTCCGTCTCGGCCAGAAGGTCGGCCTGTACGAGACGGCGAAGACGACCCAGGAGGAGGTCGTCCACGCGATCACCGCCGGCAAGCTGGCGTTCGTTCCCGGGATGGACCGACCGGTGGAGGTCGACGCATGACGAGCGGCCCGCCCGTTCCTCCCGACCAGGCGCTCGACCCGACCGCCGCCCAGGTAGTCGGCCTCGTTCCGGGCGCCGAGCTCGTCGACGAGGCGGGGGCGTCCCAGACGCTCTCCGGCTACGTCCGGCTGTGGTGGCAGGGCGTCCGGGCCGGCGAGCTCGGCTCGCTGCCGATCATCGTCGGCCTCCTCGTCATCTTCGTGATCTTCTCGCAGTCCTGAACGACAACTTCCTCACGCCGCGGAACTTCACGAACCTGATCCTCCAGATGGCGGCCGTGGCGACGGTCGCCATCGGCATCGTGTTCGTCCTCCTGATCGGCGAGATCGACCTCTCGGTCGCGTTCGTGAGCGCGGTCGGCGGCGTCGTCATGACGCTGCTCCTGCGACCCGACGATCCGGGCTGGCCGTGGTGGGCCGCGATCGCGTTCGCGCTGCTTTGCACGACGACGATCGGCTTCCTCCAGGCGCTTGTGATCACAAAAGCCGGCGTGCCGTCGTTCGTCGTCACGCTGGCCGGTTTCCTCATCTGGTCCGGCGTCGTTCTCATCCTGACGACGCAATACTCGACGGCGGGCACGATCCGGATCCAGGACGACACGGTTGTCGGGATCGCGAACGACTTCCTCAGCCATCCGGTGGCCTGGGCCCTCGGCATCGTCGCGGTCGCCCTCTTCGCGATCTTCCAGTTCCGGGGGGCGCTCACCCGGCGTGCGGGCGGCCTGGCCGCCAAGCCCATGTCGCTCATCGTCATGCAGACCGTCGGCCTCGCGGCCGTCACGTTCACCGCGATCTGGTACTGCAACCGGGACCGCGGCGTCCCGACGGTCGCGCTGATCCTCGGGCTCCTCCTGGCGTTCTGGTCGTTCATCGCCTCGCGCACGCGCTTCGGGCGGCACGTCTACGCGGTCGGCGGCTCGGCCGAGGCGGCGCGCCGCGCCGGCATCAACGTCGACCGGGTGCGAATCATGGTCTTCATGATCAGCGGCCTCATGGCCGGCGTCGGCGGGATCATGCTCGCCTCCCGGCTCCGCTCGGTCGCGACGAACCAGGGCGGCGGCAACCTCCTGCTGCTCGTCATCGCGGCCGCCGTGATCGGCGGCACGAGCCTCTTCGGCGGGACGGGGCGCGTGATCTCGGCCCTTCTCGGCGCCCTGGTCATCGCCTCGATCCAGAACGGGATGGATCTCCTCGGCCTCGCCTCGGGGACGAAGTTCGTCATCACCGGCCTCGTGCTGCTCGCCGCCGTGCTCGTCGACGCGATCTCGAAGCGGCGTCGCGCGGCCCGCGGCGGCGTCTGAGAGCTCGGATCGCGCATGAGCGAGAGCATCGGCGTCGGGATGCTCGGCTACGCCTTCATGGGCAAGGCGCACTCGCGCGCCTTCCGCGAGGCGGCCGCGCTCCATCCGCCGCTCCTGCCGGAGCTCGTCTCGATCTCCGGCCGGACCGCGGAGAGGGTGGAGGAGGCGCGACGCGAGCACGGTTGGGCCGAGGCGACAACGGACTGGCGCGAGCAGGTGCGCGACGAACGGATCGGACTCTTCGACAACGGCGGGCCCAACGACCTGCACGCCGAGCCGACGATCGAGGCGGCGCGGAACGGCAAGCACGTCCTCTGCGAGAAGCCGCTCGGCCGGACGGCCGAGGAGGCCCACGCGATCTGGCGCGCGGCCGAGGAGGCGGGCGTCGTCCACATGTGCGGCTTCAACTACCGCTTCGTTCCGGCCGTCCGGCTGGCCCGCGAGATCCTCGAGGCCGGGGACCTCGGCGATCTGTTCCATTTCCGAGCGCGCTACCTGCAGTCGTGGGGCGTGACCGCGCCGCCGAGCTGGCGCTTTCACCGCGAGGCGGCGGGCTCCGGCGCGATCGGCGACCTCGGCGCGCACATCATCGACCTCGGCCGGTATCTCGTCGGCGAGCCCGTGGCGATCAACGCGGTCACGAAGACGTTCATCGAGGGGCACGGGGTGGACGACACCTTCGCGGCCACGGTCGAGTTCGCAAACGGCGTGGTCGGCACGCTCGAGGCGTCACGCCTGGCGACGGGGCGGATCAACCACAACACGTTCGAGGTGAACGGCTCGCGCGGCGCGCTCTCGTTCGACGTCGAGCGGCTGAACGAGCTCCAGGTTGCGGACGGCAAGTGGTTCCGCCGCGTTCTCGTGACCGAGCCGGAGCATCCGTTCATGCGCTTTTGGTGGCCGCCCGGCCACATCGTCGGCTGGGGCGACACGTTCACGCACGAGGTGCACCACCTGCTCTCCGCGATCGCCGGCGAGCACGGCGTCGCGCCGCACGGGGCCACGTTCGAGGACGGGTACCGCTGCGCCGTGATCTGCGACGCGATCGTTCGGTCGGCCGAGACCGGCCGGCGAGTGGAGATCGAGTACGGGGGGTGAGCGAATGAAGACGAGCCTTGGCATCTGGGCGTTCGGACCGATGGCGACCCGGTTCGTGCCGGGCGGCTACCAGCCGCAGTGGGCCGGCGAGTCGACGGCGGACCGCGTGCGGCGCGCGGTCGGCGGTCTCGGCGACCTGATCGACGGCTACGAGTTCCACTATCCGCAGGAGCTGAACGAGTCGAACCTCGACGAGGTGCGCGAGGCGCTCGGCGGCCACGACATCTACTGCATCGCGACCGGGCTGCACCTCGACCCGCTGTTCGGCCGCGGCGGCCTCGTCTCGCCCGACCCTGCCACCCGCGAGGAGGCGCGCCGCCGTACCCGCGCCGCCGCCGACTTCGCCGGCTCGCTCGGCGCGAACTTCATCATCTGGCCGGGCATCGAGGGCTACAACTACCCGTTCCAGACGCCCTACGCGGAAAGCTGGGCCTGGCTCATCGAGGGCATCGGCGAGGCGGCCGAGCGGTGCCGCGAGCACGGGGTCCACCTCTTCCTCGAGCACAAGAACTCGGAGCCCGCGATGAAGATCCTCATGCGGAACATCGGGATGACGCTCCACGTCATCCACACGTTGCGCGCCCGCGGCTTCGACAACGTGAAGGTGAACATGGACTGGCAGCACCTGCTCATGAACGGCGAGAATCTCGCCGAGTACGCGGCGATGCTCGCCGCCGAGGGACTGCTCGGCCACCAGCACGCGAACTCGGGCTGGGGCATCTTCGACGACGACAACATGGTCGGCGCGACCGCGTTCATGGAGACGCTCGAGCTGGCCGTCGAGCTGCGCCGCGCGGCCTACGGCGAGCACGGCGAGCGGCTCGGCTTCGACCTCTACCCGTACACCGAAGACCAGGTCGAGGCGGTTCGCCGCAGCGTGCTCCAGTGGCGCTTCATCGACTCGGTCGCGGCGCGCATCGACGACGCCGAGCTGCGCAAGGCCCAGACGGCCAAGGACGCGGTGCGCGCGTACGAGCTCGTCTACGCGGCGCTGGGAGCGGAAGCGTGAGGCTCGAGCAGGCGCGCGCGATGGTGGACGCCGTCGTCGAGGCCGCGTCCGGGCCCGTGTCGGTCTTCGTCGCGGACGACCACGGCGAGCTCGTCGCCGCGGCGACGATGGACGGGGCCGCGCCGGACACGCGGCTGAACGCCCAGCGCAAGGCCTACACGGCCGCTCGCAGCGACCAGACCTCGACGAGCGCGCTGGCCGCGAAGGTGGCCGAAAAGCCCGCCGAGCTGGCGAGCTTCGATCCGTTCTTCATCTTCTTCAAGGGCGGGGTGGCGGCGTTCGACGGCGGGCGGCGCGTGGGCGCGATCGGCGTGAGCGGCCTGCCGGGCGAGGTGGACGAGCGGCTCGCCCGCGAGGCGATCGCGCACGCCGGCCTCGCGACCGAATGACCCGCCTGGTCGGACTGGACGTCGGGACGACCGGCGTCAAGGCCCTGGCGCTCTCGCCCGACGGCGAGGTGCTCGCGCGCGCCGAGGAGGAGTACCCGCTCTCGACTCCGCACCCCGGCTGGGCCGAGCAGGATCCCGAGGACTGGTGGCGCGCGACCGGGGCGGCGCTCGACGCGCTCGGCCGGGACGACGTCGCGGGCATCGGCCTCTCCGGGCAGATGCACGGCCTCGTCGTCCTCGACCGCGACAAGCGTGTGCTGCGGCCCGCGATCCTCTGGAACGACCAGCGCACGGCCGCGGAGTGCGCCGAGATCGAGTCGCGGGTCGGAGGCCTGCACCGCCTGGTCGAGCTGACCGGCAACCGCGCGCTGCCGGGGTTCACGGCGCCGAAGCTCCTCTGGCTGCGCCGCCACGAGCCCGAGGTGTACGAGCGGATCGCCCATGTGCTCCTCCCGAAGGACTACGTGCGGCTGCGCCTGACGGGCGAGCACGCGATCGACGTGGCCGATGCATCCGGAACGCTCCTCTTCGACGTCGCGCAGCGGCGCTGGAGCGACGAGATCCTCGAGGCGCTCGAGATTCCCGCCGAGTGGCTTCCGCCCGTGTTCGAGTCGCCGGCCGTCACGGGCCATGCCGACGGGATCCCTGTCGCCGCGGGCGCGGGCGACCAGGCCGCCGGGGCGCTCGGAGTCGGCGTCGACGGGCCCGGGACCGCTCTCGGTCGTGCTCGGCACCTCGGGCGTCGTCTTCGCGGCGCTGCCCGGCTTCGCCACGGATCCCGAGGGCCGCGTGCACGCGTTCTGCCACGCGGTGCCGGGCGGCTGGCACGCGATGGGCGTGATGCTCTCCGCGGCCGGCTCGCTGCGCTGGCTTCGCGACGTGGCCGCGCCGGGCGAGTCCTACGACACCCTCATGGCGGAGGCGGAGCGCTGGGCGCCGGGCGCCGAGGGTCTCGTCTTCCTTCCGTACCTGGCCGGCGAGCGGACGCCGCACGCCGACCCGGACGCGCGCGGCGCTTTCGTCGGGCCTCTCGCTTCGCCATGACCGCGGCGCGCTCGTCCGCGCGGTGCTCGAGGGCGTCGCCTACGGACTTCGGGACTCGCTCGAGCTCCTGCGGACGCTCGGCGTCGAGCCCGAGTCGGCGCGCGTCTCCGGCGGCGGCGCGCGCAGCGATCTCTGGCTTCGGATCGTCGCCTCGGTGCTCGACCTGCCGCTCGAGCGGACCGCCGCAGAGGAAGGCGCCGCCTACGGCGCGGCGCTGCTCGGCGGAGTCGCGGCCGGGACGTTCGCGGACGTCCACGAGGCGGTCGCCGCGACCGTGCGCGTCACCCGGCGGATCGACCCCGAGCCGGAGTGGGTAGACGCGTACGCGGGCGGCTACGACCGGTTCCGCTCCCTCTATCCGGCCCTACGACCTCTGGAGGACACATGACATCGCTCGAAGGCAAGGTCGCCCTCGTCACCGGCGCGAGCCGGGGCATCGGGGCGGCCGTCGCGAAGGCGCTCGACGCGCAGGGCGTCAAGCTCGGACTGGCGTCGCGCAGCGGGGACGATCTCGGCATCGACGGCGCGGTCGCACGGCCGTGCGACGTGCGCCGGCCCGAGGACCTCGAAGCCCTCGCGGCCGAGACCGCCGAGCGGCACGGCGGGATCGACATCCTCGTCGCGAACGCGGGTGTCGGCGCGTACGGGCCGTTCCTGGATCTCCCGGCCGACCAGCTGGAGGAGATGATCGACGTCAACGTGAAGGGGACGATCTACGCGGCCAAAGCGGTGCTGCCGTACCTCATCCGCAGCGATGCGGCCGACATGGTCACGCTCGCCTCCGAGGCCGGGCGGCGCGGGCTTCCTTTCGAGGCCGTGTACTGCGCGTCGAAGTTCGCGCAGGTCGGCTTTACGCGGGCGCTCGACCACGAGCTGCGCGAGCACGGCGTCCGCTGCTCGAACGTGTGCCCCGGCGGCGTCGCCACCGACTTCGCGATGGGGCGCGGCCGAACCCCTGACATGCCCGCGCTGGCCGGGATGATGAGCTCCGAGGACGTGGCCGAGGTGGTCGTGTTCGTGCTCACCCGGCCGAGGAACCACCGCATCCTGGAGACGGCCTTCCGGCCGGTGACCGAGGAGTCCTGGGGATGAGCGACGCAGTCAGGTGGGGCGTTCTCTCCACCGCCGACATCAACGACAAGGTGCTCAGGGGCGCCGCGGAGTCGGACCGCGTCGAGGTGCTCGCGGTCGGAAGCCGCGACGCCGGCCGCGCCGAGGCCTACGCCCGCAGGCGCGGAATCGAGCGCTCGTACGGCAGCTACGAGGAACTGCTCGCGGACCCCGACGTCGAGGCGGTCTACATCTCGCTGCCGAACTCGATGCACGTCGACTGGTCGATCCGAGCGCTCGAGGCGGGCAAGCACGTCCTCTGCGAGAAGCCGCTCAGCCGCCACCCGCAGGAGGTCGAACGCGCCTTCGACGCCGCCGACGGCGCCGGGCGGATCCTCATGGAGGCGTTCATGTGGCGCCACAACCCGCAGACGAAGCGGCTGAAGGAGCTCGTGGACGGCGGCGCGATCGGGCGACTGCGGCTCGTGCGCGCGGCGTTCAGCTTTCCGCTTTCGGACACGTCGAACGTCCGCCTCAACGCCGACCTCGACGGCGGCGGCGCTCATGGACGTCGGGTGCTACTGCGTCTCCGGCGCCCGGCTCCTCGCCGGCGAGCCCGAGCAGGTGTACGGCGAGCAGGTCTCGTCGGCGTCCGGCGTGGACGAGCTCTTCGCCGCGACGATGCGCTTCCCCGGCGACGTCCTCGCCGAGATCGACTGCGGGCTCGTCCTCCCGGTGCGCGACGAGCTCGAGGCGATCGGCGAGGAGGGCTCGCTCTTTCTCGACGATCCGTGGCACTGCCGGAGGCCGGTGATCGAGCATCGAACCGCCGCCGGCGTGGAGCGGATCGAGCTCGAGCCCGAGGATTCCTACCGCCTGGAGCTCGAGAACCTCGGCGACGCGATCCGCGGCGACGCGGAGCCCCTCCTCGGCCGCGACGACGCGCTCGGCCAGGCACGCGCGATCGAGGCGCTCTACCGCGCGGCCGCGGACGGCAACCGGTGCGGCTCTAGCGCGATGGCGTCCGGCGAGCAGGACGCGCTCCGCCGCCGGGCCCGCGAGGCGCTCGCCACCGGCGCCGAGCGCGCTCCCGCGCGGGCGCACTTCCGGGCCATGGGCATCGACCCGGCCCGCCTGGGAGGCCCGATCGTCGGCATCGCCTCGACGTGGACGGGGACGATGCCCTGCAACCTGAACCAGCGCGAGCTCGCCGATCGCGTCGCCGAGGGCGTCGCCGCGGCCGGGGGCGTCCCGCTCGGCTTCAACACGATCGCGGTGTCGGACAACCAGTCGCAGGGGACGCCGGGGATGCGGGCCTCGCTGATCTCGCGCGAGGTGATCGCCGACTCGATCGAGCTCATGGTCCACGCGCACGACTTCGACGCCGTCGTCTGCGTCGTCGGCTGCGACAAGACCGTGCCGGCCGCCCTGATGGCGCTCGCGCGGGTGGACAAGCCGGCCGTCGTCCTCTACAGCGGGCCGATGCGCGCCGGACGGATGGGCGGGCGGCAGGTGACGATCCAGGACGTCTGGGAAGCGGTGGGCGCGGAGGAGCGCGGGCTGATCACGCGGGCCGAGCTCGACGAGCTCGAGCGGCATGCGTGCCCGGCCGGCGGCACGTGCGCCGGCCACTTCACGGCGAACACGATGGCGGTGGCGCTCGACTGCCTCGGCATCGCGCGGATCGGCGACGGCCTCGTGCCCGCCGACGAGAGCGCGGCGAAGGCCGAGGCCGCCGAGCGCGCCGGCGAGCTCGCGGTCGAGCTGGCCTCGCAAGGCGTGACCGCGCGAACCTTCCTCGACCGGCGCGCGCTCCTGAACGCCATGGCCGGGATCGTGGCCAGCGGCGGCTCGACCAACGGCGTCCTCCACCTCCTCGCGATCGCGCGCGAGGCCGGGGTCGACCTCTCGCTCGACGAGCTCGCCGAGGTCGGCGCCCGGACGCCCGTGATCGCGAGCCTGGCGCCGTCGGGGAGCTTCATGGCCGAGGACTTCCATCGCGCCGGCGGCACGGCCGCGCTCATCCGCGAGCTCGTGCGGGCGGGCCACGTGGACGGCTCGGCGCCGACCGTCGAGGGGTCGACGCTCGAGGCCGCGACCGAACGGCGCGCCGCCGCCGGACGGCGAGGTCATCTTCTCCGTCGAGGCGCCGTTCAAGGCGACCGGCGCGCTGCACGTCCTGCGCGGCAACCTCGCGCCGGACGGCAGCCTGGTGAAGTACTCGGGCGCCGGGCACCGGACGCACCGCGGGCCCGCGCGGATCTTCGACAGCGAGGAAGCCGCCGCCGCTGCGGTGCGCTCCGGCGAGGTGCGGGAGGGCGACGTGCTCGTCGTGCGCTACGAGGGCCCGGCCGGCGGGCCGGGGATGCGGGAGATGCTGAGCGTGACGGCGTCAGTCGTCGGCGCGGGTCTCGGCGAGTCGGTCGCGCTCGTCACGGACGGGCGCTTCTCGGGCGCGACCCGGGGCCTGATGGTCGGGCACGTCGCGCCGGAGGCCGCGCGGGGCGGGCCGCTCGCCATCGTCCGCGACGGCGACCTGATCGGAATCGACGTGGACGCGGGAACGCTCCGCCTCGAGCTCGACGACGCGGAGATCGCCGCGCGCCTCGCCGCCTGGAAGCCGCCGCCGCTTCCGTACGAGATCGGCGTGTTCGCGCGCTACCGGGCCCTCGTCGGCTCGGCCTCGGAGGGCGCCGTCCTGCGGCCTCACCCGGCGTGAAACGGCCGCGCGGGCGGACCCGGCACGTCGACGCGCGCGACGAACACGCTTCCGGCGAGCGGATCGTCCACGCCGAGGCTCGCGGTCGTGACGTAGAGCGAGCGCCCGTCGTCGCCGCCCAAGCAGCACGCCGTCACCTTCTCCACCGGCAGCTCGAGCACGCGGTCGAGCGCGCCGTCCGGCGTGTAGCGCCGCACCGCGCCTCCGCCGAAGAGCGCGACCCAGACGCCTCCCTCGTCGTCGACGACGAGGCCGTCCGGAATCCCGTCCGACGGGTCGACCGAGACGAACGGCCTGCGGCCGGAGATCGTCCCGGCGGCAACGTCGAAGTCGAAGACGTCCACCCGGTACGTGAGCGAGTCGATGTAGTACATCCGCTCGCCGTCCGGCGACCAGCCGATCCCGTTCGAGAGCCCAACCCCGTCGAGCACCTGCTCGAGGCCGTCGCCGGGCGTGAAGCGGTAGAGCGCCGCCGCGCCCGGCCGCTCGTCGAGCGCCATGCTCCCGACCCAGAAGCGGCCCGCCGGATCGCAGGCGCCGTCGTTCAGGCGCAGGTCCTCGCCGTGCGGGACGAGCGTGAGGGTTTCCAGAGAACCGTCCTCCAGGGAGACCATGGCCAGGCGGTCGGCGAGGGCGACGAGCACGCGATCGCCCGCGGTCGTCGGGGTGGCGGCGCCGACCCTGCTCCCCAGCGGAATGCTGCGGTCGTGGCCGGCGTCCGGGTCGAAGACGTGCAGCTCGCCCGCCTCGACGTCGATCCAGAGCAGCCCGCGCGCGGCGTCCCAGCGAGGCCCCTCGCCGAGCAGCGCGCGCGTACGGATGGCGATGTCGACCGTGATGGGGGAAGGTTATGGCCGGCATGAGCGAGGCGCGGTTCACCGGCAAGCGGGCTCTCGTCACCGGCGCGGCGTCCGGGATCGGCGAGGCGACGGCGCGGCGCCTGCACGCGGAGGGCGCGCGCGTCGTGCTGGCCGACATCGCCCGCGAGCCGCTCGACGCGCTCGTCGGCGAGCTGGGCGACCGGGCGGAGTCCCTCGTCCTCGACGTCCGCGACGAGCGCGACGTTGCGCCGGCGATGGCCGGCCTCGACGTGCTCGTGAACGTCGCCGGGATCGGCTCGACGACCAACGCTCCGGACACCGAGCTCGACGTCTGGGAGAACGTGTTCGCCGTCAACGTGCGCGGGACGTTCCTGTGCTGCAAGCACGCGATTCCGGACATGGCCGCCCGCGGCGGCGGCGCGATCGTCAACGTCGCGTCGGTCGCCGCCTTGGTGGGACTGCGAAACCGCGCCGCCTACTCGGCCTCCAAGGGCGCCGTCGTCTCGTTGACGCGCGCGCTCGCCGTCGACCACGTCGCGGACGGCATCCGCGTGAACGCCGTCTGCCCGGGGACGGTGGACTCGCCGTGGGTGCGCCGCCTGGTCGAGGAGTCGGGCGAGTCGCTCGACGCGCTGCGCGCCCGCCAGCCGATGGGGCGCCTCGGCACGCCCGACGAGATCGCCGAGGCGATCGCCTACCTCGCCTCCGACGGCGCCGCGTTCGTCACCGGCACGGTGTTCGTCATCGACGGCGGCCTCACGGCGGCCTGATGCTCGCGCTCGTCACCGAGCCCGGCGCGGCGCACTCGACGCGCGTCGCCGAGGTTCCCGAGCCGAGCGTCGGCGCCGGCGACGTGCTCTTGCGCACGCTCGAGGTCGGCGTCTGCGGAACCGACCGGGAGATCTCCGAGGGGCTCTTCGGCGTGGCGCCCGACGGCGAGTCGACGCTCGTGCTCGGTCACGAGGTGCTGGCGGCCGTCGAGCGCGACGGACACGGCTTCAGGCGCGGCGACCTCGTGACCGCGATGGTGCGCCGCTCGTGCATGCGGTGCGTGGCGTGCGAGGAAGGATCGCCCGACTCGTGCCTCACCGGCGACTACAGCGAGCGCGGGATCACGCGCCTCCACGGCTTCGCGCGGGAGCTCGTCGCGGAGGATCCCGCGCAGCTGATCGGGATCCCGCCCGCGCTCGGCCGCCTCGGCGTGCTTGCGGAGCCGACGTCGATCTGCGCGAGGGGCATCCGGCACGCGCAGGCGATCGGCGGCCGCCAGCCGTGGCGCCTCGAGCGGGTGCTCGTGCTCGGCGCCGGGGCGATCGGGATGCTCTCGACCATGCTGCTCCGGCTCGAGGGGCTGGACGTCTGGACGGCGGCGCGCAGCCCCGCGGGCGACCTGCGCGCGGAGCTCGTCACGGCTCTCGGCGCCCGCTACGTCTCGACGGCCGAGACGCCGCTCGCGGCTCTGCGCAGCGAGCTCGGCGGCTTCGACCTCGTCGTCGAGGCGACCGGGAACGCGCAGGTGATGGCCGACACGCTCGGCCTGCTGCGGCGCAACGGCGTCGCCTGTCTGCTCGGCCTCGACGCGCGCGAGCAACAGGTCGAGCTCGACGGCCGCGTGCTCGGGGTCGATGCGATCATCGAGAACCGGGCGGTCTTCGGCAGCGTGAACGCGCACCGCCAGGACTGGGTGGCGGCGGTCGGCAGCCTCGATCGCGCCCGCGTACGCTGGCCCGAGACGCTGGAGCAGTTCGTCGGCCTGCGCGTTCCGCTCGACCGCTTCGAGGACGCGTTCGGCCACCGCGGCGTGAAGGCGACGCTGGTCGTCGACGACGCGTACTCGGCCACTGCAGGCCGCGCGCGGCCGACTTCGGGACGCTAGTGCCCCCGGCAGAATCGAACTTGCGCACGCGGTTTAGGAAACCACTGCTCTATCCACTGAGCTACGGGGGCTCTGCAACGCAGCGTAGCTCGCCCTAAGGAGGGGGCCCACGGGGAACCATGGGTTTCCCCGTGTTCCTCTATCCACTGAGCTACGGGGGCTCGGAAACGCAGCGTAGCGCCGGTTTCCCGGGTACCGTGCCCGCGATGGCCGACACGCGCATCACCCGCAGCGACGACGGGCTCAAGTACCTGCTCACGGTCGACGGCGCCGAGGCCGGGCTGATCGCCTCCGGCCTGAAGGACGGGAAGATCGTCCTCTACCACACCGAGGTCGACCCGGCCTTCGAGGGACAGGGGCTCGGGTCGGCGCTCGTGAAGGGCGCGCTCGACGACATTCGCGGGCGCGAGCTCGAGGTCGTGCCGCTCTGTCCTTTCGTTCGCGCGTACATCGCGCGCCATCCGGAGTACGCGGATCTCGTCGCCGCGTCCTGAGGCCGAGCGCGGCCCGCGCCGCGCCTACGCGAGCGACCGCATCGAGGTGCTGTGGGAGCCGCGCCTCTGCATCCATACGAAGAACTGCACCCGCGCGCTGCCGGCCGTGTTCGCTGCCTCGCGGCGCCCGTGGATCGATCCCGAGGCGGCCGAGGCCGACGCGATCGCCGCGACTGTGCTCACCTGCCCCACCGGTGCGCTCCATTTCCGCCGGCTCGACGGCGGGCCGCAGGAAGAGCCCGACGCGCAGACCACGATCGAACCGCGCCCGAACGGCCCGCTCTTCGTCCGGGGCCGTGTCCGGCTCGTCGACGACGACGAAACCGTGATCCGCGAGGACACCCGCGTCGCGCTCTGCCGCTGCGGCGCCTCCGGCAACAAGCCGTTCTGCGACGGCAGCCACCGGCGCATCGGGTTCCGCACCGCGGAAACCTAAAGCTTCTTCCGGGAAGCGTTGTGTCCCTCCGCATCCGCTGCCACGATGCGAGGGTCGCCGTCGCTCTCTATCTGGAGGTCACCATGCTTCGCAAGTTCGCGCTTGCCTCGACGTTCGCGCTCACCGCCCTGTTTGCAACCGCTCCGGCCCAGGCGGCCGTGAACTGCACGTACTCGAGCGCGCAGAAGCGCGTCGACGTCTCGATGAGCGCGGCGCTCGACACGGTGACCCTCACCCGCTCGGGGCTCAAGATCATGGCGAACGGGACGGGATTCTTCGGCCAGTGCGGAACCGCGACGGTCAAGAACACGAACTCGATCTTCGTGACCGCCGACGCGGCGCAGCAGATCGTCGTGGTCTCGCTCACCGGCGGGCCGTTCGCGCCGGGCAAGACCAAGGAGTCGCGCGGCGTGTCGGAGATCGAGTTCCACGTGAATCTCGGCGCCAGCACCGACAAGGTGGTCGTCGACGGGGGCTCGAACGCCGACACGATTCGGCTGGGCCCGACCGCCGCGAACCTGAACGGCGACGGGGACGCCGACGTGCTGACGACGGGCGTCGAGGACTGGACGCTCACGGGCGGCGCCGGCCCCGACATCCTCTCTGCGGCGGGCGGTTTCGGAACCGGCGGCACGCATCCCGGAATCGTCGCATTGTCCGGTGGTCCGGGGAACGACCTTCTCACCGGCGGCTCGAACGCCGACACGGTCTCCGGCGACACCGGAAACGATCGTCTGAGCGGAGGCGGCGGGTCGGACGCGCTCTACGGGTATGCCGGACGGGATCGTCTGGACGGCGGCGACGCGCTCGACTCGCTCACACCCGGGTCGGGGAAGGACACGGCCAGCGGCGGGCCGCGGAGCCGATGTGTTCTATGCCGAGGCCGGCTTCGACGGAGCCGACGATCTTCGCGGCGGCCCAGGCAGGGACTACTCCTACTACTACCAGCGCTCGGGCAACCTGAAGCTCTCGCCCGACAACCACGCGAACGACGGTCTCACCGGGGAGAAGGACAACATCCACTCGGACATCGAGGCGATCTACTCCGGCACCGGCAACGACCGGCTCGTCGGCAACTCGGGCCCCAACACGCTCGACGGCGGCGACGGCAACGACGTGGTCTCGGGCGGCGCCGGCGCCGACGACCTCACGGGCGGCTTCGGGGTCTCCTCCGGCAACGACACGATCACCGGCGGCGCCGACGACGACAGCATCAACGGCGCCGAGGGGAACGACGTGATCGACGGCGGCACAGGCGAGGACTACCTGTACGGCGGGCCCGGCAACGACACCGTCAAGGGCAGCGCCGGCGACGACTGGGTGTACGAGGATTCGGTCTCGAACGGGACCGACCAGCTCTTCGGCGGCTCCGGCTACGACACCGTCAACTACAACGGCCGCTCGGCCGCCGTCCAGATTCTGGTCGACGCGCTCGCGAACGACGGCGCGGCCGGCGAGCTCGACAACGTCGCCGGCGACTTCGAGACGTTCTACGGCGGCAGCAACAACGACGTGTTCGTCGGGAACGCGCTGGACAACCGCTTCTACGGGCAGGCCGGTGTGGACACCGCGTCGGGCGGCGGCGGATCCGACCGGCTCTTCGGCGGCGCCGGCAACGACACGCTCACCGGCGACGACGGCACCGACTACCTGTCCGGAGAGGCGGACATCGACACGCTGAACGCGGTGGACGGCGGCTACGACGAGCTGTACGGAGGCACGGCGGCCGACACCTGCAACGGCGACGTCGTCGACTTCAAGTACGAGTGTCCGTAGCGGCCGGCTAGGTCGCCTCGCGGGGTTCCCAGCGGAACATCCGCAGCGCGACGACGAGCCCGAAAACGCCCCACGCGACCAGAACCGCGAGGTCGGCGGCCGCGTCCCCGAAGGTGCCTCCCTCGATGTAGAGGTCGCGCACGAGCCGGAGCAGATACGTGAGCGGCGAGATCTCGGCGATCGCCTGGAGGAACGCGGGCAGCGCATCCACGCTGAAGAAGACGCCGGAGATGAAGACGAGCGGCAGGTAGATCGCATTCACGACGGCCGAGGCGCCCTCGGCGCTGCGGACGAACCCGGTCAGCGCGAGCCCGAGCGCGGCGAAGACGACGGCGCCGAGCAGCAGCACGACGGCCAGCTGAAGCGGCGCCTCGGGCCAGGCGGTGTCCAGCAGGTAGACGCCGACGAGGATCTGAGCGACGACCAGGATCGCGAGCACGACGAGCGTGGAGACGATCACGGCGCCGAGGTAGATCGAGGTCGGGAGCGGCGTTCCGCGCACGCGCTTCAGCACGCCGGACTCGCGGCGCAGGACGAGCGTGATCGCGAGCCCGGCGAACGCGGTCGCGACGACGCCGTAGCCGATCAGCCCGGCGAGCAGGTACGTCGAGCCGGAGATCCCGTCGATGTCGTCGTCGCCGTACACCGAGCCGAGCAGGACGAGGAAGATGATCGGGAGCAGGAAGGTGAAGAACGCGGCCTCGCGGCTGCGCCAGTAGAGCCGCTGCTGGGCGCGGAGCTCGCGGAGGAAGAGTGTCACTCGGTCAGCTCCAGGTAGACGTCCTCGAGCGAGCGGCGGTGCACCTCGAGGCCCTCGAGCTCCTCGCCGCGGGCGAGCGCCTCGGCGGTCAGCTCGTTCAGGACGCGCGTCGGCTCGGTCGTCTCCACCACGACCTCCTGGCCGTCGCGTCGGTAGCGGATCTCGACCAGCCCGTCGCCCGCGAGCAGCTCGCGCGGCGTGCCGACGCTGACGATGCGGCCGTCGCGGAGGATCGCGAGCCGGTCGGCGAGGGTCTGCGCCTCCTCCAGGTAGTGCGTCGTCAGGAGGATCGTCTTGCCGAGCTCGCGCAGGCCGCGGATCGTCTCCCAGGCCTGGCGGCGCGCGGCCGGGTCGAAGCCGGTCGTCGGCTCGTCGAGGAAGATCAGCTCGGGATCGCCGACGAGGGCGAGCGCCAGGTCGAGGCGGCGCAGCTGGCCACCGGAGAGCGTGCGGACGCGCTGGTCTCGCCGCTCCGCCAGGCCGACGAGTGCGATCACGTCGTCCGGTGAGCGCGGCGCCGGGTAGTAGCCGGCGAAGAGCTCCAGGATCTCGTGCACTCGAAGCGTCGGATACACGGCCGACGACTGGAGGACGATCCCGATCCGGGCGCGGTAGGCGCCGTCGGCCTTCTCCGGGTCGGTGCCGAGCACGCGCACCTCGCCGTCGTCGCGGCGGCGGTAGCCCTCGAGGATCTCGACCGTGGTCGTCTTCCCGGCGCCGTTCGGGCCGAGCAGCGCGAACACCTCGCCCGTGGGAACGACGAGGTCGAGCCCGTGCAGGACTTCCCGCGGACCGTACGCCTTGCGCAGGCCGTGAACCTCGATCGCGTTCGTCACCGCGGCGGAGCGTATCCGCCGCCATCGAGTCTGATCGACGGGGCCGAGAGCTAAGCCGGTTCGAGCGCCGCCCGAGCCGCGTCGTCGAACGGCGTCGGCTCGAAGGGGACGAGCTCGCGGATGCGCGTCTCGCGCGCGACCGTCCGGGTGCGCAGGCCCTCCACGAGCGGTCGCGCGACGCTTGCGTTCACGGGTGTGACGAGGTGCAGCCAAAGCGACGAGAGGCGCGGCGTCAGCACCGGGACCTCGACGATCAGCGGGTGCTTGCCGCGCAGGCGGGCGATTCGCTCGATCATCGTCCGGTAGGTCATCACCTCTGGACCGCCGACGTCGTAGGTTCGGCCGTAGGCCTCCGGCCGACCGGCGACGCCTGCGAGGTAGCGGACGACGTCGTCGAGCGCGACGGGCTGCGTCTCGACTCCGACCCAGCGCGGGCAGATCATCCCGGGGAGCCGGTCGACGAGCGCGCGGATCGTCTCGAACGCGGCGCTGCCGCGGCCGATGATCATCGCGGCGCCCAGCGTCGTCACCGGCACCGGGCCGGCGGCGAGCCGGACGGCGGTCTCGGCGCGGCTGCGCAGGTGCGGCGAGAGATCCGGCGCGTCGTCGCCGAGCCCGCCGAGGTACACGATCTGCTCGGCGCCGCACGGCGGCGGCAGCAGCGGCGACCGCGTCCGCGGCGCGACGGTCGCGCTCCTCGAAGTCCTTCGAGCCCAGCGAGTGGACGAGGTGGTAGACGACGTCCACGTCCGGCGAGCGCGACGCGCAGGCTCGGCTCGTCGGTCACGTCGGCCGCGCGCCACTCGATGCCGGCCGGCCGTGCGCTCGGGCAGGTGACGCGCGATCGCGACCACCTCATGCTCTCTCGCGAGAACGGGCACGAGCGCGCTGCCGATCGTCCCGGTCGCTCCGAGGACGGCGACCTTCATTGCGTCTCGCTCGCCCGTCAGGCCGGCGAGGAACCGGCGCCCGACCGCGTCGTGGATGCGCGCCTGGCCGCGTGCGTACAGCGCTCCCGTCCAGGCGGGAAAGCCCGGCCGGGCGGCGAGGCTCGGGTGGAAGCCGGACACTGTGGTGCGAACCTCGGGCTCGTCGGCTCCGGACTGGGCGAGCGTGAGAGACCCGCCGCGCACGCGCGCGAGCAGGCCGCCGGCGATCGGGTAGCTGCAGGAGACGAAGTCGGGCCCGACGTGCAGCCGGGGCGGCCCGAAGCGAAGGAGGGACGGCCCACCGAGCAGACGGAGCTCGACGCCGTGACCGCGCTTCCGGGCGCGAACGAGGCCGCGCGTGACGTGGGCGACCTCGCGCCAGTAGGTGTCGGCGAGCTCGCGGACGCCCTCGTCGCTCCACGCAACGGCGCTACGGGAGAGGCGGACGCGCTGCTCGGTGGTGACGGCGCCGTCGGGGTCGAGCGAGGCGCGGGTGTGAATCGTGGGCATGGGAGTGGGGCCGGCCGTCGCCGTGTCGGCGCGGCCGGCCCCTGAGGGTGACCTACGCAGCGGTTGCGTGGGGCTCGGAGGCCCAGCGGCGGCGAATCGCGGCCTGCTGGACGATCTGGTACACGGCGGCGAGACCGACGAGCCCGTACACGATCCGGCTCACGGCGTTCGTCTCGCCGAACTCGAGACCGACGGCCCAGGCGACGAGGTCGAAGTCGGCGATCGCGACGAGACCCCAGTTCAGGCCGCCGACGATGAGCAACACCGCGGCGAGAGATGTCGAGGTACTTCATGACGGCTCCCTTCTGTAGAGGTTTTGTCCAAGTAAGGTAGCGACGTTCGACGAGGTCTGTCAAGAGTGTGTCGAAGTTCTGTACACTCTGCCTGTGAACGAGCAGGACGGACTTCTGCGGATCGGGGAGCTGAGCCGGCGTGTCGGCGTAGCGCCCGAGCTGCTGCGAGCCTGGGAGAGCCGCTACTCGCTGCTCGAGCCTTCGCGCTCGTCGGGCGGCTTCCGCCTCTACTCGACCGACGACGAGCGCCGCGTCCGCGCCATGCGGACGAATCTCGAACGCGGCTACTCCGCGGCCGAGGCCGCCCGTCTCGTCCTGGCCGCCGGGCCCGAGCCCGCGGTCGATCGCGCGGACGCAGGCGACGCCGATGCGGACGCCCGCGAGCTCGAGGCCGCGCTCGACGACTTCGACGACGCCCGCGCGAACCGCGCGCTCGACCGGATGCTCGCGGCGCTCAGCCTGGACACCGTCCTCCATGTGGTCCTCACGTATCTCCACGAGCTGGGCGACCGCTGGGAGCGAGGCGAGGCGAGCGTCGCCCAGGAGCACTTCGCGAGCAACGTGCTCCGCGGCCGCCTCCTGGGCCTCGCGCGCGGCTGGGGCCAGGGAACGGGCGAGCGCGCGCTGCTCGCCTGCGCTCCGGGGGAGCAGCACGACCTCGCCGTGATCATCTTCGGCCTGGCCCTGCGCGCCCGCGGCTTCCGGATCACGTACCTCGGCACCGACACGCCGATCGACACGCTCACGGAGGCGGTCGACGAGCTCTCACCGGGCGTGGTCGTCATCGGGATGACCACGGCAGACTCGCTCGACGCCGAGGCGATCGCGGCCCTGCGCCGGCTTTCCGTGCGCACTCGCCTCGCCCTGGGCGGCCCCGGGGCGACCCCCGAGCTGGCCGAGGCCGCCGGCGCCCAGCCGCTCGCCGCCGATCCGATCGCCGAGGCCGACCAGCTCGCGGCCCGCTAGTCGCGGTCGCGCTCGAGCACCGCGACGTAGCGCGGCGAGTCGTCCGTGATGAGGCGGGCCACGTGCCAGCCGGTCCCGGCGGCCTGGGCCTCGAGCTCTTCCGGCGTGAGCATCACGTAGCGAAACCACGGAGTCGCGAGATCCGGAACCGGACGCGGAAGCGCAGGCCGTTCGCCGCACCGTCGCGCATGATCGGATCGGTGATGCGTGAGGGATCGACGCTGTCCGTGATCAGCGCCGGCCGTGCCGCGAAGCCGGCGAAGGTCGCACGGCTTCTCGAGGCGTTTCCGGCCAGGCCGAGGTTGTTGCGGAGGATCAGCACGGTGTCGAAGACGCCGAGCCCGTCGAGGTCGGCGAGCGAGCGCACCTCGGTGCGCTTCACCCCGCGGCGGCGGCAGACCTCGAGCGCGAGCGGCGACGTGTCGATCGCGACCACCTCGTGTCCACGTTCCTGGAGGTGCAGCGCGACGCGGCCCGCGCCGGCGCCCACGTCGAGTGTCCGTCCCCGGACAAAGCGCATCGCCTTCCGCTCGGCGGCCGGCCAGCGGCGAAACGGCGCGAAGTAGTCGGACGGGTCGCCGACGTAGAGCAGCCCGTCCTCGCGCTCCATCACCTCGTGGGCGGCGCGGCCCTCGTAGGCGGCGAGGAGGAGCTCGCCGTAGGCGTCCGGATCGATCCGCATTGCGCCGCATCGTATTTACTGCCGGTGTGCCGACCTTCCGCTACGTCGTTGCCGACGTCTTCACCGATCGGCCGCTCGAGGGGAACCAGCTCGCCGTCTTCACCGACGCGCGCGAGATTCCCGAGGAGATGCTCCAACGGCTCGCGCTCGAGATGAAGTTCTCGGAGACCGCGTTCGTCTACCCGGCCGAGGCCGGCGGGCACGCGAAGATCCGCATCTTCACGCCGATGACCGAAACCGAGTTCGCCGGGCATCCGACGCTCGGCTCGGCGTTCGTGCTCGGTGGGCCGCTCCAGCTCTCCGAGATCCTGCTCGAGACCGGGAAGGGAATCGTCCCGGTGACGCTCGAGCGCGAGGGGCCGAAGATCACGTTCGGCTGGATGAGCCAGCCGCTGCCCGAGATCACGCCGTTCCCCGAGGCGGACGCCGTGTTGGCGGCGCTCGGCGTCGAGCGCTCCGAGCTGCCCGTCGAGCTCTACGACCTCGGGATCAAGCACGTGCTCGTGACGCTGTCCTCTCCGGACGCGGTGGCGCGGCTCGAACCCGACATGACCTCGCTCGGCCGGCTGACCGGCGCGCTGGGCGTCAACTGCTTCGCCGGCGCGGGGACGCAGTGGAAGACGCGGATGTTCGCGCCCGGGGACGGGATTCCCGAGGATCCGGCGACGGGCTCGGCGGCCGGGCCGATCGCGTGCCACCTCGCGCGCTACGGGCTGACGTCGTTCGGCGACACGCTCGAGCTGACGCAGGGCGTCGAGGCGGGGCGGCCGTCGAAGCTCTACGCCCGGGCCGAGGGCACCGCGGACAAGATCGAGCGCGTCGAGGTCGGCGGGTCGGCGGTCATCGTCGCGCGCGGCGAGTTTCGGCTCTAGCGGACGTGACTTCGGCCCTTAAACGCCAGACGCGTCTAGCAGGGACTCCCGCCGCCCCACCCTAGACGATATCGAGGAAACTCCGCACGCGTGGTGCGCGAAACCGAGCCGAAAGCGTGCCGGATCCTCCACAGCTGCCGGCCCGAGAAGCCGGGGCGCTACAGGCTCTCGGTGACCACGAGCTGGCTCGCCGCGTAGGCCTGGCGGACCGCCTTCGCGTCCGCGTACTCGGCCGATGCGTGCCAGGCCTTCGCGTCTTCGTACGTGGGGAACTCGAGGATCACGAGGCGGCTGGGGTTCCAGTCGCCCTCGAGCGTCTCGGTCTGCCCGGCGCGGGCCAGGTAGCGGCCGCCGAACGCCTCGATCGACGCTGGCACCGCCTCGATGTAGGCCTGGTAGCCGTCGGGGTCGTGCACGTCCACGTTCGCGATCACGTAGCCGGGCATGCGGAGACCCTAACGGGGAAGCGCAGCGCCGAGCTCGCGGATGGTCGCCACGAGCAGGTCGACGTCCTCGTCGCGCGTCCGCCAGTTCACGAAGGCCGGGCGGAACGCGACCGCGCCGCCGTAGCGGGTCGTGCCGGTGTAGACGCGGCCGTCGGCGAGCACCGCCTCGCCCAGGCGCAGGTTCAGGTCGTCCAGCGCTTCCTCCGGCACGTCGTCGGGCCGGTAGCGGAAGCAGACGATGTTGAGGGGAACGTCCGCCAGCCGCTCCAGGTCCGGCGCGTGGTCGACGAGCTCGGCACAGCGCTGGGCCTGTGCGAGGTTGCGCTCCACGAGCTCGCGGTAGCCGGCGCGGCCGTAGGCGTCGAGCGTCGCCCACACCGCGAACGACCGGGCGCGCCGCGAGCTCTCGGGGCTGAGCTGGCCCCAGTTCGGGCGCTCCTCGTCCGGGTCCGGGAGATAGGCGGCGGTCATCGTGAAGATCGTGCGACAGCGCGGACGGATCCTTCAGGAACGCGAAGCCGCAGTCGTACGGGACGTTCAGCCACTTGTGCCCGTCCGCGATGGCCGAGTCGGCGCGCGGGACGCCGTCCAGGAGGTGCGCGGTCTTCGGGCTCGCGCCCGCGAAGAGCCCGAACGCGCCGTCCACGTGGAGCCATGCCCCATAGCGTTCGGCGAGATCGGCCATGGCGTGGATCGGGTCGAAGTCGCCCGCGTTCACCTCGCCCGCATTGCCGATCAGGATCGCGGGCGCACCGTCGAGCCTCGCCAGCGCCGCCTCGAGCGCCTCGAGGTCGAGCCGGCCGACCGCGTCGCGCTCGAACGTCTGCGGCGCTGGCGCGGCCGAGCCCGAGCATCGCCAGCGCCTTCCGCGCGCTCGCGTGGATGTAGCCGCTCGTCATGATCGGCGCCGCCGGCAGTCCGGCGAGCCCGTCCGCGTTCGCGTCCACGCCGTGCCGGCCCGCCCACCAGTGGCGCGCGGCCGCGAGCGAGACGAAGTTGGCCATGGTCGCGCCGGACGTGAGCACTCCGCCCCACGCCGCCGGAAGGCCGAACAGGTCGCGCAGCCAGGCGAGCGAGACGCGCTCGAGCTGCGAGCCGAGCGGCGACTCGATCCACGCGAACGAGTTCTGGTCGAGGACGGACGCGAGCCAGTCGGCGCCGAGCGCCGCGGGCGTGACGCCGCCGGTGACGAAGTGGAAGTTCCGCGGGCCGGCCGAGGCGACGGTGCCGTCGAGCGCAGGGCCGGTCAGCCGCGCCAGCGTGTCGAGCGCGCCGTGTCCGAGCTCGGGGATCGCGCCGGTGAACGACCACGAGGTCTCCTCGAACGTCTGGCTGTGCAGCGGCGCGTCGTCGAGCCCGGCGAGGTAGGCGCGCGCCCGCTCGGCGATGAGCGTCAGGGCGGGGTCGATCTCATCCCGGCGCATGCCGCGACTCTATCCCCAGGCGACGTCTCGGACCTCGGGCAGCTCGACGCCGAGCGCACGCCAGAAGATCCCGCCGTCTTGTGAGACGTAGAGCCGGTTGCGACCGCCGTAGAGCAGGTCGTCGGGGTTCTCCCCGACCGCCACCGCCTTGCCGGCCGGGAGCCCGCCGCCGAGCTCCGTCCAGGTCGAGCCCGCGTCGTGCGAGACGAGGAGCGGGGGCTTGCGATCCACCAAGACGACGACCGAGGAGCCTTGCGCATCGACGTCCACGAGCAGCGCGGAAACCCACTTCGGCGCCAGCTCGACCGGGCGCGGGCGCTCGACCGTGCCGCCCGGCTCGCGGCCGGCGAGGGCGTCCTCGTCTGCGTCTGCGCCGACCTCGATCAGGTACAGGGCGTCGGCGCATTCGGCGAGCGCGATCATCGCCGTGACAGTAGCCCGAACCCGAACGCGAGCGCGAAGGCGAGCGCGAAGCTGGGGAGCGACGACCCGATCTGGGTCGCCGGCGGATTCGTCCGCTCGACGAGGTCGACCCACCAGGACGGCCCGAGCGGCGCGAGCCACTGGTAGAGCGCGAACCCGGCGAGCCAGGCGAGCGAGCGGGCCGATCCGAAAGAGCGGCCCGGCGAAGAAGTCGTGCTCCGCGTAGCTCGCCCCGGCGAGCAGCCAGTCGGCGAAGAGGACGCCGAAGAGCGGCACGAAGAAGGAGCCGAGCAGGAGCAGGAAGCTCTGGTAGTTCCCGATGTCGAGGACGAGCGCGCCGAGCGTCGCGAGCGCGGCGACGCCGACGACGAGCCCTCGTTGCGAAAGGCCGGCGGCGAAGTTCTGGATCGAGACGGCGGTCGAGTAGACGTTCGCGAACGCCTCGTCGGCCTCGTCGATCGTGACCGCGAGCAGCGCGAGGGCGCTCGCCGCTCCGGTCGCGGCCACGGCGGCGGGAACGGCGGTCGGGTCGGAGACGTCCTCGCTGAGCACGAAGACGGCGCCGAGCGCGAGCATCCAGATGCCGCCGAGGAAGTAGCCGAGCCCGGTGCCGACGAAGGCGCCGCCTCGGGATTGCGCGAAGCGGGTGTAGTCGGGCGCGAGCGGGATCCAGCTGACGGTGATCGCGATCACGATGTCGACGCCGATCACGAACGGCATCGATCCGTCCCCGGGCTGGTCCCACAGCGCGCCGAGATCGGCGTTCGCGAGCGTCCACCAGGTGAGGTAGACGAGTGACGCGAGCACGAGCCAGACGGCGAACTTGCGGATCACGCGGCGCACGACGCCGACCGGGCCGAGGAGCGCGAGTCCGAGCGCGACGGCGCCGGTGACGAGCGTCCAGAGCGTCTTACCGCCGAAGCCGAACAGCCGGTCCGAGAGGGCGCTCGCGGCCGCGGCGATGATGATGATCTCGAACATCGCCCAGCCGAGGCACTGCGCGATGTTGAGCCCGGTGGCGAGGTAGGAGCCGCGGCGCCCGAGCGGCGCGCGCATGAGCACCATCGCGGGGACGCGCCCGTCGGCGCCGATCATCCCCGCGAGGCCGAGCATCAGGTTCCCGGCGAGGCAGCCGACGAGGATGGCGAGCAGCGCCTTGGGCAGCGACATCGCTCCGACGAGCAGGCCCGCCGTGACGAGCACGAGCAGGCTCACGCCGAGGTTGCCCCAAAGCAGCGTGAGGTCGAGGCCCGAGAGCGTCCGCAGTCGTTGCGGGGTTGGCGTGACGCCCCAGGATCCGTCGGTCACGAAGCTCCCTTCGCCGGCATTACCCGAATCAGGTTCGACGGGTCGAGGCTCGCTCCCAGCCTCCTCTCAGCCACCGGCGGGCGGCTCCCCATTTCCCCGCGAGTGTAGTCGGCACGGAGACGGCGTCGAGCGACCGGAACGCCGTGGCTCTCAGGCTGCGGAGAGGAACCTTTCGACGGCGGCACGGACGCTGCCCGGCTGCTCGAGCCAGGGGAAGTGGCCGGCGCCCTCGACGATCTCGACGCGGGCGCCGGGAATGAGCGCGGCGCTCTCCTCGCAGCGCGCCAGCGGGATCGGGCTCTCTCGGCACGCGATGAAGAGGGCTGGGCATTCGAGCTGAGGAAGCCCCGAGACCAGCGTGCCGCGCTCGAAGTGATCCCGGACGGACGTCCACGTCTCGGCGTAGACGTCGATGCTCATGCTCGTGTCGGGCATGGGCGGCGCCGCCTCAGGCCGCGCGAAGTAGTACGGCCAGACGGCCCGGAGCATCTCCTGGCCTTCGGCTTCGCCGCCCTCGCCGCGTAGGAGGCGTGCGTCGAGCTCGGTCACGTAGTCGGCGGTCTCGGAGGGAAGGCGGCCGGTCAGCGCCGCGTCGAGCTCGGCCTCGCCGCCGTCCGGAACGGCGCCGAGCGGATCGACGACGACGAGCCCGAGCATGCGCTCGGGCGCCGCGGCCGCGATGTGCATCGCGAGGTGGCCGCCCCAGGAGTGGCCGACGATCCAGGCGCGCTCGATTCTCAAGGCGTCGAGCACGGCGAGCGCGTCGGCGACGTTCGCCTCGATCGTGTACGGGGCCTCGACGGTCGTCGGCGCGAGTCCGCGCTGCTGGTAGCGGATCGACTCCCAGCGGTCGAGCTCGTCCGCAAGCCCTTCCGTGAAGTCGGAGAGCCCCGGCCCGCCGTGCAGGACGAGCGCCGGCGGCCCGGACCCGGACCGCCAACCCGCGATCGCGCCGCCTGAGGTCTCCACCGCGAACTCGCTCACGGCCCGATGGTAACCCGTTGCGGTCGCCCGTCCGTGCGACGTCGCGAGACACAGGCGCGCGACCGGTTGAACGCGAATGCGTGGGGAGTGGGCCACCCGCCACCCGCCTTCGACGGTACCGGGGAAGTGCGCGCGTGTCTGTCACGGAGGCACGCCGATTTTGTGCCGATGCGTCCCCAGCTCCGCGCGACTCAGGTGGCCGGCGTCAGCGCGCGGATTCGCTCGACCGCCCGCTCGAGCGCGGGCTCGTCGAGCAGGTACGGCCTCGCGTTCGCCAGCTCGTGAACGGGGCCGTCGAGCTCGTCCGAGCCGCCCGCGCCGTTCAGGACGTAGCGCAGCGGAATCTCGTGCGTGACCACGAACGCGACCTCCGCGTCGAGCGCGAGCACCGCTTCGAACCCGTCCGCGAAGCGCAGCGCCGCCTCGTCGAGGCTCTCGCCGCCCGGGAACGGGACGCTGCGGGGGTGGCCGAGCTTCCACGCGCGGTACTCCTCGAGCGTCGCCCCGTCGAGCTCCCCGATCTTGATGTCGTCGAGCAGCGGCTCCACGACGAACGGTACCTCGCGACCGGCCAGCGTCACTTCTGCGGTTTCCCGCGTGCGCGGAAAGCGCGTGTGGACGCAGACGCCGATCGGAATCCCGGCGAGCTGGACGCCGAGCTCCGACGCCTCCAGCCGCCCGCGGTCCGTGAGCCCGACCGGGCGGCGAAGGGTCGCCGTTCACGCGGCGCTCCGCGTTCAGCGTGGATTCCGCGTGCCGAACGACGACGAACAACCGCATCAGATGACGAAGGCCTCGGGTCTGGTCTCGCCGCGCGCGAAGCGGTCGAGCGCGAACGGCGAGAGGTCGAGGGTCGGCTCGCGGCCGGCGACGAGCTCCGCGAGGTGCTCGCCCACGGCCGGCGCCTGCTGGAAGCCGTGGCCCGAAAAGCCGGTGGCGTAGAGGAACCGCGAGAGCTCCGGCGCCTCGCCGACGATCGCGTTGTGGTCGGGGCTCACCTCGTAGAAGCCCGACCACGACGCCTGGATCGGGAGCTCCGCCAGGAGCGGCAGCCGCGCCTCGATGTGCGGCGCGAGCTCGTCGAGGGTCTGCTCGCGCCCGCCGAAGGCGACGCCCGGGCCCTCGCCGTGGAAGTAGAAGCTCGTCGTGAAGTCGATCGTCAGCGGGAGCGGACTCGGCAGGTCGCCGCGCTCGGGGGAGTACCAAATCCAGCGCGGCTCGCCCGTCACCGGAATGTCGAGGCCGACGAGCGCGCCGACGTCGCGCGACCAAACGCCCGCCGCGCACACGACCGTGTCCGTGGAGATGATCCGCTTGCCGGTGGCAACCGCCTCGATCCGCCCGTCGCGCACGTCGATGCCCTCGACCGGCTCGCCCTGGTGGACGCGCACCCCGCGCCGGGCCGCCGCCGCCGCGTAGCCGGACACGACCGCCTCGGGCGTCGCGCGGCCGTCGAGCGGGCAGAAGGTGGCGGCGAGCAGGCCCTCCGTCTCGAGCTGGGGCACGATCTCGGCCGCCTCGGCCACGGTCAGCTCGCGCGACGGCACGCCGAGCGAGTGCTGCAGGTCGAGCGCGGCGCGGAACCGCTCGACGTCGGCTGCGTTGTCGAGCAGGAAGAGGTAGCCGGACTGCTCGAACTCGATCTCCGCGCCGAGGCGATCGCGAAACGAGGCGAACTCGTCGATCGAGCGCAGCGCGATGCGGATGTTCAGCTCGTCGGCGAACTGGGCCCGGATCCCGCCGGCCGACTTGCTCGTCGAGCCCGAGGCGAGCGTCTCGCGCTCCAGCAGCACGACGTCCGTGATCCCGAGCTCGGTGAGGTGGTACGCGACGCTTGCGCCCATCACGCCGCCGCCGACGATGACGACCTCCGCGGATTCCATCGGCCCGATCGTACGCTCGGTTAGGCTCGGGCCGTGCATACCTTCGACTTCGAGACGGTTCGCCGCCGGCTCGCGGAGAACTCGGGCGGCTACGAGATCGTGCACGAGTCGCCGGGGCTCGAGATCGGCGTCTACGTCCTCGTCGCGCCCGAGGCGGACCGCCAGCAGCCCCATGAGGACGACGAGATCTACATCCCGCTCGACGGAACCGGGACGCTCGAGGTCGCGGGCAAAGAGGTGCCGGTGCGGCTCGGCGAGGCGATCTTCGTGGAGGCCGGCGCGGAGCACCGCTTCACCGGGTACGAGTCGCTCAGCGTCCTCGTCATCTTCACGCGCAAGCCGTGAGCGTTCTCGTCACCGGTGCGACCGGGTTCATCGGCCGGCGGCTCGTGCCGCTGCTCGTCGAGCGCGGCGACGATGTGCGGGCGCTGGTTCGCGCCGGTTCCGACGCTGCCGCGGTCGAGGCGCTCGGCGCGCGAGTCGTCACCGGCGACGTGCTTTCGCCCGAGGACGTGCGACGCGCGGCCGAGGGGTGTGAGCTGGTCGTCCACCTGGCCGGGCTCGTCGCGTACGAGAAGCGCGACCTCCCGCGGATGCGGCACCTGAACGTCGAGTCGGTGCGCCACGTGGTCGGCGCGCTCGAGCACGGCGCGCGGCTCGTCCACGTGTCCTCGGTCGCGGCGATCGGGCCCGCGCCGGCGCGCGACCGGCCCGCGACGGAGGAGCAGGAGATCCCGGCGTTTCCGGAGTGGCTCCCCTACTCGCTGACGAAGCGCGAGGGCGAGCTGGTCGCGCTCGCCGCGGCGGCGGAGGGAAAGGACGTGGTCGTCGCCAACCCCGCGTTCGTCCTCGGCGCGGGTGACGTCAACCGCTCGTCCACGTTCATCGTCTGGCGCTACCTCCAGGGAACGCTGCGGATCCATGTTCCCGGGGGCCTCTCGTTCGTGCATGTGGACGACGTCGCGGCCGGGCTCGTCACCCTCGCCGAGCGCGGCCGGGCGGGCGAGCGCTACGCGCTGGCGAACCGCGACGGGAACCTGAGCTACCGCGACTTCTTCCAGCGAGTCGGCGAGGTGACCGGCGTGCGCCGGCGGATGATCGGACTGCACCCGCGCGTCGCGGTGGCCGGCGCGACCGTGGTGCCGTGGCCGATCGGGCGCGGCGAGGCGCGCTCGAGCGCGAACTGGTGGTTCTACGATCAGGCCAAGGCCGAGCGCGAGCTCGGGTACGTGAACCGCCCGCTCGACGAGACGATCGCCGAGACGGCGCTGTATTACGGGCCGAAGTTGTGACGCGTTCGCGCGTTTCGTGACAGACACGCGCGCTTTCCCGTATTAGCGTTGAAAGCGGGTGGTGGGCCGGGGTGCCCCAGCGGGCGGCCGCAAAGTGCGGAAATCCGAAACCGAGGACTAGGACATCGGAATCTGCCGCAGCACCTTCGGCTCGATGCGATCCAGGATCTCCATCAGGCTCTCGCCCGTCGCCGTGATGCCGTGGTTGCGCAGACCGATGACCGCGTGCGCCGGATCCGGCTCGGCCGCGAGCAGCTCGGCCACGCTCGTCGCCAGCTCGGCGGTTCCGCACGGGTAGTTGATGTCGGTTGCGACGATGCCCTGCATCCACGCGTGCACGTGGAGGATCGCGCCGACGTCGGGGTGCTCCTGGTAGATCATCCAGTGCTCGATCGCGTCGACCGAGACCCGGCGCGGCTCGACGTTCGGCGGCACGCTCATGATCATCGTGTGCCGCTCGGGCGCGTAGCCCGAGACCAGCAGGATGTCGCGGCCCGGGATGTCGAGCTTCGTCTTGTCGACGCCGCTCGCGCTCATCCAGAAGCGCGTGTCGTCGAGACGCTGCGACAGGTTCCCGTAGGACAGGCCGCCGATCCCGTAGAGCCGCTTCACGTGCCGGAGGTCCTGCTCGTTCAGGAGCTCCTCGATCGGGAACGGCGCCGGGAGGAGGTCGAGGTCGCCCATCCGGACGCCCGCTTCCTGGATCTCCTTCGTGTTCTCGTCGCCCTCCCAAAGCTCGGGCTCCAGGTCGGTGAGGAAGTCGTTGTCGATCACGAGCTTCGAGAGCGCGAGCGGGGTGAGCCGCTCGACGACGCCCTCGGCGAGCTCGTGCTGGCCGTTCGTCGCCTCGACGCCGTAGTGGCCGCGCTCCATCGTCGTGAACCAGGCGCCCTCGCCCGGGACGTAGCAGATGACGATGTTCGCGAGCGCCCGCACGAGGAGCGGGTAGTTCATCTTGAGGATGTCGTCGGGGACGACCGTGCTGCTCGTGGATCGCCGCCACGAACGTGCCGCGCGCGCTGCGGCGGAACGGCTTCGGGTCGTTCGGGTCGATCAGGTTGAGGACGAGATCGGCCTCGAGCGCATCGTCGCCGGTTGAGCGTTCGAAGCCCTGCGCCTCGAGCGCCGCGGCCAACTCGGTCGCGAACTCGTCGAAGTTGGGCGACGTGGGCTCGCCTGTAAGCGCGTAGTTCATGTTCACAATCCTATCCGCGCGCTATTCGGCCGCGAGCCGGCGCAGGACGAACGGGAGGATCCCGCCGGCCTTCAGGTAGTCGTGCTCGCGCGGCGTGTCGAGCCGCACCCGCGCCTTGAACTCGACCTCCGTGCCGTCGTCGCGCGTCGCCGACGACCGTCGCCTCGCGCGCCGCGCCGTCGTCGAGGTCGCGCACGGCGAACGCCTCGCGGCCGGTCAGGCCGAGCGACGCGAGGTTCTCGCCGTCGAGGAACTGGAGCGGCAGGATCCCCATCCCCACGAGGTTCGAGCGGTGGATGCGCTCGTAGCTTTCGGCGATCACGACCTTGACGCCGAGGAGCCGCGGTCCCTTCGCGGCCCAGTCGCGCGACGAGCCGGAGCCGTACTCCTTGCCGGCGATCACGACGAGCGGGACGCCCTCCGCCAGGTAGCGCTCCGAGCGCCTCGTAGATGGTCGTCTCCTCGCCGCTGGGGAGATGCACCGTCCACGTCCCCTCGCTGCCGGGGACGAGCAGGTTGCGCAACCGGACGTTCGCGAACGTGCCGCGCACCATCACCTCGTGGTTTCCGCGCCGTGAGCCGTACGAGTTGAAGTCGCGCCGCTCGACGCCGTGCTCGGTCAGGTACTTGCCCGCCGGGCTGTCGGGCTTGATCGCGCCCGCCGGGGAAATGTGGTCGGTGGTGACGCTGTCCCCGACCATGACGAGGACGCGTGCGCCCTCGACGCCGTCGATCCGCCCGGGCCCGTCGCCGTCGGCGAAGTACGGCGGAAGCCGAACGTACGTGGAATCGTCGCGCCAGTCGTACAGCTCACCCTCGGGAACCGGCAGCGCGCGCCAGCGCTCGTCGCCCGTGTAGACGTCGGCGTACGTGCGGCGGAACATCGCCTGCTGCACCGCGTCGGCGACGACGGTCTTGATCTCCTGCGTGCTCGGCCACAGATCGCGCAGGTACACGTCGTTCCCGTCTCGGTCCTGTCCGAGCGGCTCGGTCGTCAGGTCGATGTCGATGCGGCCGGCCAGCGCGAACGCCACGACCAGCGGAGGCGAGGCCAGGTAGTTGGCCTTCACCTCGGGATGGATGCGCGCCTCGAAGTTCCGGTTCCCGGACAGGACGGAGGCGACGACGAGGTCGTTGTCGAGCACGGCCTTCGAGATCGGCCCCGGCAGCGGCCCGGAGTTCCCGATGCAGGTCGTGCAGCCGTAGCCGACCGTCTGGAAGCCGAGCTCGTCGAGGTAGCGCTGCAGGTCGGCGCGCTCGTAGTACTCGGTCACGACCTTGGAGCCCGGCGCGAGGCTCGACTTCACCCACGGCTTGCGCTCGAGGCCCAGCTCGACGGCCCTCTTCGCCACGAGCCCGGCGGCGATCATCACGGACGGGTTCGAGGTGTTCGTGCAGCTCGTGATCGCCGCGATGACGACCGCGCCGTGCTCGAGCGAGACCGTCTGCCCGTCGTCGAGCGTGACCTGGACGGACACGGGCGCGTGCTTCTCGGCCACCGCGACGGGCGCCGCCGGCTCCTCGACGTGCTCCTTGCTCCCGGGAGCGGTGTCGGCGGGCGGGTCGCTCGCGGGGAACGAGTCGGCGCTCTCCTTGTCGTGCGAGCCGTTCGCATACGGGATGCCGAACTGCTCGAGCGCGGCCACGAACGAGTCGCGCGTGCGCTCGAGCGGCACGCGGTCCTGCGGGCGGCGCGGCCCGGCGAGGCTCGGAACGACGTCGCCGAGGTCGAGCTCCACGACCTGCGAGTAGGTCGGCGTGTCGCTGCGGCTCGTGGTAGAGGCCCTGGTCGCGGCAGTACGCCTCGACGAGCTCGATCTGCTCGTCCGAGCGGCCGGTCATGGCCAGGTAGGTGAGCGTCTCGTCGTCCACGGGGAAGAAGCCGCAGGTCGCGCCGTACTCGGGCGACATGTTCGCGATCGTCGCGCGGTCGGCCACGGGGAGCCCGACGAGGCCGGGCCCGAAGTACTCGACGAACTTCCCGACGACGCCGGCGGCGCGCAGGATCTCGGTGACCGTGAGGACGAGGTCGGTCGCGGTCGCGCCCTCGCGCAGCGAGCCCGTGAGCCGGAAGCCCACGACCTGGGGGACGAGCATCGACACCGGCTCGCCGAGCAGCGCCGCCTCGGCCTCGATGCCGCCGACGCCCCAGCCGAGCACGCCGAGCCCGTTCACCATCGTCGTGTGCGAGTCGGTGCCGACGAGCGTGTCGGGGAACGCCTGGAGCACGCCGTTCTCGTCCCGGCGCTCGACGACGCGCGCGAGGTACTCCAGGTTCACCTGGTGGCAGATGCCGGTGTTCGGCGGCGCCACCTGGAAGTTGTCGAAGGCGCGCTGGCCCCAGCGCAGGAACGCGTAGCGCTCGCCGTTTCGCTCGTAGTCGCGGTCGACGTTCGTGCGGATCGCGAGCCGCGTCGCGAACTCGTCCACCTGGACGGAGTGGTCGATGACGAGCTCCGCGGGGATGAGCGGGTTGACCTTGGACGGGTTGCCGCCGCGGTCGAGCATCGCGTCTCGCATCGCGGCGAGGTCGACGATCGCGGGGACGCCGGTGAAGTCCTGCAGCAGCACTCGCCCGGGCCGAAACGAGATCTCACGCGAGGGCTCGGCCTTCGGATCCCACGTCGCGATCGCCTCGACGTCGGCGTCGCTTCCGTGCCGGAGCACGTTCTCGAGCAGCACGCGCAGCGTGTACGGAAGCCGGAGGATGTCGAACCGAGACTGGAGCGCCGTCAAGGCGAAGATCTCCGTCTCGCCGGTCGAGGTCGAGGTGACGAGCGTCCCCCGAGCCTTGTCGCGCCATCCTGAACCGGCTCCGGCCTGCGCCATCTGCTCCCCCTTCGTCGTCGTCTCTACCTCAGTTTTACGTGCTCGGCCTCACCTCGTGTCGGACGGCGCCGCTTAACCCTCCCTTAACCGTCCACAACCGGCGGTTCAACGAGCCGGGGCTATAACGAGGCACGTGCGCGCGAAACTCGTGCCCTTCCTTGCGTTGCTCGGCGCCGGACTTGTCGGTGGGGGTCTCGCGATCATCGTGGCGAGCTCCGTCTGGGGGGTAGGCGGAGAGACCACGGTCGTTCGCGAGACTGCGGCCCCCACGACTCCGGCGGCCTTGGAGACGCCCGGTGACGGCGGGTCGCTGTCCGTGGGCTCGATCTACAACCGCGCCGCGCCGGCCGTCGTCCAGGTGACCTCGAGCGTCGTCACGCAGACGTTCTTCGGGGAGGAGCGCGGCGAGGCGCTCGGCTCCGGCTTCGTCATCGACAAGGACGGCCACATCGTCACGAACTACCACGTGATCGAGGGCGCCGCCGAGGTCTACGTCAACTTCTCGCAGCGAGGACCGGATCAAGGCGACCGTGGTGGGAACGGATCCCCAGACCGACCTCGCGCTCCTCAAGATCGACGCGCACCGGCGGGCGCTCTCGCCCAGCTCGATCGGGAACTCCGCCGCGGTGCACGTGGGCGACCAGGTCGTCGCGATCGGCAACCCGTTCGGCCTCGACCGCACCGTCACGGCGGGGATCGTGAGCGCGCTCCAGCGCCAGATCACCTCGCCCACCAACTATCCGATCGACAAGGTCATCCAGACGGACGCGGCCATCAACAAGGGCAACTCGGGCGGCCCGCTGCTCAATGCCGAGGGCGAGGTGATCGGCGTCAACACGCAGATCGCGACCGACGGCACGGGCGCCGAGGGCAACGTCGGCATCGGCTTCGCGATCCCGATCAACACCGTCATGGAAGTCGTGGACGGCCTGATGCGAAACGGCCGCGTCGAGCACGCGTACCTCGGCGTCGAGATGCAGGACGTCACCGAGCAGATCGCGAGCCTCGCCGACCTGCCCAAATCCGGCGCGATCATCGCGAGCGTCGTCCCGGGCAGCCCGGCCGAGAAGGCCGGCCTCCTCGGCGGCGACCAGAACGTCGTCGTGGACGGCGAGTCCTACGTCCTCGGCGGCGACGTCGTCACCCTCGCGGACGGCCAGCCCGTGGCCTCCGCAGACGAATTGCGCTCCCTGATCGGCACGAAGAAGCCCGGCGACACGCTCGAGCTCGAGATTCGCCGCGGCACCGAGACGAAGACGGTCACGGTCACGCTCGGCTCGCAGCCGACCACCGCTCAGCGGTAGCGGCCCTCCCTACACTGCGGCGGTGATTCCGCATGCGTTCGGCGCGCGCAAACCGCTCACGCTGGGGGTCGAGGAGGAGCTCTTCGTCGTCGACCCGGCGACGCTGCGTCTGGCGCCGGCGCCCGACGAGATCTTCGACGGGACGCGGCTCAAGTCCGAGCTGCACCGAGCCGTCGTCGAGCTGAACACCGGGATCTGCGCGACGCCCGAGGAGATCGCGGTGGAGCTTGCGGAGCTGCGGGCGGAGGCGCGGTCGCGGGCCGGAGCAGCCGGACTCTCGGTCGCCGCGACCTCGACCTGGCCGACCGCCCTCGCGGGCGAGCAGGAGATCACGCCCGAGCCCGGCTACCTCGCTTTCGCCGAGTACGCGGGCTCGGCGGCGGAGCGCCAGGTGTGCTGCGGCCTGCACGTCCACGTCGGCGTGGAGAGCCCGGAGGCGTGCATGGCCGCGCTCGAGTTCGTCCTTCCGTGGCTGCCGGCTCTCTTGGCCGTCTCCGCCAACTCGCCCTGGTTCGAGGGGCGCGAGACGGGGCTCGCCTCGACCCGGGCCGAGCTGCTCACCCTGCTTCCGCGAGCCGGGGCCCCGCCGGTGTTCGCCTCGTACGCCGACTGGGAGCGCTTCGTCGAGCGGCTCGTCGGGCTCGGGCTCGCAGACTCGTACCGCCGTCTTTGGTGGGACGTGCGCCCCCATCCCGGCTTCGGGACGCTGGAGATCCGCATGCCGGACCAGCCCACGCCCGTCGAGGCGTCGGTCGCGCTCGCCGCGGTCGCGCAAGCCCTGGTCGCCGCCGCGCAGCCCGGCCCACCCGCCGACCGCGGCGTCTACGCCCAGAACCGCTGGGCCGCGCTTCGCTTCGGGCCGTCGGCCCTGCTCATCCACCCCGAGGAGGAGCGGCTCGTCGCCGCGCGCGACCTGGTCGCCGAGGTGGGCGAGCGACACGGCGTCGACGTCTCCGTTCTCGTCGAGCTCGACCAGGCTGCAGAGCAGCTCGAACTCGGCCGCCGGGAGGGGCTCCAGGCTCTGTGCCAGCGGCTAGCATCGCAGGCGTGACGCTCCAGTCCGAGACGCTCCAGGTGAACGGCATCCGCTGCGAGCGGTGCGTCATGCGGCTCGGCGCTGCGCTCGAGGGAATGGACGGTCTCGAGGCCGCGAACGCCAATTTGATGGGGGTCGTCACCGTCCGGTGGGACGACGAGAGAGTCGCCCGCGAGGAGATCGTGACCCGCATGAACGGTGCCGGTTTCCACGTCCTTTCGGAATAGGACAGCCCTGCGAGCCGTTCGTTGCTAGTGTCGGCCGCCGTATGAGCGAGGCTCAGGAGGCGGAGGCGAGAAAGATCGCGGAAGACGCCCGCGATCGCGTTCGGTTCGAGGAGGAAGTCCTCGAGTTGGCCGATCAGGTCTATCGGGTGGCCAGGCGTCTCGTGTCCACGAAGGAGGAGGCGGAGGATTTGGTGCAGGAGACGTACGCGAGAGCGTTCCGTAGCCGCCGTTCCTACACGCCGGGTACGAACCTCCGGGCCTGGCTCTTCCGGATCCTCACGAACCTGAACATCGACCGAGGCCGCCGCAAGCAGCGCACGCCCGACATGCAGCCGATGGAGGAGGGCGACTACTACCTCTACAACCGGCTCGCCGCAACGGCCGGCGACGACGACGAGGAGCGGGTCGTCGAGCGGCTCTCCCAGGACTCGATCGTCGACGCCCTGGCCGCCGTGCCGCACAATTACCGCGATGCGGTCGTGCTCGTGGACATCGGCGACTTCAGCTACGCGGACGCGGCCCAGATCCTCGACGTCCCCATCGGGACGGTCATGTCCCGCCTGCACCGCGGGAGGCGCATCCTGAAACAAGAGCTGGCAACCACCGCAGCGGAGGAGAACTGAGATGGATCCCTGCGAGAAGTGCGAGGAGATGCTCCAGCCGTTCCTCGACCGTGAGCTGACCGAGGCGGAGTTCCACGAGGCGGAGGCGCATCTCAACTCCTGCAGCTACTGCCGCAAGCGCTACACGTTCGAGGAGTCGCTGCGGCGCTACGTGCGAAGCGCCTGGGACGAAAGCATGCCGCCTGAGTTGAAGGCGAAGCTTTCGGCGCTGCGTACTCCGCTGGCCGACTAGCCGCTCACCGGCGCACCGCGCGACCGCACGCATAGACGCACCAAACCGTCACGGGATACGCGCGTTCTTTCCAAGTTGCAGTCTGCAACTAAGTCGATGGGCGACCCCGGATCAGCGCAGATGCGGCTTCAAGGCCCTCCGGCGTGCCTGCCTCAACCCAAGTAACAGACTGCAACTTGGCTGCGGCGGCCCGGGGGTGCGAGCGGCCGGCGGGTGATGGGCTAGCCGGAAGCCTGGTCGGTGCCGACGATCACGAGCAGGCGGTTCGGATCCTTGCCGCTCGGGAGCTCGGTCATCTCGAGGCCGAGCGCATCCGCGAGCCGCTGGGCGATCGCCTCGCTTCCGGGCGGGTAGTAGACGCGCGTCTGGACGTAGTCGAGCCGGTCGGCGTTCCCGACCGTGCCGAGGCGGTATGCGAGCGGGCCGCCGATCTCGTTCGACAGGCTCGTGGCGGCGCCCGCGACTGGTCGGTTCCGTTCAGGACGTCCACCCGGACCTCCCACGGGGGCGGGAGCTTCGCCTTCGCCTCGGCGGCGCCGGAGGACGCCGGTGGGCGCCGCGGTCTCGCGCACCTGCGGGACGACGAGGAGCCAGCCCGCGAGCACGGCCGCAGCGACCAGGGCCGCGAGTGCGCCGATACGCCGGTACGAGCGCGAGCCTCGACCGCCGCGCAGGCCCGCGAGCTTCCGAGCCTCGCGCTCCGAGATTCCGAGTGCGGTCGCGTAGACGAGCGTGGCCGCCAGCGCGTCGGAGACCGAGGGAAACCGGTAGATGCGTCCCTCCTCGAGGGAGCGCACTTCGTCGGCCTCGAGCCCCGAGCGGGCCGCGACTTCTTCGACGGTCAGGCGCCGGCGCGCGCGGGCGGCGCCGAGCGGCGACGGCTCGACGGCCGGAGCGACGGCTTGCAGGACAGACGCCATGGGCTTGCGGATTTCTGCGGCAGAGCTTTCCACCCTGCCTCGATCATCGGCACGGGCGGGCGCGGGTCTTAGCCGCCTGCGGTGACCGTTTCGATCTGCGCGAGATGGATGAGCCGGAACGTCGCGCGGCGCAGGCGGGCCCGCTCGGCGTCGTCCTCCGACTGGAACGCGAACGGCCACAGCTCGCGGGCGCAGGCGACGAGCTCGAAGATGCGCTCCCGCTTCTCCGCGAAGCCGTCGCGCTCGCGGCAGGCGTTCATGGCCAGGCCGAGCACGCCGATCTTGTCCTCCTGGCTCGTCCAGAGGAGCACGGTCGCCATCGTCAGGTAGCTGAGGATCCGCGCGAACGTGACCGGCTGCTCGAGCGTGCGGTGCTCGCTCGGCGCGGAGAACGGCGGGTGGGGCGCCCCGTCGGCGATCCTGCCCGCGGTGCCGCCCAGCATGCCCACCAGCTGCTCGTCGGTGAGCCCGGCCGCGCGTCCGACCCTCAGGGCGATCATGAGCGCCGTCGGCTGCTGGCCGTACGGGAAGTCCGAGGCGAAGAGCGCCTGCTCGGGGGAGAAGCGCCGGTACACGTCGAGCAGGTCGACCGGGCTCCACACCGAGGTGTCGTAGAAGACGCCGGGGTGGCCCGCGAACGCGTCCGAGAGGGCCCCGAGGTCGGCGATGCCGCCGTGGGCGATGATCAGCTGCGTCCCCGGATTCCCGGTCACGAGCCGTTCGAGCTCGTCCGCGATCGGCGGTAGCCCGCGCCCACCGTGGATGAGAATCGGCACGCCGCGTTCGGCCGCGAGGGAGAAGATTCCGGCGAGCCGCTCGTCGTTCAGGTGGAACGCCTGCGCGCGGGGATGAAGCTTGATGCCGCGCGCGCCGAGGTCGAGGCAGCGTGTCGCCTCGGCGATCGGCTCGGCGGACAGGTCGAGGCGGACGAAGGGGATGAGGACGCCGCCGCTCGCCTCGGCCGCGGCCAGCGTGCGGTCGTTCGCCGCCCGGAACGCGGGCTCGCGGTCGGGCTCGTCGAGGCAGAAGCCGAACGCGCGCTTGACGTTCGCGCGCTCGAAGGTCGCGAGCAGGTCCTCGAGCGGCGCGATCATCCCGTCGATGTCGCGGCCGACGTGCACGTGCGCGTCGAAGAGCTCGGCCCCGTCCGGGATGAGACGTGCGACCTCGGCCTCGTAGAGAGCGACGAGGCGCTCGGACCGTTCCCACACGTCCGCAAAGGGCACGGCCTCGGAGGCTACTACCTTGAGCCCTAGAGCACGCGGGCTTCGTACGTGAAGCGCAACCGGCCGCCGCGGGCGACGCCGCCGCAGGAGACGCGCCGTGCCTCTCCAGCAGTCGAGCCTCGTGTCGGCGTTCGTGAGCACGAGATCGACGCGGCGAACCTCGCCGGCCGCGAACGAGACGATCGCATGGCCGCGCCCGCTCGCTTCGAGCCGGATCCGGTGCTTCGAGACCGCCCCGGACTTCCGACGGACGATCGCGGTTGCCGCCGCGTCCTCCGGAAACGAGACCGTGACGTCGATCCGCAGGGCCGTTCCGCTCCCGGCGGGTCTGAAGGCGACCGTGTGGTTGGACAGCCGGCGCACGAGGACGGTGCGCGGTCCGACGCTCGACTGGAGGGCGCGCGCGGGTCCGCTCCGATCCGGATAGGAGCCGCCCTCCTGGTAGGAGACGCGCGGCGTGACGTTGGCCGCGCCGAATCCCGCGAAGACCTCGCGGAAGGAACGGCCGCGGCTCGCAAGCGCGCCGCGCGTTGCCGCGAGCGAGTACGGGTTGGCCGACCCGTGCTGGGCCGCCCGGTCCCAGACGCGCTTGACGATGCCCGATCCGAACCGCTCCGAGAGGTAGCGCCAGAAGATCCACGCGCCGTACTCGTGGCCGTCTTGGCCGAGGTCGACCGGAACGTCGGGCCGCACGAGCGGGCTGTGCGAGCGCAGGTAGCGGAGATTGTCGTTGACGCCGTCGAAGACCTCGTCCTCCATCCAGGCCGCCGTGCCTTCGAGGAGCCACAGATCCTCGAGCCAGTCGTAGCCGAACTGCACGGCGTGGAAGAACTCGTGCGCCGCGGTCGCCTGGAGCGCCGGCAGCGGGGCGAGGCCGAATCCGCCGTTCGTGTAGTCCTCGTCGAGCACGCAGTACGTGGAGACGCGGCGCGTCGTGGCGATCAGCGGGTCGTCGCTCGTGCACCAGCCGAACAGCGCGTCCGCGCCGACGTCCGCCAGGTAGATGTCGAGCCGCTCGTCGCCGCCGTTCTCGGTCGAGTTCAGATCCGACAGCGGAGGCCGGTAGCCGAGCTCGTCGATCTCCTTCGTCCAGACCCGGGCGAAGACCGCGAGCGTCTTCTCGACCCAGTCCGGGGCGCCCGACGCGTCGCCGTCGGCAAGCCGCGGTGCATCCGCGCCCTCCTCGACCCAATGGACGCAGATATGGACGTCGCAGAGGCGCTGCGAGTCTCCTGAGCCCCAGCCCGGCTTGAACGGCTCGTAGTCGTTCGTCGGCCGCCCGAGCCATCGCTCGGCCTCGGCCCGCTCCGCAGCGGTCAGCCGGGGAAGCGCGGCGAGGAGGTCGCGCAGGACCGGCGTCGCGGCGTACGGATCGCCGGTGTATTCGTGAGCGCGCGCGTGCACGCTCGAGCCGCCGAAGAGCGCGCGGGCCTGCTCGAGCGCCGGATCGGCCGCGAACGCGGCGGGGCACACGAGGAGGGCGGCGGCGACGGCGAGAAGCGTTGCAGCCGCGCGGGCGAGGGACGTAACGCGCACGGACTTCCCGGATCGGCCGCAGGGCGCGGTCTGCGCATCCCTCGCCGGAGTGTCTGCGGGAACGGGCCTCCCGCTACGATCGTCCGATGCCCGACGTCCTGATGTTCGCCGACACGCTCCGCTCGCCGGAGCTGCGCCACGAGGTGCCGCTGCCCGCTCCCGACGCGATGGTCTACATCGAGCGCAACGGCACGCGGTCGGTCTTCGCCGGGTCGCTCGAGCTTCCCCGCCTGGCGGAGATCGACGGGCTCACCTGCTACGCGTTCGAGGACATCGGCGCGGACGACCTGATCGCGGCCGGTCTCGGCTGGCGCGACCGTGAGGTCGAGTACGTCCTGCGCGCCTGCCGCAAGGTCGGCGTCACCCGGGCGATCGTGCCCAGCACGTTCCCGCTCTCCGTCGCCGACTACCTGCGCGGCAACGGGATCGAGCTCGAGTCCGACGGCGAGCGCTTCGACCGGCGCCGCCGCACGAAGACCGAGGCCGAGCTGGCCGGGATCAGGCGGGCCGTCCACGCGACCGAGCTCGCCTACGCGCGGGCGAAGGAGCTGCTCGCCGAGGGCCCGCAGACCTGCGAGAGCCTGAAGGTGGCGATCAACCTCGTCTTCGCGGAGGAGGGCGTGCTCGTGCCCGATCCGCCGCTCGTCTCCCACGGCGCGCAGACGACGGTCGGCCACGATCCCGGCTCGGGGACGATCCTGCCCGGCGAGCCCGTCGTGCTCGACCTCTTCCCCCAGGATCCCGACTCGGGCTGCTACTCCGACATGACGCGCACGTTCTGCGTCGGCGAGGCGCCCGCCGAGCTCGTCACCTACCACCGGCTCTGCCGAGAGTCGCTCGACCGCGTAATCCCTGCGATCCGCCCGGGCGTGACCGGGGCGGAGCTGCACCGGATCTCGTGCGAGCCGTTCGAGGAGGCGGGGATCAAGACCCAGCTCTCGAAGGCCCCGGGTGAGGTGCTCGAGGAGGGCTACTACCACTCGCTCGGCCACGGGGTCGGGCTCGAGCTGCACGAGGCGCCGTCGCTCGGCCGAAACGGCGAGGAGCTCGTCGCCGGCGACGTGATCGCCGTCGAGCCGGGCGCCTACCGGATCGGGTTCGGCGGCTGCCGGATCGAGGAGATGGTGCTCGTCACCGAGGACGGCTGCGAGGTGCTCTCATCGTTCCCGCACGACCTCGTCGTCTAGGGAACATTTCGTCGGGAGCGCCCGTCTGATGGGCATGAAGACGTTCGCTTTGATCCTCGCCATCTCTCGTTCTCGCGGCCGGCTGCGGTGGCGGCGACGACGCGGCGGGGCCTCCCGCCGGCGACGCGACCTACTCCGGCGCGGTCATCCAGGTCGACGGCGCCTCCGTGCTCGTCCGCGCCGACGGCGACCCCTGCGGCATCTGGACCTCCCAGGCCGATGCCGTTCAGGTCTTCAAGAAGACGGGCTACGGCTACGCGGCCGCCTCGTGGGACGACCTCGAGCCGGGGATGAACGTGGATCTCTGGATCCCCGGCCCGATCGCCGAGTCGTGTCCGATGCAGGGCGCCGCCGAGGCCGTCGTCATCACGGCCCCGGCGTAACCGCGCTTGGATCAGTCCTTGCGGCGCGGCCGCCGCACGAGGACGAGCGCGACGACGGCGAGCGCGATGGCGGCGATCGCGAGCGTCCGCGCGAACGTGTCGCTGCCCGACGACGAGTCGCTCGCCGGCGCCGCCTCGGCCGTGGTGGTCGTCTCCGCGTCGCCGCCGGTCGTCGTCGGGGTTGGCGCCTCGCCGCCTTCCTCGGCCTCGCCGCCCGCGTTCTGGCGCGGCGCGTCCTCGGTCACCTCGGTCGTCGGCGCGGGCTCCTCGCTGTCGGGGGCGCCGATCCAGCGGACGACCTGTCCGTCCGAGTACTCCTGGAGCGCCTTCCAGCTGAGCACGCCCGGCTGCTCGGGGGTGGCCGCGATGAACGAGAACTCGACGAAGCCGTCGGGCGCGAGCTCGCCCGTCCATTCGACCTGGTCGATGGCGCCGTTGGCGGCCATGACGTTCTTCCGCGTCCACCCGGGCGGGTCGGAGAACGAGAACGGCAGGACGTCGGCGGGAATCTTGAGCGTCACCTTCGTCGTCTTCGCGGAGCTCTCGCCCGGGACGAGGAGGGTGAACTTGACCGCGTCGCGCGGTCGCGGCGACGGTCGGGGAAACCTGGATGTGGGCCTGGGCGACGGCGGTGCCGCCGAGGAAGACGGCAACGCCGACGGCCAGGGCCAGCCACGTTCGTCTGAGGGATCTGGACGGCGGTCGCATCAGTTCTTGAGCTTGAACGTGAAGGTGCCGTTCTGCTTGTGGCCGTCGGCAGCCGTGCAGGTCCACTTCACCGTGTACTTGCCGGCCTTGAGGCCGCTCTTCAGGCTCACGACGAGCCGGCTGATGTTGCGCGGATCGCGTCCGCCCGTCCCGTTCGAGACCTTCGTTCCGTACGCGTTCTTCACCGTGACCGTGCCCTTGCGGATCGGGCCCGTGAACGTGACCTTGACCGACTTCAGCGACTTCTTGACCGTCGAGCCCTTGGCCGGCGACGTCGACTTCACCTGGACGTGCGCCCAGGCGGTCGTTGCGAACACGCCGACCATGAGGGCCGCCGCGAGGGCGACGATCGCCGCGGGCCGCTTGAATCGATGCTTCATGCCTGAACCTCCTTCGGGTGACCGAGGAGCGAAGGGGCCGGACTCGGCGAGCCCGGCCCCTGTCTCGTCGATCAGCCCCTAATTGTGGCGTTCACCGAATCCGTGAGGACGCCGGACGTCGCCAGAATCGTCACATTCGTCGCGACCGCACGCTTCGCGATCGCCTTGCTCGCGAGCGAGCCCGGCGTGAGCGTCACGATGACCGCTCCCTTCGTGCCGAAGGCCCGCGTCTGCGCCGCGATGATCCGCGAGGGCAGCTTGAGCTTCTTGCGGTCGGCCTCGCTGATCTGGAGCTTCAGGTTGGTCGACTGGTTCAGCGGGCCGGTCACCATGAGGACGACCTTCCCCCTGTTCTTCGAGGACGCGAGCGTCACGTCGAGCGGCCGGTTGATGAGCGCGTCACGCTCGTTCTCGGCCGCTTCGAGATCGGCCTCGAGCTGCGCCTTCTCGGCGGTCAGCGTCGCGTTGGCCGCCGTGAGCGTCGCGATCTGGGCGTTGAGCGGCGTCGTTGCCGCGGTGACCGCCGCCGCGATCTGGGCGCTCGCCTGGCTGCCGCCCTGCGTGTCGGACGGAACGTAGACGCCGGCGATTCCCTCGCACGCGGCCCTGAACTCGGCCACGGTGGTCAGCGTGTTCAGATCCACGCCGCCGGCCGGTGCTCCCATCAGGCCGTTCGTGGCCGTCTTCACGACGTTGATCCACTTGGTCGGATCCTCGTCGCCGCCGATCCCGCCGGTCACGCTCGTCTTCTGCCACGGAACGTAGTTCCAGAACGGATCGCCGACCACGTTCGTCGCCGAAGAACTCCTGCACGGCCTGCGCGTTCGCGTCGGTGTTCAGCGCCGGGACGTTCTGGCACGTCGCATGCGTCTGGATCCCGGTCTGGATGTTCGTGTAGTTCAGCCACTGGAGGCCCGTCATCGGCGCCCGGAACCCGCCGGGGGCGAACTTCAGGTTCAGCCAGCCGTGGTCGGTGAGGCCGTTCGCCTCCGTCCACATCGTCACGTTGCCGTCGTTCGCGATGACGGCCTGCTGCGGCGTGTCCTGGAGGGTCGCGCCGGTCGGGTCGGTCGCGTAGGTCGTGTTCGTCGCCGTCCCGTCGATCACCGGGGTGATCGACGCGGTCGCCGTGCCTCCGGTCAGGCCGGTCGAGTTGGGCACGAGCGGAGCGACGTTCGTCGTCGCGAGCGAGCCCTGGAAGCGGATCGTGTACGGCCCGCCCGGGTTGCCGGTGACGAGCGCGTTCGCCTGGCTCGTGGTGGCGTTGCGGCCGATGGCCGGCGTCGGCGCCGAGTGCGTCCTGGACCTGCCAGGAGGGCGCGTTCCACGGAATCGTCTTGGCGCCCGCGGACGGCTTGTAGGTTCCGCCGGTCGCGTCGACGGTGAGTGTCTGCACCTCGGCGTGGTTCGCGATCTTCCCGACGATCAGGTACAGGCTCGGATGCGCCGAACCTGCGGCGGGAATCGTCAGCGCCAGTACGGCGAGCGCTGCGATCGTTGTCTTCAGGTTGACGATCTCATGTCTCCGGTCTCCTCTTGACTGCGTTGGGCGCACATAGCGCCGTTCTCCAATGGGGGGGTCAGGAGGAGAGGAGCGGAGGCGCGCGGGCTGCGTACGCTCCGGCGTGGTGCAGCGGGAGAAGCGGCTTCGAGACGGTGATCCAGCCGGGTGCGAACTGCGTCGTCGGCCGCGCGCCGCTTGCCCGCGCGGCGAGCGCGGCGCCGATCCGGTCGGCCACGCGCAGGAGGCCCCGCGCCGCGAAGTAGGCGAGGAGCCCCAGCGGGATCTGCAGCGCGAGCCCGGCGAGGAACGCGACGCTCGTGAAGGTCGGCGACGCGGTCCCCGTGAAGCCGGTGAAGTACTGGTGGAGCAGGAAGCCGAGCGGTGCGAGCACGCCGAACGGCCAGGCGGAGAGGCGCGCTCCCCGTGCCGCCGAGCGAAGCTGCGGGCCACGAGGCCGAGCGCGAGCAGCGTCACGCACGAGAGCAGGAACGGCGCGGCGCAGAGGAACCCGACGAGGCTCGTCGATCCTCCGTGTGCCGCCGTGATGCGCGGCGAAAGCTGGGCGAACACGTAGCAGTGCGTCACGAACGTCCCCGCGAACATGAGCGAGGCGGCGACGAGCCACGCGGTGAGGCGCCGAAGCGTCACCGGCGGTACCTCACCGTGTTCGACGTGGAGCGCTCGGCGCGGTGGTTCTTCGGGACGAACACGACCTGGAAGCCGCCCGGCTTCGGGCGCTTCGAGCAGGAAGCTGAACTTCCCGTTCTTGATCTTCGTGCGTCGTCTGCGACGGCTTGAACGCGTCCGTGCGCAGGAGGAGCAGCTTGCCCGGGAGCCACGGTCCGACCTCGCCGGTGATCCGTGCCTTCCCTCCGGCGAGCTTGCGGATGCGGATGTGGACGGTCGAGTAGGAGGTGATCGTGAGCGTCTGCGAGGAGATCGTCTCGGCGGTCGCCTGCACGCGGGTCGTCTCGGTGATCGGAATCGACGCGCTGAACGAGCCGTCCGCGGCGCTCGTCGTGTTCGTGAACGTCGTCGTCGAGCCCTGGCGGCGGATCTGCACGGGAACGCCGGCGCGCGCCGGGACGACGTGCCCGGTCACGAGCGCCTTCTTCTTGCCGCCCTTCACCTTCGCGGGCGCCGAGAGCTGCACCGCCACGGTGTGGTCGGGATCGTCGCCGCACGAGCCGACGACGTAGTCGGCGCCGCGCGCGCTGTCGGTCGGACGCCGTCCCGCCGGGCGCGTGGTCGACCTCGGTCGGGTTGCCGCCGATGATGCCGTCGTACGTGAGCACGAACGGGTCGTCGAGCACTGCGTCGGCGACCGCGCCGGTCGCGGCCGGGACGTCGATGATCACGTAGCCGTTCGTCCCGTCCGTGGTGACCGAGCCGGCCGTCGAACCGGCCGAGGTGTACGTCTCGGTGGACGGATACGTGCCGTAGTCGTAGGTCGGGGAGCCGTCGATCGGGAACGGGATGGTCGCGCGCACGTACTTCGTCTGGCCGCCGACCGTGAAGAGCATCACGAGCCCGGCGCCGTTGACGTCGGCGTCGTCGTGCTCCGGCCCCGGCGTCACGCCCTTGACCTTGATCACGGCCTGCAGGAACCCGGCGTCCTCCGAGAACCATGCGGAGAGGACGTCCGTGGGGACGTGGTGTCCGTCCGCCACTGGGTCGGTGATCTGCGCGACGCCGAGGCACGGCTGCGGAATGCGCCGAGGCGCTTCCCGACGAAGTCGCCGGAACTGCGAGCAGCGCAAGCAGCATCGCGAGCAGGCCGAGGCCGGCGATGACGATCCGGTGGCTGTTGTCTCGACTCGTGCGCGCGGGTGCGCAGGTGCTGCATCGATGCTCCCTTCCAATCCGTGCGAGCGCGCGGCGTGCGCGCTGCGGAACTACCGGGACTGGAAGGCGAGCGGGGGCGCGCGTGGCGCTGCGGAACGTGCGAGGAGCGCGAGCGCGGGGTCGTGCGCGAGAAGCGACGTGCGAGGCCGGCGGATCGCGGGGATCGCCCGGCGCGGCTTGCGGAGCTCGGCGAGCGTGACGCCGAGCCGGTCGGCGAAGCGAAGCAGGAAGCGGACGGCGAAGAAGGCGACGATCCCGAACGGGATCTGGAGGATCAGCCCGAGCAGGAACGCCGGTGCGGTGAGCGCGGCGACCGAGATCGTCCCGGTCGAGGCGAGCTGCTCGAAGTGCTGGTGCAGCGAAGAAGCCGAGCGCCGGAACGACCGCGAACGGCAGGCGCCGACATGCGGGCCGCGCCGTGTCCCGCGAAGGAGAGCCCGACGCGGAAGACGAGCGCGAGCGCCAGGACGGCGAGGCACGTGTAGAGGAACGGCGCGCTGAAGACGAACATCCGTCCCGCGTGGCCCGTGTGATGCGCCGCGGCGTGCGTGGACGGATCCACGCGCCGACAAGCGCGTAGCAATGCGACAGCCACGTTCCGGCCGCCATGAGCGGGAACGCGACGAGCCAGGCGCTGAAACCGCGACGCATTACGCAGATTGTTCCAGTTTGTGCCCCGGCTGACTACTCAGTTCGGGATAGTTGGCAAAGGCTTTACGAGAGCGACAGCGCGTTCTCGAACCGCTCGGGATCGTCGAACGGGCCGATAACGGCCAGATTCAGGCGGTCGTCGCGGATGATGTCGCCGGCGACGCGGAGCACGTCCTCGACCGTGACGGCGTCGATCGCCGCGAGCACGTCGTCCGGCTCGCGGACGGTTCCCTCGAGGACCTCGCTGCGCAGCCCGTACATGATCGTCCCGCGCGGATCCTCGAGCGAGAGCACCAACCGGCCGCGCGAGAAGCTCTTGGCCTTGGCCAGCTCGTCGTCGGAAACCGCCTCGCGGCCGATGCGCGCGAACTCGTTCACGACCGTCTGGATCGCCTCGTCGATGCGCGCGATGTCGACGCCGCCCTGCGCGAACAGGGTTCCCGCGTCGGTGTAGGCCTGGTTGTAGCCGTAGATGTAGTAGGCGAGGCCGCGCCGCTCGCGCACCTCGCTGAAGAGCCTCGAGGACATGCCGCCGCCGAGGATCGTGGCCAGCACCGAGAGCGGGTAGCGGTCGGGATGCTCGATCGGATACGAGTGGACGCCGAGTCGGATGTGCGCCTGGTCGGAGGCCTTCGAGTGGATCTTCACGCTCGGCTTCTCCTGGGCCCACGCGACCGGCGCGGGCGCGTCGGAGGCGCCGTCGGCCACGTCCCCGAGGAGCTCCTCGATCCGGGCGACCGCGTCGTCTCCGACGTCGCCGGCGATCCCGGCCACCATGCGGTGCGCGCGGTACCAGTGGTCGATGTAGCCGCTGAACGTCTCGCGCGTCGCGGCGCGGACGGTCTCCTTCGTGCCGATGATGTCCCAGCCGAGCGGCTGGTCGCCGTAGAGGAGCTCGTCGTACACGCCCTCGAGGTAGTCGCGGGGCGTGTCGTAGTACATGTTCATCTCCTCGACGATCACGCCCTTCTCGCGGTCGATCTCCTCGGGGTCGAACTTGGAGTGGCGGAGCATGTCGACGAGCACGTCGAGCGCCGTGTCGCGGTGCTCGGCCGCGCACTTCACGTAGTAGCCGGTGTACTCCTTGCCCGTGAAGGCGTTGAACTCGCCGCCGATCGTGTCGATCTCGCCGGCGATGTCACGCGCGGACGGGCGCCGCTCGGTGCCCTTGAAGAACATGTGCTCTGCGAAATGCGCGATCCCGTTCGTCTCCTTGGTCTCGTAGCGAGATCCGGCGGCGAGCATCACGAAGCACGCGACCGACTTGGCCTGCGGCATCGGCGCGGTCAGGACTCGCAGCCCGTTCGGGAGGACGGTCTTCTCGAAGACGTTGCTCATGTCGTTGCGAGCGATTCCGCCTCGTAGGCCTCGATCCTGCCTCGCCACTCGTCCGGAACGGGAATCGGCTTGCGCATTTCGTAATCGAAGCACACGTGGACGCTCGAGCCGTCGGCGACCGCCCGGCCGTCCGGGCCCTTCGACGGCGAACGCGAACTCGATGCTGGTCGTCCCGATGCGCGCGACGCGTATTCCAAATCCGAGCGTCTCGCCGAGGAATGTCGGCGAGCGGAAGGAGATCTTCACGTCCGCGACGATCCCGAGCCGCTCGAGGTCGACGTCGCCGATCACCTGGCGGAAGTAGTCGATCTTCGCGTTCTCGAGGTAGTTCAGGTACACGGCGTTGTTCACGTGCCCGAGGCCGTCGATGTCCCGGAACTGGACCTCCTGCGAGTGCACCAGGCGATATCCGTCCACGGGCGGGATGCTAGCGTCACGGCCCATGGCTGCCGGAGAGCACATGCGCGCGGCGATCGCGGCCCAGCCGGAGTGGCTGGCGGGTGTGGCCGCGCGTATCGACGGACGGCGCTTCCCCGAGGGCCGCGTCGTCGTCACCGGCTGCGGGACGTCGTTCCATGCGGCGCAGACCGGCGGCGAGTCGATCCAGGCGCTCGAGGCGGTGCTCGCGCCGCGCCGAAGGCCGACCTGCTCGTCGCGGTCAGCCACGAGGGCGAGACCGAGCTGACCATGGAGGCCGCCCGCGCCTTCGACGGGCCGGTCTGGCTCCTGACCGGCAAGGCGGAGAGCCCGTTCACCGAGCTCGCGGACGAGGTGTTCGTCATCACGCCCGAGATCGAGAAGTCCTGGTGCCACACCGCGAGCTACACGTGCGCCGTCGCCGGGTTGGCCGCCCTGCGCGGCGACGACATCCACTGGCTGGCCGAGGCGGTGCGGCGGGCGCTCGACGAGCACGAGCCGGTCTCCGAGCACACGCGGATGCTCGTGGCCGGCGCCGGCCGCGACTGGCCGACCGCGCAGGAGGCGGTGCTGAAGCTGCGCGAGGGCGCGTGGATCGCGGCCGAGGCGCACGAGACCGAGCAGCTCCTCCACGGACACCTTTCGGCGATCGACGAGACCGTCCGCTGCTTCGTCCTCGAGGGCGAAGGCCGGGCGGCCGAGCGGGCGCGCCAGGCCGTTGCGGCGCTGCAGCGCGCTCGGCTGCGACGTGACGCTCGTCCCCACGAAGGATCCGGTCGTGGACATCGTCCGCTTCCAGCAGCTCACGCTCGACCTGGCCGACGCGCGCGGGATCGACCCCGACTGGATCCACCGCGACGACGAGCGCTGGAAGAACGCCGCCGCCGCGCACAAGGGCTAGACCAGCGTCCTCCAGCTCCGCGAGAACGCGGTCGACCTCCTCGAGCGTGTTGTAGTGGACGAAGCCGATGCGCACGGCGCCGTCGGGCAGGCCGAGCCGCTTCATGACCTCGACCGCGTAGTAGTCGCCCGCCCACACGGCGATGTCGCGCGCGGCCAGCTCGTCGGCGACCTCGAAGGACGAGCGGCCGGGGACGTTCACGGCGAAGGTCGGGGTGCGGCCGTCCGCGCTCGGGACGCCGTAGAGCGTCACCCCGTCCGGCAGGCCGGCGAGGAAGCGTTCCGAGAGCGTGCGCTCCTGCGTTTGGATCGCATCCCAGCCGGTCTCCTCGACGTACTCGACCGCGGCGACGAGGCCGGCGAGGAGCTCGTGCTGCTGCGTGCCGGGCTCGAAGCGGGCGGACGAGCGGATCGTCGGGCGCCGGGCGCACCTTGTACGGGCGCAGCTCGGCGAGCAGCTCCGCGCGGGCGAAGAAGAGGCCCAGGTGCGGCCCGAAGAACTTGTACGGCGAGCAGAGCAGGACGTCCGCGCCCGCGGCCGCGACGTCGATCGGGCCGTGCGGCGCGTAGTGGACGGCGTCGATCCACGCGAGCGCGCCCGCCTCGTGCGCGAGAGCGGAGATCCGGGCCGCGTCGCTCACGGTTCCGACGGCGTTCGCGGCCCAGGGGAACGCGACCACGCGGGTCTTGTCCGAGAGCTGCCGCTCGAGGTCGTCGAGGTCGAGCGTGCAGTCCTCGCGGATGTCGGCGAAGCGGACGGTGAGTCCGAGGTCGTCGGCGACCGCCAGCCAGGGCGAGACGTTGGCGTCGTGGTCGAGCCGCGTCACGAGGATCTCGTCGCCGGCGCGCAGGCGGTCGCGGGCGAGCGCGCGCGTGAGGCCGAAGTTGAGCGTCGTCATGTTCGGCCCGAAGCCGACCTCCTCGACGGAGGCGCCGAGGAACCGGGCCGCGGTGGCGCGGGCGTGGTCGACGAGCGCGTCCGTGGCGACGCTGGTGGCGAACGAGCCGCCCGTGTTCGCGTTCGACTCCTCGTAGTAGCGCGTGACCGCCCGGATGACCGTGTCGGTCACCTGGGTTCCGGCCGGCCCGTCGAGGAAGGCCGTCGGCGCGGCGAGGGCCGGGAAGCGCTCGCGGTTCACACCGCCGCCTTCCACGCCTGGAGCAGCTCGTCCTCGCGCTGCGGGTCGAGCCCGCCCGGCGGCATCCGCATCCCGATGTCCTTCGGGCCGGGCGTCTCCCGCTGCGCCCAGGCGAGCGTCGCGCGCACCGTCTCCTCGAGCGGCCGGAACCGCAGCCCGACCGCGATCGCCTTCGACGCGTCCATGCCGAAGAACGCGGCCCAGTCGGGATCGACGGTCGGCGCGAGCCAGAGGGGGAGGTCCTGGAACGGCTCGACGCCCTGCTCGGCGAGCCAGCGCTCGTCCGCCCAGACCAGCTCGGCCTCGCCGACCGCGGCGTTGATGCGCTCGAGCGTCTCGCCCAGCGTCAGCGGCTCGGCGGGCCCGGTCGCGTTGAAGACGCCCGCGAGCCCGGCCTCGGCCGAGCGGAGGATCCAGCCGGCGAGATCACGGCCGTCGACGAGCTGCACGGGCTGGTCGCGCGGCTCCGGAACGAGCGTCTCGCCGCCGCGGGCGAGCCGCGTCACCCAGTACGTGAACCGGTTCGTCGGGTCGTACGGGCCGACGATCAGGCCGGCGCGCACCGACAGCGACGCGGCCCGGGAGCACCTCCTCGGCTGCGCGCTCGCGACTGCGCCTTGAACCCGCCGTAGGCCTCGGGGGAGGACAGCTCCTCGGGCTGGTCCGGCGGCAGCTCGATCACCGGCGAATCCTCGGTGCGCCCGCCCGTGCTCTGGTCGGCGTACACCGAGCCGCTCGAGACGAACGTGTAGTGCCCGACCCGCCCGGCCAGCGCCTCGGCCGACGCGCGCACCTGGCGCGGGAAGTAGCCGGAGGTGTCCACGACCGCGTCCCACTCCCCCGCGCCGAGCGCCGAGAGATCGCCGTCGCGGTCGCCGTGCAGGCGCTCGACCTCGGGAAAGAGCTCCGCGCCGTGCTGCCCGCGCGTGAAGATCGAAACCTCGTGCCCGGCCTCGAGCGCGGTCTCGACGATGTGCCGGCCGACGAAGACCGTGCCTCCAAGGACGAGCAGCCTCACGGCGGCGAGCCTATCGTGCGCCCGATGTCGGCCGTACCGGACGTGCTCGCGCCGAATCTCAGGGTCGTCTTCTGCGGGATCAACCCCGGGCGCGCCTCGGCGACGGCGGGCGCGCACTACGCCAATCCCCGCAACGACTTCTGGCGGCTCCTCCACGACGCGGGCTTCACGCCGCGGCTCTTCGACCCGTCGGAGCAGCACGAGCTGCTCGAGCTCGGGATCGGCCTCACGAACGCCGCCTTCCGCACGACCCGCGGCTCGGGCGACCTGCGCGCCGGCGACTTCGAGGGCTCGGCCGAGCGGCTCGAGGCGCTCGCGCGCGACCTCACCCCGGGCGTCATCGCCTTCGTCGGCAAGGCCGGCTACCAGGGCGCGTTTCGCGAGCGCCCGGCGCTAGGTCTGCAGGAGCGGCGGCTCGGGGAGACGCCGCTCTTCGTCCTGCCGTCCACGTCGCCGGCGAACGCGGCCGTTCCGTACGAGGAGCGGCTGCGCTGGTTTGACGAGCTGCGGCACTTCGTTGCCAATCCCAGGTAACTGAGTCATCATCGAAGGCCATGCGCCGCGGCCTTCCAACGCGGGTGCTCGTCTGCCTCCTCGTCGTCTTGGCCGGTTCGGCCTTCGCGTCGGCCGCGCAGGCGGGCGAATGCGATCCGGTCATGCCGGTCGCCGACGTGACCGTCGGAATGACCGGAACCGGCTGGACGGTGGCGCAGGGTCGAACCAAGGTTCCCTTCGACGTCGAGATCCTGGGCGTGGCCGAGAACGGGATCCGGCCCGGCCGCGATCTGATCATCGTCGAGGTCTCGAGCCCCGAGCTCGACGACGCGGGCGGCATCTGGGCCGGCATGTCCGGCTCGCCGGTCTACATCGGCACCGACCTCCTCGGGGCCGTCGCCTACGGGTTCTCGAACGGGCCGTCGATGATCGGCGGCGTCACGCCCGCGGAGGACATGGTGAACCTGCTCGGGCTCCCGTCGGTCGCTCCGGCGGCCCGCGCGCCGCGCAGCGTCCGGCTGGCGCCGGGCCTTGCGCGCACCGTCGCCCACCGCACGGGGGCCTCGATGCAGGACGTGTCGACGCTTCGGCAGCTCCGCGTCCCGCTGTCGATCTCCGGGCTCGGCTCCCGGTCGCTGCAGGCCCTCAGCGTCGGCTTCAAGACCCACCCGTCGGACGACTTCATCCCGTACGCCGGAACCTCCACGACCCGAAGCGCGGCCGCGCTGCCCGTAACGATCGAGCCCGGCGACAACTTCGCCGCCGCGATCTCCTACGGGGACGTGACCGCGGCGGCGGTCGGCACCGCGACGTACTCGTGCGACGGCCAGGCGCTCGCGTTCGGCCATCCGTTCCTGTTCAGCGGCGCGACCGTCGAGGGCGCCAACGCCGCCGACGCATTCGCGATCGTGGACGAGACCCTCGGCGCACCCTTCAAGTTCGCCCAGATCGCCGAGCCGCTCGGCGTCGTCGACCAGGATCGCCTGGCCGGCCTGCGCGTCTCGCTCGGGGGCGCGCCGGAAGCGATTCCGATCCAGACCGTCGTGAACGTGCCCGAGCTCGGCGTCAGCCGCGAGGGGCTCACCGAGGTGGTCGTCAACGACTGGAGCGGCTACCTCACGTTCCTCAGCCTGCTCGCGAGCATCGACTCGACCTTCGACGCCTCGGGATCCGGAACCGACTTCGGCGGCCGCGGCACGGTGTCGGCGTGGTGGACGTTCGAGGGAACCCGCGACGACGGCACGCCGTGGAAGCTCGACCGCGGCAACCGCTGGGCCTCCAGGTTCCAGATCGCGCTCGTCGCCGCGCTCAACCCCGGCTTCCAGCTCGACAGCCTGATCTACAACCCCTCGGAGCAGATCAAGGTCACGAGCGCCAAGGTCACGCTCACGCTCGAGAAGGCGCTCAAGCTCTACACGATCAAGGAAATCCTGGTCGCGAAGGGCAACGGCGCCTTCCACGCGAGGCGGCAGGTCGCCGTGCAGCCGCGGCTCGAAGCTGCGCGTGCGGGTCGTGCTGCGCAAGTTCCAGGGCGGGACGACGAACCTCGACTACGCGTTCCGGTTCCCGAAGAAGGGCAAGTCCAGGGGCCAGATCGTGTTCTCCGGCTCGAGGCCGTTCTTCGAGGACCAGTGCTACGGCGGCGGTTGCTTCACGGAAGAGGGCTATTTCGACCTCTCCGACGGCTTCGACGGACAGCTCGAGGCCTACAAGAGCACCCCGCGAAACGACCAGGTCTACGGCTCGTTGCGAATCGGCAGGCACGTCGTCGCGACCCGCAGCACCCGGCTGGACGGCGTCGTCGTCGGCTTCAAGGGGCTCGTGCTCTTGCCCGACGGATCGCCCGGCGGGCCGATCGACATCTTCGAGCCGGCCGCGCTAGCGCTCAGCCCCGCCAGCGGTTCGTGATCGGCGTGCGGCGGTCGCGGCCGAACGCCTTCGTGCGCAGCTTCACGCCCGGCGGCGCCTGGCGGCGCTTGTACTCGGCGCGGTCGATCAGCGCGAGCGCGCGCGTGACCACGTCGGCGTCGAAGCCGTCCGCGATCAACTCCTCGCGCGATCGGTCCTGCTCGACGTAGGCCTCGAGCACCTTGTCGAGCTCGGCGTAGGGAGGCAGCGAGTCCTCGTCGCGCTGGCCCGGCCGCAACTCGGCGCTCGGCGCCCGGTCGATGATCGTCTGCGGAATCAGCTCGCGGCCGGCACGCTCGTTCAGGTGCCGCGCCAGGCGGAACACGTCCGTCTTGAACACGTCCTTGAGGAGCGCGAACCCGCCGGCCATGTCTCCGTAGAGCGTCGCGTAGCCGACCGCCAGCTCGCTCTTGTTCCCGGTCGCGACGACGAGCCAGCCGAACTTGTTCGAGAGCGCCATGAGGAGAAGACCGCGAATGCGCGCCTGGACGTTCTCCTCGGCGAGGCCCGGCTCGGTGCCGGCGAACGGCTCCGCCAGCGTGGCCGCGACGCTTTCGACCACGCCCTCGATCGGAAGCTCGAGGAAGCGCACGCCGAGGTTCTCGGCGAGCCGCTCGCGCGTCGGCACGTCGTCTCCGCCGAGCTGTAGCGCGACGGCATCGAGACGGCGACCACGCGCTCCGGCCCGAGCGCCTCCACGGCCAGCGCGGCCGTCAGCGCCGAGTCGATCCCGCCGGAGAGCCCGAGGACGATCTCGTGGAAGCCGTTCTTGTCCAGGTAGTCGCGCAGGCCGAGCTCGAGCGCCAGCCGCATCTGCTCGAGCTCGGAGAGCGGCTCGGCGAGCGCTCGGGACGACCGGCTCGGATTGCGTGCGCGCCTCGCCCAGCCGGAGGACACCGTCCGCCGTTCCCCCGGCGTCGAGGTCGGCGACGAGCAGCGCCTCCTCGAAGGAGGGCGCGCGCGCGACGACCTCTCCGCCCGGCGCGATGACCACGCTGTGCCCGTCGAAGATGAGCTCGTCCTGGCCGCCGACGGCGTTCACGAGCACGACCCAGCAGCCGTTGTCGCGGGCGCGCTTGACGAGCATCTCCTCCCGCTCCATCCCCTTGCCGAGGTGGAACGGGGACGCGGAGAGGTTCGTGATCACCTGCGCGCCCGCGCGCGCGAGGTCGGTGATGGGCGGGCCCTCGAGCCAGATGTCCTCGCAGATCGTGGGGCCGATCACGGTCTCGCCGATCCCGAGGAGGAGCAGCTCCGAGCCGGGCTCGAAGTAGCGGTCCTCGTCGAAGACGCCGTAGTTCGGGAGGAGGTGCTTGCGGTAGATCGCCTTCACCTCGCCCTCCGCGCAGACGGCGCACGCGTTGAAGAGCTTGCCGTCGTGGTGCGGAGTGCCGACGAGCGCCGCGATGCCGTTCGTCTCGGCCGCGATCGCCGCGAGGCTCTCGTCGGCGGCGCGCAGAAACGCGGCGCGCAGCAGCAGATCCTCGGGCGGGTAGCCGGTCGTCGCCAGCTCGGGAAAGAGGACGAGGTCCGCACCCGCCGTGCGCGCGTCAGCGAGCCAGGCGAGAATCTTTGCCCGATTCCCGTCGACGTCGCCGACGACCGTGTTCATCTGGGCGAGCGCGATCCTCATGACGGAAGGATACCCCGGTTGTCGCCCGTCAGGCGAAAACCGCCTCGGCGAAGCGCCACCCGTCCGACTGTCACAGAACTGTGCCAACTCGCGACCCAGTGCCGATCCATCCCAAGTTGCAGACTGCAACTATCTCGGAGGCCGAACGCCAGGAGGGATCGGGGTTTCCGGCGCACGAGCCCGCTAGTAACAGACTGCAACTAAGTCGTTCGGCGCCGGCCTCGTCGGCCCGCGGCTCAGCGGCGCAGGCGAATCGCGTTCAGGTCGTTCGCGACGATCTCGTCCGCGCGGCGCTCGAGGTCGTCGAGGTCGTCGTGCTCGGCGTGGAGGTAGCGGCCGGTGAGCGCGTCGAGCCGGCCCGACGCGAGCCTGCGCACCAGCCGCGGCGCGCATTCGGGCGGGCGTCCAGGGCGCATCGTCGCTGAAGATGGCCTCGGTCATCGCCGTGCGCACGAGGCCCGGGCTGATCGAGAACACCGGGATCCCGTGCGGCTTCAGCTGGCCCTGCGAGCGCCTCGCTCATCCGGTGGACGGCGGCCTTGCTCGCTCCGTACGCGCTCCCGGGCGTCCCGGGCAGGTACGCGGCGCCGCTCGCGACGTTCACGATCCGGCCGCGCCCGCGGTCGATCATCCCCGGGATGACGGTGCGGTTCGCGAGATAGACGCCGAAGACGTTGATCTCGAACACGTGCCACCAGGCCTCGGGCTCGACCGCCCAGCCGCCGTCGGGCTCCGAGATCATCACGCCGGCGTTCGCGACCAGCAGGTCGATCGGCCCGAGCTGCGCCTCTGTCTGGATCACCATCCGCTCGACGTCCTCCAGGCGGGACACGTCGGCCTCGATCGCGAGCCCGCCGATCTCCTCGGCGGTGGCCTCGACCTCGGAGCGCGTCCGCGAGGAGACGGCGACCTTCGCGCCGGCCTCGGTCAGCTCGAGCGCGATCGAGCGCCCGATCCCGCGGCCGCCGCCGGTGATGAGCGCTACCTGTCCAGCCAGTTCAGATGACATCTGCGATCGCCTCCAGCGAGTCGGGGTTCTCCACGGACGAGAGGTCGCCCGGATCCTCGCCCATGGCCTGGGCGCGCACGGCGCGGCGCACGATCTTGGCGCTGCGGGTCTTGGGGAGGGCGGGCACGAAGAGCACGCGGTCTGGCGCGAACGCCTTGCCGAGCTCGGCGGCGACGACGCCGCGCACCTCGGCGGCCAGCTCGTCCGTCGGTTCGACTCCCGGCGCCGGGACGCAGAAGACCCATGCGACCTCGCCCTTCACCTCGTGGGGGATACCCACCGCAGCCGCCTCGGCAACCCCGGGATGCCCGACCGCCGCCGACTCGAGCTCCGCCGGCCCGATCCGCTTGCCGGCGATGTTGAGCGTGTCGTCGGAGCGCCCGTGCAGGAACCAGTAGCCGTCCTCGTCCACCGAGGCCCAGTCGCCGTGCACCCAGATGCCGGGCAGGCGGCTCCAGTACGTCTCGAGGTAGCGGCCGGGGTCGCGCCAGAACCCGCGCGTCATCCCGGGGAAGGGCTTGCGGCAGACGAGCTCGCCGACCTCGCCGCGCACCGAGTTGCCCTCGGCGTCGACCACGTCCATCGCCATGCCGAGCGCCGGCCCGCCGAGCGAGCACTCCTTGATCGGCTCGGCCGGCGTCGGTGACAGGAAGCACGCGCCGACCTCGGTTCCGCCCGAGCAGTTGATGATCGGACAGCGGCCGCCGCCGACGTGCTCGAAGAGCCAGCGGTACGGGGCGGGGTTCCACGGCTCCCCGGTCGTCACGATCGTGCGCAGCGTCGAGAGATCCGCCTCGGGCTCGCCGTGCTGCATGAGCGCGCGGATCAGCGTCGGGCGAACAGCCGAGGATCGTGACGCGCTCGTCGGCGCAGAGCGTCCACAACCGGTCGTTCGGCCAGTCGGGCGCGCCTTCCATGAACACGAGCCGCGCACCCATGGCGCCGCCGCCGACCACGGTCCACGGGCCCATGATCCAGCCCATGTCCGTGGAGAAGAGAATCGTGTCGTCGGGGTGCGCGTCGGCCTGGTAGGCGACCTCGCGGGCGATCGAGACGAGGAAGCCGCCCTGGACGTGGACGATCCCCTTCGGCCTGCCCGGTCGTCCCCGAGGTGTACGTGAGCAGGTACGGCGCCTCCGAGTCGACCTGAAGCGGCGCGAGCGTGCCCGGCTTCCCGGCGGTGAGCTCGTCCCAGAAGACGTCGCGGCCGTTCTCCATCGGGACGTCGCCGCCGAGGCGGCGCCAGACGACCACGTGCTCCACGGCCGGGGACTCCTCGAGCGCCTCGTCGACGACGGCCTTCATCGGCAGCTCCTTGCCGCGCCGCAGCGATCCGTCGGCGGTGATCACGACCTTGGCGTCGGCGTCCTGGAGCCGCGCGGCCACGGCGGGCGCGGCGAAGCCGGAGAAGACCGGAACCTGGATCGCGCCCAGGTGCGCGCACGCGTGCGAGGCCACGGCCACTTCCGGCGACATGGGCAGGAAGATCGCGACCGTGTCCCCCTCGCCCACGCCGAGCGACGCGAGCCCCTCGGCGAGGCGCGTCACCTCGGCGGACATCTCGGCGAAGCTCACCTCGCGCCGGTCGCCGTTCTCGCCGGCGAAGACCGCGGCGATCGCGTCGGGCCGGCGCTCGGCCCACCGGTGCACGCAGTTCCAGGCGATGTTCAGCTTGCCGCCGTCGAACCAGGTCGCCCATTCCGGCCCGCGGGAGACGTCCATGACGCTCTCCCACGGGGTCGAGAACTCGAGTCCCATGTCCTCGATCGCCGCCGGCCAGAACCACTCGGGATCCTCCTGGGAGCGCCGAACCAGCTCGCGGTAGGAGTCGATTCCGTGCCGGCGCATGAGCCGCACGACGTTCGCGTGCTCGAGTCCCTCGGGGGACGGACTCCAGATGGGATCGGCCACCGCGAGAGCTTATTCGGCAGGTAGCTTTCCGAGGTCGTGAGAGCGCGCATCCTGGCCGAGCACAACCGCAAGTGGCTGACCCTCGCGGCCGTCTCGTTCGGGCTGTTCATGATCATGCTCGACAACACGGTCGTGAACGTCGCGCTGCCCGTCGATCGCGCGCGACCTCCAGGTCGGGCTTTCGGAGCTCCAGTGGATCGTGACCGGCTATGCGCTCGCCTTTGCCGCGTTCATGCTCACGGGCGGAAAGCTCGCCGACCTGCTCGGCCGCAGGCTGATCTTCGTCGCCGGCCTGGCGATCTTCACGCTCTCGTCGCTCGCCTGCGGGCTCGCTCAGAGCGGCGACGTCCTCATCGGCGCGCGGATCGTCCAGGGCGTCGGGGCGGCGCTCATGAATCCCGCGACGCTCTCGATCATCGCGGCCACGTTCGCGCCGCACGAGCGGGGGATGGCAATCGGCATCTGGGCCGGCGTCTCGGCGCTCGCGCTCGCGATCGGCCCGCTCGTCGGCGGCCTCCTCACCGAGCATCTCGACTGGAGCTGGATCTTCTTCGTGAACGTGCCGGTCGGCATCCTCGCGATCGCCGCGAGCTTCGCCTTCATCACCGAGTCGAAGGACGAGTCGGAGGAACAGCGGCTCGACCTACCGGGCCTCGTGACGTCGGGGATCGGTCTCTTCGCGCTCACCTACGGCCTGATCGAGGCGAACACGTACGGCTGGACGTCGACCCGGATCGTCGGCTCGTTCGTCCTCGCCGCGGTCATGCTCGCCGCGTTCATCCTGCTCGAGCGCCACCAGCGCATTCCGATGCTCGACCTCTCGCTGTTCAAGAGCGGCACGTTCACCGGCGCGAACCTCGTCGTCTTGCTCGTCGCGCTCGCGATGTTCGGCGTCTTCTTCTTCGTCTCGCTCTACATGCAGAACATCCTCGGCTACTCGCCGGTGCAGGCGGGCGCGGCGTTCCTGCCCATGACGATCATGGTCATCCTGGTCGCGCCGATCGCCGGGCAAGGCGTCGGACCGATTCGGCTCACGCTGGCTGATGACCGCCGGGATGACGCTGCTCGCCGTCCAGCTCTTCTACTTCTCGCGGCTCGGCCAGGACGCGACCTTCTGGAACCTGCTCCCCGCGTTCATCATCGGCGGGCGTCGGCATGTCGCTCACGATGACCCCGAGCGCCGCCGCCGCGATCCGCTCGGTTCCGGTGGACAAGTCGGGTGTCGGGTCCGCCGTGCTGAACGCGTCGCGCCAGGTCGGGCGGCTCGGTCGGCATCGCGCTCATGGGCGCGATCGTCGCGTCCCATCTGAGCCCCGGCGATCCCGAACCCGGACGAGTTCATGGCCGGGTTTTCGGCGCGCTCTTCGTCGCGGGCGCGATCGCGCTCGCGGGAGCGTTCGTCGCGGCGATCCTCGTGCGGCCGCACGAACTGCACGACGCCGAGCGCCTCGGTAATCGAAGCGGCTGCCAGCGGCTAAGCCCCGACCGAGGGATAGACGGAATCGGCCGTTGCGCCGACCCTTCGTTGTATGCCGCAGCCGCCGCAGGTCTTTAAAGGCGACGACCCGGAGACATCGGCTCTGCGGCCAAGCCGCGCCTCCGGGTTTTGTCGCCCATATGTAGTGCTTCCCGTATCAACCTGGCGTCTGGCAATACGGACAATTCGGACTATAGGTGGGAACGAAAAAAAGTCAAGTGGGGTTGTGAAGTAATTTTCCGTCCCTATAGTTCACCGTAGGACGCTTATGTCGACCACGCCGCTCACCCTGCATAACCGCACGCATCAGGCCACGAGGCCGAGCCTCGGTGAGCGCGTGCGCCAGCTCCGGATCAATCAGGGCCTGACGCAGACCGATCTCGCCGGCGACCGTTTCTCCAAGGAGTACGTGAGCCAGATCGAGCGCGGCAAGACGCGCCCGACCGCCGAGACGGTTGCGTGGCTCGCGGAGCGCCTCAACGTCGACGCCGGGTTCCTGCTGAACGGTGTCTCCTCCGGAGAGCGCGAGCGGGTCGAAAGCGTCGTCGCACGTGCGGAGGCGGCCCTCGAGTCCTACGACTACGAAGGAGTCGCCCCGATCCTCGGCGGCGTCGCGGATGCGCTCGCCCGCGTCTCGGCGCCGGATCTCGAGCTTCGCTCGCTCACGGCCGAGGCCTGGGCGCAGATGTACCTCGGCGAGGTGCGCGACGCCATCCGCCTGCTCGAGCGCGCCCGTCAGCTCGCAGAGGACGTCGCCTTCACGGACGTGGACCGCGCGGATGTGCTCTTCCGTCTCGGCGCGTGCCGCTACAACCTTTCCTCGATCGCGACCTCGGTCAGCCTGCTCTCGCAGGCGCTCAAGCTCGCGGATGAGTCGGGAATGCCGTGCGACCGGCTTCGGTCGCTGATCCTCGAATGGCGCTCTCGCTGCTACCAGCGCCAGCGCGACTTCGAGGCGGCCCGCGAGGACATCGAGCGCGCGCTCGAGCTCGCGAACGGGATCGACGACCGCTACGCGATGGCGCAGGCGCACTTCCAGGCCTCGCTCGTCGCCGAGCGCCAGGGCCGCTGGGTTCTGTCGCGCACGCACGCGGAGCAGGCCAAGACGCTGTACGAGGAGATCGCCCACCAGGCGAACGTCGGCAAGCTCCTCAACAACCTGGGCGGGCTCAACTTCCTGCTCGGAAAGCCGGAGGAGGCGAAGACGTACCTGAAGGACGCCTTCCGGGTCGCGCTCGAAACGGGCAGCAACCTCGACGCCGGCTTCGCGGTCTCGTCGCTCGCGCAGGTGCATCTGCGCACCGGCGAGCTCGACCTCGCCGAGGAGCAGGCGCGCCACGCGCTCGAGCTGCTCGAGGGCCGCGACGACTACATGGACGAGATCGGCAACGCGCAGCTCGTCCTCGGCCGTGCGCTCCTCGAGCAGGGACGGCTCGACGAGGCGCAGGCGAGCTTCGACGACGCCGAGACGAGTCTCGGCCAGCTTTCATCCGCAAGCCATCGGGCGGCGGCCTGGATCGCAAAGGGCGATCTCGAGGCCAAGCGCGGCGACGACCGCGCAGCCGCAGACCTGTACCGGCGCGCTGCCGAAGCGCTCCAGGACTTCCATTTCTAAGCGAAAGGAGGTGTGAGAATGAGGGGTCGTTCGATCACCGCGCTTATTGCGCTCACGACAGCATCGCTCTTCCTGGCGAAGCTGCACATGTTCTGGGGCTTCTGCCGCGGCGGCTAACGACGGAGGAGACGCCGGCTCCGAGGCGAAACCCTGCGCGTCATGGTCCTGGTGACGCTCAAGCCTCCGGAATCCCGTCCGTCTCTCCGTCCGCTCGCGCCGGTGCTCGTGTCGTTACTCGTGATCTGGGTCGCGGTCGGCGTCCTGATCCTCGGGCAGCTCATCTAGCACCAGGCAAACGCTCCGACTGAACCTTCGGCGCAACCAGCTCCCCGGCGCCCGCTGCGATCATTTCTTCCGATCCGCTGCGGGCGCCGATGCATTTCGGTTACGCGTTCCTCCCACTTCAATAGGTAAAGCGAACCATTGGGGAGGACCGCCGATGTCGGAGAATGGATACGCGAAGGCTGTGCTGGTCACGACGGAGTGGCTGGCGGAGCACCTCGGTGACGACGGGCTCGTCGTCGCCGAGGTGGACGAGTCGCCCGAGCTCTACGACGAGGGGCACATCCCCGGCGCCGTGAAGCTCCACTGGCGCGACGACCTGCAGGATCCGGTCGAGCGCGACGTCGTCGACCGCGAGACCTTCGAGGCCCTGCTGGGCTCGCGCGGGATCGGCACCGACACCGCCGTCGTCCTCTACGGCGACAAGAACAACTGGTTTGCCGCGTATGCGTACTGGTACCTGAAGCTCTACGGGCACGAGGACGTCCGCATCCTCGACGGCGGGCGCCAGAAGTGGATCGACGAGGGCCGCGAGCTCACCGCCGACGCTTCCTTCGCCGGCCGCGACCTCGTACAGCGCGTCCGAGCGGGACGAGTCGCTCCGCGCCTACCGCAACCAGGTGCTCGACGGCCTCGGCGACGGCGGCCGCGCGCTCGTGGACGTCCGCTCGCCGGGCGAGTACGCCGGCGACCTGATCGCGCCTCCGGGCTACGAGCAGGAGGGCGCCCAGCGCGGCGGCCACATCCCGACGGCCGCGTCGGTGCCGTGGGCGACCGCGGTCGCGGACGACGGCACCTTCAAGTCCGCGGACGAGCTGCGCGAGATCTACGGCGGCAAGGGCGTGACGCCCGAGAAGGAGGTCACGGCGTACTGCCGCATCGGCGAGCGCTCGGCGCACACGTGGTTCGTCCTCCGCGAGCTCCTCGGCTACGAGAACGTCCGCAACTACGACGGTTCGTGGACCGAGTGGGGCAACCTCGTGGACGTGCCGATCGAACGCGGGGCGTAACAGCTCAGCCGCGCAGGAGCGGGCGGGTGAGGCACGTCGGGCCGCCGTCGCCGAGGCGCGACAGGTGGTCTCCCGCGTAGACGCGGACGTCCACACCCGCCGCCTCCATCCGCTTGCGCGTGACCGGGTTTCCGTCGAGCGCGAGGCCGACCCGCGGCGCGAGCGCGAGCACGTTCGGGCCCATGCTCTCGAACTCCTCGTCGGGAACCTCGACGAGCTCGATGCTGCGCTCGGCGAGCAGCTCGACGATCCGCGCGGGAAGGAGCGGCAGGTAGACGACGGCGAGATCCGTGTCGAGCATCGAGATCAGCGACATGAGGTGCAGCACCTCGCCCGCGCCGTGCCAGTGGGGGAGGTCGTAGGGGATCACGGCAACGTCGGGCAGCGCCGCTGCCACGGCCGCGATGCCCGCGTCATTCGTGCGGTAGCCGCGCCCGACGAGCAGCGTCGTCTCGTCGAGCCAGAGCGTGTCGCCTCCCTCGATCGTCGCGGGCGCCTCGAGCTTGCCGGCGATCGGAACGCCGGCCTCGACGAAATCGGCCGCCATGGCATCGACCTCGGCCCGGCGTCCCTCCTTGCCGGGGCGAAGGAGGAGCGCCCCGTCGTCGGTGACGAGCGCAGGGTCGTAGACGTAGATGGCGTCTGGGGACATCGGGATCGGCGTCTGCGCGACGACGACCTCGGCGCCCGCCTCGGCGAGCCGCTGCCGAAGGCCTTCGTGCTCCTCCGCGATGCGAACGGGATCGGGCTCTCCGCGCCACTCGAACGCGCGCCACGCGACCGTCGAATCGGCCGCCGGGGGACGGACGAGGACGCGCCGAAGCGGCAAGGTCATCGTGACGCCGCCGTAGCCGAGCTCGTTCTGCGTTTCAGTCATCACCGGATCGTACGTGTCAGCATCGGCCGGACGAGTCACTGATGTACGCTCGCCGGATGGGGACGGCGGCTGGGCTCCAGGGGCGTTCGGCCGCTCGGATCTTTCGCTACGCGGCCTGGGCGGCGCTCGTCGCGCTCTTCCTGGTCACCGTGACCGGGGCGACCGTGCGCCTCACCGGATCCGGGCTCGGCTGCGAGAACTGGCCGCGCTGCGGTGAGCAGGTGCTCCCGGAGGCGGAGGCCGGCTACCACGCGTTCGTCGAGTTCGGAAACCGCGTCGTCGGCTTCGCGGTCGGGCTCACCACGCTGGCGGCTGCGATCCTCGCCTGGCGCGCGCGCGTGCCGAGGCCGCTCTTTCGGCTTGCGCTCTCCCTGCCGCTGCTCGTGCTCGCTCAGGGCGTCCTCGGCGGGATCACGGTGCTGGTCGAGCTGAACCCGGTGATCGTCATGTCGCACTTCCTGCTCTCGCTGCTCGGCGTCGGACTCGGCGTCGTCTTGGTGCTCGAGACGGAGCGCTGGATCCGAGGCTCCGCGCCTCCGGACGAGCCGCGAGCGCTGCGCTGGTTCGCGTTCGGCCTCGTCCCGCTGGCGCTCGCGCTCGTCGTATCGGGCACGTTTGCCACCGCTGCGGGCCCGCACTCGGGCGGCGTCGAGATCGACCGCCTGGGAACGCTCGTGGACTCGGTCTACATCCACGTCCGCGTCACGGCGGTCTTCGGGATCGCCTACCTGGTCTTCGTCGCGCTGCTCCTGCGCGAGCGCGCCTGGTCGCGGCCCGAGGGGGTGCTCACGGGGCTGACGCTCGGCCTGCTCGTGGCGCAGATGATCGTGGGCGAGACGCAGTGGAGAAACCAGCTTCCGTGGTGGCTCGTGCTCGTCCACGTCACGCTTGCGACGCTGGTTTGGGCCGGAGTCGTCGCCGTTGCGGCGCTTCTTCGCGCCCGGCCGCCGGCGAGCCCCGCATAGACTCCTCGCATCGGCAAGCATCTGCGCATCGACGGTCGACCCGGGCTTCGCAGGCCGGTGTTGGTGGCCGCCTTTCGCGGCTGGAACGACGGAGCGCAGGGCGCGACGCTGGCCGCCGGGTATCTCGCGCAGGCGTGGTCTGCGACCCGGTTCGCCGACATCGACCCTGAGGAGTTCTACGACTTCCAGGTCACGCGGCCGCACATCGCGCTCGACCAGGGGCTGACCCGCAAGATCGACTGGCCGGAGACCGCGTTCTTCCACGCCGAGCTGCCCGAGACCGACCGCGACGTCGTGCTCCTTCTCGGCGTCGAGCCGAACCTGCGCTGGCGCACCTTCACCGCCGAGATCGTCGCTCTGGCGCAGGAGCTGGGCATCGAGCTCGTCATCACGCTCGGCGCGCTGCTCGCCGACGTGCCGCACACGCGGCCCTCTCCGGTGACCGGCTCGGCGACCGATCCGGAGCTGGTGGAGGAGCTCGGCCTCGCGGTGTCGCGCTACGAGGGGCCGACCGGGATCGTCGGGGTTCTCCACGACACCTGCCGGCGCGCCGGGATCGCGTCCGCGAGCCTCTGGGCCGCCGTTCCGCACTACGCCTCGCTCGCCCCGAGCCCGAAGGCCGCGCTCGCCCTCTGCACGCGCCTCTCCGATCTGATCGGGGCCGAGCTCGATTTCGGCGACCTCGAGCGCGCGGCCGACGCCTACGAGCGCCAGGTCAGCGAGGCCGTCGCGCAGGACGAGGACACCGAGGCGTACGTCCACGAGCTCGAGCACCGCCGCGACACGCTGGGCGACGAGCTCGACATGCCGTCGGGCGACGCGCTGGCCGAGGAGCTGACGCGCTTCCTCCGCGAGCACGAGGCCCGCACGAAGGACGATCCGGAGGAAGAGGCCTAGCTCGCGGTTTCCGCTGGGGCCTGGTCGGCCTTGGGCTCGGCGGTGTCCGGCTTCTTGGCGGGGGCGCGCCTGCGCTGAGGCCGGCGGCCGTTCTGCTTCGCCGGAGTCTTCGCGCCGTCGGCGATTTCGGTCGTGTCCGCCGTCTTGGCCGCCTTCGCCGCTTCGGCCTGGCGCTTCTTGCGCCGTCGCCTGCGCCGGGACTTGCCGCTCGGGGCCTTCGCCTGCGGGAGGTTGTCGGCGAGCGCGTTCGCGACCTCGCCGATCGTCCCGAGCCGCTCGCGCGCGCCGTCGATCAGGCGCTGGGCGGTGGGCGTGTAGGCCTCCGCGGACGCGAGCAGGGCCGCGCCGACGTGAATCGGCTGCTCGAGCGCGACGTTCACGAGCCGCGCCGCGTTCTCCTCGTGCCGGTGTCCCCGCGAGTTCGTGAGCGCGCCGAGGAGCCGCTTCGCGTCGGGCAGATCCGCGCTCGCCCGCCGGTCCTGGAGCTTGCGGGTAGCTCGCGCCAATTTCCACGTCCAGCGGGCCATGATGTCCTCGGGCGCCTCGACCTTCCCCTCGCCGATCGCCCGCAGGAGGATCCGGATGCCGTGCATGCGGTCCTTCTCCCAGGTCGGCGCCGAAGTGATCATCGAGACGAGGTCGTCGAAGCTCGCGCGGTCGACCGAGATGGCGACGCGGTCGCCGAGCGCCGAGAGCCGCAGCCGCCGGTTCGGGTTTTCCGCCACGCAGCTCATGAGGAAGGCCTCGCGGCATTCCCGCGAGGCCTTCGCGAGCTTCTCGGCGAACTGCTGGCGCTCGTCGAAGCGGAGCTGCCGCCCCGCGATCGCCGCCCAGAGCATCTGCTCGTCGTCCGCGAGCTTGCCGGGATTGATCCGCTCCCACTCCCGCTGGATGACGAGGACGCGGCGGCGCGGATCCGACGTGACCGGAACGAGCCAGGCCGCCGGGGAAAGCTTGCGGCGCGCCCGTCGCTGCACCCGGCGCCGCGGCGCCGGCGTGACCCGCGCGCCCGGCCGGTAGAAGTCCGAGTCGAGCAGCGAGTGGATCGTGACCGTGCGGTCGTTGTGCGTCGCGGCCGGGTCGACGAAGTCGACGACGACGCCGGCTTCCTTGCGGGGATGGGTGCGCATGACGCGGCCGATCCGCTGCTGGTAGACGCGCCTGCTGGCGGTCGGCGCGAGGTGCATGCAGACCGTCGCGCGGGGCGAGTTCCAGCCTTCCGCGAGGAGCTGAGCGTTCACGAGGACGTTGATCTCTCCGCGCTCGTAGGCGGCCAGCGTCTCGGCCAGCTTGAGCGGCGGCGTACGCCCGCTGACGGCCTCGGCCTTGAGGCCGGCCGCGCGGAACTCCCGGGCCAGGTTGTACGCGTGATCGACCCCCGCGGCGTAGACGATCCCGGGCGTGGCGTCGAAGCGGTCGCGGTAGAGGCTCGCGGCCGCCTGGTTGATCAGCTCGTGGTCGAGCACCTTGGCGAGCGCGTCCTGGTCGAAGTCGCCGCCGACGATCGGCACCGACGAGATCGCGGCCGCGGGAGGAATCCGCAGCGAGCGCAGCGGTGCGATCAGCCCGCGCCGGGCGGCGTCGCCGAGCGGCAGGTCGTCCACCGAGGCGGGGAAGACGTCGGAGACCTGCTTCGCGATCAGCTGCTCGGTCGCCGTCATCCCGACGTAGAGCGGCTCGGGGAAGCTGCGGATCGCCGCGCTCGTCTTCTCGCCGAGCGCGGTGTGCGCCTCGTCGCAGATGACGAGCTGGTACGCCGTCCGCGAGAGCGAGCCGACGTGGCGCGCGAACCAGGCGTAGGTCTGGATCGTGATCGGGTTCCCGTCGAGCGGCTCCGGAGCCGGCCTCGATCGCGGGGCGGAAACGGTCGCCGTAGCCCTCGGTGGTCAGGTCGTTCGTGAACTGGTTCACGAGCAGGCGCCGGTGCGTGAGGATCAGGATCCCCATCGTCCGGGCGGCCTCGACGAACCCGGCCGCGGCGATCGTCTTGCCCGACGCGGTCGGATGCCGGAAGCGGAAGCGCCGCTCCGCGCCCGGGTCGCTCTCGTGCGTGTTCTTCGGGCTCCAGGTCGTCGTCCGAGGCTTCGATCGCGATCGGCTCGTCGAGCTCCTCCTCGAACTCCTCGTCGTCTCCGTTCAGCCCGTCCCCGTTGCCGTTCTCCTCGTGGCGCTCGTTGCGGGCGATCAGCTCGGTGAGCATTCCCGCGAGCGCGTCGATCTGGTGGCGGCGAAGCTCGGTGCCGGAGGCGAGCCGCGCCGGATGATCCGCGATCACGCGCTCGAGGCCGAGCATCAGGGAGTAGCGAACCTTCCACTCGGCGGACGGGGATCGAAGGCCCGCCGCCATCTCGGCAAGGGCGTCATCGAGCGCCTCCCGGCGCGCATGGCCCTCTCCGAGCACCTCTGCGGGGTCTTCGCCCGGCCGGAGGAAGGGCTCGCCGGACCATGACTCGGCTCGGAGGGCGGAGGCCGCCAGGCCGTCCGTCGCCTCCGACCCATCGGTCGGCTGCCGGATTGCTTCTTGCATGGGTGCAGCGCCGTCGTTCGCGCTGCTCAAGGTGAGGTCTGCCGGCGCGATCCGTTGTGCGCGCGGCTACACGGAACTATACAAGAGAAAAGAGCCGTTCAGGCCGACGCGTGCCGCTTCGGCGCTGCGGTTTGCTGCGTGGCGATGGCGCGCTTCATGTATCCGTAGGCCTCGTCGGCGCGTCCCTCGGCCTCGAGCACCTCTGCCAGCTTGGCGTAGAGATCGACGAGATGGCGCTGCGAGCCGTTCTCCTCCAGGTACACGGCCGCCTTCTCGTAGTAGGCGATCGCCGTGGCGCGCTCGCCGTCGCCGGCCGCGACCTCGCCGAGCACCGCGTACACCTGGCCGATCATCTCCTTCGGCTCCTCGTCGCCGAGGAGCGCCGTGACCTGCTTCGCGAGGTCCTCGACCTCGGCCCGGTCGCCGAGCTTCGCCTGCGCGCGCGCCTGCTCGACCAGGAATCCAGCCCGGTCGACGGGCGAGCCGGTGCGCTCGATGATCGGGAAGCCCTCCTCGAGGTGCGTGAGCGCCTCCTGGGCGTTGTCCCGCTCGAGCTCGACCTGGGCGATGAGCAGGTGCGCGACGGCGGTGTAGTGGAGATCCTCGGTCAGCTCGAGCGCCGCGAGCGCCAGGTACGCGTAGCGCAGCGCGCCGTCGGCGTCGCCCTGCTCGCCGCGGAGCTTCGCCTTGGCCCAGTACACACGGGCGCGCGTGTACGGGTCGAGGCTGTCCTGCCCGGCGGCGAGCGCCTTGGTGACGACCTCTTCGGCGCGGGAGAACTCGTTCTGGTCCGAGAGGGCGGCCGCGAGAAGGCACGAGAACCGGATCGCCTCCACCGTGTCGCCGCGGTCCTGGAAGGCCTTGAGGCAGCGCTCGAGGATCGCGACCGACGGCTCGAGCTCGCCCATCGTCGCGTACGCGCGCGCCAGGCTCTCCGCGAGCGCCGGGCGCTCCCACTCGGCCGAGCCGTAGGCGACGAGCGCGTCCTCGAAGAGTTTCACGGCCTCGCGCAGCTCGCCGCGGCGGACGGCCAGGTGGCCGAGGCCTTCTTCGGCCGTGGCGCGCTCGTGCGGCGTGGATGCGCGCTCGAGCGCCTCGGTGTAGAGCCGCTTCGCCGTGGGCTGGTCGTCGAGGCGAAGTGCGATCTCGGCCTCGAGCAGGCTCAGGGTCTGGAACTGCGTCTCCTCGCCGGTGGCCAGGTAGTCCTCGCTCACGCCGAGCCGCCGGCCGAGCTCGCGAAGCAGCTGGAGCGACGGAATCCGGTCGCCGGCCTCGATCCGCGAGATGTACGCGGGCGAGCAGCCGGGGAAGGCGAGCTGGCGCTGGCTGAGGCCGGACTCGATGCGCGCTGCCTTGAGGCGTTTACCGACTGCGCCGGGATCGTCTACGTGAGTGGACTTTTGTCGTGGCACGGTCTTCTATCGTTCAGTGTCGCCTTATATACTTCAGTTTGCAGTATCGGGACACGAAGTGCGATCGAAAGGACGGTAACGCATGAGGCTTCGCTTCCTCAGCCTGCTGGTCGCAACCACTGCGCTCGTCGCCGCGTATGGCGGCTTCGGGCTCGTGTGGCCCCCGTAACGCGCAACGTCGGCCGCCTCGCGTCGAGCGGGGCGACGCGATCGCCGTAGGTGGGGGCTTGAGGGGTGCATGAACAGGCAGTCTAACGCCTCGTCTGCTTCCTAGAGTCGCCGCTTGGTTCGCGATGCGCATGCCCTCATTGGGGGGACTTGACGAAACAGACACGGAGGCCCGCCTGCGGCGCGGGCCTCCGTTGACGGGATAGGAGGACGGACTCGCCGGGCGTTCGGATGGGAGGACTGCCCGGGGCCAAGAGCCATTTCCGTTCTCATGACTTAAGTAATCTCCGGGTCATGTCCCGCCGTCCCCCGTCCGGGTGAACCGGGGCTACGCTGGGCCGGTGAGCTGGGAGGAGCACGCGGCCCGGGGCACGGCCCGGTACGAGGACGGCGCCGCCCGGCTGTCCGATGACCCGCAGCGGCGGGAGCGGCAGCTCGTCCGCATGGCGATGGCGGCCGGCACCGTCGGCCTCGCGCTCGAGATGCAGGAGAAGGACGGCGCCGAATGGTTCCGGCGCTCGGCCGGCGCGTACCGCGAGAGCTTCGCACTCGCTCCGCCCGGGAGCTGGGGCCGGGTCGTCGGAGCGGTGAAGGCGGGAATCCTGGCCGGCAGCCCCCGCGCCGATGCGGAGTGGGCGCTCGAGCAGCTTCCGGACGCCGGATCGTCGACCGCTCGCTATGCGGAGATCCTCGCGCGGCTCGCGCTCGGTGAGGACGATCCGCCTTCCCTCACCGGGGATCCCGGCTTTCCCGCGGACGTAGCCGCCGCCCTCGACGCGCTCGGCCGGCGCGACGCCTCGGCCTACTGCGACGCCGCGGCGTCGGTGCTCATCTCGTTCGAGACTCGGGACGAGTTCCTCGAAGACCTGCCCGTCGCCGACACCGTGCTCGTCCTCGAGCTGCTCGCTGCCCAGCGCGGGATCGCGGCCGGGTTTCGCTCGGCGCTGCTGCCTACACGAGCAGCCCGGTCAGGTACATGACCGCGAGCCCGGAGAAGTAGCCGCAGACCACGTAGGGCGAGCGCACGCCGCCGGGCGCCTTGCGGACGACGAAGCGTCCGACCTCGGTGACGACCTCGAGCGCCGCTCCCGCCGCGGCGGCGAAGAAGACGACCCCGAGGAAGTCGCTGGTCACGAAGCCGCCGATCCAGGCGCCGAGGATCGCGGGCGCGCCGGCGATGAGCGTCAAGACGGCGAGCCGGGCCAGGCTCGCGTGGCGGCTGTCCTCGGCGGCCGGGGCGGCGATCCCGAGTCCCTCGGTGATGTTGTGGACCATGAAGCCGATCACGAAGAACGTCCCGAGCGCGAGCTCGCCGAGCGCGAACGACGAGCCGATCGCAAGCCCTTCCCCGAGGTTGTGCAGCCCGATGCCGATCGCGACCAGCGTCGCGAGCGCGAGCCCTCCGAGCGGTGCGCCGCGCTCCGCGGACCCGGCGCCGAAGCGCTGCGAGATGAGCACGAGCGTCAGGTAGCTCCCGGCGACGCCGAGCAGGACGAGCCCGGGGCCGCCGAGGCCGCCGGGCAGGGTCGCCTGGAGGTCGAGCGCCTCGCCGAGTGCCTCGAGAGCCAGGAACGAGAGCAGGCCCGCGGTCAGCGCCATGAACGCCGCGAGCCACTCCGGGGCCGCGCGGCGCAGCGACGGAAGCCAGAGCAGTCCGAACGCGATCGGCACGACGCCGACGAGGAGGCCGATCAGCGCGTAGCCGAGGATGCTGCGCCCGCCGATCGTCGGCGTCTCGACGGCGGCCGTGATCGCCTTCGTCGTCTCGATTCCCGTCGAGCTCGTCACGCCGACCGAGATCGGGTCGTTCTCCACCCACTCGAACGGGACGATGATCGTCGCCGAGCGGAGCCGGCTGAGCGTCTTCGGCCCGTCCAGCGCGTACGGGACGATCGCGTCGTCGACGGTGACCACTGCGATGGTCAGATCCTGCGGCTGGGGATTGGTCACGCGGATGCGGATCTCGCCCGGCTCGAACGCGACGCGGCGGATGTCGAACGTGTCCGCCGCCGGCGGGTTGTCGCGGATGAGTCCGGTGAGCGAGTCGCCGGACGCGACGAAGAGCGACACCACCCCGACGAGCAGCACGATCGGGACGAGCGCCCACAGGCGCCAGCGCCTACTCGACGACATCGAAGAAGCCCATCCAGCCGAGCTCTGCGAACTCCGACTGGTGCGCGTGGAACATGAACTTCCCGGTGTTGTGGAAGTCGATCTCGATGATCCCGCGCTCGCCCTGGCACTGCACGACCGTGTCCGTGTACTCGAAGTGGTCGGTCGAGCCGGTGGGGTAGTAGCGGAAGAACTCCCCGTGCAGGTGGAGCGAGTTGATGAGATCGAACTCGGTCAGGTTCGCGAGGTAGATGCGGACCGTCTCGGAGCGGCGCACCTGGATCGGGTACTTGGCGTAGTAGAACGCCTTCCCGTTCACGGTGTAGAAGTTGTTCTCGCCGTCCCCGTCGGTGTCGTAGCCGTTCATGACCATGACGAGCTCGTGCGCGGGCTTGCGCGGCTTGGGCGGATCGATGATGAACGCGCCGTAGAGGCCCTTGTGGATGTGCTTCTTCAGCGGCGTCGCGTGGCAGTGGTAGAGGTGCATCCCGTACGGGCGCGCGGGGAACTCGTACGTGAACGTCTCGCCGGGGGCGACGATCTCGAAGACGCCGTCCATGTTCGCCGGATGGATCCCGTGGAAGTGGATCGTGTGCGGATGCGAGCCGGCGTTCGCGAAGTTGACGCGCAGGATGTCGTCCTCGGTCGCGCGAATCACCGGGCCCGGGCACGGTGCCGTTGTAGGTCCACGCCGGGAACGTCACGCCCTGTGCGACCTCGATGTCCTCGTCCTTGGCGACGAGGGTGTACTCGCGCACGCGGCCCGGGTCGTACGGCAGGGCGGGCGGCGGGATGAGCAGCTCGTCGAGGTCGTTCGGACCGCCCGGCGCGGGGGCCATCTCGCCGATCATCGCCGCGTGACCCAGGTGCGCATTCCCGTGGAGGTGGGTCGCAGAGCGCTCCGCCGCCTCGCTCGCGGTTGCGAACTTGGCCAGCGGAACGGCGGCCGCGACGGGGACGCTCGCCGCAAGAAGCTGGCGTCGGGACATTCGAAACTTAGACACGTCTAAATCTCAGTGTAGACGCACCTTCATGCGTCGGCCACCCCTGGGCGGGATAGAGTTCGCCGCGATGGGACGAGGCTCACGACCGATCCGCCGCTGGCGCAACGACCGACAGCGCAAGAAGAAAGAGCGCGACAAGCGCCAGACTCGACGCCGCCGCTCCTAGGAACCGCGTGGGCGTCGTCAGCGCGATCCACTTCTACGTGACCGACCTCGACCGGTCGATGGACTTCTACACCCGCCTGCTTTCGTACGGCCCGCAGGCCGCCTACGACGAGGGCGAGAACGCGCACTCCGCCTTCTTCGTCCTCGACGAGCGCACGCACCTCGTGCTCACCTGGGATCTCGACCGCGGCCGCGAGGTCGGCGCCGGCGTTCGGCTCGAGCTGGCCGCCGAGGATCTCGACGCTGAGATCGCCGGGCTCGAGGCGCGTGGACTCACCGGCCGGCGGACGAAGACGCGGTTCGGGACGGAGGTTTTCGACCTCACCGACCCCGACGGCCACCTGATCCGCTTCGGGCCGGCGTGGACGCTTCACGCAATCGAGGGAGCGGTCTAGCCATCCGAGGGATTCGGCCGCCGGCCGAAGACGCCGACCTAGGAAGGGTCAAGCGGCAATTGAAAGGCGGCCTTTCATGACGAAGATCCAGCTCCAGCGGAAGTTTCGCAACTTCCCGGAAGCCGAGCTTCGCAGGCGCATCGCGGCTACGAAGATCGGTTAGGGCTCGATCGGGACCAACCGGTCCCCAGGTCGGACCCCGCGCCGTTCGGACTCCCCCGAAGAGAGCTCGAGAACGGCGCGGGCTCCGCGGCAACCGGCGGTTCGCCATGGCTTCATGTCTGCCGCGACCCGCAGGACCCGCAATTCCTTGTCCAGGAACACGGCATCGATCGGAAAGCGCATGAACGCCGTGTGAATGGAGGAGGCGGGACGAAGGAGAATTCCCTCGTCCCGCCCCAGAGAAGCTCGCCCCAGGAGCCCCTTGAGCCGGGAGAGCGGCGAGGCGGCGACGATGCACCGCTCGCACAGCGCCTTCCCGTTCGGGAGCTCGAGGCGAACCGGCATCTAGAACCCCACGTGGATGTGGTCGTCGTGGTCGGCGAGCGGGAATGACGCCCCGCCCAGCCCGAGCAGCGAGATCACCTGGCGCGGGCTGATCTCGGCCGGGAGCAGCAGGATGTTGCGCACCGCCTTCTCGGTGATGCCGCCCACCTGCTGGTGGCCGTAGATCGTCTGGTTGTCGAGCACGGCGATGTCGACGGCGAGGCCGTAGACGTGCGCCGAGACGACGCCCGGCCGGGCGTAGAGCCGGTGCCCGGTCATGAGCGACGACACCGTCACCTGGCCGTGGGCCTCGGCGAGGTACTCGAGGAGCACGAGCACCCGCACGTCGATCCGGTTGGCGGCGATGTCCAGCGCGCCGGGGCCGTAGATCGTGATCCGCCGGTCGCGCAGCACCTTCTTGCCCAGGCGCAGCTTGGACGCGTCGAGCCCGCGGACGAGCGACCTCAGGCCGACGGCCCGGTTGTAGTTCGTCAGCGCCTCGGCCTGGTCGGCCCAGGCCGTCTTCCCGCGCAGGGCGAGGAAGGTCAGCCAGTCCGTCTTGCCCTTGGCCGCGGCGAGGTTCGTCCCGACGGCGTGCACACGCGCGCGTGTGGCGGGCCGGCGCCCGTCGTGTCCGTCGGCGCGGAGCACCGCCATGATCATCGCCCAGCCGGTTCCGGTCGCCTTGGCCTCCTTGCGGAGCATGGCCGCGAACTCGGGCGTGAGGCGCTTGGCCGGCGGGGTCGGATCGGGCAGCGTCCGGTGGAGCCAGATCGTGGAGGCGCCGAACAGGTCGGTCTCCGGATCGACGGCGGCGAGGTTGTCGTCGTCGGCGTGCGCGTGCGGAGCGACGAGCGGCGTGCCGGCCTTCGTCTTGTGCGGCTTCTTCGATCCGTGGCCGCCGGAGTCGGGAGCGGCCGTGCCGCCCTCGGCGGGCGTCTCGGCCGGAGCCTCGGCACCGTCGCCCGGCGTCTCGGGCGTCGTCGCGCCGTCATCCGGCGTGCTCGGCCGGATCGGTCGCGCCGTCGGCGGGATCCTCGGCCGGCGTCTCCTCGGCCGGAGGCTCCTCGGTCTGCCGGGGGAGTCTCCTCGGCGGGCGTCTCCTCGGCGGGAGCACCTTCGTCCGGTGCGCCCTCGTCGGGCGCTGTGCCGTCGGGGTCGTCGGGACCCGTCGTGGTGGTCGTGGTGTCGGTGCCCGTTCCGTCGTCCGGGTTCACGATCGCATCGCCGGCGATTGCCGACAGCGACGCGCCCGCGAAGAAGAGCGATGCGAACACGAGCGTCGTCGCGAGCCGGCGCTTGCGGCTCCGCACACGCTTGCGCGGAGCGAACAGGGTCATCCGCGCGGCGGTGACCCGGCCCGTGCTGGTCGTCTCGCTCGCCTCGTCGCCGGAGCGGCGGAGGATGGAGAGCGTCCAACCGAGGACGGCGAGGAAGAAGAGCCGCGCGATGCTCGTGCGCGACGAAGGATTCTGCTGTGGCATTCCTTGCTCCTGTGCTCAGGCGCCGTGGCCGCCACGAGGCGCGATTCCAACCTTGATTCCGCGCCGCCACGGACCTGTGTTCTCTATCGAGCCTTCCTGCGTGCGCAGGCATCCCTCGAATGGGCGAACCCAAATCCGAATCACCACGAAGAGGGATGGGCTGATTCCCAAACCAGGGCGATGGTGGGAGCACTGAGCAACTACGGCGGCGCGGTCACGCCACGGAGTTCGGAGGTTTCACTGCGTGACCAGTTCGTATTCGCCCGCCGTTCGATCGCTCGATCGATCCACTGATTGCCTCTCCCCTCAGGGCAAGGCTGTCACGGACGAACACGGTTCGTGGCGGGTGCATGAGTCGAGGAAGGGAGGTGAAAAAGTGACGAGTTTCTTCACCAATCTGATCGAGCTCCGCAAGCGCGAGGAGGGGCAGACCATGGCCGAGTACGGCGTGGTTCTCGCCGTCATCACGCTCGGAGTGGTTCTCGCGCTCGGCATCCTCTCGGGCGCCATCAGCGACTGCGATCGAGCGGGTCAGCCAGCTTCCTCTAGATCGCGGTGCGTAGGCACATGGCCGGGGCGGGCTCTTCTTCGGGAGAGCCCGTCCCACAGAAACACACCAAATCCAAACATCTTCAAGAAAGCGACACAAACAATGATCAACGGACACGCGATACGAAATCAACGCGGCCAGACGATGACCGAGTTCGCGCTGATTCTTCCGGTCTTCGCGCTGCTCCTGCTCGGGATCATTCAGTTCGGCGTCGCGTTCAACCACTATCTGACGGTCACCGACGCCGCCCGGGCTGGGAGCCCGCAAGGCGGTTGTCAGTCGTACGGCGACGAACCCGAACGGCGCGACGATCAGCGCGGTTCGCAACTCGGCGACCAATCTCGACCAGTCCAAGCTCGACGTCACGGTCTCGACGACGTGGACGCAGGGCACGGACGTGACCGTCAGCGCCTCGTATCCCTACGAGATCAGCCTCCTGGGCATGGTCATGAAGTCGGGGTTCCTGACGAGCTCCACGACGGAGCGCCTGGAATGAGGCTCGGGGGTTCCGCCGGCCGACGAGGCCGCGCGGGCCGGTTCAACAGCGCAACGAGAAAGCGGGTCCGATGACGTACAGGGTCAAAAACATTGGGATCGCAGTCGCGCTCGCGCTCGTCGCGGGCCTTCTGACGGTCTTCTACGTTACGAACTACAAGCGCGACGTCCGCAGCGCCGAAGCGAGCGTGACCGTGTACGTCGCCGCCAAGGACGTCCCGTCCGGGACGCCTGGAGAAGAGATCGTCTCCGACGGCTATCTCACGCAGCAGGCAGTCGCCAAGCGCAGCGTGACGCCGGGCTCCATCTCGAGTCCCGAGCAGCTCGCCGGCCTCGTGGCCTCGGGCGAGATCTACGCGGGCGAGCAGGTGACGACCCGTCGCTTCACCACCGAGGAGACGCGGGGCATCCGCGCTCAGATCACCGGGACGGAGCGCGCGGTGTCCGTCGCCGGCAACAAGCAGCAGACGCTCGCGGGCACGCTCAAGGCCGGGGATCACGTGGACGTGATCGCCAGCTGGAACGTGCCGGAGCAGATCCAAAACCACGTTTCGCGCGTGATTCTCCGCAACATCCTCGTGCTCGAAGTCGCAGCGGCCGCCAGCGACGGACCAGAAGCTGACCGAGCCGGGCGAGGGCGGCGAACCCCGTCATGCTCGCGCTCACCGACGCGCAGTCGCAGAAGATGTTCTGGATCGTCCAGAACGGCGCCTGGACGTTCGCGCTGCGCCCGCCCGACAAGGACGCCGACAGCCCGAACAGCGCCGAGGGCTCGCTGACCATTCTCAAGGACGGCCTCGGTGCCGCCGCATTCGCAGAGCTTCTTCCCGAAGAAGGAGGGCAGTAACGATGGCGGTCGACGTTCACAACGAAGCCGCGACGCGGGAAAAGGTCCGCGTCTTCATGACCGGTGACTGCGACGGGCTCGCGGATCTGCGCGGCGCGCTCGAGCGTCACCTCGAGATCGACTTCGTCGGGGCCTCACCGAGCCTCGGCGAGGCCGCCGCAGCACTCCGCGGCGGACATCTCGCCGTCGTGCTCCACGGCACGCGCAGCTCCACGCTTCCCGTCTCGGAGCTGTCCGCGATCCGCGAGCACACGAACGCACCGATCATCCTCCTCGCCTCGGGCGAGGCATCGATGCTGCTCGAGGAGGCGCTCGAGGCCGACGTGGCCGACGTGCTCCTCCTCCCGCAAATGACCGAAAACCTCGTCTTCGCCATTCGCAAGGCGAGCCATTCCGGCCGTCGCGCCCGCGGGCATTCCGGGCGCCGCGGCCGGGTTGTCACCGTGTTCAGCCCGAAGGGCGGAACCGGCAAGACCGTGATCGCGACGAACACCGCTGCGTCCGTGGCGAAGTACGAGGGCAAGCGCGCCCTCCTCGTCGACCTCGACCTGCAGTTCGGCGACGCCGCGATCATGCTCGGCATCGAGCCGGAGAAGACGATCTACGACCTGGTCGTCGCTCCGGGCGAGCTCGACACCGAGAAGCTCGCCGGCTACGTCACCCGGCACGGCTGCGGACTCGACATCCTCCCGGCGCCGCTTCGGCCCGAGGACGCCGAGCTCGTGACCGAGACCAAGCTCGCGCAGCTTCTGGACGTGGCTCGCGACCTCTACGACGTCATCGTCGTGGACACGTCGCCGTTCTTCCACGGGCCGATGCTCGCGACCCTCGACCGGACGGACGAGCTCCTGCTCGTGTGCTCGCTCGACGTGCCGACGCTCAAGAACGTGAGGCTGGCGCTCCAGACGCTGGAGCTCCTGTCCTTCCCGTCGGAGCGGATCCGCCTCGTCCTGAACCGCGCCAACTCGAAGGTCGGGATGAAGCCCGGCGAGGTCGAGAGCGCGCTCGACGCCAAGGTTCGCTTCAGCGTTCCGAGCGACCGGGCGGTGCCGATCGCGGTCAACCGTGGCAACCCGGCCGTCCTGGCCGACGCCCGGGCCGACTTCTCCCGCGCCGTGCGCGACATGGCGAAGGCGGTCAGCCCGGCCGAGACGGCGGCCTCGCCGAAGAGCGCAACCGCGCCCAAGGGCGATCGCCGCTGGTTCGGAAAGGCGGCGTAGCAGATGGGCCTCCACGACCGCATCAACGGAGGCAATGCGAACGCTTCGAACGGCGACCACGGACCCGAGCCGCTCACCGCGCTCGCGGCCGCGGCGCCGAAGAAGCGATCCGACACCGGCGGGCCGCCCGTCGACCCGTACGCGGAGCTCAAGACCCGCGTCCATCACGCCTGCATCGCGAAGCTCGGGCCGCAGCTCTTCTCGACCGACTCGGCCGCGGATCTCAGCGACCAGGTGCTCAGGACCGTCACCGAGCAGGTGGCGCTCGATCGCACGCCGCTCACGAGGGACGAGCGGCGCAAGATCGTCCGGGAGATCTCGGACGACATTCTCGGCTACGGCCCGCTCGAGCCGTTCCTCCGTGACGATCAGGTGACCGAGGTCATGGTCAACGCGTCCGACCGGATCTTCATCGAGCGCGCCGGCAAGATCGAGCGCACGGACGCGGCGTTCGCCGACAACGCGCACCTCCTGCGGATCATCGACAAGATCGTCTCGCAGGTCGGGCGCCGCATCGACGAGTCGTCGCCGATGGTGGACGCGCGCCTCCCCGACGGGAGCCGCGTCAACGCCATCATCCCGCCGCTCTCGCTTCAGGGCCCGACGCTGACCATCCGGAAGTTCTCCCGTGATCCGTACACGATGGACGACCTCATCAACTTCGACTCGATCACGCCCAAGGCGGCGCACTTCCTCTCCGCCTGCGTGCGCGGGAAGCTGAACGTGCTCATCTCGGGCGGTACCGGTACCGGTAAGACGACGACCCTGAACGCCCTCTCGGCCTTCGTGCCGGGGGACGAGCGGATCGTCACGATCGAAGACGCAGCCGAGCTCCAGCTCCAGCAGGAGCACGTGATCACGCTCGAGTCGCGGCCGCCGAACATCGAGGGGAAGGGCGAGGTGCGCATCCGCGAGCTCGTCCGCAACGCCCTGCGAATGCGGCCCGACCGGATCATCGTCGGAGAGGTTCGCGGCCCGGAGACGCTCGACATGCTCCAGGCCATGAACACGGGCCATGAGGGCTCGCTGACGACGATCCACGCGAACTCCCCCCGCGACGCGCTCTCGCGTGTCGAGACCCTCGTCCTCACCGGCGGCATCGAGCTGCCGCTGCGGGCGATCCGCGAGCAGATCGCGAGCGCGTTCGACCTGCTCGTCCAGATCAGCCGGCTCGTGGACGGCTCGCGCCGGATCACGCACATCTCCGAGGTGCTCGGGATGGAGTCCGACGTGATCACGCTCCAGGACGTCTTCGTCGCCAAGCCGCCGGACGAGGAGTCCGGCGTCACCGGCGTGCACCGCTTGCTCGGCCCGCTTCTCTGCGCGGGTCTCAAGCCGCACTTCCTCGACAAGATGGCGACGCACGGCGTGACCATGCCGTCGAACTTCTTCGAGCTCGAAGACGACATCGAGCGGCCGACGTTCGCCACGGCCAGCTTCGGCGGGTTCTCGTGAGGTCGAGAACCCTCCGATTCGTCGCGCTCGCCCTTGCGCTCGCACTGCCCGGCGTTGCGTCGGGCGCCGAGATCAAGGGCGTCGACACCTCCGGCTACCCGGAGGTGCGCTTCACGGTCGAGACGGCCAAGCCCGGCACGACGTCGCGCCGTCGGTCCCGAGAACGGGCTGCCCGTCGCCGGGCTCGAGGCCGAGAACATGGGCCGGGCCCTGAGCTTCGTGCTGGCGGTCGACCGCTCGGTCTCGATGAAGGGCGAGCCGCTCGCGAACGCCGTGGACGCGGCCCGCGCCTTCGTCGCCGCCAAGCCGGCCGCCGACCGGATCGCGGTCGCGACCTTCGCGACCTCCCCGGTCATGCTCACCGACTTCTCCACGTCGACGATCGACGCGGACGACGCCCTCGGCTCGCTGGTCGTCGACTCGGCTCTGGGAACGACGCTCTACGACGCGCTCGTCATGGCGTCGGGGTCGCTCTCCGCCGAGCCGCTTCCGGCCCGGGCGATCATCGTCGTGACCGACGGAAACGAGACGCGCAGCGAGGCGACGCTCGACGACGCGATCGCCGCCGCCCAGGACGCGGGCGTGTCGGTGTACGTGATCGCGATCGAGAGCGAGCGCTTCACGCCGGGCCCGCTCAAGGAGCTCGCGGCGGCAACGGGTGGCTCCTACTACGGCGCCGCCTCCTCCGAGGCGCTCGCCGGCGTGTACGAGTCGATCGCGGCGGAGCTCAAGAGCACCTGGCAGGTGCGGTACTTCACCGCGTCGCGTCCGGGTGAGGAGCTGTCGCTCGAGGCGACGGTCGGCGCGGATTCGGCCACGTCGGCGGTCAAGCTTCCGGGCGTAGCCTCGGAGGCGACCGCGGCGAAGCCGAGCTCCGTGCTTCCGTCCACGTTCCTCCAGGGCTGGTGGGGCGCCGTCGTGCTCGGGTTCGCCGTCATGGCGCTCGTGCTCGTCGCCGTCCTCCTCGCCTCGTCGGTTCCGCGCGGGAAGCAGCTTCGCGCACGGATCGCGCCGCACACCGGCGAGCGGGAACGCTCGTGCTGCGCTCAAGTCCGAGCGCGACCGGCTCGCGATGGCGGCGGGACTCTTCCGCGTCACCGAGCGGACGTTCGCGCACCAGCGGTTCTGGAAGAAGCTCGAGGAGCCTGCTCGCGCGCGGCGACGTTCCGCTGCGCACCGTCGAGCTGCTCTACGCGATGGCCGGGTCGGCGCTGGTCGCCGGAATCATCGCGGCCATGTTCAGCCCGCCGTTCTTCGTCATCCTCATCGCCCTCGCGGTCGGCGCCTACCTGCCGTACGGCTGGGTCTCGATGCGTGCCCAGCGCAGGCTGAAGGCGTTCGACGCGCAGCTTCCGGATCTCCTCACCACGGTCGCCGCCTCCCTGAAGGCGGGGCACAGCTTCCGCCAGGGCATCCAGGCGGTCGTCGAGGAGGGCCAGGAGCCGGCGTCGAAGGAGTTCCAGCGCGTGCTCACCGAGACGCGCCTGGGCCGCCCGATGGACGGCGCGCTGGCCGAGATGTCACGCCGGGTCGGCTCGAAGAACCTCGAGTTCGTCCTCACGGCCGTGACGATCCAGCGCCAGGTCGGGGGCAGCCTCGCGGCGATCTTCGACATGGTCGCGGAGACCGTTCGAAACCGGCACCAGTTCGCGCGCAAGGTGAAGGGGCTGACGGCCATGGGCCGCGCCTCCGCCTACGTGCTGATCGGGCTGCCGTTCTTCGTGCTCCTGGCCGTGACGGCGATCAACGCCGAGTACATGGCTCCGCTCTACCACACCCCGACCGGCCACAAGCTGATGATCGGCGGGCTCGTGATGATCGCGATCGGGTCCCTGTTCCTCAAGAAGATCGTGTCCTTCAAGGGGTGATCGAATGCTGCTACTGCTACTCGCACTCGCGTCGCTGGCACTCGCCGTCTTTCTGATCGGCGAGGTCGCGACCTTGCCGACGCGACAGCGGCAGGGTTCGATCCGCCGGGCCGCGACCTACGGAACCAAGAAGAAGAGCGTCAACCAGATGGTGGCGCAGGCCGGACTCCGCGAGCGCGCGGTCAGCCCGGCCGCGACCGCGATGGCCCGCGTCGTCCTCCGGGTGAGCCCGAAGGCGACGCTGGACGGAATCAACGCCAAGCTCCTCGCGGCCGGTCTCGGACGGCGGGTCTCGCCGACGGCCTTCCTGGCCGCGAAGGGGATCACCGCGATCATCGGCCTCTTCGTCGGACTCATGTTCGCCGGGGCCGGGAGCGGCTCGGCGGGGAAGTCGATCCTCACCGCCGGCGGACTCACCGTCATGGGCTTCTTCCTGCCGGACACGGTGATCACGTTCAAGGCGCGGTCGCGCAACGAGCGCATCCAGGCGGAGCTGCCGGACGCGCTCGACCTGCTCGCCGTCAGCGTCGAGGCCGGCATGGGCTTCGACGGCGCGATCACGAAGCTGACCGAGCACATGGACGGCCCGCTCGCCGAGGAGTTCGCGCTCACGCTCGGCGAGATGCGGATCGGCGAGAGCCGGCAGGAGGCGCTCCGCAAGATGCACGAACGGGTCGCCTCGCCCGAGATGTCCTCGTTCACGCGGGCCGTGATCCAGGCCGACCAGCTCGGCATCTCGCTCGGGCGGATTCTCAAGCTCCAGGCCGCCGAGGCGCGAAACAGGCGTCAGGCCGCGGCCGAGGAGCGGGCGATGAAGGCGCCGATCAAGATGCTCTTCCCAACGGTGGTCTTCATCTTCCCGGCGATGTTCATCGTCATTTTGGGCCCCGCGTTTCTCAATCTCTCGAAGCTCTTCTAGGAGGAAGTGACGTGACGGCGCTGACGCGACGCCGCAACAGAAAGGACAGCAGCATGAAGAACGAACGAAGCAAGCTGCTGCGGCGCACTCGGGGGGAAACCGGGCAGGTGCTCGTGTTGTTCGCGGTCGCGCTTGTCGTCCTGTTCGGGATGGCGGGGCTCGTGATCGACATCGGCTACGCGTTCTACGCGAAGCGTTCCATGCAGGCGTCCGCCGACGCCGCCGCGCTGGCGGGAGCCTCGCAGCTCCCGAACCCCGCCATGGCGACCTCGGCCGCGATGACCTACGGGGGCGCCGCGGGGGCGAAGAACGAGAACTCCCACGTCCCCGGCGTGAACACGAACGTGCAGACCAGGTGCGCGCCCGTTGCGCCGTGTAACCCGATCAACGCGATCACGGTCACCCAGACGTCGAACATTCCCGACCAAGTTCGCCAGGCTCCTGGGGATCGACAACTTCCACATCACGGTCAAGTCGACCGCGTGCTCCCCGTGCGGGATGCGCCCGCTCGACATCATGCTCGTGCTCGACCGCACCGGCTCGATGTGCCAGACGTCGAGCGGCGCGAGCGATCCGAGCTGTACCGACCTGAACAACGCGAAACAGGGTCTGCGCGACTTCGTTCAGTTCATGGACCCGACGATGGACAAGATCGGGCTGACGGTGTTCCCGCCGGCGCAGAGCGTCGGAACCCGGTGCAACACACCCCAGCAGAGCTACTACGACTCGGCCTCGTCCCCGTACACGGTCGTCCAGCTCTCGCAGGACTTCAAGACGGGCAACGCCCTGAACGAATCGTCGGCGCTCGTCTCGACCATCACCTGTCTCAAGGGGGCCGGTTCGACGGCGTACGCGACGGCGATCGAGAAGGCGCAAGCCGAGCTCGACGCCCGCGGGCGCGCGACCGCGCAGGACATCATCGTGTTCTTCTCCGACGGGGCCGCGAACTACGGGCCGACCTACTACGGCAACTCGTCCCCGTACCGGACGAAGCCCTGCCACCAGGGCGTGACGTCGGCCGCAACGGTCAAGAACCGCGGAACGAAGATCTACTCGATCGGCTACGACCTGCAGGCGAGCGGCGGCACCGCGAACATCTGCGAGTCGTACACCGGCTCGAACGAGACGCCCGCGATCACGGCCTACTCGGCGATCTCCCAGATCGCGAGCGGCGTCGGGTTCTTCTACAACCAGCCGGCTGCCGGCGAGCTCCAGACGATCTACACGCAGATCGCAGCGGAGATCTCCGGTGCCCGCCTGATCGACATCATCGACGACTAGACGAAGAGGTTGCGCTGGCTTGGCCGCGGTCACGGGTTCGCCCGGGCCGCGGCCAAGCAGTACGTTCGTCGCGGTCTTCGGTTCCGGGTGTGGCAGGGACTCCCCCCGCCCCGCCCATCACGCTATCGAGGAAGTTCGCGCAGGTGGGGCACGGAAGAGCGCCGGCTTCGGGTCGGGTTCTCCACACGCTCGGCTCGGTCGGACGTCGCTCCGCCGGCGCAGCAAAGGAGTGTCACGAACCCGAGCTTGTGTTGCATCGCTTGCACGTCCGACAGGACGAGCGAGCCCGCGCGGTTCCGCGCTGTGCCACGCGGCGCGCTCAACGGTGATGCAACACAAGGTCGGGTTTGTGACGCCCCGCGGCGCGGCTGCCGGTTCGGCCTTGCGGGACGTCCGCGGCCGAGGATCTAGATGACGCCGCGGCTCTTGTTGATCGCCGTCTGAACCTGCGCCACGTACTCGGCCAGCTCCGTCTCCTTTTGCTGGAGCCGGCGGTCGAGGTCGTTCAGCTCGGCGTCCCAGCGCTCGAGCTTGTCCTCGCGCAGATCCTGGTCGGCTTCGACCGTCGCCTCGCGGGCGTCGAGCACGGCCTCGCGCGCGTCGATCTCGTGGACGCGCTCGTTCAGGTCTTCCTCGACCTTGATGACGCGCTTCTCGCGCTTGGCGACGCGGGCCGTGTCTCCGTCGATCGAGGACTGGGCGGTCTCGACCGCGGCCTCGCGCTCGGCCAGGTCGCGCTCGCGCTCGGCAAGCGTCGTCTCGAGCTCGTCGAGGTCGCGCCCACGGGTGACGTCTTCCGCCGACCGTGCCGCCGCCGCTTCGAGCCGGTGCATCTCCGCCTCGCGCGCGGCGAGGTCGGTCTCGCGGCTGTCCAGCTCGAGGGCGCGCCGGTCGAGCTCCACCAGCCGGGCGACGGCCTCCTGGGCCTCGTCCTCGCGGCCGGCGAGATCCCGCTCGATGCGGTGCCGGTCGACCTCGAGCTGCTTCTGCGCGGCGAGAATCTGGTCGCGGGCGACCTCGAGCTCCTTGTGCGTCGCCTCGAGCTGCGCCTCGCGCTCGGCCAGCGTCGAGCCGCCCTTGGAGATGACCGTCTCGCGCTTGCCGAGGTCGCGCTCCCGCGCCTCGAGGGCCTTGGCCTCGGCGGCGAGCTCGCGCGCCCGGGCCGTCAGTTCCTTGTCCAGCCGGACCAGGTCCGTGTCGCGGGAGGCGACCGCCTTCTCGTTTGCCTGGCGGATCGCCTCGATCTCGGCCTCTCTCTTCGCCAGCTGCGCGGCCTGGGCGGCGACCTTGCGCTCGCTCTCGGCGAGCTGGGCCGTGCGCTCGGCCAGCTCGACCTCGGTCGACGAGCGCTCGCGCCCCTGGAGCTCGAGCTCGCGGAGCTTCGCGTCGACGGCGGAGAGCTCCTCGTGGAGCTCCTGCTCGCGCGCGGCGGTCGCGGCGCTCTGCTCGGAGACGGTGCTGCGCGCCGCCTCGACCTCGGCCCGCTCCTTCTGGAGGGCGGCGAGCTCGTCGTCGAGCGCCTTCTTCTCCTGGGCGATGCGGGTCTCGGTCTCGGTGAGCGTCGATTCGAGCTTTTCGATCTCGGCCTTGCGCTCGCTCAGCTCCTTCTCGATGTCGAGGCCCTGCTCGACCGTCGTCATCTGGTCGCTCAGGGCGGCGCGGAGCTCTTCCTCACGGGCGAGCGACGCCTGGAGCTCCTTGCGAATCTTGTCGACGTCGGCGGGCTTGGTCTCGCCGTTCGTCCCGTTCGTCAGCTCGGCGGCTGCGGCGGCCTTCTCGGCGCCCTTGCCGTTGCTGGCGGCCGCGAGATCGGCACGCCGACGCTCGAGCTGCGCTCGCAGCCCAGTACCGAAACCCTGTTCGGTCGTTTCGTTAGCGGCGACTGAGTCTTTCGGCATACGGCAAGCCGTCCTGTGAGCGGCATCGGCGCATAGACCCCCAGTCCCCATCCCCCAAAGGGTGTTTCGGCGCGCTAATCCCCTGATTCCAAGCGGGCTTCGCGCGCGGCTCCGAGCGCCGCCCACGCCGCCAGCGTGTCGCCCGAGACCTGGGCCCCGATCTCCGACGGCGCGCTCGCCCAGTGCAGCTCGGCGACCTTCGTCTCGTCCGGGACCGGCTCGGCGCCGTCCCGGAGCCCCGAGCGGTACACGACGAGCGCCGATCCGGTGTCGTCGTTGACGCAGATCGCCACCGGGCGCAGGTCGGGCAGGTCCTCCTCGCGGAGCCCGATTTCCTCCGCCGCATCGGCCAAAACGGCCGCACGCGCCTCCTCGCCGGGCATGACGCCGCCGGACGCCGAGGCCGTCCACAGCAGGGGATCGCGGCCGATCGACGGCCCGCGAAGCTGAAACAGGAAGACGCCCTCGTCGCGCTCGACAAAGAGCTGCACGCCGAGCGCGAATCCGAGCCGGTAGGCGAGCGTCGGCTCCTGGAAGACGACCATCGCCTCCGCGTAGCGGCCGGCGCGGCGGAGAATCGCGCCGTCCGGGGTCACGCCGTGGCAAAACGCGATCGGCCCGTCGAAGCGGCCCGGCGTGCGCGCCAGGATCTCCCGTGCGTCCGAGACGGCGCGGGAGACTGCGCCCTCGAGCAAGAGGCCGAACGGAAACGGCCGAAACCGGGGCTCGTCCTCGAGCGGGATGACCGCGTGCATGCGGTCAGTTTGGCGCGCGCGCAGGAGGTCGCCGACGGAGACGGCGGGCGGAGAGGGAACGCCCGCCGCTCCGTCGGGCCGTGGTTCAGCTCCCCGAGGTGGCGACGTTCGCCGCTCCCCTCGTGAGCGTCGTCGTGAAGACCCAGTCCGCGGCGGCGTTATTCGTGTCCTTGCCGTCGGGATTGCGGATCAGCGAGCCGTTGGCCGTGTTCGAGTCGGTGACGGTCGCCGCGAGGGCCGTGCCCTCGACGAGGTTGTAGGTCTTCGTCCCGATGAGCGCGCTCGTGATCGAGCCCTCGTAGGAGAGCGCATCGAGGAGGGATCCGCTCGACGTGTCGATCAGGGCGAGTCCATCGGGCGACCCGTTCTGCGGATCGATCGCGACCACCTGGTAGCCGCCGGCCGCGAGTGTCCCGGTCAGGGGCTCGCGCCGGTACTCCTCCGAATCGGCCCCATCCACGAAGACCAGGGCGATGTCCGCGAGCGGCAGCGCCGTCGTGCCCGTGTTCTTGATCTCCACGAACCCGGCACCGTCGGCACCGACCTGGTCGTAGTCGACCTCGTTGATCACCAGCTTGGCCGCAGGCGGTGGAGGAGGGGGGTTCGACCCTGCGACGCAGCGGAACAGCACCGTGTCGTCGCCGGCGAAGTCGAGCTGCACCGTGCCGGCGGCGCCGCTGTCGGTCGTGCAGGCGATGCCGCTCAGGTCGCTGAGCTTCGTGACGCCGCTGCCGCGTTCCGGCTGCGTTCCACGAGATCGCGCTCTCGCGGGAACGGCAGTCGGACGCGGCCGCGACGATGCGGATCCAGCCGCCGTTCGGGTGCTTGCACGCCGTGATGACGCCGTCGGCTGCCGCGAGCGTGCTCCCCGTGACGGCGAGCGCGCCGGTCGCCACCGCGGCGACCGCGGCCGCCGCGGCCAGCACGGCGAGCACGTGTGTCCATCGGATCTTCATGTGGCTCCTTCCGAGTCGAGTGACCCGACTGGAATAGCCCGCGGCCCGTGCCCGCCACCAGTGGCCGAAACGGCCGTGTCCGGTCGCGAACCCGCATGGTTGCGGCGCCTGTGGAGAGCCCGGCGCAAAGTAGGATCGCTTCCGTGCAGGTTCGGGCCGCAGTCCTCGAGGAGTTCGGAGCGCCGCTCGTCGTCCAGGACGTCGAGCTCGCCGACCCCAAGGCCGGGGAGGTGCTCGTCCGGCATCGAGGCCTGCGGCGTCTGCCACACCGACCTCTACACGGCGTCGGGCGCCGATCCGAGCGGGTACGCGCCGGCGGTGCTCGGCCACGAGGGCGCCGGGGTCGTGGAGGCCGTCGGGCCCGACGTGACACTCGTTGCTCCCGGCGACCACGTCGTCACGCTCTTCGCGCCCGAGTGCGGGAAGTGCGTCCACTGCCTGAGCCCGCGGACGAACCGCTGCACGGCGATCCGCGACCAGCAGGGGCTCGGCTACCTCCCCGACGGAACGGCGCGCTTCGGCCGCGACGGCGAGGAGATCCGCCACTTCATGGGCACGTCGACCTTCGCCGAATCACACCGTCATGCCCGAGATCGCGCTCGCCAAGGTGAACCCCGAGGCGCCGCTCGCCGGCTGCGCGCCGTTCGCCTGCGGGCTCTCGACCGGGATCGGCGCGGCGCTCTACACCGCCCGCGTGGAGCCCGGCTCCACCTGCGTCGTCTTCGGCTGCGGCCTCGTCGGGCTCGGCGCGGTCATCGGCGCGCGCCTGGCCGGGGCCGACCGGATCATCGCGATCGACCTCTCGGAGGAGCGCCTGGCCGAGGCGCGGCGCCACGGCGCGACCGACACGCGCCTCGCCGCCGCGGACACCGTCGACTGGATCCGCGAGGAGACGGGCGGCTTCGGCGCCGACTACACCTTCGAGGCGACCGGCAACGTCGCCGTGATGGCGCCAGGCGGTCGAGTCCGCGCGGGAGGCCTGGGGCCTCGCGACCATGATCGGCGTCGCCGGGAAGGGCGAGATGCTCGACATCGTCCCGCGCCTCCTCATCACCGGGCGCCGCGTGACCGGCTCGTCGTTCGGCGGCGTGAAGGGCCGCTCGCAGGTTCCGGCGCTCGTCGACCGCTGGCTCGCCGGGGAGATCGACGTGGACGCGCTCGTCACCGACCGGATCTCGCTCGACGGCGTGAACGAGGCGTTTGCGGCCATGGAGCGCCAGGAAGGGATCAGGACGGTGATCGAGTTTTGATCCTCGAGCGCACCGAGCATCCGAGCTGGCTTTCGAACGCCTACCTCGTCGGCGACAAGCCGGGCGGGCACGGCGTCCTCGTCGACTCGAACGGGTTGAACCAGCCGCTGCTCGAGGCGGTCGAGAGCTACCAGCTGACGATCACCGAGGTGCTCGATCACCCACTCGCACGGCGACCACGTCGTCACGTGCGCCGAGGATGCCGCGCGCTTCGGCGTCGAGATCCTCGCGCACCCGCTCGTGCGCAACGCCGGGCGTGCGGGTCGACCAGACGCTCGAGGACGGCGACACGCTCACCGTCGGGGACCTGCGAGATCGAGGTGATCGCGACGCCCGGCCACTCCCTCGACCACCTCGCGTTCCTCTTCGACGGAACCGACTGCCTCACCGCGGACTGTCTCTTCAAGGGCACCGTCGGCGGCACGATGGGCGGAGGCGAGACCGGCTACTCGGATCAGGTGCACTCGATCATGGAGCGCCTCATGAAGCTCCCGCCCGAGACGCGCCTGCACCCGGGCCACAAGGAGCCGACGACGGTTGCCGCGGAGTGGGAGGAGAACCCGTTCATCCGCATGTGGCGCGGGCTCGATCCCGAGGGCTCGGAGCCCTGCCGCGTTACGCGGCGAGGACGCGACGCTCGTCCTCTGGGGCCCGGACTACGACGGCACCCACAAGGCGTGGGTCCGCTTCGCCGACGGCCGCGACGCGATCGTCGGCGGCTCCCAGGTCGAGCGCGGCTAGCGCAGCCCGCGCCCGACCCGTGGAATTGCCTACAGCGCGCGGATTCTGAGGATGAGCTCCCTCGCCTCCGCCTTTGTGAACGCCTTGCCGGACTCGAGCCGTACGATCAGCTCGGCGACCGCGAGCGACAGGTGCTCGATGGCCGGACAGCCGGCTGCATGGGCCTGCTCGGCCGCCTCGAGCGCCGCGCAGACGCGCTTCGCGACCGAGGCCTTCGACGAGTACGCCTTCGCGAGCGCGCAGACGTCGTCGTAGGGGCTCGTCCCGCCGGTGACCGAGACCGTGTCGCGGTACTCGGAGACGCCGCCGTCCTTGTCGCGGATCTGGCCGCCGACCGAGCTCGTTCCCGCCGTCGGGGCCGAGCACGCCGCCGACGCGGTCGCGGCGAACGCCCCGTAGCCCGAGCCGCAGTCGAACGCGTACTCGAACCCGGCGGTCGTGTCCGCGGAGGACGGGTCGGTCTGGCCCGTGAACGTGAGCGTGAACGTCCCGCCTGCGGGCGCGGAGTCCGGCGCGGTGAACGTCGCCGTCGGAGCAACGTTCGTCACCGAGACCGTCGAGGTCGCCGTGGCCGTCGCGCCGGACGGATCGGTCGCCTGCACGGTCACCGTCCGCGTGGCCGGGCCGTCGTCCCAGGTGAAGCTCGGCGACTGCCCGCTCGTCTCGAACGTGCCGTTGTCGTCGAGATCCCAGGCGTACGTGAGCGCGTCGCCGTCGGGATCCGATCCGCTCGCCGAGAGCCCGGTCGAGCCGCCCTCGGCGACCGTGTAAGGACCGCCTGCCGAAACCGTCGGCGCGCGGTTCAGCACGAGCCGCACGAGCTGCGGGTCGTGGTCGGAGGCCTGGTCGGCGAACTCCGCGTTCACGTGCACGACGTCGTACGAGAACGGCTTCGCGAAGATCGCGTCGCTCACGAGGATGTGGTCGAGCGACTGCGAGTTCCCCTCGAACACGTACGTGTACTGCTCGTTCGCGGGCAGCGTCTCGAGCAGCGTGTGCAGCGGGGTGGCCTCGAGGATCGACGACCGTCTGGGAGAAGTGGAAGTCGTTCAGGTCGCCCAGCACGACCACGTTCCCGGACGGGTTCGCGGCCAGGAGCGCCTGCGAGAAGTCGCGGACGATCGTCGCCTGCTGGTGGCGCTGCGTCTCGGACGGGCGCACCGGCGGCTGGGCGTGGCCGAAGAGCGGATCGTCGCCGCCCTTCGAGTTGAAGTGGTTGACGATCACGAACAGCTTCTTGCCGGCGTAGGTGAACTGCCCGGCGAGCGGCTTGCGGCTCGAGTTGAAGGCCGTGCTGGTCGGGTCGATGCGGCCCGGGCTGAACGCGAGGTCGCCGCTCGGGAGCACCGAGTTCGCCGTCGTCGGGCCTCCGCCCGGCGCGTCCACGAACGCGAGTCCGCGGTCGGTGCGGAAGAAGAACGCGACGCGGATGTTCCCGCCGGGCTCGCCTCCGTCCTGGCCGTCCACCGGATTGACCTGGCGGTACGCGTAGGCCGGACCGCCGGCCGAGACGATCGCGGCCGCGAGCCGGTCGAGCGTCAGGTTCGCGTCGACGACGCCGTTGTTCGTCGGGCCGGTGTTGTCCTGCACCTCCTCGAGCGCCGAGGAGATCCGGCGAGCGGAGGTTCGAGACGATGATCGCGGCGAGCCGGTCGAACTTCGACTGCGGGTCGCCCGGATCGAGGTTCTCGACGTTGAAGGTCGCGACCGCGAGCTCGTTCGGGCCGGCCGGCGTCGGTCGACTCCGGCGTGACGCCGTCGTGGACGGCGACGAGCGGCGTGGTCGCCTCGAGCATGAAGACGCCGAAGTTGTAGTCGAGCACGCCGCCCACGCTGCCGGCGTAGTGGTCGCCCACGTTCATCTGGACCGCGGGGACGATCTGGTCGTCGATCACGACGCGCTCGGGGTTGAAGTCGGTGGCGGTGATGAGGATGCCGCCGCGGGGCGTGCGCCCGGTGGCGCCGGCGCCGTTCCGCGGCGAGGACCGGCGTCTCGCCGAACGAGTTCGTCGGACCGACGGCGACCGTGGTGCCGAGGTCGAGCCGCATCATCTCGAGGCTCTCCCAGAAGTCGATCCCGTCGGTCGAGGCGTCGAACGTCCCGCTCGTCTCGACGTCGCCGGTCGCGTCGTTGTCGATCACGTCGGTCGGCGGCACGCGGCCGCCGGGGCCGATCACCGTCGCGGGAGGAAGCGGACTCAGCGGTGCAAGCACCGTGATCGTGAGCGGCCCGACGAGCTCGGTGTTCGTGAGCCCGGTCGCGCCCGGGCCGGAACTCGCTCACGCGGCCGGACACCTGGATGCCGTTCCCCACGGAGACGGTCGGCGCGGAGCTCGTGAACACGAAGAGCGCCTCGGAGGTCGCCGGGTCCGCGTCGGGCGCGGGATCCTGGAAGTAGAAGCCGTTGCCCTTCACGGCGGTCACGACTCCGGTGGTGGCAACCGTCTGGTTCGCGTACGGCGAGATGTGGGTCGCGCCCTGGATGTCGTGGATCGGGATCGGGACGACCGGCGCGGCGACCGTGAACGAGAACACGTAGTCGGCCGCCAGGTTGTCGGGCGGATCGCTCGTGTCGACGTCGTGGATCAGCGTCGCGGTGACCGTGACCGTGCAGGTCTCGCCCGGCGCGAAGTCGACCCCGCTGTCGAGCGTGTACGTCTGCCGGTCGGCCGAGAAGGAGACCGCGGGCGAGCGGAAGCCGGACGGGCAGGCGATCGAGAACGCGTCGACGTCCGCCGTGACCGGCTCGCTGAAGCCGACGATCACGTTCGCGTTCGTCGCGACGCCGGTGGCGCCGCCGGTGGGCGTGGTCGACGTGACCATCGGTCCCACCTCGGGAGGCGGCGTGCCGCACGGGGCCGCCGTGGTCGCTGAGTTCCGCGGCGCCGGGGCTCCGGCGGTGAAGTCGGCCGCGTTCGAGTCGGTGTCCGTGCAACCGTGGTCGGCGCGCAGTGCCGCCGTTGCGGCCGAAAGCGTCGGCGCAGCCGCGGTCTCGAAGAAGTTCGCGGTGCCGTAGCCGACGAGGTCGAGGATGAGCGCGGTCTGCGCCGGCGGAGCACGGCGTGGAGCTGCCGTTGCAGGCGAGCGAGGTCGCCTGCTGGATCAGTGCCACCTTGCCGGCGGTCGCGCTCATGGCGATCGAGCCGGACGCGTCGGTCGGCGGAAGCGGCGCGCCGACCGCGCCGGTCGCGGTTCCCTCGCCGACGAGCAGGTAGCCGCCCGCGGGAATCGTCACGGCCGGAAGCGCGGTGGCGGTGAAGTTCCCGGTCCCGGTGGCGCTCGCGTACTGCACCGACCAGCCGGCGACGGACTGCGGCGCCGAGCCGCGGTTGAAGAGCTCGATGTAGTCGGTCGTGAAGACAGCGCCACCGGTGGGGCTCGTGCTGCCTCCGCCGCCGTAGACCTGGCTGATCACGATCGAGGGCGATGGCCCGTTCGGCGGAAGCGCTGATGCTCCCCCGACGACGAGCAGCGCTGCGACGGCGACGAACACGAAGCGCGAAACCAAGCTGGGCACGGCGAACCCCCTCGTTTGCGGCAGAAAGCTGACTCTGGACATGTCCAGCATCCCCCTCTAGACCCGGAGGGGTCAAGTGCGCCGAGCCGGACCTTCACCCGTCGGTTACACGCGCGTGACGGGCGGGGCGCGCAGCTACCCTCGTCCGGTGGCCCTGAGAGAGGACATCCGCAACGTCGCCATCGTGGCGCACGTCGATCACGGCAAGACGACGCTCGTCGACGCGATGCTCTGGCAGTCCGGCTCCTTCCGGGCCAACCAGGACGTGGCCGAGCGGGTCATGGACTCCATGGACCTGGAGCGCGAGAAGGGCATCACGATCCTGGCCAAGAACACGGCCGTTCGCCACGGCGGCGTGAAGATCAACATCGTCGACACGCCCGGCCACGCGGACTTCGGCGGCGAGGTCGAGCGCGGGCTCACCATGGTCGACGGCGTGCTGCTCCTGGTCGACGCGAGCGAAGGCCCGCTGCCGCAGACGCGCTTCGTCCTGCGCAAGGCGCTCGAGGCGCGGCTGCCGCTGATCCTCGTCGTGAACAAGGTCGACCGTCCCGACGCGCGGATCGCCGAGGTGGTGGACGAGGTCTACGCGCTCTTCCTCGACCTCGACGCCGACGAGAGCCAGATCGAGTTTCCGATCGTGTACTGCAACGCGCGCGCGGGCCAGGCGGGTTCTCCGCGGACAGCCTCGCGGACGACCTCGAGCCGCTGTTCGAGACGCTGCTTCGGAACATCCCGGCGCCGTACTACACGGACGACCATCCGCTCCAGGCGCTCGTCACCAATCTCGACGCGTCCCCGTACGTGGGCCGGCTCGCGCTGTGCCGCGTGTGGGAGGGGACGATCCGCCAGGGCCAGCAGATCGCCTGGTGCCGCGCCGACGGCGAGATCGAGCGCGCCAAGGTGACCGAGCTCTACGTGACCGAGGCGCTCGACCGCGTCGAGGCCGCCGAGGCCGGGCCGGGCGAGCTGATCGCCGTCGCCGGCATCCCCGAGGTCACGATCGGCGAGACGCTCGCCGACCCGGACGACCCGCGCCCGCTCCCGGTGATCGGCGTCGACGAGCCGAGCCTGGCCATGACGATCGGGATCAACACGTCCCCGCTCTCCGGGAACGACGGCGACAAGCTGACCGCGAGCATGGTCAAGGCGCGGCTCGACCAGGAGCTCGTCGGCAACGTCTCGCTGCGCGTGCTCCCGACCGAGCGCCCGGACGCCTGGGAGGTGCAGGGCCGCGGCGAGCTCCAGCTCGCGGTGCTGGTCGAGCTGATGCGCCGCGAGGGCTTCGAGCTGACGGTCGGCAAGCCGCAGGTCGTGACGCGCGAGATCGACGGCAAGCGGCACGAGCCGGTCGAGCGGCTCGCGATCGACGTGCCCGAGGAGTACGTCGGCGTGATCACGCAGCTCCTGGCGCTCCGCAAGGGGACGCTCGAGCAGATGGTCAACCACGGCACCGGCTGGGTGCGCATGGAGTACCGCGTCCCGGCGCGCGGCCTGATCGGCTTCCGCACGGAGTTCCTCACCGAGACGCGCGGCACCGGGATCCTCCACCACGTCTTCGACGGCTACGAGCCGTGGCACGGAGAGCTGCGCACGCGGCCCGACCGGCTCGCTCGTCGCCGACCGGCGCGGCCCGACGACCGCGTTCGCGCTCATGAACCTCCAGGAGCGCGGCCAGCTGTTCGTCGGCCCGACCGTGGAGGTCTACGAGGGCATGATCGTCGGCGAGAACGCCCGGGCCGAGGATCTCGACGTGAACGCCACGAAGGAGAAGAAGCTGACGAACATGCGCGCCGCCGCGTCGGACGAGACGGTGCGCCTGATCCCGCCGCGGCCGCTGTCGCTGGAGCAGGCGCTGGAGCTGATCCGCGACGACGAGTGCGTCGAGGTCACGCCGGAGCTCATCCGGCTCCGCAAGGTCGAGCTGAGCGCGACGAAGCGGCAGACGCTCAGCGTCGAAGAAGGCTCGGGCGCTGGCTTCCAGCTGAGCACGCCGCGCCCGCGGCGAGGCATAGAGTCGGGCGCGTGCCTGCGACCCCCGTGCTCCCGTTCGGCCGGGCCGTGTTCGTCACGGGCGTGTGCCTCACGCTCGGCACGGGTCTCGGGCTCTTTGCCGTGCCCGACCGCACCGCCGACTACTGGGCGTGGACGATCGCGGCGCCCCCGACGGCGGCCTTCATGGGAGCCGGGTATCTGGCGGCGGCCGTGTCGCTCGGGCTCGCCGCGATCGCACGTGAATGGCAGCGGGCCCGCGTGGTCGCGGTCGTGGCGTTCACGCTCACGTCGACCACGCTCGTCGCGACGCTTCTCGAGCCGGGACCCTTCGCCTTCGGCGACGGAGGGAGAACCGAGATCGTCGCCTGGATCTGGCTCGTGGTCTACGTCGCCTTGCCGCCGCTCGCGGCCGCGGTCTTCGTGCTCCAGGAGCGTCGCGGCGGCGCCCAGGAGTACGGGACGCAGACGCCCGCCCTCGGCGTGACTCGGCTGGTGCTCGGGGCCGCGGGCGCGCTGTTCGGCGCACTCGGGGTCGGACTCCTGGCCGGTTGGGGATCGCTCGTCGAGCGCTGGCCGTGGCCGCTTCCGCCGCTCCCGGCGATGATCGTCGGCGCGTGGCTCTGCACGTACGCGGCAGGACTGCTCTGGTTCGCGCTGCGCGAGCGCGACTGGCGGCGGGGCCGGATCGCCCTCCTGCCGGCGCTCGTCGTCCTCGGGCTCGACCTCGCCGCAGTCCTGCGGCTATGGGACAGCTTCGACGGCGGCGCCGAGACGGCCGTCTACGTCGCCGTCCTCGCGGCGGTGTTCGTCGCGGTCGGCGGCCTGGGCCTGGTCGAGGAGCGAAGGCTGCGCCGTCCAGCAGCGTCCGCGTGAACTACGCCGCCGAAGAGTCCGTCTGCCAGATGCTGAACTCGTTGCCCTCGCTATCGGTGCAGTGGGCGAACCAGCCCATGGTCGGGACGGGGGTCTTCTCCTCGGCCGAGCCGCCGAGCTCCTCGATCTTCGCGCGTGCGGCCTCCATGTCGTCGACGTCGAAGTAGTACTTCGGGTGGCCGGTTCCCCGGTCGGACGGCCACACCGCGGCGCCGGTGTTCTCGCCGGTCCGGGCCATGCGGTAGTCGAGGTCGGGCATCTGCGACTCGCCGAACTCCCAGCCGAACAGCCCGCTCCAGAAGCGCTGCGCGCGATCGACGTCCTCGGACGGAAATTCGATGTGGACGATCTCACCGGCCATGCCGGCCCCTTTCTCTCGGATCCCGTACGGCGCGACGATAGCGGGACCCGAAGTCCCTTCCTCCGGTGTGACGCTATGGTCGGACGATGGCGCCGGCAACCGAGACACCCACGCGCGAGCGCTCCCGCACCGGAGGCGGGAGCGGCACGGGCGACTCCTGGAAGGTCATCGTCCTGAACGACGACCACAACACGTTCGACGGCGTCGCGTTCGCGCTGTCCAGCACGATCCCCGGCGTCTCGTTCGCGCGTGGGCTCGAGCTCGCCGACCGGATCCACCGGACGGGCAAGGCGATCGTCTGGTCGGGCCACCGCGAGCAGGCCGAGCACTACTGGGAGCAGCTCAAGGACTTCGGCCTGACGCTCGCGCCGCTCGGCGGCTAGGGCACCTCGACCTGCTTGGGGCGGGTGCGGGACAGGTTCGCCGGTCCCGTGGCGGCCACCACGACCGCGGCCGCGACGACCATCAGCGCGACGTAGATCAGGAAGGGCTGCGTGACGTTGTCGTCGAGGGGCTCGTAGAAGACCGTCAAGGGCACGTTGGCCGCCGCGTGGAACACGACCACGAGCAGGAGGCTCCCGCCGGTGCCGTTGTACACCCAGGTGAGGATCACCGACATCGCGACGGTGAGGACGACCCACGGGGCGAAGAGCCCGATCGGGCGGATGTCGGCTCCGATCAGGTAGAGCGGCAGGTGCCAGACGCCCCACACCACGCCGAGCGCGAGGCTCGCCGTGAGCGCGCTGCGGGCTGATTGCAGGTGCGGCAGCGCGAACCCGCGCCAGCCGATCTCCTCTCCGCCGGCACTCCCCGGAAAGATGGAGAGGAAGAACAAGACCACCGCGCCCGGGACGACCACGGTGACGTCCGGCGACTCGCCTCCGAAGAGGATGCTCAGGCCGACCGCGGCCGCCGCCAGCGTGGACAGCACCGCCACGGCCGCCCACCAGCCGAACCCGACGCGCCAGATGAGCAGGCGGTGGAGCAGCTTCCGCACGCCGGCTTTCCCGTGCAGCACGGCGACGAGCACGATCGCGACGCTCGAGGGTACGAGCGAGCCCAGGAGCAACAGGGCGAAGCTCGGGCCCGACGGCGTGCCGTCCCCGGCGATGACGAGCGGCAGCCACAGAAGCCACGAGATCGCGTAGGCCAGGGCAAAGAAGCACGCGAGCGGGTGCTGTCGGATGGCGTTCTTCACTACGCGGCGGCCGCGGGGCGCAGCACGAGGAACGCCCAGACGGTTCTCGCGAAGGCCCAGACAAGAGCGACCAGCGCCGCTCGCCAGGAGCAGGTACGCGACGTCGGGGAATCCCTCCGCGAGGGTCGTAAGCGGCAACCCGAGCGTCTTCGGGATCAGGACGAGGACGAGCACCGCCCAGGCGAGGTTCGTCACCAGGGCCAGGCCGATGCGCGACTTCCGTCCGAACCGGCCGGTCGGGGACGCGCCGGCGACGCAGCGCCGAGATCGAGTGGACCATCCCGCTGATCTGCAGTGCGAGGGCGCCGAACAGCGCGGCGTAGACGATGAAGATGGCGACGCCCGACGGGGGAGGCTCGGGCTCCTTGTCCTCGAGCAGGCTCGCGACGCCCTCGGCGACGGTGCCCATGCGCCCGCGGACGAAGAGATCCAGCGAGTTCTCCGCGTTCATCAGCACGACGACGCCCCGCCCGCTCTCGGGCATGAGGACGACGTTCGAGTGGAAGGTGAACGTCTCGCCCTGGTGGAAGACCGCCGGGATGCCGTTCACCGGGCCGACGAACCAGCCCATGCCGTAGGAGACGTCGGCCTCGGGCGTCGGGACGGCCGGCTTCTGCAGCTCGGCGATCCCCTCCGGCGAAAGCACCGACGCCCCGCCGTAGGCGCCGTCGTTGAGCAGCGCGATCACGTAGTGAGCCATGTCCTCGGCGCTGGAGATCAGGAAGCCGGCGGGGAGGATGCCGCGGTTGTACGGCTCGTGGGAGGCTCTCGGCCGGCTGAACCAGTAGTTGTGGCCGGTCGCCAGGTCCTGTCGCATCGGCCTCGGACGTGAACGAGCCGTCCATCTCCAGGGGATCGAAGACGTTGTCCTGGATGTAGCTCTCGTACGACTGTCCGCTCACGGTCTGGACGATCAGGCCCAGCACCGAGTAGTTGATCGTGCTGTATTGGAAGGTCTCGCCCACCGGCTCCGTCAGCTCGGCGGTGCTCAGCTTGCGGACGGCCTTTTCCAGCGCTTCGTCGCTCGTGTCCCCGTTCCCCTGGTACGACCGTCCGGTCTTCGTCGAGATGCCGCTCGTGTGGTTCAGGAGGTGGCGGACGGTGATCTCGGCGGACGCCTTCTCATCGGCGACGCGGAACCACGGGAGGTAGTCCTGCACCGGTGCGTCGAGATCGACCTTTCCCGCCTCGACCAGCTGCATGACCGCCAGGGCGGTGACGGACTTGGCGACGGAGCCGATGATGAACGGCGTCTCCGGTGAGACGGCCTGCCCGGACGAGTCGGACTCGCCGAAGCCGCGCAGGTGGACGATCTCGTCGCCCTCGACGATGCCGAGCGCGAGGCCGGGGATGCGCTGCGCGTCCATCTCGCTCCAGCACGTACTCGTCGATCGCCGCGAAGTCGGGGTCGGCCTCGCCTTGGGCTGCGGTGCCGCCCGAGCGCCCGGAACAGCTCGCCGACGAACGCCCCGAGGAGAACCAGCCCGGCGACCAGCGCGACGACGGCGATCCTCCGTTGCCGCGGGCTCAGGCGGCCCGCGCTCTGGGGCTCAGGCTCTGCGATGGCCCATCCTGCGCAGGGCGGACGCGCGAACGCAAGACGCGGCCTCGTCTAGTCCTCGAGCGGCGGTAACCCGAGGCACGCTCGGAACGTGTTCTCGACCGTCTCGGCGCGGGCGTGGTCGCCCATCGAGCCCGTGACGAACGCCATGGCGTACCCGTCCACCGTGCAGGCCGCGGCGAAGCTGCCGCCCGTTCCGCCCATGCCGTAGCCGTACTGGTCCACGGAGACCCCGAGGCCCCACGAGACGTCATGGCCGAAGACGCGGTCGATGCCGGAGCACTGCGCCCGCGTCGCCTCGGCCAGGAGGTCCGCGGACAGCAGCTCGCCCTGGAGGAGCGCCGCGTACAGGCCGGCGGCGCCGCGGGCCGTGCCGTGGCCGTTGATCGACGGGATCTCCGCCGCGCGCCAGGCCGCGCTGTTCACGACGGCCTCTTCCCTCGCGCCGGGCGGGTTCCCGATCGCGCTCGCGTAGATCTCCGGCTTACCGGCCATGTTCTCGCGCGCGAAGTCCTCGTCGAGCCCGGTGATGCTCGACGGCGCGCGCGCTGATCCTCCGGGGAGAGCCCGAACGCGAAGTCGAGGCCGAGCGGCCCGCAGACCTCCTCGCGCATGAACGTCCCGAGCGAGCGCCCGTCCACGCGCCGTACCAGCTCGCCGACGAGATGGCCGTAGAAGAGCGCCGACTCGCCGTGCGCCTCGCCGGGCGTCCACGCGGGTTCCTGCCGGGCGAGCAGCGCGCAGAGCGCATCCCAGTCGTAGAGCACCTCGGTCGGCGCGGGATCGTCGAGCACCACGACCCCGGCCTGGTGCGAGAGCACGTGCCGAACCGTCGCGGGCGCGCGGAACTCGGGCCAGTAGCGCTGCATCGGCGCATCGAGCTCGAGCTCCCCGCGGTCGACGAGCACGAGCGCGCAGACCGCCGCGAACGGCTTGCTGACCGAGTACGGCTGGACGATCGAGTCGCGCTCCCACGGGCCTGGTACGCGCCGCGTCGGCCCAGCCGCCCCACAGGTCGACGACCCAGGCGCCCTCGTACCAGGCGGCGACCGCAGCGCCGGTTCCGGCCGCGCTCTCCACCACCTCGGCGAACGCCTCGCCGACGGGAGCGAAGCGAGGATCGATCGTTCCGCTAACGGCCATGGCGCATTCTGTCCGAGTATTCTCGCCGGGACCTCCCGGAAGGAGAGGCATGGCGAATTCCGTTGCGTCCACCACGGGATGACCGAAGCCGCTTCGCAGCCGCCTACGACCGGCCCCGCAAGCGCGCTTCGGGCGGGTCTTGCGACCGAGACGGGAATCGCGCGCGTTGCGTTCCTCGCGATGGCCCTCCACATCGTCGACGACTCGTTCCTCCAGCCCGAGCCCGGCATGTCCGCGGGCGACCACGCCAGCGGCCTCGTGCCGCTCGCGCTCGTGGTGGGCGCCGCGGTCGTCTATCCCCGGCTGCGGGCCGGCGCACGTGCGGCGCTGGCGCTCGCCTTCGGCGTGTTCGGGATCGCGTACGGAATCGAGGCCGTCTACTACACGATGAACGGCGGCCCGTCCGGTGACGACTTCACCGGGTGGCTGTCGCTCGCCGCCGGTCTCGTGCTCGTCGGTCTCGGCGCCGTCACGCTCTGGAGGACACGGCGGACGGACGACAGCCGCCGGCGCCGCTACCTGCGACGCGCGCTGCTCACGATCGCCGGCCTGATCGTCGCGTCTCAGCTCCTGTTCCCGGTCGTGCTCGCACAGGTCATGACGCACACGGCGCGTGCGCACGTCCCGACGCCGGATCTCGGCGCCGCCTACGAAGACGTGTCGTTCACGACGTCGGACGGTCTCCGGCTCCAGGGCTGGTTCGTGCCGTCGCGAAACGGCGCGACCGTGATCGTCGTTCCCGGCCGGTCGGGTCCGCAGAAGCAGACGCGGATGCTCGTCCGCAACGGCTACGGCGTACTGCTCTTCGACCGTCGCGGGGAGGGCGCGAGCGACGGCGATCCGAACATCTTCGGCTGGGGTGGCGAGCGGGATCTGCATGCCGCCGCCGCCTACCTCCGGTCGCGCGCCGACGTCGACCCGGAGCGGATCGGGGCCATCGGCCTGTCGGTCGGAGGCGAGATGCTGATCCACGCGGCGGCCCACTCGGACGCGTTCAAGGCGATCGTCTCCGAGGGAGCGAGCGGCCAGTCGGTCCGCGACGAGCTCGCGAACCCGGACTTGTCGGACCGGTTCCTCGATCTCCCGATTCAGGCGGTCCTCACCCTCTCGCTGGCCACCTTCACAAGCGAGCTGCCTCCGCCGAGCCTGAAGAGCGAGGTCGCCGAGATCGCGCCGACCGCCGTGTTCTTCATCTACGGCGAGCACGGCCAGGGCGGCACGGAGACGAAACCGAACAACGCGTTCTACGCGGCCGCGCGCGAGCCGAAGCAGATCTGGGAGGTCCCGAACGGCCAGCACGTCGCCGGGATCACGACCGAGCCGGAGGAGTACGAGCGCCGCGTGATCGCGTTCCTCGACGGCGCGCTCTTGCAGGGCTCCCGATGATCCGCGTCCTGCACCTCGCCTTCCAGCGCGCGGCCGCGCGCGTCGACCGCAGCGGTGGCCTAGGCCGCTGAGCTATCCGACTGCCACAGGTGGAACTCGTTCCCCTCGGAGTCGGAGCACTTGGCGTACCAGCCGTGGGCTCGACCGCCTGCTTCTCCTCGGCCTCGCCGCCCAGCTCGACCACCTTCGCGCGGGACGCGTCGATGTCCGGCGTGTCGAAGTAGTAGCTCGGGTGCCCCGGCACGCGGATCGTCGCCTCGAAGACGGCGACGCCGGAGGTCTCGCCGGTGCGCGCCATGCGGTAGTCGAAGTCCGGCATGTCGGCGGGCGCCGAACTCCCAGCCGAACAGGCCTCCCCAGAAGCGCTGCGCGCGATCGACGTCGGTGGACGGAAACTCGATGTGGACGATCTCGCCGGCCATGGGATTCCTTTCGTTCGGGATCGGTCCCGACGATACTTGCGTGCGCACGGGCGCGGTGGCCGAGGGCGGCTCCCTCGTCCGATCGCACTCCAGCCCCCGGGCGGTCGCGGTTACTCGCCCTGTCGGCGACGAAGCGGGAACCCGGCCGATCGGTTGCTTGGGCGATCCCTCGAGTGTAGGTTCTTCTCGGTGCCGAAAGTTACAACAGCGTGTTCGTACTGGTCTCCCTCGCGCTCTCCGCCTGCGGCGGTGGAGACGGCGGAGACAAGACGTCGGCGGGCGGAGCACGACGTCGGCGGGCGGAGACAAGACGTCGACGGGCGGAGACACGACGTCGACGAGCGGAGACAAGACGTTCGAGGGCGACGACTACTCGTTCACGTATCCGGCAGATTGGGACGAGCAAGACTCGTGCAATGCCCAACGGAGGCATGCTCCCATCCGCGTACGTCGGTCTAAGCAACACAGACGTATGGGGCGTTGACGTGGTACGCGGCTTCCCGTCTCGATCACCCATTGACAACCTCGACGAGTTTGAACCCGACATCACCGCCGGGGTACTAGCCATCTTCGACGAGAACGACGGAACACTCACCGAGGGGCCGACCCGACGGCGATCGACCATCTACCGGGCCTTCGCTGGGAAGGCGACCTCGTCAACCCCAAGAGCAGCGTTCGTGTTCACGTTCGGATCACCGCCCTGTTTGACGACTTCACGGAGTACTGGCTGGCCTGCCAGTACACCCCCGAACATGCTGAGGAGATGGAGCAGGGCTGCGATCAGGTGGAAGAGTCCTTCCAGGTCAAGTAGAACGGATGGACGAGAGCGTCGTCACGCCCCTCGCGGGTTGTGCTCGCAGCAGACGGCGCGCAGCTCGTCGTCGGGGACGTGGATGGTTCGGCCTGGGGTGAGGTGGTGGACTCCGCTGCCATTCCACGGGTCTTGCCCTGCCAACTAGCCTAGGGCCCGATGAGCGAGCGCGCGATCGAGGCCCTCGGGCTGGTCATGCAGTACAAGAAGGGCCCGCGCGCCGTGGACGGGATCGACCTCGCGGTCGCGCCCGGGGAGATCTACGGCTTCCTCGGCCCCAACGGCGCGGGAAAGTCCACCACCGTGCACATCCTCACGACATTGCTCCCGCCGACCGCCGGGACGGCGCGGGTCGCGGGCTTCGACGTCGCCAAGGAGGGGCCCAAGGTGCGCACGCAGATCGGCGCCGCGCTCCAGGAGGCCGCGCTCGATCCGCTCCTCACCGGCCGGGAGCACCTGCGCCTCCAGGCGACGCTCCAGAACCTCCCGCGCGCCGAGCGCAGGCCGCGCGCCGACGAGCTCCTCGCGCGCGTTGGGCTCACCCAGGCCGCCGACCGCAAGGTGCGCGGCTACTCCGGCGGGATGAAGCGCCGGCTCGACCTGGCCCTTGCGCTCGTCCATCGCCCGCGCGTGCTCTTCCTCGACGAGCCGACGACCGGTCTCGACGTGCAGAGTCGAACCGCGCTCTGGGAGGAGGTCAAGGGGCTCGCGAAGGAGGACGGCGTCACGGTCTTCCTCACGACCCAGTACCTCGAGGAGGCTGACGTGCTCGCGAACCGGGTCGGAATCATCGACCACGGCCACATCGTCGCGGAGGGAACGCCGAGCGCCCTCAAGGCGGAGATCGGCCGCCCGACGATCGAGGCGGTGCCGGCGGTGAAGGACGACCTTCCCCGCATGGAGGCCGTGCTCGCGCGATTCGGCGAGCCGTGCGACTCGACCCACGGCGCGGCGGTCCGCGCCGAGGAGGGCGCGTCCGTGCTCGCCGACATCGTGCGCGCGCTCGACGCCGAGGGGATCGACGTCGAGCAGCTCGAGCTGCACCAGCCATCTTTGGACGACGTCTTTTTGGCGAAGACCGGCCGCTCGCTCGAGGGCGCCGCCGAGGAGGAGCCCGAGGACGAGGAGGCGGCATGAGCTCGTCCGGTGAGCAGGCCGTTCTGCTCGCCCGGCGCTCGATCGTCCGAACGATCCGGCAGCCCGCGAACGTCGTCTTCCCGTTCGTCTTCCCCTTGCTCCTGCTCGCCGTGAACTCAGGCGGGCTGCGCTCCGCGACGCACCTCCCCGGCTTCCCGACGACCTCGTTCGTCGCCTTCGCTCTGGCCATCCCGTTCATCCAGGGCGCGCTCTTCGCGACGATGAACGCGGGCACCGACCTCGCGCGCGACATCCAGACCGGCTTCCTGAACCGGCTGTCTTTGACCCCGATGCGCGGGCCGGTGCTCCTCGCCGGCCAGCTCGGCGGCGTCGCCGTCATGGGGATCGCGCAGGCGCTCGTCTACATCGCGGTCGGCCTGATCGCCGGCGTGCGCTTCGAGTCCGGGCCGCTCGGGATCGGCGTCCTGCTCGTCTTCGCGGTGGTCGTCTCGGTCGGCTTCGGCGCGCTCGGCGCGTTCGCCGCCCTGCGTACCGGCTCGGGCGAGGCCGTGCAGAGCCTCTTCCCGCTCTTCTTCGTCTTCCTGTTCATCTCGTCGATGAACATGCCGCGCAACCTGATCGCGGTGGACTGGTTCCGCACGGCCGCGACGCTGAACCCGGTCTCGTACCTGATCGAGGCCGTCCGCAGCCTGATCATCCTCGGCTGGGACGCCGAGGCCCTGGCGCTCGGCTTCGGGATCGCGGTGACGATCATGGTCGTCTCGCTCGTGCTCGCGTCGATGGCTCTGCGAACGAGGCTGACGCGGTCGTGAGAAGCACGGTCGCCGTCGCCCAGGGAGTCGCGTGGCGCACGCTCCACAACGTGTTCACGAACCCGTCGCTGCTCTTCCCGTCGCTGATCTTCCCGCTGTTCTTCTTCATCGCCTTCGCGGGCGGACTCTCCCGCGTGGCCGACGTGCCCGGCTTCGAGTACCCGCCCGGCTACACGGCGTTCCAGTACGTGTTCGTGCTGCTCCAGTCGGCGGCGTTCGGCGGCGTCTTCACCGGCTTCGGGATCGCACGCGACTTCGAGAGCGGCTTCGCGCGGCGGCTCCTGCTCGCGGCGCCGAACCGCTCGGGGATCGTCATCGGCTACGGCGCCGCGGCGCTCGTCCGCTGGATGGTGACCGCCGCTTTCGTAACGGTGCTCGCCCTGCCGGTGGGGATGGACGTCGTGCGGCAGCGGGATCGACCTGTTCGGGCTCTACACGCTCGCGCTGCTCGTGAACATCGCCGCGGTGCTGTGGGCGAGCGGCGTCGCGATGCGGCTGCGGACGATGCAGGCCGGGCCCGTGATGCAGATGCCCGTGTTCCTCGTCCTCTTCTTCGCGCCGGTGTACGTCCCGCTGGCGCTGCTCGACGGATGGATCCACGCGGCTCGCGTCGATCAATCCCGTCACGAGCATCCTCGAGGCCGGCCGCGGCCTCCTCGCCGGCGCTCCCACGGAGCTCGCGGAGGCGTTCCTCGCCGCGTCGGTCCTCGCGATCCTCTTCGCGCGTCTGGGCGTTCCGCGGCCTGCGCTCCGCCGAGCGCGCGGGCTAGACGGTTTGCCAAACCTCCTAGAGCTTTCCGCCGAGGTGTGACACCCTCCGGCGATGCGTAGGTGGGTGCTCCTCGTCGTACTCCTCGGCCTCGTCGCCGTCCCGAACGCGGGCGCGGCCGTTTCGACCTGCACCTACAACGCCTCCACGAAGGTCGTGACGATGACGATGGTCGAGGAGTTCGGCGCGCGCGTGATCCGGGCCGGGAACGCGATCCGGTACATCGCAGGCGGGAACGAGCTCACGTGCGGCGCCGCGACCGTCAAGAACACGAAGCGCATCGACATCAAGGGCAACGGGGCGAGCGCCGACACGATCGCCGCGAACTACGTGATCGTGGATCTCCAGGGCGGGCCGCTCGCGCCTGGAAGCAAGGCCGAGGCCAAAGGGAAGAGCGAGATCGAGATCCGCGTCGCGGTCGTGCCCGGGATCGACCCGTTCCCGCCGAACCACCCGTTCCCGATCGCGCTCCAGTACGTCGGGACGAACGGCGCCGACAGGGTGGTCGTCGGGACGAAGGGGATGGATCTGAACGGCGACGGCGACGTCGACGTGACGACCACGCTCACCCCGTTCGGCCTCTACTCGTTCTACGGCGTGAACGGCAACGACGTCATGAGCGCCGGCGGAAGCAAGGCGACCGGCAAGGCCGTGACCAAGCCGGCGGACTTCCACGACGGGAGCGGCAACGACACGGTCACTGGCGGCCGGGCCGGCGATGCTCTTCTACGGCGAGGCCGGCGAGGATTTCCAGTCGGGCGGCGCGGGGAACGACACGTTCTACTCGGCGTTCCCCGACGGCCGCGACCGGATCGCAGGCGGCGCCGGGTTCGACACCGCGAACTACGAGGATCGGGCGGCCGCCATCTCGATCTCCCTCGACCGCAAGGCGAACGACGGGAAGCCCGGGGAGAAGGACAACGTCGGAACCGACAACGGCATCGAGGCGGTGATCGGCGGCTTCGCGGGAAACACGCTCACGGGGAACGCGCTCGGCAACATGCTCTCCGGCGGCGCCGGCGCCGACACGATCGTCGGCCGCGACGGCATCGACTTCCTCTACGGCTACGGCGGCGACGACCTGCTGAACTCGCTCGACGGGTTCCCCGACGTGGTCGACGGCGGCGCGGGCACGGACACCGCCACCGCCGACCTCGGCGACAACGTCACCAACGTCGAGCTCACAGCTCTCCACGGGCGCGGCGAGCCGCCGAGTTCGCACCGCTATTGAGCTGCGACCCCGATCGTGTGGGACGAGGCGGCGGGTGAACGAAGACGGCTCGCCTCTCGGCTGAGGCGGCTTCAAAGCAGGCGCCGTTCGTCGAGCTCGACCGTCGGCCGAAGCAGAACCCCGTCGATGTGGACATTGGAGACGTTGGTTCCGCCGATCGAGGCGCTCGTCCCGAACGCCAGGTGGGCCGTCCCGACGACCTTTTCGTCCTCGAGGATGCTCCCGGTCAGCGTCGCTTCGGGGTTCGTGCCGATCCCGAGCTCCGCGATCAGCCGACCCGTCGGGCCGCCGGCGTCGAGCGTGGCGAGGAGCCACTGCGCGGCCTCCCCGTCGGCCGCGATCGCGCGGCCGCCCGCGACCGTGAGGCGAAGAGGCTCTCGGAGGAGCCCGTAGCCGGCGACCGCGCCGTCGAAGACGATCGTCCCCTCGCCGCTGGTCTCGACCGGCGCGATGAAGGCCTCGCCGGCGGGGAGGTTTCCCCAGGCCGCCTCCGTCTGGAGGTTTCCGTCGTCGCAGATCCCGCTGCGCCCCTCGAGGCTGAGCAGGAGGTCGGTCCCGAAGGCGAGGTCACGCGGCACGTCGTGGCGGCGCTCAGCTCGCCGGCGATCCGCCCGCCGGTTCTCCTCAGCTCGTCATAGTCGACCGGGAGGGCGCGCGCGAAGACCTCCTCGGTGATTCCGGGGAGCGTCGCGATCCGAGCGCCGCGCGCGGTTGCCTCCATGCGGGCGCGGGTGTGGCTGATCGAGAACGTGGTCGCCGCGAAGACGGCCGTCGCCGGCGCCATGGCCGCGGCGGCGGCGGGCGGCGGCTCCTCCCCGTCGCGCGTCGTCTCGGCGCACTCGACGACGCGGACCGTCGCCGCACGGCGCCCGGCCGCACCGGCGAGCGCCGCCGCGATCGCGCGCTGCTTCGCGTTGCAGAGGACGAGAACGCGATCGTCCTCCTCGACGCCGAGGCACTCCGCCGCCGCCTCGGCCGCGCGGGAGAGATCGGAGCAGCTCAACCGGCGGCCTCCGCGTGGCGCGGCTCGGCGACGATCGCCGCGGCCGGCTCGCTGCGTTCGCGCTGCAGGGCGACCGCCGCAACCACGAGCCCGACTCCCAGGATCTCGTTCGGCGAGGGGATCTGGGCGAGCACGAGGACGCCGATCACGGTCGCCGTCGCGGGCAGGAGGGCGACGAGCAGCGAGTAGGTGGCGCGGCTCAGGTTCGCCATCGCGAGCTGGTCGCAGACGTACGGGATGACCGAGGATGCGATGCCGACGCCGACGCCCGCGGCGATCGCGACCGGATCGAGCAGCGCCGGCGCGACGCTCCAGCCGCCGATCGGCGTGATCGCGACCGCTGCGACCAGCATCGAAAGGGCCAGGCCGTCGATCCGCCCGATCGCCGAGCTGCGCGAGACCCGGTGGGCGAGGACGATGTAGAGGGCGAAGAGGCCGGCGTTGGCGAAGGCGAAGACCAGCCCGACCGGCTCTCCGTGAAGCTGAACGTCGGTCAGCACGAACACGCCGGCGACCGCGAGCCCGAGCGCGAACCCGTTGCGAAGCGACCGCACGCCGAGCGCGGCGAGCGCGATGACGGGCAGGAACTCGATCGCCGCGACCGTGCCGAGCGGCAGACGGTCGATCGCGATGTAGAAGCACGTGTTCATCACGGCCAGCACGAGCCCGAGGCCGAGCAGCAGCTTGCGCGTCTCCCGGTCGAGACCGCGCGCGGCGCGCCAGGGGCGGCGCCAGAGGGCGAAGATGACGGCCGCGCTGACGATTCGCATCCAGGCGACGCCGACCGGCGGAACGAGCGCGAACAGGAGGACGGCGAACGCCGGGCCGAGGTAGTGGAAGACGGCGCTCCCGACGAAGTAGACGTGCGGCGGCGGTCGCAGGCCGCGGGCGGCGAGTCGTTCCATACCTGCGAGCTTGCTCGTCGTTCCAGATAAGATCCAATGAAGTTAGGAATGGCGAAAATCACGCGAGCTGATCGAATGGGGATCGAGGTGCGACACCTCGCCGCGCTCGACGCGGTCGCCCGCCACGCGTCGTTCAACCGGGCCGCCGAGGAGCTCGGGTACACGCAGTCGGCGATCAGCCAGCAGATCGTCGCCCTCGAGCGAGTCGTGGGAACGCGGGTGTTCGAGCGTTCCGCCGGCCCGCGGCCGGTCAGTCTCACCGAGGCCGGCCGGTTGCTCTGGACGCACGCGCAGGCGGTGCTCGCGCGGATGGAGGCCGCGAGCGCTGACGTCAGCGCGCTGGCCGAGGGGTCCGTAGGCGAGCTCCGAGTGGGGACGTACCAAAGCGTTGCGACACGACTTCTCCCAGAGTTGCTCGCGCGCTTCCGGGAGGCCTGGCCGCGCATCGAGATCACGCTCTTCGAATCGGGCTCGCACGACGAGATCGACGACCTGGTCGAGCGGGGCTCGCTCGATCTCGCCTTCACGCATCCGCCAATCCCGCGCGAGGACATCTTCGACTACGTCGACCTGGTCCGGGATCCCTATCTGCTCGTCGTCGGCTCCGAACATGAGCTCGCCCGCAGCTCGGTGCCGCCGGATCTCGAGCTGCTCGGCCGGATCGACCTCGTCGCCTACCGCGTCTGCCGGGCGCACGCCCAGGTCGAGCGGTTCCTTCGCTCGCACGGGATCGAGCCGCGCGTCGTCCTGCGGGCGGAGGACAACAACCTCCTCCAGGCGCTCGCCGCCCGCGGCGTGGGCGCCGCGATCATGCCCCTGCTTGCGATCGACCCGTCCCGCGACGACATCGTCGTCCTGGATCTCGACGGCCTGATCCCGCGCCGCCGGATCGGACTCGTATGGCATCGCGACCGCTACCGCTCGCCCGCGGCCGAGGCCTTCATCGCGCTCGCGCGCCACCTCAGCGCCGAGCTCGACGTGACGACCGCCGGCCTGCGCAAGCCCGGGCCCGATCTGGCGCTCACGGCGAGCCTCTGAGCGCGCGCGACGCGCGGAATCGCCAGTAACCATCGGCCGAAACCGTGTTAGCATCGTCTCGTACGAGCTAACTCGTTCGCGTCGCGGGGACGGGGCCATCCTTCAGCAGAGAGCGGGTGCGCGTGGCAAACGGCGCCGTGAAGTGGTCCCGCAGATCGTTCCTCGCGCTCGGCGCGGCGTTCCTTCTCGTGCTCATGGCGCCCGCGGCGCAGGCCGCGAAGCCGACGGTCACGAAGACGGCGAAGGTCCCGCTCGTCGCCGCGCAGGGCGACACGCTGAGCGTGACCGCCACGATCGCCGGCACGGGCGCGCGGATCAAGGTCGGCCTCGTCCTCGGGAACGCCAAGGGCTCGCCGAAGGGCGGCCTGAAGCTCGGGACCGGCGTGACCATCTCGCACCGCGGCTCCAAGAAGATCGTCGTCCGCGGCAAGGTTCCGCTGAAGACGACGGCCGGACAGCTGCGGACGCTGCTCGTCTGCGTCGATCCGGCCGCGGCGGTGAAGGGCAAGAGCGCCTGCAAGCTGGCGGCGAAGATCGCCACGTCGGGCCGCAGCGCCGAGGAGCGCATCGGCGGCGCCCTCCAGGCCAAGCGCATCACCAAGGCCCAGGAGATCCTCTACGGCCTCTACGGGCTGAGCCACGATTCGCGCCTTCCGAAGGAGCTGCGGGGCGACCTTTCGGGCCCCGGCGGCGATCTGGACGCGATCAAGGACGCCGCGAACGGCTTCGGCACGCTGCCGGCCTCCGTCAAGAGCCAGGTCTTCCCGTACTTCGTCCCGCCGCAGGCCGGGGGCAGCGCCTGGCAGGTCAAGGGGCGCAACTGGAAGCCGAAGGCGCCGTGCAGCCAGGCGCGCGGCGGCCGCAGACGGCGGACTGCACGGGCTACAACTCCCTCGACACCGGCACCGGGCCCACGGAAGAGCCCTTTCCCTGGCAGGGCATCCCGACCTCGGACGGGAAGGCGATCGTCTGGTACGGCACGACCGAGACGCCCAAGTTCGAGCAGGCTACGAGGCGACCGACCGCGCGGCCGCGATGGTCTACGCGGCCGCGCTGCCGACGATCTGGACGAAGCTCACCGACGAGTTCGGCGAGCCTCAGTCGGACGCGGGCGAGGAGTGCTACCACGGGCCGGACGGGCGCTACGACGTGTACGTGGGCAGCTCGATCGTGCTGCTCGCGGGCCGCTTCGACACGAGCGCGCTGGCCGTGACGGCGCCGTATCCCGGCGGTCGGGAACTTCCCGGTTCCGGGCAAGTGGTGCACCGACCGTCCCTCGTGGATCGCGATCCAGCCCGGTCTCTCCAAGTGGGCGCTCGCGCACGAGCTCATGCACGCGATCCAGTTCTCGCACCGCTACGTCAGCTGCGATCCGCCGATCTCGTGGTGGGACGAGGGCGGCGCGAACTGGGCCGGCGACTTCGTCTATCCCGACGCGAACGACGAGCAGCGGGAGTATCCGGGGCTCGTGAAGACCGCGCTCGGGACCGATCTCCTGGGCGCCGGCTACGAGGCCTGGCCGTTCTGGATGATGCTCGAGGAGACGAGCGGCGGCACGGGCGTCCTGAACTCGATCTTCACGCAGCTGCAGTCGAAGAAGTCGCCGCAGGCCGTCGACGCCGCGGTCTCGGGCGGCCTCGCCAAGCAGGTGCCCGAGTTCTTCCTCCATGCGTACAACCAGACGCCGGTCGGCGATCCCGGCTTCTCGATCGACGAGTCCTTCAAGGCCTGGGACAGCTGGAGCGCGACCCCGGCGCTGCCGGATCCGGTCACCGTCAACATCGGCGGGCTGCCGTCGCGGACGCTGAACCTGAAGATCCAGCGCCCGAGCTTCCCGGCGCTCAGCGCCGGCTCGTACCACCGGGTGAAGCTCCCCGACGACAACATCCGCGAGGTGCAGTTCAAGAACCTGCTCTTCGGCAAGCCGGGCGCCCATGTCGACGCGCTCCTCAAGCTCGCCGACGGCACCTGGAAGCGCCAGGACTGGACGTCGAAGAAGACGGCCACGTTCTGCCGCGACGACCCCGCGCAGGACGTGCGCGAGCTGGTCATCCTGAGCACGAACGCGAGCTTCAAGACGCTCGGCGGCTACACGCACACGCTCAAGGTGCGCTCGAGCTGCCCGCGCACCTACAAGATCATGGCGGCGACGCTGAACGAGACGTTCACCGGACACCACGCGTCGAGTTCATTCCGGGGTGTGTTCTCGGGGGCACGCAGACGAACACGATGACGCTCGGCGCCCAGCCGTTCGTGCAGGGCATGAACTACCTGCTCGCGGGCCCGGCCGGCCACGTGGGCGTCATCATCGCGAACGGGATCGAAGGCGGCCTCGACGAGCATGAACGGCTGCGATCTCATGACGGCGTCGCCCTGCTCGAAGATGGGCTCGGGGCCCGATCAGCGCCTCGGTGATACATCCAGGTCACCATCCCGAAGAAGAGCCCGACCGCCGAGGTGCAGTGGTTCCTCACCGACCCGATCGCCGGCCTCGGGAGCGAAGGGGCGGGGTCGACCTGCTTCTGCTCCCCGATCGGCACGACGCTCGACGACCAGTCGATCGGAAAGAAGACCGTTCCGAGCGAGATCTTCCAGTCGGACACGCCGCAGACCGTCTCGATCGACGTCGACTTCGATCTCGGCCTTCCCGGCGGCCTCGGAGGAACGATCTCCGCCTCCGAGACCTACTCGCTCACCATCCAGCGCGTGAACGACGACGGCTCGCCGCTCGGCTGATGAGCGACTTCGAGCCGCGCGACCCGGGCTACGAGGAGCGCGTGCGCGGAGAGCTTCGCGCGCCAGGGCTTCATGACGACGCTCGGCGCCGAGATGGGCTCGGTCGACCCCGGCGCGGTGGACGTCGTCCTTCCGCACGGCGACCACCTCGGCCAGCAGCACGGGTTCCTCCACGGCGGCGTCGTCGCGGCGCTCGCCGACACGGCCTGCGGCTACGCGGCCATGACGCTCGTGGAGCCCGGCGCGACCGTGCTCACGGTCGAGTTCAAGGTGGATCTGCTCCGCCCGGCCGAGGGCGGGCGCTTCGTCGCGCGCGGCCGTGTGATCAAGAACGGGCGCACGCTGATCGTCTGCCACGCGGACGTCTTCGCGGACGAGCGCCACATCGCCACGATGGCCGCGACGATGATGGCCGTCCGCGACCGCGGGATCGCCGACTAGCCCGCGTCGGCCGCGTCGACCGCGCGGGCGACCTCGACGCGCGAGGTCACGCCGAGCTTGCGGAAGATGTGGCGCAGATGCGTCTCGACCGTCTTCTCGCTCAGGAAGAGCTCCGCGGCGATCTCTCGGTTCGTCTTGCGGTCGTGGACGAGCCGCGCGACCTCCAGCTCGCGCGCGGTCAGGCCTGAGAGCCCGTCGCCGTCGCCGCCCGGCGCAGCCTGCCGGCGGAACCGGCGTCCGAGCTTGCGCAGCTCCCGCTCGGCCTCGTCCCGGTAGCGCGCAGCGCCGCAGGCGTCGAGCTCTGCGGCGGCGCGCTCGAGCTCGGCCGCCGCCCGCTCGCGCTCGCCCGCGGCCGCGAGCGCCCGCCCGGCCAGCGTTCGCGACCGCGCCGCCTCGATCCGCGCGTGGATCGCGTCGGCCGCAGCCGCGGCCTCGAGCGCCAGCGCCGCCGCGGCCGGCGCATCTCCGCCGGCGAGCGTCACGGCGGCACGGCCGCGCTTCGAGAGCGCGATTCCGAGCTTCAGTCCGACCTGCGCGGCGTGCGTCTCGGCCCGCTCGGCGGCGAGCTCGGCCTCGTCGAGGCGGTCGAGCGCGAGCCAGGCCTGCACGACGCGCTCCTGGAAGAGAAACCGGAGGACGCCGGGGATGAACTGCAGATCGGGCCCGCCGGTTCCCGACACGAGCACGTCGATGCTCCGGGCCGGATCTCCCGCCTCGCCCACGGCCGAGCCGAGCGCGCACGCCGACCAGATGCGCACGACGCTCTCGTCGAACGTGCTTCCCAGCTCCGTGCTCTCCTCCGCGGCGTCGAGCGCGACGTCGAGATCGCCGGCCATGACCCCCGACCACGCGCGGTTGAGCAGCGCCCACGCCACCGACTGCGCGCTCCCCGAGAGACGCGCCGCCTCGACGGCCCGCTCCGCCACGTCCACCGCCTCGGGAATGCGGCCGAGGAGCGACAGCGCGAATCCCTTCCGTTGCGTGAGGAGCGGGAACAGCTGCCCTCGGCCGGTCGCGCGCGACACCGCGATTCCCCGGTCGAAATGGCGCACGGCGTCATCGAGGTGGTCGAGGTACGTCTCGGCGTTTCCGAGATTCACCGCGGCGTCGATGCGCTCCCCCAGCTGGTCGTCCGTCATCCCGTCGACGATCGCGGCCGCCTCGACCCGGTAGCGCTGGCCCTCCTCGATCCGGTTGTCGAAGGCGCACGCCATGCTGAGGATCGCGCAGACGGCGCCGCGCAGCGGGTCGCTGTCCAGCTCCTCGGCCAGCTCGAGCGCCTTCAGGCCGCGTGTGCGCATGCTCTCGTAGTCGCGCCGGTACAACGCGTCGAACACGAGTCCGAGCATGAGCTCGATCGCTTCCGCCGAGCTCCGGTCTGGGAGGTCCTCGAGCGCGGTGAGGAGCCGCGCGTGCGCATCGTCGTGCCGGCCGAGGAGGTGCTCGAGACCGGCGCAGATTCCGATCCACTTGGTCCGCGCGGGCGCGCGGTCGGGAAGTTCCACGAGCAGCTCGAGGACGACCGCGTGGCTCTCGGCGTACTGGCCTCCGCCGGCGAGCACGGTCGCGAGCTGCTCGAGCAGCTCGAGCCGCTCCACCGCGTGCTCCTCATCGGCGGGGAGGAGGTGCAGCGCGGCCCGGTACCAGCGGGCGGCGCTCTCGGGGGCGAGCTGGGCGGAGTCGTCGGCCGCCTCGCGGAGCACCGCGATCGCGTCCCGGTCGCCGAGGGGCGCGAACTGCTCCACGTGGCGGGCGCGTACCGCGGCTTGCTCGCCGTGGGCGGCGAGGGCGCCGGCCGCCCGCCGGTGCGCGCTCGCACGCCAGCCGCTGCCCGTCGCGTCGTACACCGCCCGGCGCAAGAGTGGATGGCGGAACCGGAACCGCCTCGGCGAGTCGGTCCTGCGGATCAGGCCGAGGCCGAGCAGCTCGTCGAGCGCAGGGAGCGCCTCGTCCTCGGGAACGTCGCCGGCGGCGGCCGCGAAGTCGATCTCGAACGGGTCGCCGATCACCGATCCTCCCTCGAGCAGGCTGCGCGCCGGCGCCGAAAGACCGGCGACCTCGCCCGCCAGCGCCGCGGCCACAGCCGACGGCACGGCGCCGGGCGCGGTGAGCGCGGCCGCGGGCGCTGCCGTGGTCGAAGAGCGGGCGATCCGGGCGAGCTCCTCCAGGTAGAACGGGTTGCCGCCGCTCTCCTCGAAGAGCGTGCGGGCGAGAGGCGCGGCGACGCCGGGGCCGAGCAGCTCCCCGGCCTCGTCCTCGGCGAGCGCGTGCAGCTCGATCCGCTCGAGCCCGCCGGCTCGGGCCGACTGATCGAGCGCCGCGGCGAGGCGTGGCGGCGCCTGGTTCTCGCGCACCGCGATCGCGACGAGGCAGCGCTCCTGCGGCGGCCGGCGCAGCAGCGCCGCGACTAGGTCGACCGAGGCCGGATCGGCCCAGTGGAGGTCGTCGAGGAGGAGCACGAGCGGCGCAGGCTGGGCGATCTGCTCGAGCAGCTCGCGCACGGCCCGGTGCACGCGGTAGCGCTCGTCGAGCACGGTTGCGGGTGCGGCGCCGGCACCGGCGAGCGACGGGAAGATCAGCGCAAGCTCGGCGGCGGTCTGCTCGTCCATCCGCTCGAGCCGGTCGGGATCGTGCGAGCGCAGGTACTCGTCGAGCGCGTCCACGAAGATCCAGTAGGGGAGGTCGCGCTCGAGCTCCGAGGCGCGGCCTGCGAGCACGAGGTACCTGCGCTCTTCGCCCCGGCGTCCGAGCTCCGAGAGCAGGCTTGTCTTGCCGATCCCGGGCTCGCCGGAGATCTGGATGAGCACAGGGCTCGTTTCCGCCCGGGCGAGCGCCTGCTCGACGAGCGCAAGCTCCTCAGTCCGCCCCACCAACCGTTCGGCTCGATCGGCCATCCCTTACCGCCGCCGAGCATAGGTCAGGGGGTCGATCGCGGGGAAGTTCAGGGGGCCGGTTCAGGGGGTCCCCCCGATTCGCGTTTCGGCGTGCGGCGCGATCCTCGATGCATGCCTCGCTTCCTTCTCCTCCACCGCCACGAGCCGCGCGAATGCGGCGCCGCGTACGCCGCCTGGAAGGGCTACGACAGCCCGCTCCGCCGGGCCTCGGCGCTCGCCTCCTGCCTGGAGGGCGGCCACACGGTGTGGTTGGAGGTCGAGGCGCTCGACGCTCGCCGAGCGCTCGAGCAGCTTCCTCCGTTCGTCGCCACGAGGGCGATCGCCCTCCCGGTGAGCGAGGTCGCAATCCCATGACACATCGAGCCGAAAGGAACACCGAAATGCAACCGAAGACCTCCAAGAACGTCGCGGCTCGCATGGGCCGCTGGAGCGCTCGCCACCGCAAGATCGCCATCTTCGGCTGGCTTGCCTTCGTCGTCGTCGCTTTCCTCATCGGCGGCATGGTCGGCACCAAGATCATCGACTACAAGACGTCCGGGCCCGGAGAGTCGGGCCGCGCCGACCGGATCCTCGCCGCGGGCTTCGACCAGCCGGCCAAGGAGGCCGTCCTGATCGAGAGCCCCACTTCGTCGTCACCGATCCGGAGTTCTCCGGCGCGGTCAAGGCGGTCGTGTCGGGCCTGTCCGGCATGGCGGACGTCACCAACCTCCGCTCGCCGTTCGGAGCGGACAACGCGGGCAGATCTCGCCCTCCAAGCACGCCGCGATCGTCTCGTTCGACATCCGCGGGGATGCCGACGACGCGATCGCCAAGATCGACCCGATCCTCGCCGAGGTCGCCGCAGATCCAGAAGGCGCACCCGGACGCTCTACGTCGCGCAGTTCGGCGACACGAGCGCCAACGCCGCGCTCGAGGAGTCCTTCGGCAAGGATCTGAAGAAGGCGGGGCTGTTCTCGCTTCCGATCACGCTCGTCATCCTCGTGATCGCGTTCGGCGCCCTCGTCGCGGCGGGCATTCCGCTGCTGCTCGGGCTCACGGCCGTGCTCGCGACGATGGGCCTCACCGCCGTCATGAGCCAGGTGCTCCCCGCGCGACGAGTCCAACTCCGCGATCGTGCTCCTCATCGGGCTCGCGGTCGGCGTCGACTACACGATGTTCTACTTGAAGCGGGAGCGTGAGGAACGCGCTGCCGGACGCAGTCGAAGAGGCGGCCCTCGAGGCCGCGGCCGCCACGTCCGGACGCTCCGTCCTCATCTCCGGCATCACCGTGATGGTCGCGATGGCCGGCATGCTCCTCACCGGAGACGCCGGGCTTCGCCTCGATCGGCATCGCCACGATGATGGTCGTCGCGATCGCCATGCTCGGCTCGCTGACCGTGCTGCCGGCGCTGCTCTCCAAGCTCGGGGACAACGTCGACCGGCTCCACGTCCCGCTCGTCGGCCGCCTTCGCCGCGACGACGGGGAAGGCCGGATCTGGGGCGCGATCATCGACCGCGTCCTGCGCCGCCCGATCCTCTCGGTCGCGCTCGCAGGCGGCTTCCTGCTCGCGCTCGCCGTCCCGGCGCTCCAGCTCCACACCGCCATGCCGGGCGCCGAGGCGTTCCCGCAGGAGCTGCCGGTCGTCCAGACGTTCAACCGCCTCCAGGAGGCGTTCCCCGGCAGCGAGATCCCGGCGAACGTCGTCATCAAGGCGGACGACGTGAACGCACCGGCGGTCAAGGAGTCGATCGACGAGCTGAAGGCGCAGGCGCTCGCGACCGGCAAGATGCACGAGCCGATCACGGTCGACGTGAACGAGGACGGCACCGTCGCCAACATCGCCATCCCGATCGACGGCAACGGCAGCGACGACGCCTCGAACGCCGCGCTCGCGGCGCTGCGGGGCGAGATCGTCCCCGCGACCGTCGGCTCGCTGGCGGGCGTCGAGTCCGCCGTGACCGGCCAGACCGCGCGACGAAGGACCAGAACGACCAGCTGAAGGCCGCCGCCCCGCTCGTGTTCGGGTTCGTGCTCGTCTTCGCGTTCCTGCTCATGCTCGTCGCGTTCCGCTCGATCGTCGTCGCCGTCGAAGGCGATCCTGCTCAACCTGCTGTCGGTCGCCGCCGCCTACGGCGTGCTCGTGCTGGTCTTCCAGCACGGCTACGGGAAGGGCCTGCTCGGCTTCTCCCACACCGGCGGCATCGTCCCGTTCCTGCCCGATCTTCCTGTTCGTGATCCTCTTCGGCCTCTCGATGGACTACCACGTGTTCATCCTGAGCCGCATCCGCGAGACGTACGACAAGGGTGCGTCCACGGAGGAGGCGATCGCGCACGGGATCAAGAGCACCGCGGGCGTCGTCTCGAGCGCAGCGATCGTCATGGTCGCCGTGTTCTCGATCTTCGCCACGCTCTCGATGATCATCTTCAAGCAGTTCGGCGTCGGGCTCGCGGTCGCGATCCTGATCGACGCCACCATCGTCCGGGCGGTGCTGCTCCCGGCGTCGATGAAGCTCCTCGGCGACTGGAACTGGTACCTCCCCAGCTGGCTCGAGTGGCTGCCCAGCCTCGAGGGCGAGAAGGCGGAAGCTCCGTCTGCCCCGCCCGTGCTCGGGACCAACTAGGACGGTTCTCCTCTGCAAACGTGGCGGTGCGGCCCGGGTGGGCCGCGCCGCCACTTGTCGCGGGAGCGCTAGGGTCAGGCCCGATGCCCGGCGACCCGCACTCCGCCTCGACGGCCGTCGTCACCGCCAAGGGGGTCGTCAAGCGCTACGGGCGCACGGTCGCGCTCGCCGGGCTCGACGCCGAGATCGGCACGGGAATCACGGGCCTGCTCGGCTCGAACGGGGCCGGCAAGACGACCTTCCTCTCGCTCATGCTCGGGCTGCGCGCCCGCGACGACGGCGCGCTCCACGTCCTCGGCGAGGATCCCGCCTCGGCCGGCATCGAGATCCGCGCCCGCATCGGCTACGCGCCCGAGCACCACGACCTTCCCGCCGAGCTCGCCGCCGCCGACCTCGTGCGCCACCTCGCGGAGATGCACCTCCTGCCCCCGCGGGCGGCGATGCAGCGGGCGAACGACGCGCTCTGGCTCGTCGGCCTCGGCGAGGAGCGCTTCCGGTCGGTCGGGACGATGTCGACCGGCCAGCGGCAGCGCGTCAAGCTCGCCGGCGCGATCGCGCACGACCCGGAGCTCGTGCTCCTGGACGAGCCGACCGACGGGCTCGACCCCGTGCAGCGGACGGAGATGCTCGACCTGATCCACCGCATCGGCTCCGAGTTCGGGATGCACATCGTCATCTCGTCCCACCACCTCCAGGAGGTCGAGCGGATCTGCGACGCGGTCGTGATCGTCGAGGGCGGCGTCGTCGTCCACCAGGGGACGCTCGCCGACCTGCGCCGCGGCCCCGAGGGACTGCGGATCGAGGTGGACGAGCGCGCCGACGAGCTCGCGGCGCTTCTGACCGAGCGGGGCGTCGGCGTCACCGTCAGCGACGGCGTGCTGCTCGTCGCCGGAGCGGAGGGCGACCACGACGCCGTACGCGACGCGATCGCCGACCTCGGCGTCGGGATCAGGCGGATCGCGCCGCGAGGGCGCACGCTCGAGGACGTCTACCTGGGGACGGGGACGTGAGCACCCAGGAGGGCGCACGGCTCTTCGGCCTCGGCTACCGGGGCTACGACGGCCCGCGCCGCCGGCCCGCCTGGGCGATCCTCACGCTCGGCGTGTTCACCGCCCGGCGCGTGCTCGGGATCGGCCGGGCCGGCGCGCCAGAAGGTGCTGCCCGCGATCGTCCTCGTCATCGCCTTCGCCCCCGCGCTCGTCAACGTCATCCTCGCGGCGCTGCTCAACGACCTCCTCCGGCAAGACCTGATCACGTACGGCGAGTACACGTTCTTCATCGGGAGCGCGCTCGCCCTCTTCGCCGCGCTCGTCGCGCCGGAGGCGCTCTGCCCCGACCGGCGCTCGGGCATGTTCGGGCTCTACCTCGCCGGCCCGCTCAATCGCGACCGCTACCTGGTCGCCAAGGGCGCGGCCGTGTTCGCCGTGATGCTCCTGATCACGCTCGGGCCGCTGCTCTTCATGTTCCTCGCCTACGTCGTCGCCGGCTTCGGCCCGACCTACGGCGAGACGCCCAAGCTCCTGCTCCAGATCCTCGCGTCGGGGCTCGCGACGGCGCTCGTCTACGCGTCGATCTCGCTGGCGGTCGCGAGCTTCACGACCCGGCGCGCCGCCGCGGCGGTGGCCGTGGTGCTCCTCCTCTTCGTTCCGGCGATCGTCGTCCGCAGCGCGATCGAGGCGACCGACGCCTCGAACGCGCTCGACCTCGTCAGCCTCCCGTTCGTCATCTCCGAGCTCTCCTACCGGATCTTCGGCGAGGTCCAGGGCGGAGGAGAGCCGGTCGAGCAGCTCTCGACCGGCCTGATCGTCGCCGGGCTCGCCGCCTGGACGGTCGCGGGCTTCGCGGCCTGCTGGCTTCGCTACCGCCGGATCGAGGCGAACCGGTGAGCGCGTCCGAGCCCCGCGTCGTCGCCGAGGGCGTCTCGAAGTGGTTCGGCGCGCTCGTCGCCGTCTCGGACGTGAGCTTCGACGTCGGCCCCGGCGTGACCGCGCTCCTCGGGCCGAACGGCGCCGGCAAGTCGACGATGCTGCGGATGCTCTGCGGGCTCGCGCGTCCCTCCCGGGGAACGATCCGCGTGCTCGGCCGCGATCCGCGCTCGGACGTCGCCGTGACCGGCGCGATCGGTCTCGTCCCGCAGCAGGAGAGCGTCTTCGAGTCCCTGACCGCGCTTCGGTTCCTCGAGCTGACCGCGACGCTGCACGGGCTCCCCGAATCAGGCGCCGCGGCCGCGGCGGCGCTCGAGCGGGTCGGCCTCGACCCGTCCGACACGCGCCGCCTGCCCGCCTACTCCAAGGGGATGCGGCAGCGGGTGAAGGTCGCGCAGGGGCTCATCCACGACCCGGCCGTCCTCATGCTCGACGAGCCGCTGACCGGGCTCGATCCGCGGCAGCGGCAGGACATGATCGCGCTCTTCCGCCGGCTCGGCGCCGAGGGGCGCTGCGTGCTCGTCTCGAGCCACGTCCTCGAGGAGGTCGAGCGGCTCGGCTCGCGGATCCTCGTCATGTCGCAGGGCCGGCTCGCGGCCGCGGGCGACTTCCACGAGCTGCGCGCGCTCATGGACGACCGGCCGCTGCGGGTGCGCGTGCGCACGAACCGGCCGCGCGAGGTCGCCGGCGCGCTGCTCGAGGCCGGGACGATCATGGGCGCGCGGCTCGAGAACGACGAGTCGATCGAGCTGGACACGAACGACGCCAGGGCGCTCGCCCGCGCCCTCGCACCCGTCGCCCGCGACAAGGACGCGAGCCTGCTCGAGGTCACGCCCCTCGACGCCGATCTCGAGGGCGTCTTCCGCTACCTGGTGCAGCGATGAGCGCCGTCGGGACGCTGCCCGCACGGCGGCCGCGCACGGTCGCCTCGCTCGTCTCGCTCTACCGGCTCGTGCTGCGGACGCAGGTCACGGTTCCCCGCCTGCTCGGCATCGGCGCGCTCGGCGCCTTGTCCATCCTGCTCGGCGTCTTCGCCGGCCTCGACGACGATCCGGTGCAGGCCTCCGCCGACGTGACCGTGCACTACGGCCTCGGCCTGGTCGTTCCGCTGGCGGCCCTCTGGCTCGGCACGGCGGCGATCGGCGACCTCGTCGAGGACCGCCTCCTCGTCTACCTCTGGCTGAAGCCCGTCGCGCGCTGGCAGCTCCCGGCCGCGGCCGTGCTCGCCACCGTCACGCTCGTCATTCCGCTCGCCGCCCTGCCGCTCGCGGTCGCCGCGCTCGTGGCCGGCGCCGGGGAGGTTGCGCTCGCATCCTTTGCCGCCGCCTCGCTCGCGGCCTGCGCCTACGCCGGGCTCTTCGTCGCGGCCGGGCTCTGGTTCCGCCGCGCGGTGTGGTGGGGGCTCGCGTTCATCCTCCTCTGGGAGAACGCCGGGTCGCACGCGTCGGACGGGACGGAGCGGTTCACGGTGACGAGCTGGGCGCGCTCGATCGTCGCCACGGTTCCCGACGTGGACGTGCAGCTCGGCGGCCGCTCCGCCACCGCGGCGTTCGGCGTCCTCCTGGCGATCGCGGTGGCCGGCTGGATCCTCGCGACGGTGCGCTACCGGCGCGCCGACATCGACTGACGGCTCCGTAGTTTTCCGCCTGCGAAATCAGGTTTCCCGCCGATGGAACGCGGGCCGTGACGCGGCACGCTGCCTGGTAAACGAGACGGAGGCCGCCGATGCAGACAGAGACGTCCACCCCGATCGTCGAGGCGCGCGGAGTGGCGAAGGCATACGGAACCGGCGAGGTACGGGTCGAGGCCCTGCGGGGCGTCGATCTCGTGCTCGAACGGGGCGAGATCGCCGCGATCATGGGCCCCAGCGGCTGCGGCAAGACCACGCTGCTCAACTGCCTCTCGGGCCTCGACTCGATCGACGAGGGCGAGGTGGCGATCGAAGGGACGCCGCTCTCGGCCATGTCGGATCGCGAGCGAACCGACTACCGCGCCCGCCGCATGGGCTTCGTCTTCCAGTTCTACAACCTGATGCCGGTCCTGACCGCCGTCGAGAACGTGGAGCTTCCGCTCCTCATCGCCCGTGTCCCGGGCGGGGAGGCGCGCCGCAAGGCGCTGGCCGCGCTCGACCTCGTCGGGCTCGCCGACCGGGCCGGGCACGTGCCGGACGCGCTCTCGGGCGGCGAGCGCCAGCGGGTCACGATCGCACGCTCGCTCGTCAACGACCCGGCGATCGTCTGGGCCGACGAGCCCACCGGCGACCTCGACTCCGAGAACGCCGCCGAGATCGTGGAGCTGATGCGCCGCCTGAACCTCGAGCGCGGGCTCAGCTTCCTCATCGTCACGCATGACATCTCGGTGGGCCGCAAGGCCGACCGGATCGTCCGGATGCTCGACGGCCGCGTCGTCGAGGAACAACGACTGGAGGTACGCGATGTACTCGCGGGTCACGCTGCTTGAGATCGACCCGGTCCGAATCGACGTGGACTCGGCCGTCGAGATCTTCCGAAATGAGGTCGCGCCCGGGCTGCGCGAGCAGGACGGCTACGAAGGCGCCTTCGTCTTCGCGACGCCGGAGGGGAAGGGCATGATCGTCTCCCTCTGGGAGACCCAGGCCGCGGCCGACGCCGCCTCCGGCTTCGCCACCGGCCACCTCGACCGGCTGGTGACGCTGTTCGCGTCGCCGCCCGGCCGGGAGCACTACGAGGTCATGTACTACGACCTGCCGGGCGTGCCGGCGTAGCGCGTGGAGAAGCTCTTCGGGATCCCGGTCGACGGGCTCCTCGTGGGCCTGCTCGTCGCCCTCGGCGTGGCCGCCGTGATCGTCGGCGTGCTCGCCGTACGGAATCCGATCCTCGTCAAGCTCGGCGTCCGCAACGTCGAGCGCCGCCGCGGCCGCAGCACGCTGATCGTCGTCGGGCTCATGCTCGGGACGACGATCGTCGCCGCGGCGCTCACGACCGGCGACACGATGAGCCACTCGATCCGCGTCGAGGCCGTGCAGGCGCTCGGCTCGATCGACGAGGTCGTCTCGCCGAGGGGTGCGACCGACGACATCGCCGGCGAGCTCGGGGATTCGACGGGCCGCAACTTCCTCGACGCGGCCATCGTCGAGGACGTCGACGCGGCGCTCGCGGGCAAGAACCTCACCGACGGCGTCGCGCCCGTGATCCTCGACGACGTCGCGGCGCAGGCGCCGGCCAGCCGCCAGACCGAGCCGCGCGTGCGGGTCTTCGGAAGCGACCCCGAGCGGATGGACGGCTTCTCGCCCATCGAGCCCGTCGCGGGCGGCCGGGCCGAGCTGGGCGATCTCGCCGAGGGCGAGGTCTTCCTGAACGCGGACGGCGCCGACGAGCTCGACACGAAGGCGGGGGAAACCCTCCTCCTCTACGCGGAGGGCAAGCCGGTCTCCGTCACGGTCCGCGACGTCGTCACCTTCACCGGCACGGGCGAGGACGGGCCCGCCGTGCTCCTGCCCCTGGCCGGGGCGCAGAAGCTCCTCGGCCGGGAGGACCAGATCGACGGCGTGATGATCTCGAACCGGGGCGGGATCATCTCGGGCGCCGCCCTCTCCGACGAGGTGGTCGCGGCGCTCCACCCGGTGGAGCTGCACTACGACGTCGACGTGACGCCGGCGAAGCAGGACGTGCTCGAGCTCGCCGACGAGGCCGGGAGCGCGTTCATGGCGTTCTTCACGACGTTCGGGTCGTTCTCGATCGCCGCCGGGATCCTGCTCATCTTCCTCATCTTCGTGATGCTCGCCGCCGAGCGGCGCGGCGAGCTCGGCATCGCGCGCGCGATCGGCTCGCGCCGCGGGCACCTCGTCGAGTCGTTCACCTTCGAAGGCGTCGCGTACGACCTGCTCGCGGCCCTCGTCGGCGCGCTGCTCGGCGCCGCGGTCGCGTTCGCGATGATCGCCGCGATGGCCGGGATCTTCGGTGCGCAGGACTTCGACATCGAGTTCTCGGTCACCTGGCGGAGCCTCGCGATCGCCTACTCGCTCGGCGTCCTGCTCACCCTGATCGTGGTCGCGCTCTCGGCCTGGCGCGTCAGCCTGATGACGATCTCGACCGCGATCCGAAACGCGCCCGAGCCGCCCCGGGCCCACCGGCGGCGCTGGCTGCTCGGGACGCTCGGCGTCATCGCCGGGCTCCTCCTCTTCGCCTCGGGCGTCGCCGGCTCGCAGGCCACGCCGCTCCTCCTCGGGATGTCGATCGTGCTCGTGAGCGTCGTGCCGCTCGCACGGATGGCCGGCGTGCCCGACCGGGTCGCGTTCACGACCTCGGGGCTCGCGATCGTCGTCATCTGGATGCTGCCCTGGCACCTCTGGGAGGACGTCTTCGGGCCGCTCTCGATGAACTTCTCGACCTGGATCGCCTCGGGGCTCATGGTCGTCGTCGGCGCGGTGTGGACGATCATGTACAACGCCGACCTGCTCCTCGACGGCACGATGCGCGTCTTCGGCCGGATCCGGGCGCTCGCGCCGATCCTCAAGATCTCGATGGCCTACCCGCTCGCCGGGCGCTTCCGCACCGGGACGACGCTCGCGATGTTCACGCTCGTCGTCTTCACCCTCGTCACCGGCACGGTCTCCTCGGCGTCCTTCATCGCGGCCTCGGCGAACGTGGACGCCGTCGGCGGCGGCTTCGACATCCGCTCCGCGACGGCCCCGACCGCTCCGCTCGGCGATCCCCAGGCGGCGCTGCGCGCGAAGCTCGGCGCGGATGCGGCCGACTTCCCCGTGGTCGGAAGCCAGTCGGTTCTCGCCGTGGACGCAAACCAGACGGGAGCCGGAGGAGGGCCGGCGGTCGTACGTCGCCCGCGGCCTCGACTCGAGCTTCCTCGAGCACACCACGTTCGGCCTCGGCGCGATCGCCACCGGCTACGGGTCGGCCCGCGAGGTGTGGGACGCGATCGAGTCCGAGCCCGGGCTGGCGGTGGTCGACAGCTTCGTCGTGCCGCGCCGCGACAACTTCAACTTCGCCGTCGCGCCGCCGGACTTCCAGCTGACCGGCTTCTACTTCGACGACGGCACCTTCGATCCGATCAACGTCCAGATCCAGGACACGCAGACCGGCCGCACGACGGGCCTCAAGATCATCGGCGTCCTCAAGGACACGGCGCCGTTCGAGATGGTGGGAATCTCGACCTCGCAGGAGACGCTCGCGGACGCGTTCCCGGGACGCGTCGAGCCGACGATCCACTACTTCCAGGTCGCGCCCGGCGTCGATCCGGACGCCGGCGGCGCAGCACGCTCGAGTCCGCCTTCATCCAGAACGGCCTCGAGGCCGAGTCGATCCAGTCGGTCGTCGACGAGAACCAGGCGGCGTCGCTGACGATCAACCGGCTGATCCTCGCGTTCATGGGGCTCGGCCTGATCGTGGGCGTCGCGGCGCTCGGCGTCATCAGCGCCCGCGCCGTGGTCGAGCGCCGGCAGCACATCGGCGTGCTGCGCGCCGTCGGCTTCCGCCGCGGGATGGTCGAGGCGGCCTTCCTGCTCGAGTCGTCGTTCGTCGCGCTGACCGCGATCGTCGTGGGAACCGCGCTCGGGCTGCTGCTCGCGAACAACATCGTCAGCGACCAGCGCCGCCAGCCGAGCTGGGAGGGAATCGAGCTGGTCGTCCCCTGGGTGAACCTGGGGATCATCTTCTTCACCGTCTACGCCGTCGCACTCCTCGCGACGCTCGCGCCCGCAGTCCGCGCGTCGCGGATCCGCCCGGCCGAGGCGCTGCGCTACGAGTGAGCGAAGTCGACGACTAGACGGGGCGGGCCCGAGAGCCGCAGCACGCGGAACGGGGCGCGCCCGTCGAGGCCGATGACCCAGTTCATGACGGCCTCGAAGTCGCCGGTGAGGACGACCTCCTCGACCACGTCGCCTCCGGCGCTCGAGCCGTCGATGCGCGCCGGGCCCGTGTACACCTGCCCCCGCGGGCCCGTGAGGTCGAATCCGGACGCCGGCTCCATGCGAATCGACAGGAACGCGGTTCCGGCGACCCGGACCGTCCGGCCGGACGGGTCCTCGATGATCGGCGGCCGCACGTAGCGAACGCGGTACCCGGGGGTCGGGCCGGGGAGGAACTGGAAGACGACCCGGTCGAAGCCCTCGTGCCCGCCGACGCGGACGGCGGTGAGGAGCGCGAGCCCGAACGTCCCGCCCTGTGGGGATCCGGACTCGGGGGCGAGGCCGAACGGAGGCCCGGGCGGCGGCGGCGGCGGCGCCGTGGTCGTCGGGGCCGTGGTCGTCGCGGCCGTGGTCGTGCCTGCCGTGGTCGTGCCGGCCGTGGTGCTTGTGGTCGGCCCGGCCGCGGTCGACTCGCCTGCGCCGGAGGTGGCGCCGTCGTCGCCGCTGCAGGCCGCGAGGAGCGCGACGGCGGCCAGGCAGGCGGCGAGAGCTCCTGCCGGGATGCTCGCGCGGTGCAACAGGCTGGTCACGAGGTCATGTTGCCTGAACGCGCCGGACCGACACCGGCGCCGGTCGTGAAGTCGAATCCAACGAGGCGGGCAGATACGGTTTCGCGCGACTGATGCGATGGGATCGAGAGCTTCCTAGGGGTCCGCTGGCCGGCGCGGCCGCCGGGCTGCTCGCGGTGGCGATCGTCACGGGGGCGGTCGCGATCTTCGACGGCTTCGTCCCGACGCTCAGCCTGGGAGCGCTGTACGTCTTCGCGGTCTTGCCCATCGCGGTCATCTGGGGCACCGCCTACGCGGTCGCGGTGGCGATCGCGAGCATGCTCGTCTTCAACTTCCTCTTCCTGCCGCCGCTGCACACGTTCACGCTCGCCGACCGTTCCAACTGGTTCGCGCTCGCCGTCTACCTGACCACTGCGATCGTGGTCGGCACGCTCGCCTCGCACGCGCGGCGGCGCCGCGCGGAGGCCGAGCAGCGGGAGCGGGAGGCGGCGCTGCTCGCCGACATCGCCGCCGGGCTGCTGCGGGGCACGCCGCTCGAGGACCAGCTCGTCAGCATCTCGGGACGAACGGCGGAAGTCCTCGGCGTCTCGACGGCGCGAATCGTCCTGGGCGAGTACCCGGCGCGCACGCGCGCACGAGGCGCCGCATCCGCTCTCCGTCGAGGGCCGGCCGGTCGGCACGGTGTTCACGCCCGAGAGCGAGGAGCCCGCGCTTCCGATCCAGAGACGGCTCCTGCCGGCCCTTGCCTCGCTGCTGGCGGTCGCGCGCGACCGGGAGCGGCTGGCGGGCGAGGCGGTGCGAGGCCGAGGCGCTGCGGCGAAGCGACAGGATCAAGACCGCGGTGATCCAGGCCGTGTCGCACGACCTGCGCACGCCGCTCGCCACGATCGAGCAGGCGCTCGACGGGCTCGAGAGCGGCGTGCTCGCGCTGACCGAGGCGGATCGAGAGGAGCTGCTCGAGACGATCCGGGTCGAGCACACCCGGCTCAAGCGGGTCGTCGACAACCTCCTCGACCTCTCGCGGCTCCAGGCCGGCGCCGCCGAGTCGCGGCCGGAGCTCTGGACCGCCGACGAGCTCGTCGCGCAGGCGCTCGACGAGCTGGGCGGCGACGAAGCGCGTGGTCGTCACGGCGCGGCCGGAGCTCCCGCCCGTGAGCGTCGACGCCGTTCAGATCCAGCGCGTGCTCGTCAACCTGCTCGAGAACGCGCTGCGGCTCTCGCCGCCGGACGAGCCGGTGCACGTCCGCGTGAGCGCGACGAGGAAGGAGCTGCTCATCCGGGTGACCGACCGCGGGCCCGGGGATCCCCGAGGAGGAGCGCGAGCGGATCTTCGAGCCGTTCCACCGGGTGGCCGGACGGCCCGACCAGCGCGGGGCGGGGCTCGGGCTCGCGATCGCGCGAGGCTTCGCGGAGGCGAACGACGGCCGCGTCTGGGTCGAGTCGCGGGGCGGCCAGGGAGCGTCGTTCGTGCTCGCCCTGCCGGCGGTGGAGCTGCCCGCAGAGGTTCCGGCGTGAGCGGCCAGCGCATCCTCGTCGTCGACGACGAGCCGCAGTTCCTGCGCGCCCTGCAGACGAACCTGCGCGGCGCCGGCTACGAGGTCGCGACGGCGACCACCGCGGAGGAGGCGCTGAGCGCGGCGGCGCTGCAGGCCTCCCGAGGCGATCATCCTCGACCTCCTCCTGCCCGACGGCCGCGGCACCGACGTCTGCCGCGAGCTGCGCCGCTGGACGGAGGCGCCGATCATCCTGGTCTCGGCGGTGGGCGACGAGGCCGAGAAGATCGCGGCCCTCGACGCCGGCGCGGACGACTACGTGACGAAGCCGTTCGCGATCGGCGAGCTGCTCGCGCGCCTGCGCGCCGTGCTCCGTCGCGTCGGGCCGGCGACCGAGCCGGTGCTCGAGATCGGCGAGCTCGCGGTCGACCTGGAGAAGCGGTCGGTGAGCATGGCGGGGAGGCCCGTGCACCTCACGCCGCACGAGTTCGGGCTGCTCCGCCTCCTCGCGCAAAACGAGGGGAAGCTCCTGACCCACAAGATGATCCTTCGCGACGTCTGGGGCCCCGCGTACCAGCGGGAGTCGAGCTACCTGCACGTGTACGTCTCGCAGCTTCGGCGCAAGCTCGAGCCCGATCCCGCGCGGCCGCACTACATCCTGACCGAGCCGGGCGTCGGCTACCGGCTCGTGAACCCCGAGGCGCGTCCTTTAGACAACCTTGAGAGCGCGGACCTGAAGCCTTAGACCGCATTCAGACCGCCGGCCCTACGTTCAGGGCATGACGGAACCTCTTCGTGCGAGCTCTGCGGGGGGCGGCGGCCACGTGTGGCTTCAGGCCCCCTGGCACAGCCTCGCCGGCCTGCAGGCGCGCCGCGAACTGCGGGCAGCGCGCAGGACCGCGGACGCGGAACTGCTGCGCCGCGAGACGGCGCCGCTCCAGCTCGCCTGGCGGGTCGAGGAGCTGACGACGCCGAAGAACCGGCTCAAGCTTGCAGGCACGCTTCGCTCGCTCGTTCGCGATGCGAGCCCGCGCTACCTTCCGGGCGCGTCGCCGGTCAACCGGCTCGTCATCCGGGCCGAGTTGGACACTCTGAACGCAATGGTCAGCCGCCTGTCCGAGCTCGACCGGCCGGTTGCCGCGCGCGGTGTCCTGCTCGTCGACCGCTTGCTCGTCGACGGCGCCGGCCCGCTCTACGATCGCGAGCTCGCCGACGAGCTGCCGGGCTGCCTCGACACGGCGCTCGCCGCCCTGGAGCCCCGCTGATGATCGAGGCGCTCGGGATCCTCATCGCAGTCTCGTGCTTCGCGGCCGCGCTCGCGCTCGTCGTCCTCTTGGACCGCGCCTGATGTCGGCCTCCGACCTCTTCGGCCTGATCGTCGCGCTGCTCGTCCTCGCGTACCTCGTGTTCGTGCTGTTCCGGGGTGAGCGGCTCTGACCGGCAACGGCGTCACCCAGATCGTCCTCTACGCCGCCATCCTGACGGCCCTCGCCTACCCGCTCGGCATCTACATGGCGCGCGTCTACTCCGGGACGCTGCGCGTGCCGCGCTGGCTCGCCGCTCCGGAGCGCGGGTTCTACCGGCTGGTGGGAACCCGGGCCGAGGCGGAGCAGGGCTGGAAGCCCTACGCGGTCACCGCGCTCATCTTCATGGGCGTCTTCGCCGTCCTCCTGTACGCGCTTCTGCGGCTGCAGGGGCACCTGCCGCTCAACCCCGACGGGATGAAGGGCGTGAGCTCGTGGGTCTCGATGAACACGACCGCGAGCTTCGTCACGAACACGAACTGGCAGTACTACGGCGGCGAGTACACGATGTCGTACCTGAGCCAGATGGCCGGGCTGGCCGTCCAGAACTTCGTCTCCGCCGCCATCGGGATGGCGGTGCTCGCAGCGGTCATCCGCGGCTTCGCGCGGCGCTCGGCGAGCACGATCGGGAACTTCTGGGTCGACCTCTACCGGTCGCTCGTCTACATCCTCCTGCCGCTGGCGCTCGTCCTGGCCGTCCTGCTCGTCTCCCAGGGGGTCGTCCAGACCTTCGACGGCGCCGCGACCGCGACGACGGTCGAGGGGGAGGACCAGGCGATCGCCCGCGGCCCCGCCGCGTCGCAGATCGCGATCAAGCAGCTCGGGACGAACGGCGGCGGCTTCTACAACTCGAACTCGGCCGTCCCGTTCGAGAACCCGAACGGCTTCACGAACCTGCTCGAGATGCTCGCCATCCTGCTGATCCCGGCGGCGCAGGTCTTCATGTTCGGCCGGATGATCGGAGCGCGCCGGCAGGCGCTGCCCATCTACGCGGCGATGGTGGCGATGTTCGCGATCGGAGTGGGGGTCGCGCTACCGGCGGAGCAACACGGCTCACAGGTGCTCCGCGACTCCGGCGTGAACCTCGTCGCCGGCGACGGCTCGAGCGGCGGCAACATGTCGGACAAGGAGATCCGCTACGGCATCGCGCCCACCGTCAACTGGGCGGTGGCGACGACGAACGCCTCCAACGGCTCCGTCAACGGCGGCCACGACGCGCTGACCCCGGCGGGCGGCGGCGTCCCGATCGTGAACATGTTCACGGGCGAGGTGATCTTCGGCGGCGTCGGCTCCGGCCTGTACGGGATGTTCTTCTACATCGTCATCGCGGTCTTCGTGGCCGGGTTGATGGTCGGGCGCACGCCCGAGTATCTGGGCAAGAAGATCGAGGCGCGTGAGATCAAGCTCGCCGTCGTCGGCGCGCTCTTCGTGCCGTCGATGGTGCTCGTCCTGACGTCGATCTCGATCGTCACCGATCACGGGCTCGCGTCGATCTACAACCCCGGCGCACACGGCTTCTCGGAGACCCTCTACGCCTACGACTCCCAGTCGAACAACAACGGGAGCGCCTTCGCAGGCTTCGGCGCCACCGAGTTCTCGACCCTCCTCGGCTCGGTCGGACTCTGGCTGGGCCGCTTCGCGCCGCTCGTCGCCGCGCTCGCCATCGGCGGCTCGCTGGCCGCGAAGAAGACGGCTCCTCCGTCCGCCGGCACCTTCCGGACCGACGGCCCCACGTTTGCAGTCCTGCTCGTGGTCGTGGTTCTCCTGACCGCCGGGCTGATGATCTTCCCCGCGCTCACGCTCGGCCCGATCGTGGAGGCGCTCTCCTGATGCGCACCGTCGCTCGCTCCGCGATCGCCGTGGTCGTGCTGACGCTCGCCTTCGGCCTCGTCTACCCGCTGGTGTTCACCGGGTTCGCGCAGATCGCGTTCTCCGACAAGGCGAACGGCAGCCTGGTCGAGCGCGACGGAACCGTCGTCGGCTCCCGGCTCGCCGCGCAGGCGTTCACCGGGGCGGAGTACTTCCATCCGCGGCCTTCGGCCACGGCGCCCGAGTACAACGCGGCCGCGACGACCTTCGCGAACCTCGGCCCGACGAACCCGGACCTGGCCACGGCCGTGCAGGAGCGCATCGACGCGATCCTCGAGCTCGAGGGTCCTTACAACCCGGGCCTCGAGATCGGCGACATCCCGGTGGACGCCGTCACGACCTCCGCCTCGGGGATCGACCCGCACATCTCCGTCGCCAACGCGCGCTTCCAGACGGCCCGCGTGGCGCAGGAGCGCGGACTCTCCGAGGAGCGCGTCGCCGAGCTGATCGACGAGAACACGGACGGCCGCTGGCTCGGAATCTTCGGCGAGGCCGGCGTGAACGTGCTCGAGCTGAACCTCGCTCTCGATGAGGAGACCCGATGACCAAGCCCAGCCAGAGCATCTTCTCGCGCGACCTCGTTTTCGCCGCGATCTGGGCCTCGTTCTCGAAGCTCGACCCGCGAACGCTCTTCCGCAACCCGGTCATCTTCATCGTCGAGATCGGGAGCGTCATCACGACCGCGATCTTCTTCCGCGACCTCTTCGGGGCGAATGAGAGCGAGCCGCTCTGGTTCACGGGCACGATCGCCTTCTGGCTCTGGCTGACCGTCCTCTTCGCCAACTTCGCGGAGGCGATCGCCGAGGGGCGCGGCAAGGCGCAGGCGAACGCGCTGCGCGCCACCCGCACGACGACCGTCGCCTTCCGGCGCTCGGACAGCGGAGGCATGGAGGAGGTGCCCGCGTCCGAGCTTCACCGCGGCGACATCGTCATCGTCGAGGCGGGCCAGGTCATCCCCGCCGACGGGGAGATCATCGAGGGCGTCGGCTCGGTCGACGAGTCGGCGATCACCGGCGAGTCCGCTCCCGTGATCCGCGAGGCCGGCGGCGACCGGTCGGCGGTGACGGGCGGCACGAGGCTTCTCTCCGACCGGCTCGTGATCGAAGTGACCCAGGAGCCCGGGAAGTCGTTCCTCGACCGCATGATCGCCCTCGTCGAGGGCGCCGAGCGCCGCAAGACCCCGAACGAGATCGCGCTCAACATCCTGCTCGCCGGCCTGACGATCACGTTCCTCGCCGCAACGGTGACGCTGCGGCCGTTTGCCATCTACGCAGGCACCGAGCTGTCCCAGACCGTCCTGATCGCGCTGCTCGTCGCGCTGATTCCCACGACGATCGGCGCGCTGCTGTCCGCGATCGGAATCGCGGGGATGGACCGCCTCGTCCAGCGCAACGTGCTCGCGATGTCCGGGCGCGCGGTCGAGGCCTCCGGCGACGTCGACGTGCTCCTCCTCGACAAGACCGGGACGATCACGCTCGGCAACCGGCAGGCGGCCGAGTTCCTGCCCGTCAGCGGCGTCGAGGAGCTGGAGCTGGCCGAGGTCGCCCAGCTCGCCTCCCTCGCCGACGAGACGCCCGAAGGACGCTCGATCGTCGTGCTCGCCAAGGAGCGGTTCGGGCTCCGCGAGCGGGAGCTCGGCGACCACGCCTTCATCCCCTTCTCCGCCGCGACCCGCATGAGCGGCGTCGATCTCGACGGGCGCAGCCTCCGCAAGGGCGCGGCCGACGCGGTCAAGACCTTCGTCTCCGAGAACGGCGGGCGGGTCCCCGACGAGCTGGACCTGCTCGTGCACGGCGTCGCCCAGTCCGGCGGCACGCCGCTCGTCGTGGCGCAGGACAACTGGGTTCTCGGCGTCGTCCACCTGAAGGACATCGTCAAGGGCGGCATGAGCGAGCGCTTCGACGAGCTGCGCCGCATGGGGATCCGCACGGTGATGATCACCGGCGACAACCCGGTCACGGCCGCGGTGATCGCCCGCGAGTCGGGCGTGGACGACTTCCTCGCCGAGGCGACGCCCGAGCGCAAGCTCGAGCTGATCCGCGAGGAGCAGGGACGCGGGCGGATGGTCGCCATGACCGGCGACGGCACGAACGACGCGCCCGCGCTCGCGCAGGCCGACGTCGGCGTCGCGATGAACACCGGTACGACCGCCGCCAAGGAGGCCGGCAACATGGTCGACCTCGACTCGAATCCGACGAAGCTGATCGAGATCGTCGAGGTCGGCAAGCAGCTCCTGATCACGCGCGGCTCGCTCACGACCTTCTCGATCGCCAACGACGTCGCCAAGTACTTCGCCATCCTCCCGGCGATCTTCGCGTTCACGTACGCCTCGACGCCCGGCGCGCGCGGGCCGCTCGACGACCTCAACGTGATGAACCTCGGGACGCCCTACAGCGCGATCATCTCGGCGATCATCTTCAACGCGCTCGTCATCCCGGCCCTCGTCCCGCTCGCCCTGCGCGGCGTCAAGTACCGGGCCATCGGCGCGACGGCGCTCCTGCGCCGCAACCTGCTGATCTACGGGCTGGGCGGCATCATCCTGCCGTTCGTCGGCATCAAGCTGATCGACCTCCTCATCCACAACGTCTTCGGCGCGTAGCTCGCGCCGGGAGGCGCTTTCCTAGGATGGCGGGAGTGCGAGGCCGGTATCGGATCCTCCTGGGAATGGCGGCAGGCGTCGGCAAGACCTATCGGATGCTCCAGGAGGGCCGGCAGGCGCAGGCGGAGGGCCGCGACGTCGTGATCGGCTACCTCGAGCCCCACGACCGGCCCGCGACGGCGGCGCTCGCCGAAGGGCTCGAGACGGTGCCTCGGCTGCGGCTCGAGCACGGCACGCTCGCGCTCGAGGAGATGGACACCGACGCCGTCATCAGGCGGGCGCCGGAGCTCGCCCTGGTCGACGAGCTCGCGCACACGAACGCCGCCGGATCGCGCAACGAGAAGCGCTACCAGGACATCGACGAGATCCTCGAGGCCGGCATCGACGTCATCTCGACCGTCAACGTCCAGCATCTCGAGAGCCTGAACGACGCCGTCTTCGAGCTCACGGAGGTCCGCGTGCGAGAGACGGTTCCGGACCGGGTGCTGAACGACGCCGACGAGGTCGTCCTCGTCGACCTCTCGCCCGAGGCGCTCCAGGACCGCCTGCGCGCCGGGAAGGTGTATCCCGGCGGACAGGCGGAGCGGGCGCTCCTGAACTTCTTCCGGCAGGACAACCTCTCGGCGCTCAGGGAGCTCGCGCTGCGGGAGGTCGCCGAGGACGTCGAGGCGCGGCGGGGCGCGACCGTGCTCGATCCCCTGAGCAAGCAGGCGGTGGGCGAGCGCATCCTCGCGCTCGTCGAGCCGGAGCCGCGCTCGCAGCGCGTCCTGCGCCGCGCCTGGCGCTCGGGCCAGCGTCTCGGCAGCGACGTGGACGCGCTCTGGGTGCGCCGTGTCGGCCAGGAGCTGTCCGCGGAGGAGGCGACCCAGCTCGCGGCGCTGCGCCGCCTCGCCTCGATCCTCGGCGTGCATTTCCTCGAGGAGGAAGGGGACGATCTCGTGGACACCGTGCGCCGGGTCGCGGCCGACCGGGGCTCGACCTACGTCTTCGTCGGCACGCCCGACGAGCGCCGCTGGGTCGAGATCGTCCGCGGCTCGCTCGTCTCGCGGATGATCCGCGAGCTGCCCGGAATCGACATCCGCGTGGTCGCCCACCGCGCGCTGCGGGACGAGCTTCGCCCATGAGGCTCTGGCCGAGAAAGCCTGCCGCGCGCCGCGAGGGCCAGCCGCGCCTGCTCGTTCCGTTCACGGCGGGGCATCTCGATCCGTCGGTGCTCGACGCGGCGCTGCGGATCGCGCGCGCCGAGGACGCGGTGCTCGTCCCGGCCTACCTGCTCGTCGTACCGCTCGAGTACAGCCTCGACGCTCCCGTGCAGCACGACGAGCTCGAGCAGGCGCTGCCGATCCTCGAGGCCGTCGAGCTTGCGGCCCAGCGGGCCGGCGTACCCGTCGACACGCGCATCGAGCGCGGCCGGACGCCGATCGACGGCCTGCAGCGGCTCTGGGACGAAGAGTGGTTCGACCGCATCATCGTCCCGGCGCCGGCCCACGGACACTCCGGCTTCTCGCCCAAGGATCTCGCCTGGATGCTCACGCACGCCCCCAGCGAGATGCTCATCCGCCGCCCGGCGGCTTCCGACCCGGGCGACCGCGCGGATCCCCGAACGGGCTGACTGCGGCAAACCCCGCACGGCGGATCGGTGCCGCCGCCGATGCCGCGCCCGGCCCGGCGACGGAAGCTGTCAGAAAAGAGAAGGGAGGATCCCGTGAAAGCGCTCATCTACCACGGGCCGGGCCAAAGGGCTTGGGAGTCTGCCCCCGACCCGACGATCAAGGAGCCGGGAGACGTCGTCGTCAAGATCGACACGTCGACGATCTGCGGCACCGACCTGCACATCCTCAAGGGCGACGTTCCGGAGGTGGAGCCGGGCACGATCCTCGGCCACGAGGCCGTCGGCACCGTCGTCGAGACGGGTCCGCGGTGACCACGCTCGCCGAGGGCGACCGCGTTCTCGTCTCCTGCATCACGTCCTGCGGCCGCTGTCGCTTCTGCCGCGAGGGCCACTACGGGCTCTGCACCGGCGGAGGCGGCTGGATCTTCGGTCACCTGATCGACGGCCTCCAGGCCGAGTACGCGCGCGTGCCGTTCGCCGACACGTCCGTCTACAAGATCCCGGAAGGCCTCTCCGACGAGGACGTGCTCTTCCTCGCCGACATCCTTCCGACCGCCTGGGAGGTCGGCGTCCTGAACGGCGGCGTCCGCCCCGGCGACACGGTGGCGATCGTGGGCGCAGGCCCGATCGGGCTCGCCGCGATCCTGACCGCGAAGCTGCTGACGCCCGGGAAGATCGTCGCGATCGATCTCGCCGACTCGCGTCTCGCGAAGGCGCTCGACTTCGGCGCCGACGTGGCGATCAACAACGGCTCCGAGGACGCCGTCGCGCGGATCATGGAGCTGACGAACGGCCTGGGCGCCGACGTCGCCATCGAGGCGGTCGGCGTGCCGGAGACGTTCGAGCTCTGCGCCGAGCTGATCCGGCCGGGCGGCCGGGTCGCGAACGTCGGCGTTCACGGGCATTCCGCGACGCTTCACCTCGAGAAGCTGTGGATCCGCGACGTGACCATCACGACGGGTCTCGTCGACACGTTCACGACGCCGCAGCTGCTCCAGCTGATCGCGGACGGCCGGCTCGATCCGACGCCGCTTGCGACGCATCGCTTCGAGCTCGGGGAGACCGAGGAGGCGTACACGACGTTCGCCGACGCGGCGACCACGAACGCCCTCAAGGTCGTGCTGAGCGGCCATCCGGTGCATCTCGAGGCGGCCGAGAAGGAAGCGGCACTCGCCGCGAGCACGACGAAGTAGGGACGCCGGGGCCGGGCGGCCGTCGCGCCGCCCGGCCCCGCGGCATCGGCTGCCAGGTCTTGGCTGCTCGGTCAGATCGGGCGATTGACGCATGTCACGACCGCCGGTACGTTGAAATTCAGCGACGCAAGGGTGTGTTACGCAATGGTCGGCGCAGAGGTCATTGCTGCGGCTGATGAAGGGAAGCGGCGCCTGCTTGTCGTCGAGGCGGGTTCCGACCGCACCGAGACGCTTCGGCACGCGCTGTCGCTGGAGGGATACGACGTCACGCTTGCGACCGGGGGAGCACGTCCTGCGAGCGGTCGACGCGGAGTCCCCGGACGTCGCGATCGTCGACCTCCCCGCGTGCGACGAGCGGTCGCTCGCCCTCTGCCGCCGGCTGCGCGAAGCGGCACAAGCAGCTGCCGCTGCTGGTGCTGAGCCCGGGCGACAGCGTCCCGGACCGCGTGGCCGGTCTCGAGGCTGGGGCCGACGACTACCTGGTCCGCCCGCAGACGGTCGAGGAGATCCTCGAGTTCGTCGCCCGCGTGCGCGCGCTGCTGCGCCGCACCGAGGCCGAGGAGGGCGTCCTTCGCTACTCCGACCTGACCCTCGACCTCGAAAAGCGGACGGTCGTGCGCGCGGACCGGCGGATCGACCTCACGCGCACCGAGTTCGGACTCCTCGAGCTGCTCCTGCGAAACCCGGGCCGCGTGGTCCATCGGACGGAGATCTTCCGGCACGTCTGGGGCTTCGACTTCGGGCCCTCGTCGAACTCGCTGAACGTCTACGTCGGCTACGTGCGCCGCAAGATCGAGGCCGCCGGCGAGCCGCGCCTCATCCACACGGTTCGCGGCGTCGGCTACGTGCTCGGCGACCGCTGAAACGCCGCCGCGGCCGATTCTTAGCGAACTCTTCGCGGATTCTTATGCTCGGCTGTTGACATTAGTCGTGAGCCCGTGAGAATGAAGTGAAGGGCTGGGGCGATCACGCAGAGCGCCCCATACCCAGGCGCCACATTTGGATCATCGCCTGCGGCCCGTTTCTTGAGGAGGAATGTCATGCGCAAGCTTGCTCTCTTGCTGCTGACCGCTGGTTTCGTGCTCGCCGCGCTCGCGGGAGCCGCCCGAGCCGAGGTTCGGACGCTCGACGGAAGCGGCAACAACCGCGCCCATCCGACCTGGGGGAAGTCGAACACCGCCTACCTGCGCGTCGCCGCGGCGAACTACGCCGACCGCGTCGCCGAGCCCGTCGCGGGTCCGTCTTCCCGCTACGTCAGCAACCGCATCTTCAACGACACGTCCCAGAACCTGTTCTCCGAGAACGGCGTGACCCAGTGGGGCTTCGTCTGGGGGCAGTTCATGGACCACACCTTCGGCCTGCGCGCAGGAGGCGGGCGGCGAGAACGCGCCGATCCCGTTCAGCTCGGCCGACCCGCTCGAGGCGTTCACGAACACGCTCGGCGCGATCGCGTTCAAGCGAACGCCCGCCGCGCCCGGCACGGGGACGGGCACGAAGGCGCGGCAGCAGATCAACACGGTCCCGAGCTACATCGACGGCTTCACCGTCTACGGCGGAACCGCCTCGCGGCTCGAATGGCTGCGCGAGGGCCCGGTCGACGGGAAGATGACGAACAACGCGGCCAAGCTGCTCATGCAGAACGGCTACCTCCCGCGTGCAGACGCCCGTGGGAACGCCGCGACGGCGCCCGTGATGGCGCTCATGGGCCGGCTCGAGGCGCCCGGCGGCGAACGCGAAGGCCCTCGTCGCCGGCGACCAGCGCGCGAACGAGAACCTCGCGCTCACGCGACCCAGACGCTCTTCGCGCGCGAGCACAACCGGATCGTGGCGAAGCTGCCGAACAGCCTCTCCGCGGAGCAGAAGTTCCAGATCGCCCGCCGGATCGTCGGGGCGGAGCAGCAGTGGATCACCTACCAGGAGTTCCTCCCGTCGCTGGGCGTGAAGCTCCCGGCGTACAAGGGCTACAAGCCCACCGTGAACGCGACGCTCGGCGAACGAGTTCGCGGTCGTCGGCTACCGGGCTCACAGCATGATCCACGGCGAGTTCGAGTCGATCGGCGAGGCGGCCGACTACACGGCCGCGCAGCTGGACGCGATCGAGGGGCAGGGCGTCGAGGTCGAGGTCGAAGGCGACGAGCTCGCGTTCGTGATCCCGCTCAACCTCGCGTTCGGAAACCCGGACCTGCTGAAGCTGGTCGGCGTCGAGCCGGTGCTCAAGGGCCTCGGCGGAGAGCCTGAGTACAAGAACGACGAGATGATCGACAACCAGCTCCGCAGCGTCCTCTTCCAGGTGCCGGTGGCCGGGAACGAGGGCTGCCTCGACGGGCCGACGCTGCCCGAGTGCTTCTCGGGCGTCGTCGATCTCGGCGCGATCGACCTGGAGCGCGGCCGCGATCACGGGATGCCGCTCTACAACGACCTGCGCAAGGCCTTCGGGCTCGCCGCCAAGAAGTCGTTCACGGCGATCACCGGGGAGTCGACCGAGAGCTTCCCGGCGAACGACCCGGAGATCACGGGCAACCCGATCGACGATCCGGACATCCTCGACTTCGTCGCGCTCTTCGACGCGGACGGCAATCCGATCGCGCTCGGCAGCCCCGAGGCCGACGCCGAGGCCGTGACCGGCATGCGCCGCACGACCCTGGCCGCGCGGCTGAAGGCGATCTACGGGACCCCGAACAAGGTCGACGGGTTCGTCGGGATGGTCTCCGAGCGCCACGTCGCCGGGAACGGAGTTCGGCGAGCTCCAGCTCGCGATGTGGAAGAAGCAGTTCACCGCGCTGCGCGACGGCGACCGGTTCTTCTACGGGAACGATCGCCGAGCTGAAGACGATCAAGCAGAAGTACGGGATCACGTACCAGAAGACGCTCGCGCAGATCATCGAGCAGAACACCGGGCTCGACGTGCAGGACGACGTGTTCGCGGCGGTGCCGGAAGGCTGATCTCCCCGGGGGCCCCGCTCCGGCGGGGTCCCCATCCCCTCGCGCCGCCGAAGGCGATGTACGCTCGCTCGGTGGTTCGGTGTGCCTCGTGCGGGCAGGAAAATCCGGATGGGTTCCGGTTTTGCGGCGCCTGCGGCGCGGAGGTCGCCACGTCGCAGCCCGCACGCGAGCAGCGAAAGACGGTGACCGTGCTCTTCTGCGACGTCACGGGCTCGACCGCGCTCGGCGAGCAGCTCGACCCGGAGAGCCTGAGGCGCACCATGAGCCGCTACTTCGAGGAGATCCGCCGGATCGTGGAGCGGCACGGCGGGACGGTGGAGAAGTTCATCGGGGACGCCGTCATGGCGGTGTTCGGCATCCCCGTGGCGCACGAGGACGACGCGCTGCGTGCCGTCAGGGCTGCTGCTGAGGTCCGCGAGCGCGTTGCGAGCCTCGGCGACGAGCTCAGCTTCACGCTCTCGTTTCGCATGGGAGTGAACACCGGCGAGGTAGTGGCCGGCGACGGAGAAACGCTCGTGACCGGTGACGCCGTCAACGTCGCTGCGCGGCTCGAGCAGGCGGCCGCACCGGGCGACGTGCTGATCGGCGGCGGCACGCTTGCGCTGGTTCGCGACGCGGTCGTCACCGAGGCCGTCGAGCCACTCGAGCTGAAGGGAAAGCGCGAGCCCGTTCCCGCCTACCGCCTGATCAGCGTCGACCCGACGGCCGACGCGTTCGTCCGTCGGCTCGGCACTCCGCTCGTGGGGCGCGTGCGCGAGCGCGAGCGGCTGCGCGGCGACTTCGAGCTCGCCGTGTCGGAACGGGCCTGCCATCTCTTCACGCTGCTCGGCCCCGCCGGCGTAGGGAAGTCGCGGCTGGTGGCGGAGTTCCTCTCCGACGTCGAGAGCCGCGCCGACGTGCTGCGCGCGCGGTGCCTCCACTACGGCGACGACATCACCTACTGGCCGTTGGTGCAGATCCTGATCGCGATCGGGGTCGATCCGGAGACCGTGATCGGCACCTCGCCGGCCGAGACGCAGCTGACGTTTCGCAAGCTCCTGGAGACCCGTGCCGCCGAGCGGCCGCAGATCGTCGTCCTCGACGACATCCAGTGGGCCGAGGGCGTCTTCCTGGACCTCGTCGACCACGTCGCCGACTGGTCGCGGGACCTTCCGATCTTCCTGCTCTGCGTCGCGCGGCCCGAGCTGCTCGAGAAGCGCTCGGATTGGGCGGGGGGAAGCTGAACGCGACGACGATCCTCCTGGAACCGCTGTCCGCGGACGACAGCGAGCTGCTCGTCGGCGAGCTCGCGGCCGGCGTCGCCCTCGACCCCGACCTCCGGCAGCGCATCGTCGCCGCCGCGGACGGAAACCCGCTCTTCCTCGAGGAGATGCTTGCGATGGTCGCCGAGGACGACCAGCAGGCGGAGATCGCCATTCCGCCGACGATCCAGGCGCTGCTCCAGGCACGGCTCGACCAGTTGGGTGCAGAAGAGCGCGACGTGATCGGGTGCGGCGCAGTGGAGGGCGAGGTGTTCCACCGCGGCGTTGTGCAGGAACTCGCCTCGGACTTGGGCCGCGAGGGCGTCCCGGCGCAGCTCTTGACGCTGGTGCGCAAGGACGTGATCCGGCCCGACCGGGCCACGTTCGCCGACGACGACGCCTTCCGCTTCCGGCACCTGCTGATCCGCGACGCGGCCTACGACGCGCTGCCGAAGGAGACGCGCGCCGAGCTCCACGAGCGCTTCGCCGACTGGCTCGAGCAGCACGGCGGGCTGGTCGAGCTGGACGAGATCGCCGGCTACCACCTCGAGCAGGCGCACCGGAACCGGGCCGCACTCGATGCCGTCGATCCGCGGCTCGACGCACTCGCGCGCCGCGCGGCGACCCGGCTCGGCAGCGCGGGCCGAAGTGCGCTGAACCGCGGCGACGTCTCGGCCGCCCTCGGGCTGCTCGGGCGTGGCAGCGACCTTCTTCCGGCCGGAGATCCGCTGCGGGTGGATCTTCTGGTCGAGAGCCTGTTCCCGCTCACGCTCGCGGGTGGACCCGTCGGAGAGGTCACCGAGGAGCTGGCCGCGACGGAGAGCTCGCGAGGTCGTGCCTTCGCCGAGATCCTGACTCTGTACTACGACCAGGCCGCCGCGACTCCGGAGCGGCTCGACCGGTCCCGGCGGGCGATGCTCGAACCGGAGGACGACCTCGGCCTCGCCTGGGTCGAGCTCGAGAGCTTCGCCATGAGCTGGAGTGCACTACGGGCCGAGGAGGGCCGGGCGGCGCTCGTCCGCGGTGCCGAGCACGCGGAACGAGCCAAGCAGACGGCGATGGCCGGCTACCTCCGGGCATGGGAGGGTGCCGCACTCGTCTTCGGCCCGACGCCGGTGGAGGAGGTTCTCGCAGTCCTGGAGCAGTCCCTGGCGTCGGCCCAAGGGCCGCTCGAGCTCGGCGCCGCGCAGCGCCGTCTCGGCAGGATGCTCGCGTGCCGCGGCGAGTTCGACCGCGCTCGGGAGGTGTACCGCGCGGGCATGGAAGCCGCGCGCGATTCCGGCCAGCTGCTCGACGCGTCTGCCGCCAACCTGGGGCTGGCGTACATCGAGACGCGCGCGGGCGATCGCGCCGCCGCCGAGGCGGCGCTGCGCACCGGCATCCTCGAACTCGAAGAGATGGGCGACCGCGCGTTCTACCCGACCCTGCTGACCGAGCTCGCACAGATACTCGTCGAGCGGGGCGCAGACGACGAAGCCGCGGCCGCGTGTACGACGGCGCGCGAGGCGGCGCCGAGCACGGACCTCGTCACCCTTGCGTCGGTCGAGGGACTCGAGGGACTTCTGCTCGCCCGGCGCGGCGAGCTCGACGAGGGCGAGCGCAGGACCCGCAACGCGGTGGAACTCCTCTCCGAGTCGGACTTCTACGCGAGCGTCGCCGGCGCCAGGCTTCTGCTCGCCCGCACGCTCCTGCTGTGCGGCAAGCCGGACGAGGCCCGGGCAGTCGCCGGCGAAGCATTGGCGATCTACGAGGCGAAGGGCGACCGGCCGGGCGCCGGCTGGGCGCGCGAGCTGCTCTCGTCGTAACACGATTCGACGCCGGTCGGCAGCGGGCCGACACGGCCGGGAGTTCTTCAACAGGCGGCTCGACCTGTCCATACTGGAGCGATGCGAGGATCCCCATGAGCGCGCCCGCGCTGGCCCAGACCGGGCAAGCCGACGCTGCGGATCCGCGGCGAGTCGTATCCCGTCCTGCTGCCGTCGATCCGCGACCCGCGCCTGCATCTCGCGGCGGTGATCGTCTCGCTGCAGATCCTCGGGCAGGTGGCGTTCGACTTCCGCCTCTCGATCGCCCAGATCCTCGTCTCGCTCATCACGTGCGCGGTGCTCGAGGTCGGGATCGCGTTCCGCCGCAGCACGTGATCCTGTGGCCGGCGAGCGCGCTCTTGACCGGGAACGGGGTCGCCTTCATCCTCCGCGTCCCGGGGACCGAGCACGGCGACTGGTGGAGCATGCGCGGCTGGTGGATCTTCGCGGGCACCGCGGCCGTGGCGCTGCTCTCGAAGTACATCGTCAAGTGGAAGGGCCGCCACATCTTCAACCCCTCGAACTTCGGCCTCGTCGCGACGTTCCTCATCCTCGGCTCGGCGTACGCCGAGCCGCTCGACTTCTGGTGGGGGCCGATGTCGGTGTGGCTCGCCGCTGGCGCTCGCGATCATCGTCACCGGCGGCTTCGCGATCCTCAGCCGCCTGCGCCTGGTGGGACTCGCGGTCGGCTTCTGGATCGCGTTCGCCGTCGGAATCGGCGTGCTCGCCCTGAGCGGGCACGCGATGACGGCGCGCTGGCACCTCGGCCCGATCTCGGATGCGGCCTTCTGGCGGGCGCTCGTCTTCTCGCCCGAGATCCTCGTCTTCCTCTTCTTCATGATCACCGACCCGAAGACGGTCCCCACGGGGCGCGTCGGGCGGCGTGTCTTCGGCGTCTCGGTCGGGCTTGCTCTCGGTGCTGCTGATCGCGCCGCAGAGGACGGAGTTCGCGAGCAAGGTGGCCGTGCTCGGCGCGCTCGCGATCGTCTGCGCGGTGCGCCCGGTGCTCGAGGCGTTCGACGTGCCGGCCCGGCTCGGCCGTTTCGCCGGCGCCCGCCGTCCCGCCGCTCGGCGCGGTCGCCCTCGCGGGAGCGGCGGCATTCGTCGGGGTGGTCGTGCTCGCCGGGATCCCCGCCCGCGAGGCCGTCGGCGCGGCGAACGCTCAGGCGCTGGACGCCGGCACGCTCCCCGAGGTGACCGTGGTCGCGGCCGAGGGCGTCTCGGCGCAGATCGACGAGCCCACGGCGCAGCAGATCGCCCACGACGTCGTCGCCGGCCTGAAGACCGCGTCCGGCGCGCTCCAGCAGCGGGACCCCGAGCAGGCCGCCGCCGCGGCGGACGGAGCCTGGCTCGCGAGCCTGCGCAGCCAGATCAAGGCGGCGAGCGGCCGCGCGATCGCGGTTCCCGCCTACACCGTCGAGAAGTTGCGCGTGACGCTCGAGCCCGGCGTCGGCCAGGGCCCGCCGAAGGTCATCGCCACGGCCGAGGGGACGGTGGAGATCGCAACGTACGCCGCGTCGTCGTCGGCGCCGGCGCAGCTCAGCGACCCGGCGCCGTTCACGCGCACGTTCGAGCTTGCACTCGACGACGGCCGCTTCGTGATCGTCGCCTCGCGCGGCGGCGAAGCGCCGCAGCCGCCGGCCGTCCGCACCCCGGCGAGCCCCGCGACTGCGACCGGCTTCGTCAGCCCGAACCTGACCGACGTCGCCAAGAAGACCGGGCTCGACTTCCGCCACGGCGCGTTCGCGTTCAAGGTCACGAGCACCGATCCCGAGGCGATGATGGGCGGCGGGGTCTGCTGGCTCGACTACGACGCCGACGGCTGGATGGACCTCTTCGTCGTGAACTCCTACTCGGAGCTCGACGTGGCCCAGTGGAAGAAGCGCGGCGGCCTGCCGCGCAGCGCGCTCTTCCACAACGACCACGGCAAGTTCGTCGACGTGAGCCGCGAGTCCGGCGCGGATCTGGCCGTGCGCGGCAACGGCTGCGTCGCCGCCGACTTCGACCAGGACGGCCACACCGATCTCCACGTCACGACCGCGACCTACGACGCGCTTCTTTGGAACGACGGCGACGGCACCTTCACCGAGGGCGCGCGCGACGCGGGCATCGACGTCTACGGCTGGCACACCGGCGCCGCGGTCGGCGACGTGAACGGCGATCGCCGCCCCGACCTCTTCGTGGCCGGCTACACGGATCCCAACGGGCCGGTTCCCGGTTCCTTCGAGGGCTTCCCCACGAACCACCTCGGCGTGCGCGACCTCCTCTACCTGAACGAGGGCCGCGGGCCGAACGGGCGGCCGCGGTTCCGCGAGGTCGGCGTCCAGGCGGGGCTCGAGTCCTCGAAGTTCGAGCACGGCCTCGGCGCGGTGTTCTCGGATCTCAACGGCGACGGACGGCTCGACCTCTACGTCGCGAACGACGAGGATCCGAACCGGCTGTACGAGAACGTCGCGCGGCCCGGCGGCGCGTCGCCGACCCGGCCGGGCTCGGCTTCCGCTTCGAGGACATCGCGAAGAGCGAAGGCGTCGCCGACCCGCACGCCGGCATGGGGATCGCCGTCGCCGACTACGCGGGCGACGGCCGGCCCGATCTGGTGGTCACGAACTCGCGCGGCCAGGGCAACGCGATCTACCGCAGCGACGGACGGTTCGTTCGCGGACGTGCGCGCGGAGTTCTCCTCGGCCCTGCGCAAGAGCCTGACCGGCTGGGGCGTCACGTGGGCCGACCTCGACAGCGACACCGACCTCGACCTCGTCCTCGTCGAGCGGCGCCATCCCGATCTCGGACCTCGCCACGGACGCCGAGCCGATGCAGGTGGTCGAGAACGTCGCCGCGCCGGGCGCAGCGCCGCGGTTCGCCGCGGTCGCCGAGACCCGCGAGCGGGTACGCATCAACGGCCGCGGCGTCGCCGCGGCCGACTTCGACAACGACGGTGACGTCGACTTCGCGGTCAACTCGATCGCCGGCCCGCTCATGCTCCTCGAGAACACGAACCGGGCGGGCAACTGGCTCGAGGTCGCGCTCGCCGGCTTCCACCCCGGGGCGCGGGTCACGGTGGAGCTGCCCGACGGGCGCAGGCTCGTCCGCGAGGTGCTCGCCGGCTCGAGCTACCTCTCGTCGGAGGATCCGCGCGTCCACTTCGGCCTCGGGAAGGCGAAGCGCGTGCGCACGGTCACCGTCACGTACCCGGACGGCAGCGAGACGCGGCTCACCGACGTTCCCGCCGGGCAGATCCTCTCGATCGGCGCCGGCTAGCGGGGCGGCTGCGAGGTGTAGCCGTGCTCGAGGACGCGGTAGACCATCTCGTCGTAGTCGGCGGGATCGGTCGGCGTCCAGGCCGCGAGTCCGTCGACGTAGCGGTTGAACATGCAGAACGTGGCCGCGATGAGGACGGTGTCGTGGATCTCGACGTCGGTCGCGCCGTGGTCGCGCGCGGCGGCGACGTCGTCCTCGGTCACGTAGCGCCCGCCTTTTCTGCACCTTCCCCGCGATCACGAGGAGCGCGCGGAGCTTGTCGCTGATCGGCGCGGTCGCCGGGATCGCGCTTCACCTGCTCCACGAGCGTCGCGCCGCCGTCGAGCTGCTCGGCCGCGAACCGGCTGTGCGACGTCTGGCAGAACGTGCACTCGTTCAGGTTCGAGACGTAGGCCGCGATCAGCTCGCGGTCGCCGCGGCTCAGCGTGTTGTCCCCGCGCAGGAGCACCTCCGTGAGCTGGCGCATCGGCCCGGCGGTCTCGGGCCGGAACTCGAACCCGCTGCGGATCCCGGGAACTCCTTCGGGGAGGGCGATGTGCGGCATGCCGAGACGATAGCCGGTGGCCGCCGCGCAGGCGCGAAAGCGCCGGCAGATCCTCGCGAGCGCCGAACTGCGGCTAATCCCTCATCGCGGATCGGTGCAGTCTCCGATGCCGCGCCGCGCCGCGCGACGGAAGCTATGGGAGAAGCTATGGGAGGCATCCCTAGCGCTAGTGATTCTGGAGGCGCCAGGCCCTCCCGTTAGGAGGGGATCATGGCAACCGTTGAGAAAGCCACAACCTTCTCGGCTCCGGGAGAAGCAGGAAGTCCCGTCGAGCTGAAGCCGCGCTACGAGAACTTCATCGGCGGCCACTGGATCGCACCGATCGAGGGGCAGTACACCGAGAACGTCTCGCCCGCCACGGGTAAGCCGTTCACCGAGGTTCCGCGCTCGACACCCGAGGACGTCGAGTTGGCGCTGGACGCGGCGCATGCCGCAAAGGACGAATGGGGCGAGACCTCGACTACCGAGCGCTCGCGCGTCCTGAACAAGATCGCGGACGTCATCGAGGAGAACCTCGAGATGCTGGCGGTCGCGGAGAGCTGGGAGAACGGCAAGCCGGTGCGGGAGACCCTCGCAGCGGACATCCCGCTCGCCGCAGATCACTTCCGCTACTTCGCCTCGGTGATCCGCGGCGAAGAGGGAACGATCTCCGAGATCGACAAGAACACCATGGCCTACCACTTCAAGGAGCCACTCGGCGTGGTCGGCCAGATCATTCCGTTCAACTTCCCGATCCTCATGGCGGCCTGGAAGCTGGCCCCCGCACTGGCGGCAGGCAACTGCGTCGTGCTGAAGCCGGCGAGCCCGACTCCATGGTCGATCCTCAAGCTGATGGAGCTGATCGAGGACATCGTGCCGCCGGGCGTGATCAACGTCGTCAACGGGCCGGGTGCGGAAGTCGGCAAGGCACTCGCGACCAACAAGCGGATCGCCAAGATCGCCTTCACCGGCGAGACGGTGACCGGACGGCTGATCATGCAGTACGCCGCGCAGAACATCATCCCGTCGACGACCGAGCTGGGCGGCAAGTCGCCGAACATCTTCTTCGCCGACGTGATGGACGAGGACGACGAGTTCCTCGACAAGGCGATCGAAGGCCTCGTGCTCTACGCGTTCAACAAGGGCGAGGTCTGCACGTGTCCGTCGCGGGCGCTGATCGAGGAGTCGATCTACGACGCGTTCATGGCGCGTGTGCTCGAGCGCATCGCTTCGATTCGCCAGGGCCACCCGCTCGATCCCGAGACGCAGATCGGCGCACAGGTCTCGCAGGCGCAGCTCGACAAGATCATGAGCTACGCCGAGATCGGCAAGCAGGAGGGCGCTGAGCTCCTGATCGGCGGCGAGCGTGCCCAGCTCGAAGGCGAGCTGGAGGACGGGTACTACTTCCAGCCGACCGTCTTCAAGGGCACGAACGACATGCGGATCTTCCAGGAGGAGATCTTCGGTCCGGTGCTCGCGGTCACGACCTTCAAGGACGAGGCCGAGGCGCTCGAGATCGCCAACGACACGATGTACGGGCTCGGCGCGGGCGTCTGGACGCGCGACACGAGCAGGGCGTTCCGCATGGGCCGGGCCATCAAGGCCGGCCGCGTGTGGACGAACTGCTACCACCTCTACCCGGCTCACGCCGCCTTCGGCGGCTACAAGGTGTCGGGGGTCGGGCGCGAGAACCACAAGATGATGCTCGACCACTACACGCAGACGAAGTGCATGCTCGTCTCCTACGACCCGAACCCACTCGGGTTCTTCTAGACGATGCAGGCGGATCCCACTCCCAAGGTCGTCGCCACCGAGTCCGCGGTCGCGGAGATCGGGCGCCTGAAGACGGAGCACGGGCCGCTGATGTTCTTCCAGTCGGGGGGCTGCTGCGACGGCAGCTCCCCCATGTGCTACCCGGACGGTGAGCTCCTGGTCGGCCCGAACGACCTCCTGCTCGGCCGGGTGAGCGGCTGTCCCTTCTACATCGACGCCGACCAGTACGAGCGGTGGAACCGGCCAGCGCTCGGTGCTCGACGTCGCGCCGGGAGCCGGGTCGGGCATGTCGCTCGAAGGAGTTCACGACCTCCACTTCCGCGTGAACTCGCCGCCGGTCGCCTGTGCGAGCGCAGCAGCACACGTAGTCTGGGCTCCTGACGAAGGAGGTCGATCGCGAGCCTCACCCAGTACTACACCGCGACCACGCTCGACGGCTACATCGCCGATCCGAGCAACTCGCTCGACTGGCTGTTCACGCGCGCGCAGGACGACGGACGGGCCGATGAACTACGACGGCTTCATCGCCGAGGTCGGCGCCCTGGCGATGGGCTCGACGACGTACGAGTGGATCCTCGACCACGAGTTCTCCGGCAAGGATCCGTCCGAGTGGAAGTGGCCGTACGACATCCCGTGCTGGGTCTTCACGCACCGGCGGCTGCCGGTCGTTCCCGGCGCGCAGGTCGAGTTCACGAGCGGCGAGGTCGCGCCCGTGCACGCGGCGATGGTCGCGGCCGCCGGCGGCCGCAACGTCTGGATCGTCGGGCGGAGGAGACCTGGCCGGCCAGTTCGCCGACGCCGGGCTGCTCGACGAGGTGATCGTGTACATCGCCCCCGTGACGCTCGGCGCGGGCGCACCGCTCCTGCCGCGCCGGATCGAGTTGCGCCTCGAGGAGACGGGGCGGAACGGCGATTTCGTCGCCGCCACGTACTCGGTCGTCCGCGAGCCCGCCGCTTGATCTCACAAACGGCGAGCGGGCGTCGTTTCACAGACCGATGAGCGTGCGCGAGGAGTCCGGCACGACGACCGTCGCCGGCCGGACGGACGTCGCCGCGCTGATCGCCGCGCTGGTGACCGTGACGGCGTGGGCCTCGGCGTTCGTCGGGATCCGAGACGCCGGCGACACCTTCTCGCCGGGGGCGCTCGCGCTGGGCCGGCTGATCGTCAGCTGCGTCGTTCTCGGCACGGTTGCGCTGCTCGTGCGCCGCGAGCCGCTGCCGCAGCGGCGCGACCTCCTGACGATCGTGGCCTTCGGGGTGCTGTGGCTCGGCGTCTACAGCGTCGCGCTGAACGAGGCGGAACGGCGCGTGGACGCCGGCACGGCGGTGATGCTCGTCAACATCGGGCCCATCCTGATCGCCATCCTGGCCGGGATCGTTCTCCACGAAGGCTTCCCGCCCGGGCTCTTCATCGGTTGTGCCGTTGCCTTCGCCGGCTGCGCCGTGATCGCGTTCGCGACCGCCCAGACGGGAACGCGCGCCGCGCTCGGCGCCCTGCTCTGCGTCGTCGCGGCGTCCGCCTACTCCGTCGCCGTCATCCTGCAGAAGCCCGTGCTGGGGCGCGTGTCGGCGTTCCAGGTGGTCTGGCTCGGCTGCGCGGCCGCGACCCTCGCCTGCCTGCCGTTCGCGCCGACGCTCGCCTCCGAGGCCGCGGACGCCGACGCCTCCGCGATCGGCTGGCTCATCTACCTCGGCGTCGTCCCGACCGCGATCGGCTTCGCGACCTGGGCGTTCGCGCTGCGGCGAACGAGCGCGGGGCGCATGGGCTCGATCACGTACCTGATCCCGCCGATCACGATCGTGCTCGCCTGGGCCTTGCTGAGCGAAACACCGCCCTGGCTGGCCGTGGCCGGCGGGGTGCTGTGCCTCGGCGGCGTCTATCTCGCCCGCCGCTAGCGCCTCACCTGCGGTCGAAGAGCCCGCCGAACTGGTCGAGAAGCGACGAGCCGCCCTGGATCAGCCAGTCGAGCGGTGCGCGGTCGACCACCTCCCGGAGGATGCGCGCCTCGAGGCCGCCGATGTCGTCGCGCGCCTCGGCGTCGTCGATCGCCTCGTCCAGGCCGGAGCGGACCGCGCGCTCGAGCGTCTCCTGGTCCCACTCGACGTCGCGGCCGAGCGCGGGGTCGATGGAGAGGACGAGCTCCTCCCGCGTGGTGTCGAGCTCGCAGGCGGCGCCGTCGAGCCCGTCGAGGACGATGCGCTGGACGGTCGCGTCGAACCCGTCGCCGGGGAAGGCCTCGCGCGGCTCGCACGGGTCGGCGACCTTCGACTCGCCGTAGTCGAGCGCCCCGTGGCGCAGCTCGACCGCGATCAGGACGAGCGCGGCCAGCCCGAGCGCGCCGAGCGCGAGCAGCCCCTGGCGGTGGCGGCTCACGCCGGCTCCCTCCTGACGAAGACGAGCCCGGCGATGCCGGCGCCGAGCGCGAAGAGCGCCGTGAGGAAGAACGACGACCGGAAGGCGCGCGTCAGCACGGCCTGCACGGCTTCGAGCAGGTCGTCGCGCGCGGCGGCGACGTCCTCGTCGTCGGCCGCGCCGTTCTCGTCGAAGGGGCGGGCGAGGTCGGGGATCTCCCCGTTCGGCACGCGCTGGAACTCGCGGTAGATGTCGAGCGTGATCGGGATCTTCGTCGTCAGCGGCAGCGGCGCGTCGAGGGCCACCGCGGTCGCGTTCAGCGTCGCGGTCTCCTCGGCCTTCTCGAGCTCGGAGGAGAGCAGCGGCGCGACGGCGAGCAGGCCGATCACGAGCCCGACGTGGCGGACGCCGACGGAGGTCGCGCCGCTCTGCGTGAGATCCCCTCGCGGGCGAGCGACGCACACGTGAGCGGCGGCAGCGCGAGCCCGAGACCGACGCCGGCGAGCGCGAGCGCGGGCACGGCGTACACCGGGTCGCTGGCCGGCAGGAGCGCGAGGGCGACGAGCCCCGCGGCCAGCAGCGCCGAGCCGCCGACGACGTCCACGAGCCCCGAGAGCCGCGCCGAGAGCGGCCGGGCGGCGAGCGCCGCGAGCGGCAGCGCGCTGACGATGCCCGCGCCCGCGAGCGGCCCGTAGTCCCAGGCGGTGACGATGAGCAGCACCGAGAGGAAGAGCGCGCCGACGAGCGCCGCGTAGGTGAGGGCGAGGGCGAGGGCCGAGCCCAGCGGCACCCGGCCGCGCTCGGCCGGAGGGCCGAGCCGCGCGCCAGCGGATGGAGCGCGGCGACGATGGCCGCGGCGGCCAGCGGCGCCTGGACGGCGAAGATCGCGCGCCAGTCGAAGACGTCCGTGAGGATCCCGCCGAGCGCCGGCCCGACGGCGGTTCCCAGCGTCCCGGCGGCGACCCAGAGCGTGATCGCGCGCCGGCGGTCGCCGCTCAGGACGACGAGCAGCGGCAGCGACGCGGCGAGGAGGAACGCGGCGCCGATCCCCTGCGCGACCCTCCCTGCGACCAGCGTCTCGAGCGTCTGGGACAGCGCGCACACGACCGACGAGACGAGGAAGACCCCCAGCCCCGCGAGCGCGAGCCAGGCCGGCCGCACGTGCCGCAGGAACGGGAGGAGCGCGAAGGCGCCGACGACGACCGCGAGGTTGTAGGCGGTCACGACCCACGAGATGCGCGGAATCGTCGTCTGCAGGTCGACGAACAGCTCGGGCAGCGCGAGGACGACGATCGACGAGTCGGCGAAGGCGACCGCGATCGAGACGACCAGCGCGATCTCGAGGGCTCGGTGGGGCTTGTGCGGGGAGGCCGGGGTTTCGATGCCGGGCAGCCTACGGTTCCCGGTGAGCGGCGGCCGAGCCGCTCGGATGGGAGCTACCCGCCTCCAGGCGACTCCAGAACCGATCGCCGGAGCAGGAGCGCGGAGACGACCGCGTACCAGAGGCCGATGAGGGGCCCCAGGTCGACGGCGCTCTCGCTGGGAGGCTCGGGAAAGACGGCGAAGTTCACCGCGTAGACGGCGACCGCGATGGCCATTCCGGCGCCTCCGACTATCGGCCCGAAACCGACGCGCCGCAGCATGGCGAGGCCGAACAGGAACGTTCCCAGGCAGATGAACGTGTCCCACGCGAGATCGAGCCCGAAGTGGACGTGGTCGAAGATCTCTTCGGTCGACGCATCCAGACCCGGGGCATGCTCCTCCGCGTCGTCGAGCGCGAGCTGGACCAGCAGCATCGCGACCACGAGGGCTCCGGCCGCGACGTTTGCGACCGCGGCCAGAAATCCGGCCACCGTGTCGCGCCGCCAGGCAAGCACCTGATAGAGACCGATGCTCGCGCAGCCGACGAGCGGGCCGAACATGCTCGCGATGACAGCGCCGAGCTTGTCCGGAAGCGGAACGGCGACGAGCAGCGTGTAGGCCGCCACCGCCGCCAGCCCGGTGCCGGCTCCGATCAGCCTCCAACGAGAGGCGAGCTCCAGCGTGGGCATGTCTCGTGACTCTTACACCCGTGCCGCCGCCCCCGCAACCGCGCCGGGTCGGTACACCGGCTCTCAGTCGGCCGGGCCTTCGTCGGGAGTGCTCGACCGCCGCTCGAAGAGGCCCGTCTGGTACGCGAGCACGACGGCCTGGACGCGGTCGCGCAGGTCGAGCTTCTGGAGGATGTGCGTCACGTGCGTCTTCACGGTGGTCTCGCTGATGAAGAGCTCCTGCGCGATCTCGGGGTTCGAGCGGCCGTCGGCGATCAGGCGGAAGACCTCTTGCTCGCGCGACGTCAGGTCGGCGAACTCCTTGGGAGGCGCAGGGCGCGGGATGCCCGCGAACTGCTTGATCACGCGCTTCGTGATCGCCGGCGAGAGCAGCGCGTCCCCGGCGGCGACCGTGCGGACCGCCGCGATCAGCTGCTCCGGCGGATCGTCCTTGAGGACGAAGCCGCTCGCGCCGGCGCGCAGCGCCTCGTAGACGTACTCGTCCAGGCCGAACGTCGTCAGGATCAGGATCCGCGCCGCCGGCGTCGGCGGCGAGGATCCGCCGGGTCGCCTCGAGCCCGTCGAGCTCGGGCATGCGGATGTCCATCAGCACCACGGTCGGGTTGAAGCGGGCCGCCTTGTCGACCGCCTCGAGCCCGTTCGACGCCTCGGCGACGACCTCGATGTCCGCCTCGCCGGAGAGCAGCATGCGGAACCCGGCGCGCACCATCGACTGGTCGTCGGCGACGAGGACGCGGATGCTCACGCGCCGGCCTCCGCCGAGCGGCAGACGCGCGCCGAGCACGAAGCCGCCGTCGTCTGCGGGCCCCGGCGCTCATCTCGCCGCCGTAGATCTTCACCCGCTCGCGGATGCCGACGAGGCCGTGGCCGAGGCCGTCGCTCGTCGCCGCGCCGGCGCCGTCGTCGCGCACCTCGATCCGCAGCTCGTCGGTGCCGTAGCGGACCGTCGACGTCCGCCTCGGCCGGCGCGCGCGTGCTTGAGCGCGTTCGTCAGTCCCTCCTGCACGATCCGGTAGGCCGAGAGGTCGATCGCGCGCGGCAGCGGGACCGGGTCGCCCTCGACGTGCACCTCGCACCGGCAGGCCGGCGCGGCGCGATCTCCTCGACGAGTGCGTCGAGGCTGTCCAGGCCCGGCTGGGGCGCGAGCTCGAGTCGTCGTCCCCGTCGGGACGCATGCGCGGCGAGGAGCCGGCGCATCTCGGCGAGCGCCGTGCGGCCGGCCGCTCGACGTTCTCGAGCGCCTCGCGATCCTCGGAACGCTCGGCGGGCAGCTTGTGGCGCACGGCCCCGACCTGGAGCACCATCACGCTCACGGCGTGGGCGACGACGTCGTGGAGCTCGCGGGCGATCCGCGCGCGCTCCTCCGCGACCGCGATCCGCATCGCAGCGTCCCGCTCGCGCTTGACCAGGAGCGCCCGCTCCTCTGCGGCCTCGGCCTGCTCCGCGCGCTCGCGCACCGCGAAGCCCGCGAGCCAGCCGAGCCCGAAGAACAGCGGAATGAAGAGGAGCGTCCCGGCCGCGTGGTCGGGGATGTTGTAGACGATGGTCGCCGCGCTCCCGACGACGATTGCGAGCCCCAGCCGGCCCTGCCTCGCGTTCGGCAGGTTCCCGAGGAGGAACGCCGCGGCCATTCCCGCGACGTACACGCCGGCCGTGAAGGCGACAGCCGCCCGTCCACGAACGAGAGCGCCGCGCAGAGGATCCACATGGCCGCCGGGGCGGCGAACGCGAAGCGGTGCCGCGCGAGGAGCACGAGAACGACGAGCGCGCAGGCCGGCGCGGCGACCCAGACCGACAGCTCCGGGGCCTCCGCCGCGTCCTGGCGCAACACGACTTCGAGGGCGCTTTCGATCGCCGCGGCGACGATCAGCACGTCGAGCCCGTACCTGCGCGTGAGGGAGAAAAGCCTGTTCACGCCGTGAACGTACTCCACGCTCTCACGCGCCGCCTCCTACCTGAGTAGGAGTCCGAATCGTCGCCCGGTCCCAGTGCGAATCGGGCCTGCGGACGAGGCCGTTGCGCCGCCGCGCTCTTAGCGTCGATCCCAATGAATTCTCGAACGCCAAGGAGGAACAACATCATGTCCGCAACGCCACTCGAACAACATTGCGGCGCGCATGGGACGCTGGAGCGCCGCCCACTGGAAGACCGCCACGTTCGGCTGGATCGCATTCGTCCTCGTCGCCTTCGCGCTCGGCGGCGCCGTCGGCACGAAGTCGCTCGACCCGAACACCGGCGGGACCCGGCGAGTCCGGCCGGATGGACCGCGTCCTCGACGCGGGCTTCAAGCGGCCCGCCGGCGAGAGCGTCCTCATCCAGTCGAGCTCGCTCTACGGCGACCGACCCGGCCTTCGCGGCCGCGGTCGACGACGTCGTCGGCGCGGCTCGCGGAAGATCGACGTCGTCGAGAACGATCCGCACGGGCACCGTCTCGGCGGACGGCCGCTCGGCGCTCGTCGAGTTCGAGATCGCCGGCGAGGCCGACAAGGCCGCCGAGAAGATCGACCCTGTGCTGGCCGCCGTCTCCGACGCGCAGAAGGCGCACCCGGAGCTCTACGTCGGCGAGTTCGGCGACGCGAGCGCGGTCAAGGCGATCGAGACGGCGTACGGGGAGGACCTCGGCAAGGCCGGCCTCCTGTCGCTGCCGGTCACGCTCGTCATCCTCATGATCGCGTTCGGCGCTCTCGTCGCCGCGGGCCTTCCGCTCCTGCTCGCCCTGACCGCGGTGTTCGCGACGTTCGGGCTCATCGCCCTGCCCAGCCACATCGTCCCCGTGGCGCAGCAGGCCCCGGCGGTCGTGCTCCTGATCGGCCTCGCGGTCGGCGTCGACTACTCGCTCTTCTACCTCCGCCGCGCACGCGAGGAGCGGGCGGCCGGTCGCAGCGACGCAGCGCTGCGATCGAGGCCGCCGCGGCCACCTCGGGACGGGCGGTGCTCGTCTCCGGCCTGACCGTGATCGTCGCGATGGCCGGGATGTTCCTGACCGGCGACAAGATCTTCGCGTCGCTCGGCGTCGCCACGATCCTCGTCGTCGCGATGGCGATGCTCGGCTCGCTGACCGTGCTCCCCGCGCTGCTCTCGCGGCTCGGCGACAGGGTCGAGCGGGTGCGAATCCCGTTCCTCGGCCGCCGGCGCAACGATCGCGAGGGTCGCCTCTGGGGCTCGATCGTCGACCGCGTCCTGCGCCGGCCGCTGCTCTACGCCGTCCTGCTCGGCCGGACTGCTGGTCGCGCTCGCGCTTCCGGCGCTCCAGCTCCAGATGGTCACGCCGGGTCCCGACACGTTCCCGCAGACGCTGGCCGCGGTCCAGACGTACAACCGCATGCAGGACGGCGTTCCCCGGCACCGCCCTTCCGGCCAACGTGGTCGTGAAGGCGCCGACGTGAACGCCCCCGAGGTACAGGCCGCGATCGAGAAGCTCGAGGAGCGCGCCCTCGCGAGCGGCCGCGTGCACGAGCCGATCTCCGTCGACGTGAACGACGCGGGAACGGTCGCGAACATCACGCTGCCGATCGACGGCAGCGGCACCGACACCGAGTCGAACAAGTCCCTCGCCCTGCTCCGCGACGAGATCGTGCCCCAGACGGTCGGCGCCGTGCCGAACGTCGAGGCGGGCGTCACGGGTCTGACCGCTCAGTGGAAGGACTCCACCGACGAGATCAAGTCGAAGCTGCCGCTCGTCTTCGCCTTCGTCCTCGTCTTCGCGTTCGTGCTGATGCTCGTCGCCTTCCGCTCGATCGTCGTCGCGACGAAGGCGATCCTGCTCAACCTGCTCTCGGTGGCCGCCGCCTACGGCGTGCTGGTCATCGTCTTCCAGCACGGCTTCGGCGCCGGGTCTCCTCGGCTTCAGCTCCACGGCCGGGATCGACCCGGTGGTCCCGCTGCTCCTGTTCGTGATCCTCTTCGGGCTCTCGATGGACTACCACGTGTTCCTCCTGAGCCGGATCCGCGAGCTCGTCCAGGCGCGGCGCCACCACCGACGAGGCCGTCGCACAGGGCATCAGGTCGACCGCAGGCGTTGTAACCAGCGCCGCGATCGTCATGGTCGCCGTGTTCGCGGTCTTCGCGACGCTCTCGATGCTGTTCTTCAAGCAGTTCGGCGTCGGGCTCGCGGCCGCGATCCTGATCGACGCCACCATCGTCAGGGGCGTCCTGCTCCCCGCGTCGATGAAGCTCCTCGGCGAGTGGAACTGGTACGTGCCGAGCTGGCTCGAGTGGCTCCCGCGCTTCGACCTCGGCGAGGCCGAGGCCCCGGCCGCAGAGATCAGGTCGACCACCGTCTCCGCCTAGACCGATGGTTCAACCCCCGGGCCTTCACCGGCCCGGGGGTTACCGGCGAGTCGCCGGGTAACCGGATCGAGGGCGGCCGACCTGCTCGGCCGTCGTCAGCTCGAGGCTTTGGCGCCGCCCTCGTCCACGTCGCTGCTCTCGCCTCTCCGGATGTAGTCGCTCGACCGGGGAGGCGTACCCGTGCCGCGGACGCGGACGAACTTGCCGAGCAGGTCGAACCAAAATGGTGCGCCGAGCGAGAGGGCGGCGACGGTGATCAGAAGCCCCAGGAGCTTTGCGATCACGTCGGCCGGATCGTTGGGGATGTCCCCCGGCTCGTCTCCGAACTCGAACAGGTTCCATCCGATCGGAACCTCGAGCGAGCTCGCCGTCTCCCCGAGGTCGAGATTCTCGCCGTCTTCCTGCGCCGCGGTCTCGGCGCGCGCGACGACGGCCGCGCGGCTGGCGTCGTCCGTCCACAGCGTGCGCCCGATCTGCACGGTATCGACGTTCAGAAGCAGAACCAGGACCGCCGCCGTGATCCACAGCACCCGCTGGACGTTGCGGCGGTACCAGCCTGAGACTCGAGCCATCGAGTCGTCGAACCACTGTTCTGCGCCGCGGCGGAAGCTATCGGTGCGACCGTCGGCCTCGCGATAGAGCGCGAAGAGCGCCTCTCTCACCTTGGCGTTCTCGATTCCGCCGATCGCCGCGGCGAGGTCGACCGTCGCGACCGAACTCTCGTCGGGCTCTGCGTCCGGATCCTTCGGCTTCGCGGCCGCGCGAGCGCCGATGTCCATGAGCGCCGCGACGAAGGTGCGCGACGGGATGTATGACGGACGCGGCGCCTTCGTTGCTCCCGGCTTCTTCGGTGCGATCAGCCCTTGGATGAGCGGATGGTCGAAGAAGTTGCCCGCGAGGTCTCGACCCGCCGACGTGACGTCCTCGCTCCCGCTCAGCAGGTTCATGATCCCCGTCTCCAGGGTCTTCGAACGCCACTCGAGCCGGGACGCAATCGCCTCGGTCACGGCAGAGCAGATCAGGCTGAACACGAAGTAGACGAAGCTCAGCCCGATTACGACTTCCAGCACAGGGAAGTTCGACATGCGGCGAGCGCGACTGTATCCCGCGGCTCGAGCGCTGGCAACCTGACGTTGCGGCCCGCAGCACCGGGGCAGAGCCGGTTGCGCATCCGTCAGGCTCCGACGAGATCGCGCCTGGCGAAGAGGCGGAGGGCGGCGAGGCCCGCGATCGTCCCGACCGCCAGCATCGCCGCGGCGGCGACGCCGCGGAACGGCTGGGCGGGAACGAGCGCCATGTGGTGGAACGGGGACAGGTCGAGCATCCACTCGGGCGCGCCGAGCACCGCCCCGAAGAGCTCCCACACGAAGGCGACGCAGACGAGCCCGTACGCGATGCCGACGCTTGCCCGGGGGAGCACGGCGAAGGCGAACGCGGCGATTCCGAGGAAGAGGAACGCCACGGGCAGGCAGTTCGCGCCGGCGCCGAGCATCTGACCGAACCCGACGTCGGCTCCCTGGGACGCCGCTCCCGCCCAGGCGAGGAAGCCCGCGACCAGCGAGATTGCGACGGCGGCGCCGACGGCGAGCACGAGCCGGCCGCCGAGCCAGCTGCGCCGCCGCACCGGAAGGGCGAGGAGCGTCTCGAGCTGCTCCACCTCCTCGCGGCGCGCCGCCGCGACCTGGGAGCAGCCGAAGAGGCTGAGCGCGAAGACGAAGGCGAGGAACGTGGCGCCGAGGTAGCCGGCGGGCGTCAGGATCGCGACGCCGCCGAACTCCTCGATCTGGCTCGTCACGCTCTCCGGCAGCTCCAGCGTGGCGATGCTGTCGGAGATCACGCCGAAGACGAACGCGAACGCGCCGACTCCGGCGATCCACGTGGCGAGAACAGCGCGCTCGCCGCGCAGCGCGAAGGCCGCCGGCGAGCCGAGCAGGCGCAGGTTCGGCTCGGCCGTGTCGCGCGCGGGGAGCATCCCGGCGCCGACATCGCGCCGCGCCGACACGAGCCCGGCGGCGACGAGGAGGAGCGCGGTCGCCCCGAGCGGGAGAAGGAGCACGACCGGTCGCGGATCGGCGAACGCCCGCAGCTCCTCGATCCAGCCGAGCGGCGTGGCCCAGCGCAGCCCGCCGAGATCCGACGTGTCCGCGGCCACCCGAAGCAGGAAGGCGAGCGCGAGCACCGCGCTGCCGAGCTCGACCGCGATCCGGCGGTTGGGCGCGACCTGGCTCACGACCGCGCCGACGCCGACGAACACCGCGCCGGACACGACGATCGCGAGCGCCAGGTAGGCCGACCCGCCGACGGCGAGCCCTGTGACGACGAACGCGGCGAGGAGCGCGAGCCAGAGGACGGCCGCGCCGGCGCCGATGCCCGCGAGCGCGGCGAGGAAGGCCGAGCGCCTGGTCACCGACCCTGCGAGCACGAGCTCCTGCCGCCCGGCGTCCTCCTCCGTCCGCAGCGCCCGAACCGCCGCGAGGAGCCCCCACATGGCGGCGAAGATCGGCAGGATCCCGCCGACGCGCCACGCCACGTAGCCGCCGTCCGTGAGCAGGTCGTGCGGCACGCCGTAGAAGAGGCGGACGCTCTTGTTGTCCCCGAAGCTCCGCACGAAGGCGATGCGGTCTTCGAGCGTGGGGAGCGTGTGGCGGTAGCCGACGACGTTGACGACCGCGACGAGGAAGAAGAAGACCGCGAACGAGAAGGTCCGGATCCTGCCGTCCGCGAACGTCCGGCGCGCGACCGCGCTAGCCGCCCGCACCGCCGTCGCCCTCGTAGTGGTGCAGGAAGATCTCCTCGAGCGACGGCTCCCGGCTCGTCAGGGCGACGACGTCGTGGCCCGCGAGCGCCTCGAGGAGCGGCCCCACGCTCCCGGTCACCTCGCAGCGAAGCGCGTTCTCGCCCGCCCGCACGACGTCCACCCCCTCGATCGCCGGGAGCTCGGGCGCGGCGCCCGCGAACGTGATCTCGACCGTCTGCGCGCTCAGATGCCGAAGCTCGGCGAGCGAGCCCTGGTCCACGAGCCTCCCCAGCCGGAGGATTCCGACTCGGTCGCAGAGCGCCTCGACCTCGCTCAGGATGTGAGAGGAGAGGAAGACGGTCTGCCCGCGCTCCTTCGCCTCGAGCACCGTCTCGCGGAACGTGACCTCCATGAGCGGGTCGAGGCCGTTCGTCGGCTCGTCGAGGACGAGGAGGTCGGCGCGGGTTGCGAAGGCGGCGACGAGCTGCACCTTCTGGCGGTTCCCGTGCGAGAGCGCGCGGATGCGCCGCGAAGGGTCGAGCTGGAACCGCTCGACGAGCTCGTCGCGGTAGGCCGTGTCCACGGGCCCGTGCAGGCGCGCGAGGTACTCGAACGTCTCGGCTCCCGTGAGCCCGGGCCAGAGGAACGGCTCGCCCGCGACGTAGGCGACGCGCCGGTGCGCCGTGACCGCGTCGTGCCAGGCGTCCACGCCGAACATGAGCGCGCGGCCGGCGCTCGGCCGGTGGAGCCCGAGGACGAGGCGGATCGTCGTCGTCTTCCCGGCGCCGTTCGGGCCCAGGTAGCCGTACACCTCGCCGGGCCGCACCTCGAGGTCGAGCGCGTCGAGCGCGAGCGTGTCGCCGTACCGCTTGGTCAGCCCCGCGGCGCGGATCGGGATCGCGTCCGAGTCCGTCATGCGGACAGGTTGACACGCTTGTAACCTGATCCGCATCCAGGAGCTGCGCTGAGCCGTCGGGCGAACGCACCGGAGGTCAAGCGGCTAGAACTCGTCCGGCGCGCGGAGGTGTTTCGCAATGGCTGAGAGGAAGACCGCAAAGAAGGGCACGCAGACGTCCGCCAAGAGCACCGCCGCGACCGGCAAGGCGTCCAAGGGATTCACGGCCGAGGAACGAGCCGCGATGAAGGAGCGCGCCCAAGAGTTGAAGGCGGAGAGGAACAAGGCGGACGGTGAGAAGATCCTGCTGGCCAAGGTCGCCGAGATGAAGGAACCGGACCGCGCCATGGCCGAGCGGATCCACGAGATCGTCAAGGCCAGCGCGCCCGACCTCTCGCCGAAGACCTGGTACGGGATGCCTGCGTACTCCAACAAGGACGGCAAGGTCGTCTGCTTCTTCCAGAGCGCGCAGAAGTTCAAGTCGAGGTACGCGACGTTCGGCTTCAGCGACGAGGCGAACCTCGACGAAGGCGCCATGTGGCCGACCTCCTTCGCGCTGAAGGAGTTGACCGCCGCCGACGAGGCAAGGATCGGCGCGCTCGTGAAGAAAGCGGTGAGCTGAGGACCGAGCTCGCCGCTGGTCCCGCCCCAGGGCGGGACATCCAACCGGACGTCGTCCTTTCGGCTGCCTCCCGCGCTGGTGCGCAGTTGACCACATGAGGGATCAGCGAGGTCACCGATGTGCGCGGGCAACGCACACGCGACGCTTGTGGCATCCGAGAGGAGACGTGGCTCATGGTGCGAGCGATGCGCTCGAAGGACGAGCAACCGGCCGCGCAGACGCGCCACCGGCCTTCGCGCCGGCTGCGCGGATTCGTGGCGCGTGCGGTCGGCGCGGCACTCGTGTTCTCGCTCGCCACCTCGATCGCTCCGCTCGACTCGACGCAACGAGCCCTCGCGGACGATGCGGCTGAAACGGTCATCGCGAGGTACCGAGAGCGCATCCCGGAGCTGATGGACGAGCAGGGCATACCCGGACTCGCCGTCGCCCTCGTCGACAAGGACCAGACATTGTGGGTCGAGGGTTTCGGCCATCTCGATCGACAGGGTTCCGCTCCTGTGAACGCCGACACGGTCTTCAGCGTCCAGTCCATGTCGAAGCTGTTCACGGCCACGGCGGTCATGCAGGCCGTCGCGGCGGGTCGGCTCGACCTCGACGAGCCGATCACCACCTATCTCCCCGGGTTCACCGTCCACAGCGCATTCGAGGAACACCCCGAACGGAAGATCACGCTCCGGATGCTCCTGAGCCACACCGCGGGCTTCACGCACGAGGCGCCGGTGGGGAACAACAACGAGCTCGACCCCGGCGATTTCGACGCTCACGTGAGCAGCATCTCCGACACCTGGCTGCGATTCCCGGTCGGCAGCGGCTATGCCTACTCGAACCTCGGGATCGACCTCGCCGGCTACATCCTCGAGCGGGTCGAGGGCATGCCCTTCCCGGAGGTCATGCGCGAGTCCCTGCTCGAGCCGCTCGGCATGGAGCGCAGCACCTTCGACCGGACCACGATCCGGTCGGCCGACAATCGCGCCGTGGGACACGTCGACCCCTATCCCTCACCGCCGCTCTACGAGCCGATGACGGCGGCCGGCGGCCTCTACACGAGCGCTGCGGACATGGCCCGGTTTCTCCACTTCGAGTTGAACGACGGCTCGATCGACGGCCGGGTCGTGCTCGACCCGAAGTGGCTCGACGAGATGCAGACGGTCCCGCCGCCGAGAGCCGGCGAGCCTGCGGGGTACGCGCTCGGCGTTGTCCGACATCGCTGGAACCGCTGGGACCAACGGCCGGATCTCTTCGACCATGGCGGCGGAGGGTTCGGGTTCATCTCCGACCTGTGGTGGCTGCCGCAGCTGGGGATCGGGATCGCCATCCTGACCAACTCCCAGGACCATCAGCTCCAGGGCGACCTCGCGCTGTCGATTCTCGCGGACCTCGTCGGTGAGACTGGTGTGTATCGCGATCGGCTGCTTGCGCTGCCGTCGCGGCCGCCGGCCGTCGATCCGAACCCGAAGTTCGAGCCCCCGGCCGGGTTGGCGAACCTCGTCGCCAACGCCGCCATGGTTCCGACGGGTGATGAGGCCACGCGCTGGGCGAGGTACTCCGGCCTCTACCGAGCGCCCGCGTGGGGTGTGCTCTCCCTGTCCAGTCCGCCGGGCCGATTCGTCGTCGACGCAGGCGTCCCGTACTTCGAGGCCGAGGCCGAGGACGAGACCGAGTCGATCGTTCGCCACCGCCTCGCCGAGGTCGAGCCCGGCCTCTTCCTTGCCGACAACGGCGAGACGCTGGACCTTCGGGGACCGGTCCCGACCTGGCGGAACTTCCGGCTCGTTCGCGTCTCGGGCGGGCCCTCCCCGTGGCAGTGGGCGATCCTCGGGGCGGCCGCGCTCGTCGCCGTCGCATGGCTGGCCGCCGCGCTGGTGCGGATCGTCCGCCGCTCCGCCGGCTCGCGCTCCTCGCCGACGGGTCGGCGAACCGCGACCCGCCGTTGGCGTGGCCTCACGGCGGCGGTCGCAGGTGCGACCGCACTGCTCATGCTTGCAACCGTGACCCTTCTCGTCTGGGAGCCCGGGCTCGTCGACACCGGTTTCGTGGGCTGGCTCGACCTGTCTCTGGCTGAGCGGCTGGCCGTGCGACCTGCCGCTGGCCGTAGTCGTCCTGGGCGTCTCCACGGTGGCTCTTGTTGCGTCGGGCTGGATTGGACGCTGGTGGTCGAGCGCGGTGAGGCTGCAGTACGCCGCCCTTGCGGTCGCGGCGGTTGCGCTCGGTGGGCTACTCGCTGGATGGCACCTCATTGGGTGGGGCATGACCTGAGTCGCCCGGTGCCACTCGGATTCCTTGCGGGACATACGCGGGATGGGAAGCGGGGGCGCGCGGCCTCTTGCGTAAAAGATCTGCAAAGAGACGGGCGCGACGCGACTCGAACCCGCTGCGTTCCATGCTCGTTCCAACCGCAGAGATCCGCATGTCCCTAGCGCAGGCTTGATCGACCGACGCGACTGGGATAGGACTGCTTCGTCGAATAGGAGGAGGAACATGAACCATCTACGCCTCAGTCCGTCTCCGGCGATGGTCGTCGCGTGCATCGCCCTTACCGTCGCGCTCGGCGGGACGAGCTACGCCGCGATCAAGCTGCCGAAGAACAGCGTCGGAGCGAAGCAGCTCAAGAGGAACGCGGTCACCTCGCCGAAGGTGAAGAACAACGCGATCACCTCGCTGAAGGTGAAGAACAACGCGATCACCGGAGCCGATGTGATCAATGCGGCGCAGGCCACGGGGCTCCGAAAGGCCGACATCGGCGCAGTCTCGACCACGGTCATCTTCGATCCACCGAACATCGCGGCAGAGAGCTGCAGCTCCGACACGGCAACGGTCACGGGAGCGGTGAACGGCGACGTCGTGATCGCCCATCCGGTGGGAGCCGTCTGGTCAAACTTGATGTACGCGCCCTGGTTGGCGCAGACCGATTCGGTCTCGATCAGGGTCTGCAATCCAACGGCGCGGCCATCGACGGGCCCGCCGTCTCCTTCCACGTGCTGCTGATCCGGTGAGTCTCGAGCCAGGTCGTAAATTGACCGCACCTACGGCCACCTGGCCCGCGACTCCGAGGACGCGATCCGCGCCCGTCTAGACGCCCGGGACGGCGGGAAGTGGTGTCGCCGTGGTGTCGGGCTCCGAGACCAGCCCGAACGGCTGAGGCCGCATCCCCACTAGCCATACGGCCTTGCGTAAAACGGGAGCGACGGGACTCGAACCCGCGACCTCCGGCGTGACAGGCCGGCGTTCTAACCAACTGAACTACGCCCCCGCGAGCCGGGGCATTGTATCGACGCGCCCTGGGCTTCGAATCCCCTAGGGGTGGTTACCTGCGGGGACCACCGCTACGCTTCGACTTGGTGATTCGGAAGGGGGCTCTCCTAATCGTGCTGGCGGCGGCGCTTGCCGTGCCCAGCGTCGCGTCTGCGGGCGGCGCTTCGTCGTACCCCGCGTCCGGCCCGGTCATCGCGCCGGCCGTCAACGTGCGCCAGAACCCGAGCACCCATTCCAAGAGCCTTCTGCTGCTCCGCGACTACCGCGCCGACGGGCTCACGCAGTACGTCCTCGCCGTGTCGCAGAAGCGCATCGGGTTCGTCGCCGCGAAGCACGCCAAGCTCGTCCTCAAGACACGACGCTCGCGCGAACGGGTTCATCCTCACCGCGCGCGTCGGCGGGACGAAGGGCAACCTGTACTCCGCGATCGTCCAGGACGATCCAGGCGAGCTCCGATCCCGACGATGGCGCAGCTCGTCATCCGCTCCGGCTCGACGGTGCTGCTCCACGATCGGGTTCTCGCAGAGCGACCTCGTCGGCCTCGCCGAACACCGTGAACGTCCGTTGCGCTGCCGCTCACGGCGAGCCGCCGTCTCGGCTGGGCCGCTCGCCTCTGCATCGCACCATCTGGCCGGCGGGACGAACGGCAACGCCGGGAAGCTCTGGCTGCGCATCGTCATCCCTACGCGGCCGCTCAACCGCAGGGGCTGGATCCTGGCCTCGGCGGCGCGGATCAAGCCGGCCGAGAAGATGATCGTCGTCAACCGGACTACGCACTGGCTCCGGGTGTTCAAGGGCAACAAGCGCGTCTTCAAGACCCGCGTCGCGACCGGCCGGCCCGACCGCCGGACTCCCGCCGGGCTCTTCTACATCGCGGCCAAGTACGTGCCGCCGGAGAACGCCGCCGTCACCGCGTTCGCGCTCGAGCTGAGCGCGCCCGCCGGCCTTCCCGACTTCGACTTCGGCGGCGTGATCGGGATCCACGGGACGCATCTGCTCTCGTCCCTCGGCCACAACGCGTCGAACGGGTGCATCCGCGTCGCCCCGAGCGCTGCGCTGCGGCTGAAGAAGATCATCCCGCTCGGCACGCCGATCCGCGTCATCGGTTAGCCCCTAGCCACCGGCCGGTGAAGGTCGTGTTCCGGGCCGGTGAACCGGGCCCCGGAGCGGTGTTTGCGCGCCTACAGTCGAGGCATGACCACTCACGAACTGATCGCCGGTGCTGTCGCGCTCCCCGTCGTCATCGGACTTGCTTTCGTCGAGCCCGCGGTGGGACTCGTCGCCGGCTTCGTGGCGTTCGCGGCGGTCCTCAAGGCGCTCCCGCTCGCTCGCCGCGCGCGCGTCCACCAGTTGCCGGTCGAAGAGCCCGAGCGGCGACTCGCGGCTTGAAGCGGGTCAGGTCCCGCCGCTCGTATCCGGGGCTCCTCCGTATTCCTCGTCGGTGACGTGATCTCCCCAGGTTGCCGGGTTCCCTTCGTCGTCGACCTCGAGCATCGCCAGGTGGGTCATGAAGCGGTCCGGCGCCGCGCCGTGCCAGTGCTCCTCGCCCGGCTCGAAGAAGACACGGTCGCCGGGCCGGATCACCTCGATCGGGCCGCCGCGGCGCTGCGCGAGGCCGACGCCCTCGGTGACGTAGATCGTCTGGCCGTTCGGATGCGTGTGCCACGCGGTCCGCGCGCCCGGCGTGAAGTGGACGCTGCTCGCGGTGATCCGCGACCCGTCCGTCGGCGCGGCGACCGCGTCGAGAAAGACGGTGCCGGTGAACCACTCGCTCGGCCCCGGCTGGGTCTCGGTGCTGTTCTTGGTGATCTGCATGGCGGTCTCCTGGTCGGTTGCCGGGGATAGGCCCGCATCTTTGCGGGTTG